>CAWAEV010000023.1:0-308583 GCA_963780925.1 uncultured Alphaproteobacteria bacterium | reverse complement strand
TCGAGGTCGTCATAGACCGCGATCTGGCCGGCATTGACGATGCCCATATCCATGCCGGCTTTGATGGCGTGATAGAGGAACACCGAGTGCATGGCTTCGCGCACCGCCTCGTTGCCGCGGAACGAGAACGACAGGTTCGACACGCCGCCGGAAATATGCGCGTGCGGCAAGTTCGCCCGGATCCAACGCGCCGCCTCGATGAAGGCTGTGCCGTAGCCGTTGTGCTCCTCCATGCCGGTGGCGACAGCAAAAATGTTCGGATCGAAAATGATGTCCTGCGGCGGGAAGCCGACGCGGTTCAACAGAACGTCGTAGGCACGCGCGGCGATCGTTTGCTTTTTCTCAAGCGTATCAGCCTGGCCTTTTTCGTCGAACGCCATGACCACGACGGCGGCGCCGTAGCGGCGCACCAGTTCGGCGTGACGGACGAACGCATCCTCGCCTTCCTTGAGCGAGATCGAATTGACCACGGCCTTGCCTTGCACGCATTTCAGCCCGGCTTCGATCACCGAGAACTTCGAGGAATCGATCATCACCGGCACGCGGGCGATGTCGGGCTCCGCCGCGACCAGATTGAGGAACGTGGTCATCGCCTTCTCGGAATCGAGCAGGCCCTCGTCCATATTGATGTCGATGATTTGCGCGCCGCTCTCGACCTGATCGCGCGCCACCGCAAGCGCCGCCGCATAATCGCCGGCGGTGACGAGCTTGCGGAACCGCGCCGAGCCGGTGACGTTGGTGCGCTCGCCGATATTCACGAACGGAATTTCCGGCGTCAGCGTGAACGCCTCGAGGCCGGACAGCCGCAGCCGCGGCGCGATTTCGGGAATGACGCGCGGCGTCTTGCCGGCGACGGCGCGGGCGATGGCGCGGATGTGCTCGGGCGTGGTGCCGCAGCAGCCGCCGGCGATATTGACCAGGCCGGCCGCGGCAAATTCGCCGATCAACGTGGCCATCGCCTCGGGGCCTTCGTCGTAACCACCGAATTCATTGGGCAAGCCGGCATTCGGATAGGCGCAGATCAAAGTGTCGGCGACGCGGGAGAGCTCGGCGATATGCGCGCGCATTTCCTTGGCGCCGAGCGCGCAGTTCAGACCGACCGACAATGGCGCGGCATGTGCAATCGAATTCCAGAATGCTTCCGGCGTCTGGCCGGACAGGAAACGGCCGGAGCGGTCGGTGATGGTGCCGGAAATCATAATGGGCACGGCGATGCCGCGCGATTTGAGTTCGTCAGCGATGGCGAAAATCGCCGCCTTGGCGTTGAGCGTATCGAAGATGGTCTCGATCAGCAGCGCATCGACGCCGCCGGCAAGGAGCCCGCGCACCTGCTCCGCATAAGCCAGCCGCAGCTCGTCGAAAGTGACGGCGCGAAAGCCGGGATTGGAAACGTCCGGCGAGATCGAGGCGGTGCGGTTGGTCGGACCGATGGCGCCGGCGACGAAACGTTCGCGGCCGTCCTCGTCCTGGGCGAGGCGGGCCGCTTCGCGGGCCAGCCGCGCGCCCTCGGCATTCAATTCGTACGCGATCTCCGCCATGCCGTAATCGGCCTGTGCGATGCGAGTCGAGGAAAACGTATTGGTGGAGACGATATCGGCGCCGGCGCGAAAATATTCGAGGTGGATGGCGCGCACTGCATCCGGCCGGCTGAGATTGAGGAGATCGTTGTTGCCGCGGACTTCGCGGTTCCAGGCGTCGAAGCGCGCGCCGCGAAAGCCTTCTTCGTCGAGCCCGAGCGATTGGATCATCGTGCCCATGGCGCCGTCGAGCACGAGAATGCGCTCGGCCGCGAGGCGCCGCAGCGCGGTTTCGGTTTTGGAACGCGGCACAGCTCTACTCATCGATTACGCGCGCTCCTTCTCCGCCTCGGAATTCGCATGCGGCGCAGCACTGTGGTCAGGGCGCAGCCCGAGCAGATGGCAGATTGCGTAAACCAGGTCGGCGCGGTTCATGGTATAGAAGTGGAAATCGGTGACCCCGTGATCGACGAGATCGATCACCTGTTCGGCGGCGACCGCGGCACCGATCAGTTTGCGCGTCGCCGGATCGTCGTCGAGGCCGTCGAAGCGCTCGGCGAGCCAGGCCGGAATCGACGCGCCGGCGCGCGCGGCGAAGTTTTTGGTCTGCTTGAAGTTCTGCACCGGCAGGATGCCGGGCACGATCGGGATGTCGATGCCCGCCGCGCGCACGCGGTCGAGATAGCGGAAATAAAGGCTGTTCTCGAAAAAGAACTGCGTCATCGCCCGCGTGGCGCCGGCATCGACCTTGGCCTTGAGCATGTCGATGTCGGCTGCGATCGACGGGCTGTCCGGATGTTTTTCCGGATAGGCGGAGACCGACACTTCGATGTCGGCCAAGCCTTTGCTGTCCACCAATCGCTTGATGCCGGCGACGAGATCGGCGGCGTTGCGATAGCCGCCCGGATGCGGCGCGTAGCGTTCGCCGATGCCGCCGACCGGATCGCCGCGCAGCGCCACGATGTGGCGTACGCCGGCCTGCGCATAAGCCTCGATTACCGCGTCGATATCGGTGCGGGTCGCGGCGACGCAGGTCAGGTGCGCCGCCGGCGTTAGCAGCGTCTCGGCCAGGATGCGCTTGACCGTCGCGTGGGTGCGCTCGCGCGTCGAGCCGCCGGCGCCATAGGTCACCGAGACGAAATTCGGCTTGAGCGGCGCCAGCCGCCGGATCGATTCCCACAGCGACTGCTCCATCTCCGCGGTCTTCGGCGGGAAAAATTCGAACGAGACGCGCAAGCGGCGCTCGGCGCCGGCTTCCAGGCGGCTCAGGCGCGGCGCATTCATCACGCCACCTCACGCGCGGCGGGTTGGGCGAGCACGATGCGCGGATCGCGCGCCAACCACAGCGATACGGCAATCTTGCCTTGTGGCCCGGGCGGCAATGTTTGCTCCCGCAACACATCGAGGCCGGCGCCTTGCAGCCATTGCGTCACCGTCTCGGCGGCGAAACCGAGCCGGCGATGGGCATGCTCTTCGCGCAGGAATTCGAGATCGTGCGGCGCGAAGTCGACGACCAGGAGCCGGCCGCCCGGGCGGAGCACGCGCGCCGCCTCGCGGATGGCGTGCGCGCTGTCGTCGAGGAAGTGCAGCACCTGGTGAATGATAACGACGTCGAAGGAATCGCGCGGCAAAGCCAGGTCGTAAATGTCGCCTTGGCGCACGCTGCAATGTTTCAACCCGGCGCGATCGAGCCGCGCGCGAGCAAGCGAAAGCATGTCGAGCGACAGATCGAGACCGAGGCCGCGCTCGATATCGCCGGCGAAGAGTTCGAGCATGCGCCCGGTGCCGGTGCCGAGATCGAGCAGCGCTCGGATCGGCTTGTCGGCAAGTGCGGCGCGGATGGCGTCTTCCACGGCGGCGTCGGCGACATGGAGCTTGCGGATGCGGTCCCATTCGGCAGCATGCCGCCGGAAATAATTCTGCGCGGCGGCGGCGCGGGCGGCGCGCACCGCGGTCAACCGCTCGCGATCGCGGACGATGGTGGCGTCGGCGGAATCGAGCCGCCCGATCAGAGTGCGAGCGATGTCGGCGCCGCCGCCGCGCTCGGCGAGGCGGAAGAAGGCCCACGATCCCTCGCGGAAGCGTTCGACCAGACCCGCTTCGGCCAGTAGCCGCAGATGGCGGGACAACCGCGGCTGCGACTGGCGCAATATGTCGGTGAGATCGGAGACGGTCAGTTCTGCCTCCGCGAGCAGCGTCAGGATGCGCAGCCGCGTCGCTTCGCCCGCGGCTTTGAGCGTCCCGGTCAGCGCGGCGAAAGTCAGTTGCTCATAAGTCATCGCGCTATTTCCGACGCCATGCGTGAGCTTCATATAAAGATATCTTTATATCATTAAGCATAACGGGGCAATAGCCCAAGAGCGATGGGATATGGCCCCGTGGGATAAGGAGCCACCAGCGCCCTGGCGGCTCGCCAAAACGCATGCCACTTTGCTTCTATGGTCGAAGCGGCCAAACCCAAAAATCCGGCGCGTAGCGTGCCGTCGCACGACGATTGGTACAGGCTGCGCGAGGGCGAAATCGCGGTCGCGCTGCCGGCGGCGTTCGACGCGTTGCTCTATTATATTGGACGCATCCGCACGCCGTGGAAGCGCCGCGAAGACTGCCCGAAGAACCCGCGCGAATCCGACGCCGTTTGCACCGTCGAAGTCGATCCGCGCTGGGCCGAGGGCCTTAGCGGCCTGGAGACCGTCAGCCACGTACTGTTGCTCTATTGGATGGATAAAGCGCGGCGCGATCTCGTGCTGCAGTCGCCGCGCCATTACACCGAGCGCCGCGGCACCTTCGCGCTGCGCTCGCCGGCGCGGCCCAACCCGATCGCAGCCTCGGTGGCACGGCTGCTGCGCATCGACGGCAATACGCTCTCGGTCGTCGGCCTCGACTGCCTCGACAATACGCCGCTGATCGACATCAAGCCGTATTTTGCCTCGACCGATTCCGTGCCGGACGCCCAGGTCGGCTGGCACAAAGGGCGCAAACGCTAAATTGAGCGCCCTACTCGGTCTGCGCTGTTGCCCACGTTCGGCCGAGCACGCGCAACCAATTTCGAAAGCACAATTTCTCGATCAGCCGCTTGCCGAAGCCGCGCTCGCGCAGCGCCCTCAGCAGAATTTGTAAGCCCGCAGCATCGCCGAGTTCCGCAGGGATCATGGCGCCGTCGAAATCGGAGCCGAACCCCACACCGTCCTCGCCGGCATGTTCGAGCAGGTGCTCGATATGCTGGATGATCAGATCTAAAGGCGTATTTCTATCGTGGCGGCCGTCCGGACGCAGGAAGCTCGTCGCGAAGTTGACGCCGACCAAGCCGCCGGATTGCCGGATTGCGGCCAGTTGCTGGTCGGTCAGATTGCGCGAATGCGGACTGATCGCATGCGCGTTGGAGTGCGTGGCGACCAGCGGCGCAGTGCTCAGTTCGGCCGTGTCCCAGAAACCGCGTTCGTTCAGGTGCGATAAATCGACCAGAATTCGTAAAGCGTTACAGGCGCCGATCAGCGCCTTGCCGAGATCGGTGAGGCCGGGGCCGATGTCGGGCGAAGACGGACAGCGGAACGGCACGCCGTGGCCGAACGCATTCGGCCGGCTCCAGACCGGGCCGAGCGAGCGCAGCCCGGCCGCGTAGAGCACGTCCAACAGTTCGAAATTCGCATCGATCGCCTCGGCGCCCTCGATATGCAGCACCGCTGCCAGCACGTCTTCAGCGAGGCAGCTTTCGATATCGCCGGCATTGCGGCAGACGCGGACGCGGCCCTGCGACTCGCGCTCGATCCGGTAGAGCAGCGACGCCATGGCGAAGACGACGTGCTGCGCCTCCACCGCGTCGACGGCCGGCGGCGCAGAAGTACTGCCAATGTCGCTGCCGGTTTCCTGCGACGGCGTTTTGTTACTGGAGCCATTCTCGCGTTTCGGCGAGGGCACGAAGATCGCGAACAAGCCGCCGGCAAATCCGCCCTTGCGCGCCTTGGGCAGATCCAGATGGCCCTTGTCCTCGCCTTGCAGGAAGGCCGTGACCGCCTCCGCGCTGGCACGGCGACAGAGCCGCAACAGCACGTCGTTGTGACCATCAAAGATTGGAACGCGCTTTGCAGCGGCCACCTACGACCCCTTTGTGATTAAGTCCCGCCAATCGGAAAACGTCGCCGGGCAAGCTCTACCTCAAAAAAACAGCGCCGGCACCACTCCGACCGGAATGATGCCGAGATAGATCACACCGTCGGCCACCCGCAGCGGCAGTGCGATGGCCGGCTTTTTGTCGATCTCGGTCGGCTGACCCATTTTCTTGATATTATCGATCAGGTTGGAATTGGTTTGGTCGCGCACGACGCCGCTCAGCCCCGGCAGCAAGCGGTCGAGCGCGTTCGACCCTTGATCGGATGAGCCGCCGCCGCCGGTGAGCCGATCGATGCCTCGGCCGATCAACTGGTCGATGCCCAATAGCGGCACGATATTCTCGATGCCGGCGACGGCGACGTTGAGAACACCGTCGAGCCTGCCGTGCTGGTTCACGGTCAAGTTTCCGGCGCCGACCACGATGGCATCGCTGCGCTCGATGCGAAACGATTTGATGTCGATGCCGCCGCCGGAAGCCTGCATTTCACGGAACAGCACAGGCCAAGGCTTTGGCGAAAAGTCCTTGAAACCGCGCATTACCGCATCGATGTCGCCCCGCAGCGGCGCGGCGAGCAAAGGATGAAAGCTCGGCGCCAGCGCCGCCACGAAGTGTCCGGTTGCCTCGATCACCGGATTACTGCGCTCCGAACCCTGCACGATGCGGCCGTCGACGTCGGCGCTGTCGGCCTGGAATATCATCCCGCTGCCGGGGCCGGCGACGCGATCGAGGCGCGGCTGCGCGAGGCTGACGGATATGCCCTCGGGGTCCGTCGGCAGGCCGAGGAGGTCCAATTGCGCGCGCGACCAATTGGCAATAAAAATGGGCGGCTGGCCAGGATTTGCCAGCGTCACGGGGCCGGTAATGTCGCCGTGCAACAGAGTCGGGCGGTAAAGCGCGGCCGAGAAGGTGACATTCGTCGCCGTGAGGTCGAACGGCGGGTTGTTGCTGTTGAACGTCGCCGCGGCTTTGTCGCAATGGGTGATGATGCGGAAGGGGAAGCCGCCGATGCTCTGTGAGCCGCAAGCGTAAACCCGGCCGAGCCTGGCCTCCCGCTCCACCCACCCGGCCAACGTGCGGTCGGCGATCGAAGCCGCCAGATACCAGCCCCAACTCAAGCCGACGCCCAGGACGATGATGATGGCGACCGGCGCCCCGTAGAGCCACAGCCGCGATCGGCGCACCTTGGCTGGCCGCTTACGCAGCCGCGGCGGCGCGGAACGCATCATGCTGAGCGGGGATTCGCCGGACATTGCTTGTTATGGCCTATGAAAGACGGCGCCATTGTGCCGCCGTCCTCATCCTGTTAGGCGAGCGAAATGTAGCACGCCAGTCAACGCCGAGGCGCAATGCATACGACTGCCGAGCACGATAGCGGGGATTTCTGGGTATTCGGCTATGGCTCGCTGATGTGGCGTCCAGGATTTACCTATGTCGAGCGGGTTCCGGCGCGGCTCGTCGGTCTGCACCGGGCGCTTTGCGTCTATTCCTTCGTCCACCGCGGTACGCCGGAGCGGCCCGGCCTGGTGCTCGGGCTCGATCGCGGCGGCATGTGCCGCGGTATCGGCTATCGCGTCGCCGCCGCAAAACGTGCCGAGGCAATCGCCTATCTGCGCGGACGCGAACAGGTCACGACGGTCTATTTGGAAACCATGCGGCAGATCGAGCTTGAGGATGACGCGCGGCGCCGCGTCCGGGCGCTGTGCTACGTCGTCGACCGCAGCCACGTCCAATATGCCGGCCGGCTGACGCTCGCCGAGAGCTTGCATCATGTCCGGCAGGGCCACGGCAAGTCCGGGCCCAATCGCGATTATGTGCTGGAAACGGTGCAGGCACTCGAGGCGCTCGGCTATCGCGAGAGCGATTTGCATTTGCTTGCCGAACACTTGCAATCGGGGGTCAGGCATCAGGAATCGGGAATCGGCGATCACAAATCCGCTTTGTGAGCTCGAATTCCTCTTCCTGACTCCTCGATCAGCCGCGCGCTTGCGGTCTCGATCGAATCCTGCAGCCGCGTGAAGAAGCTATCCTTGTCGAGGCCGGGCGGTATCGGATCCAAAACTTCGACGATGATCGTGCCAGGTAATCGAAGCAGTGACCGGCGCGGCCAGAGCAGGCCGGAATTGAGCGCCAACGACACGCAGGGCAGGCCGAGCTTGTTATAGAGATGGACGATGCCGGGCTTGTAGTTCGGCTCGGCTCCGGGCGCGCGCCGCGTGCCCTCGGGAAAAATGACGAGCTGGCGCGGGCGCGCGCCGGCGAGCGCCTGCTGCGCCCGCGCCGTCATGCGCGCCAGCGCCGCCATTCCGGCACTGCGGTCGATCGGAATGAGCCCCGCTTTCCGCATGTACCAGCCGAACAGCGGCAGCCACATCAATTCGCGCTTGAGCACGTAAACCGGATCGTCGAGCACCGCGTAAAGTGAAAACGTCTCCCACAGCGATTGGTGTTTGCAGGCAACGATGCAGGGCCCCTTCGGGAGTTTCTCAACGCCGCGCCACTCCACCTGGGTGCCGCAGACGACGCGCAACAGCCACAGGCTGGTGCGCGCATAGGAGCGGATGAAGACACGCAGGCACGGATAGGGCAGCGCCAATGTCGGCAGCGCCACGATCATGTGCGCGGTCAAATTCAGATAGAACAGTATGCTGAAAGCGAGCGAGCGGATGTAAATCGCAAATGATCGGGCCACGGAGAACCTGCCGGAGGCGGCTTCACGCTCGACGGATTGCGGATGTCGCCAATTCGCTGGTGTCGAAAAAGTCGAACCGCATGCGCACTTTGGCGGCAAGGTATTTGAGATATTCCGACAGCACCAGTCTCGTGGTGTCGCCGCTCGACCACCACGGTTCGATGCGCAAACGGTCGGACACGACCGGGAAGGGGATCAGCGCGGCGTCCGGCAGCTGGTGCGCAAGCTCGGCGAGCGCGCGCGGCATGTGGTAGGCCGAAGTGACGACGATGAGCGAGTGAAAGCCGTGCTGCCGCGCCCAGCGTCGGGCCTGCACCGCATTGCCGTATGTGTTCAGGGCGGAATAATCGAGGTCGACGCAGCACGACAGCAAAGTGTTGTAGTTGACGACTTCGCGAGCGATATCGCCCGTCGTGGTGCCCGGATTGACGCCGGTGATCAAGAGCCTTTTGCCGCGTCCGGAGGCGAGCAGTTCCAGCGCATCGCTGATGCGCGAGGTGCCGCCGGTCAGCACCACGATGCCGTCGGCGCTGCGGTCGAGCGCGATCTGGCGGCTGGGCAACAACCAGATGAATCCGGCAAAGCCGCAGATCAGCAGGATGACGCACAGCGCCACGAGCTTCAGGGCGACCGACCTGATGCGTCGCGTTCTGACCGCGCCCCTAAGACTAAGCATCTGCGCGCGCGTCCCTCGCGCCAAAGTGCATTGCCGGAATCGAGAACTCTGCGGTGAAATTATACCCGCGATTCCGGCACTGGTGCGAATTTCGCAATCGAGACCTCGGTTGAAATCGTCGCGACTGCCTCAGTCGATGGAACCCAGCGTCTGGTTGACGGTGCGGCGCGAGGTCAACGCGGTCACCGCGGCCATCAACACGATCAGGACGATAATGGCGAGAAAGCCGCCAACCCCTACGGAGAAAGTGCCGAACAAGGCGAACGCTTCCTGCCCCCCAGCGGTGCCGGAGATCCAGCTGCTCGCCGCGCCCAGGATGCCGAACAGCGCCAAAGCCACGCCGCCGCCTATGGCGCCGCCCTTGAAGCCGAGCAGCAGAAAATGGCGCAAAAATTGGCTGGCGACGAAGCCGTCGGTGGCGCCGACGTAATGCAGGACTTCCACGACCGGCCGGTTGGTCGCCATCGCGCCGCGCGTGGCGAAGGTGACCGAGAGCACCGTCACGACGACAACCAGCGCTAGAATTGCGATGCCGATGACGACCAGCGCTTCCGCCATGTCGCGCATGCGGTCGATCCAGCCGCGGTGATCGTCGAGGCTGGCGCTGGGGACGCGCGCGGCCAGCGCCGCGCGGAGGCCGGCAAGATCCGGCGTCGCACCGGAGGCGAGCTTGACGACGATCATGCGCGGTATCGGTAACTCGCTGAGCGAGAGACCGGAGCCAAGCCACGGCTCGACGAGCTGTTCCAACTCCTCTTTCGTATAGGCCCGCACATCGGTGGTGCCGGCAGTGCCGCGCGCGACCGCGATGGCCGCGCGCACGTCCGCCTCGATGTCGCGGCCGGTGACCGGACGGACCTGAATGGTGACCTCGCGTCCGACGGCCGACTGCCAGTCGCTGGCCGAGGTGACCACCATGATCACGGCTCCCGCCGTCATCGCGGCGAGGAAGGTCATAATGGCAACGACGGCCGTCAGCGAGCGTCCCGCAATCGAGCCGCGCGGCACGATCGGGGTCGGAGCGCGCTGCGCCAATAGGTGAGACGACGCCGGGGCGCGCACGTCCCACGGCTCTGCCATCATTTTCACCGGTTCAATCGTAGACATGCAGACGTCCTTCGTGCAGCACCAGACGGGGGGCGTCGTATTCGTCCATCAGCGCAATGTCGTGCGTGGCGATGACGACGGAGGTGCCGGATTTGTTGAGCTCGACGAGCAGCCGCAGCAGGCGCTGGCCGAGATTCGGATCGACATTGCCGGTCGGCTCGTCGGCGAGCAAAAGCTGCGGCCGTGCGATCACGGCGCGGGCGATTGCGGCACGCTGCTTTTCGCCGCCCGACAGCACCGGCGGCAAAGCCGACATGCGCTCGCCGAGACCCACCCATTGCAGCAGCTCGACCACTTCGGCGCGGTAGCTCGCCTCCTCCTTGCCGAGCACGCGCAGCGGCAGCGCCACGTTCTCGTAGGTGGTCATGTGATCGAGCAGGCGAAAATCCTGGAATACGATGCCGATGCGCCGACGCAGCGTCGCGCGGTCGTCCTTGGTCAGGGTCGCGGTGTCATAGTCGAACATTGAGATAAGCCCGCGCGTCGGCTTGAGCGACAGGAACATCATGCGCAGCAACGAGGTCTTGCCGGCGCCCGACGGCCCGGTCAGGAATTGGAAGGAATGCCCGTCGATGCGAAAACTGAGGTCGCGCAGGATTTCCGGGCCAAGCCCATAGCGCAGGCCGACGTTCTCGAATCGGATCACGCAGTCCTCCGATAAAACCTCACGCGTGGCCCCCTGCGCCGAGCTTGAGCCTCGTCCATTTTCGACGTGCCCGCTGGGCCGCAAACCTGATTCGCCCGTTCCGCAATAACTTAGCACCCCCCTGGCAGGATGGGCTTGCCGGGCCGGGTTGGTTTCCAATTCGTTAACGGATCGCCTGTTAGGGTCTCACCCCAAAGGTGCCGCGCCCCTGATTCGTCCTATGCTGATCCTCTGCCCGAACTGCGCTACATCCTACGATGTCGACGTGGCAAGCCTGCAGCCGGATGGGCGGCGGGTGCGCTGCGTGCGCTGCCGCACGATCTGGCACGCCGAACTGCCCCATAAAGACAAGCTTATCGCCGCAGCCGAAGCGTTGGCGCCAGTGCGCCGCGCGGTCGAGGCCGTAGCGGAAGCCGCCGCCGCGGAAGCGGGCTCCGCCACGGAGCCTCCGGCAGAGCAATCTGAAATCGCGATGAGCGCCGAGGCCGAACCGCCGGCTGAGTCCGCGTCCGATCCGTTCGTCGTTCCTCCGCCACCCTATTCGGCTGAGGCCGCCACGGCTGAGACCGCCGAATTTCCCGCCGCGACCGACGAACCCTCGGTCGAAGTGGAATTGCCGCCGATTGCACCCGCCGAAGCCGAGGCCGAACATTCGCCAATCGGGGCCGAAACGGAGCTTGACGTCCCGCCACACGCCGAGCCGCTCGAAGACATCGAGACCATTGCCGCGCGACGCTATCCGCTGCACGCCAAGCGCAAGCGGTGGCAATGGCCGCTGTCGCAGCTGCAGTCGGGCATCCTGGCTCTGATCGTCGCCAATGCCATCGTTATCGGCTGGCGCGGCGATTTCGTGCGCGCCTTGCCGCAGACCGCGTCGTTCTATGCCTGGATCGGCCTGCCGGTGAACATACGCGGGCTCGATTTTGACGGCCTCGCCACCGCGACCGAGCAGCATGACGGCGTCCCGATCCTTGTGATCGGCGGCAACGTCGTCAACGACACCGGCAAGAGCGTGACCGTGCCGCATCTGCGCTTCGCGGTTCGTAATGCCGCACGGCAAGAAATCTATTCCTGGACTGCCGTCCCGCCGCGTACCGTGCTCCCGCCGGGCGTAGCGATCGCATTCCACACCCGGCTCGCCTCGCCGCCGCCGGACTCCCACGACGTGCTAGTGCGTTTCGTCAACCGCAACGACATTTTGGCCGGGACACCCTGATCATGGCTCGCATCCTGATCGCCGAAGACGAAGAGGCTTTGTGCGCCATGTGCGCGCGCGCACTCTCGGGCGCCGGCCACGAGGTGAAAACCGCGTGCGACGGCAGCGACGCGCTCGATTTGCTCCAGAGCGAAAATGGACATTTCGATCTTCTGCTGACCGACATCCGCATGCCGATCATGGACGGCATCGCGCTGTCGCTTGCGGCGGCGCGCGACTATCCCGAGCTGACCATTCTGTTGATGACGGGCTACGCCGATCAACGCGAGCGCGCCCACGGCCTTGACGCCATCATCCACGACGTGATCGCAAAGCCGTTCACGCTCGCAGGCTTGCGCGGCGCGGTCGATGAAGCGCTGACCGTCAAAGCGCGCTGATTGACCCTACTTGTCGTCGGCGCCGGCATAGGGCCGCGGTAGCGGCTCGATCGGCAGATCGGGATGCGCCCGGCCGAAATCCGGCGCCGGCGAATCCTGGCCGATTTCGACGATGCCGCGGCGGATGGCGCGGGTGCGGGTGAAATGCTCGAACAGCGCGTCGCCGTCACCGCGCCGGATCGCCCGCGTCAACTGTGCAAGATCCTCATTGAAGGTGCCGAGCATTTCCAGCACCGCGTCCTTGTTGGCAAGGAACACGTCTCGCCACATGGTCGGGTCGGACGCGGCGATGCGGGTGAAATCGCGAAAACCGCCGGCGGAGAATTTCAGGACTTCGGAGCGTGTCACCTCGGCGAGCTCATCGGCCGTGCCGACGATCGTATAGGCGATCAGATGTGGCAGATGGCTGGTGATCGCCAGCACCAGGTCATGATGCGCGGCCGGCATGGTTTCGACATTGGCGCCGAGCGCGCGCCAGAATGCGGCGAGCCTCTCGACTGCGGCGGAATCGGCGCCTTCGGGCGGGGTGAGAATGCACCAACGACCGACAAACAATTCCGCGAAGCCGGCATCCGGGCCCGAATGCTCAGTGCCGGCGACCGGATGCGCCGGGACGAAATGCACGTTGGCGGGCAGCTGCGCGCCCATGTCGCGCACGATTGCACCCTTGACCGAGCCGACGTCGGACACGACCGCTCCTGCCGCAAGATGCGGCGCGATCTCCTTGGCGATCTCGCCGCATACGCCGACCGGAGCGCAGACGATAACCAGATCTGCGCCGGCGACCGCGGCGGCGTTGGTTTCGAGCACCTGGTCGGCTATTCCGAGTTCGGCAACGCGCCGGCGCGTCGCAGCGGAGCGGGCGCTCGCTACGATTTCGCGCGCGGCGCCCTGCGCGCGCGCCGCTCGCGCGATCGAGGAGCCGATGAGGCCGACGCCGATCAGCGCTAGGCGATTAAAGAGCGGTGTGGGGTCGGTCACAGCGTCACGCCGGCTTTGCCAAGAATTCCTTCAGCGCCGCGACGACAAGCCGGTTCGCTTCTTCCGTGCCGACGGTCATGCGCAGCGCGTTCGGCAGCTTATAGGCCGTGGTCTGCCGCAGAATGAGCCCGCGCGCGGTGAGAAAAGCGTCGGCATCCTTGGCGGTGCGGCCTTTCGTTTCCGGAAAATGGATCAGCACGAAATTGGCGACGCTCGGCGTTACTTTTAGGCCGAGCTTGCCGATTTCTTCCGTCAGCCAGTCGAGCCAGCGCGTGTTGTGCTCGCGCGAGCGCTCCTGGTGCTCGACGTCCTCGATGGCGGCGACGCCGGCCGCGATCGCCGGCCCGGTGACGTTGAAGGGGCCGCGAATGCGGTTGACGGCGTCGACGATAGGAGCGGGGCCGAACATCCAGCCGAGGCGGAGCGCCGCCAATCCGTGGATTTTCGAGAACGTGCGACACATGACGACGTTGTCGGACGTGGCGACGAGTTCGATGCCGGCTTCGTAGTCGTTGCGCCGGACGTAATCGGCGTAAGCGGCGTCGAGCACCAACAGCACATTGCCCGGCAGGCCGCGATGCAGCCGCTTGACCTCGTCGAACGATAGACAGGTGCCGGTCGGATTGTTCGGATTGGCGAGAAAGACCATTCTGGTCCTCTTCGTCACCGCGGCGAGGATCGCATCGACGTCGGCGGTGAAATCCTTCTCCGGCGCCACCACCGGCTTGGCGCCGGCGCCAAGCGTCACGATCGGATAGATCAGGAATCCGTGCGTGGTATGGATCGCCTCGTCGCCGTCGACGAGATAAGCGTGCGCCAGCAAGTGTAATAGATCGTCGGAGCCGGCGCCGCAGACGATGCGGTCCGGATCGAGCCCGAAGGCGCGCCCGATGGCTTCGCGCAAGTCGCTCGCCGATCCGTCCGGGTAGTCCTCCAGATGATCGGCCCAGGATCGATAGGCGGCGATCGCGCGCGGGCTCGGCCCAAGCGGCGTCTCATTCGACGACAGCTTGAACACCTTGGCGACGCCCGGCGCGCTGCTCTTGCCGGGCACGTAAGCCTCGATATCGAGCACGCCGGGCCGCGGCTGGGGACGCATCGCAGTCATTACTCTCTTCCTTCATCCGCACCCATGAACTGGGAGCAGATTTAACCTTTCGCGGGGATCGTATAGCGGGTCGCGTGGCTGCCGACGAGAGCCGATGAGCGGATCGTGGCGCCGATCTTAATAAGAGCGGCGGCAACGGCGTCGATGCCGCCATGCTCGACGGAGACCAAAAGCGCGGCGCCGTCGAAGGCGCGGTCGGGCACGGCTATGACGTCGGCGAGCGCCGCGACCGCGTTGACGGCCGCCGCGCTCCAGCCGGAAACCCGCATGCTCCACACGTCGGTTTCGGTCACCATGGCGTCCGCGGCGGCGCGGGAGACTACAAAAACCGGCATGGCTGCCGGATGATCGGCGCGTTCGACGAATGGCAGCCGGGCGATGATTTTCGGTGCGGTCGCGAATTCCAGCGCCGCCCACCACGGGCCGCCGCCGGCGATTGCGAAAGCGGGAATGAGGCCGAGATCGCCCTTCGATTCGGTGACGGCTTCGACCACGCTCGAAGCGCCCATATGGGGCACGAACGGCACGGTAAAGCCGAAATGAAAGCGCGCGGAATTGCGCATCAGCGCGTCGCCGGCGGAGAGGTCGGCGTGTACGGAAAACGGCGACTGCACATATGTGAAGGTCGAAATGATGACGCGCCAAATGCTCTCGGCGGTATCAAGCGGCAGGTTGCCGTGATGGCGCTTGACCAGGCGGCGCATCATATCGGCCTCGCGCGCCGGGCGAAATGCGGAGCCGGTTTCTTCGCTCTTCTTCACCGCGATCAGGCGGTCGATTATCTCGCCGCGCTTGATCAGGAGCTCGTGCATCTGTTCGTCGATGCGGTCGATTTCCTGTCGCAAATCGGCGAGCGATTGATTGGCGCGGCGCGGCGGTTTTGCCATGGCTAGACCCAGTAACGGGGCCCGATTGATAGGTGCCGTTAAGGCGGAAAGCAAAGAAAACGTTGACTCCGAGCGGAAGCGGCCTATTTACGCGGTTTTGGCCGCCAAGTCATGAGTGTGACTTCGGCGGCAAGGCCAGGCCGGGAAGCGCGGCCGATTAAGGAAACTTCGATGGCCGACGTCAGCGCCACCCTCGATCTTGCCGACCGCGCCCGCGAAGCGGACGAGCCGCATTCGCTCGTCGTGCGCTTTGCCGCGAACGATCCGCTGCATCTCGACGCCGGCGTCGATTTTGCTCCGCTGCAGATCGCCTATCAGACCTATGGTGAACTCAACGCTGCGCGTAGCAATGCGGTGCTGGTCTGCCATGCGCTCACCGGCGATCAGCACGTCGTCAACGATCATCCGGTGACCGGCAAGCCGGGCTGGTGGGAAACCATGGTCGGCCCCGGCAAGCCGATCGATACCAAGCGCTATTTTGTCATCTGTCCTAACGTCGTCGGCGGCTGTATGGGTAGTTCAGGGCCGGCGTCGACCGATCCGGCAACGGGCGTGCCCTGGGGTCTCGATTTTCCCGTTATCACTGTGCGCGACATGGTGCGCGCGCAGGCCATGCTGCTCGATTACCTCGGCATCGAGTCGCTGTTCGCGGTGGCGGGCGGCTCGATGGGTGGCATGCAGGTGCTGCAATGGGCGGCGAGCTATCCGCACCGGGTGTTCGCCGCGCTGCCGATCGCGGCGGCGACCCGGCATTCGGCGCAAAATATCGCCTTCCACGAGGTCGGCCGCCAAGCGGTCATGGCCGATCCGGATTGGCGCGGCGGACGGTACTTTATCGAAGGCATCAATCCGCGCCGCGGTCTCGCGGTCGCGCGCATGGGCGCGCACATTACGTACCTGTCCGACGCCGCGCTGCACCGCAAATTCGGCCGCCGCTTCCAGGACCGCGACAATCCGACGTTTTCGTTCGACGCCGACTTCCAGGTCGAATCTTATCTGCGCCACCAGGGCATCACCTTCGTCGAACGGTTCGATGCCAACTCGTATCTCTATCTGACCCGCGCGATGGACTATTTCGATCTCGCCGGCGACTATGACGGCGCGGTGGCGAATGCGTTCCGCGGCACGCCGACCCGTTTCTGCGTGATTTCCTTCACCAGCGACTGGCTGTTTCCGACCCCGGAATCGCGCGCTATCGTGCATGCGCTCAATGCCGCGGGCGCTCGCGTCTCGTTCGCGGAGATCACGACCGACAAGGGCCACGACGCCTTCCTGCTCGACGAGCCGGAATTATTCGCGATCGTGCGCGGATTTCTGGAAGGCGCGGCCAAGGCGCGCGGGCTGCCGGCGAGGTGACCATGCTGACGCGTCTCAAACACGATCTGACCATGGCGGAAGCCGCACGCGGCCCGGGCGGCTCGCGCGTCGACTTGCTGGTCGTCGCCGACATGGTGCAGCACGGGGCGCGCGTGCTCGACGTCGGCTGCGGCGACGGCGAGCTGCTGCGGCTCCTTGAAAGCCGTGGCGTCGACGGCCGCGGCATCGAACTGTCGCGCGAAGGGGTGAACGAATGCGTCGCCAAGGGCCTCGCCGTCGTTCAAGGCGACGCCGACACCGATCTCGAAGACTATCCCGACGACGGCTTCGATTATGTGATCCTGTCGCAGACCTTGCAGGCGACGCGCCGGCCGCGCGTCGTGCTCGAGCACATGCTGCGCATCGGCCGCCACGCCATCGTGTCGTTCCCGAATTTCGGCCATTGGCGGATCCGCCTGCAGCTGTTCTTCGGCGGCCACATGCCGCACACCGACAATCTGCCCTATGCCTGGTACGAGACGCCGAACATCCACTTCTGCAGCATCAAGGACTTCCGCGAGCTGTGTCACGCCGTCGGCGCCAAAATGGAGCAGGCGGCAGCGCTCAACGCCTGGGGCCGCAGGATGCGCCTGAAAATGCCGTGGTGGTTCTGGAATCTGTTCGGCGAGCAGGCGGTATTCTTGCTGAGCCGGCAAGACTAAATGGCTCCTGCTATATAATGTCGTTTGGCGTCACCTTCGCTCGCGCCGGCGTTGCGCGGGCCCGTAGCTCAATGGTCAGAGCTAGCGGCTCATAACCGCTTGGTTGGAGGTTCGAGTCCTCCCGGGCCCACCACGCTGCCCGTGCTGCGCGGATCCTGTCTCCCTTTGGCTCCTATAGCAGACCTATTGCCGTGCCGCACAACGCTGGGTGAGCGCCCGTTCTGGAGCGCCGTCACAAGGATTTCCCGGCTGAAGGCCAAGGGTTTGAAGGCCAAGGGTTTCATGTCGGCCGCTTGGATCAGCCCGGCGCGCTTTAAGCCCACAAATGCAGATGATAGTGTTGCGACCAAAGAGCCGCCAAAAATCTGCATTGGGAGGACTTCGCGACCATGCTGAATAAAACCATTGACCAGATTTTGCCGGGTACCGCCGCACGCCTGCCTGGCAAGATCGCGTTGATCTTTGGTGAGCGGACGCTCACCTATGACCAGCTTGAGCGTCTGACCAATCGGGCAGCCAATGGACTGAAGGCGCTCGGCGTCAAAAAAGGCGATCGCATCACGCTGTTCGCGCCGAACAGCGTGGAATGGGTGGTCTGCTATTTCGGTATCGCCAAGGCCGGCGGCGTCATCAATCCGGTCAATGCCATGCTGACCGCGGAAGAGCTCGCCTATGTCGTCAAGGACTGCAGCGCGAAGGTGCTGATCACGACCGCCGAGCGTGCCGGCTCCGCCTTGTATCTCAAGAACGACGGCGATTTGAAGGAAATCGTCGTCCTCGGCGGGTCGGCGATCGCAGGCACGATTTCGTTCGAGGATCTCTTGTCAGGGCAAGCCGATGCAGTCGAGCCATCGGGCAACGTTCCCGAAGAACTGTCGACGATTTGCTATACCTCCGGCACCACCGGTTTCCCCAAGGGCGCGATGCTCAATCACCGCAGCGTGGTGCTCAACGCGGCGATGACCGCGGCCATGAACATACGGACCGAGCGCGACGTCCAGTTCACCGGGCTGCCGCTGCCGCATGTCTACGGCACAGTCGTGATGAACTTGAGTTTTCTCCTCGGTCTTAGCTTCGTGATGCTGGAAAAATTCGATGCCCGGCAGGCGCTGGAAGCGATCGAACGTCGCAAGGTCAGCATCGTCGACGGGGTGCCGACGATGTATCTTTATATGCTGGCGCATCCCGACTTCGGCAAATTCGACTTGTCGTCGCTGCGCGTCGCCGTCGTCGGCGGCCAAGCCATGCCGGCGGCAAAGTCCATCGAATGGCAGGAACGCAGCGGCGCGCCCATTCTGGAGCTGTGGGGCATGACGGAGCTGGCCGGTCCCGGCATCATGCAGCATTCCTATTGCGAGAACCGGTTGGGCTCGGTCGGCATCATGATGCCGTTCATGCAAGGCCGCATCGCCGACCCGCTGGATGCGTCGAAGACGCTACCGGACGGCGAAGTCGGCGAATTGATGGTCAAGGGGCCGTTCAACATGCTTGGCTATTACGGCAACGAAGCGGCGACCAAAGAAACCATCGAGCCGGACGGCTGGCTGCATTCCGGCGATCTCTGCAAGATGGATGCCGACGGTTATTTTTATATCGTCGACCGCAAGAAGGATATGATCCTCACCGCGGGTTACAACATCTATCCGGCCGAGATCGAGCGCGTCATTGCCGGGCATCCGGCGGTCGCCATGGTCGGCGTCGGCGCCAAACCTGACGCGATCAAGGGCGAGATTGCCAAGGCCTATATCGTGCTCAAGCCCGGTGCGAGCGCTGATGCCCAAAGCATCCTCGATCATTGCCGGCAGCATCTCGCAGCCTACAAAATGCCGCGCGAGGTACAGTTTGTCCCAGCTCTGCCGACGACGTCGTCCGGCAAGATCATGCGGCGTCAGCTCAAAACGCTGGATCAGGATGTGCGCGTCGAATCTGGCGACGATTCCGCCCGCCGGCGCGTCGGTGTTGCCTAGGCGCTGACTTTAACCCGGCTCACGCGCCGAGTTCGGGCGCGGCCTCGGCCTGTTTGCGCGCCGCTTCGGCGCGCTCGGTCTCGCCCAAAGCGGCCAAGACTTCGGCATAGGCGCGCCAGTTTCCTTTCCTGGTTCCGCGGCTGCGCACCCGCTCCGAGAACAGGCTGCGGGCTATCGGCAAGTTGCGCGCCCGTACCGCGGCATCGCAAATGATCTGCGCGAACAGGTCGCGTTGCGCGTGGCTGCCGCCTATCGAAACGATGTCGTTGCGCACCGTCCATAACAGGTCGCACGCCTTGTCATAATGACCCTGCTCGTAGGCGAGGATGCCTTCGCACAGCGGGATCAAGACATTCCCGGTCGCCTCCGCCCGCCAGCCTTCGTTCTGCTTCGCAAATTCGGCCATCGATTTGATGTGGCGGCGGGCGACGTCGAAATCCCCGTGCGCCGCCAGTGCAAGACAGAAGTGGGCGTCCCTAAACGGCAGCATGTGATCGTGGATGCGCGTCTGCGCGTGCTCGGCAAGCGCGTTCCAGCGATCGCCGATGTTGACGCCGCTCAACTGCAGCCGCTTGAGCAGCGCCGCCTGATTGGACACGTCGACATAGGTCTCGGAATTCACCGAGCACAGCGCATGATCGTAGAGGTCGATCGCGCGGTCGTAGTCCCCCTGCGCCAGGAAGAACAGCGCGGCGTGCCACCAAACGTGAGCCTTGAACGGGTTCTTATCGACCCATTGCTGCGGACTGTAGTCGAGCCATTGGACGCCTTCGGCCGAGCGGCCCTGCATTTCCAAAACATGGGCGACGGAATGAATGGCCCAGAGGTCGCCGGGATTTCGTTCGACAGCTTGGCGCCCCCACCGCTCGGCATCCGCATAGGCGCCGCATTCTTCGAGCGCGTAGGCATACATGCCTTGCACGCAGCCGTAGCCGGGCACCTTGTCATCCCATTCGCCGAGCACGCCGGCGATGACCGCGCGCATGACTTGGCTGCGCCCGGCATAGAAGCTCATCGTGTGGTGCAGCTTAAGCGCCATAAGGTCGAGCGGACATTCCGTGAGTATTTCTTCCCAGTGGGAGCAGGCCAGCATGATGTCGCCTGCGGCCCAGGCTTCCAGCGCGCGCGCGTGGCGGCGCTCGCGGGACGTCGCCGCGGTGAGGTTGGGACGGATTTCATCGAGCGTCTGCCCGACTTTCGGCAGGATCGCTTTGTTTTCTAGCATCAGGAGGAAGTAGCCGCGAAAGCATAGCGCCAGCACGAAAGCGGGATCCTGTTCCAGCGCCGAGCGGACGTGCCCGAAAGCGGTCGTGCGGTAATCGAGATAGTCGGTCACGGCCGCATCGATGTGCGTGGCCGCGCCTTCGCTCGCCGTCGTCAGCGCCAGTCCCCGGCTATCTGCGTGCATGCGTGTTCCCTCCGATCCGCTCGCTCACACCTCGCTTGGCAGCACGCCCAATCCCTTCAGCACACGCTCCGGCGTCGCCGGGAAATCGTGAATGTCGCCGCCGCGGCGATTAAGGGCATCGGCCACCGCACAGGCCACGGCGCCGAGCGCGCCGATGATCGAGCCCTCGCCGCAACCCTTGAAGCCGCCCAGCGCCGCGGACGGCGTGTTGGCGTGATGCAACTCGATGCGCGGAATATCGAGCGCCGAAGGCACCAGATAATCGGCCAGCGTCACGGTGCGCGGCTGACCGGTCTCGTCATAGACGAGTTCCTCCAGCAGCGCCTCGCCGATGCCCTGCGCGATGCCGCCGATGATCTGGCCTTCGACCACCGCCGGGTTGATGATCGTGCCGACGTCCTCGACCGCGACATAGCGCACGATCTTGACTTTGCCGGTCTGCGCATCGACGTCGACCACCGCGATGTGGGCGCCGCCGGCGAAGCTGCCGAATTTGGGATCGTAGAACGAGGTGACTTCGAAGCCCGGATTGAGCTCGGGCGGAATGTTCTTGGCGGAAAAATAGCTCTGCTCCGCCATTTCGCGGATCGGCAGCGTTTTGGATCGGTCGATGGTTTGGATCACGCTGTTGACGATGGTGAGCTCGCCGAGCGGAACCCCCAGAAGGTGCGCGCCCAAAGAGAGGATGCGCCGGCGCAGCTCCTTGGCGGCTTGGATGACGGCGCCGCTGCCGAACACCGCCGTCCGCGACGCGAAGGTGCCGAAGCCGTACGGCGCCATGGCGGTGTCGTTGTTCACGCAGGTGATGTCGTCGAACGCGATGCCGAGCTCGTCGCACGCCACCTGACGCATCGCCGTCATGATGCGCTGGCCCTGGGACGGCAGCGCCGCGGCGATGGAAAGAACGCCCGTCGTCTCCAAGCGCAGCGTCACCGCGTCGCGACCTGGCTGCAGCAGTGTTCCCGGGCCGACCGCCGTGCTGGTGCCAAGCCCGGTGAGCTCCGCATAGCAGGCAACGCCGATGCCGCGCAGTTTGCCGGTGGCGCCGGCGTCGCGCTGCTCGGCGCGCAGTCGTTCATACTGCGCTTTGGCGACGGCGAGCTTCAGGCACGGCAGGTAATTGACGTTGTCGTGCACCAGGTTGTTGGCATTGCGGTAGGGCATCGCCTCGATCGGGATCAGGTTGCGTTGGCGAAGTTCCACGGGGTCGAGCTCGAGCCGGCGCGCGACTTCGTCCAACAGCAGTTCGAGCGAGGCCGATGCCGATGGCCGGCCGACGGCGCGATAGGGGCCGACCGGCGTCTTGTTGGTGGCGACGCCGCGGGTCCGATAACGCATTGCCGGAACCTTATAGGGACCCGGCATCAGACCCGCGGTTTGCAGCGGTTCCATGCCCGCCGACCACAGGTAAGTGGAATAGGCGCCGACATCGACGCAGACGTCGGAGCTCAGCGCCAGGATGCGGCCGTCGCGGTCCACCGCCACCGCCACCTCGATCGATTGGTCGCGGGCATGGGTGGAGGCGACCATGTTTTCGAGCCGGTCTTCGACCCACTTCACCGATCGGCGCAGCGTCAGCGCCAGAAAAGCGCAGACAAATTCCTCTGGATAGATCGAGGCCTTCTGCCCGAACCCGCCTCCGGTATGCGGGACGACGACGCGAATATCGTTCTCCGCCAGATGCAGATGATTGGCGAGGTAGTGACGCACGACATAGGGCAGCTGGTGGCTGATCCACAGCGTCAGGCCGAATGTGCTTTCCCGATAGCCGGCGACGCAGCCCCGGCTTTCCAGGCAAAGCGCCTGCTTGCGGCCGATCTTGAACTTGCGCTTGACCACGAGGTGCGCGCGGGCAAACGCTTCGGCCACATTGCCGCGTTCGTGTTCGCGCTTGATCAGGTGGTTATTCGGGCAGGTGTCGTGGACGAGTGGCGCGCCGTCTTGCTCGCCGAGCCGAGGATCTGTCACCACCGGCAACGGTTCGTAGTCGACGTCGATCAGCTCGGCTGCATCCTCGGCGGTGGCGCGATCTTCCGCCACGACCGCGCAGATGGCCTCGCCGCAGAACCGGACCTTGTCGACGGCGAGCCAGTGCTGGACCGACTCGCCGCCGGAGAAGCGGTTGGGCATGCTGCGGAACGGCTCGACTTTTCCCAACAGCTCCTTGCCGGTCAGCACCGTGACCACGCCGGGCAAGGCCCGGGCCTTCGCCGTGTCAACCGAACGGATACGCGCATGCGCGTGCTGGCTGCGCAGAAAAGCGACGTGGTACATGCCCGGCAAGCGGATATCATTGAGGAAGCGGCCGTCGCCTTCGACCAGCGGGATCGCTTCGTCGGGCAGCACCGGCGAACCGACCGCTCTCTGATTGACGAAGCGCGCATCCGACATCAAACGATCTCTCGCTTTTCCGCGGTCTGCGCGTCCCGTGCTACCGCCAGCACGGAATCGACGATCGCCTGATAGCCCGTGCAACGGCAGATATTGCCCGACAAGGCTTCGCGCACGTCTTGCTCGGAAGGATGCGGATTTTCCCGCAACAGCTCGATCGCGGTCATCAGCATTCCGGGCGTGCAATAGCCGCATTGCAATCCGAAATTCTCGAGAAATGCTTGCTGCATGGGATGCCGCGTTCCGTCCGCCGCACGTAGTCCTTCGATGGTGACGATTTCGGCGCCGTCCGTCTGGACAGCGAGCGTCAGACAGGAGCGCGCCGTGCGGCCGTTGATCTCGATGGTACAAGCGCCGCATACGCCATGCTCGCAACCGAGATGTGTACCGGTGAGATGCAAACGATCCCGTATGAAATCCGCTAGCGACAGGCGCACCGGCACGGTCCGTTCATAGACCCTGCCGTTCACGGTGAGCCGGATGTTTTGCTCTCGCGCCATCGCTAATGCGCTCCCGCGCGCGCCAGCGCCGTCTCAAGCGCGCGCTTGGCCATGACGCCCGCCAGATGCCGGCGATAGGAAGCGGAGGCGTGAACGTCGTCGGCCGGCTCGACCGCGGCCATAACCCTTTCCGCCGCTTCCGCGAAAGCATCCTGGCCTTTATCGGCGCCCAGGTGCCGTGACGTGAGAACTTTTTCCGCCGCGCGTGCGCGGAATGGACCCTCGCCCATGCCGACAATGGTCAGCCGTGCGCGTTCACACATGCCATCGCGCATGGTCAGCGTGGCGGCGGCTCCGGCCATGGCGAAATCACCGAGGCGGCGGGCGAATTCGACAAATCCCGCACCGGTGCCCGCCGGCGGCCGCGGATAACGAACCTCGACCACTATCTCGCCGGGCTGCAGAGCGGTCGAAAGAATTCCGGTAAAGAACCGTTCGGCCGGGAGTTCGCGGCGGCCGGCGGCGCCGGCAATCACAATTGTGCCGTCCAAAGTCACCAGCACGCTCGGGTGCTCGGCGGCCGGATCGTTATGGGCGACGCTGCCGCACACGGTTCCGCGATTCCTGATCGCGGGATGCGCGACTTGTTTGGTTGCCTCGAACAGCAGCGGCCAGCCGGCGCGCACCCGGTCGTCGTGCAGCAGATCGGCGTGCCGAACCAGCGCGCCGACGGTCAGGCTGTCCTCTGCGACTTCCAGGCGGTTGAGCGCCCCGATGCGATTGATGTCGACGAGAACGTCGGGATTGAGGAGGCGACAGTTGAGCATGGGCATTAGGCTCTGGCCGCCCGCCAAAACCCGGCCGTCGCGTCCGGCCTCGGCCAAGATGCGCAGCGCCTCGTCCAGACTGCGCGGCGCGTAATAATCGAACCATGCCGGCTTCACGAGCGTCGCAACCTTTTGTCAGGGGGAGCCAAAGCGCACGCCACTATCCCTGTTGGCGCTTACCGGCGGGGTGGCAGGGCACCGCATAGATCAGGACTTCCATAGCTAAGTACTTTACTATATGCGGCCGCCGCCGCTAGGGTGTCAACGCGAGGCGCAAGCCATAAGGCAAAGCTATGGACATGCAACTGAAGGATCGCGTGGCGCTGGTCACCGGCGGCACCCGCGACGTTGGCCGGCAGATCGCGCTCACGCTTGCGGCGGAAGGCGCCGCCGTTGCGGTCAATTACCGGGATTCCGCCGACGAGGCGGCATCTGTCGTCGCCGAGATCCGTGCGCAGGGCGGCAAGGCCGATTCCTATCGGGCCGATCTCGCCGACCACACCTCGGTGCAGGCGATGATTCAAGAAATCGTCGCCGACTTCGGCGGTCTCAATATTCTGGTGAACAATGCCGGACTGGCGATCCGCAAGCCGTTCAAGGATACCACGCCGGAAGAATGGCGCCGCCAGGTCGATGTGAATCTCATGGGCGCCATCCATTTGTGCCACGCCACGGGCCCGCATTTGGAAAAGGGCGGCGACGGGCGGATCATCGCGATTGTCGGTGACTCCTCGCGCGTCGGCGAGTCGGGGCTTTCCATCGTCGGCGCCGCGCGCGCTGGCGTCATCGTCCTGATGAAATCGCTGGCGCGCGAAATGGGCCGGGCCGGCGTCACCGCCAACACCGTTTCGCTCGGCCTCGTCGAAACCGGCCACGATCCGGAATGGCTCAATGCCAATCGCGATAAGCTCGTCCGGCTCTATCCGGTGCGCCGGCTCGGCCGTCCCGACGACGTCGCGCCCACTGTTACACTCTTGGCCTCGCCGCGCAGCGGCTGGATCACCGGCCAGGTGATCAGCGTCAGCGGCGGCTATTGCATGGTGTGAGCGGTCGCAGCCATGAAAATGCATCTTCTGCCTTGCGGACGGCTGCGCATGCGCAAGAGCATTTTCCTGCCCGCGGCCGAGCGCAGCGAAACCATCGAGCTTCCGGTGTCGAGCGCGCTGTTGCGGCACAGCCAGGCCAATGTGCTGTTCGATACCGGTTGCCATCCCGCGGTCGCGGAAGATCCGGAGGGCCGCTGGGGCGGGCTCGCCAAGCTGATGATCCCGATCATGCAGCCCGGCGTGCACGTGCTGACCGGACTTGCCGAGCTCGGGCTTCTTCCCGACGACATCGATGTGGTGATCAATTCGCACCTGCATCCCGACCATTGCGGCTGCAATGCGTTTTTCCGCAAGGCGACTTTCCTCATTCACAGCGACGAGCTCGCCGCCGCCCGCGCTCCCGGCAGCGAGTCAGCCGGCTATCTCGCCGCCGATTGGGATCAGCCGATGTCGATCGACGAGATCGCGGGACAGCGCGACGTCTTTGCCGACGGCCGCATCGTGCTGCTGCCGTTGCCCGGCCATACGCCGGGTTCGCTCGGCGCCTTGGCGCGGCTCGATCGCAGCGGCATGTTTTTGCTCGCCGGCGATACCGTGAGCCTGCGCGAGACGCTCGACACCGGTATCATTCCGCGCAACACCTGGAACGGCGAGGCGCTGGCGAAATCGCTGGCCGAGGTGCGTCACATCGAAGCCTCGGGCGCGACCATCCTGTGCAGCCACGACGCGCGCCAATGGGATAGGCTGCGCAAGGGGGTCGACGCTTATGACTAGGCGGCGCGCCATGACGCGAGCGGAGCGCCGCTGACATGTCGCTTCGCTTTGCGCTCCTTGGTCTGCTCGCGGTCGAGCCGGCGTCGGGATACGACCTCAAGCGCGCCATCAATCGCTCGACTTATTTCATCTGGAACGCCACCGGCCCGCAAATCTACAACACGCTGCATAAGCTGCGGGAGGAGGGTTGCATCACCAGCCAGTCGCTGGCGCAGGACGGCAAGCCGGACAAGCAGATTCATACCATTACCGCCCGCGGTCAGGCGCGGCTTGAAGAATTCATGAGCGAACCGATCCGCGCCTCGGTGACGCGTGACGAGGTTTTGCTCCGCATCTTTTTCGGTAACTTTGCCGGCAAGAAAATCATCAAGCGCGAGCTTGCTTCTTATCTGCAGCGCATACGTCACGAGCGCTCCACTATGGAGGCGACCGAAGCTCGCATCAATGCGCATCCGGGCCGCAAGCGTGAAGCGCGGCGGTTCCAGCTCCTTTCGCTTCGCATCAAAGTTGCCCAGTACCGGGCGATGGAGCAGGAACTGGTCCGCTTTCTCGGCGACCATGGGGACAAAGTTGGAGCAAGGAAACAACGCGCGCGCGCCGGCAGAGCCTCGCCCAAGAATGCATTGCGAACTTCGGGCTCGACGAGAATGTGGCGTGGCCGGTCAAACTAGGGGCGGATGTAGCTCCAGCCCTGTTCCTCAAGCTCGCTGAGCCGCACCACGCCCGCCGGGACAATTTTGGCCTGCGGGATGATGGTGATCGCGTGACCTTCGTGCTTTTCCATTGCTTGTAGGGTGTTGTTGCAGGCGGAAAATGTAAGCTTGGCCGGGAAGGTTGCGTCGCTACTTGCCATCCCGGCGATGCGGTCTTTGACCGGCGATGTGTCCGCTCGCAGCATGTTCAGACCCGGGCCATAGGCCACGACTTCGACATCCACGTCTTCACCCTTGTCGCGGTAGTACTCGATGATGTTCTCGGCATTGTTGAGCGCAAGGTTCATCACCGCGGGATCGTTCTGATCGACCTGAATGGCAATGCGGTGCGGCTTGCCACCTTGTGCGTGAGCGCCGGTTAGCGCCATGAGGCCGACGGCGAGAGCAAGGACGATGCTTCGAATGATCGCTATCATGATTTTCTCATTGGTTGATTCACGGACGGACGAGCGTGTAGCCCTTTTCGGCGAGGGCGACGATCTGCGCGACGCCGGCTTCGACCGGCTTGGCGTTTGGATTGAGCGGCACGCGGTGTCCGGTTTCTCGCTCGATGGTTTCGACCGTGTTCATGCACACGTCGAATTTCACGCCTTGCGCCACGAGACTGTCGACGAGCTTGCGGTTCGGGCTATCGGCACGCAATAGCGCAATGCCGGGGCCGAAGGTGACGACTTCGATGGCGATCCTGTCAGGGCCGTAGAATTTGAGGAGGTTGTAGGCCACGCTGATGACCAGACTTTGCTTTTTCGCATCGTCGTCGGAGAGCTGCAGGACGAGATGGTGGTCGGCGAACGGCTTGTCGGCGAGTGCGTTGTTCTCGGCCGCTGCGGCGGGCCGCGGCTGTATCACCGCAAATAGCGACAGCGCACAGGCGGCGGCTAACCCGGCAGTAATCGGCGCCACAGTGCGCAGACGGACACGTGCCATCGTACTCAGCCTTCTTGGTCAAGCCCCGGATTATTGCCGACGCCCTTGAGCATGACGCGGTTGGCCCGCTTGATTTTCACGATCTTTTCCGCGCGCAAATAGCCGGCAACGACTTCGCTGACGGGCTTGCCGGTTTGCGGATTGACCGAGGCCCAGCCGGCGACGCGATAGCTCTTATCTGCATCCAACGCCGTCCCGCCGTCGAGCGTCATGTTCGATATGCGCTGTCCCGCCGCTTCATTCGGCGCGCATGCGTAATTCATGCCGCCGATGCGAACCATGTCGCCACCCTGCTGATAATAGGGATCGGGGTTGAAAAGGTTATCGACGATATCCTCCATCACCGCCTTGATCTGGCTGCCGGTCATGTCGGTCACATAGACCTCGGGATAGGTGATTGCGGTCTCCGCGAGTACGTCCTCCATGGTGATCGGCTGACCCGCGAGTATCGTCGCGCCCCAGCGGAAGCCCGGCGACAACGCGATTTGCGCGTCGAACTCGTGGCGGAGCGCGTCGCAAATCACCTGGTCCATCGGACCGGTGAAATTGCCGCGCCGATACAAAAGTTCATCGGCGGTTGCCAGTTTCTCGCCGAATTTCGCTGCATAGGGCGCGCGCAAGCGGTCGATCAGCGCCTGCATCTCGGGATCGGGCTTGATCAGGTTCGCGTAGATCGGTAGCAAGCGGTAGCGCGCATCCTTCACGCTGCCCTTGCCGATATCGAGATCGAGCACCGCGAGGAATTTTCCGCTCGATCCGGCATTAGTGACCAGGGTTTTGCCCGCGGCATTGGCGATCATGGTGGGCTGCGGCACGGCGTCGTGGGTGTGCCCGCCGAGAATGACATCGATCCCGGTGACACGGCTGGCGAGCTTGAGATCGACGTCCATGCCGTTATGCGACAGCAGGATTACGGCGTCGACCTTTTCTTGCTGGCGCAATCCGTCGACCACTTTCTGCAACTCGGCGTCGCGGATGCCGAACGTCCAATCGGGCGTGAAGCGCTTGGGATGCGCGATCGGCACATAGGGCATGGCCTGGCCGATGATGCCGATCCGATGGCCGTTCAGGTCCTTGATCGTCGCGGGCTTGAAAACGCGGCCGGACGCGGAATCGAAGGCGGGCGCGTTGTTAAACGCGGCCTCGTCGGTCAGGAACACGTTCTGCGCCAAAAACTCCCCTTTGAAGCGATCGAGATTCTGGCGCACGACTTTTTCGCCATAGGTGAACTCCCAATGGCCGGTCAGGGCTTCGATGCCGAGGAGGTTGGCGACTTCGACCATGTCCGCGCCTTGCATGGCGTCGGCGAGGCCGCTGCCTTGCCACAGATCGCCGCCGTCCAATAAAACCGCATTGCCGGCGCCGGCTTCGCTTCGTAACCGGTCGACCAGCGTCTTCAGTTGCGCGAAGCCACCCATATGGCCGTAGCGGTGCGCGGCCTCCTGATAATCGAGGTATGTGAAAGCGTAAGAGGCGCGGCTACTTGGGTCGATGCCGAAATGTTTGAGAAATGCCCGGCCGACCAGATGCGGCGGTT
Organism: uncultured Alphaproteobacteria bacterium; assembly: GCA_963780925.1. Lineage (GTDB taxonomy): Bacteria > Pseudomonadota > Alphaproteobacteria > Rhizobiales > Xanthobacteraceae > BOG-931. Next base: position 279,223 of record CAWAEV010000023.1, on the reverse strand, counting down.
GACCGGCCATCGCGCCGACGCCGATATTCACGCTCGGCTCGCGGAAATAGACCGGCAAAAGCTGCGCATGAGTGTCGGTCATGTGCAGCACGCGGGCATTGCCGAAGCGCCCGATATCGTAAGGGTCGTCGTCAGCCGCCAAGCCGATACGCGGTACGGCGCCCGAGAGTGACGCTGCCGCGAGAACCTTCAATACGTCGCGGCGACGCATCGCAACACTCCTCGATGCTGGCTCAAGTCAGCGGATGACGGCTTGGGTCCAAGCCGCTTCTTGCTCTTTGGCCTGCGCGATCGATGCATTGGCCAGCGCCTCCGCCTGCTCGGCGTGCTTGATCGCGTCGTCGAAATTCTCGGCGTCGGCCGCTTTTTTCGCCGCCTTAAGTGCGTCTTCCGTCGTCGTCCATTGGTTCTTGAGCGTGCCGGCTTGATTTTCCGCCGCTTCCGCCTTGGCATAGGCCGCCTTGAAGTCATCCGCCGATGCCGCCAACGCTGCGGTGGCCAAACCAGTCAGCGAAAACACGACGGCAAGTCTGATCAGAGCATGCATGTGCATAGGATTTCTCCCCATACGCTCAGGGACGCGCGCCCGGTCCGGAGATCGGCAGGCCGTTGCTCATATAGGACAGATAGTACTCGACGTCGCGGTAGAGATCGTCCTCCGGCTTGAGCGGCACTCCGCGCACTTGGCTGTTGCAAGTGATGAAACGGCGGCTTGTCGTTCCCATGCCGCCCCATTCGGAACGATAGATCGGCAGCGCCGCGACCAGTCCGAGCGCGGGCGCGAGAACCTCGGTGCGGATGTGATTGCCGGCGCTTTGCACGTGACAGCTGGCGCATGAGAAGTTCAGCTGGCCGCGGCGGGTATAGAAATATTCCTCGCCCTTGCGATAGGCGGCGAGCGCGCGCGGATCGTTGGGAATCTTGATGTCGAACGGCTTGCCGCGCGACGTGTAGGCCATATAGGTCGTCAGCGCCGCCATATCGTCCTTGGTATAGTCGAACGGCTGTTCGCCGTTGGCTTGGCGGCACTGGTTGAGCGCCACGTCGAGCGTGACGACCTCGCCCGACTTGGCGTCGAAATACGGATAGTTCTGCCGGATGCCGATGCCCTTGTTCGGAAAGCAGTCCGCATAGGTCTTGCCGTTCTTGAACGGCGTCTCGAACATCTGCTTACCCTTGTCCAACGCGAATTGGTAGGGCGGGAATGCGTCGATCTCCACCCATTGCTTGCGCAGGTCGGCATCCATCGAATAGGGCCCGTTGACGAAATCGTTCAGACGGCACTTTGGGAAATCGCTTGGTGAAGTAATTGCGGAAGGCCTTGAAGTCGGCTTTCGGATTGACGGAGTCGGCTGCGGATGCCGGCGGCGCAGCCAGGCAGAACAGCGCAAGTGCGAATAAGACTGCGCGACGCATAGACGCCCTCCTCAGTTCGACGGCACGTTCCCGCTCTATTGAATTTTTTCGACCAGTGAATCGGTCGTGCCTTTATTGTCGACCCAGCTGATCGTCAGGTCGTCACCCTTCTGCGCGCCCTTGAAGCTGAATTTGATATAGGGGTCCTTGGAAACGGCAGGGCCCCAATAAGCGGTGAAGACCGCCTTGCCGGCGTGCTCGAATTCCACCACCTCGATGTAGTGCGGCGGAATGAGATTGCCCTGCGCGTCCTTGACGAAACCGGAATCCATGGGGTGCTGCACCAGCGCCTGCACGTCGGTGGTGTCGCCGTTGGCGACCGCGCGTATGCGAATTGTCGATGCCATTGAATTTTGCCTTTTGTCGAGTTCCGATCAGCCGCCGCAGCCGCCGACCGTGACTTTGACCTCTTTGCTCGCGCTGAATACTTTGTCGCCGGACGCAACCAGCGCCACGACCTTGCTGGTCTTCGCCATCTTCAGCCGGTTGGACACCGTCGGGAGCGTACCCGGCGGAATGGGATAGTTCGCGGCGAGCGGAAACGGATTTTCAGAGACCAGGATGGCGATCGAGGTGACGTCGGGAAGCGTGGTGGAGACGGAGATCGGCACCACGGCGCCGTTCTCGGCGATTTCCGGCGCGTCGAGATTGACCTTGTCGGATGCTTCCGGCGTCTTGCCATAGAGCGCCTTGATCGCGTCGGCCTCGGTCTTCTGCGCAAAGGCGTCCTTTGGCCATTTCGCCGGATCGGCGGCAGCGCGCGCCCGGCTCAACGGAGCGGCGCCGGCAAGGCCCAGTCCCGCCAGCGCTCCGGCGATCGCGCCTTTGACGACCGTTCGCCGCGTCTGGCCGCGCCGCACAGTCGGGTTTCTGCTCACGTTATTCTTGTCCATTTCGACGCAGCGCTCCTATCGTGTGTAAAGAAAATCGATGACCGACTCGATTTCCTGCTTGGTCAGTATGAGGTTCCGCCCGAACGGCGGCATGACGGTGAGCGGGTTACGCTTGGTCTCGTCGAAGATGATCGCGGCGAGCTCCTTGCGGTCGGGATAATGCGTTTTCATGTCGGACAGCGGCGGACCGACATTGCCCGGCGCATCGCCGCCTTTGATCTCGTGGCAAGTCAGGCAATTGCCCTTGCTGCGGTCGAAGGCAAGCGTCTCGCCGGGCATGGGCGGCGACGCCGCCGGTTGCGCCGGCTGAGCGGCCGCCGCACTTACAAAAAACGGCATTGCGCTCAACACAGCGCCGGCGACGAGCGCCGTCATTCGCGCAGACTTGATTCGTGCAGACTTGCGTCCGCCTTGCATCGCACCCTCCTGCGAGGCTTTCACCGTCACTGGGCTATTTCCCCGTCATCGTGTCGAGCGGACCCGTAGTTCGCGGTGTCAGGTCCTTGCCCTCTGCGGATGAGATGATTTTCACAGCCTTCGGATCGATGCAATCCTTCATGCACTCTTTGGCTGCGGTGTCGGGACGCGGGTCCTGCCACGTGAAGTTGTCGCGGTTCGGCATTTTGACCTTGGGCAGACTGTCGCGATCGGCGACGAAATTGGCCGGCACGATATTGTTGAAGTTGAGAATATAGGCCACCGCGGCATAGACGTCGTCAGCGGACAAGGTGTGCGGCGCCGAAAACGGCATGGCGCGATTGATATAGTCGAACAAAGTGGGCGCGTAGGGCCAATAGCTACCGACGCTCGGCTCCGGGCGATCGCCGGTCAGGGTGTGCTCGCCGCCCATCAGCTTGGGATAGCGGCCTTCGCCTTCGCCGAACGTGCCGTGGCAGGCGGCGCATTGTGCGGCAAAGACATCGGCGCCGTGGTCGACGGTGCCTTTGCCCGGCGGCAGACCGGCGCCATCCTGGCCGTGCACGTCGATATTCCAGCCCGCCATCTCGGCCGGCGTCGCCGGCTTGCCGTAACCGAAATAACCGGGCCCCGCGGCGTCGGCGGCAAGACCCGACAGCAACAGGACCGCTAATCCGCTCATTCCCGCGCAAGCGGGAATCCAGCGCAAGTATGCGAGCGGCCTAGCCGAGCTGGACATCGAAAACGCTCCCGTCCGGCTTGATTTGCCAGGTCTGGATGGAATTGTTGTGATAGATCGGATTAGAGCCGCGCACTTTGCGCAAGGACGCGATGGTCGGCTGTACATAGCCGGTCTCATCGACGACGCGCGATTCCAACAAAGCCGGCTGTCCGTCCCAACGCCAGGGAACGGTAAAGCGCGTGAGTGCCTTCGACAGGATCGGGTCCTGGAGCTGGGCGGTGTGCCAGTTCCCGCCGCCGTCGAAAGAAACATCGACTGCCTTGACCTTGCCGCGGCCGCTCCAGGCGAGGCCGCGCACTTCGTAAAGGCCGGGCGCCGAAACGGGCTTCTCCGGGCAGGGAAAGGTAATGACCGATTTCGCCTCGTTGACCCAGGTGAAGCCGCGCGCCTTTCCGTCGGGCATCAATTCGGTATATTTCGAGGTCTCTTCGCGGGAGAACCACGGCTCATCGCCGACCTTGATGCGGCGCAGCCATTTGACGCTGACATTGCCCTCCCAGCCGGGCACCAAGAGCCGCAGCGGATAGCCCTGTTCGGGGCGGAGCGCCTCACCGTTCTGGCCGTAAACGACGAGACAATCGTCGAGACATTTTTCGAGCGGCAGGCTGCGGTTCATGCGCGCGGCGTCGGCGCCTTCCACCATCACCCACTTCGCTTCCTTCTTCAGTCCGACCTCGTCGAGCAAAGTCGACAGCTTGACGCCGGTCCACTCGGCGCAGCTCAACATGCCGTGCGTGAATTGCAGGGAATTGAGCTGCGCCTCGCGCCATTCCATGCCGCCATTGGCCGGGCATTCGATGAAATGGATACGCGACACCGACGGAAACCGCATGATGTCGTCCATCGTCAGGATCAGTGGGCGCTCGACCATGCCGTGGATCAAAAGCCGGTGCTGGCGCGGGTCCACATCGGCGCGGCCGGCGTGATAGCGCTCGAAAAAAAGCCCGTTCGGAGTGATGATCCCGTCGAGCGACTGCAACGGCGTGAAGCTGACCGACGATTCTGGCGTGGCGGTGAGCCAGGGCACATTGCGCCGGATGACGCCCTTTTCGAAGTCGGACGGTTTGCCGTATGGCCGGTCGACGACGCCGGGACCGACCGCCTGCGTCCAATCCGGTTCGGCCGGCGGCGAACTCTCTCCCGCCGCGGCTCTCGCTGCGCGGCCGAGCATCGCACCGCCGGCCATTGCCGCGCCAATGCGCAAGATCGACCGTCGTGAACCCTCTGCCTTGTTCTTCCCCGCTTGTGGCAGACGGTAAGGCGGGGGCTGTTGCCGTATCGGCCCAGACATTCTGCTTTCCTCCCGGCAACGCCGCAACGCAATCTTACCGGCGCTTGACGGCCGGTTTTTGTTGCCGTCGCTTGGCAAGAGGAGTAGCCTTTATCAATGAGTCCTAAATTAGTCAATTCTAAACGACAGTGTTAGAGTCCTGCCTGCTGAGAATTCGACAATCGCGAGCCGCCAGATGGATGCCACGTCACCGCTGCCAAGAACGCCGTTACCAAGAAAAGTCGCGCATACCCGGCGCCGTGCGGCGAACGGCTCACGCCGTCGACGCGGCGGCTCCGAGCTTGAAATGCTCGCCACGCAAGCGGCGAGCGCGGCGCGCATGCTCAAGCTGCTCGGCAACGAAAACCGCTTGCTCATCCTGTGTTGGCTCGCCGCGCACGGCGAGATGAAGGTCGGCGACATCGTGGAAGCGGTCGGATTGAGCCAGTCCGCACTGTCGCAGCATCTTGCGCTGCTGCGCGCCGACGGCTTGGTCACGTTCCGTCGCGAGTCGCAGACGTTGTACTATCGCGTCGGCGATCCCCGCGCGGCGCGGATTCTCAAACTGCTTAAAGAAATCTATTGCGGCGATCTCTGATGCGGTTCACTGCGCGGGTCGGCGCCGCGCGAATTTTCGCCGGGCTTATTCCAACGCTCGTTTCGATCTGGCTTGGCGACGCCGTTTTGGCGGCGAGCCCCGCGCCATACGCGCCGCTTACGCATCCGCTTGTCGTCGAGCAGGTTCCCGGCGAGCCGATCTACTACACATTGGGCAATCCGGGCGTTCCCAACCACGACAACGAGGGCAATACCTCCAACGCCGGCTTCATCGTCACCCCGGACGGCGTCGTGGTGTTCGACGCGCTCGGCACGCCAAGCCTGGGCTGGAATTTGCTTCAAACCATCCGCAAGGTCACGCGCGAGCCGGTCCGCTACAACGTCGTCAGCCATTATCACGCCGACCACATTTATGGCTTGCAGGCCTTTAAGGATCACACGTCGAGCATCATCGTCGCGCAGGAACGCGCCACCGAGTACCGCGAGGACGAAGAAACCTCCGGCGAGCGCGCCAACCAGCGGCTCGACCAGCGCCGGCAGGCGCTGGCGCCGTGGATCGACGAAAACACGCGCGTCGTGCCGCCGGATATCACGTTTAAAGAGCAAGCGACATTATATCTGGGTGGCAAGCGCTTCGAGCTGATCTATGCCGGACCGGCGCATTCCGCGAGCGACTCGATGATGATGGTCGAGCCCGACCGTGTGTTGTTCGCCGGCGACGTCGTGCAAAACGGCCGCATTCCGTTCATGAATGCCGACGACGTGGATACTGCCAATTGGCTGCGCAGCCTCGACAAAGTGGAAAAGCTCGATCCGAAATTCATTATTCCCGGCCACGGCCATCCGTCGACCGACGCCAAGGACGCCATCGCGTTCACGCGCGATTACATTACTTTTGTGCGCGCCGCCATGGGCAAGGCGGCCGCGGACTGGTCCGATTTCGATACTGCCTATGCGCACACCGATTGGTCCAAATACAAGACTGTGCCGGCGTTCGATGCCAATAACCGCGGCAACGCCTATCGCATCTTTTTGGAAATGGAGCGGTCGGAATTTAAAACCCCGAAGCAGTAATGGGCGTCGGGGGCTGTCTTAAGGCTGTCACTCCGGCGGATTGACCGGCGAAGTATTGGAGACTGTCGTTTGCGGCGTGGTGGGTTGGGCGATCGGCTGTCTTGCCGGGCGGGCCCGCCTCACAATGACGCGGCGGCGTACCGTTCGCGGCGATCCCAACCCGAACTGCGGCGCCCATTGATAAGCCGGTTGCGCAGCGATGAAATTCTGCCTGGTTGACGGGGCGGAAGCGGCGGGCCGCGATCTCTGCAAGCGACGCCCGATGATCGGTCGACGGCGACGCATCGTGGGTGCGTTCGCACCCGGCGCGGCGGAATTCGCGCTCTCCGGCACGATTTTGGTTTCCGGCACGGAGAGCGGCGCCGCGGCCGGAGGAGTCCGCGCCGCCAGATCGTCGGTGGCACCCGGCTTGGCGTCTCGTTGAGTGTCCCGGGCGGCGATCGAGCCAGTGGCAGCGGAAACCGGCGTTTGAGAAACACTATCGGGAGGCGAAGCCGCCAGGGCTGGCTCGGGCGCCGGCGAATTTATGGCAGGAGTTTCGGGGGTACTCGCCGGCGAAGCAGGCGACACGGCCGTCTCGGCCGCCGACGCAGCCATAGGAGCAACCGGCGCGGCTTCAACGGCGGCTTCGTGCTCGGATATGACGGCTCTTCCGGCGGGTTCGACAGCGGCAGGCGGCGGCTGCGCTTGGAAGCGAAACTCGAACGGCACTGCCGTATTCACGACTCGTGCCGGGGCGGCATGGTCGGCGCCGAGCTGCATGGGCGCATTGGCGTTCGACTCGCGCAAAAAAGAATCGTGGCTGACACGGAATTCAGCGAAAAGGCCCAAAGCGCAGCTGATGCCCAGGATCGAGGCCAGCACCGCCACGATCATCAGGCGCACATTCGGAAACATTCGACCTCGCGAACGCCCCGCGCGATCCGCCAATCACCACGGCCTTTATCGGCCTAAGCGCCATGATTAATGAATCACGGCCGCGAGATCGTCGTCAGAGTAGGGCCGGACGGTCCCACATTCCGGCGCGCGCGAGACTAGCTGAGTTGCCGGATGGGCAACATAAAAAATGCGTCCGGCGGAATCCGCGCAGTGCCGCGTCAGCGTTTGCCATAATTCAACGGGATAATCGCGTGTTTTTGGATTGGCGTGTTGGATTGCGGCACGCACGCCATGGAATCATCCAGGCAAGATCATACCGCCGCCCAATTAGATGCCGAGCATCAGCCCTCAGACCGCGCGGGGTCGCGTATCGTAAAAAGCGCGTCCGGTTTTCAAGAGCGGCGTTTGGTGGGTGTCAGACGTTGCGGATCTGCAACGCGAGTGTGTGTGTTGCGTAGCGCGTAGATCCGCCGCTCGGGGGTTAGCTATGGGGGCACTGCGGCGGCTCGATCGGCCATTTCCGGTAACTTGCGTATTGGCGGTGGTTTTGCTGCCCGCAGCAATTTCCCGACGATTCGGTCCCAGTGAGTGCGCCGGTCCGCGACCATTGCCGGCTGAGATTAATCCAGTTGCGCTCGGCGAACGTCTGAACGCCAACTCGACCGTGCGGCAATCTCGATACGACTGTTTATCGGCTACGGCTCGCGCGTCGCAAAGCCTGTCGACGTCAACGATCCCCCAGCGCACCAACGGCAATGACTGAAGGAGACGAATACTCGTTTTGTAACATCGGAGCTTGAAAGCAATGGGAGGCGATCATGAGTTCTCCGATCCATCAAGTTGAAGATCTGGATCCGGCATTGCGATATGCGCCGCGGTGGGCGCGAGACCGGGCCTCGCCGCTGCCGGGCCGGCCTCTGGCGCCGCCGGCAGTAAGGTCGGCACGACGGGCGAAGCCTGAATTCAGCGGCGATCGCGCCATGGTGGAGCTGCAACGCCAGCTCATCCTCGATCCCGACGCTATTCCGGAGCCGCTCGCTGATGACGCTAGCGCGCTGCGTCCGATCGTGATGCGCTTTTCGGCGGTGATGGGACTTGCGGCGCTTATTGCCTGGGGCGTCGTATCGATCCCCGGCATGAAGAAAGCCGGCGACATCATGCCGCCGGATGTGAAAGCGCCGGCGATGACCGTTGATCCCGCCAAGCCTCCCGATAGTGTTCAAGCGCAATCAACGGATGCCGCGCCGCCTGTGAACCAGGGATTGGTGGCGATGAACCATCCGCCCCCGCCTGCCGCCCCGCTAGGCCCGGTGGTCGCTTCGATTGCGCCGGTGCCAGCAATCGTGGCCACGCAGCCGGCAATCGTTCCTTTGCAGGCGGCATCGATGCCGCCTCAACCGGCAGCCGTGCCATCGGCACCGCCAGCTACGCCGGCACCGACCAGCAATGCGAACACATTGCATATCGATAATGCAGAGATCACCGCGATGATTAAGCGCGGCAAGGACATCCTGATGAGCGGCGATATCGCTTCCGCACGCCTGCTGTTGCGCCGTGCGGCCGACGCCGGGAGTGCCGACGCCGCGCTCGCGCTCGGTGCGACATTCGACCCGGTCGTCATTCGGCGTCTGGGCGCCATCGGCATGACGCCCGACATCGCGCAGGCCCGCCAATGGTATCAACGAGCGGCGGATCTCGGCTCGGCGGCCGCCATGGGACAGCTCGCGAAACTGGAGCAGACGCAGTAGCGCGGCGGCGTCGCAAAAACTCGAACGTCCGTCGAGGACGAGACCGGCCGATACGTCGCGCCGGCGCCGCGTCGTCAGCGAATGCCGGCGCGCATGAAGCTTTGCACGAATTGCCGCTGGAATAACAGAAAGGCAATGAGCAAGGGCGCCGAGGTCATCAGCGTTGCGGCGGTGATCACCGACCAATCGATGCCCTGATCGGCGGAGGCGAAAATCTGCAAGCCGACGGTGAGCGGCCGCGTGCTCACCGAATTGGTGATGATCAGCGGCCACAAGAAGTTGTTCCAGTGATAGCTGACCGAAACTAGGCCGTAGGCGATGTAGACCGGCTTGGCCAGCGGGACGTAGACTTTGAGCAACACCTGCAGCGGTCCGGCGCCTTCGACCCGCGCCGCTTCGTCGAGTTCGCGCGGCACGGTTTTGAAGGTCTGGCGAAGCAGGAAAATGCCAAAGGCCGAGGCCATGTAGGGCAGGCCGATCGCGGGAATCGTATCGACCAGGCCCAAGGCGGTCATGGTGCGGTAATTCTCGACGATCAATACGTCCGGCATAATCATCAGCTGCAGCAGCACGAGAATGAAAGCGATGTCGCGGCCGGCGAAGGAAAAACGCGCGAAAGCGTATGCCGCAAGCGTGCACAGCACGAGCTGCGCTGCGAGGATCATCGTCACCAGAATAAATGTGTTGAGGAAATAGCGTGCAAAAGGCGCGGCGTTCCATGCCTTGACGAAATTCTCCACCGTCAGCGGGGCGTCCGGCACGAAATGCGCCGAATATTGGCTGGGGTGGATCGCCGCCCAGACCGCGTAAGCGAGCGGCAGAATCCAGATGACCGCGAGAAGCCACGCGCCGGCGGCTTCGAGCGCCGCGTTGGCGCTGCTTACTTTTTCCACCGTCGCGCTCATTGGTAGTGAATCCTGCGGTCGAGAATCAGGAATTGGCCGAGCGCCGCGACGGCGAGCAGGACCAAGAGCACGACCGTCAACGTCGCCGCATAAGCGGTGTCCCAGAACTTAAAGCCGACCTCGTAAATGTAGAACAACAGCAACGCGGTCGTATTGTCCGGCCCGCCCTGGGTCATGACTACGATATGATCGACGAGCCGGAACGAGTTGATGATGGCGTTGACCAGCACGAACAGGGTGGTCGGCATCAGCAGCGGGAAGGTGACCCGCTGGAAAAAATACCAGCGGCCGGCGCCTTCGATCGCCGCGGCTTCCGCCAATGCCGGCGATATCTGCTGCAAGGCCGCGAGATAGAAGATCATGAAGAAGCCGGCGTCCTTCCAGACCGCAACGGCGATCAGGCAGACGAGCGCGGTATGCTGGTTGCCGAGCCAGTTATGCGCCGTAACGCCGAACACGCCGAGAACCTGATCCAATAGTCCGTAGCCGGGCGAATAGAAGAACAACCAGATATTGGCGACCGCGATCATCGGCAGCACAGTTGGCGTGAAGAAGGCGAGCCGCAGGAAACCACGGCCGGCGATCTTGCCGTTGACCAGGATCGCCATCGCCAGCGCCAGTGCGATCGTCAGCGGAATGACGCTCGCCGCGTAGAGGACGTTGTTTTGCAGCGCCCGCCAGAAAACCGGGTCGGCAAGCATCGTTTGATAGTTATCGAGACCGGCAAAGACCGCGCCGCGCCGCCCGCGCGGAGTGGAGTAAAAGCTGTCGATCAACGTCCCCACAGCGGGATAGTGCGTGAAGGCGACCAGCAGCACCGCCGCCGGCAGCAGCAACAGCCAACCGTAGATGTGTCGCGCGAGCGCCGGCGCGCCGCGGGCGGATCGGGCCTGCGGCGGCGGTTGCGCGACGGCAAGGGGTTCGACGCCGTGCATTACTGATAGGGTTTGAGGAGGCGCGCCGCCTCCTGTTGCGCGTCTACCATTGCCTGTTGCGGCGTCTTGGTGCCGGTGAGCGCGGCCTGCAGGCCGTCATTGAGCGCCTTGGTGACGCGCTGATTGTCGTGCGTCGACAATTCGGCGACGGCATATTTGAGCTGGTCGCGGGCGACGGCCGCGGCCGGAAAGTCCGCGACGTATTTCTTCATCGTCGGGGTATCCCAGGCGTCGGGCCGCACGGCGACATAGCCGGTCGCTATGCCCCAGTCCGCCGCGCGCTCGGGCGACGTCATCCACTTGACGAACTTGAAGGCCGCCGCACGCTCTTCGCCAGTCATTTTCTTGAATAGATAGAAGTTGCCGCCGCCGGTCGGCGAGCCGCGGCCTTGATGCGCCGGCAGCATGGCGACGCCGAACGGAAACTTGGCGTTGGCGCGCACGTTGGTCAGGTTGCCGGTTGAGGTCCACATGATGGCCGTCTTGCGCTCGAAGAAATCCTTCGGCGTCGTGCCCCACTCGATCGTGCCCTCGGGCTGTATTTTGTATTTGCGGCTGAGATCGACCCAGTATTGCAGCGCTTGAACCACGCCGGGCTTGTCGAAATAGGTCGCGGTACCCGCTTGATTCATCAGCCGCACATCGTTGGCCGTGGTCAGTCCTTGGAACAGCCAATAGGGAAAGCCGGTGGAGGGAATTTCGATGCCCCACTGGCTGACATTGCCCGACGCGTCGCGCTTAGTGAGCTTGCCGCCGTCGGTGATCAGCTCGTCCCAGGTGCCGGGCGCCTTGTCCGGATCGAGGCCCGCCTCTTTGAACGCATCCTTGTTCCAGAACATCACGATGGTGGAGCGCTGGAACGGTATGCCCCAGGTTTTGCCGCTGGTCTGGCTGTTCTCCATGAAGGCGGGAAAGAACGACTTCGCCCAGGCCTTGTCGGCGCCGGTCTTGAGCAGGTCGTCGAATGGCGCAATGGCGTCTTCGTCGATCAAGGTGAACATGTCGGTTGACAAAAGGACGGCGATGTCCGGCGGCTCGCCGCTCTTGAACGCCGTGAGCGCCTTGGTCAAAGTATCCTGATAGGTGCCGGCATAGATCGCGTTGATCTTGATTCCGGGATTTTCCTTTTCGAAATCGGCGGCGTAGCCGTCGATGATCTTTGTGATCGGGCCGCCGACGGCGACCGGGTAGTAGAACGACAGCACGATATCCTTCGCCATGGCGCCTGAAGTCATGGCGCCCGTTGCAATGGCGATCAGGACGGCACCGGCGATCGTCGCCAGCCATTTCATTCTCGCGTAATACATCTTTCTCCTCCTCAGACGGGACATTCTTGTGCGACGCCCGATTCGCCCGCGACGAAATCGACCGCGTCGTCGCGGCGTTGTCCGCTTGCAGCGTCGAACAAATGCAGGTTTTCGGGATTCCAATGAACGCGGATCGTAGCGCCGGCAGGGAACGCGGCTTTGCCGGGCACGCGCGCCGCGAGCGTCTGGCCGCCATACGCACATGTGACTATGGTGTCGGCGCCGAGAAATTCTGCGCTTTGCACTCGCGCCGGGACGCCGATGTCGCCGAGTATGACGTGCTCGGGCCGGATTCCGAACAGAAACTTTCTCGCCGCCGCCGAATCCGGGCCAACGGGAAGGATGTTCATCGGCGGCGTACCGATGAAGCGCGCCGCAAATGTCGTTGCGGGTCGCGCGTAAACATCCGCCGGCGGCGCCGCCTGTTCGACGCGGCCATCGCGCATGAGGATGACGTGATCGGCCATGCTCATCGCTTCGCTCTGGTCGTGGGTAACATAGACCATGGTGATGCCGAGCTGTTGCTGCAGCGCGCGAATCTCGCGGCGCATTTCGGCGCGCAGTTGCGCGTCGAGATTGGACAGCGGCTCGTCCATCAGACAGACCGGCGTCTCGGCGATGATGGCGCGGCCGAGCGCGACGCGCTGTTGCTGGCCGCCGGAAAGCTGGGATGGCTTGCGCTCGAGGAGGGCATTAAGACCAAGCAGCGCCGCAACACGGTCAAGCCTTCGCGCGCGCTCGGCCGCCGGCACCTTGCGTACGCGCAGTCCGAACAGAATGTTCTCGGCGACGGTCAAATGCGGGAACAGCGCGTAGGATTGAAACACCATCGAGATCCGGCGCTTGGCCGAAGCGAGTTCGGTCACGTCCTGCCCGCCGATGCAAATCCGGCCGCTGGTGACCTCTTCGAGTCCGGCGATCAGCCGCAGTGTCGTCGACTTGCCGCAGCCCGAAGGGCCAAGCAGGACGACGAGCGCGGCCGCGGCCGCGTCGAAGCTCACGCTCTCGACCGCTCGTGTGGTGCCCCAATATTTGCTGACGTTTTGAACCGAGATTTGCGACACGGGGGCTTCCTGCTTGGCCGGGGCGTTCCGCAAGACCGCCTCGCGATCGGGTCACGATGCCGATAAATCATTGTATTGTGAAGCCTGTGTTGCGGGCGCCGGATAACCGCTCGGCCGGACCGGTGAATTGCCGGCAAAAGGGGAAGAAACGCTTGACAGCCTATGTCCTAGCGATCGACCAGGGCACGACATCGACGCGGGCCATATTGTTCCGCGCCGACACCTCCATTGCCGCCGTCGCGCAGCAGGAATTCCCGCAACACTTTCCAGCCGACGGCGAGGTCGAACACGAGCCCGAGGATCTGTGGACGACCACCGTCGAGACTTGCCGCGGCGCGATGCGCCAGGCGAGCGTGAGCGCGCGGGACATCGTCGCCATCGGCATCACCAACCAGCGCGAGACGACGCTGTTATGGGAGCGCTCGACCGGACGTGCGGTTCATCGCGCCATCGTCTGGCAGGACCGGCGCACCGCGGATTTATGTGCGCGGCTGCAAGCCGCCGGCCATGAAAAACTGTTCGCGGCCAAGACCGGACTTTTGCTTGACCCCTATTTTTCCGGCACCAAGCTCGCCTGGCTGCTGCAACACGTGCCCGACGCCGCCGATAAAGCCGCGCGCGGCGAACTCGCCTTCGGAACGGTCGATACGTATCTGCTGTGGCGGCTCACCGGCGGTAAAGTCCACTCAACCGATGCGACCAATGCCTCGCGTACCTTGTTGTTCGATATTCGCGACGGCCGCTGGGACGATCGGCTCTTGCAGATTTTGAATGTGCCCGAATCCGTGCTGCCGAATGTCCTCGATTCGTCGGCGGCGTTCGGCGCGACCGATCCGGAAATTTTCGGCGCCGCGATCCCGATCTGCGGCATCGCCGGCGACCAGCAAGCAGCCTTGATCGGGCAGGCCTGTTTCGCGCCGGGCATGCTCAAGGCCACCTATGGCACCGGTTGCTTCGCGCTGCTCAATACCGGCCACACGCCGGTTCAGTCGAACAACAAACTCCTGACCACCGTTGCCTATCAGCTCGACGGCAAGCGCAGCTATGCGCTCGAGGGCTCGATTTTCGTAGCCGGCGCAGCGGTGCAATGGTTGCGCGACGGCCTGCATATCGTGGCGAGCGCCGCCGAGACCGGCGAGCTTGCGCAGGCCGCGGATCCGACGCAGGAAGTCATTCTCGTTCCGGCTTTTGTCGGGCTCGGCGCGCCCTATTGGCGGCCGCATGTGCGCGGCGCGCTGTTCGGCCTGACGCGGGCGACCGGTCCGCGGGAATTGGCGCAAGCCGCGCTTGAAAGCGTCTGTTTCCAGACCGCCGATCTGCTTGCCGCGATGAAGGCCGATTGGCGCGCGGCCGACGCCGCACTGAAGACGCTGCGCGTCGACGGCGGCATGGCGAATTCCGACTGGTGCATGCAGCGCCTCGCCGACATCATCGGCAGCACGGTGGACCGTCCGCAGATCAAAGAAACCACTGCGCTCGGCACCGCCTACCTCGCCGGCTTGCACGCCGGCTTTTTTCCAGAGCCAGATCGGTTTTTGCAGCACTGGCGCTTAGAGCGTCAGTTTAAGCCGCAAATGGATGCCGCGGTGCGCGAACGAAAATTGGCAGCCTGGACCGGAGCCGTTCGCCGCTTGCTCACCTAAAATGCCAAGATGCGCATGAAATCGTCACCGCAAGTCATTGCAGTGGCTGCATAAGTGTGGCCGCAGCGTCGGAACCCAGGAACTCGACTCGCCCCGAAAGCGTTGTCGCGGGGCGGTGGGACGCGTCTCAGTTCTGGACATGATGAAATGTGCGGCATCTGCGGCGAGGTGACTTTCAATAGCGACGTTGTGGGCGGTTCGCTCGCGGCGATGACGCGGCAGATGTGGTCGCGCGGCCCGGACGCCGGGGGCACATACTCACAGAATCGCGCGGCGTTCGGTCATCGTCGGCTCAGCATCATCGATCTCGCTGCGGCTTCGACCCAGCCGATGATCGATCCGGAACTCGGCCTCGCTATCGTCTTCAACGGCTGCATCTACAATTTCCGCGAACTGCGCGGCGAGCTCGCGGCTAAAGGCTACCAGTTCTTTTCTCATGGCGACACTGAAGTCATCCTCAAAGCCTATGTCGAATGGGGACCGCGTTGCGTCGAGCGTTTCTACGGCATGTTCGCGTTCGCAATATGGGAGCGCGATTCCGGGCGCCTTGTTCTTGCGCGCGACCGGCTCGGCATCAAGCCCCTTTACTACGCGGAACGGCCCGGCCGTCTTCGCTTTGCTTCGACGCTTCCCGCTCTGTTGGCCGCCGGCGACGTCGATACCGCGATCGATCCGGCGGCGCTGCATCATTATTTGAGCTGGCACGCAGTCGTGCCCGCGCCTCTGACGATCATCAGGGGCGTGCGCAAGCTTGCGCCGGCGACGATCTGCGTCATCGAGCCCGACGGCCGCCGTCGCGAGGAAAGCTATTGGCAACTGGAGGTCGGCCCGCGCGCCGGCGATCGCGCGCTCACCGAGGCGGACTGGCGCGAGGCCGTGCGTGACGCGCTCGGCAGAGCGGTCGACCGCCGCCGCGTCGCCGACGTGCCGGTCGGCGTGCTGCTTTCGGGAGGTCTCGACAGCTCGCTGCTGGTCGCCATCCTGGCCGAGCTTGGCCAGCAGGATCTGAAGACCTTCTCCGTCGGCTTTGAGACGATCGGGGACGTCGAAGGCGACGAATTCCGCTATTCCGACTTGATCGCGGAGCGCTTCGCCACCGATCATTGCCGCATTCGCGTCGACGCTTCGCGCGCCATTGCCGCCTTGCCCGGCATGGTCGCGGCGATGTCGGAGCCGATGATGAGCCACGACGCCATCGGCTTCTACCTACTGTCGCAGGAAGTATCGAAATACGTCAAGGTCGCGCAGAGCGGGCAGGGCGCCGACGAAATCTTCGGCGGCTATCACTGGTATCCGGCTCTGATGCGCTCGAATGATGCGGCTGGCGATTACGCCCGCGTTTATTTCGATCGCGATCACGCCGAGATGGCCGAGCTGGTCGCACCTGCGTTGATGAATGGGGATTATAGCCGCGACTTCATCGACGCCTTCTTCCGCAACTGCCACAGCGCGGGCCCGATCGATAAGACGCTGCAGCTCGATGCCGAGATCATGATGGTCGACGACCCGGTCAAGCGCGTCGACAACATGGCGATGGCGTGGGGCCTGGAAACGCGGGTGCCGTTTCTCGACCATGAACTGGTCGAGCTGGCGGCGCGCATTCCGGCGGAGCTCAAGGTGCGCGGCGGCGGCAAGCACATCCTCAAGGAAGCCGCGCGGGGGCTCGTTCCCGATGCGGTGATCGACCGGCCAAAGGGTTATTTCCCGGTGCCGGCGCTCAAATATATCCGCGGCGCGTTTTTCGATTTCGTCCGCAACGTGCTCGATGCGCCGCAGGCGCGCCAGCGCGGTCTATTCAACCGTCCTTATATCGACCGGTTGCTCGCCAACCCGGAAGGCGAGCTCACGCCGAAGGGCCACTCGAAGCTTTGGCAAGTTGCGTTGTTGGAGTGTTGGTTGCAGACGCAAGGTATCTGAGAAGCAGTCATCGAAACCATCGCGCAAGCAACGGACCAAACCATGGAATTCAAATTCGACCCGCATGAGCGGCGGCTTCGCATCCGCACCCTGCTGGCTCCGGGGCGCGAAGCCCGCAGCTTCGCGCCCGACGATCAGTTTCGATTCGGCATCGAGGAAGAATATTTTCTGTCCGATGCGGAGACCGGCGAGGCGCCGGCGGAGACGCCTGACGCGCTGTTCCATGCCGCCGATTTCGGCGCGAGCGGGCACATCGGCCGGGAGTTCTTGCAGGCCCAGATCGAGGTCGCGACCGAGCCGCATCGTCGCTCCGACGATGCACGGATCGAACTGCGCCAGCTGCGGCTGAACGCTGCCGCCGCTGCCGCCGAGCACGGGCTTGCGATCCTGGCCTGCGGCACCCATCCGCTGGCGTCCTGGCGCGAGTCGGTGCAGTCGCCGAAGGATCGCTACGACAAAGTGATGGACGATCTGCAGATGATCGGCCAGCGCAACATGCTGTGCGGGATGCACGTGCATGTCGAAATTCCGGATCCGATGCGGCGGATCGATGTGATGCTGCGCATGCTGCCTTACGTGCCCCTGTTCATCGCGCTGTCGACCTCATCGCCGTTCTGGCAGCGCCGCGCCACCGGCTTGAAAGGCTATCGTCTCGCCGCTTATAACGAGTTGCCGCGCACCGGCTTGCCCGAATTATTCCGCACCGCCGAGGAATACGATGCCTATGTCGATGCCATGGTGCGCTCCGACGCGATGGCGGACGCCAGTCACTTGTGGTGGGCGATCCGGCCGTCGCTCAAATATCCGACCTTGGAGCTGCGCGCGCCGGACTGCTGCACGCGTCTTGACGATACCGTCGCGATTGCTGCGCTCTATCGATCCTTGGCCCGCTTCCTCTACGGCCATCCCACGCATAATGCGGATCTCGACGTGGTCGACCGCGCCATTGCGGTCGAGAACAAATGGCGCGCCCAGCGTTACGGCGTGCAGGGCACTTTTGTGACACGGTCGGGCGGCGTCGGCGTTGCCGCCTTGCTCGACCGCATCCTCGACCTGGTGGCGGCGGATGCCGAGGCGCTCGGCTGCGCCGAACAGGCCGGAAACTGCCGCGCCATCGTCGTGGAGGGAACTTCGGCCGATGCGCAGCTCTGTATCTTTACTGAAAATCAACACGAAGGTGCCGAAATTGCCTTGCACAAGGTGACACGCTGGATTCGCGACGCCACATTGGTGGCGTGACCTCTTAAGACAAAGGCTGAATTATGTGCCGCTGGATCGCGTACCGCGGGGAGACCACGGCGCTCGAACATTATGTGACCGAGCCGTCGCATTCCCTGATCTCGCAGAGCATCCGGGCGCTCGAGTTGACCGCCAGCACCAATGGCGACGGCTTCGGCCTTGGCTGGTACGGCAATCATCCGGAGCCGGGCCTCTACCGCGAGGTTCGCCCGGCCTGGTCGGATGAGAATCTGCGCTATTTGTGCCGGCATCTGCAGTCCCATCTGTTCTTTGCCCATGTCCGGGCCGCGACCGGGACGCCGATCACCCGGCCGAATTGCCATCCGTTTGCTTGCGGCAAATGGATGTTCATGCACAACGGCTTTATCGGTAGCTGGAGCCGTCTGCGCCGGCAGGTCGAGGCGCTCATCCCCGACGAGCTCTATCCGTCGCGCATCGGCACCACCGATTCCGAAGCGGTGTTCCTCGCCATTCTCGGCGCCGGCATCGAGCATCCGGTCGCGGCGGCGGAAACGGTTCTGGCCCGCCTGACCGACTTGGCCAATCAGACCGATCCGGGAGATCGGCTGCGCTTTACCGCTGCGCTATCGAATGGGCACGATCTTTACGCTTTCCGCTACGCGGTGAACGATCGCGCCAATACGCTCTATTACCGGGAATCGGACAGAGGCATTGTCATCGTCTCCGAGCCGCTCGACCGCGGTAACAATTGGATCGCAGTGCCGGAAGACAGCGTTGTCGTCGCTCATGCAGGCGAGCGTGCGCGCATCGTGCCGCTCTTCCATCGTCACCAGGAAGCGGCCGAGTAGTTCCGCGGCGCCGCCGCTCTATTTCGTCCAGCCTTGCTTCCACGCCGGCGGCGTTTTGCCATCGATGAGGATGAAAGCGATGCGGCACGGTTTGGTGCCGTTATTGACCCAGGCGTGATTGGTGGCCTGCTGCACCAAGACGTCGCCGGCTTTGACGTGGATCTCGCTGTCGTCGAGCAGCATGTCGATTTCGCCGTCGAGCACGATGGCGTAGTCGATCGTCCTGGTCCGGTGGGTATTGGCGTGCCGCGCATAGCCTTGCGTTGCCGGATCGATGCCCATCGAAAGGAGGATTTGATGATGATCGACCGGCGCAGCGTGCGGCGTCGTCGGGGCGAAATCGACGATGCGAAAGACTGTGCCATTGGCGGGTGGCGGTACGCCGACTTGCGTTTGCGCCCGGTCGGTGGAGCCGGCGGCATCGACCGGCGATTCGCTCGTCACCCATAACAGGGTCATGCCGTTGCCGCCGGCGCTGCGCTGCTTTGCCGGCAGCGCACTGTCGAACAGCGCGACCGCTTTGCCCTGGGCGTCATGGCCCGTCACGATCCGGCGCGTCGATTTCAACTCCATAGGCGAGTCCTCCTGTGTTCGCCGTAGAGTGCCGCGAACTTGCTATCGCACGGCGCATTAGACAAATATGCTGGCATTTGCCAAGCCGAAAACCAAGCTTGCCATCAAGCAAAGCGAGCCGGTATCGGCGCGGTCGCGGGAGGGTTGAGTGAGCGTCGAGGCGTCGCGTCCCAGATCGTCGGCACAATTATTGCAGTCAGCGGAAAATCCCGGGCCGCATTACGACCGCGCGCCGACATTCGTCTCGATTGCGCGGGACATGGACGTCATGGTGCCGATGCGCGACGGCGTCAAAATCTGCATCGACGTCTATCGGCCGGAGGCAAGCGGAAAATTTCCTGCATTGTTGGCTTTCGCCATCTACAACAAGGACTTTCAGGGTCCCGACATGGCGGCAGCGCTGCCGCCGCAGCCGGCCTGGTCGCCGTTATGGACCGGTCCGCTGGAGGCGGGCGACACCGAATTCCTGGTCTCGCGCGGCTATGTCCACGTCATCGGTTCGCCGCGCGGCGTCGGCAAATCGGAAGGCGGCGGCTCGCGCGAATGGGATTGCTACGATCTCATCGAGTGGATCGCGGCGCAGGAATGGTGCGACGGCAATGTCGGCATGGTCGGCATTTCCGGTTTCGGCGCCGAGCAGCTTGCGGTCGCCAAGAAACAGCCGCCGCATCTTAAAGCGATCTTCCCGTTCGATTCGCGCGGCGCATACGGCGAGCTCGGCGGCTTCCGCGACGAATATCCCGGCGGCGTCATTCACCTGTTCCGTTATCTGGTCGGCCATTTCTCGGCGATGCATCAGCACAAGGGGCCGCCCGGCTCGTTGCCGGCGGAGCGCGAGAAGTTGTGGCGCGACGCCATGAACAATCCCGACTACAAGATGTATCCGCACGTCTACAATCTGATCGCGCAAAAGGGCCAGCACATGCCGCCCTACTACAACGTGCTGGTCGATCCATTCGACTCCGAGGCGGCGGTGCAAAAAAGCGAGGCGGAGTTCGAACAGATCAAAGTGCCGACCTATACCGGTTCCGGCTGGTACGGCTACACCTACAAGACGCACCTCAACGGCTGCCAGCACTGGTACAGCAACATCAGGGCGCCGAAGAAGCTGTTGCTCGCCGGACCGGCGCATCTCGAACGGCCGTACCACACGTTCCACAGCGAAGTCTTACGCTGGCACGATCATTGGCTCAAAGGCATCGACACCGGCATCATGGACGAGGCGCCGGTGCGATTTTGGGTCATGGGGGCAAACGAGTGGCGCAGCGCCGGCGATTGGCCGTTGCCGGAAACGCGATGGACTAAGCTCTATCTCAAGAGCTGGGAGCGCCTGACGCCCGACACGATCGCGCCGTCGAGCGCGACCGAGACGCAGCCGCCGGACGCCTTCGTGCAAATGCCGCCGTCGCAGACCACAGCGATTGCGCGGTTGCGCTACATGACCGATCCGCTGCCGCGCGACGTGCTGGTGGCCGGGCCGGTCGCATTAACGCTATATGCATCGATCGATCAGGACGACACCAACTGGATCGTCATCCTCAAAGACGTCGGTCCCGATGTGTCGGTGTTGAGCGTGCGCGAGGGCGAGCGCGAGGTGCCGAGCGGTCTGCCCGAGCGCGAGATCACCCGCGGCTGGCTGAAAGCCTCGCACCGGGCGATCGATGCCAAGCGCTCAAAGCCGTGGTGGCCGTGGCATCCGCTGACACGTGAGGCGCAAAAACCGGTCGCGCCCGGCGCCATCGAGGAATACCAGATCGAGGTCATGGCGACGGCGAATTTGTTCCGCAAGGGCCACCGCATCTGCCTCGATATTACCAGCCTCGATCTGCCAACCGGCGTCGCCGGCGCCACCAACGCGGAATACGTGCCGTACCACATCTGCTCGAGCAAGACGGTACTGCACAAGGTTTACCATGACCTCCAGCATCCCTCGCATCTGCTGCTGCCAGTTATCGCGGAGTGAGCGCCGGTCTGCTAGATTGTCGCCTCCATGATATTCGTCGGCGAGAAAGCTGCGGTGGTAGGCGATATTCCGGTGGTCGATCTGCGTGAGGGCGGGCCGCCGCACCACGCGCAAAAAAGCGCACCGCGGGCGCGCGCGCTGCGCGACGCCTGTCTCGGCTTTCTGCCGCGCGCGTCGATGCCGCTCGTGCCAGCGCTCGACTGGGCGTCGCGGCGCTGGCTGGCGCGCTCGCGTTCGCCCTACGTCGAGGAGATCGGAAAAATCGCGGCGGCGCTTCGATTTCTCCGGCGTGTGGCTCCTCAATGCGTCCTATCAATGGGCCTGCACGTCGCTCGCAATCGAGCACAACGGCGCGCCGTGGATTCTCCGCACGCTCGATTGGCCGTTCCTCGGCCTGGGTCGCTACGCCGAGGTGGCGCACATGCATGGCGACTGCGGCGATTTCTACAGCGTCACCTGGCCCGGCTATGTCGGCGCGCTGACCGCCATGGCGCCGTTTCGCTTCGCCGCTTGCGTCAACCAGGCGCCGATGCGCCGGCGCACCGCGCATCGCTGGCTGCGGCCGTACGATTTCGTCGCCAATGCACATGCGATATGGCGATCAGTGGATCTGATGCCGCCGGACCAATTGCTGCGCCGGACGTTCGAGCTTTGCGCGGATTTCGCTGCGGCGCGCCATATGCTGGAGACGACGCCGGTGGCGCGCCCGGTGATCTACGTCCTGGCCGGCTGCGCCGCGAACGAGCGTTGCGTGATCGAGCGCACCGAGACCGATTTCGTTACCCGCGAGGAGGAAACCAGCGCCGCCAACGATTGGGTGCCGTGCCGGGCAGGTTGGGAAGGCCGCATCGGCACGCGCCGCTTCTTGACCAGCTCGTTTGCCGATGCGGCGAGCTATAGCCGCGCGCGCCGTGAATCGCTGAAGGGATGGGACGGCGCGGCGGCGGCGCCGAGTTTCGATTGGGTGCGCGAGCCGGTTCTCAATCCCTACACGCGGCTTGCCGTCGCCATGTGTCCGGCCGAAGGTCTGTTGCGCGTGCGCGGTTACGACCGGTCGGAGGCGTTACTGCCGGAGCCGGTCACCGCAATTTGCGAGATTGCAGTGCCGTCGGCGCCGAAGGCCGCCTGAAGCCGGTGCAAAAAGCACTGCAACTACCGCCGTATCTCCTTGAAAATATTTTAAATATCAATGACTTAACAGGAAAGCGCCAAACTGTGCTTGCGATCACATTTCGCACCGCAAACTCCGCTTAGAGTGCAAGTCAACGCTTAACCTGCCGGATATGGAGGTAGCCATGACCACCACCACGATGAACAGCTTCCGGACCCACCGCTCGTTCAGTTGGGATCAGGTCATCCGCCGCATCGGCGAGTGGCAGCGTCGGTCGCGCTCGCGCCATGAGTTGGAAGCATTGAGCGACGCAACGCTGCGCGACATCGGAATCACCCGTTGCGACGTGCACCGCGAAGTCCATAAGCCGTTCTGGATGGCTTGATCGAGAACCTCTTTAACGCAGTTTCCATCCGGCATGCGAGGGCCGCCTGGTGAAGGCGGCCCTTTCGCTTTTGCGCAATCGCAGCCGAGTTCGTTTGCAGGCGGCGCGTCAATTCCCGTAGCATGGGGTTACACTGCGGCGAATAAGGCTCCTCCGATGCCCAAGATCAAATCAGCCGACGGTCTTGTCATTCCGCGCTCGGGGCACACCATGACCAGCGAGGAACCCGAAATGGTCAGCGCCGCGCTCGCCGATCTGTTTGCCGCTGCCGCAAACGGCCGCTGGCTTGGGCACCGGCCGCCCACGGCATGAGCGCTCCGGCGGGCACGACAGCCGGCGGCGCGCCGTCGTTTCGTGGCGCCGTTTCGTCATCCCGCCTTCGCCGTCATCTGGACGGCGACGCTGATCTCCAATGTCGGCTGGTGGATGTACAGCGCCGCATCGGGCTGGCTGATGACGAGCCTCAATCCCGATCCGTTGATCGTCGCTTTGGTGCAGGCGGCGAGTTCCTTGCCGATTTTCCTGTTCGCCATTCCCGCCGGCGCGCTCGCCGACATCTTCGACAAGCGGAAATTTCTGATTGTCGTTGAATCGCTGACGACCGCGGTCTCCGCGGTTTATGCAGCGATCGTCGGGTTTGGGCTGGCGACGCCGGGCAATTTGCTGCTGTTCACGTTCTTGATCGGCGCCGCAGGAGCCTTGACCGTGCCGGCGTGGCAGGCGGTCGTGCCGCAATTGGTTTCCAAGGTCGATTTGCCGCCGGCGATTGCCGCCAATAGCGCCGGCGTGAACGTCTCGCGCGCCATCGGCCCGGCGCTCGGTGGCATGACGATATCCGCCTATGGCGTAGTCGCGCCGTTCTGGGCCAATGCGATTGCCAATCTGGCGATCGTCGGTTCGTTGCTGTGGTGGCGGCCGCGACGAGGCGCCGTAACATTGTTGCCGGCCGAGCGCTTCGGCCAAGCGATTTTGGCCGGGCTTCGCTATGCCCGGCATAACCTGCATCTGCGTGCCACGATGGTGCGGGCAGCCGGATTTTTCCTGTTCACCAGCGCTTATTGGGCGTTGCTGCCGCTGGTCAGCCGCGAGCAGATTGCGAAGGGCCCGGGGTTCTACGGCGTGCTGCTCGGCGTTATCGGCGCCGGCGCCGTGGCCGGTGTATTTTTCCTGCCCTGGCTGAAAGGCAAACTCGGAGCGGATCGGCTCATGGCGCTCGGCGCGCTCGGCCAAGCCGTGGCGATGGTGCTTTACGGTCTCGCCCGCGAGCCGGTCATGGCGCTCCTCGCCAGCGCCATTGCCGGGGTATCATGGATCGCCGCGCTGGCGACGCTTGGCGTCTCCGCACAGGTGGCGTTGCCGGATTGGGTGCGGGCACGGGGGCTTGCGCTTTACACGACGGTGTTCTTCGGCTGCCTGACGCTCGGCAGCGCTGCCTGGGGCGAGATTGCCGTCAAGGTAGGGCTACCGGCCGCGCATTTCCTCGCCGCCGCCGGCACGATTGCGGCGATAGCGCTGACCTGGCGGTGGAAATTGCAGACCGGCGCCGGCGTCGATCTGACGCCCTCGATGCATTGGCCGGCGCCGATCACCGCGCAAGCGATCGAACAGGACCGCGGACCGGTCTTGGTGACTGTCGAATATCGCATCCGGCCGGCGGACCGTGAAGAGTTTCTCGAAGCGTTGGCGAGGCTCGAACACGAACGCCGGCGCGACGGCGCCTATGCCTGGGGCGTCTTCGAGGACGCCGCCGAGGAGGGGCGCATGGTCGAGACTTTTCTTGTGGAATCGTGGATGGAACACTTACGCCAGCACGAGCGCGTCACCAATGCGGATCGCTTGGTCCAAGACGCCGTGCACCGCTTCACGTTGAGCGGCGCGCCGAAGGTCACGCATTTCATCGCGGCGGAGCTGTAGCGCGGCAGCTTAGAGCCTAATCGGTTTTGATGGAATCAAAACCAGACTCTGGCATTTTGTTTAGGCATGCTCTTTTCCGAGAACCGGTATCCACTTTTCGGGATCAGGCTCTAGCCGGGACGCTGGCATGCGCCTTCGATGAACGTGTAACCAGGCGGACATGTCGTTGTGGGCGTCTGGCTGCCCCCATTCGATGTGGAGTCAGATCCATTGTTCCAGTTGGTGGGGTCGTCCTCGCGGTGGCGGCGGATCAGGGTCTTGTCCTTCTGGCCGAAATAGAACCGCACGCCGCCCCAGGCGCCGTGATCGGAATTTTCGCCGACGCGCGCTTCCGCGAACAACGCCGCCATTACGCCATGGCTCATGGGTATGCCCCACTCGCCGCCGAAGGCCGCGGCATTTTTGCCGCCGAGGTAGCGATGGCCGACATACAGTTCCAGATTATCGATCGGGTAGTAGCCGAGATTGACCTCGTCGAAGAAGCGCGTCCTGACATCGAAAGTCTGGATGACCGTCCCGACGGTGCCGGAAGCGCTGTTGCCGAATTCAGCTCCGGCCACGCCCTGCACCGTCCACCGCCACCGTCCGAAGTACCCTTCAGCTTCGGGCCCGACGTGACCGGCGCGTACTCCGCCGAACTCATCCCATCTCGTGAAATCGCCATAGACGCCGAGCAGACCCTGCGCCGGGTTGCGCCAGAACAAGTGGCCGGCAACAGTGCCGATGAAACGGCCGTCGAAACTTCCCCCGTTGAGATCGAGCTGTGCGCCGAATTCGCATCCAAGCGGCACAGCGAGCGCCCCTTCGCCCTCGTAGTAGGACTTGTTGCCGAACGAGCCGCCGAAACCGCCGAGCTTGCCGTTCACCCCATCGACGGCCTGCGCGCAGCTTTGCGACGGCGGCGCTTTGACGGCCATGTCGGCGCTACGTGCCGCGCTGGAGGCGATGGCGACGCAGGCAATGACGCCCCAGACGGCTAGGGATGGCGCTCGCAATCTTATGACCCTCACCGCACGCCTCCTCGCTCACTTTGCAAGAAGGCATGGCGAAAGAAAACAGTTAGTCCGCGACGGCGAAATAGCCGACAAGCTGTGGCTGCGTGCCACACTCACCCGTCATCGGCGCGACTGGCTGCCTGGATCGAAGTTTTCAGCCGCTTGGGCACAGGCCGGGTACGCGTGCGGAGGGCGTCTTTGAGATCGTGCAACTGACGCTTGGCCGCCTTCGTCGCCTGGGTTTCGACCGAACGATATTTCTTGATGAGGTCGCGCCCGAATTGGGTGAGCGCGGCGCCGCCGCCGCGCGTACCCCCGGGCTGGGTGGTGACCACCGGTTCGCGGAAAGAGCGGTTCAAATCGTCGACCAGAAGCCAGGCGCGGCGGTACGACATGCCGAGCGAGCGAGCGGCTTGCGAGATCGAGCCGGTCCGGTCGATCGCTTCCAAAAGCCGGATCTTGCCGGGGCCAAGCGCTCCGGCCGAGCCGAAATCGATCCGTACCGTCAGCCGCACGTTACCCGCCGATACCTCGCTCATCGACCACCCCGCGGCACGATAGCGCTTTCGGCGTGGCGAATCGACTTCTGTACGGGCTCCAAGTGCTGTGGCAGTCTGCAAGGCTTTCCGCCACGCGCGGCGGGCCGGCGCATTGTCGAGGGGTAGGGAGGGATTTATGAGCGCATTAAGAAGCAACAACCGCATGATCGTCGTAACATTCTTTGCTGCGGCGGCAACGGCGATGATCGGACTTCAGTCACCGGCTGCCGCCCAAGCCAATCCGATTGTCATGAAGCTCTCAACGGCGACGCTCAATGACACGCAGCATGAATGGCTCAAGCGATTTGCCGCCGCAGTGGAGAAGGACTCCGGTGGCCGCATCAAGGGTGAGGTCTATCCGGCGAGTCAGCTTGGCGCGATTCCCCGACAGATCGAGGGCACGCAATTCGGAGCGATCCAGGGCTGGGTTGGGCCGCCGGAATTCCTCGTCGGCGTCGACGAACGCTACGAGGCGCTGAGTGCGCCGGGTTTGTTTTCGAGTCGTGACCAATACTTGCGCACGATCAACGATCCCGTGGTGCACGATCTGATGTTGGGACTGGGCGCCAACAAGGGCCTGGTGGGCGCCGGTATATTCCCGATCGGGCCTTCTTCGATCATCACTAAAAAGCCGATACACGGTCTGGCCGATTTCTCCGGCTTGAAGATTCGTGTGTTGGCTTCGCCGTTCCAACTCGAGCTGATCAAGCGCATAGGCGGCTCGCCGGTGGCGATGACCTTAGCCGACGTCCTGCCGGCGCTGCAACAGGGCGCGCTCGATGGCTCGCTCACCACGATGACCCAATACACGACGCTGCACTATATCGACGCGGCCAAATACGTGACCGAGACCGATCAGCCTTACGTCACCTCGATCGCCGTACTCAGCAAAAAATGGGTCGACGGCTTGCCGCCGGACCTTCAGAAAATCGTCCACGACGATGCGGCCAAGGTGTCGAGCGATATCGTTCCGTTTGTCATTCAATTCTTCGACGCGCAGCGCAAGATTTGGCTGGATTCGGGCGGCCAAGCGAACAGGCTGCCACCAGCGGACCAGGCTGCGTTGATCGCTAAAGTGTCCAGCATTGGTGTTGATCTGTCGGCGTCGAAGCCCGACCTGAACGCGGCCGTCAAAACCGTCTTCGCGGAGGCGGCGAAATACAAATAGTACTGTCTATTGCGGCGCTTTGTGCGGCTGCAGAATCCTATGCAGCCGCTGCGGCGTGACCGGTAGCTCGGTCACGGCGCCGGGCCGGCCGAGCGCATCGTCGATAGCCGCAGCGATAGCGGCGCCGACGGCATTGGCGCCGCCTTCGCCGGCGCCTTTGATGCCGAGCGAATTGAGCGGGCTCGGCGCATCCTCGGTGATGAGCACCTCGATCGGCGGAATTTCGCGCGCCGTCGGCATGAGGTAATCGGCCAAGCTGACGCAGAGCGGCTCACCGCGTGCATCGTAAAGAAACTCTTCGAACAGCGCGCCGCCGATGCCTTGCGCGACGCCGCCGGCAATCTGGCCGTCGACCAGCATCGGATTGACCGCTTTGCCGATGTCATAGGCGACGAAAAAGCGCTCCACCGCGACCGCTCCAGTGCCGCGGTCGACGCGCACCACGGCAAAATGGATTCCGTAGGGGTAGTTCATGTGCTGCTGCTCGAACAAGCCGTCGGCGGAAAGCCCGGGCAGCGCGTCGCCGAGGAGCTTCGAGCCGGGATTGAGCGCGCGCGCGATGTCGCCGAGCGCGATCGATGGACCCTGGGCGGCATTCTTGCGCACCACCGTACCGTCGATCACGTCGAGCGTTGCGACGGGAGTTTGCAGGAGGCCGGCCGCGGCGGCGAGCGCCTTGGCGCGCAGCTTCGCCGCCGCGATGCGCGTGGCTTCGCCGGTCATCACCGTCACTCGCGACGCGAACGTGCCCATGCCGAAGGCGATGCGGTCGGTCTGGCCGTGCACCACGCGCACGCGGCGGTAATCGACGCCGAGCGCATCGGCGCAGATTTGCGCGATGACGGTCTCCATGCCTTGGCCGACCGAAGTGGCGCCGGTCACGATTTCGACGGTTCCGGAGGTATCGATGGAGGCACGGACGCTGTCGTAAGGTCCGAGCCCGCTTTTTTCGACGAACATTGCGAGCCCGGCGCCGACCGCTTCGCCGGCGCCGCGCCGGCGCTTGAGATCTTGCTGCAACCTGTCCCAACCGATCGCCGCAAGCGATTTGTCGAGGAGCACGGCGTAATCTCCCGAGTTGTAAGTCATTTCGGTGCCCAGCGTATCGAGATGCCGGGCATACGGCATCTCGGCTGCGGCGATGAGATTGCGGCGGCGGATTTCGACCGGGTCGAGGTGCAGGCGCGCGGCGACCGCGTCCAACAATCGCTCGCGCACGAACGTGCTCTCGTAACGCCCCGGCGCGCGATAGGTGCCGCACGGTGTTTTGTTGGTGAGCCGGATGCGTCCGACCATACGATAGGCGCCGATGCGATACGGCCCGAGCATCATAGTGGCGGCGAGATCGGGCACCGTCGCAGCATGGGTGCGCACATAAGCGCCCTGGTCGTGGAAGAACTCGCCGTCGATGGCGAGGAGCAGGCCGGCTTGATCGACGGCGGCGCGGACGCGGTAATGCTGCTGGCGCGAGTGATTGGCGGCGATGAGGTGCTCGCGGCGGTCTTCGATCCATTTCACCGCACGGTCGAGCCGCACGGCGCCGAGACAAGCGAGCACGTCTTCGGGATAGAGCTCGCCGCGCACGCCGAAACCGCCGCCGGTATGGCCTTCACTCAGATGCACGGAGGAGGGCGGCAGCCTAAGCATGCGCGCCAGGCTGTCGCGGTTCCAGTGCGGCACTTTGGCCGCGCCATAAAGCTCAAGTACGTTGCGCGCCGCGTCGTAGCGCGCGATGGCGCCGCGCGTCTCCAGCGGCACGCCGCTGTGCCGGCCGATCTTAAGCTCGAGCGCGACGATCTCATGCGCTTTGGCAAAAGCCGCCGCCACGTCGCCATAGCCCTTACGCACGATCGCGGCTTCGGTCGAATGGCCGGCGTCGAATTCCCCGGGCGGCGCATCGGCGGCAAGCAGTTCGGGCGAGGCCTCGATCTCGACCGTCACCGCGTCGGCTGCGTCCTCGGCCGCGTAGGCGTCGGTTGCGAAAACGACCGCGACCGGCTCGCCGACATAGCGAACGCGCTCGCTGGCGAGGATGGGCTGGCGATAAGGCTCGAGTCCCTCGATGCGGGTGAGGCGAAAATCGATCGGCGGAATTTCGGCGACGTCGGCTGCCGTCCAGACGGCGGTCACGCCCGGCATCGCGCGCGCCGCGGCGGCATCGATCGCGACGATGCGGCCATGCGCGTGGGCGGAACGGACCACGCGCATATGCAATTGATGTGCAAACGAGATGTCGGCGGCGAAGCGGCCCTGTCCGGTGACGAGCGGCCGATCCTCAAGACGCGGCAGCGAGCGACCGACATAGGTCATGGCACTCGGGCCGATCGGTGTGTCGAGGTCATTGCGTGTCGTGTTGGTGCGCGATTGCATCAAGATGCGCGGTCTCGTTGATGCGCCGGACACAGACCTTTCCGCCGTCGATATCGATCTCATTGAGGCAGCAGGGTTCCTGCGCGATGCGCCAATAGGCCGACAGCGGCAGATCGAGGAATCCGAGCAATAGCGCGCGATTCACGTTGTCGTGGCCGACCAGCACGATCGTCTCCTCGGCATGGCGGGCGAGCACCATGCGCACCGCGTCTGCGAGCCGCGCCGCGACGTCTTGGAGCGATTCGCCGTTGGGAAAGCGGACAAGATGCGGCGTCGCGAACCAGGCGGCAAACAGCATGGGGTCGAGCGCCTTGGCCTCGACGAAAGTTTTGAACTGCCAAGCGCCGTAATCGATGTCGTTCAACTCGTCGCAGGTTTTGGCGGCGATGCCACGGGCCTTGGTGCTGCAAGCCTTGGTGCTGCAAGCCTTGGCGATGGCGGTTGCGGTTTCGATGCAGCGGCCCATCGGGCTCGTATAAATGTAACTCGGCCGCCATGTGCCGGCAATCCGTTGTGCGAGCGCTGCGGCTTCGGCGCGACCGCGCGCGGTAAGCTCGAGCGGCTCGCGGCCGCGAAATCGCTCGGGCTTGATGCCCTCGACGTGGCCGTGCCGGGTCAGCAGGATCTTCGTCATGGAGGACGGCTATTTCCACCCCAGTCGTTCCAGAATTGCGCGGCCCATCACCCACTCTTTGTCCTGCGCCGAAAGAAAATCGAGCGTCTCGGTGAAATGGGTGACGCGTTGCTTGTAGGTAGCTTTGGCGTAGGAATTCGTCAGATCGGTGCCCCAATAGCAGCGGCGCGGCCCGAAGGCGTCGAACAGCCGGCGGATATGCACGGTCATGTCGCGAAACGGGTAGGCTTCGTTGGAGTAGAACGGCGTCGTCGACAGCTTCACCGAAACATTCGGATATTTGGCAAGCGCCGCGGTTTCGCCGACGGCCTCCGCCATGCGGGGACTTTTCGCGATGTCTCCGGTGACGCCAAGATGGTCGGCGATCATTTGCAATTGCGGATGACGTTCGGCAATCGGCGCAAAGATCGGCATCGGCGCGCCGTAGAACATGATCGGCAGGCCGTATTTTTCGGCCAGCGGCCAAAACCACTCCACCGTTCCATCCTGCAGCCAGGACCATTGCTGCGGATGAAAGGTCAGCCTGCCCCCGACCATGCCCGGCTGCTTTTTCCAGTCCGGCAACAGCGCTGCCGATTTCGCATCCTGCACCGGGATGCGGCCCATGATGGCGAAGCGGCCGGGAAAGCGGGCTACAGCTTCGAGCGCGCAGTCATTGCGGTCGCCTTCCCAGGATGGCGGCACGATGACGGCGCGGGAGACGCCCGCCTCGTCCATCATCGGCACGAATTTATCCGCGGTGAAGGGCTCCGGAAGCTGCGCGACGCGGTTAGGCAACCACGGCCGGTCCGCCGTATTGGCTTTCCAGAAATGAACTTGCGCGTCGACGATCATCGCTGCCTCCCCGGGTTTCCTAAAGCATGATCCCGAAAAGTGGAAACCGGCTTTTGGAAAAGATCATGCTCCAGCAAACACATCTAGACCATGATCCGGCTCCATTCGATCGGATCATGGTCTAGAAGTCTGCCGCGTGCGGCGGCGCGCCGCAATGCTGCGATCTTATCCGGTTAAAGTCGCCGCAGCGGCAGCGACCAGGCCAGCAAGGTGCCGCATCCGGTGAAGGTGGCGATGGTGAGGAATGCGGCGCGGAAGGCGTCGCCGATCTCGGCATGCACGATCGCTTGCCGCGCCGGGTCGAGCGCCGCGATCGCCTCCGGTCCCTGTTCGATAATGGTGCCGAACAGGACTGCGGTGTCGCGGTCCGTTGCCGTGAGAATCGAAAACAGGATGGCGGCGACGGTGGCGGTGCCGAAAGCGGCTCCGACCGAGCGGGAAAACTGCACCATGGCCGCGCCGGTGCCGAGCAGCCGTGGGCCGGAAACGGCCTGCACGGTAACCTGGACGACCCCCATCACTGTGCCCATGAACAGCGCGACGATGCAGAAGGCCCAAGCCATCCCGCCGGTCGAGAGGTAGGGTATCCAAAAGGCGACGAACAACAGGCCTGCCGTGGCGCCCATCAATCCAAAAGTCGGAAACACCGCGGTTAGGCCCGTCCTGGTCACCATCTGTCCGGTGATCATCGAGCCGATTCCGATACCGGCGGTGAGCGGCAGCAGGATCAGGCCAGTCTCGCCCGGCGAAGCGCCGCGCGCAGCACGCAGATAAATCGGCAGAAAAGTGATCAGCGAAACCAACGCCGCGCCGTGCAGCGCCGCCATGGCATCGGCGCGCCAGATCGAGGGCTGTCTGAACAGTTTCGGCGGGATGAGCGGCGCTGACGTGAGCCGTTCCTGCCAGGTCAGCAGACCGAGCGAGATCAAGCCGACGGCGAGCATGGCCAGCGCCATCGGCAGCGCATTGAGCTGCATGCGCTGCACCTGTTCGAGCGCCAGGATGACCGGGCCGACGAAGAAGATAAACAGCACCAGTCCCGGCGCATCGAACGTGGTGCGGCGGCGGTCGCCCTGGCGCGGCGGAATGCGAAACACGAACAGCATCGCGAGCAGGCCCAGCGGGATGTTGATCAGGAAGATCGACTGCCAGCCGAACGCCTGGGTCAGATAGCCGCCGGCGACCGGCCCGAAGGTGTTGGAGCTGACCGCTATGCCGGCAAGATAACCCTGATAGCGGCCGCGTTCGCGCGGCGGGATCGCTTCGCCGATCAGTGCTTGCGACAAAGTCATCAAGCCGCCGCCGCCGAACCCCTGCAGCACGCGGAACGCGGTGAGGAGCTCGATATTGGGTGCGAGCGCGCAAAGCACGGAGCCCACCATGAACAGCGCCAGCGCCAGCACCATCATCAAACGGCGGCCGAACGTGTCGCCGAGGCGGCCGTAAACCGGCGCCGCGATCGTATTGGCGATCAAGTAGGAAACCACCACCCAAGAGGCGCGCTCGATTTCACCCAGGCTCGATGCAATGGCCGGCAACGCGGTAGCGACGATGGTCTGGTCCGCCACCGCAAGAAACATCGGCAGCATGATCGGCGGAAAGACGGTCAGGAACTGCGCGGCCGTCGACGGCTCCGTAACCTCTCGCACCGCATCCGGTTGCGCGGCAGGCGCGGTTGTCGTCGCCGGAGCAGCCGCCGGCTCGACAGTGGAGCGATCTGCAGCTGCCGGTTGGTCGAGCGATTCGTTCATTGCGTGTTTTTGGCGAACGCTTGGTGGCAATGCTGGATAGTGGCGGACCGGCGTAGCGTCGGCCATCAGGGACTCAAGATCGGCAATTTTCCACTCTTCCGGCTTCGAGTCACGACGAAAACCGGGCGGATTGGCACCCGCCCGGGTCAACGGTCTTTACCGTCAAACGCCTAAGCGCGGGCAGCGGCGCCAAACACTGTCGCCCCAATAACGCTCGCGGCCGCTAGGACTTCTAATCGTTGCTCGCAGAATTGCGCCGGCCGCCTTGCGGCGGCCGGCTTTCTTATCGGCGAAGTTTCAGCCGACGTAGCTGACGCGTTCCTGCTCGCGCGCTTCTTCGTCGGTCTTCGGCTGCGCCGGCAATTGCAGAACCGTCGCCGCCTGGCCTTCGCACAATAGCGTCAGCAACACGGTACGCCCGTCAGGAAATTCGAGCGCATCGTGATGCGCGGCCATCTTGTCCTTGTTGACTTGCCGGAAGATGGCCGTTTGGTAGTTGATCGTCTTCGTCTTCCAGCCGAGCAGACCGGCCGGTAGGCAGGCGACTTCGCCGGCAAAGGCCAGCTCCGTGCCGGGTAGGATGCAGACTGCCATTCCCGGGTCATCGGACGCCGAGAACCCGCGGGTTCCGGTTCCGAAGTCACGCGTCACGAGCTTGTCACCGACCATGGCCGGTCTTGATCGCACGCTTTGAAGGCTAAAGTCACACATTGGCGACTCCTTTCTTCCCAGATCTTGCGCTAGTCAGCCCCACAACCCCTCGTCAACGACTCTAAGCAAGATTGGTGCCGCACTTTGGCGGCGGCAGGACATTTCAGCGCACACACGCAGACGTGTAGTGCTCGGCGGTCGAGATTTGGGGTTTCGACGCGCCCAGGCGGGTTCGCGAGCCATTCCCATTCGCTGGCGCCGGGGAGCAGCGGAGAGCAAACCACGCGATAATAGGCCCCACGCGGACACATTTTTCGGCAGCTTGCCTGCGACGAAGGCGGTTTGGCGGCAAGACGACGGTTCGCCGGCGGCTGCTTCCGGTGCGGCGCTATTGGACGGTGATGCCGCCGACCATGCCGTTCCAATCGTGGTCGGCGCAGCGCAGATCGTAGGTGCCGGGCTTGCCTGGGGTGAGGAAAACGTCTTTGACGTCGCCGGGCTGCATCACCACCTCGGTGTGCTCGCGGTTGAGCACGTCCGGGTTGTCGATCTTGGCGGCGGCGAAGAATACCGGCGCCGTGAACTCGTGCGTCTCCTTGCCGTGATTTTCCAGATGCAGCCGATAGTGCACGCCATGCTTGAAGGTCAGATGGTCGGGTACGAACTGGTAATCGATCATCGTCACGTTCAGCGTCACCGGGTCCGGCGCGGCGGCGCCGAGACACAGTGCGAGCGTCGTCAACACACTCAGCTGCGCGGTCGTGCGAATTATGACTGCCTTCCCGGGCAAAGCCATCGACGTTCCCTCATTATTCCCCTGCACCGCGTGCGCCATGGCGCACGGTGCTTGCGTCGGTGAACTAACACGCTTTCGGTAAGAAAATTCCGCCGGGTTCCTCACCAATGCTTTACATCAGTGTCCCGCCGCCATCTGCGCTTGATTTTGCACCCGCCGGACCATGACCAGGACCAGCGGAATCATCACGGCGGCGGCAACGGCGCAAACGTAGAATACGTCAATGTAGGCTAAAATCGTTGCCTGAGTTTGAATGATCTGGCCGAACAGTCCGATCGCTTCGCTGTGCGCCGCGCCGGGAGAGGCGCCGCGGTGCACGAAATAGTTCGTCACCGCATTCAGCGTGGACTGAAATACCGGCGAGGTGGGGGTTGTGTCTTCGGCAAGCCGCGATTGATGAAACTGAGTGCGCTGAGTCAGCACGACATTGGCGAGCGAGATGCCAATACTGCCGCCGAGATTGCGGGCGACATTCATGAGGGCGGATGCCTGATTGGTCTTGTTCGCCGGCAGTCCGTCATAAGCGACGGTGTTGATGGGAATGAACAAGAACGGCAGCCCGATCGTCTGATAGACGCGCACCCAGGCGAAATAATCGAAGCTGGCATCGGGCGTCAGCGAGGTCGAGTACCACATCGACAACGCGATGCCGCTCAATCCCAGCACCATCAGGTACTTCGGCTGAAAACGGCCGGTGACCTGGCCGGCGACCGGCATGATTAGCAGCATGGCCAAGCCGCCCGGCATCATGGCAAGTCCGGATAGCATCGCGGTGTACGGAAACGTCGTCTGCAACAGCTGCGGCATGATCTGGTTCGAGCCGAACAGGATCGCGCCGATCAACAGCATGGTAAAAAACGCCATACCGAATTGGCGGTGAAACAACAGCCGAATTTCGACGATCGGATCTTCCTGGCTGAGTTCCCACGGAATGAAGGCGAGGAACGACACCGCGGCGAGTACCGTGAACGTGACAATGGTGCCGGATCGGAACCAATCGTCGATCTGGCCGCGGTCGAGCACGACTTCGAGACAGGCAAGCGTTGCCGCGATCAATGCAAAGCCGATCCAATCGACTTTCAGTCCGCCGGCCAGACGCTCTTCCCGTTCGCGTTCGAGCACTTCGGGTTCGTCGACGAACCAATGCACCAGCGCCAGCGAAGCGAGCCCGATCGGCACATTGATGAAGAAGATCCAATGCCAGGAAAAATTGTCGGTGATCCAGCCGCCGACCGTTGGGCCGACCGTCGGAGCGACGATCACGGCGACGCCGTACAGCGCGAAGGCCTGGCCGCGCCGTTGCGGCGGAAAGGTATCGGCGAGGATGGCCTGCTCGCTGGTCGGCATGCCGCCGCCGCCAAGGCCTTGGAGGATGCGAAAGATGATCAGCGCGGTGAGATTGGTCGCCAGCCCGCAGAACAACGAGCTGATCGTGAATAGCGCCACGCATATCATGTAGAAGCGCTTGCGGCCGACGACGTTGGACAGCCAGCCGCTCGCCGGCAGCACCACGGCATTGGCGATGAGATAGGTTGTCACCACCCAGGTGCTCTCATCGACGCTGGCGGCAAGACTTCCGGCGATGTAGCGCAGCGACACGTTGGCGATAGCGGTGTCGAGCACCACCATGAAGGTGGCGATCGAGACGATGACCGCGACAAGCCAGGGGTTGCGATCGCCGGCCGCCGAGCGGCTGGAATCCCAGCCCATCGACCGCGACTGGTCGCTCACCGCACTTTTACCGTCGGCACGACCGACATGCCGGGGCCCAGCAAGATGTCGGGCGGCTTATTGAAGACGATCTTCACCGGTACGCGCTGCACGATCTTGACGTAGTTGCCGGTCGCGTTTTGCGCCGGCAACAGACTAAACGCGGTGCCGCTGCCGGCTTGCACGCTGTCGACGTGGCCCTTGAAGGTTCGATCGGGATAGGCGTCGATCTCGATATCGACGGGCTGCCCGGGGCGCATGAGGTCGAGCTGGGTCTCCTTGAAGTTGGCGGTGATCCAAACGTCGCGCGGCACGAACATCATCAGTACCTGGCCGACCGCGGCATAAGCGCCCTTCGCCGCGGTGAGCTGGGTGACGCGGCCAGCGACCGGCGCGGTAATGATGGTGCGCGACAGATTGGTCTCGGCCTGCGCCAGCTGCGCTCTGGCAGACTCCAGTTGCGCCTTGAGTACGGCATCCTGCTTCTCGGTCGCAACGGCATTGGCCTGCGCGGCCGCGAATGAGGCCTTGGCTTGCAGCAAGTTCGAGGAATATTGCTGCGCTTGTTCGACGGTGGCGGCGTCCTGCTTCTGTAGCCGCTCATAGCGATCGGCCTCCTGTTGCGCGAAGGCCAGCGCGGCTTGCGCCTGCGCCACCTGTTTGTCGGCCTGGTCGATCTTTGCCGCCTGGGAGGCAATTTGCGCGACGAGATTGTCGACATTCGCCTTCGCCTGGTCGCGCTGCGCGATATAGTCGCGGTCGTCCAGCCGGACCAGTTCAGTGCCCGCCTCGACCACCTGGTTATCGGTTACCGGCACGTCGACGACGGCGGCGGCGACCTCAGGGCTGATCTGCACGGTGCGGGTATCGATAAAGGCATCGTCGGTCGATTCGTAGTTCCTGGCATGCAGCCACCACATGACGATGGCGAGGATCGCGATGGCGGAACCGAGGACAATGACGGCAGCCAGGCCTCGGCGTTGACCAATTTTTTCGAGCAGCGAACGTTTCGTCTTCACCCCGCCGGAAGCGGGCTTCGCTTCTTGGCGGGGCGCCGAATCGGCGCGGCGCTCGTTATCGACACGTTGATCCATGACCGACTTAAACGTTTGCCATGCCAAATGGGTTGCCGGCAGCGTTTTTTCAAACGCCCGTATGCCGGCTTGGCTTTTACCCGGTAATGGCGACGCAGGCCAGTCAGGACGGGCTGCCGCGGAATGCCGCGGAGATTTTCCGCACGAATTCGTCGAGTTCGGTCGGATCGAGATCGCTGACGGCCCAGAAGTCGAGGCCTCCGGCCGACCAATGTCGGACATTGTAGCCTTGCACCGTGCGGTCGGTCACAGTGGCGTGTGCGGCGCCCAATCGCTGCGCGACAAACAGATTGATCACGTGCTTGCGGCGTTTGTACACGACCGAGGCGACCGGCTCGCCGTCGATGTAATCGAGACGGCCGCCGAGCAGGGTGAAACCCTCGGCGGTCAGGTCGATCACCGGCGGCGCGACGTCGACCTTGCCGTCGAACCACGGCTTGACCGTGTGCTGGTCGCTCGTTTCCACGTCCATCAGGTGGCCTGGTTGCAGCGAGCGGATGTGCGCCGAGACCACTTCGTCGGCGATCGTCTGCTCCCGATCGTTGCTGAAGACGGTGAGCACGAGAGTGGCCGCAACCGCCGCCGAAAGTGCGGTGCCGACGGCAAAGCCGCCGAAGAAAGTGCGCCGCGACGGCTGAAAGAATTGCCTCGGTCTGATGATTTCCGCCGAATTGTGCGCCGCAGGCATTGGCAGCGCCGCTTCGATGCGGCTGCGCAAATGCGCCGGCGCCGTCTGTTTGAGGTCGGCTCTCGCTATCGCCTCGCGCATGGCGCGGAACGCCTTGAGCTTCGCGGCGCAGCCGGCACAAGTCGCCACGTGCGCCTCGACGTCGCGGGCATGCCCGGCGTCGAGCTCGCCGTCGATCAGCGCATGCAGCAGGATTTCGCATTCGGCGCAGTTCATGGCATTGATCCTGGCACTGATCCTGACACCGTTCCTGGCACCGCTCCGGGCCCTGCGCCTTCGGCGACGTTCCACGCCGAACGCAGCATCGAACGCGCGCGCGCGAGCCGCGACATCACCGTTCCTACCGGGACCCCGGCCACCTCGGCGATTTCCTGATACGACAATTCGTTGACCTCGCGCAGCACGAGGGCTTCGCGAAACGGCTGCGGCAGCGCGGCGACGAGGCGGCGGATCGTGTCGTCGTCCTGGCGGCGCAGCAACACGGCTTCCGGGGACCCCGGCGGCTCCTGCCACAGCGGCTGTTCCGATGCCGGGTCGTCCTCGGCGTCATCGGCCGGTACGTCTTGCTTGCCGCGCCGCGCGAACTCGGCGTTGCAGACGTTCCTCAATATTGCCAAGAGCCACGGTTTCATCGTCGGACCGCGATAGCTGTCAAAATGGCGCAATGCCCGCAGATAGCATTCCTGCACCGCATCCTCGGCGTCGGCGGCGTTGCGCATCAGATAACGCGCCAGCGCGAAGACGTCGTCGAGATAGGGCAGCGCGGCGTCGCGAAAACGCCGCGCTCTGTCTTGTTCGGCATTCGCGTCGGTAGTCATCGTGGCGCGCTCGGCCGTCCAAAATACCTTCGGCGCTTCGCTTCGCAACCGATCGAGCATCGCTGCGTCGCATCGTCAGCCGTTGTTGGTTTCTACCACGATCGTGCCGGTCATGTGCGGATGGACGTAGCAGAAGTACTTGTAGGTGCCGGGCTTGGTAAAGGTAAACGAATAGCGGTCGTCGGTATCGAGCGCCTTCGATTTGGCGAAGGCGTTGTTTTCCGAGGCGATCCCGTGCGGGATATCGTCCCTGTTCGTCCAGGTGACGGTGGTGCCCGCCTTCACTGTCAGCGTTTGCGGCGTGAAGGTGAAATTGTCGATCGATACGGCGCCGGCGCCAGCGCTCGGCTGCGGCGCATTTTGCGCCCAGCCGGGCAGCACGACCGCGGCCAGAAGCGTCGCGGTTGCGGCGCCGAGGCCGGCCGCGACGAGCGCGCTGCGCAGTGCGTTCGCTATGGACTTTGCGATGCAGGATTTTGAATCGAACATGGCGGTTTCCTTCAGCCTTGCAGCGGGCTATCGATGATGGCGAGGCGCTGCTCGTTTTGTTTGAACGTGACGTCGGCGATGCCGAGCACGGTGCGCAGCTTGTCGGCCGGGAAGTCCTTTATCGGCCCGGGCGAGGGCGCGGTGCCCGGGGCCGGTTGCGGAAACGCAGTCGAGCGAGCGGTGTGGAACGTGACGTTGCCTTCCACCTTCTGCATGATCTGGTGGATATGGCCGTTGAGCACGGTCACCGAGCCGAAGCGCTTCAGATATGAGAGCGCCTGGGCCGAATCGTCGGTGCCCCAGCCCCACTCCGGATAAATTGTCCACAGCGGAATGTGCGCGAAGAGAACGATCGGGGTCGACGCCGAACGGCCCTTCAAATCGTCTTCGAGCCATTCAAGCTGCTCGGCGCCGAGATCGCCCATGCCGCCGCCCTTGAGATTGAAGACGTTGACGAGGCCAATAAAGTGAACGCCGTTGGCGTCGAATGAGTACCAGCCGGCGCCCTTGGTGCCGCGTCCGTAGCGATCGATGTAAAACTTCCGGTCCGGATCAAGGAAATCGTGCTCGCCGGGAACGTAATGCACGTCGAGGCGCGCCTGCGAGATGACTTTATCGGCGTCGTCGAACTGCGCTTCCAGCGACAGGTGGCTGATGTCGCCGGTGTGGATCATGAAGGCCGGCTTCTGCGGCAGCGTCAGCGCATTGACCTTGGCGATGGCCTCTTGGAGCGTGCCGAGCGCATTCGGATTGGGGGGCAGGTGAAAACCGATATGGCTGTCGCTGATTTGCAGGAAAGTGAGGCCTTTCGCTTCGGCTGCGGCCGCTTCACCCATGATTCCGAGCGAGTGGGGCACGCCGCCGGAAACGGTCCATAACACGCCGGTGCCGACCCAGGTCATGCATTCCAGCACTTTGCGCCGGCTGACGCCGTCGTCGCGGTTGGATTCGCTCATTGCCGATCTCCTCTGAAAGCCGATGGCCGCGGAACCACGATGGCCGCGGCGGTTGTTCCGGCTTCCGAGGACAGGATTGAGAAAGGCCGCGGTTTATTCCCGGGAGGCTGCGAAAATTTATGGGCGGTAATACCAGGCCGCTGCTATACCCTGCCGGCCAACGAACAGCGCCGGGCGCGCCAGCAACGCGGAACTCATGCTGCAATCGGCAGTCTCATCGGTTGAGACGCGGGCCTCTTGGGTCGTCGCCAGCATGATCCTTGTGGTTATGGCGATCGCCTTCGGCGCACCGTGGATCACCGTCGTCGCACTCAAGGACATCGCCGCCGAGGTCGACGGCGAGCGTTCGGTCCCGGCTTTTGCCAGCGCGCTGATGTGGATCGGCTCCGGCGTCGGCGGCATCCTGATGGGCCGGATCGCCGAGCGGGTTGGCGTGCGCTGGACGGTGATGTTCGGCGCGGCGATGATTGCCGTCGGCCTGGCGCTGTCGACTTTGGGTCCGTCCTGGCCGCTTTATATCGGGCACGGCCTGTTCATCGGCTTGATCGGCATCGGCGGCATCAACGCGCCGTCTTACGTTTATGTCAGCCGCTGGTTCGACCGTCGGCGCGGCTCGGCGCTGGCCTTGATTTCCAGCGGTGCTTATCTCGCCGGCGCGATCTGGCCGCCGATTTTCGCCCGCGCGATCGAATATGCCGGCTGGCGGCATACGATGCTGTATTACGCCGCCTTCGAGGTTCTCATCATCGCGCCCGCCGCCGCAGTGTTTTTGGAGCAACCGCCGGATGTGCCGCATCGCACTCTGCATAAGGGCCCGGCGCGCAAGCAAAAGTCGGTGATGGGCTGGCCGCCGAATTTGGTTTTTGCGCTGCAGATGTGCGCGATCTTCACCTGCTGCATTCCGATGTCGATGCCGCAAGGCCATCTGGTGGCGTTTTGCACCGATCACGGCATCAGCGCTGCGCATGGCGCGGCCATGGTGTCGGTTCTGCTCAGCGCGGCATTTTTCAGCCGGCAGGTTTGGGGCGCGATTTCCGATCGGATCGGCGGGCTCTACACCATGCTCGCCGGCTCGGCCTGTCAGGCGCTCGGCATGCTGGCGTTTCTCTTGACGCAAAACGAAGCCGGCCTGTTCACGGTCGCGGCGTTGTTCGGAATGGGCTTTTCCGGCATGGTTCCCGCCAACGTGCTGGCCTCGCGCGAACTGTTCCCGGTCAACGACGCCTATTGGCGGATGCCGACGCTGCTGTTGTGCAGCGGCTTCGGCATGGCAACGGGCGGCTGGGTCGCTGGCGTGTTGTACGATTATTTCGGCTTTTACGCGCCGGCTTTCGCCACCGGGCTCGGCGTCAACATCCTCAATTTCATGATCATCAGCGCGCTGGCCTTGCGCCAGAGCCAGACCGCGCCGGCGTGACAGCTACCGCGATGCCGGGCGCAAATCGACGCGCTTAACCGGCATCGCTGTCTTTGCTTCAACAGGCTTGGCGCGCGCCGCGCAGAAATCTTCTATGGCCGCAACGATGGCCGCGCTGGTGAGCGAGCGGCGCTCTGGGCTCGCCAGTTGCAATTCCTCCTGGCGGTTGACGATCGATCCGGCTTCGAGCAGCACCGCCGGCATGTGCGTTTGCCGCAACACGATCAGCTGGTCATAGCGATAGACGCCGGCTTTGGCGTCGACGAGCTCGCGGCGGCGATGACCCATCAGCGGCAACGTGTAATGCGGCGTATATTGCAAGCCGCGCGCTTGCAATTCGTTGCCCAAAAATTCGCCGAACAGCAGGCTGCCGGCGCGATGCGGATTATCGTTCGAGATGAAAATGGCGTAGCCGGGATAGTCGTCGTTATAGTGTTCGTCCAGACCCGCGTATTGCCAAGTCTGCAGGAGATTGTCCGGAACCGAATCGTGAT
The DNA here is from genome assembly GCA_963780925.1 of uncultured Alphaproteobacteria bacterium. Classification (GTDB taxonomy): domain Bacteria; phylum Pseudomonadota; class Alphaproteobacteria; order Rhizobiales; family Xanthobacteraceae; genus BOG-931. The sequence continues at coordinate 237,057 of CAWAEV010000023.1, read as the reverse complement.
GGATGGAAATGAACAGATTGGCATGCATGGCGTTGGCGCGCGCAGCCCGCTCGAACAGGCCCCGCCAAGGCGCCGTTGCGGTGATGAGGAGGGTGGCCTCGTCGAAGCCGGCGTCGGCGAGCGACTGTTTGACCTGTTGGGCAAGCTGAAGATTAAACGCGTATTCCGGAATCCCCCGCGCGCTCATGGCGCCGGGCACATCGATGGTATGGCCGACGTCGACCACGACGCGGAATTTCGCCCGCTGGCAATTGTCCTGCTTGGCTGCGACAGGGGCCGGCTCCTCGCCTCGCGACGCTGACGGTGCGGCGAGGAGGAGCGCCGTTGCAAGCAACGCACCGAGCGCCGGTCCGGCGTGCCGTAAACCGATCATGAGACGCGCCTTCCTTCCGTCGTTACCACCGTGTCGGGCCGCGGACTTAATCGCGGAATGACACTTTATACCCAAGCTTGCGCTTGTGCACGGCGCGGTCCTGTCGTACCAAACGAGCTGAGTATTTGTTGGGTCAGACTGGGTATATAATGGCCAAGTTCGTCGGAATTTGCGTCGTTCTGTTTGTCCTTGCGGTCGGGCTTGTTGTCGTCAACCAGCCGCAGGATATGGCCGCATTATTCGGGGCGTTCCGCTCCGAGCCGCTGGCGCAGAAGCTCGCCTGGTTCCTGGTCGTCCTCATCCCGCTCGTGCTCATTCCCTCGGCGCTTTGGCTCTCCGATGCCTTGCTGCGCCAGCGCCGGGCGAACGCTGCGCTCGAACTGCGGCTCGGCGGCGTGCGCCGAGGCGTGCGCGAACTGACGAAGTCGCAGGCCGACGCCGACGCGGCAGCGCATCATCTCGCCCGCACCGATCCGGAGGCCGCCATCGGCGCGGTCACGCAGCGCCTCGCCGAGGTCGAACGCGTGGCGCAGGTTCAGGAAAACCGCAACGAGATCGGCGACCTGCAAGCCAGAGTCGACGAATTGCGCGCCCAACAGCAGGCTCTGCGCGAGCGGCTCGTTCCGGTGTTGGAGAAAAGACGAGCCATCGAACAGCTCTTCGCCGACCTCGAGGGTCGCGAGAACGACATCGAGCGATCGCTTGCCGAAATTGTCAGCGGCGACGATGCGACCGCGATTGAAGTGCGTCTCAACAACCTGATGGAATTTGTCCGCCGCGGCCATGAGCGCTGCGACGAGATCGATCATGCGGCGAAAACGATCGGCAGCCTGAAGGACGATTTTACCGAATTGCGGACGCGGCTCGAACCGCACGGAGCGGAGCAAGATGGGATCAAACGTCGGGTCAAGGATCTCAGCGAAGCGCAAGAGAAGCTGGCGGTGAATATCGAGGCTTTGCAGCAGACGCCGCAAGGCAGCCTGGCCGCGCGCGTTCAGGCGTTTGCCGACGACAAGAAGAAGCTCGAAGACGGCATGACGAACCTCGAAATGCAACTGTCCAGGTTGACGACGCTGCGCAAGGACGTCGAAGGCGTGTCGGCGAATTTCGATCGGGCGCTCGATCTGGTTTCGATGTCCGGTGCGGGCGATGCCGACGGCCGCCTCGCGGAACTTTCGCAATTCGTCAAAGCGACGCAAGTGCGGCTCGACGAAATCGAACGCAGCATGGCCACAGTCGGCCAATTGCAGGCGCGGCTCGGCGACCTGCAATCCAGGCTCGTCCCGCTCGAATCCAGCGACGGCGGCGTGGCGGATGTGATCGCCCGGGTCGCGGAGATTCGCGACCGTCTCGTCGCCAAGATCGAACGCATCGAAGCCGATGAGAACGGCGACCTGGCCACGCGGGTCAATGCGTTTCTCGAAACCAAGCAGGAACTCGAAAAACGCGTTTCAACCGTCAACGAGCATTTTTCCAAGCTGGCGACGATCCGTAACGACATCGCCAGCCTGTTCGACAAATTATCGAGCGCGGCGGACGCGAACTGATCTGCATCCTCCATCAAGTTCCGCTGTATGATTTTGCCGCAGGGCAGGTTCGCGTTCGCACCATTTCGCCGGCGATCCGTTAAGCGCTAGCTTTCCCGGTAAGAGCAAGCGGGCCGGCACAATCGCCGAGCGCCGCAAAGGTGAGGATCAGCATGAAGCGCGCATGCAGCGTCGTGGCAATCGCCATCGCCGCATCCCTGGCAGCATTTCCGGCGCGGCTCTATGCGCAAAATGCCGTCAGCATCAAAGCCGACGATATCGGCGGTGTGGTCACCGGGCCGCATGGCCCGGAAGCCGGCGTCTGGGTGATCGCGGAGACGCACGATTTTCCCACCCGCTACGCCAAGATCGTCGTGACCGACGACCAAGGCCGCTATGTCGTGCCCGATCTGCCCAAGGCCAAATATCAGGTCTGGGTTCGCGGCTATGGGCTTGTCGATTCGGCCAAAGTCGATGCCGTTCCCGGCAATCATCTCAATCTGACCGCGGTCCCAGCGCCGAACGATGCGGACGCGGCCAAGTATTATCCGGCGATCTACTGGTACGCGATGTTGAAGATTCCCGGCGAAAATCAATTCGGCGGTAAGAGCAACATCCCGGCCAATGTCACGCAAGTCGATTGGCTCACCACGATGAAGAACCGAGACTGCGTCGGCTGTCATCAGCTCGGCCAGCTATCGACGCGGACTATTCCTGCGGCGTTCGGCGAGGCCAAGAACGGTGCGGAGGCCTGGGAGCGGCGCGTGCAAGCCGGACAGGCTTCGCCACTCATGGTCAATCCGCTGGCCGGCAGGCTCGGCGGTGTGCCGTTCAAATATTTCGGCGATTGGACCGACCGCATCGCCAACGGCGAATTGCCGTTCGCCAAGCCGCCGCGGCCGCAAGGCGTCGAGCGCAATATCGTGATCACGGAATGGGATTGGAGCGCTCCCGATAAATACCTCCACGATCTGATTTCGAGCGACAAGCGCAATCCGACCGTCAACGCCTACGGCCCGCTCTACGGCTCCACCGAATACGCCACCGACCACCTGCCGGTTCTCGATCCGAAGACCAACAAGGTCACCTACATCACGCCGCCGGAAGGCGTGGATGTGCCCGAAGCGTTCGGGCCCGGCCACGCGGCCATCGAAAAACCGACGGCGCCGTCGGCTTACTGGGGCATGCAACAGATCTGGGACACCAAATTCGACAATCACAACGACATGTTCGATGCCACGGGCAAACTCTGGATGACCGGAACCAATCACGCTCCCGGTACGCCGGCCTTCTGCCGGAAGGGCTCTGATAATCCCTATGCCAAGGTGTTCCCGCTCGACAGCAATGAGCGCCAATTGGCGATGTACGATCCGAAGACGAGCAAGTTCACCTTCATCGACACCTGTTTCGGCACCCATCATCTGCAATTCGGTTTCGACAAGGATAACACCTTGTGGACGAGCGGCGGCGGGCCCGTTGCCGGCTGGCTCGATACCAAAGTGTTCGAGCAAACCGGCAATGCTGAGAAGGCGCAGGGCTGGGCGCCGTTCGTGCTCGACACCAACGGCAACGGCAAGCTCGACGATTACACCGAGCCGGGTCAGCCGATGGATCCTAACAGGGACATGCGCATCGCCGGCTCCGGCACCTACGCGGTGATGCCAAATCCTATCGACGGTTCGATCTGGTACACCTGGGATGTGTTCGCCGGCAGAAGCGGCATCATCCGCTTCGATCCGAAGACCAAGCTGTCGGAGGTTTACTACATTCCGAAGCCAGGCTTCGGCCCGCGCGGCGGCGATATCGACTCCAAGGGCGTAGTCTGGGTGTCGCTCGCCAGCGGTCATCTGGGCAGCTTCGAGCGCTCGAAGTGCAAAGGGCCGCGCAACGGCCCGAAGGCGACCGGCGATCAATGTCCGGAAGGCTGGAGCTTTTACAAATATCCGGGTCCCGGTTTCCAAGGCATCGGCGACAACAGCGCCGAGGCGAGCTACTACACCTGGGTCGACCAGCATAACGCAGTTGGGCTCGGCAAAGACGTGCCGATCTCGACGGCAGACGAGAATGACGGCTACGCGGCTCTGGTCGATGGCAAAATGGTGATGCTGCGCGTTCCTTATCCGCTCAGCTTCTATGCCAAAGGCCTCGACGCTCGCATCGACGACTCAAAAGCCGGCTGGAAGGGCAGGGGCCTGTGGGGCTCCGAGGGCGACCGCACGCCGTGGCTCAAAGAAGGCGGCAAAGGCATGACCCCGATGGCCGTTCACATTCAAATCCGGCCCAATCCGCTCGCGGATTGAGCATTCGGCGGAGCCGTCGGCGACATACCGCCCGGCGCGGCACGGCGCCGGGCGGCTTGCTTTTGCAACCGGCCTCTGCCGGTATTGTTATTTCATGACATTTGTTTGAGGAGCCGAACATGGTTCGCGAGCCCATTCTGACGACAGTCGACGTTTCGGATCTTCGTCCGACCCAAATCACCGTCGGCATGCGCGAGGTCCTGGCGAAGCGTAAACGCTGGCGGGAGACCCCCACCAAAAAGGGCGAGAAATTTCTCGGGCGGCACATGATTCCGGTGATCCTCGGCCCGAAACAGCGCAGCTACGTCATCGATCATCATCACCTCGCCCGGGCGCTGCATGACGAGGGGGTCAAGGACGTCGCGGTCACGTTCATTGCCAATTTAAGCAAGCTCGATCTCGACGCATTCTGGACCGTGATGGACAATCGGTCCTGGATGCATCCGTTCGATGCCAAAGGCGAGCGACGGCACTACAAGGACATCCCCAAATCCGTCACTGAGCTGGTCGACGACCCGTTCCGTTCGCTGGCCGGCGAATTGCGCCGGGCCGGCGGCTTTGCCAAGGACACGACGCCATTCTCGGAATTTCTCTGGGCCGATTTCCTGCGCCGGCGCATGAAACGCAAGCTGATCGAGCGCGACTTCGATCACGCCCTTGAGACGGCAATGCAGCTGGCCAAGACCGAAGATGCGGGATATCTGCCCGGCTGGTGCGGCCCGTCGCCGGAGGATTGATGGTCGTGACCGCGGGAATTCTACTGGGGTAAGTCTGCGGAAAAGTGCCCATGAATGGCCAAAACATCTCTGCTATATTGCGCGTGACCATGACGGAAGGGTGGGCGTAAGTGCACATGATGAGAGTACAATTTCGCGCCGCCGCGTCGGCGGCGCTGATCGCAACGGCGCTTGCCGGCTGCAGCGGCTTTGGCGGACCGAAAAAGGACGCCGCCCCCATCGACCCGAATACCTATCCGGCCAGCTACCGCACCCAGATCGCAGCATTTCTGCGGCAATCGTTGGGCAGCAGAGCCGACTTCCGCGGCGCCCTCATCGCGCAGCCGACGTTGATGCCGATTGGCGACAGTCAGCGTTACATGGTCTGCGTGCAATTCCACGGTAATGGCCAAGTCAAAACCAAGGTGGCGATCTATTTCGCTGGCATGATCTCGCAATTTCTCGATGCGACGCCGGAGCAATGCGGCACGGCGGCCTATACGCCGTTCACTGAGCTCGCCGCCGCACTGCCGCCGGGCTGATCGGCGATAGTCCTCTCAATGACCCACCTGGACAGCGACGTTCTGATCGTAGGCGCGGGACCGACCGGTCTGACGCTCGCCATCGACCTCGGCCGGCGTGGGGTGCGGTGCACATTGATCGAGCAGAAGGAACGCCCGGCGTTTTTGCCGAAGATGGAGCGCATCAATGCACGCACCATGGAAATCTACCGCCGCATGGGCCTGGCGGACAAAATTCGCGGCGCCGGCTTGCGGCCCGATTGCCCGATGGACGTCTACATCATTCTTAAACTGACCGAGCCGCCGCTGTTGCATCTGACCTACCCTTCCGTCGAAGAGGCGCGGGCGAAGACGCGCGCCACTAACGACGGAACGCTGCCGCTCGAACCCTATCAGCTGATCTCGCAATATACGCTCGAGCCGTTGCTCAAATCGGTGGCCGAGACGCTTCCGGCGGTGACGGTGCGCTACGGCTGCGAATTTCTGTCGCTGCAGCAGGACCGCGAAGGCGTCACCGCGCGCGTGCAGTCACGTGACGGCGGCATGCAGGACATCCGCGCCGCCTATCTGGTCGGCTGCGACGGCGGCGCGAGCGCGGTGCGTCGGGAGCTCGGCATCGCGCTTTCCGGCGAAGGCAATTTGCTGGCGCTGCGCCAGGCGCTCTACCGCTGCGACGAATTGTTCGACCGCTTGCCGCTCGGCAATGGTGCGCATTTGGGGCCCGGCCACGGCCGGCACTATCACGTCGCCGACTCCCATTCCACGTTCCTGATCATGCAGGATTCCACCAAACATTGGACCCTGCATTCGGTCGTCGACACCGACGAAGACATGAAGATCGCCTTCGAGAGAACCGTCGGCGTGCCGGTCAAATACGAGATGCTGTCATGCGCGCCGTGGCGGCAGAATCTGCTGCTCGCCGACCGCTACGGCAAGGACCGGGTGTTTCTGGCCGGCGACGCCGTGCATCTCGTCATTCCGACCGGGGGGCTCGGCATGAATTCCGGCGTCGGCGACGCCATCGATCTGTCGTGGAAGCTTGCCGCGACGCTTAACGGCTGGGGCGGACCGAACCTGCTTAAATCCTACGAGATCGAGCGCCGCCAGATCGGCGACCGCAATGTCGGCGCCTCGCGCTACGCCACGATCGGGCGGCGCAAATGGCGCGCGATGTGGCGGCCGAACATCGCCGAGAATTCGCCGGCCGGCGCCGCCACGCGCCAACAGCTCGCCGCCGTCGCCGACGTCGAGCAGCGCAAAAGCAACGAGATGATCGGCGCCGAGCTCGGCTACCGCTATGTCGACTCGCCCGTCATCTGCAACATACCGGGCGGGCCCGAGCATCTGTTCCGCGATTATCAGCCGACCACTTGGCCCGGCGCGCGGCTGCCGCATGTCTGGCTCGCCGACGGCACGCCGATGCAGGACCGCATCGGCGAGGGCTACACGATCCTCAAGCTCAGCGGCACGTCCGCCGATGCCGGCGGGCTCGAACGCGCCATCGCCGCGTGCGGCGCGCCGGTTGCGGTGCTGGACGTGCCGGACCGGGCCGCCCGCGACGTCTACGGTTGCGATGTCATCCTCATCCGCCCGGACCTGCATGTGGTCTGGCGCGGCAACGCGGCGCCGGATGACCCGGCGCATGTCGCCGCCGTCGCGACGGGATATCTCTCGCCGGCCTTCTGACGATTGTTTGACGAGGCGCGCAGATCAGAGCTTGGCGATCGCTAAAGCGATCCCGCCGAGCGCGCCGACAATGACGACCACGAGCGGCGGCGCCCGCCAGACGGTCAACAGAACGAAGCCGACCAGCGCGACGCCGAAATCTCCCGGCGTTCTGACTGAACTCGTCCAAACCGGATTGTACAGCGCCGCACCGAGCAGGCCGACGACGGCGGCATTGATGCCGCGCATGATCGCCTGCGCGCCGGCGCGCTTACGAAACGTCTCCCAGAACGGCAACGTGCCGAGCAGGATCAAGATGCCGGGAAGAAAGATACCGATCAGCCCCAGCACCGCGCCGGCGACGCCGTGCGGCGACACCTTCACCACGGCGCCTAGATAGGCGGCGAAAGTGAACAGCGGGCCGGGAACAGCTTGCGCGGCGCCATAGCCGGCAAGGAAAGTGTCGTCGCTGACCCAGCCGGGGCTCACGAACGCCTGGCGCAGCAGCGGCAGCACGACGTGGCCGCCGCCGAAGACCAGCGCGCCGGACCGATAGAAGGCATCGAGCAGCGCAACGCCCGGCGCGCTTTCGATGCTCTGCAGGACCGGCAGGCCAACGAGCAGAACGAAGAACAGCGTCAACGCCGCTATCCCCGTGGCGCGGCCGACCGGGATCGGCATATGCGCTCCCGCGACCGGTTGCGCGCCCCGGCACAACCACAGTCCGGCGATGCCGCCCAGTGCGATCGCCAAGATCTGCGCCACCGAGGAGGCGCTGAATAATATGACGAGCGCCGCCGCCACGGCGATCGAGGCGCGCTCCTTGTCCGGGCAAAGCGTGCGCGCCATGCCCCAGACGGCCTGGGCCACGATAGCGACGGCAACGAGTTTGAGCCCATGCAGCAAGCCGGCGCCCATCGGGCCAACGAGAGCGCCTGCGCCGTAAGCGAACAGGACGAGCGCGATCGCGGACGGCAGCGTGAAGGCGGTCCACGCCGCCAGTGCCCCGCCATAGCCCGCGCGCATCAGCCCGATGGAAAATCCGACCTGGCTCGAAGCCGGGCCGGGCAGGAACTGGCACAGCGCCACCAAATCGACATAGGCTTGCTCGTCGAGCCATTTGCGGCGGACGACGAATTCTTCGCGGAAATAACCGAGATGCGCGATCGGGCCGCCGAAGCTTGTGAGGCCGAGGCGCAAGAAGGCGGTGAAAACCTCTGCGCTATTGCCGATGGGCACGGCCGTGTTTGCCGCCGCATCGGGTCTTCCGCGCCCGTTTTCCATCGTGACATTGTTGACAAGTTTTCACGCGCGGGCAACAGTTTAAGATCACGACGCGCACGCCGTGCGGCGCTGCACAGCAAAAATCAAAAACGCGCTCGTTCGGGGAGGATTGCATGACCGTCACGGTTCCACAGGGGCTGGCACGCGAGACCGCCGCCATTGCCGCGGCCACGCGGGTGCGCTGGACCTATATCGCACCGACGCTCTTGGTGTTCTGGATCGTTTCCATGTTCGATAAGAGCAACATCTCGCTCGTCATTGCCGATCCGAAATTCCTCGACGAGATGCAGCTGGCCGGCCAGACCAAATTGCTCGGCTGGCTCGTCGGCAGCCTGTTCATCTCCTACAGCCTCGCCGCTCCGGTTTGGGGCTGGGCGGTGAACCGTTACGGGCCGCGCAACGCCATCATGGCGAGCCTCCTCGTCTGGGCGCTGACCTGCTTCTGGTCGGGCCTGTCGCAAGGCTACGGCATGTTGCTCGCCTCGCGCATCGGCTTGGGCGTCGGCGAAGCGGCCTGCTATCCGGTCACGCTGGCTCTGGTCGCCAACTGGTTCGCGCTACGCGAGCGCGGCAAGGCGACGTCCTATTGGTGGATCGGCACCATGATCGGTCCGATGCTCACAGGGCTCCTCGTCACCAGCCTGATCCTGGCGGCCGGATGGCGTGGGCAATTCTACGCGCTCGGCATCCTGGCGCTCATCCTGCCGTTGCCGATGGTTTGGTTTCTGGTGCGCGACAGACCCGAGCAACATCCCGCGGTCAATGCGGCGGAGGCCGATCTGATCCATGCCGGCGCCATCGAGAAGAACGACGATGCGCCGGGGCGGATTTTGAAGGACGTCAGCAGCGTTTGGCGCAATCACCGCTTCTGGCTGATGACCATTGCCATCTCGGCCAATGCGATTTTCTTCTGGGGCTGGTCCGGCTGGCTGCCGACCTACCTGCGCACCGAGCGTCATTTCGCGTTCAGCACGTCCGGTTACCTGACCTTCGTGATCTACGGCTTTGCGGTGGTGACCATCCTGACCGTCGGCCGGGTGTCGGACCGCGTGTTTCGGCGCGCGCCTTTTGCCGGTTTAGGCTGGGCGTCGGCGGCGATTTTTCTGATGGCGGCGGCGCTGGCGCCGAGCCCGACCTGGAGCGTGGTGCTGATGATCTGCGCCTTGTGCGCGCAGCAGGTCGGAATTTCCTGCGCCGAGATGCTGATGCATAGCGTCGTCGGCACCCCGGACATGGGCAAATCCCAGGGCGTGCGCGCCCTGGTCACGCAGATGTTCGGCGCGTTTTCGCCGGTCATGATCGGCTACATTCTGGCGCTCTCGGGCGGCGCCTTCATCGGTGCCTTCGCGGTTCTTGCGATCGCCGTCGTGATCGCGGCCGGTTGCATGGTCGCGCTGAGCAGGGAAGGATTTTGACATGAGCTTGCCGAGCATGACGGTCGGCGGCGTGAAAGTGCAGGGCCTGAGCGACGGCACGCTGCCGACGTCGCTCGACAAGGTTGTCGATATGGAGCCGGCGCGAGTCTGAGCGTCTGGTCGGCAGCACCGACAACGGCACGTTCCAAATTCCGGTGAACAATTTCGTCATCCGCCGCAGCGGTAACGTCATCATGATCGACGCCGGCGCGGGCAACACCATGTACCCGACGCTGGGCAGGCTGCCCGAGTAATCTGCGCGCCGCCGGCATCGATCCTGGCGCGGTGACCCATATCGTGATCACCCATCTGCACGGCGATCACGCCAACGGATTGGTCGACGATGCCGGCAATGCGCATTACCCGAATGCCGAGATCGTCGTGCACGAGATCGAAGCCGATTTCTGGATGGCGCCGAACGGCGCCAATGACCCCGACAAGGTCAAGGCTAATCGCGCCCGCACCAAGATCAACTTAAAGCCCTATCTCGACCGTATCCGCCGCGTGCGGGGGACGGAAGAATATTTAGGCTTCGTGCCGGTGGTCGCGCCCGGCCACACGCCGGGGCATACCTGCTGGCTGCTGACGGCGCCGGGCGGTTGCTTCATGGCGCTCGGCGACGTGGTGCACGTCTCGGCCATCCAGATTTCGCATCCGGATGCCGGCATGATCTACGATCTCGACAAGGACCAGGCGGTCAAATCGCGCAAGCGCATCCTCGACATGGCAGCGTCGGAGCGGCTCGCCATTGCCGGCGCCCACGTCAATGCGCCCGGTTTCGGCCATGTGGTGCGTAAGGGCGCAAGCTTCGCCTTCGAACCGGCGTCAACTGACAAATGATGTGACATCGCTTCGCTCGCAATGACGGCTATCCGAGTGCAGCGGCGAATTGCTATCATCCGCACCAATTCGCCATTGAGGACATCATGACTCCTGTCGTTGCAATCGTTGCGCCCGGCGCCATGGGCGCCGCCGTCGGGAAAAGGCTCGTCGACAACGGGCTCAAAGTGCTGACGTCGCTCCAAGGGCGCAGCCAGGAGACCGCGGCGCGGGCCAAGGCCGCCGGCATGGCCGACGCCAGCGACAAGGAAATCGCCGCCGCTGATTTCATCCTCTCCATCCTGCCGCCCGGCGACGCGCTGGCGCTGGCCGAGCGCTTTGTGCCGGCGCTGCAAGCCAGCAATGCCAAGCCGGTCTATGTCGATAGCAACGCCATCAATCCGAAGACCGTCGAACGCGTCGCGAAGGCGATCGCGCCGACCGAATGCCCCTTTGTCGATGCCGGAATCATCGGCTCACCACCTAAGCCGGGCGATGCCGGACCGCGTTTCTATGCTTCGGGCCCGGCGGCGCAGCGTTTCGCCGGCTTGCGCGACTACGGCCTCGACGTCCGCGTGCTCGGCGGCGCGGCAACCGCGGCCTCGGCGCTCAAAATGTCCTATGCCGGCATCACCAAAGGCACGCAGGCGATCGGCGCGGCGATGATGCTGGCGGCGGCGCGCTCAGGCTCCGCCGACGATCTGCTCGCCGAGCTGCAAGGAAGCCAGAAGCAATTGTTTCCCTGGCTCAAGCGCCAGCTGGAGCTGATGCCGCCGAAAGCCTACCGCTGGGTCGCAGAGATGCAGGAGATCGCCGGCTTCGTCGCCGACGATCCGGCGGCGCACGACCTCTACGAAGGCGCCGCGCATTTCTACGAACGCTTCGCGCAGGATTTCGAGAGCGGCGACAAGGAAGACGCCGCGGCGCTTGAGGCGTTTCTGGGGAAGGGCTCGTCCTAAGTTCCTGGTCCGGTTTGCCCTGATAGCAGAACTCCCAACCGAGGCGCCGCATAGCCGCTTTGGACCATTAATGACACCTTTGCACCGTCGAAAAACGGCGGCCATTTCGCTGTCTGACCACGGCGAAGTAATGTCTAAGACCTTCGATGCGTAGTGTGATATCTTTTAATAATTATGCCGGACATGATTCATCAACGAGGAAATAGCGATCTGCATCGGTCGGCGCAAATTATCATCGTGCCGGAAGGAACGCTCATCATGGCAAAGTCAACACTCAAGTGGCTGACACTTATTAGCTTGATCATTGGGTTCAGTGCACCGGGGTGGTCTCAAGAAGCCAACGCAGGAAAAACAGCGTACCTGTCTAGTTGCGCGCCGTGCCACGGAGCGGATGCGAAGGGAAACGGATTTCTCGGCGCAGTGCTCAAGGTGCCTCCTGCTGACCTGACTACACTCACGAAGAGGAACGGCGGCGTATTTCCACTTTCTGCTGTGAATGAGATCATTGACGGAAGAACCTTGATCGCCGCTCACGGCACCCGTGACATGCCAATTTGGGGCTTTGACGTTATGGTTCGAAGTCGCATCACGCTGATTGTCGATTACTTAAATTATATTCAGGAGAAATGATTGCAGGCTGTGAGATAGCTGCGTGGAGCATAGCCGCCGCTCACGAAAAAGGCCCCGACAAACATACCCATCGGGGCCAAGCTGCCTCTCACCATCAGAATGGAGCGCGTGTATGAAGAATAGGCACCGCGTCAGACCGATGACTAGAAGATTATTAAAGTCGAGGCGGTCGCAATTTGATCCACATCAATGCTTGGACTTTTTAAAGCCAAATGGTGCGAGCTCATGTCAACCGTCTCGGAAAGCGGCGAGTTTGGGCGAGGCCAATCGCGAGGAACGGTATTGTCGTGAAAATCATTATAAGATTGGTTGTTGTGGCAGCCGCCCTGGCCGGAGCAATGAGTTTCGATGTTCCCCCCAGCCTGGCTTTCGGCGATGCTGCGTGGTGCGCGATGATAAATAAAGGAATGGGCGAGGTGATTTTGGATTGCCAGTACCGCACGTTCGAAGACTGCAGGGCGGGTGCAGCGGCCGATCGCGGCTTTTGCAATCTGAACCCGGCGCCGGGCCCGTCTGCGGCCGCGGCAGGGACTGCACAAAGGCACAAAAAACGGCGCACACAACAATATTAGTCATCGTCGAGCGAGGCGCCACATTTTCGGCCGCACCCCGAAGGCGGACATGCGCCGACGCGGACGCGACTGGCAGGTTCGCCGAGCGGCACAAATTACGCGAGTGGGTTTGAGAATAGGAGCATTCGAGCAGCACCCTTGGAGGTCGGTGCTGCGCGCGGCCGCCTTAGGATAACGCTGAACAGCGATCCTGCCTACCGATTGAGCCACCGCCGCGCGAAACCGAGTATTCCCTGCGGCAAGAAAATAATCATCGCGATGAAAACCAGGCCGAGCGGGATCAAATACGGGAACTGATCGCCGAACGCTTGCGCCAACAGTTGCCGCGCCAGCTGGAAGAAGCCCGCGCCAACGATCGGGCCGACCAGGGTGCCGATGCCGCCCAAGACGTTGTAGATCACGGTATCGCCCGAGGTGAGAAAGTAGACGAAATCCGGCGCGGCGAATTCGTTCTGGATGGCGTAGAGCACGCCGGCGAGGCCCGCAAACAGCCCCGACAACATCACCGACATCATCTTATAGCGCTCCACCGGGTAGCCGATGGCGCGGGTGCGCGGCTCGTTCTCGCGGATCGATTGCAGCACCATGCCGAACGGCGATTGCGTGACACGCCTCAAGATCAGATACGATCCCGCCACCACCGCCAGAACGAACCAGTGCAGCGTCGTTGAGGAAAAGCGCGCGTCATAGATAAATGGGATCGACAGGTGCGGGCGGGTGAAAATCAATCCGTTCTCGCCGCCGGTCACCGCCGTCCAGGTAAAGATCATGACGTAGAAGATCTGGCTGAAAATGAGCGTGGTGATGGCGAAATAAATGTCGCGCAGCCGGATGGAGAAAAAGGCGACGAACAAAGCGGCGCCGGCCGCGCCGGCAAGCCCGGCCAGGATGGCAAGCCACAGGTTCGGCGGGCTCACCAGCAACAGCGCTCCGGCGGCGCCGTACATGCCCAGGCCGAAAAATGCCGAATGGCCGAACGAGATCATGCCGGTGTATCCGATCAAAAGATCGGACGACATCGCCAAAAGCCCCCAGATCAGAATTTCGGTGAGGAAGCGGCGCCAGAATTCCGGCAGCACCAGCGGCGCCACGATCAGCACCGCCATCACCGCGCAAAAGCCGATCCAGAAAACGGCGGTGTGGCTCAACCGCGATCCGTTGAGCGTGATTGCCTTGTCGAGCGGTGCGGTTGTCATCGTGGCGACGCTACGAACAGAGCCGGTGGGACGGAACAACAAAGTGAGGATCAGGACGACGAACGAGACGATCACCGCCTGCGATGGGTCCACCCAGATCGAGGCGTAGGCCTCGAGCAGGCTGATGAAGATCGCGGCGGCGATCGAGCCGCCGAAATTACCCATGCCGCCGACCACCACGACGATGAAGGCCTTCAGCACCCAATCGAGCCCCATCGTGTGACTGACGCCGACCATCGGCGCGAACAAGACGCCGCTTGCCGCCGCCATGGCGGCGCCGATGGCGAACACGCCGGTGTAGACCAGCGGCACCGGGATGCCCATGGCTTGCGCCATCACGCGATCCTGCGCGGTGGCCCTGATCCAGACGCCGAACTTTCCGTATTTCAAGAACAGCCAGAAGCCGCCGATGATGGCGGCCGACAGCACGGCGACGAGGATGCGATACCATGGATATTGCAGATAGAAGAGCGTGAATTGGCTCGACAGCGGCTCCGGAATCTTGCGCACTACCGGGCCGAATTGCCACAGCGCGTAATTCTGCAGCACCAGCGAAATACCGAAAGTGGCGAGTATGGTGTTGAGCGGATCGCGGCCGATGAGCGGCCGCAACGCGACGATCTGGATCGCGGCGCCGAGAATGGCGACGATCAGCGAGGCGCCGATCAAAGCGAGCCAGAAGCTGCCGGTCGTCACGAAAACGACGAATCCGATATAGGCGCCGAGCATGAACAGCTCGCCGTGCGCGAAATTCACGACGTCCATGATGCCGAAGATCAGCGTCAGGCCGGACGCGATCAAAGCCAGGATCATGCCGGTGACGATGCCGTTCACCGTCTGAATGATGATGAGGTCGATAGGAATGGCGTGGAAGAACTGACCGAGCGCGCCCATCGCTCACACCCCCAGATACTGCTTGATGACGGCGTGGTGCAAGTCGATTTCGGAAGCCGCGCAATGGTGGCGCACAGCTGCCCTTCTCCATGATGTAGACGCGTTGACTGGCGGCGAGCGTCAACGGCACATTCTGCTCTACCAGCAGGATGGCGACGCCCTCGTTGTGCAAGAGCTCGATGATCTTGCCGATCTGCGAGACCATGCGCGGCATCAAGCCTTCAGTCGGCTCGTCGAGTAGGATGATTTTCGGTTCCAGCATCATGGCCCGCGCGATGGCGAGCATCTGCTGCTCGCCGCCGGAGAGCGTGCCGCCGGCTTGGCTGCGCCGCTCCGCCAGCACCGGAAAGAACGCGAACACCTTGTCGAGCAGCGTGCGGCGCTTTTCCTCGGTCACGCCGTCGCGGTCGAGACCGGTGCGCAGGTTCTCCATCACCGTAAGCAGGCGAAAGATGCGCCGGTCTTCCGGCACGTAGCCGATGCCGTGGCGCGCCAGCTTGTGCGGCGGCAAGCCCGTGGTGGCATGGCCTTCGAGCCGCACCGAACCTTGGCTCGGCTGCACCAGGCCCATGATAGTCTTCAACGTGGTGCTCTTGCCGACGCCGTTGCGGCCGAGAAGGCCGACCACCTCGCCGGGGCCGACGTTCAGCGAGACGCCATGCAATATGTGACTCTTGCCGTAATAAGTGTGCACCTCGTCGAGAACGACGAGGGGCGCGGCGGCGTCGGCCGAATGTGCCACCATGGCGCTCATGTCTTGAGATAGACCTCCAGCACCTTGGGATTCTCCTGGATCTCCGCGGGTGTGCCTTCGGCGAGAATGGTGCCGTAGTTCAGCACGGTGATGCGATCGGCGAGTTCCATCACCACCTGCATGTCGTGCTCGACGATCAGGATGGTGAGATCTTTGGCGATGTGCCGCACCAGCGCCTTGGTCTCGTCGGTCTCGGCCTGACTCATGCCGGCGGTCGGTTCGTCGAGGCACAACAGCTTGGGTTCGGTGGCGAGCGCGATGCCGATCTCGAGGTTGCGTTGCTCGCCGTGCGAGAGATTCGACGCCAGCTCTTGCGCCTTGGCGAGCAGCCCGACCGAATCCAGCGCGGCTTCCGCTTTGCTGTTGATGTCGGTCAGCGCGCTGTGGTGCGCGAACATGTTCCAGCCGTGCCGGCGCGATTGCGCGGCGATGCGTGCGTTCTCGAACACCGTCGCGTTGGGCAGAATATTGGTAATCTGATAGGAGCGCGCGATGCCCTTTCGCGAGATCGCGTTAGAGGGCAGCCCGGTGATGTCATCGCCGTCGAAGATGATGCGGCCGCTGCTCGGCCTTAAGACGCCGGTCAGGCAGTTGAAGAACGTGCTTTTGCCGGCGCCGTTCGGCCCGATGATGGCGTGCACCTGGTCGCGCGCGACTTCGAAATTGACGTCCGAAAGCGCCGAAAGTCCGCCAAAACGGACGGACAGCAGTTCGGTCTTGAGGATAGGCGCCGACACCGCTCCCCGGTCGGTTACCCGGGAGCGTATGTCGGTCGATGCTGCCGCGCTCACTTAGGCGGAGAAATTGCAGGCCGGCGGGACCATGGTCTTGTCGCCGGGCACTGTCTCTATGAGATGGTACGTTCCGCCCGAGACCGTGAAGATGAATTCGCGCGGGAAAGCCTGGTGGTCTTCCTTGCGAATGGTCTTGGAGCCTTGCGGGAATTCGTAACCTTCCTTCAGCTCGAGGCCTTCGAGCGCCTCGATCAGCTTCATGGTGTCTTCGCGGCCCTGGAATTTCGACTTTTCCATCGCGATTTTCAAAGCGTTGAGCGCCTCGAAATTCGACTGCACGTATTTGTCGGGCAGCGGTCCGGACGGATCGATCTTCAACAACCGCGCCTTGGCCTCGTCGAAGAATTTGTGGTGATAGGGCGTGTCGAGCGGCCCTTGGAACACCGGGATGTAACGGTTGATCGCGGTGAAGCCGTCGATCTTGTTGCCGATCGCGATCAGATTGGTCGATTCCGAGATCGAGCCGTCGCCGGCAAATTTGTATTTTTTGGTCAGGCCGAGGTCGTAAGCCTGAGTAACGAGGGTAACACCGTCCTTGCCGAAGAAGATGCCGAACAGGCCGTCGAAATCGCCGGAGATTTTTGACAGGAACGGCGTCATGTCCGGGGTGCCGAGCGGGATGCCGGTGGTGCCGACCACTTCGCCGCCGTTCTTTTTGATCTGGGCGACATAGGCGTCGCGCGTCGACTGACCCCAAGAATAATCGGCAAAGGCGATGTGCCACTTCTTGCCCAGCTTGGTCAGCGTAGGCGCGAAGGCGACCGCCATCGCCGGCGCGTAATCGTAGGTGCGGAAGCTGTAGCGGTTGCAGTGGCTCGTGGTCAACGTGGTGTCGAGGCAGACGCTGATCATGTTGACGATCTTGGCGTCTTCCCACACCGGCATGCAGGCGAGGCAGATGTTGGAGAGGAAGCCGCCGACATGGGCGTCGATATTGTCCTCTTGCACCAGCTTCTCGGTCTTTTGCCGGGCGACCGCCGGCGAACTCTCGTCGTCGACGATGTCGAGTTCGACCGGGCGGCCGTTGATGCCGCCGCTTCCGTTGATGTGGTCGGCCGCCATCTGCAATCCGACCACCGCGGTTTTGCCGCCGGCGGCGCCGGCGCCGGACAGCGGCTGCTCGGAACCGATCTTGTAGGCTTTGGCGGCGCCGAACGCGGCGCGCCACGGCGCAGGGACCAGCATCATGGCGCCGATCGCGCCGCCGCCCCAGCCGACCAGCCGGCGACGGGTGACCTTGCCGCTGTACCAGATGTCTTCAGCCCACTTCTGTTCTTTCCACTTCTCAGTCATCGGATGTCCCTCCTGCTGGATTTCGCCAAAGCCCCATGCTGCCGGCCCTTGATCGGGCTTTTTTGCGAGCAATTTGACCTTAGCAAACGCGATCTTGAGGCGAGTTTCAACCGAATTCGCGACCTGCGCGCCTGGCCGGACTGCCGCGCCACGCGTAACATCGTCGCGGCGCGGGGGCGGCTTTTTCCTTGCCGGCTTGATGATAAAATAGGCAAGGCTTGTAGCGAGATGGCAAAGGGGAGTGCGCGATGGTGACGGCGGCGATGCGGCGGGAGGATCCCGAGGCGCTTGTCACCGGCCACGCGGCGCGGCTTGCGATCCGGCGCAATCTGCATTCCGGCCCGACCTCGGGGCTGGCGCCGGGTTTCGTGCAGGCCAATCTCGCCATCCTGCCGCAAACTTTGGCGCAGGACTTTTTGCAATTTTGCCGGCGCAATCCGAAGCCATGCCCGCTGATCGGCGTCTCGGCGCCCGGCGACCCGCACGTTCCGGAATTGGCCGACGATCTCGATATCCGCACCGACCTGCCGCGCTACCGGGTCTGGCGCGACGGCGCGCTGGTCGACGAGCCGACTGACATCCTCAAATACTGGCGCGACGATCTGGTCACCTTTGCCATCGGTTGCTCGTTCTCGTTCGAGCAGGCGCTCGCTCGACGGCGGCATCGAGCTGCGTCACATGACTTGCGATTGCACCGTGCCGATGTATCGAACGTCGGTGGCAACGGCGCCGGCGGGGCCGTTTCACGGCCCGCTCGTCGTGTCGATGCGGCCGATGAAGCCGGCCGACGCCATTCGCGCGGTGCAGATCACCACGCGATTTCCCTCGGTGCACGGCGCCCCAGTGCATTTCGGCAAGCCGGAATTGATCGGGATTAAAGACATCGCCAAGCCCGATTGGGGCGACGCGGTGCCGATCCATGACGACGAGATTCCGGTGTTCTGGGCCTGCGGGGTGACGCCGCAATCGGTCATCATGGCGGTCAAGCCGGAATTCTGTATAACGCATTACCCCGGCGCCATGCTGGTGACCGACCGCCGCAACACCGAATTTGCCATCATGTAACTGAATGCTCATCGACTTCCAGCAACATTACACGCCGCCGGAATTGCTCAAGGGCGACCCGGGCAAAGTCACGGTCGATCTCGATCGCGACGGCAATCCGAATTATCTGCTCAATCCGCTGCTCGCGGATCTTGCCGCGCATATCCGCATGATGGACGCGTCCGGCATCGATGCCGGCGTGCTCTCTTGCGGCATCGGCTTCGACCAGCCCGATCTCGCGCTCTGCCGGCAGATCAACGACCGCATGCGGGAAGCGGAGAGGGCGCATCCCGGCCGCTTCATCGGGCTGGCGCATGTGCCGGCGCTGAAAGCCGCCGAGGCCGCGGCCGAATTGAAACGCTGCTGCCGTCGAACTCGGCTTTCCCGGCGTCGTGATCGCGCTCGGAATTGCAGGATCAGCCGCTCGATGCCGAGGTGTTACGGCCGTTCTGGAAAGCTTGCGCCGATCTCGATCTCTACGTCTTCATTCATCCGCTGCCGCGCGTCATCCGCTGGAGCCGCATGGACGCCGACGATCTCGGCCGCATGCTCGGCTGGGAATTCTCGCTGATGACGGCGGCGGTGCGGCTCATCAATTGCGGCCTGCTCGACGAGCTGCCGAGTTTACGGATTCAATTCTCGCATTTCGCCGGCGGCATCGGCCGCTATCTCGGCCGCATCCGCGGTTTCGAGCAGCGCAACAAATGGGGCACGGCGCTTGTGCCGCGCCACGGCCGGCAGCCGCGCCAGCCGTTCGATCATTATCTCGATCATCGATTGTTTCTACGATATCGCCGGCTGGGCCGGCCCGGATCACGCCGCGGAATGGGGCGCCGACTGGGTGCGCTTTGGGCTCGACGAGCTTTCGTTCTCCCAGCTCGTCTTCGCCTCGGATTATCCGCAAGCCGTGCGCGAACTGGGCGAAGTCGCCTCTTATGTCGAAGCGGTGCGCGCGCTCGGCGGCAATGGCCGCGCGCTCGTGGCCGGCATTAATGCGGAGAAGCTCATCCGCGATATCGCCCAGCCGGCTTGCCGCGCGCCGGAACAGTTCGGCCCAAATTCGGGCATAGGTGCCGGCATGAACGACAAGGCGGCCGGCCGACGCAGCGATTTTCGATCCCGCCGCGCATGGCTGGGATCGGGTCGAGGGCCATAATTTCGGCGAGCTGGTCGGGCCGATCTGGCGCCGCGGCGATGCTTTGTTCGGCTTCCTCGCCGCCGACAAGCACAAGAACCACATCGGCCGCGTCCATGGCGGCATGCTGATGACCTTTGCCGATCAGGCCATGGGCATGACCGGCCGCCGCGCCACCGGCGAAATACCGCACGCCACCATCGCGCTCAATATTCAGTTCGTGGGCGCGGTCGAGCTCGGCGATTTCGTCGAGGCGCATTGCGACGTGGTGCGCAAGACCCGCTCGGTGCTGTTCATCGAGTCGAAGCTGAAGGTCGGCACGCGCATCGTCGCGTCGGCCAGCGGGATCTGGAAGATTTTGGGGGAAAAGTAGGGTGGGTTAGCCGCGAAGCGGCGTAACCCACCATTGGCTGCGACGCTGCACGGTGGGTTTCGCTTCGCTCAACCCACCCTACATGCGAAACCGCGCCAGCGTGCCGCCCTTCATCACCGAACCGGGCAGCGGATGGCCGACGATGTCTTCGGCGAGCTTGGCGCATGTCGATCAGCGCGTCGAGATCGATGCCGGTCTTGATGCCCATTTCCTCGACAGAGAAAGACGAGATCCTCGGTGCAGACATTGCCGGCGGCGCCGGCATGGCCGGCGAACGGGCAGCCGCCGAGCCCCGCCACCGCCGCGTCGAAGCGCGTCACGCCCATTTCGAGGCCGGCATAGGCGTCGGCGATCGCGAGCCCGCGCGTATCGTGCAGATGCAGCGCGACGTCGAGATCGGGCCAGCGCTCGCGTAAACTCCCGACCGTGCGCTTGATCGCAAGCGGCGTCGCCCAGGCCATGGTGTCGGCAAGCGTGAGGTATTTCAGCGTGACGCCGTGCTCCGCCGCCACGTCGAGGATTTGCTGCGTGAGCGCGACCACGCGCGAGACCGGAATATCGCCCTCGAAATTGCAGCCGAATGCCGCCATGATGCTGCCGCGCTCGACCGGCAATGCCCGCCGCCTTGTACATCTCCACGATCGCATGTTGCCCGGCGAGCTGCTGCGCGGCGGTGCGGTTTTGATTGCGGATGGAAAATTTCTCCGAGGCGCAGAGCTGGATGGTGCCGGTATTGGTGAGGCGGTCGGAAAATTGCAGCGCGCGCTGAAAACCTTTCTCGTTGAGCCACAGCGCGGTGTATTCGACGCCCGGTCGCGGCGTGAACCCGCGCACCACGTCTTCGGCGTCGGCCATGCCGGGTACGTTCTTCGGGTTGACGAAGGAGACGATCTGGATGCGGTTAAGCCCGGTCTGCGCCAGCGCGTCGATCAGTTCGATCTTGCGCGCGGTCGGAATCGCGCCTTTCTCGATCTGAAAGCCTTCGCGCGGCCCTTCTTCGGTGATGTGCACGGCGGCCGGCAAATCGCTCATGAAGCTTCTCCGGCGGCGACGACGCCGCGCTTGATCAATCCGCCGATCTCCCCCGCCGCAAGGCCGAGCTCGGCGAGAATTTCGCCGGTGTGCTCGCCGATGCGCGGCGCCTGCCGGCGCAGGCCGAAATCGTGATCGTTCATCTCGATCGGCAAGCGCGGCAGTTTGGCGCGCTTGCCGTTTTGGAAGGCGATGTCGAGCATGCGGCCGCCGGCATTGAGCTGCGGATCGTCGAACAGGTCGCCAGGTTTTGCAACGGGAGCAAAAGGTATGTCGATGCGGTCGAACAGTTCGGCAAGCTCGGCGAGTTTGTGCCGCGCGACGATGGCGGCAACGAGCGGGCGGAGCACGGGCCGCGCGCGCACGCGATCCTCATTGGTCTTATAAGCCGGATCGGCCAACAGATCCGGCCGCCCAAAATGCTCGCAGAAGCGGCGCCACTGGCCGTCGCTGGTGATGCCGACGAAGATCTGCGCGCCGTCGGCGCATAGTGAAGGGTTCATAGATGGCCCAGGCGCCGTCGCGCGCCGGCATCGGCGGCATCGGCTTGCCCGTGACCACTTCGCCGGCCATGTGCGACATCATCAGAAACGAGGTCGATTCGAACAAAGCGGATTTGACCATTTGCCCGCGGCCGGTGCGCTCGCGCTCGCGCAAGCGCCGCCTGGATGCCGATCACCGCGAACATGCCGCCCATGATGTCGACCACCGAGGCGCCGGCGCGCAGCGGCTGGCCCGGCGGTCCGGTCATGTAAGCCAGGCCCGCCATGAACTGCACCACTTCGTCGAGCGCCGGGCGATGCTCGTAGGGGCCGCTGAGGAAACCTTTGAGCGCGCAGTAGACGAGGCGCGGATTTTTCGCCGCGAGATCGGCATAGCCGCAACCGAGCCGGTCCATGGTTCCCGGGGCGTAGTTTTCCAGGACGGCGTCGGCCGTTTGCGCCAGGCGATGGAGCAAAGCGCGTCCTTCGTCGGATTTCAGGTCGAGCGCCAGGCTACGCTTGTTGCGGTTGAAGGTGGGAAAGAACCCCGCGGCAAAGCCGTAGAGCCGGCGCGTGTGATCGCCGGCCACGGGCTCGATCTTGATCACGTCGGCGCCGAGATCGGCGAGGATCAGCCCCGCCGTCGGGCCCATGATGGTATGGCAGAATTCGAGCACGCGAATGCCGGCCAGCGGCAGGGTAGCGGTCTTGACACTGTATGCGGATCGGAGATCAGCATGCGCACATTTTAGGCCGTCATGCCCGCGCTTGTCGCGGGCATCCACGTCTTTACGATGTGGCGGCAACGAAAAGTCGTGGATGGCCAGAACAAGTGCGGCCATGACGCGGCCAGGAGGAAGCCATGCAAAAGTCATTCGTGCGCGGGCCGCGGGCGCAAACCCGCGCTTATTCGCAGGCCGTCATCACCGCGGGCGGCAAGACCATCTGGCTCGCCGGCCACACCGGCGCGGTGGACGACGCCGGCAAATCGCTCGCCGGCGATTTCGATGCGCAGTGCCGGCAGACGTTTCGCAATATCGAGAAGACGCTGGCCGAGACCGGGGCCACGCTCGCCGATCTCGTCACCATGACCGTATTCCTCATCGACTCGCGCTACACCACGCGGATGACCGAACTGCGCGCCGAAATCTTCGATAAGGATTTTCCGGCCAGCGCCGCGATCACGGTCGCCGGCTTCGCGCTGCCTGAGATGATGATCGAGATTCAGGGCGTCGCGGTGATCTAAACCCTCCCCACAAGGGGGAGGGGAAGAGGAAGAGCGAGCGTCGCGTTACGCGCTCTTCCCTCGCGCCTCATGAATCGCGCGCCATAAGACTTCCGGCGTCGCCGGCATCTCCACGTGCTTGATGCCGAGCACCGAGAGCGCGTCGACCAGCGCGTTCGCCACCGCCGGCATGGCGCCGACGCAGCCGGCTTCGCCGGCGCCTTTGACGCCGAGCGGATTGGTCTTGGTCGGCACCGGATTACTGTCGACGTGGAAGCCGCTCATGTCGCCCGCCCGCGGCATGGCGTAGTCCATGAACGAGCCGGTGAGGATCTGGCCTTCGCGGTCGAACTTGATGTCTTCCATCAGAATTTGCCCGATGCCCATGGCGATGCCGCCGTCGACCTGGCCGTGCAGCAACAGTGGATTGATCACGGTGCCGACGTCGTCGACCACGTTGTAGGCCACGATCTCGACCTCGCCGGTGTCCTCGTCGATCTCCAGCTCGCAGACGTGCACGCCGTTCGGATAGCTCGCCACCTTGCCGCTATAGATCGCCTTCTCGATCAGACCCGCATTCCATGCCGGCCGGCAGGTTCTTCGGATCGATCGAGGCCTTGGCGACTTCCTTGATGGTCAGCGTCTGGTTGGTCTTCTGGCTGGAGAACACGCCGTCGGCGAATTTGATGTCGGCGAAGTCGACTTTGAGCATGTTGGCGGCGATCGCCTTGGCCTTGGCCTCGATCTTCTCCGCGGCCATGGTGAAGGCCGAGCCCGACATGGTGGCCGAGCGCGAGCCGCCGGTGCCTTCGGCGAAGAACACCTGGTCGGTGTCGCCCTGGATGTAGGTCACCTCGTTGGGATCGAGGCCGAGCCGGTCGCACACGATCTGCTTGAACGCGGTCTCGTGGCCCTGGCCCTGATTGATGCTGCCGGAAAAGATCGACACCGAGCCGGTGCGGTCGAAGCGGATTTCCGCGCCTTCGAGTCCCGCCGCGGCCGAGCGCTCGATGGTGTTGGAGAAACCGAAGCCGCGCAGCTTGCCGTTCTTCTTTGATTTTACGCGCCGCGCCTCGAAGCCTTTCTTGTCCGCTGCCTTGAGCGCCATATCCAGATTCTTTTCGAACTCGCCGCAGTCGTAGGTGAAGGTGACGCTGGTCTTGAACGGCATGGCGCTCGGCGGAATGCTGTTGCGCTGCCTTATGTCGGCCGGATCGATGCCGAGCTCGTCGGCGGCGAGATCGACCATGCGCTCGATGACGTAGCCGGCTTCGGGCCGGCCGTTGCCGCGATAGGGCCGCACCGGCTGGGTGTGGGTGAATACCGCGGTGACGTCGATATGCGAGGCCGGCGTGCGATAGACGCCGGCCAGCGTGCCGAGATTGCCGGTGAAGGCCGGCATGCCGACCTGCATATAGGCGCCGATGGCGGCGATGATCTTCGCCCGGAAGCCGAGGAAGTGGCCGTCCTTGTCGAGCGCGAGTTCCGCCTCGGTGACGTTATCGCGCGCCTGCGCGTCGCACAGAAACGATTCCGAGCGGGTGGCCACCCATTTCACCGGCCGGCCGACGAGCTTGGCGCCGAGCAGCACCAGGGCGACTTCGTTATAGACCGCCGACTTCATGCCGAAGCTGCCGCCGATGTCGCCGCACACGACGCGGATCTTGTTGTCGGGAACTTTCAGCACGAATTGCGACAGCTCGGTCTGAAACACATTGGTCCGCTGCAGCGTGGTGTAGATGGTGTAGCGGCCGTCGGCCGGCTCGTAGAGGCCGATGCAGCCGCGCGGCTCCATGGTCGCGGCGGTGACGCGGTTGATGACGAATTTGTGCTTGACCACATGCGCCGCGCGCGCGAAGGCCGCGTCGGTCGCCTCCTTATTTCCCTCGACCTGGATGAAGCCGATATTGTTCGCGCAATCCTCCCAAACCAGCGGCACGCCGGGATTGACCGCGTCGCCGGTCGAGACCACGGCCGGCAGCGGCTCGTAATCGACTTCGATCAGCTCGGACGCATCGACCGCCTGGAAATAAGTCTCGGCGACGACGAAGGCGACATAGTCGCCGATCATCCGCACCCGGTCCTCGACCAAAGCCGGATAGCGCGGCCGGTAGCCGGGTTTGTCGTCTCGACGCTTCAATCCACCCGGCACCGGCAGATCGCCAAAACCCGCGGCCTTGTAGTCGGCGCCGGTGAACACCGCGAGTACGCCGGGCGCGGCCTTGGCCTTCGCCGTGTCGATCTTGCGGATGCGGGCATGCGCATGCGGCGAGCGCAGCACATAGCCGAACGCCATGCCGGGAAACGTCATGTCGGCGATATAGCGGCCATGACCCTTGACCAGCCGCGGATCCTCGAAGCGGGGAACGGGCTGACCGATCGCGTATTCACCCATCGCAGTCCTCACTCATCGCCGATTTCAAAAAGATGCCCGGCGGAACCGCCGGGCGTCGCGGGAAGGTGAAGTTTTACAACGGCCTGCCGGGCCCTTCAATCGGCCCCGAGTTGGCGGTAGGCTATGCCGATGCCAGACACATTCGAATCCGCCCTGCAAAGCCGCGTCGACACCATGATCGACGCCTGCACCCGTTGCGGCAAATGCGTCGAGGCCTGCCCGGTCACCGGCGCCGCCGGGCTGGAGACCGCGGCGCGCGACAATCCCATCGGCGTCATCGGCGGCGTCATCGACATCCTGCGCGGCGGCGAAGGCGATGAAGCGGCGCGCGCCTGGGCGAGCGGCTGCGTGCGCTCCGGCGATTGCATCGAGGCCTGCGACTACGGCGTCAATCCGCGCTTTCTGCTCGGCATGGCGCGCGTCGCCATGGCGCGCGCCAAGAACGACGCGGTGACGCTGCGCCGCGGCGGCGTCGAAGGCTTCCGCAAGGTGGCGCGCGACGTCAATGCGATTTCGCGCTATCCAGCTCGACGACGCGCTGTTGGCGCGGCTTGGGGCAGGACGCGCAGCGGCCCGCCGACACGTCGGCGGATTTCGTCTTCTACACCGGCTGCAACGTGCTCAAGACGCCGCATATCGCGCTGCTCGCGCTCGACGTCATGGATGCGCTCGGCATCAGCTATTCCGTCATGGGCGGCCCGACCCATTGCTGCGGCATCCAGCAATTGCGCTCCGGCGACCTCGCCGCGTTCGGCCGCATGGCCGAGACCACGCTCGACAAGCTTTCGCACAGCAACACCAAGCAGGTGATCTCCTGGTGCCCGTCCTGCCACGTCCAGTTCACCGAGATGACGCTGCCGGCGGCGGAAAAGACGCGCGGCGCAAAACCGTTCGACATGACGCCGTTCACGCTGTTTGTGCACAAGCATCTCGACCGGCTGCGGCCGCTGTTGCGCCAGCCGGTGCCGATGCGGATCGCGCTGCATAAGCACCCCGGCGTCCGCGGCGTCGTCGCCGCCGCCGAGGACATTTTGCGCGCCGTGCCCGGCGTCGAGCTCGTCGATCTGGCGCAGCCGGCGGTCGGGCTGCAAGCCAACGACCTAAAACCGCTGCCGGCCCATCGCCGCGCGCTGCAGGAAGCCGAGCTCAAAGCCGCCGAAGCGGCCCACATCGACGCGCTGGTCGCGCTCTACCACTCCGACCACCGCGAGCTCTGCGCCCACGAGCGCGACTGGCCGTTCCAGATTTTGAATCTGTACGAGATCGTGGGCCTCAGCATGGGCCTGTACCACGAAGACAGCTTCAAGCGGCTGAAGCTGATGCAGGACGCCGACGCCATCCTCGCCGATTGCGAGGATCTCGTGGAGCGGCACGGCCTCAACCGCGACGCGACGCGGCTCGCCATCCAGACGATGCTCGACGAGCAACCGGCGCCGTTAAGGGGCGGGGCCGCGCTGCATTCGTTATCGTGAGGCGCCCGCGCGGCATAGTAGCCTGCTCGAGAGCAATGGCTTTGCTTCGCTCACCCTCGCTATCTGTATTTGGCAAAGATTGCTTCGATAATTTTTTCTGCGACTGGCTTTGGTGATGCAAAAAACAGATAATATACGATCGCATTGTTACTGTTTTTCATCGGTAGCGGCTCCGGAACAAAGCTGAATCCTGCAATCTTTTTCAGGCGCTCACGGAACGCCGCGACGATCGCGTCATTGTCCTGCTTCACGCGATCGGGAGCCGAAAAGAGCTGAAATTGTGCACTGTCGGCATAGGCAGCTTGTTTCCACGTCTCGTCACCCCAAAAGCGGGTCATGCGCTCGATGCCACTTTGGGGCGCTCGCTCCGGATTTCTCCAGATCGCATTCCTATTCATATCCATGACGGGAAAGTTGAGGAACATGTCGATTGCCCGCGCCTGACCGGCTTGCCGCATAACTTCCCAATCGAGGTGAAGACCATAGGGGTCGAGAAGACACAAAGCACGATTGAATTTTTCAAATTGGATCGTTGGTAGAAGTTTCTCAGTCAGATAGGACGTGGCATCGTCGGTGACAATGTCGACATCCTTCCGGTCTTGGCAAAGAGTCCTAAGATAAGTAGTCTTTTCCGGATTCATGTCGATGAAATAAAAATGATCAAACGGTGGACGCACCTTTAGGGCGCGCGCGGGACTACCTTCGACTTGCTTTCCTGTTTCTTTTGAGAGATGAACTCCGGCGTCGCTGAAGGCGTCGATATAAAATTTTGTCAGCCGCCGCCCCTTCTGGCCAGAAAATGCTGTCGTGTAAGCAGTGCCATATTTCTCGACGATCTCAAGCTTCAGCTCGGACCACCGCCCGATCTCATCAAATTGAAAGGTGACGTTCGCGCTCACACGCTTGCCTGAAGCTCAGCCTGTCTCGGCCCATTTCTATGTGCGGGAAACTGACTCCATTCCTCGCCGCCAAGGAGTCGACCACGCGTTTTGGGTGTGCGACCTCCCCACTGTTTGAAGAAGAATGCGACATTGCGCGCCTGGCATTGGTCCCGAATATCGAGAGCCCACTCTTCCTTCATCGGCCGTGCGCCCGGCCCGCTCTCGCCGCCGACGATGACCCAATCGATTTCGGTAAGGTCGAGTTTTCCGACAGGACCAATTAAGGGCTCGATTGAGAGAAAGCGTACCCCGGCGGGCGCTTCACGAAGATGCCGGATGCGTGATGCTTTAGTGCCATCCTCAACGGAGACGCCGAACCACATGTGAGAAGGTGCACGCCGCGTTCCGTACCGCTTGCGCAGGAAATTGCGCATCAAGGACGATCGCTTGGTCAGCACCTGAAACGTATGCCAGGAAGCGACTTCCATTGTATCGAACACTCGCGCGATGAATTCATTCGGAATCTCCTTGTGAAAGAGATCACTCATCGAGTTCACGAAGATCATACGTGAGGTGCGCCACCGAAGCGGTTGTTCGAGCCGCTCTGGCCGGAGCGTTAAGTCAAACCCGGTTTCGAATGGATGTCCGGGCGTTCCCCGAAACCTCTCCGAGAAGCGTTCGGCGTAGCAATGGTCACACCCGGCGCTGATCTTTGTGCAGCCCGTGACGGGGTTCCATGTGGTGTCGGTCCATTCAATCGATGTTGAGTCCGCCATATTGTCCCCATAGAACAAAACAGGAACATATTATAATATGCTTTGCAACGTAAAGGGTTAACTTTTTACACCTCTGATTGTACATCCCAGATCAAGTCGGGGACAGCCGCTTGGCATTGACGAAAAGGCATTCGTCACTCCAAAAACCCGCGCACCCTTTGCGCCACCTTCCGCGCCTTGGCCTTTTCGAGCCGCCCGATGCGGCGGTCGATCCGGGCGGGCTCGATGCAGGCGATCTTGGCAGGCCGCACCACCGACGGCGCCGGCAACCCGGCGCGGTCGAGATCGTCGATCGCGACGTCGCTGCCCCACGGCGCATTGCCGGCACTGGTGATCATGGCGACCCAGACAAGATCATGTGCGGCAAGCCTGCGATTGGAGATCACCAAAGCAGGGCGGCGCTTCTCGGCGAGACGATCGGCATAGGGAAACGGAACGACGACAATGTCGAAGGGGTCAAAGGCCGCCATAGGCCTTCTCGTCGGCCTCGCTCGACCATTCGGAGAAAGTCGCGAACGGATCGTCGGTCTCGTTCGCCGGCGCCTTGTCGAGCAACACGCCGTCGTCGGTCACGCGATAGCGCAACGTGTCGCCGGGCTTGAGCGCGAGCCGTTCGCGCACCGCGCGCGGGATCACGGTCTGGCTTTTGACCGAGACTTTCGAGAAAGCGGCAGGCTTGCGGGTTTCACGGTTCATGGACGATAACATGGCTTACCGTCTTACGTCTTACAAGCCCGTAGCCCGTAGGATGTGTTGAGCCTTTGCGAAACCCATCATCTATCCTCGCCGCTCTATGATGGGTATCGCTTCGCTCCACCCATCCTACGGGCTGACGAGAAGAATGCATTGCTGTTTGACAACACTCGCGCGCGCATGCGCCTGCGAGAACGGGATGACTCATCCGCCCCCGCGACCCGCCTTCGCTCGCTCTGCGAGCTACGGCGGGTTTGAGTCCGCCGGAGCGCGGAGCGCGTAGGCGGAAGCGGGGGAGGGCGGACCATCCGTAGCTCGCGCAGCGAGCGAAGGATAGTGGAGGGGGCGTCGGACTCGACGCTTCGTTGTGACCGCAGGAGGAGCGTCGAGTCCGACGCCCCTTCCACCATCCTTCGCGCTACGCGCTACGGATGGTCCCCCCCCTCCGCCGCTATTGCGCGGGGCGGGGCAGAAGATATCAATCCGACTGGATATTGGCGTCCGTGACCATCTTCTTCCACTCGACGAGCTGGGCCTTGATGTAGTCGCCGAGCTCGTCGGGCGTCGAAGAGAAGCCTTCGAAGCCGACGTTTTTGAATTTTTGTTGGACATCCGGGCTGTCGATGATCTTGCGCAGCGCGCCGTTGAGCTTGGTCACGATTTCCGGCGGCGTGCCGGCCGGCGCGACGAGGCCCGCCCAGGCGTCGATGTTGAAGCCTTTGATGCCGGCCTCGTCCATCGTCGGCAGTTCCGGGAACAATGAACTGCGCTTGATGCGCGTCACCGCCAGCGCGCGCAGCGTGCCGGCCTGGACATGCGGGATCGCGGTGGTGAAATCGGCGAACATCATCGATACGCGGCCGCCGATGATGTCCTCGAGCGCCGGCGGCGTGCTCTTGTAGGGCACGTGCAGCATCTTGATGCCGGCCCATTTCGCCAGCGTGTCGCCGGCGACGATGCCGGCAGTGTTGCCGCTGGCGAACGACAGCTTGCCGGGATTGGCCTTGGCATAGGCGACCAGTTCCTTGATCGAATGGATCGGCAGCTTCGGATCGACCACCAACATCAGCGTAAAGCTTCCCACCCGCGTCACGGGCACGAAATCCTTCACCGGATCGTAGGCCACATCCTTGTGCAGGAACGGATCGGCCGAGAGCGGCGAATTGGTCCCCATCAACAGCGTGTAGCCGTCCGCCGGCTGATGATGCACGTAGAGCGCGGCCAATGCGCCATCGGCGCCGGGACGATCCTCGACCACGACGGGCTGGCCGAGCGCCTTGCTGAGCGGATCGGCGATGATGCGGCAGATGGTGTCGCTGGCGCTGCCGGGACCGAACACGGCGACGAAAGTAATTGGCCGGGTCGGATAATCCTCGGCGCGAACCGCCACGGTGAGCAATACGGCCACGGCGACGGTTGCGAAAACGGCAAAGAGCTTCCTCATGTCTTCCCTCCCTGATGGCGCAAATTTTTGCTTGCTGGCGTGTCGGCCTTGCGGTGGCGCACGCGCTTTCCGGCGCGGGGAGAATAGCAGATATTTACGCGGCCGCGTCAGGCCCTGCCGCGACAACTCGTTCCACCTCGTCATGGCCGGCCTTGTCCCGGCCATCCACGTCTTTGCGCCGAATCTGCCTAAAGACGTGGATGCCCGCGACAAGCGCGGGCATGACGTAAGAGCAGGTGGCGTGTCTGAAGGTTATCTGATGAACGTGCCGCTGCGCAGCTCGGCGAAGGCCTGCTGCAATTCGGTCTGGGTATTCATCACGATCGGCCCGTACCAGGCGACCGGCTCCTCGATCGGCTTGCCGGAAACGAGGAGGAAGCGGATGCCTTGCTCGCCGGCCTGGACGGTAACCTCGTCGCCGCGATCGAACAGCACGAGCGAACGGTTGCCGGTCTGCTCGCGCGTTACGGTCTCGCTGCCGCCGTCGGTCTTCTCGGTCAAGACGCCGAACGGCGCCGACGAGCCGCGGAAATTGCCGGAGCCTTCGAACACATAGGCGAAAGCATGCCGCTCGACTTCCACCGGCAGGGTTTTCCGCTTGCCGGGCGGGACGGAAATATCGAGATAGCGCGGATCGGCGGCGACGCCTTCGATCGGGCCGCGGCGGCCCCAGAAATCGCCGCACACGACGCGCACCCGGGTGCCGTCGTCATCGACGATCTCGGGGATTGCGGCGGCTTTGACGTCCTGGTAGCGCGGCGCCGTCATTTTCAGCGACGAGGGCAGGTTGGCCCAGAGCTGAAAGCCGTGCATGCGGCCCGCCGCGTCGCCTTGCGGCATTTCCTGATGCAGAATGCCGCGCCCGGCCGTCATCCATTGCACGTCGCCGGCTTCGAGATTGCCGCGGTTGCCGAGGCTGTCGCCGTGCTCGACGCTGCCCGCCAGCACGTAAGTGATGGTCTCGATGCCGCGGTGCGGATGCCACGGAAAACCCGCCCGATAATCGTCGGGCCGGTCGTTGCGGAAATCGTCGAGCAGGAGGAACGGATCGAATTCGGACGTAGCGCCGAAACCGAAGGCGCGATTGAGCTTGACGCCGGCGCCTTCGATAGTCGGCTTCGAGGTGACGATGCTTTTCACTGGCCGGATCGACATGGCGTTATGACCTTATCCTGAAGGGATTTTGTTGCCTTCGAAATGGGGAGCCGGCCGACTGAAGCAAGAAGGCACACGGTTGATACCTTTCATTCGGCAGCACGAGCAATCCAGTATTGCGCCGCCAGTCTGGATTGCTTCGCTTCGCTCGCAATGATAACGGCGATTATCCCAGCGTGACCATGCCGCTCCAGAATTGCTGCGCGTTGCCGACGTCGACGTCGTATTTGCGTACGAAGGTAAGCTTGCCGTCGGCGCCGACGCGCATCACCGAAATGCCGGCGGGAAGCGAGCCGTCCGCCGCGGACATGATGCTGGCGACCACCAGCAGCCGGCCGGTCGGATCGATGCCGAAGGTGCGCAATTGTAGGCCGCGGCCGTCGAGATTCTGGATGAGATTCGGCTCGCCCGTGGTTTGATCCACGGCAAACACGGCGACGCTGTTCTCGCCGCCGGGGGCCGCTTTTCTCGCGCCGGGTCCCGAAGCCGGAAAAGTGCGGTTGGTGAGATAGACGAATTTGCCGTTAGGATGAACGTGGATCGGTCCGGCGCCTTGCGGGACGGCCGTTTTGGGATCCGACAGCGTCTCCTTGACGAAGAGCGGCGCTCGCGCAAGGCCGGTGTCGTCGGCGAGTGCGTAGACGCAGAGCTTGTTCTGCCGCTCGATCGAAACGAAGGCCCAGGGCTTGTCCGGATGAAAGTCGAGATGCCGCGGGCCGAAGCCAAAGCCTTTGTCAGGCCCGTTGCCGGGAGCGATGGACGCGAGGTTGGTCAGCACGCCGTCGTTGAAGCGGAATGTTTTGATCGCGCCGGGATCCTCGGGCTTGCCGTCGCTCGCATTATTGCCGCGCGTGACCAGCATCACCGTGCGGTTGCCCGGCGCGGCGAGAATTTGATGGGCGTAGATGCCGGTGTCGAGATCGCCCGGCTGCACCACCGGCGCACCGATCCTACCGTCGGCGTCGATGCGATGAACGGTGACGTTGCTCGGCGTATTGTAGGCCGTCAGCAGATAGGTCCCGCTCGCGTCGACGCTGGCGTGGATCGGGCGTGACGGCAATGCCGCCGGCTCGCCATGCAGACGCAAGGCTCCCGTTCCCGGATCGATGGCGAGCGCGCTGGCATAGTGCTTGTCGCCGGCAATGCCGGGTCCGCCGCTGCTCGACACCACGTAAAGCGTTCGCCGCGACGGATGCGGCCAGGCATATTGAATATTGGCCGGCAGCGTCACCGCATCGCGCGCGGTCAAAGCGGCGCCGTCGACGTCGAGATCGTAGCGCGTCAGCACCGCGCCGACGCTGGCATAATACACGGTCTTTGGCATGGCTGGATTTGGGCTTTCCGGATTTGGCTTCCGCGCAGCACGAGATGATGCAGCAAACATACTGCGCCGCAAAATATCCGGCAAATTTGCGCGACCTCGGCGGACGGTCTAAGCGTGCGATTTATTCAGCAACGGTGCGACCAACCCGTCGATCCGGGCGATTGTGCGAAAGTTCGCCGGCGTCATGTCCCGGTCCGGGATCTTGACCGCGAACTCGGCCTCGACCGCGAGCATGAGGTTGACGGTGTCGAGCGACGACATGCCGGCCTCGCTTAGATCCGCGTCATGGTCCACCGAACGGTCGAGCCCGCGCTTGGCGAGGATTTGGCGCACCAGCGCAGCGATGCGATCCGGCGTCGACGAATTGATGCGATCCAGCACGGTGAATTTTTCCCAAATGTAAACGCGAAAATTCGCGGCTTTCCGCAACCATCATCTCATGGTGGCTCACCGATGGTTAGCACTGGATCGGTTTTCGATTGGTAACCTTTATGCCAAAGAAGCGCGCTAATTCCCGATAAAAGCCGCGATGATTTGTGAGTTTTTGCGCTAGCTGTGGCGCAACGATCGCGTCGAATGCGAGAGGCGGCACTTCCAGCGCGAGCCCATTCATGAACGTGCGAACCGCGACGGTTCTAGAAGTCGATCAAGACGTCAAAACAGCGCGCAGCGCCGCACGCGGCATTCTCGCCGCGGCAAGCAATCTGCGCGTCGCCGACGCCGCCGATGTGCTGGCGCGCGCCAACAAGGTCGCCGCGGTTGCGGCGGAGCATGCCGCGGCGGTCGATCGCAATTCGCGATTTCCCGACGAGGCCATTGCTGCCGCGCGCGCCGAGCGCCTCCTCGGCATCGCGGTGCCGCGCGAATTCGGCGGCGAAGGCGCCGGCCTCGCCGAGATCATCGACATTTGCTACGCGCTCGGCCGCGCCTGCGCGTCGACCGCGATGATCTATGCGATGCACCAGACCAAGGTCGCTTGTCTGGTCCGCCACGGACGCGCAAGTTCCTGGTACCAGCTTTTGCTGCGCCGGCTCGCCAACGAACAACTGCTGTTCGCCTCCTCGACCACGGAAGGGCAGAACGGCGGCGACGTGCGCAACAGCGCCGCGCCCGTTGTCCGCAACGGTTCGCGCATCAGTCTCGAACGGCAGGCGACGGTCATCTCCTACGGCCAGGCGGCCGACGCCATCGTCACGACCGCGCGGCGTGCCGCCGATAGCGCCGGTTCCGATCAGGTTCTGGTGACGTTCCTCAAGCAGGATTACTCGCTCGAACCTCTGGTCGGCTGGGACGCGTTCGGCATGCGCGGCACTTGCAGCGAAGGTTTCAAGCTGGTCGCTTTCGGTTCGAGCGAACAGATCGTGCCGGTGAGCTACGACAAGATCCACGCCCAAACCATGATGCCGATTGCGCATCTGTTATGGAGCGCGGCTTGGACCGGCATCGCCACCGCCGCAGTCGACCGCGCCCGCGGCTTTGTCCGCAACGCCGCGCAACGCGCCGGCGGGACGTTGCCGCCGGCCGCCGCCCATCTGACGCGCGCCAACGCTTCGTTGCGAACGCTGCGCAGCCTGATCGCTGCCGCGCAGCGGCGGTTCGAAACCGCCGCCACGACCGACCCGGCGCAGCTCGAAACCATCGATTTCCAGACCGGCGTGAATCTGCTCAAAGTCAACGCGTCCGAGCTTGCCGTCGCAACCGTCATGAGCGCGATGCAGACCTGCGGTCTTTCGGGCTACCGCAACGACGGCGATTCAGCGTCGGCCGCCATCTGCGCGATATCCTGTCGTCGCCGATCATGATCAGCAACGACCGCATCCTTGCCAATATCGCAGCGGCTTCGCTGCTGAGCGGCGCTCCGGACTCGCTTTGCGGCTGAATTCATCGCGGCCCCAAACGTTAGAAAAAGAGGCGTGAACAAAATGAACGTTGCATTCAAGCAACCGACCAGGCCGACGCATTCGCTCGATTCGATCGCCGAGGCGCTGTTGTTGCCGACCGGTATCGACGGCGTCTACGCGCGTACCGCCGTGTTCGAACAGGTGGTCGACGGGCTTGCCGCGCTGATTTCGCGCTACCGCGCGCCGGACGCCGAAGTGCTGCGGTTTCCGCCGGTGATGAGCCGCCGGCAACTGGAGAAATCGGGCTACCTGAAGAGCTTCCCGCATTTCCTCGGCTGCGTGAGCTGTCTCGCCGGCGCCGAGGCGGATATCCGCTCAAGCGTCGAGTGCTACGAAGCTGGCGAGGATTGGACGGACGCGCTGGCGGCCGCCGATCTCGTTCTCAGTCCGGCCGCCTGCTATCCGGTCTATCCTTTGGTGGCGAGCTGCGGCAGCGTGTCCGCCGGCGGACTAGTCTTTGACGTCGCCTGCGACTGCTTCCGGCGCGAACCGTCGAAAATGCTCGACCGGCTGCAGTCCTTCCGCATGCGCGAATATGTCTGCATCGGTAATCCTGAGCAAATCCAGGATTTCCGCGCGCGGTGGATGAAGCGGGCCGAGGGTTTTGCCGGCCAATTGGCTCTGCCCTATCGTATCGAGCAGGCCAGCGATCCGTTCTTCGGCCGCGGCGGCAAGCTGATGGCGATGAACCAGGTCGAGCAGGAGTTGAAGTTCGAACTGCTCATCCCGGTGCATTCGGAAGAGCAGCCGACGGCGTGCATGAGTTTTAACAATCACCGCGATCATTTCGGCGCGACCTGGAATTTACGCACCGCCTCCGGCGCGACCGCCCATACCGGCTGCGTCGCCTTCGGCGTCGATCGGCTGGCTTTGGCGCTGTTTGCCACGCACGGCGTCGAGTTTGCGCAATGGCCGACGCGGGTGCGCCAAGCGCTGATGGTCTAACTCCATTCCGCTCATTCCCGCGTAAGCGGGAATCCGGCTGGGTCCCCGTTTTCGCGGGGACGAGCGGACCAAAAGTAAGTTACACGCCCATAATGGCGTATTCGGTATAGGCGAGATCGCCGAGCCGCGGGCGCTGCGGGCCCTTGAAATATTTCGGCTTGCTGCCGCGGCGGAATACTCCGATCAGACCGGGTATCGGATCATTCACGTCGACAATGACGATGGCGCGGCCGCGCCGCGCGAGATAGCGGCCGATCGGTCCGGCGAAACGCGCGAAGTCGGCGATATCGCGGCAGTAGATCAATTGCGCGCAGACTATGAAGCCCTTGACCAGGCGAGGGCGGAATACGAACGGATAAGCGCGTCCGGCGCTCACGGCCCACAGGCTAATGCAACCGTGTTCGACATGCTGCAGAAGGATTTCCCGCTCGTACGCATCGACGGCGATCGCCGAGGGCGAATCCGTGCCCACTACCTCGACTGTGTCGTCGCTGGACGCCCGATGCAATGCCGGGACACAGACGAAGATGCCCTCGCTGTAGCGCGCAAAGCCCTGCGCTTCGATGATCGGCCAGGTATGCGGCGCGGCCGAGACATTCATATAGGTGACGTCCTTGTGCCGCAGCGCCTGCGAAACCAGAAGCGGCGCATAGGCCCGAAATGCCGATTCGACATACCAGCTCGACAGATTGCAACGCGGCACGAGCCGATCGCCGGCGCGCATGGCCGAGCAAATCATCAGGATCGCGCCGACGAGTGCGCCACCGGTTTCCAAGAGGTAACCGTATTTCGGCAATCCAGGCGGCGGCTCACGCCGCGTCAGCTCATTAAGCGCGCGGTGCCAAAACTGACGATTGCGGTTCGAAAATCCGCGCCGCAGCAGTTCGGTAACGGCGGGAACATCGCTCTCGTCGATCTGTCGGCAGCGAAGTGCCGGCAAAGCGGAAACCATTCGCGTTGACCACGTCCCGTTCGTGAACTTGATCGTAATCGTTGCTGGAATATATCGGCGCGAAATGAACAAACCGTAGGTGTCGGCGCGATGTTGGAAAGAACCATGTCGGTAAAATTAACCATAATGGACCAGATGGAGCAGATCGCCTGCGAGCACGGCAAGATCCTGGCGCCGTTGCGCGAAGATCTCGTGCTGTTGGATTCGGGCCTCGACTCGCTCGGCTTTGCCGTGCTGGTCGCCCGCTTCGAAGACAAACTCGGCATCGATCCGTTCACGGCGTCGGAAGACGCGCTGTTTCCCGTGACTTTCGGCGATTTCGTGAAAGTCTACGAAAATGGCGCACATTAAGGCGCAGCCGCTGCGGCACTACATCGGCTCGGCGGAGCAATTCTTCTTCGATCGCGACGGGCGCGCCCGCATCGCCGATCTTGCCGGCGGCACGGTTCTCGGCGGCCGGCTCGCGGAATTTGCCGGCAAATCCGTTGTTGTCGCCACCGGCAGCCAGCTCACCACCGCGCTCGCTTTGATCGAGCTGGAGGGCATCGCGCGCAGTCTCACTATCCTGCCGCTCGACGCCGATCCCGATCACTTCGCGGCGATCGTCGCCGGAGCGGACATCGATGCCGTGGTCGTCGATCGGAGCTCTCCGGCAAGCGCCGCTTTCGATCTGCCGGTCGGCGTGACATGCGCTGAGGCAATCGCAGCCGCCGGGCATTCCCACGCCGGCGCACGAAACCGAATGGGTCATGCTCACCTCCGGCACCACCGGCGTGCCGAAAATGGTGGTGCATACGCTCGCCGGTCTCACCGCGGCGTTTCGCGGCAGGCCGGTCGACGACACGGTCGTCTGGGGCACGTTCTACGACATCCGCCGTTATGGCGGCTTGCAGATCTTTTTGCGCACCGTGCTCGGCGGAGTATCGCTCGTCCTCTCCAGCGCCGGCGAACCGTTGAGCGATCATCTCGACCGCCTCGGCCGGCACGGCGTCACTCACCTATTGGGAACGCCGACGCATTGGCGCCGTGCGCTGATATCGCCCTCCATCCGCAAAATCTCGCCGCGCTACGTCCGGCTGTCAGGCGAAATCGCCGACCAGGCCATTC
This sequence comes from uncultured Alphaproteobacteria bacterium, assembly GCA_963780925.1. Taxonomy (GTDB): domain Bacteria; phylum Pseudomonadota; class Alphaproteobacteria; order Rhizobiales; family Xanthobacteraceae; genus BOG-931. The sequence continues at coordinate 199,010 of CAWAEV010000023.1, read as the reverse complement.
TCGACAGTCTGCGCAATGCATTTCCGTCCGCGGTCGTCAGTCACGCTTACGCCTCGACCGAAGCCGGCGTGGCGTTCGAAGTCCGTGACGGCCTCGCCGGGTTTCCCGCCGAATTCGTCGAACGCGCCCGCGATGGCGTCGAGATGAAGGTGCTGCATGGTTCGCTGCGCATCCGTTCGCCACGCGCCGCGTCGCGTTATATCGGCGCCGATGCGGTGCTGGCCGACCGCGACGGCTTCGTCGATACCGGCGACATGGTGGAATTGCACGGCGATCGCTATGTCTTTGCCGGCCGCCGCGGCGGCATCATCAATATCGGCGGCCTGAAGGTTCATCCCGAGGAAGTCGAAGCGGTGATCAACCGGCATCCGCAGGTGCGCATGTCGCTGGTGCGCCCGAAGGCAAGCCCCATCACCGGCTCGATCGTGATCGCCGACGTCGTCTTAAAATCCGCAACCGACGGCGCGGCCGGCGAACTTGGTCAGGTCAAGGGCGATATCTTGAAACTGTGCCGCGCCGCGCTGCCGCGCCACAAGGTTCCTGCGGCCATCAGTATTGTGCCGGCGCTCGATGTTGCGGCGACCGGCAAGCTGGCGCGGCGCTATGGCTAAAAAGGCCGCCAAGAGTGCCCGCACCGTCCTGGTCACCGGCGGCAGCCGCGGCCTCGGTCTCGGCATCGCCCGCAAGCTGGTCGCGGCCAGCTATCGCGTCATCGCGGTAGCGCGCAAGCCCACCAAGGAATTGACTGCGGCCATCGCGCAAGCCAAGCGCGGCAATCGCGGCTCGCTGCACTTCGTCGCCTTCGACCTCGGCAACATCGATGAGATTCCCGGCTTGGTACGGAACCTGCGCCAGGAATTTGGGCCCCTGTTCGGTCTCGTCAATAATGCGGCGGTCGGGCTCGATGGCGCGCTGTCGCTGATGCACAACACGCAGATCGAGGAACTCGTCCGCCTTAATACGCTCTCTCCGATCGTGCTCACAAAATATGTGGTGCGCAGCGATGATGTCGGAACGCGCCGGCCGCATCGTCAATGTCGCCTCGATCGTCGGCTTCACCGGCTATAGCGGACTGTCGGTCTATGCCGCAACCAAGGCGTCGATGCTCGGCTTCACCCGCTCGCTTGCGCGCGAAGTCGGCCGCCTCGGCATCACCGTGAACGCCGTGGCGCCCGGCTTCATCGACACCGACATGACCCACGGCCTTGCCGGCGCGCAACGCGAACAGGTCATGCGGCGCAGCGCGCTGCGCCGCCTTGCCAGCGTCGACGACGTGGCCGACGCCGTCGAGTTTCTGCTCAGCGACCGGGCGGCGAGCATTTCCGGCGCGGTGCTGACCGTCGACGCCGGCGCCACGGCTTAGCAGCCCGGATTCGCCAGGAATCTGAGGAAGCCAAAGACTCCATCCGCGACCGATGCCGGAGAGTTTTCGGGATTGTGCCTAAAGCCGGATTTTCCCCGCCATCACGCGCTCGCGGAGCGCGGCATCGAGCGGCACATAAGCCTCGCGTTGCGGATCGTCGAAATACATTTTGTCGCGCACGACCGTCACGTCGAAGCCTTCGCGCGCGAGCTCGATCTTCTTGTGCTTGAACGTCGCCGTCGCCGCGATCTCGTCCTGCAGCCGCAGGAACAGCGGGCGGGCATAGGCCGGCAGCCGCCGTGCGAGATGCCGGCGCAGCTCCGCGAAATCCAGCGTTCTATCGGCGACGAGCGCCGCCATTCCGGCGGCGCCTTCGGTTCCGGGAACCGCGACGCCGTAGACCGTAGCCTCGCCGATGCCGGGAAATTCCATGAGCGCTGCTGCAACTTCCGATGTCGCCACGTTTTCGCCCTTCCAGCGAAAAGTGTCGCCGATCCGATCGACGAAATAGTAGAAACCGCCTGAGTCCATGCGCATCAAATCGCCGGTGCGGTACCAGGCATCGCCAGCTTCGAACACATCGCGCAGAATTTTCCGCTCGGTATCTACGGCGCTGCTATAGCCCTCGAATTCGCCGCCGCCGGCGCCCGCCGCGCCGCGACTGATCCGGCCGATCGCCTCGCCGACCTCGTCGGTCGTGCAGCGGATCGCGCGTCCTTGCCCATCGCGCGCCGGCTCGCCGGATGCGGCGTTGAACTGCACCAGCGCCAGCGGAAAGCGGTGAGCGAGGAACGGCGGCACGCGGCCGACGGCGCCGACTTTGCCTTCGACGTTGTAGAGCGAGATGTTACCCTCCGTCACCGCGTAAAATTCCAAGATTCGCGGAATTGCGAACCGCGATTGGAATTTCTGCCAGGTCTCGGCGCGCAATCCGTTGCCGCAGCACAATCTTAAACGATGCTGGCGCTCGCGCGGATGATGCGGCGCATTGACGAGATAGCGGCAGAGTTCGCCGATATACTGAAACAGCGTGCAGTCCCAGTCGACAATGTCGTCCCAGAAAGTGCTCGCGGAAAATTTTTCGCGGATCACGACCGATCCGCCGCGAACCAAGAGTGCGCCGGTCGCCGCCACGCCGCCGATTGAATGATACATCGGCAGGCAATCGTACATGCGATCGTCCGGCCCGGTATTCATCAGACCCGCGAACCAGAGGCTCCATTGCAGCAGCCGCCGATGGCTGACATTGGCCGCCTTGGGCAGGCCGGTAGTGCCGGACGTGTAGATCGTCAGCGCGCGGTCCGCGATCGACGTGGCGCGACGCTCCGCTTTTGTCAGCGGCGCCATCGCATGCCGCTCGATCTCGCGATCGATGCGCGAATAATCGCGGCCGCCATGCGACCAGATTTTCGGCCGGGTGGAGAGTTGCGCCGAGCGGAACCGCTCGATGCATTCGGCGGCGACGATGACGTGGGACGGCGCGACGATGTCGATGCAATGCGCGAGCGACGGGCCGCGCAATTGCGTGTTGATGAGCGACACGACGCCGCCGACCGCTGAGATGCCGAGCCAGATCGCCATGTACTCCGGCCGGTTCGGCATCATCAGGCAAACCATTTGACCCTTCGCGAGATTTTGGTCGAGCGCCCAGCGCGCATAGCGGCGGCTGCGCTCGACCAGCGCGCGATAAGTCAGGGTGCCGCGCTCCGAGATCAGCGCCTCGGCGTCGCCTTGGATTTGCGCCAATTCCTCGATGGCGTCGAGCAGGAGGCGCTGCGGATTGCCGGCAATCGGCGCCGTCGCCTCGAGCGCACGCACCCAGTCGCGCAGCGCGGCGTTGTCCGCGCCGCGGCTGTCGCGCGTTGAGCGATCCATCTCGACGAGGGTCATGCTTTAGCATCACGCAACAAAGTGAATCTTTCGCTTCAACAATGGATAAAATTCGAACGAAATGCGCGCGGGCATGGCAAACAATTAACGTTATTCCTTCGAATTCGCCGCGCCTGCGTTGTTCGGCTTTCAAGCCACCGATAAGAAACCCAATTGACCTATAACGGGCATGTTTCTGGCAGGCGGCGGGAAGCATGAAGAACGAGACGCTGGCCGTTCACGGCGGCTACGATTCCGACCCGACGACCAAAGCGGTCGCGGTGCCGATCTATCAAACCGTGGCCTACGAGTTCGACAGCGCCGATCATGGCGCCGCCTTGTTCAATCTTGAGGTCGAGGGCCATCGCTACAGCCGCATCAGCAACCCGACCGTGGCGGTGCTCGAACGCCGCGTCGCGCTCCTGGAAGGCGGCATCGACGCGCTGTGTGTGAGCACCGGCCAGGCGGCGTTGAACTATGCGGTGCTTAATCTCACCGCGCTGGGCACCAATATCGTCTCGGTGCCGCAGCTTTACGGCACGACCTACACGCTGTTCGGGCACATTCTTCCGAGCCAGGGTGTTACCGTGCGCTTTGCTGAATCCGACCGGCCCGAGACAATTGAAAAGCTCATCGACGACGGAACGCGCGGAATCTTTTGCGAGAGCGTCGGCAACCCGGCGGGCAACATTTGCGACATCGGAGCGCTGGCAGACGTCGCCGAGCGCCACGGCATTCCGCTCGTCGTCGACAACACGGTTGCCACGCCGATCCTGCTGCGTCCCATCGACTACGGCGCCGATATCGTGGTGCATTCGTTGACCAAGTTTTTGGGCGGGCACGGCACCACGCTTGGCGGCGCTATCGTCGACAGCGGCAAATTTCCCTGGAAAAAGCACGCGCGGCGCTTTCCGCAATTCAACGAGCGCGATGCGTCCTATCACGGGCTCGTCTATGCCGACCACTTCGGCGAGGCCGCCTATATCGCCCGGTGCCGCAGCGTCTATCAGCGCACCACCGGCGCGGTGCTGGCGCCGCTCTCCGCCTTCCTCTTGCTGCAAGGCATCGAAACGGTGGCGCTGCGGGTCGAGCGCCACGTCGAGAACGGGCGCCGCGTCGCCGAATATCTGCGGCAGCATCCGCGGGTCGAGTGGGTGAACTATGCGGGCTTTGCCGACAATCCCTATCATGCGCTGGCCGAGAAATATCTCGGCGGCCGCGCTTGCTCGGTGCTGACCTTCGGCATCGTCGGCGGTCTCGACGCCGGCAAGGCATTTTACGACGCACTACGCTTGTTCAAACGGCTGGTCAATATGGGCGACGCCAAATCGCTCGCCTGCCACCCGGCCTCGACCACGCATCGCCAGATGTCGGCCGAAGAGCAGCGCCAGGCCGGCGTGCGGCCGGAAATGATCCGGCTTTCCGTCGGCATCGAGCACATCGACGACATCATCGCCGACCTCGACCAGGCGCTGGCGGCGTCGCAGTCGCGCCGCTCGGCGTTGATCGCCGCCGAATAGAGCCGCGGAGGACACGGCCGATGCCGCTTTTTTTGGACACCGGCCGTTTGGGATCGGCAGCCGGGCTCAACGCTGCGAATTGCATCACCGTCGGCTTCGTCAACAACATGCCGGATGCGGCGATTGAGGCGATCGAGCGGCAGTTCACCGATCTAATCCGCGCGGCGACGCCGAAGGCCGTCGTGCTGCTGAAATTGTTCGCCATGCCAGAAGTGCCGCGCGGGGAAACCGCGCTCGCCGCGCTCGCCGAGCGCTATTGCGACATTTCCGAACTTTGGCAGACGCCGCTCGACGGCCTGATCGTGACGGGCACCGAGCCGCGCGCCAAAAGCCTGATGGACGAGCCATACTGGGAAACCTTGAGCAAGGTCGTCGACTGGGCGAAAGACCATACGGCTTCCACCATCTGGTCCTGTCTTGCCGCGCACGCGGCGGTGCTGCACAGCGATGGCATCGAGCGGCGCGCGCTCAAGCGCAAGCGGTTCGGCGTCTTCGATTGCCGGCTGGCCGCCGACCATCCGATGACGGAGCACTTTCCCGAGCCGTTATGGGTGCCGCATTCGCGCTACAACGACTTGCCGGAACAGGCGCTGGCATCGTGCGGCTACACGATTCTCGCCCGCTCGACGACCGCCGGCGTCGATACTTTCGCCAAGCAGGACGGCAGCTTCTTTTTGTTCTTCCAAGGTCATCCGGAATACGAGGCGGATACGCTCTCGCGCGAATACCGCCGCGACGTGGTTCGTTTCCTCAACCGCGAGCGCGAGGATTATCCGGCAATGCCGCTCGGTTATTTCAATGACGATGCGGCGGCCGTTGCCGAGGCTTTTCGGACACGCGCGTCGCGCGACAGGAGCGGCGAACTGATCGGCGAGTTCCCCAAATCCGCTCTCGAGGCCGGACTGCAATGCCCCTGGCGTGCGGCGGCGCTCGGCACTTACGAAAAGTGGTGCGCCTATCTCAGTGCACGAAAAGCAGAGCGGCGGACCATCGCCGCGCCGTCGCCGGGGCTGCGGCTACGCCGGACTTGGCGCGATTGGCCGCTTGGCACGCGCCAAGCCGCCGACGGTTCGGCGCCGTAAGCGCGCCTTAACCGTGGAATTTACGCTTTCTTCGGTAGTGGCGCGGTTTAATGGCGGCGCGAATGGCCTGGAGAATCCCATGTCACATCCCGTCGTTTTTGCCGCTCCCGCCGAGACCGAGCTTCAGCCCGCTCCGCTTCCTCCGCACTGGATCATCGAAGGCACGCCGCAGGCGCGTTCGAAGCGGCTCGCGACAAGCCCCGACGGCGCCGCTGCGGTCATCGCATGGACGTGCTCTCCGGGCCGATTCAACTGGCATTACGTTGTCGATGAAATCCTGCACATCATATCCGGCGAGGTTTTTGTCACCGACGAGAAAGGCGAAAGCCGCCGGCTCGGACCGGGCGACGTCGCTTATTTTCCCGCCGGCAGCAGCAGCGTTTGGCACGTGACCAAAGAGGTAAGGAAACTCGCCATCTGCAGGCACAGTATGCCGTGCCCGCTCGGTTTTGCGCTGCGCGTCTGGAACAAGCTCGCCGCCATTCTCAGCGGTCCTGCGGAGGACAACGACTCGCTCGAGAGCCGGTCCGACATCGTTGTCGAGCGATCCGAGCGCGCTACGGCCGGCTTAAAGCAGAAGGCGCGATCCGACGATGGACCGCATGCCGATCCGCCGCGTCATCACGGGCCATGACGCCTTTGCGCAAAGACAAATGTCGCCAAGGTCATCCTGGATAGGCCGGCGACCAATACCAAGACTCCGCGGGACGGCGTCGCCTCGACGCTGATGTGGTGCACCGACGCGATGCCAGCCGATATTTCCATCGGCGAGAACGTCGAGGACATGGGCGCGCGCATCCTCGGCACCGCGCCGCCGGAAAACGGCTCGCGCTTTATCGTCATGGAATTTGCCCCCGGCGTCGTTTCCGAAATGCACCGCACGGAGACGATCGATTACATCGTGATGCTGGCGGGCGAGATCGACATGGACATGGACGCAGGCAGCGTCAAATTGCGCGCCGGCGATATCATGGTTCAGCGCGGCACCAACCACGCCTGGGTCAATCGCAGCACCGCGCCCGCGCGCCTCGCCATTGTTCTCATGGATGCAAAGCCGCTCGGCATCGGCCATCCGCGCCTGCGCGGCCAGCAGGCGCGCTAATCAAATTTGCAGTGTTTCATCCATCGTCACCCGCGCCGGCGCAAGCGCGGCGGCGAGCGCGGGAAGCTTGGCGCGATCGCAGAAAGCGGGGATCACGGTTTTGGCCCGGATCGTTCGTACCAGCGCGATGGTATCGGACAGCCGCGGATGCACGTTCCAGCGCATCGCCTGAGCGCGGCCGCTCTTGGTCAGCCGCTCTGCCGGCGTTGTCGGGTTGACGTAGCCGGTGAACAGGATCGTCACGTCGGGCAGATTTTCGAATTGCGGAATGAGCGACGCGGTCGCGCCTGATGTGCCGTCGGCGGACGCCGCGAGCATGACGCCGCCCGCGCCGTCGATCGGTTTGACGATATCGGCGAGCCGCCTGATGTCGCCGCCGATGCCGGGTCGCAGTGCAACGGCATCGCCGTTGCCCAACTGGCGAAGCGCTTTTTGCATCGCCGCGTCCACAAAAATATCGTCGACGCCGTGGCGCATCAGTTCGAGCGCGATCTCCGGACCACGCCCGTTGGCCGGCACCGGCAGTAGCAGCGGACCACGCTCTACAAATGAAGCCAGACTGTCCCAACAGTCCGCCAGCGGCTTTTGGTAGTCGGCATAGGAGCAATCGATCAGCGCGGCCGCCGCCGTTTTTGCCGGCGGATCGTAGGCATAGAGCGCCGATTCCGCCGAATAATCGCCGGTGTAGAGAAATCCTTCGCCGAGGCCGAAATGCAGCCAGACGCCGCCCGGCGCGTGGCCGTTGCGCCCGGTCGCAACAGCGATGCCGAGCACGTCGGCTCGACCGCCGACCGGCACCGGCCGCGCGGCGATACCCTCCGGCAGTGCGCGCGTGACGATCTCGGTCGCATAGACCGGCGGATTGCCGAGCATTGGCAGGAGCGACAGGCCGCCGACATGGTCTCTGTGACCATGGCTTAAGATCAGCGCGTCGACAGGGCCGATGGCGGCCACGTCCGGCAGAGCGCCCGGCGGCGGCCCTTCGCCGAGGTCAAGCACGAGCCGCTTGCCGGCCGCTTCCAAAAGAAAGCAGGCCGGGCCCTTTTTGCCGACGCCGGATATCAGCCGCAGCGCGCCCGAACCCACGTTCATTCTATCCGCCTCTCGGCCAAATGCCCGACATTGACAAGCCCAAGCCGCGTCCTTAATCAACCGGCAAAAGGATCCTGCTCCATGAAAGTCCGCAATTCATTGAAGTCCTTGCGCGGCCGCCACCGCGACAATCGCATTGTCCGCCGCAAGGGCCGAGTCTACGTCATCAACAAGACGCAGCGCCGTTTCAAGGCCCGGCAGGGCTAACCGGCTGATATCCGCTTGCCCATTTCCGCCTCATTTATCCCGCCTGATTGACCAGTTTTACGGCTTGCCGCGCCGCGGCCGGCGAATAGACTTTTTCTCATGAAGCTGCGATTCCCCCTTCTTTTCACTGCCGCCATCTTTGCGGCGTCGGCGGTGCAGCCGGTCTTTGCGCAAAGCCCGCGGGATTTGTTGTCGCCGCCGACCGATTTGCCGCGTTCCGGCCACGGCGAGCCGACCTATAGTCTCGATACCTTGTTCAGCGCATTGAAGATCGCGCCGGATGAGGCGAGCGCCAAGGCGATCGAAAATCGTATCTGGGCGCTATGGATCGTATCCGGCAGCGACACTTGCGATCTGTTGATGACGCGGGTGAAGGATGCGATCGAGGAAAAGGATTACGATCTCGCCGTCCGGCTCCTCGATTCCATCATCGCCATCAGACCGAGCTATGTCGAAGCCTGGAACCAGCGCGCCACGGTGTATTATCTGAAAGACGATTACGCCCGCGCCATTGCCGACATCGCCGAGGTGCTGGCGCGCGAGCCGCGCCAATTCGGCGCCTTGGCCGGGCTCGGACTGATGTTGCAGGACATCGGCGATGACAAAGATGCGCTCGAAGCCTACCGCAAGGCGCTCGCCATCGACCCCCACTTGGAAAACATCCCCGACGTCGTCAAGACCCTGATCGAGAAGGTCGAAGGGCGCGACATCTGAGCCAAAATCTGGCAACTACAGCACGGATTGCGCTTCGACCAGTTGCGCAATTCGCCTATGTTCCGTCACCCTGAGGTGCGAGCGTAGCGAGCCTCGAAGGGCGACGGCCCGTGATTCCTCGGCCGTATCCTTCGAGGGCCGCTTCGCGGCCGCCTCAGGATGAGGGTAGAGAGCACCATGACAATCGAAGCCGACAAACGCATCATCCGCGAACTTGTGGAAAACTGGGCGGTGTGGCGCGACGCGCGGCTGTGGGACCGTTTCCGCACCGTGTGGCACCCGGAAGGCCGCATGTGGGCGACCTGGTTTCAGGGCACGTTCGAGGAATTCATCAAGGGCAACGACGAAGGCTGGAAGCGCGGCGTGCGCATCCTGCATTTTCTCGGCGGCAGCGCGATCGACGTCGTCGGCGATCGCGCGGTGGCGCAGACCAAGATGACGATTTCGCAGCGCGCGCCGGTCGACGGCGTGATCTGCGACGTGGTCTGCACCGGCCGCTTCTACGATTTCTTCGAGAAGCGCGACGGCCGCTGGGGTCTTGTGCTGCGCCGGCTGGTCTACGAGAAGGACCGGATCGATCCGGTCGACCCTGCGGCCAAGCCCGCGCTCGATCAGGATCTGCTGCAGCAATTTCCCGAGGGCTACCGGCACCTCGCTTATCTGCAGACTAAGATCGGCTACAAGGTGAAAATGGATATGCCAGGCCTCGAAGGGCCCGACCTCGACGCGCTCTACGCGCAGGGCGCGCGCTGGCTCAAGGGCGACACCATCCAAACTTGAATGCATACGCTGACCGCCGCCGTTGAAATCCTTGCCGCCGGCGCGGTCATCACTTTCATCGGCGCGCGGCTGATCGAATGGGCGCGTCCGCCGCGCGGCCGCTTCATCGACATCGGCGGATTGCGCCAGCATGTGGCCGAACTTGGCGCGGCTTCAGGCACTCCGATCGTTCTTCTGCACGGCGCCAGCTGCAATCTGGAAGACATGCGGCTTGCGCTCGGCGAGCGTCTTGCTGCCCGGCATCGCGTTATCCTGGTCGACCGCGCCGGCCTCGGCTGGAGCGAGCGCAAGGGCCGACGCGCCAGTTCGCCGGCCTATCAGGCGGCGATGCTGCGCGATGTGCTGGATCGTCTTGGGATCGAGCGTGCGGTTGTCGTCGGCCATTCCTGGGGCGGCGCGCTGGCGGCGAGTTTCGCGCTCGATTATCCGCAACGCGTCGCCGGCCTGGTGCTGTTGGCGCCGCCGCTTTATCCGTTTCCGCGCAGCATGACGTGGCTCTACGCGTTGTTTGCGACGCCGGTATTCGGATGGATTTATGCGCGCACCCTGGCGCTGCCGCTCGGCTTGCCGTTCATCGGCGTCGGACTGGGCTCGGCATTCCTGCCGCAGTTGCCGCCGGCCCACTACATCAAGTGCACGGCCGCGCTTCTGTTGCTGCGGCCGTCGACATTTCTCGCCAATGCGCGCGACGTCGCCGATCTGCGGGCCTTCCAGGCCAAGGAGGCCAGCCGCTATGCCACGCTCGCGACGCCGACCGTCATCATCACCGGCGATTGCGACATGGTGGTCGCGCCACGGCGTCACGCTTTTGCCTTCGCCGCCGCGACGCCGCGCGCCAAGCTTGTCGTGCTGCCGGGCATCGGACACATGCTGCACCACGTGGCGGCGGAGCGGGTAGTTGCGGAGATTGAGGATTTGCACGCCCGCAGCTATTCGCCGCCGCTGCCGTCACCACCCACATAAGCAATCCGCATGAAATTCGTCGCGCCGGGCGTGCCGAGCGGCACGCCGGCGACGATGATGACGCGCTCGCCGGCTTTGGCGAAGCGCTCCTTAAACGCGATGCGGCAGGCGCGCTCGACCATATCGTCCTGGTCTTTCGCGTCTTCGTCGATGACGCAGTGGATGCCCCAGACCACCGACAATTTCCGCCCGGCCCCCTCCATCGGCGAAATGGCGACGATCGGACATTTCGGGCGCTCGCGCGAAACCCGTAAGCCGGTCGAGCCGGACACCGTCCAGCAGACAATGGCCGAGAGGTCGAGCGTCTCGGCCACTTGTCTGGCCGCCACCGCGATCGCGTCGGCTCCGGTTCGTTCCGGCGCGGTCTGCAGCATGTGCACCGACGGCAGATACATCGAGTCGTCTTCGACTTCCTCGGCGATGCGATTCATGGTCGCCACCGCTTCGACCGGGTATTGCCCTGACGCCGATTCCGCCGACAGCATGACCGCGTCGGCGCCGTCGAAAATCGCGGTGGCGACGTCGGAGACTTCGGCGCGCGTCGGCACCGGGCTCGCGATCATGGATTCCAGCATCTGCGTGGCGACGATTACCGGCTTACCGGCGCGACGGCAGGCGCGCGTCATCTCCTTTTGCACGCCGGGGACCTTTTCCAACGGCATTTCGACGCCGAGATCGCCGCGCGCGACCATCAGCGCGTCCGCAAGTTCGAGAATGTCGGAAAGCCGGGCCACCGCTTGCGGTTTCTCGATCTTGGCCATCACCGCGGCGCGCCCGCGGGTGATCTTCTTTGCTTCGGCGATGTCTTCGGGACGTTGAATAAACGACAATGCGACCCAATCCACGCCGGCGTCGAGGGCTGCTTCGAGATCGGCGATGTCCTTCGGCGCCAGCGCCGCCAGCGGCACGACGGTATCGGGCAGGCTGACGCCCTTGCGATTCGATATTTTGCCGCCGACTTCGACCTGCGCCACGATGCGCAGCGGCGCGACTTCGGTCGCCACCAGACGCAGCTTGCCGTCGTCGATCAACAGCGCGTCGCCCGGCTTGATTGCGGCGAAGATTTCCGGATGCGGCAGCTGCACGCGCTTGGCGTCGCCGGGCGCCGGATTGGTGTCGAGCGTGAATTCCTGGCCCTTGTCGATTTCCGCTGCGCCGTCCTTGAACGTGCCGAGCCGCAGCTTCGGCCCTTGCAGGTCGACCAGAATGCCGATCGGCCGGTTGTTCTCGGCTTCGACCTCGCGGATGCTCGCCACCAGTTCGCGCATGCGCTCGTGATTGGTGTGGCTCATATTGATGCGGAACACGTCGGCGCCGGCCTCGAACAGCCGGCCGATGACGGTGCGATCCCCTGACGCCGGACCGAGCGTGGCGACGACTTTGGTGCGCCGCTGCCGTCTCATCGCGTTCTCATGCCGAATTCATGGGGTTTTGCTGCCGCGCGGCAAGAGCGACGAAGGCGCCGCGCCGGGAACGGTCGGAGCTGGCACGGGACCTGACATGGGAGGCGGCGATGTGCCGAGCGCGGCCGCGGGTGAAGAAGCGCCGGACGGCCCCCCGCTGACCGCGGGCGGTTTTTGCGCCGGCTGCTCGCTCAATTCGGTCAGTTGCACGGTCCAGGCGCGCTGTTCGCCGGTATCGACTTCGAAGAAGCCGGTGCGGTCGTAGCCGCGCGCCAGGCAATCGCCGATACCGCGGATCGTAAATTCCTTGTCGCGGGTGCACATATAGGCTTGGCCCATCCATTCGCCGCCGCGATCGTAATCGATGGCGTAGACATAATAATAACGGGCGACAAGATTGCCTTTGAGCACCGTTTCGCAGCTGCGCACCGGCAAGTTCCACCAGCCTTCCGTAGTCCAGCCTTGCGCGTCCTTATAGCCGACAGCGATGCCGACCCGGCTCGAGGTGTTGTTGCACAGCCGGAAATCCGCCGCGGCCGGTCCCGCAGAGGCCAGCAGCGTTGCCGCCGCAAGCACGCACAGCACCAGCGCGCCAGCCGCCGTGTTGGTAAAGCCCGCTTGTCTCATTTCCGGTTCGGATTCCGCGTCCCAGGCCAGAATCGGTGTCAAATTGCCGGTCTGTCAACGACAATGGCGCGGAAGTCGGTGACGTTGGTGAACGTCGGGCCGGGCGTAAACAAATCGCCGATGCCGTTGAAAAACCCCGTGGAATCGTTGTCGGCGAGAAAGGCGGCGGGATCGAGGCCGGCGGCTGTGGCTCGCGCCAGGGTCGTGTCGTCGATAAAGGCGCCGGCGGGGTCATCCGGCAGTCCCCGGCCGCCGTCGGTGCCATCGGTGTCTGCCGCCAGCGCCGCAATTCCCTTGGTGGCGGCAAGATGAATGGCGAGCGCCAGGGCATATTCCTGGTTCGGCCCGCCACGGCCGCCGCCCTTGAGCGTAACCGTGAGCTCGCCGCCGGACAGGATCGCCATGCGACGGTGGGTCGCGGCAAAGTCGCGGGCGAGCCGGGCGTGTTCGGCGGCGACCTCGCGGGCCTCGCCCTGCAACCGGTCGCCGAGCAGCACGCAGTTGTAGCCCGCTTCCTGGGCGCGGGCTTGCGCCGCGGCCAGCGCATCGGCCGGGCGGGCGATGATCCGATAGCTGGTTTCGGCAAAAATCCGATCTCCGGGCTTGGGGGATTCGCTATCGGGATCGTCCAGCGCGCGAGTTACGGCTTCGGGCAAGTCGAGGCGGTATTTGTCCACGATCGCCCGCGCGTCAGCGAGCGTCGTCGGATCTGGCACCGTCGGCCCGGAGCCGATCACCGCGGGATCGTCGCCCGGCACGTCGGAAATCGCGAGCGTGACGACGTGGGCCGGAAAAGCGCGCCGGGCGAGCCGGCCGCCCTTGATGCGGGAAAGGTGTTTGCGGACGCAGTTGATCTCGCCGATATTCGCCCCGCTGCGCAGCAGCGCCCGGGTCGTCGCCTGCTTGTCGGCGAAGCTGATGCCGGGCGCCGGCGCGATCCAATTCGCCGAGGCGCCGCCGGAGAGCAACACCAGCACGAGATCGTCCTTCCCCGCTGCGTCGGCAAATGCGAGTGCACGTTCGGTGCCCTTCAGCCCGGCCTCGTCGGGGACCGGATGCCCGGCCTCGACCATGGCGACGCGGCGGGTCGGCCGGCCATAGCCGTGCCGGGTCACGGCAATGCCGTCGAGCCGCTCAGGTGCGATGCGCGCGAGATAGTGCTCTTCCGCCACTTCGGTGAGCGATCCCGCGCCTTTGCCGGCGGCGAGCACGATGAGCCGTCCGCGCGGCGGCGGTTCCGGCAAGTTCGGCGGCAGGCAGCGCGACGGGTGCGCGGCGCCGACCGCCGTGCGGAACAGGGATTCGAGCAATTCGCGCGATTGCGTCGCCAATTCGAACCTTCACGGCCGGTGCCGGCTTGGGACCACGAGCAGGCAACTATGGAAAGTGCCGGGCCGCAGCTTTATCTTTTCCATAGCTAACCCGCGGAGAAGATCATGGCTACCGACCCCAATACCCGCACCGAACTCGAGGCCGCTGTCTACCGTCGCCTGGTCGAGCACCTGCGCTCGCGGATCGACGTGCAGAATATCGACATGATGAATTTGGCCGGCTTCTGCCGCAATTGCTTGTCCAATTGGATGAAAGACGCCGCCGACGCCAAAGGCGTGCCGATGACCAAGGACGAGAGCCGCGAGCTGGTCTACGGCATGCCGTACGACCAATGGCGCGCCAAGCACCAGAAAGACGCCTCGCCCGAGCAGAAGGCGGCATTCGAAAAAGCAAGCCAAAAGCACTGACGCCGTGCGGGCGAAATCGTTGCCCTGTGCAGAGCGTGGATGAATGCGGTCGCGGCTTGACGCAAGGCGCTGCACTTTCGAAACCTGCGGACTCATAGTGAAGGAGTCCCAGCAATGGCCACCGCCGCCGCCGCCAAAGACGACCAGCCCGCTCACCGCTTCGCCAAAGATCAGCTCAAGGCCTTCGTCGAGCGCGTCGAACGGCTTGAGGAAGAGAAGAAGGCGATCACCGACGACATCCGCGACGTCTATGCCGAAGCCAAAGGCAACGGCTTCGACGTCAAGACGCTGCGCGTCGTGGTGCGCTTGCGCAAGCAGGACCTCAACGAGCGCAAGGAGCAGGAGGCTATTCTCGAGACCTACCTGCACGCGCTGGGAATGCTGGGGTAGCTGCTTATTGCAGCGACGCCGTATGGGTCGCCGTCGCGCAGCTCACGGTCGAGACGAACACGATCGCCGTGCCGCTGAAATGATCTGGCGCGAGGCCGGGATTAGGATCGGCCGCGAACGTCATTTTCACGGCACTGCGCGGCTTGACCATCAACGACGCCAAAGCGCGGAAATCGCGGTCGCCCAGCGCCACGGTGGTGAGAAAGCGCTTGACGCTCGGCGACAGTACGATGGCGCGCAGCCACGGATTGGCAAGGTGCGCGCCATCCTTGACCACCGTCATCGAGGAGGCGCTGGCTGTCATGACCGCGGAGGCGACCTGATCGCCGGCGCGCTTGACCGCGATCGTCGTCTTGGCGGGGATTTCCTGCCGCGCCGCTAGCGCCGCGGCCCGCAGCGCTGCGATCCCCATGGCGGCAGCGCTGTTGCCTGACGCGTCGCCGCCGGCGTAAGCAAGCGCTGCTGCGCTGCCGTCGTCATGATCGATCGCACCGGTGCTGTCCGTGTCGGTGTCGGCTGCTTCGCTGCGGCGATAGGCAATCTCGGCCAACGGATTGGCGACGGTCATTCCGTCAGGCGGACCTTCCCAGTAGCCGCGCGCGAGGATGACCTGGTTCGGCGTCGTCGGCGTTGTCGCGGTGGGAATCGGCCGGATCGGCGGAGCAGGGGACTGCAGCGGTGCGGAGGTGGGTGCGGGAGAAGCGGTAGGCAAAAGCCTTGCGACGTGGACGAGTTTCAGCTTGGCCATCGCACTCGCGACCTTGGCCTTCACCGCGCTTGCCACCGCCGGCTTCTTCTCAGTCTTCGGATCGAGACCGGCAAGCGCGACAGCATTCGGGTGCCAGGCGACCGGCGTAGGCGCCGCGTCGGCCTCTTCCTCTTCATCGCCGCTAGCCAGGCCCAAAAGCTTGGCAAAGGGATTTGCGGTGGGATTTGTCGGCAGCGGCCCATTGCTGGCCAGCACCGTGTCGACCTGGATGCCGGCGTTGCGGGCGGCTTCGAGCGAATTCTCCGACGGCACTGCGCCGTGTTTGGTGACTTCGGCAAGCGCCAGCGCGTAACCCGCCAGCGGCTTGCCATCGGTCGGAATTTGCACGGTGCGTCCATCCGGGAACACGTGCACCAATTGCTCGCGCGTCATGCGCGGCCACATGCGGATGCCGCCGACGTCCATGTGGACGAAGGGCGAACCGGACTCGGGATAGAAGCCGACGCCGCCGCGCTGCAAGCGCAGACCGATCTCGCGCACTTGTTCGAGCGGGACGCCCGGAACGTAGAAGTCCATGGCGCGGCCGAGAATATGCTGGCTGTAACGCGCGACGCCCTCGCTGCGGCGGCGGAGCATGGCATTGGTCGCCGGCGAGCGGTAGCCGCACACGACCTGGATCGGCTCGTTCGATCCGGTCTCGCGTTGCACCTCCCAGACCAGATCGATCAGGCGCGGATCCATGGCGGTCGCTTCGCCGCGCCGCCAGTCGCGCAGGAACCAGTCGAGCTTCTTCAGCGCGGCCTCGTCGTAGCGCCCGTCGCGCTTGTAAGTGATGGTGATGTCCTCGCCGGTATGGATGTGGTGCAGGGAAATCGTGCGCGTCTCGCCCTCGGCGACCGCGTTTTGCAGCGCGCGCGAACCGAAGAGAAAAAAGACAAGCGCAAGGCCGCACGAAAAGCCGGCGCGCGCCGCGAACAATCGACCAGCAGTCAGGCGCGCGTTGGCAACGTGCACTGGCAATCTCGCCTTGACGCGTTAATAGCGCTTCCGCCACGGCTTTTGCCGCGCGGTAACGCTAACGCATTGCTAATTTGGGAAGGGTTAACGAGAACTTGCCGTCACCCCATCCCCGACCCGGAAATAGGGCTAACGTCCTAGTGTGGCAAAATATGGCCGTTGCGCGACAAGCTGGGCCGACTGCCGCCCGAAGTAGGTAAAAGTGGTTAATATGCGTAAACTGGCCGGCCGCCGGGCAATCAGCGCTCGACGGTTTGGCTGGTTTCCTTGGCCCGGCTCACTTTCTTGGGGTGCGCGGCGGCGTGGCGCTTGACCGGCTGGGGTGGCGAAGGCGGGGCGGCATTAAAGCCGCCGAACAACCGCGAGAAGAAATTTTCGCCGCCACCGCTGCTGGCGCTCCTGCCGTCCGGATAGTAGTTCGCGCCTCCGAACAGGCCGCCGCGGCCGAACAGCGACGGCTGGTCCGGCATCGCCAGCACTTCGCGGTGGCTGATGTCCTCTTTGTGCTCGATCGGGATATCCGCGTCCTTGCGATCGCCCTTGAGGATGGCGAGCAGCGTCTTGTCGCGGCCGTAGATATCGTCGCGGAATTCGAGCTTGCCGGCGCTGTCGACGAAAGCGGTCTGATAGGTCAGGTTGACCGGCACGAATTTCGGGAAGTCGATATTGACCTCGTTCGGGCCGAACATTTTCTTGATGCGCTCTTCGGTATAGCCATCGTTCGGCCGGACCAGCGACAGCAGCACTTCGGCATAGTGCGCCGGATCCAGGACGCGCATGCAGCCGTGGCTATAGGCGCGCTTGGCATAGGCGAACAGGTATTTGTCCGGCGTGTCGTGCTGGTAGACCAGGAATTTGTTCGGGAAATTAAACCGGATGCGGCCGAGCGCATTGCCGTCGCCCGGCGGCTGCCAGATGTGGACGGTGCCGTCCGGATTGCGGCCGACCTTCAGGCCCATGCGGTCGAGTACCGTGGGGTCCTGCTGCAAGGCCGGCAGGTATTCGTTGTTGACGATCGACGGCGGCACATTCCAGGTCGGATTGACCGTGATGAATTTCATGTCCGCGGTCATGATCGGCGTCGGCATTTCCGGCTTGCCGATCACGATGTTGGTCTTCCAGACCAGCTTGTCGTCGTGCATCACCCGCAGCGTATAGTCGGGCAGGTTGACGATGACGTAGGTGTCGGGAAGCTCGTGCGGCATCCAGCGCCAGCGTTCCATATTGGCGATGATGGTGTCCTCGACGTGATCGGGCCTGGGGCCGTTGATCGCGTCGACCGTGGCGGCAGTGAGCGTACCGGTCACGGCGATCTGGTGTTCTTTCTGGAATTTCTTCACCGCTTCGGCGAGCGCTTTGTCGTAGGTCGTGCCGCCGTCGCCGAGAACGCGGAGCTGCTCGCGCAATTCCGGCACGCGATTGTCCTGCATGCCGACTTTGAGCACCGGTCCTCCCGCGATCGCCGGCTTGCCCTTGTCGAGCTTGCCGGCGCGGATTTCGGCAAGCTTGGCCTTGAGCGCGAGATAGCCCGACGTGTGCGGCTCAAACGAATCGAGCGCGGTCGCGACGTCCTTGGCATCGGCGACGGTGGCGAGAACGTCGGCCGGCTCCGGCGCCGGTCTGTCGTAGGCGATATCGGCGGATACGCGCGACCAGGCGACGCGCCCGATGCTGGCATGATGCGCATAGGTGATGACCGACATGGTGAGCTCGATCTCGGCATTGGCGAGATCGGCGGGCGTCGAGAGAGCGGCGAAATTCGGCACCGGATAATCGGACGGAAACAGGCCGTCGGCGTCGACATGGCCGAGATAGGCGATCGCCGCAGTCGCGCTGGCATTGGCCTTGCCGTCGGCGATCCACAGCGGCTTGTAGTTGCGGCCGGAATAGAAGGCGTCGATCTGCATCCGGTCCTTTTTGTTGACGATCACGTGGTCGAACTTGCCGTTGGCGAGTTCGCGCAACTGATCGGATATTGCCGCGTCAGGGCCGGCAGGCGCGGCGGCCGGCGCCGCAGCCGTCTCGGCGCTGGAACTCGCCGGCGTGCCTGCCGTCGCGGTGGAGGGAGCAGCGGGAGTCGGCGTCGCTTGCGCCGCAGGCGTGGGAGCTGCCGCTGCCGGGGTCGCGCCGGCCGTGCCGGGCTTGGCAGCCGCTGGGGTGTTCGCAGCGGCTGAGTTGTCCGATTTTGGCGTTGCGGCGGGATTGGCGGTCGCGGGCGACGCCTCCTGCGCCGCTTCGGGCTTCGCGGCGGTTTCGGATTGGCTCGCGGCTGCGGGAGCCGCGCTGACCGGCGCAGCAACGGCGGCGTTGCCGCTGGCCGCAGTCGTGGGATCGGCGAAAGCGCCGCCGGCGGCTGCGCCCGAAAGCAATAGAGCGATGGCAGTCGAGGCCAGCAACCGATCGACACGGATCCCGGGCATTACGTATTCTCCCTCACGGCCAATGCGGCCGGAAAACGCAAACACATTGGGATAAATCGCCCCCAATCATGGCATTTGCGGCGCTTATTGCGCGCCGCGGCGGCCGCACCTTACGTGAGCCGTCCGATTTTGTCCTGTGATCAGCGGGCATAAATCAGGCGAATTTCGGAGGCTGTCGCTCCCCGGCCACGGCTTCGCTATCCCCTTCGCCCCGCTCGCTGTTTAGGCCGAGCGCTTCCAGCTTGCGGTAGAGCGTGGAGCGGCCGATTTGCAGCCGCCGCGCCACTTCCGACATTTGTCCCCGGTAATGGGTAATGGCGTACCGAATGAGGTCGGCTTCGACATCGTCCAGCGGCCGTACTTCGCCCGCGGCATCGAGCAAGGGCAGGGCGTCGCCGGGCATTGGCGAGGGGAACGCAGCGGCCGAAGCGGGCGCCACTTCGCCATAGGAGATCGGGGCGAAAGCGGGCTCGAAAACCTCCGCCGGCGCCACCGATGGCGCTTGCGCCGCCTCGGCAACCGCACCCTCAGGCGCGGCTGCGACCTTGATGCCGATTTGGGCTGCGATTTGCGGAAACTCATCGAGCCCGATGGCGTCGGATTCGGCGAGCACCACGGCGCGGAAAACGGCGTTTTCCAATTGCCGGATATTGCCAGGCCAGTGATGGGCGGCCAGCACGCGGAGCGCCTCGGGCGTGACCACGCGGATGCGCTTGCCTTCTTCCGCGGCAAAACGCGCCAGAAAATGCCGTACCAGCGCCGGGATATCGGCCGAGCGCTCGCGCAGCGGCGGCACCGTGATCGGGAAAACGTGCAGCCGGTAGAACAGGTCTTCGCGGAAGCGGCCGGCTTTGACGTCTGCGATCAGATCGCGATTGGTGGCGGAAACGAGCCGCACGTCGACCTTGACCGGCTTGCGCGCGCCGACCGGCTCGACCTCGCCTTCCTGGATGGCGCGTAAGAGCTTCACCTGCGCCGCCGCCGGCAATTCGCCGACCTCGTCGAGAAACAAGGTGCCGCCGGAAGCTTCGACGAACTTGCCGACATGGCGTTCGGTGGCGCCGGTGAACGAGCCCTTCTCGTGGCCGAACAAAATCGACTCGACGAGGTTTTCCGGCATGGCGCCGCAATTCACCGCGACGAACGGCTTTGCCCGTCGCTCGCCGGAGCCGTGGATGGCGCGCGCGATCAATTCCTTGCCGACGCCGGATTCGCCTGAGATCAGCACCGGGATTGTTGACGCCGCCGCCTTCTCCGCGACGCGGATGACGGCATGCATCGTGGCGCTTTTGGTGATGATGTCGCCAAAGCCGAGCGTGCCGGATTGGCTCTTCTTGATCCGCGCCAGTTCGCCTTCGAGCGCGCTGGTATTGAGCGCGTTGCGCAGGCTGACATGCAGCCGCTCGGCGCCGACCGGCTTGACCACGAAATCGACCGCGCCGGCGCGCATCGCGGAGACCACATTGTCGATGCCGCCATGCGCGGTCTGCACGATCACCGGCACGTTGATCGCGGACTGGCGCATTTTCGCCAGCACGCCCATGCCGTCGAGATTGGGCATCACCAGATCGAGGATCACGCAATCGATCCGTGCGCCGTCCGGCCCCGTGAGCAGCGACAGCGCCGCGTCGCCGGAGTCGCGCACGACGGTCTCGTATTCAAACTTGTGCAGCACGGCTTCAAGGAGCCGGCACTGCACCGGATCGTCATCGACGATGAGGATAGTCATGCATTCCCCGTTCCGCGGGCAGCGGCGTGCTGTCCCGTTTCGGGGCACTCTGCGGCAGGAGGCTTAAGGGGGTGTTAAGCGGCTTCGCCGCAGCGGAGCCGCTGCGGCGAAGCTTCGTCCGTCGAAATGTTACCGCGCGCCGCGCAGCGTCAGGCTGGCGACACCGAGCGCGAGATTGACGCCGACATTGCCTTCGACCGAGAGCGGCTGTAGCGCGACCGACTTGTGCGAGCCGCCAAGGAGCGCATTGGCGCCGACGCCGACGCCGAGCGACGCGCTGCCGGAGCCGCCGACATAAGTGCCGGCCAAGGCGCCATGGTGATAGCCGTTGACCGGAGCAAAGACGGCCCAGGTCATGACGCCGCCGCCCTTGACGCCGAGATCGAGGCCGAGCCGGCCGATATGGCCTTCGTAATTCTCCGCCGGGCCGTTATCGGGGGCGAAGCTGCAGCGGATTCTTTGATGCGAGCCGATGATGAGGCCAAGACTTGCGGATGTCTTGCAGGTAAGCAGGCCGATTTTGGTGCCGCCCGACTGCTGCGCCGCAGCAGGAACTGCAAGCGCTGCGGCGAGCGCGAGGCCTAAAAGAGTGCGAGCATGTTTGCACATGAAGAGTCCCTCATGTTTGAATGGCGCGTTCCGTCCAATCGCCGGTCTTTATTGCGCGGTAAAGAGCATAGCCGGTAGCGGTGGGCAAGATCGCGGCTGCCGCTCATTCGTCCCGATCACGGCTTGATTCACGGCCGCCCGGTCCGTTGAATGCCGCTGTCCCGCGCTTTGAGGCTGTAAACGAATGCAAGCTTCCGATGCCAAAACTGTGCTCGCCGGACTCTGGCGCAGCGCCGGTCACGACGACGCGGCATTGAGCCAAGTCCGGTTTATCGGCGCCGAGCCGGTGCTGCCGTCGTCGTTTGCGGTGGGAACGGCGGCGCAGGCGACCATCGGCGCCGCGGCGCTGGCCGCGGCGGAGCTGTGGCGGGTGCGCACCGGAGGCCGCCAGAGCGTCGACGTCGACATGCGCCATGCGGCAATCGAATTCCGCAGCGAGCGTTATTTGCGCGTCGACGGAAAGGTGCCGGACGAATATCACGACGACATTGCCGGGCTTTATCGCTGCGGTGACGGCCGCTGGGCGCGGCTGCACACCAATCTGCCGCATCATTGCAGCGGTCTTTTAAAACTGCTCGGCGTTGCGCACGACAAAGCCGCGGTGCAACGCGTGCTCGATGCCATGACCGCCGAGGCGCTGGAGACCGCCGCCGCCGAGGCGGGCCTCGTCGTCACCGCGTGCCGCTCGTTCGCCGAATGGGACCGGCATCCGCAGGGCCAGGCGGTGGCGAAGCTTCCTTTGTTCACGATCGAGAAGATCGGCGAAGCGCCGGCGAAGAAACTCGCCGCGGCGGATCGGCCGCTGTCCGGTGTGAAGGTGCTCGACCTCACGCGCATTATTGCCGGTCCGGTCTGCGGGCGCACGCTCGCAGCACACGGCGCCGACGTGCTGCTCGTCACCGCCAAGCATTTGGCGTCGATGCTGCCGCTGGTCATGGATACCGGCCGCGGCAAATTATCGACGTCGATCGATCTGCGCGAGGCGAGCGGCCGTGAGATGCTGGCGGCGCTGGTGCCCGAGGCGGACGTCTTCGTGCAGGGCTACCGGCCCGGCGCCATCGCCGCGCACGGTTTTGCGCCGCAAGACGTCGCCCGCCTGCGCCCCGGCATCGTCTATGCTTCGCTGTGCGCCTACGGGCACGCGGGCCCGTGGGCCAATCGGCGCGGCTTCGATTCGCTGGTGCAAACCGCGAGCGGCTTCAACGTCGCGGAAGCCGAAGCCTTCGGGTCGCCAAAGCCGAAGGAGTTGCCGGCCCAGGAACTCGACCATGCCACCGGTTATTTGCTTGCCTTCGCGGTGCTGACCGCGCTCAAGCGTCAGGCCGAGGAGGGCGGGTCATGGCACGTGCGGGTCTCGCTGGCGCAGACCGGCTGTTGGCTCCGAAAGCTCGGCCGCATCGACGGCATGAAATCTCCGGATCCTAAAATCGACGATGTGCGCGATTGCCTGGAAGAAACGGCAAGCGGGTTCGGCCGGCTGACGACGGTCCGTCACGCCGCCGTCATGTCGGAAACGCCGCCGCATTGGGCGCGGCCGAGCGTGCCGCTCGGCACGCACGCGCCGGTCTGGCCCAGCGATTAATCCGGGGCTTGGTCAGTACGGTCCGCAATAGCGCGGCGACACCCGAATCCACGCGCCGTCGGGACGCTGGATGTAACAGCCTCGGTGCCAATAGTAGTAGCCGCCCTGGCGCCGCTCGCCCTCGGCGCCGATCACCGCGCCCGTGGTCGCGCCGATGATCGCGCCTGCTGCCGCGCCGCGGCCGCCGCCAATAGCCCCACCGACCGCGGCACCGGCGGCGCCGCCGAGCAGCGCGCCACCCAGCGCCCCGCCTTGCGCCGCAGCCTCACGCGCCGGCATCGCCATGCTGGTCGTCACGGCGATCGCCAGCAAAGCTGCCATCCCGACATTGCGAATCATTTTTTCTGCTCCGTTTTCCAATTGGCATGAAAACAATACCGCGTTTTTGTCGCCTTGATATAATTCAACCGCACGGGCGCGCGGCGTTCGCAGGCACCGCCGAGTGACGGCGAACCCATCGCAACCGATATGATAGATATGTGCCGATCGAAATCGATTGAGGGGGATTGCCATGACCGCATCGATATCGAAAGGGGCTGCAATCGCGGCCGCCGCGGCCTTGTTGCTTGCAGCGTCGCGCGCCGATGCGGAATTCGTCTTCTGCAACAAGTTTCCCCATTTGGTCTATGTCGCGATTGCTTATCCGCAGACGGTCCCTGGTCGCGATAGGCATATCGCTTTCGGCGCGGTAGTAGAGCGCCGTCACGTGAAGCGCCGTATCGAACTCCGCACAATTGCCGATGTCGATATTGAGCCAGCCGCGCGAAACCCAAGAATTCGAGCCGTGCGACGGCAAATTTGCCATCCTGGAAAATTCGAATTTCAATTTCTGGAATGCGCAGACGAAGGTTCTCAACTCGAGGCTCGCGGCCTTCACCAAAATTGGCGAGACCGCCGGAGAGGCTCTCTCGATGCGGCTCACATTCGAAGCCGACGGAATACACACCACGACGACCATTCACGGCAAATCGGCCCCTAAGCAATAGACGAGCGCCCGCGTCAAATCCTCCCTCCGGCGCGCCATGTCATGGTGGCGGCTCCGGACAAGCCGCGCCTTGCGCCGGCCATGCCGCTACGCCACATCAACATCGGGTGGAGGTCAGGTCAGTACATGCCGAAAACCACCAAGAAAACTGTTGCCAAACGCTCGGCCGCGCGTGCTCCGGCCGGTCGCAAAACTGCGCTCGGCAAACTGCCCGAGTGGAATCTCAACGACCTTTATTCCGGCCTCGACGATCCGGCGATCAAGCGCGATCTCGACCGCGTTGACGCCGAATGCGTCGCCTTCGAGACCGTCTATAAGGGCACGCTCGCCGCAATAGCGGGCGGCTCAGACGGCGGCTCAGCGCTCGCTGCGGCGGTACGCCGCTACGAGGCGATCGACGATCTGATGGGGCGGCTCGGCTCCTATGCTGGACTTGTTCATGCCGGCGACACCCTCGATCCGGCGCGCACCAAGTTTTACGGCGACATGCAGGAGCGCATGACGGCCGCCTCGACGCATCTGTTATTCTTTACGCTCGAACTCAACCGCATCGACGACGCGATCCTTGATGCCACGATGGCCAATGCCGCGCTGGGCCACTACCGGCCGTGGCTTGAAGACGTGCGGCGTTACCGGCCCTATCAACTGGAAGATCGCGTCGAGCAGCTGTTCCACGAAAAATCGGTTACCGGCTATGCGGCCTGGAACCGGCAATTCGATGCCACCATTGCCAAGCTTCGTTTCAAGGTTTTGGGTAAATCGCTCGCCATCGAGCCGACGCTCAATCTGTTGCAGGACCGCTCGGGCTTGAAGCGCAAGGCGGCCGCGCAGGCGCTGGCGCATACTTTTGCGGACAACGTGCAGGAGTTTGCGCTGATCACCAATACGCTCGCCAAGGACAAGGAAATCTCCGACCGCTGGCGCGGCTTTGCCGACATCGCCGACGCGCGCCATCTCGACAATCGGGTCGAGCGCGAAGTGGTCGATGCTTTGGTCGCGGCGGTGCGCGCTGCCTATCCGCGGCTGTCGCATCGCTACTATGTGCTCAAGGCCAAATGGTTCGGCAAAAAGAAATTGCCGCATTGGGATCGCAACGCGCCGCTGCCGACAGTTGCCACACGCACCGTCGGCTGGACCGAGGCGATGGACACGGTGCTCACCGCCTACGGCGCGTTCTCGCCGCAAATGGCGGCGATCGCCGAACGCTTCTTTGCCGGTCGCTGGATCGACGCCCCGGTGCGCCCGGGCAAGGCGCCGGGCGCGTTTGCGCATCCGACCACGCCGTCGGCGCATCCTTATGTGCTGCTCAACTACCAGGGCAAGCCGCGCGACGTGATGACGCTGGCGCACGAGCTCGGCCACGGCGTGCATCAGGTGCTCGCTGCGCCGAACGGCGCCTTGATGGCGCCCACCCCGCTGACGCTAGCCGAAACCGCAAGCGTGTTCGGCGAAATGCTGACGTTCCGCAAATTGCTGGCCAATACCCGCGACAACAAAGAGCGCAAGGCGATGCTCGCCGCCAAGGTCGAGGACATGATCAATACCGTGGTGCGGCAGATTGCGTTCTATACCTTCGAGCGCGCCGTCCATACCGAGCGCCGCAGCGGCGAACTGACGGCGGTGCGCATCGGCGAATTATGGCTCGACGTGCAGCGCGAGAGCCTCGGCCCCGCGATCGAGCTGAAGCCCGGCTACGAAACGTTCTGGGCCTATATCCCGCATTTCGTCCATTCGCCGTTCTACGTCTATGCCTATGCGTTCGGCGATTGCCTGGTGAATTCGCTCTACGCCGTTTACGAGCATGCCGCGGACGGCTTCGCCGAGCGCTATCTCGCCATGCTGGCGGCCGGCGGCACCAAGCACCATTCCGAGCTTCTCGCCCCGTTCGGCCTCGATGCCCGCGATCCGGCCTTCTGGCAGGGCGGGCTCGGAGTGATCGAGCGGCTGATCGGGGAGTTAGAAAGCCTATAAAAGACAAAACCTTAGGCGACGTTAAACAGTTGTTGTACCACGCCGGCTGCCGTGTTATATAAAATGTAATACGAAGGAGTGCGGCCATGAAGCTTGAAGTAAAGCGCATCGGCAATTCCGACGGCTTGATATTGCCGCGCGAACTGATGCAACGCCTCGACATCAAGCGGGGCCAGTCGTTCCACGTCACGGAACTCGCGGGCGGCGGGCTTCAATTGCTCCCGTATGATCCCGACTTCGAGGCGACGATGGAAGCGGCCGAGGAACTGATGGATGAATACCGCGACACCCTTGCGACGTTGGCAAAATGATCGAAGCGGTCGATGGCGAGGGAACCGAAATGGCTGACCTACGAGCAGGTCGTCGCGATCCATAGCCGCCAACTCCGCCGCTTCGGCGGGGCGACGGGCCTGCGCGACGATGGTCTATTGCGCTCTGCGCTCGAACGGCCGATGAACAAATGGCATTACGAACAAGCCGAGCGTCCTGCGCTTGCGGCGGCCTATGCTTTCGGTCTGGCGAAGAACCACGCATTCGTTGATGGCAACAAGCGCATCGCATTCATGAGCATGATGGTTTTCCTGCGCAAGAACGGCGTGAGATTTGCCCCCGACCCAGCGCATGCCACCAAAATTATCATGGCGCTCGCCGCCGGCGAGGTCAGTGAAGAGAGTCTTATCCGCTGGATCCGCGACAATCGGCCGAAGGCATAATGGCGAACCGCGAAAAACCCGACCGCGAAAAAAACCGTTTCTCGGCCCGTGCGGCGCGCTATGCGCGGGTCGGCGCCAATGTCGGCGGCGTGGCGGCGCGCTATGCCGGGCGGCGGATGCTCGGCGGCGCGCCCGACCGGGCCTCCGACGCGACCGCGCTGACGTCGGCGCTCGGGCGGCTCAAAGGCCCGCTGATGAAGGTCGCGCAATTGATGGCGACCATCCCCGATCTGTTGCCGCCGGAATATGCCGCCGAATTGCAGAAGCTCCAGAGCGAAGCGCCGCCGATGGGATGGGCCTTCGTCAAGCGCCGTATGATGGCGGAGCTCGGCCCCGACTGGGAGACGAAGTTCGCAAGCTTCGAGCATCAGCCAGCCGCCGCGGCGTCGCTCGGCCAAGTGCATCGGGCGCGCTCGCTCGACGGCGCGGCGCTGGCTTGCAAGCTGCAATATCCCGACATGCAGTCGGCGGTCGAAGCCGATCTTCAGCAGCTCGAATGGCTGCTCGCGATCCGCCGCCGCTTCGACTCCGCGCTCGACACATCCGAAATCGGCAAAGAGATCGGCGCCCGCGTGCGCGAAGAGCTCGATTACCGGCGCGAAGCCAAGCACGTCGCGCTCTACCGCGAAATGCTCGCCGATGCCGACAACGTACGCGTTCCGCGCGCCTGGCCGGAATTGTCGACCGGCCGGCTGCTCACGCTCGATTGGCTCGACGGCACGCGCATGCTCGCGCACAAAAACGATCCGCTCAGCGTTCGCAATCGGCTGGCGACCGCCATGTTCACCGCCTGGTGGTTTCCGTTCAGCCGGTTCGGCGTCATCCACGGCGATCCGCATCTAGGCAATTACACTGTTTTTGACGCCAATGTCGGAGCCAATCCGCGCCAAACCCTCATGGAGCCGGCCGGCATCAATCTGCTCGATTACGGCTGCATCCGCATTTTCGCGCCGAAATTCGTCGGTGGCGTCGTTGACCTCTATCACGGTCTGCTGCACGGCAAGGACGATCTCATCGTCAATGCCTACGAGACCTGGGGCTTTCGCAAGCTGTCGCGCGATGTCATCGACACGCTTAATATCTGGGCGCGCTTTATCTACGCCCCGCTCCTTGACGATCGTGTCCGCACCATCGCCGATGGCGTCGCGCCGTCCG
Organism: uncultured Alphaproteobacteria bacterium; assembly: GCA_963780925.1. Lineage (GTDB taxonomy): Bacteria > Pseudomonadota > Alphaproteobacteria > Rhizobiales > Xanthobacteraceae > BOG-931. The sequence continues at coordinate 171,269 of CAWAEV010000023.1, read as the reverse complement.
AATATGGCCGGCGTGAAGCGTTTCGCGTGCACCAGGCGCTCAAGCAAAAAGGTCCGGTTAAAGTGCCGCGCGAATTCGTGTTTATGGACCGCGCCGCGATCGGGCTCGGCGCGGTTTTCCTGCACCTGCGCGCCGAGCTTAATTTCTATCACCTGTTCAACGAGGCGATCGAAAGGTTCTCCCTTGATCGCGTCGGCAAGCGGCAAGCGGCGGCGCTGGCGCGGGCGGGCTTGGACTAGCAGCAGTCGCAATCGAGGCCTTCGAGCGCCACGAGCGCGTTCTTCATGAACGAGGGCGGCAGGTCGTCCTCGACGACGTCGGCGAGCGGCTTGAAGATTTTGAAATGATGCCGTCCCGCCGCCGTCCAGAACACCACGTGGGTTTCGATCGGCGGGCAGCCGGGCACTGCGCAAGCGATTTCCGACGCCATAATGGTTTCGTCATCGGCGAGCGCAAAGCGCGCGCGCGTCCAATCGCGCACGCGATCGAGTGCCGCGCCGTATGCGGGGCGCCTATTCGGCGCGCGTAGGTCAAATGAACTAGCCATAATAGCGGTCTTGACGCGTTTTCAGTGCATCCTAGAGTGCGCCGGCATCATTTAACGATCAAGAACACAAACAAGGAGTGATCTTCAGTGGCCGAGCAAGTATTGGCGGCGGTGCGCACCGGACCGAGCAAGACCGAAATCCGCGACTATCCGATGCCGGATATTCCGGAGGACGCCGCACTGATGAAAATGGAGGTCGGCGGCATTTGCGGCACCGACGTCAAGCTCTACAAGCACCCGCCGTCGAGCGCGCCGGTCATCATGGGTCACGAGAATATCGGTACCATCGCCAAGGCCGGCCGCGAATTCGTGCGACGCAAAGGATTTAAAGAGGGCGACCTCGTCTTCGTCGAGCATTATGTCTCTTGCGGCAAATGCGAATGGTGCCATGCCGGCCAGTACCGGCATTGCGAGAACACCAATTGGCGCACCAATCCCGACGCCATCCGCTACGGCTATACCTCGTCCGAGAAGGCGCCGCATCTGTGGGGCGGCTTCGCCCAATACGTCTATCTGCCGTGGAACGCCGTGGTGCATCACGTGCCGAAAGGTGTGTCGGCAGAGCTTGCCGGCCTGGTGACGCCGATGGCGAACGGCGTCGAATGGTCGCTGTTCGACGGCGGCGTCGGCTACAATTCGACAGTGCTGATTCAAGGCCCCGGCCAGCAAGGCTTGTCACAGACCGTGATCTGCAAGCAGGCCGGCGCTTCGCTGATCATCGTCACCGGCACCACCAAGGATAAAGCGCGAATGGACGTCGCCAAAAAACTCGGCGCCGACTACGTCATCGACGTGCAGAAGGAAGATCCGTTGGCCCGCATCATGGACATCACCGCCGGCAAAGGCGTCGACGTCGCGCTCGATTGCACCGCCGGCGCCGGCACCATTCCGATGCTGCTCGGCATCGAGGCGCTCAAGCGCAAGGCTGGCGTGATCGTGGCGCAAGGCGAAATGGCGCAGTTTCCGAATTTTCCGCTGGAGAAATTCTGCGTGAAATTCATCACCATGAAGAGCGCGCGCGGCCACAGCTATAAGGCCTGCGAGCTCGCTTTGGCGCAATTGGCCTCGAAGCGCTTCCCGCTGGAGCTGGTCACCACCCACCGTTTCGGGCTCAACGACGTCGACCTCGCCATTCGCTCGGTCGGCGGCGAGGGCGTGCCCGACGTCATCCACGCCTCGCTGATGCCGTGGATGTGAATCAAACCAGCCGCCCAAGCGGGTGAGGGGATCAATCTCGCTGTCATCCTTTGCTTTTCATTCCTGCGGCGTGCGCGACTTGCGTCCAACGGGTGATTTCGCTCTTCATGAAGGCGGCGAACTCGTCGGGGCCGGCATCGAGCGGATCGTCGCCCTGCTTGTGCAGGGCTTCCATGGCCGCCGGCGTATGCATCGCCTGATGGGCGGCGGTGGCGAGTTTGTCCACGATCGGCCGCGGCGTGCCGACAGGCACAAAGAGGCCGAACCACAGGCTGGTGTCGACGCCGGGTAGTCCGGCTTCCACCATGGTGGGCACGTCCGGCAGCGCGCCGGCGCGCTTGCCTGTCGTCGTCGCTAGCGCCCGAAGCTTGCCGGCCGCAATCAGACCGACCACGGTCGAGACCGGCGAGAAGGTCATCAGCGTGCGCCCGGCGACGACGTCCTCGACCGCCTGCGGGCTGCCCTGATAGGGTACTTGCGTCAATTTAATGCCGGCCTGTTGCGCGAACAGCTCGCTGGCAAAATGCGGCATGCTGCCGATGACGTTGGAGTCGAGCGCCTGCTCCGGCTTTGCCTTGCAAAGAGCAATGAGCTCCTTGACGCTGGCGATATTGCTCACCGGATTGACGACCAGAATAATCGGGGCGTCTTGGATAAGCGCGACGGGCTCGAAATCCCTGATCAGATCGAGCGATGCATTGGGGTTGATGATCTGATTGGTAATGATGGACAGCGTCCCCAGAAATACCGTGTAGCCATCCTTCGCCGAGCGCGCGACATACTCGGCGGCGATGCTCGACCCGGCGCCCGGCTTGTTCTCGACCACGAGTTGCTGGCCGATGATCGGCGCGGCGGCCTGGCTGAACACGCGGGCGACGACATCGGCGGCGGCTCCCGGAGTAAAACCGATGACGACGTGGATCGGCCGCGACGGGTAAGCGTCTTCCGCGGCGGCGAGGCGAGGCAGGGACGGCAGCGCGGCTGCACCCGCCGCCAAATGCAAGAATTTGCGACGCGGAAGTATCATGAGATTCCCCCAGTCTTGAGTTATTTTCCACAGCAAGGACGGCGCGTGAGTCGGATTTATTTTTTTAGATTGTTCGCCCGCCGGATGCACGTCGCCGCCTTTGATTTGACGGCACATTGGCATGTCCCGCCGGCGGTTCTCGAAATGAAGCTACACCGGTTGCCGATGCCCACGGAAGAGGGCCCACAGCGCCGGAACGACGCAGCAAGCGGCTGGAACGTACATTTCCACCTTGACCTCTGGGGCGCGCCCCTACCGGGCCAGTCAGCGTCGTGCTAGCACGACGACAATTCACTCACAGGCCGAGCGATGGACCCCATCTTCGCCACGCGCGGAGCGGCGGACGCGGTCCCGATCTGGTTCGTTACCGCGGCGACCTATGAGGATGTACGCAAGGCTCTCGGAGCCGAAGCATGTCGCCTTCGCCGATGCCGCTGGATTCGAACCGAAGTCGGGACGCCATCTCATGCTGCCGGGCAAGAACGGCAAGGCGCTCGGTGGCGTGTTGTTCGGCATCGAGGGCGAGACGAAACACGGGATCCGTTTCTTGCCGGACGTCTGGCGCAACTCTTGCCGGATGGCATTTACCGCTTCGCCAATGAACCGCACGATGTGCGGCTCGCCGCGCTCGCGATTGCGCTCGGCCTCTATCGCTTCACCCGCTACCGCAAAGCGGAAGCGCGCGCGATCAAGCTTGATTTGCCGCAGAGCGTCGACCGCGAGGATCTGCCAACGTATCGTCGAAGCGGTGACGCTGGCGCGCGATCTGATCAATACGCCGGCCAACGACATGGGCCCGGCGCAACTCGAGCAGACCGCACGCAAGCTCGCCGCGCGCTACTCCGCCACGATCGGCGCCATCGTCGGCGACGAGTTATTGGAGCAGAATTTTCCGCTGATCCACGCTGTCGGCCGCGCCGCCGCCGGCGCGCCGCGGCTGATCGACATGTCGTGGGGCGATGCTGCGCATCCGAAGGTGACGCTGGTCGGCAAAGGCGTCTGCTTCGACACCGGCGGGCTGGACATCAAGCCCGACACCGGCATGCTCAACATGAAAAAGGACATGGGCGGCGCGGCCACCGCGCTGGCGCTGGCCTCCATGATCATGGCGAGGGGCCTGAAACTGCGGCTGCGCGTGCTTATTCCGGCGGTGGAGAACTCGATTGCCGGCGGAAGTTTTCGCCCGCGCGACGTCTACACCTCGCGCAAGGGCGTCACCGTCGAGATCGGCAATACCGACGCCGAAGGCCGGCTCATCCTCGCCGATGCGCTGGCGCTGGCCGACGAGGACAAACCCGATCTCGTCGCCGACTTCGCCACGCTGACCGGCGCCGCCCGCGTCGCGCTCGGCCCCGACCTGCCGGCCTTTTTCACCGACGACGATGCGCTCGCCGCCGAATTGATGCGGCATGGCGCCGCCGAGAACGATCCGCTGTGGCGGCTGCCGTTGTGGCGGCCCTACGAGACGATGCTGGAATCCAAGGTCGCCGATATCAACAATGTCGGCGGCAGCCAGGGCGGCGCCATCACTGCAGCCTTGTTCATGCGGCGTTTCGTGACGGCAAAATCCTGGTTGCATATCGACCTGTTCGCGTGGACGGCGGCGGCCAAAGCGGGCCGGCCCGAGGGCGGCGAATTGCAGGCGGCGCGCGCTCTCTACGCCATGCTCGCCGCGCGCTACGGCTGAGCCGACACCGCGATGCGCGACTTCGATCCTCGCGTCACGCCGTTCCGCGCCGATCTCGCCGCCAAATTTCTCGAAGGCAAGGTGCCGGCGCGGCGTTACGTCGAAGGTCGCGATTTCGAAGTGATCGCGCCGCAAGCGCCGCTGCGGCATGAACCGCGCCCCGATGCGCCGCTCTTGACCGAAGCGCTTAAGGGCGAACGCGTCACGATCTACGACACCAACGAAGAGGGCTGGGCCTGGGGTCAGCTCGCCGCCGACAATTATGTCGGCTGGCTGCCGTCGGTTGCGCTGGCGCCGACCGGCGCTTCGCCGACCCACAAAGTCGCAAGCTTGCGCACATTCGCGTTCCCAGGGCCGTCGATCAAGCTGCCGCCCGTTGAAGCTTTTCCGTTCGGCGCCAAGCTCGCCATCGCGCGCAGCGAAGATCGGATGGCGGTGACCACAGCCGGATTCTATGTGCCGGCGATTCATCTCAAACCGGTCGGCGACAACGAAGCCGACTTCGTCGCGGCGGCCGAGCGCTTTACCGGAGTGCCGTATCTCTGGGGTGGCAAGACAGCGCTTGGGCTGGACTGTTCGGGCCTCGTGCAGATTGCGCTTTCGGCCTGCGGCGTATCATGCCCGCGTGACACCGACATGCAGGAACGGGCGCTGGGAAAGGCCGTCGGCGACGGACTCCATCATGCCGACTTGAAACGCGGCGATCTGGTATTTTGGCAGGGCCACGTCGCCGTCGTGCGCGACGCCGCGAATTTCCTCCATGCCAATGCCTTCCATATGGCGGTCGCGGTCGAACCGATCGCCGACGCCATCGCCCGCATCCGTGCCACCAGCAGCGAAATCACCGGCGTGCGGCGGCTCGGGCGATAAAGGGCGAGGTGGCGTCACGGCACTCGTCGGAGCATGTCCTTATCGCAAATCCGGTATCCACTTTTGCGGGACATGCTCTTGTGATCTACTCTTGAGCGAATTCGTCCCAGCGCGGAGCAGGCGCGATGAGCACCGAACAACAACATCCGACCGTCCCATCGGTTAGTCCGCATGCGCCATACCGCCATCTGTTCCACGTCAGCTTCTGGATCAGAGAACTGCCGTTCGCCCTGGTTCTGATCCTCACCACGATCGGCGTCGCTTATATGAGCTTTTCGAAAAATCCGATTACCGGCTACTGGGAAATTCTCACGCCGCTGATCGCGCTGGTTTGCGTCGGCGCCGGATGGGAAAATGCCGACGACAATTCAAAGCGACTGCGATTGATCGCGACGCAGGCGCTGCATTGGATCGCGTTCATCGTGGTCATGAACATGCTGTTGCTGGCCAGCGTGCAGCGCAATTTCAATGCCGGCGCGACCAGCCTCGCCATGTTCACATTGCTGGCGCTCGGCACCTTTACTGCGGGCGTGCATGTGTTGTCCTGGCAAGTCTGTCTGCTCGGCCTGATCATGGCGCTCGGCATCCCGGCGATTGCTTGGATCGAAAATTCCGCATTGCTGGTTGTGCTGGTCGTCGGCGTGGTCGCCGGCATCGTCGTGGTGTTGTGGTGGCGCTTTCGTGAAGGCCGAACGCGCCAGCCGGCGTCATGAGACTATGTCCGCTTGCCCCGGATGCCGGCCTGCCCGCTGCGGCAGGATGAGAAGACAGGCGATGATGAACACGCCGATCACCGCCGAGGCGATCGGGCGGCTCAGCGCCATGCCGCCATCTTTGATGGGCTTATCGAGGAAGTCGCCGACCGTGGCGCCGAGCGGCCGCGTCAGAATAAATGCCGCCCAAAACAAAAAAACCCGGGGGACCTTTGTTCGGTAATAAAAGACGGCAAGCACGGCCAAGCCGACGCCGAACACGATCGCGCCGCCGCCATAGCCGAGGCCGGTGTCGTCCGCCATCCAGTCGCCGAGCGCCGTTCCCAGTGTCTGGGAAAACGTGATCGCCAGCCAATAAAACACCTCGACCTTTGGCGTGTTCACGGTTTCGACCGAGATGGAGCCGAGCGACCAATACCAGGCGGCGAGCGTCGCCATCAGGCAAACGAACAGCAGCGACGAGCCGCCGGCATAGCCGATGCCCAAGGAACGGTCGGCAAAGTCGGCCATGGTCGTGCCGGCCGTGGTGGAGGCAACGATGGTGGCCCAGTACAGGAAGGGATGGAACTTATTCGCCGCGACTTGCAGGATGACGAAGATAACGAGCAACGACAGAAACAGCGCCGTGCCTGTGAGGTAGCCCCAGTTCAGTGTCATGGTGATGGTATCGCCGCCGGTCTCGCCGAGCGTCGTTGCGGCGATCTTGATGATCCAGAACACGAGCGTGACTTCGGGAACCTTGCTCGCGTATCGTTCGACGGCATTCATCAACCGGCCTCCAATGCGACGTGGCACGGCGGGAATATTATTCGCAGCGCTTCTCGTCTACGCTACGAATGTAGTTCTGCGCCGGCCAAATTGGTAATCTCCCGGTCGAGGGACGAACGTGCTACGCACTGCGGCAAAATTGTCGCTCTGCTGCGCCGTGCTGTTGGGATTTGTTTTCCCAGCAACGGCCGGGCCGCCCTATCTGACCGACGACCCCGAGCCGACGGACTATAAGCACTTCGAGATTTACACGTTCTCGCAAGGCATGGCGACGCAAGATGGCGTCAGTGGTAGCGGCGGCATCGACTTCAATTACGGCGGCGCGCCCAACCTGCAACTTACGGCGACGCTGCCGGGGGCGTACAGTTTTCGGGCTTCCGGGTCGTCGGCGGCCGGGCTCGGCAACGTCGAGCTTGCGGCAAAATACCGCTTCCTGACGCAAGCCAATTTCGGGCTGGATGTCGCCTTCTTTCCCCGCGTGTTCCTGCCGAGCGCGTCGCCCAATGTCGGCGACCCGCACGCCTCTTATCTGTTCCCGATCTGGATCGAAAAAGACTGGGACAAGTGGTCCGCCTTTGGCGGCGGGGGCTGCGAAATCAACCGGGGAGAAAATTCGCAGGATTTCTGCCTGATGGGGGCCGTTGTTACCCGTCAAGTCGCTTCCAATTTACAGGTGGGTCTGGAGTTGTTTCATCAGACGCCGGATACCCAAGGCGGCCAGGCGACGACGTCGGTCGGCGCCGGCGTCAAATACGATCTAAGCGATAATTTTCACCTGCTGGGTTATCTGGGCCGCGGCATTCAAAATGCCGAGGCGACCGATCGCTACAACTGGTACGCCGCCATACTGTTTACGTTTTGACGGTTTACTGCGCCGCCTTCAGCCCGAGCGTCTTGGCGATCGCGGCAAGCTCGACGCGTTGCTGGTCGACGCTGGCGGCGAATTCGGACGGCCCGCGGATCGACAGGATGGTTCCGATATCGCTGATTCGCTTGCCGATAGCCGGATCGCTATCGGCGACTGCGCGGATATCGGTCGCAATGCTCTTGCGTATCTGGTCCTGCATGCCGCGCGGCCCGAACAGGCCGAACAGGCTCTCAAAGGTCAACGCCGGGTAGCCGGCCTCTTTCGCGGTCGGAACCTCGGGTGCAGCCGGGGCGCGCTGACCGCTGGTCACGGCCAAGACCTTGATGCGGCCGCCATGCGCCAGCGGCTGGACGACCGCAAGCGACGTCGCCAGCACCTGAATGCGTCCCGCGGCAAGATCATTCGGCGCCTGCATAATGTCGCGATAGGGCACCTTGGTGATCTGCAAGCCCATATTCTTGATAAAACCGAACAGCAGGAAATCCGAGATGCCATTGGCGGCAGCCGCATTGAGTTTCCCCGGTTGCGCTTGCGCCAGGGTCACGAGTTGATCGAGCGTGTTGATGCTCGCCGATGTCGGAACGGAGATCGCCAGAACGACTTCGGAAACGCACACGATCGGCACAATGTCGTTTTTCGCATCGAATGGCAGCGTATCCTGGTCGTAGGGCAGCACCTCGAATACCCCGGCTGGCCCGAAGAACAGGGTGTGGTCGTCATGGGCGCCGACAAAGGCGTTCAGCGCGACCAGGCCGTCGCCGCCGGGGCGGTTTTCGACCACCACCGGCTTGCCCCAGCGCGCGGACAATCGATCCGCGAACAATCGCGCGGTGATGTCGGAGGCGCTGGCGGCGCCATACGGCACAATGAAGCGGACGGTTCGCGTCGGATAGGCTTGTTGCGCCTGCGCGCTGCCGGCGAATTGCAGTGTGGCCGCAACGGCCACGATTGCCAAAGCCGCGATGGCGATGAGCCTTCGCATCGATTCCTCCCCGGTGCCTTGGGAAAATATAATATCAGAAATTGTCCGGCGAGGCTTGGCGTTTTGCGCCATCCGCGCTTGACTGCGGCGTCGTGAGCCATGCTGGTGCCGCTGCGAGCGGTCCATTACCATTCGGGCCGATCAATGGGGTCGGAAGGGCTAATGCCGGGACGGGTCGAGGGTAAAGTCGCGCTCATCACCGGGGCCGGTTGCGTCGGCCCCGGTTGGGGCAACGGCCGCGCCGCCGCGGTGTTGTTCGCGCGCGAGGGCGCGAAAGTCTTTGCCGTCGATAAGAGCGCGGAGGCAATGACCGAGACCGTCGCCCGCGTGGGCAGTGACGGCGAGATCGCGACGCATGTCTGCGACGTTCTCGACGACGCGCAGGTCGGCGCCATGGTGGCGGCATGCTGCAAGAAATTCGGCCCGATCGACATCCTGGTCAACAATGTCGGCGGCTCGGCCGCGGGCGGCGTCGCGGAAATGTCGGAGGAAAGTTTCGACAACCAGATCGACTACAATCTCAAAAGCGTCTTTCTTGCCTGTCGGCACGTGATTCCGGTCATGATCGAGTTCGGCGGCGGCGCCATCGTCAATACGGCATCGACTTCCGGTATCCGCTATACCGGCTCGCCGCAGATCGGCTATGCCTCGGCCAAGGCCGCGGTGATCCAGTTCTCGCGGGTGACGGCGGTGCAATATGCCGACAAAGGCATCCGCGTGAACACGGTTATTCCGGGCCAGATGCACACCCCGATGGTCGAAGCCCGTCTCGCCAAACAGCGCACCGGCGGCGACATCGAGGCGCTGCTCAAATCGCGCCTCGCGCGCATCCCGCTCGGCTTCATGGGCGACGGCCGCGACACCGCCAATGCGGTACTGTTTCTGGCCTCCGACGAAGCGCGCTTCATCACCGGCACCGAAATCGTGGTCGACGGCGGCATGACCGCGCGGTGCGATTGATCCTCCAGGACTGGAATATGATATGGCCATCCGCGCCGACGATCTGACCCCGACCATCGCGCCGCCGGACCCGAACCCGAAAAAGCCGCGGTTCAAGCTGCCGCCGCTTGCCTGCGATTCGCATTTTCACGTGTTCGGGCCGCACGCGAAATTTCCTTATGCGGCGAACCGGCCGTTCACGCCGACCGACGCGCCGAAGGAAGATCTATTTCGCCTGCATGCCTTCCTCGGGTTCGAGCGCGGCGTGTTCGTGCAATCGACTTGTCACGGCAGCGATCACGCGGCGCTGCTCGACCTGCTCGCCGCCGGGGCGGGCCGCTATCGCGGCGTCGCCCTGCTCGATCCGTGGACGCCGCAGGCCGAGGTCGATCGCTTGGACGACGCTGGCGTGCGCGGCGTCCGGCTCCATTTTTATTTTCCGCATCTTGGTGCGCCGATGCGGCGCGACGACATGCTCCAAGTGATCGAGAAGGTGGCGCCGAATGGCTGGCATATCGCCATGCATCTCGGCGGCCACGGCGTGCTGGACTATTACGATTTTATCACCTCGATCGAGGCGCCGGTCGTGATCGATCACATCGGACGCATCGACGTTGCCGAAGGGTTGCACGGCAAAACCTTCTCGGTGCTGCGCCGTTTGCTCGACCGCGGCAATATCTGGGTCAAGCTGTCGGGCACCGATCGCATCACCAAGCAGCCGTATCCTTACGCCGACGCCGTGCCGTTTGCGCGCGATCTTGCCGCGCATGCGCCCGAGCGCGTGGTCTGGGGCACCGACTGGCCGCATCCGAACCACAACGCCGTGCCCAATGACGGCGAGCTCGTCGATCTCATTCCGGAAATTGCGCCCGACGAGCGCACGCGCCGGCTCATGCTGGTCGACAATCCGGCAAAGCTGTTCGGATTTTGAGTTCGGACATGACAAAGCAAACTCTCGGCAAACTCCCGCCCGATGCTTTCGGCATGCTGGAATTGCCGGCGCTGCCGCCCGGCATCGTCGATGGCTATCGCGCGTTGCCCGATCTCACCGGCATCGCCTCGGATGCGATGGACGAACTTGGCATTATCGGCGCCGTGCCGGCCGCCGTGTTGCAGCCAAGCGATCCAACGGCGCGCGTCGTCGGCCGGGCGCTGACGGTGCGCAACGTCCCCGCCAGCGCGCCCGTGCCGGAAAAAGTGAAAAACGGTGTGTCCGGTCTCGGCGAGGTCGAGGCGCATAACCTCGCCGAGCGGGGCGACGTCCTTGTGGTGCAAGGGGTCGATCGGGTCTCCAATCTCGGCGGCATGTCCGCCACGATCGGGCACCGGCAGGGCGAGATCGGCGCGATTGTCGACGGCGGCGCGCGCGACGTCGATCATTCCCGCGCCATCGGGCTTCCGGTCTGGTCGAAGAGCGTCAGCCCGATCACGGGCAAATGGCGCGTCGAGACCGTTGCCATCAATAAGCCGGTCACGATCTGCGGTCTGACGGTCGATCCCGGCGATCTGGTGCTGGCCGACGAAACCGGCGTCTGCTTCATCCCGCGCCAGCGCGTGGCGGAAGTGCTGGCCCGGGCGCAGCGCAACGCGGCAGCCGAGAAATTGCGCGAAGAGAAGATTGCTTCCGGCGCCCCGGTCGCCGAGCTCATCGGCAAGGCGCGTTAGAATGGAACCTTGAACTGCCGGTTCAGCACGCCACCTTACCGCAAGTGCGCGCCGCATCGACAATTTTCTGCAGCCCATCGCGGCCCGGATAGCCGAGGATGGCGACGCCGTCGACGATGAACGCGGGCGTCGCCGCAAGCCCCAACGCATTGCCGAGCGCGACATGGGCTTTCATGACCTTGGTGATTTCGTCGCTGTCGCCAAGTTCAGTCAAGGCATGTTCGTCGAAGCCCAGCCCGTGCGCCACGTCGAGCGCGCGCAGTCCGTCGGTCGTGCCGCGCTGCGAATAGATTTTACGGTGGAAATCGTAGAACTGGAGCGGCGTGCCGAGCTTGGCGACGGCAAGTTCGACGCGACTTGCCGCAATCGAGGCGATGCCGAGCACCGGAAACGGCACCAGCACCAGGCGAAGTTCCGGATCGACGGCGACCATGTCGGCAATATCGGCGGAGGCGATCCGACAATACGGACAGTTGAGATCGTAAAATTCGACAAGCGTCGTCTTGCCGTCCGGGTTGGCGGCAACCACCACGCCGGGCAATCTGTCGATCGGCTCGGCCAGCTTGACGCTGTGATTGGGCAAGCGTTGGCCGTCGTCGTTGACGAGCGGAAACTCCGAAATCAGCTGCATCGAGCGATCGCGGCCCTGCGCGCCGGCAATCCCGCTCCAAACCAAGAGCGCGGCGACGGCAATCGCGGTGGACGAGAAAATCGAGAGCAGCCTTTTCATCTGCGGATAATATAATATCGCCGATGCCCGCCGGGGAGACGCGATTTATTGCTCGACGACGCCCTCGGGCGCGGTTTCGAGCTTGAATGCGGCGGCGAACAACGCGCGCGTATAGTCGGTCTTGGGGTTGCGGAACAGTTCGGCGGCGTCGCCCGCCTCGACGACCAGACCGTGCCGCATCACCACCAGGCGGCTCGCCAGCGCCGCGACGACCCGCAGGTCGTGCGAGATGAACAGATAAGTGAGATTGTGCCGTTTCTGCAGGTCGCGCAAAAGGTCGACCATCTGTGCCTGGATGACCATGTCGAGCGCGCTCGTCGGCTCGTCGAGCACGATGAAACTCGGCTCCAGCACCACGGCACGCGCCAAGGCGATGCGTTGGCGCTGACCGCCGGAAAATTCATGGGGAAAGCGAAAACGCATGTCCGGATTGAGGCCGACGTCGCGCAGGGCCTGAACGACGCGCTCGTCGCGTTGGCGATCCGGCATGTCCGGCTGGTGGACCTTAAGCCCTTCCTTGATGATGTCCGCCACCGACATGCGCGGCGACAGCGACCCGTAGGGATCCTGAAACACGATCTGCATGTCGCGACGAAACGGACGCATCTCCTTAAACTTCAGCCCTTGCAGATCGTGGCCCATGAAGGCGATCAATCCGTCCGACGATATCAACCTTAAGATTGCGCGCCCGAGCGTCGACTTGCCCGAGCCGGATTCGCCGACGACGCCGAGCGTCTCGCCCTGGCGCAACTCGATGCTCAGGCCGTCGCAGGCTTTGACGTGCCCGACGGTCTTGCGCATCAGGCCGCGCGTTATGGGAAACCACACCTTGAGCTCGTCCGTTTTCAAGAGCACCGGCGCGTCGGGCCGCGGCGGCGCCGGGTCGGGCCGCGGCTCCGCCGCGAGCAGCGCGCGCGTATAGGGGTGTTCGGGCGCAGCGAAGACGCGAGCCACGGGGCCGTGCTCGACGATTTTGCCGTCCTTCATCACGCAGACCCGTTGCGCGATTTTTCGCACGATGCCGAGATCGTGGGTGATGAACAACAGCGACATGTGCAGTCGCGACTGAATTTCTTTGAGCAGCGCAATGATTTGCGCCTGCACGGTGACGTCGAGCGCGGTGGTCGGCTCGTCGGCGATGAGCAGATCGGGCTCGTTGGCCAGCGCCATCGCGATCATCACGCGCTGGCGCTGGCCGCCGGACAGCTGATGCGGATAGCTCTTCAATCGTGTTTGCGGGTCGGGAATGCCGACCTGGGTGAGAACTTCGAGCGTCCGTGCGCGGGCCGGCGCTCCGGTCAAGCCGCGGTGCAGCAGCAGGATTTCGCCGATCTGCTTCTCAATCGTATGCAGCGGATTAAGCGACGTCATCGGCTCCTGAAACACGATGGTGATGTCGTCGCCGCGCACCTTGCGCATGTCGCGTTCGGGCAGCTGCAACAGGTCGCGGCCATGGAAAGTGATGCTGCCCGACGGATGGTGCGCCGCCGGATAGGGCAGCAGTCTCATGATCGACAGCGCCGTGACCGATTTGCCGGAGCCGGATTCGCCGACCAGCGCCATGCACTCGCCCTTGACGATGTCGAACGACACGCGGTCGACCGCGAGCGTTTCGTGCCCGCCGGAGCGGAACGCGATCGACAGATCGCGCACGGAAAGACAAAGTTCCCCGCTCATGCGAACGTCTTTCGCGGATCGAAGGCGTCGCGCACGGCTTCGCCGATGAAGATCAGCAGCGACAGCATCAGCGCGACGGTGAAAAAGCCGGCGAGCCCGAGCCAGGGCGCCTGCACATTGGCCTTGGCTTGCGACAATAATTCGCCGAGCGACGGTGAGCCGGGCGGCAGGCCGAAGCCGAGAAAATCCAATGCCGTGAGCGTCATCACCGACGACGACATGACGAACGGCAGGAACGTCATGGTCGCCACCATCGCGTTCGGCAACAAATGCCGGAACATGATGACCTTATTGGATACGCCGAGCGCGCGGGCGGCTTGGATATATTCGAAATTGCGGCCGCGCAGAAATTCGGCGCGCACCAGGCCGACCAGCCGCACCCAGGAGAACAGCAGCAGAATTCCGAGCAGCACGAAGAAGCCGGGAACCAGCACCGAGGAAATGATCAGCAGCAGATAAAGCTCGGGAACCGACGTCCAGATTTCGATGAAGCGTTGAAACAAAAGGTCGGTCCAGCCGCCGAAATAACCCTGCACGGCGCCGGCGGCGACGCCGATGATCGATGAGACGATGGTCAGCACCAGTCCGAACAGCACCGAAATGCGGAAACCGTAGATCATCCGCGCCAGCACGTCGCGGCCCTGATCGTCGGTGCCGAGCCAGTTATATTCGAGCGTGCCGCATTTGGCGTAGCCGTTTTTGGCGGCGAATTCGCAGTCCTTGGCGTTCAACAGCCAGGTCGGCTTGGAGGGAAACGCCGACGGCGGATTGTCGTTGATGGTGTTGTAGGAGAAACGGATCGGCGGCCAGATTTCGATGGCGTTGTGCTCGTCGAGAAATTTCTGCAAATGCGGGTCGCGATAATCCGCAGCGGTGCCGAGGTCGTCGCCGAATTCGGTATCCGGATAGGTTATGAAGACCGGAAAGAAGCTCTTGCCGTCGAAGTGAATGAACAGCGGCTTATCGTTGGCGATGAATTCGGCGAACATCGTGATGACAAACAGCGCGAGAAAGATCCACAACGAACAATAGCCGCGGCGGTTCGCCTTGAAATTCCGCCAGCGCCGCGCGTTGAGCGGCGAAAATTCGAAGCCGCGCGGCATCCCGGCAAGGCCAAGCGGGCCGGCCGGCTCGAGATCCGGCTTAAGCTCCGGCGGGATGCCCGGTTCGATCTCGGGCTCGAGATTGTCGGCGAGAGCCTTGGTCGTCCACCTCACACCTCCCGCGTCTCGAAATCGATGCGCGGATCGATCCAGGTATAGGTGAGGTCGGAAATCAGATTTACGACGAGGCCGAGCAACGCGAAAATGTACAGATTGGCGAACACCACCGGATAATCGCGGTTGAGCACGCTTTCGAAGCTCAACAGGCCGAGGCCGTCGAGAGAGAAGATGGTCTCGATCAAGAGCGAGCCGGCAAAGAAGGCGGAGACGAACGCAGCCGGGAAGCCGGCGATGACCAAGAGCATGGCGTTGCGGAAAATATGCCCGTACAACACCTGGCGCTCGGAGCAGCCCTTGGCGCGCGCGGTGAGCACGTATTGCTTGCGCAGCTCCTCAAGGAAGGAGTTCTTGGTGAGCAACGTCATGGTGGCGAAAGCGGCAAGCCCCATGGAGACGATCGGCAAGGTGAGGTGCCAGAAGTAGTCGAGAATTTTTTCCCACCAGGGAAACTGCGACCAGCCTTCCGAGGTCAGCCCGCGCAACGGGAAGATTTGCCAAAACGAGCCGCCGGCGAACAGGACAATAAGCAGGATGGCGAACAGAAAGCCGGGAATCGCGTAGCCGACGATGATGACGCCGGACGTCCACACGTCGAACTGCGAGCCGTCGCGCACCGCCTTGCGGATGCCGAGCGGAATCGAGATCAGATAGCTCAAAAGCGTCATCCAGATGCCAAGCGAGATCGATACCGGCAGTTTTTCCTTGATAAGTTCGAGCACGCTGACGTCGCGGAAATAGCTCTTGCCGAAATCGAAGCGCAGATAGTTCCACATCATCAGGAAAAAGCGCTCGTAGGCCGGCTTGTCGAAGCCGAATTGCTTTTCCAGGCTTTTGATGAAGGCCGGGTCGAGCCCTTGCGCGCCGCGGTATTTGGAACTGACGTCGAATTGCGAGCCGGCCTGCAAGGCGCCGTGCGCAAAATCGCCGCTGGTCGAGCCGGAAATACGCGACGTAGCGCCGGTGTCGCTGCCGCGGAGCTGGGCGATGACGCGTTCGACCGGGCCGCCCGGCGCGAATTGAACCACGACGAACGACACCAGCATGATGCCGAAAATCGTGGGGATCATGAACAGGATACGGCGGACGATATAGGCAGCCATTGAGTCCCAGCAGGTCTTATCGTTGGGCCGCTATCTTAAAGCCATTGGCGCGATGCGCCACTACTCTTGATGGCCCGGATTTAGCCGCGGCGTCGCATCCGAGCATGACGGAAACACGACGGAAAACGGCGGCAGCGACTTTATAGCATGCGACATACTGGCGTTCCGCCTGCAAGTCCACCGCACTACCGAACCGGTCGGATTTTCGCGGCCTTGGCCTGGTCATACCACCAAGTGTCGGGAATGCCGCGAAAATAGCGAGGTTGCGACGGCGGTCTGCCGAACACGTCCCAGTAGGCGATCCAGTGCGACGCCTTGTACCAGTTCGGAATCCAGTAGCGGCCGGCGCGGATGACCCGGTCGAGCGCGCGGCAGGCCGTCACCAGCGTGGGGCGTGAATCGGCGGCAATGATGGCCTCGATCAGCGCGTCGACCACCGGATCGGAAATGCCGGCGAGGTTGTTGGAACCGTGCAGCGCCGCCGCCTGCGCGGAAAAATACGAACGCAGCGAGTCGCCCGGCGTGGCCGAGAAGCTGAAGCGGTCGATGGTAATGTCGAAGTCGAAGTTGTCGAGCCGCGCCCGGTATTGCACCGGGTCGACGATACGCAGCGTGGCGTCGATGCCGAGTATGCCGAGATTTTTGATAAACGGCATATGGTGCGGCTCGAATGACGGTTCGTCGATCAGAAATTCGACGGTGATGGGCTCGCCGCTCGGCAGCAAACGCTTGCCGTTACGGAGGACGCAGCCGGCATCCTGCAAGACCTGCGCCGCCTTGCGCAGCAGCGGTCGGTCTTCGCCCGAGCCGTCCGAGACCGGCGGCGTGTAGGCATCGCCGAACACTTCGGCCGGCAGGCGGCCGCGGAACGGCGCGAGCAAAGCGAGCTCGGCGGCGCTCGGCAAGCCTACCGCCATCAGGTCCGAGTTTTGAAAGACCGAAACCGTTCTCCGATAGGCGTTGTACATGATCGTCTTGTTGGTCCATTCGAAATCGAACGCGTCGTTGAGCGCATCGCGCAGCCGAACGTCGGCGAACTGCGGCCGCCGCGTATTGATGAACCAGCCTTGCGCGCCGGACGGCGTGTCGTCGGGTATCTCGTCGCGCTTGACGCGGCCGTCCTTGACCGCCGGGAAATCGTAGCGCGTCGCCCAGAAGCGGGAGGTGAATTCCTCGCGGAACAGATAGGTGCCGGCCGAAAAGCCTTCAAAACCGACGTCGCGGTCGCGATAATATTCATAGCGCACGATATCGAAATTGTTCTGGCCGCGCCCGACCGGCAGATCGGCGCCCCACCAGTTTTTGACGCGAATATATTCGATGTAGCGGCCCGGCTCGAAGCGGCCGACCTGGTAGGCGCCCGAGCCGAGCGGGATGTCGAGGGTGGATTCGTCGAACGGCCGCGTCGCGTAATAGGCGCGCGAGAAAATCGGCAGCCCGGCGACGAACAGCGGCACGTCGCGCGCCCGCTTCGGCGCAAAGCGCACGGTGACGGTCGCGTCGTCGTCCGCCGTAGCGCCGGCGAAATCGCGCAGCGACTGGCTGATCAGCGGATGACCTTTTTCCTTCAGTGTCATGAGCGAGAAGGCAACATCGGGCGCGGTGAGCGGCGAACCGTCGTGAAATTTCGCTTCGGGCCGGGTGACGAATTGATAGGTCAGGCCATCGGCCGAGCGCCGGACTTTTGCCGCGGCGAGCCCGTACATGGCGTCGGGCTCGTCGCCGGAGCGGACCATGAGGGAGGCGAAAGTCAGCTCCATGCCCTGCGCGGCGTCGCCCTTGAGGATGAAAGTATTGAGCGAGTTGAAGGTGAGGAAGTTCTGATTGTAGATCTGATCCGGCCCGATCTGCGAGAAAGTGCCGCCTTTCGGCGCATCCGGATTGACGTAGCTGAAATGGGCAAAGTCAGGCGGATAGGCGAGGTCGCCGAACGCCGACAGGCCGTGCGCTTCGATCGCCGCGTCGGCGCGTGCGCCCGAGCGTCCAAAGCGGAGGGCCGTTGCGCCGGCCAGCGCGCCGGCGCAAAATTTGAGGATACGCCGACGCGTGGGCCGGTTCATGCCCTAGTGTCCCGATTCCGAAGTTTGCAACAATCGACGGCACCTCTGACGCGAACTTCGGAATCGAAAGGACACCAGCAAGGTATGATGCTAGCGTGGTTTTGGATTTGAAGTTCCTATGCGAGCATTGCCGATTGATCTTAGGAACTTCAAATCCACCACGCTAGATGTTAACCCGTTTTTGCGGCTTTTTGCGCGTCCCACCACCATACGGTCGGGAACCCCGACACGCCGTATTTCGGCAGCGGATCGGGGTGGCTGAAACGATCCCATCGCGCGGTGCGGGCTTTGAAGTAAGACCATTGCGGCACGACGTAGTAGTTCCACAGCAAGATGCGGTCGAGCGCTTTGGTAGCGGCTTCGAGGTCGGCGCGGTTCTTGGCAAAAATGATCTTATCGATCATTGCATCGACCGCCGGGTTTTTGATGCCGATCAGATTATCGGAGCCGGGCTGATCGGCGGACTGTGAGCCCCAGTAGCCGCGCTGCTCGTTGCCGGGGGAGAGCGATTCCGGCCACGAATTGGTGATGATGTCGAAATCCCAACCGCGCAGCCGGTTCTCGAACTGCGCCTCATCGACGGTCCGCACCGAGACCGTCATGCCGAGACGTTCGAGCGAAGGTTTGTAGAACAGGAAGATGCGCTCGAAGCTCGGACCCGCGGAGAGGAATTCGACCGTATATGGCTCGTTGGTCTTGGTGTTGACGAGTTGCTGGTCCTTGACTTCGTAACCCGCCTCTTTGAGCAGGCGTAGCGCCTCGCGCAGATTGTTGCGCACGGCGCCGGGATTGCCGTTAATCGGATTGGTATAAGGCTTCTTGAACAGGTCGGGTGGAAGCTGGGCACGCACGGTTTCGAGGAGTTCGAGTTCGCGACCGGTCGGCACGCCGGTGGCGGCAAGGTCGGTGCCGTCAAAATAGCTATCGATGCGCTTATAGGCTCCGAAGAAAATCTGCTTGTTCATTTCCTCGAAATCGAATGCGTAATTGAAGGCAAGCCGCACCCGCGGGTCCTGGAATTTCGGACGCCGGATATTGAAGACGAAAGCCTGCATCAGGCCGAAGTTTCTGATGGGAAATTCCTCGAGCAGGACGCGTTTATCGGCGACCGCCGGGAAGTCGTAGGCGGTGGCCCAATTCTTGGCGAGGTTCTCGACGCGCCAGTCGACCGCATCTCCCTTGAAGGCTTCCAGCGCGACGGTCGTGTCGCGGAAATATTCGAAGTGCAGTTCGTCGAAATTATCGCGGCCGATATTGACGTTAATGCCGCTGCCCCAGTTGTCCTTGACCCGCTCGTAGACGATGTTGCGGCCGGCCGAGAAATCCTCGATGCGATACGGCCCCGAGCCGAGCGGCGGCTCGAGCGTGGTATCGGCAATGTCGCGTTTTTTGCCGTTGGCGTCGGCGCCCTCCCACCAGTGCTTGGGCAGGATGGTCAGTTGGCCGACGATCTGCGGCAGTTCGTGATTGCCGGGGCTGTCGAAGGTGAAGGTCACCTCATGGTCGCCGGTCTGTTCCGCTTTGACGACATGACGGTAATAAGCGGACGACTGCGGGCTGTGCTTCTTGTAGGACTCGAAGGAGAAGACGACGTCGTCCGGCATCACCGGCGTGCCGTCATGCCATTTCGCTTGCGGCCGCAGCCGATAGCTGACCGAGGAGAAATCGTCCGGATAGCTTACCGCCTCGGCGATCAGTCCGTATTCGCTTGATACTTCGTCGAGCGAGGGGACCGCGAGCGTGTCGTAGATCAGACTGATGCCGGCGGCCAGCGTGCCTTTGACGCCGGCAACTACCGCGTTGAAATTGTCGAACGTGCCGTAAGCGACCTGCCGCGCGGTGCCGGCCTTCGGGGCCGCGGCATTGACATAATCGAATTGTTTGAAACCGGCAGGATATTTGAGCTCGCCGAACAGCGACGTGCCGTGACGCCAAGTTTTGGCGGGCGGTGGGGCGGACGTCTGCGGCGCGGGTTGCGCCTGCGCCCGCGCGGCGGTGGTCAAGCCCAATGGTAGGCGCGATGCGGCGGTGGCAAGCAACGCGGACTTCAGCAGGGATCGGCGGTCCACCTGATCCTCCCTAAGTTTGCGAAATAGCTCTCGTTGCCATTCATTATCGGCCTTTTCAACTGCGGCGCCAGCCGGCAGGAGTGCGCCGCGACGAAATAGACTGCACATCGCCGTGCGACAAGGCGACGACGGTGCAGCGCCACCGAAAAAACGGACGCTAGTGCTGGGCCGGAGCCGCGCCAGGGGGCGCGGCGGGGGCAGGAGCCGCGGCAGCGGGTGCTGGGTTACCCGGAGCAGCGGCTGGAGGACTTGCAGGCGCCGGAGCCGTTGCCGCCGGAGCCGGTGCGTTCGCGGCCGGAGCGGCAGCGCCCTGCGCCGTCGGCAGCGGCAGTGGATGCGGCGAGAGCGTGTTGAGATAGGCGATGACGTCGGCGCGCTGTTTCTCGTTCGACAGGCCGGCAAAGGTCATGGCTGTGCCCGGAGCATCGGCACTGGGCTTGGTCAGCCATTTGTTCAGCGCATCGAACGTCCAGTCGCCGCCGAGCTTCTTCAGCGCGGCGCTATAGTTGAAGTTCGATACTGACGCGACCGGGCGTCCGACGACGCCGTAAAGGTCGGGGCCGACCTTGGGGCCCTGGCCTTCCTGGAAGTTATGGCAGGCTTGGCATTGCTTGGCGATCTGCGCGCCACGCTCCGGCGATGCGCTCGCCAGAAGCGTCTCGATCGGCGCCTCCGCCGGCGCCGCCGTCGCCGCCCCGCCGGCCGGCTGTTCCTGCTTCACCTCGATGACGTAACCCGGTTTCGCCGGCGGCTCCGGCGTGAAGATTGCACCGGACGCGATATGCATGGCGACGAGGACCAGGCAGGTTCCCAGCAAGGCGCCGAGAATCTTATTGATTTCGAACGAATTCATCGCGGGAAGGCTCCGCAGGCGAAGAGATGTGGGCAGTGCACAATTAGCCAGTTTGCCGCCCGTCTTGCAACCCGTATAAGCACCCGCAAGCGCGATGGCCGACGTCCTGATCCTTATTCCTGCCCGTGTGGCCGCGACCCGGCTCCCGGGCAAGCCGCTTGCCGAGATCGCCGGCGAGCCGATGATCGTGCACGTTCTGCGGCGCGCGCAGGCGGCCAATATCGGCCCCGTGGTCGTCGCCACCAACTCGGTGGAAGTCGCCGCGGCTGTGGATAAAGCCGGCGGCCGGGCGGTCATGACGAAGCCGGATCACGTATCCGGCTCCGATCGCATCTTCGAGGCGCTCGACAAGATCGATTCCGCTCGTCGCGTCGAAATCGTCGTCAATGTGCAAGGCGATCTGCCGACGATCGCGCCGGAGGCCATCCGCGCGGCGCTGTTGCCGCTTGCCGACCCTGCCGTCGATATCGCTACGCTTGCGGCGGAGATCAAAGTGGCGGCGGAGCGCGTTAATCCCAACGTCGTCAAAGTGGTGGGAACCCCGGTCGCGCTCACGCGGTTGCGCGCCCTTTATTTCACCCGCGCCCCCGCGCCTTCCGGCGAAGGCCCGCTCTATCATCACATCGGTCTTTACGCCTTTCGCCGCGCGGCGCTGGAACGCTTCGTCGCGCTGCCGCCGTCGCTGCTCGAGCGTCGCGAAAAGCTCGAACAATTGCGGGCGCTCGAGGCCGGCATGCGCATCGATGTCGAGATCGTCGATACGGTGCCGCTCGGCGTCGACACGGCGGAGGATTTGGAAAAGGCGCGCGCCATGCTAACGGGACGTTGAGAGTTGGAATCCGCATGACCAAGCGTAACAAGAGCAAGCGCCGCAAGATCGCGTATCAGGGCGAGCCGGGAGCGAACTCGGATCTCGCCTGCCGCGAGGCCTATCCGAACATGGAGCCGCTGCCGTGTCCGACCTTCGAGGACGCCTTCGCCGCGGTCCGCACCGGACGGGCCGCGCTGGCGATGATTCCGATCGACAATTCGGTGGCCGGCCGGGTGGCGGATATCCATCATCTGATGCCGGCATCGCGGCTGCACATCGTGGCGGAATGGTTCCTGCCGGTGCAGCATCAACTGATGGCGCCCAAAGGCGCGACGCTGAAAACCATCAAGACGGTCGAGAGCCACGTCCACGCGCTCGGGCAGTGCCGCAACATCATCCGGACGCTGCGGCTTAAAGCCGTGGTCGCCGCCGACACCGCGGGAGCGGCGCGGGAAGTCGCCGAAGCGGCAGACATCTCGCGCGCGGCATTGGCGACCAAGCTCGCGGCCAAAATCTATCGCCTGCGCATCCTCAAAAAAGACGTCGCCGACGCCAAGCACAACACCACGCGTTTCGTCGTTCTCGCCCGCGAGCCGAAATGGGCGGGCCGCAAGGATAAGCGCCCGATCACCACCTTCGTGTTCCAGGTGCGCAACATCCCGGCGGCGCTTTACAAGGCGCTCGGCGGATTTGCCACCAACGGCGTGAATATGACCAAGCTGGAGAGCTATATGGTCGACGGCAGCTTTACCGCGACGCAGTTTTACGCCGACGTCGACGGTCATCCCAAACATCGCGCGCTTGAGCTCGCGCTCGAGGAGCTGGAATTCGTTTCGGTGCCGAGGTCGCTGCGGATTCTCGGCGTCTATCCGGCGCACCGGTTCCGCGAGACCTTCAAATAGCGCATGATCTCAAAATGGCGTGCCCGGGACCGGATTCGGGGAATAGAGCTCCGTCCAGAACGTTCATGCTTATAAGAAAATCAGGGAATGCAGCCGATGAGCAACGATGAACAACCAAAAGTGCGCCGCACGCTGCAATTACGGTTCACTATGCCGACGGCGGATTCCTCGCAGCTCGTCGCCATGATCAAGGCAGCGACGCCGTTCTACCAGATGTTCGGCAAGGCCGAAGTCCGTTTGCTGCAGAACGTCGACGACCCGGCCAAGTTTGTTCAGGAGATCGAATACGAGGCGGATCAGGGTTGGGAGCTCAACCGGCAGCGCCTCGCCAGCGATGCGCGGATGCAAACCTATTTGCAAACCTGGCGCACGATGTTCCCGGGGGTGCTGGAAATCGATGTGTTTCAGGAAGTGTGAGTCTCTCCGCTACAGCGCAGTGCAGCGGGAGAATGATTAGATTTTTTGATTATATTCGCCGACTTCCTTGTGCGTGCGCAGCACGTCGTCGAGCGACTTGAACATGTCGCGCATGCGCGCTTCCGAGACCGGGCTTTCGACGACTACGACCAGTTCCGGCTTGTTGGAAGAGGCGCGCACCAGCCCCCAGGTGCCGTCCTCGACGGTGACGCGCACGCCGTTGACGGTGACCAGATCGCGGATCGGCTGGCCGGCGACCTTGCCGCCGTTTTTCTTCTCGGCTCTCGAAATGCTTCACCACGTCGTCGACCACGGCATATTTGATCTCGTCGGCGCAATGCGGCGACATGGTCGGCGACGACCAGGTTTTCGGCAGCGCGTTTTTGAGATCGGCCATGCTTTTCCCGGGATTGCGGTCGAGCATGTCGCAGACGGCGAAAGCGAAGATCAGCCCGTCGTCGTAGCCGCGGCCGAACGGCTTGTTGAAAAAGAAGTGGCCGGACTTTTCGAAGCCGGCGATGGCGCCGATTTCGTTGACGCGGCGCTTCATATAGGAGTGTCCGGTCTTCCAGTAGTCGGTCTTGGCGCCGTTCTTGATCAAGATCGGATCGGTCATGAACAAGCCGGTCGATTTGACGTCGGCGACAAACAGCGCGTTCTTGTGCTTGGCCGAGATATCGCGCGCCAGCATGACGCCGACCTTGTCGGCGAAAATCTCCTCGCCTTCGTTGTCGACGACGCCGCAGCGGTCGCCGTCGCCGTCAAAACCTAAGCCGACGTCGGCCTTGCTCGCCAGCACGGCGTCGCGCATGGCGTGCAGCATTTTCAGGTCTTCGGTGTTGGGATTGTAGTTCGGAAAGGTGTGATCGAGCTCGCAGTCGAGCGGCACCACCTCGCAGCCGATTTTTTCCAGGATTTGCGGCGCGAAGGCCCCCGCGGTGCCGTTGCCGCAGGCGCAGACGACTTTCAGACGCCGCTTGAGTTGCGGCCGCTTGGTGAGGTCGGCGATGTAGCGCGCCGGAAAGTTGTCGACGAATTGGTAGGCGCCGCCAGCTTTCATCTTGTACTGGCCGTTGAGCACGATGTCTTTCAATCGGCTCATCTCGTCGGGACCGAAGGTGAGCGGCCGGTTGGCGCCCATTTTCACGCCGGTCCAGCCATTGTCGTTATGCGAGGCGGTGACCATGGCGACGCAGGGCAGGTCGAGATCGAATTGCGCGAAATAGGCCATCGGCGTCACCGCGAGCCCGATGTCGTACACGCTGCAGCCGGCGGCGATCAGTCCATTCGTCAGCGCCATCTTGATCGACGCCGAATAGGAGCGGAAATCGTGGCCCGTGACGATCTGCGGCTTGACGCCAAGCTCATGGATCAGCGTGCCGAGCCCCAGCCCGAGCGCCTCGACGCCCATCAGATTGATCTCGCTGCCGAACAGCCAGCGCGCGTCATATTCGCGAAAGCCGGTAGCTTTCACCATCGGCTCGGATTCATAGGCGTAAGTATTCGGCTTGAGCGAAGGTTTCGGCTTGGGAAACATTGAACAATGGGTCCGAATCGAAAGGCCGCGCGCAGCAATAGCTTAAACGAGGAGAGACGGGAATGGTTGCGTGAAAGGACGAACGGCTACTGCTCCAGAACCAGCTTGCCGTCGGAATATTCGAACTTGCGCAGCCGCGACAGGAAGGTGAGCCCGAGCAAATTGTCGGCGAGCGCGCCGTCCGGCAGCACCATGGCGCCGACGTCGTGCACGACGATGTCGTCGATCTCGACCCGGTCCAGTATGACCGGCGCGGCGCGCACGGTGCCGTTGGCGGTCCGCACCATGGCGCGGTATTCGCTCTCCGCCGGATGGATGCCGAGCATGGCGGCATCGCGCGCCGTCAATGCAATCACCGAGGCGCCGGTATCGACCATGAATTCCAGGCGGGTGCCGTCGACGCTGCCGGCGACCTCGAAATGTCCGTTACGGCCGGGAGAGATGACGACCGAGCGCGAATCCGCAGCGCTCGACGCGGCAGGCGTCTCGGAATGCGCCGCCATCATTGCCGGCGCGGGATGGCCGGCGTGCATTTGCGCTGCATATTTCGGCACGACGACACCGGCGGCAATCGCGAAAGCTGCAAAAGTGAGGACGGAACGCATGACTATGACTCGGCTGTTCGCCATCATCTCATCATGCCACGGCGAACAAGGAGCTAATGCTGCGCGATCGGGCGCCCGATTTGCCCCTCGACGGTAAGCGAAGTGCTAAAGCATTTGCGACAATTGAAACTACGCCTTCCGCGGCTTGGCGCGCCGTGTCGGCGCCGCGGCGATCGGATCGTCGGGCCACGGATGTTTCGGATAACGGCCGCGCATCTCGCTGCGCACTGCGGCGTAGCTGCCGCGCCAAAATCCCGGCAAATCGCGCGTTGTCTGCACCGGCCGGTGCGCCGGCGAGAGGAGTTCGATGACGAGCGGAATTTTGCCGCCGGCGATCGACGGATGGTGGTCGAGCCCGAACAGTTCTTGTAACTGGATCGCGATTTTCGGTCCGCCCTCGGCGGCATAATCGATCGGCACGTGCGAGCCGGTCGGCGCTTCGAAATAAGTGGGCGCTTCGGCCTCGAGCCGCCGCGGCAGCGGCCACGGCAGCAGCGCGCGCAAGGCGGTGTCCAGCTCGTCCACCGTGATTTGGTCAATACCGGTCTTAGACAAGAGTGTCGGTGTGAGCCATTCGTTCACGCTCTTGGCCAGCGCCGCGTCGGACAAGTCCGGCCACTGATGCTGTGGCATTTGGCCTTCGCTGGCGCGAAGAAACATCACCCGGTCGCGCCATTGCAGCAGTGATTTGGTCCACGGCAGCCGCTCGATCCCGGCTTTGGCGATATTCTCGGCGAGGAGCTTTGCGGTTTCATCGCTCGTCGTGACCGGCACCGGCGCGTCCGCCAGCACGATGGCGCCGAGCCGGCGGCTTTTGCGACCGCGCAGGCTTCCGCTCGCGGCGTCGAATGCGATTTCTTTGCGTGCGACGACGTGGTCGGCAAACCGCGCCTCGATCTCGGCAAGCGTGATTGGCGCGGCGGAAAGGATGCGGCCGGCCGCGGCGCTGCCCGTAAGCTCGGCCACGGCGAGAAACGTCTCGCGCGCCAGCACCGACGCGGCATCGATCGTCGCGCCGCGCCCGTTTGCTAATAGAAACGCACCCGTGTCGCCGCCGCGGTTTTTAGCAATGCGCTCGGGATAGGCAAGGGCGATGAGGACGCCGACGCTGAGTTTCTCCCCCTCTTGTGGCGAGGGAGCAGTCGCGATCTCCGCCCAGCGCTCGGCCATGGCGCGGGCGTCGCGGCCGCGGCGCGAGCGATCGCGGCGCAGTCCGGCGAGCCTCTCGCGCAAATCCACGTCGTCGCCGCCGAGCCCGCGCTCGCTGATAAGGGCGGCGATCTCGGCGGCAAGCTGCGCTTCGCCCACGGCTGCGGCATCGACCACCATGCGCGCAAGCCGCGGCGGCAGCGGCAATCGCCGCAAATGCCGGCCCTCGTCGGTGATGCGGCCGTCGCCGTCGATGGCGCCGAGCGCGGCGAGGAGCGCCTTCGCCTCGGTCAGCGCCGGTCGCGGCGGCGGATCGAGGAATGTGAGATTTTCCGCATCCGTCCCCCAGGCCGCAAGGTCGAGCGCGAGGGAGGAAAGATCGGCGGCGAGGATTTCCGGCCAGGCATAGGGTTCGAGCGCGGCCGTCTGCGGCTCGTCCCACAGCCGGTAGCAGACGCCGGGCTCAGTGCGCCCGGCGCGGCCGCGGCGCTGATCCGCCGCGGCGCGCGACACCCGCACCGTCTCGAGCCGGGTCACGCCGACATCGGGCTCGTAGCGCGGCACCCGCGCCAGCCCGCAATCGACGACGATGCGCACGCCCTCGATGGTGATCGATGTTTCCGCTATCGATGTCGCCAGCACGATTTTGCGGCGGCCGGGCGAAGCAGGGAGGATGGCGCGATCCTGTTCCTCGCCGCCAAGCGCGCCGTAAAGCGCGACCACGTCGGTTAAGGCCTCCACGCGGTTTTCGAGCAGCGTTTGCGTGCGGCGGATTTCTGCGGCGCCCGGCAGGAATGCGAGCAGCGAGCTGTCATCGGCGCGCATCGCGCGGACGATCGTGTCGGCGAGTTGCGGTTCGATCGGGCGCGGGTCGCGGCCGACATAGCGAGTCTCGACGGGAAAGGCGCGTCCCTGGCTTTCGATGACCGGCGCATCGCCCAGAAGTCCGGCAATGCGCGCGGCGTCTATCGTCGCCGACATGACGAGAAGCCGCAAATCCTCGCGCAAGCCCTGTTGCGCATCGCGGGCGAGCGCGAGACCGAGATCGGCGTCGAGCGAGCGCTCGTGGAATTCGTCGAACAGCACCGCAGCTACGCCATCGAGCATCGGATCGTCGAGGATGAGCCGGGTGAAAATTCCTTCGGTGATGATTTCGATCCGGGTTTTACGCGAGACCTTCGAGCCGAAGCGCACCCGTAAGCCCATGGTTTCGCCGACACGCTCGCCGAGCGTATGCGCCATGCGCTCGGCGGCGGCGCGCGCCGCGAGCCGGCGCGGCTCGAGCACCAGGATGCGGCGGTCTTCCGCCCAGTCCTCGCGAGCGAGCACGAGCGGCACCCGCGTCGTCTTGCCGGCCCCGGGCGGCGCCACCAGAACGGCCACGTTGTTCGTGCGCAAGGCCGCGGTCAGACCTGGCAGGGCGGCATCGATCGGTAACGGGGAATAGTCCACAGTCTCATCCAATGACGGTGCTAATCGGGCACAAGCCCCTATATATTGGCCATCATGCCCGCAGCACAAAAAGCCTCGCAGAAAGCGCCTAAACCGCAACTCTCGGCCAAGCCGTTGCAGAAAGGCGACCACGTCTTTCTGGTCGACGGCTCCGGCTACATTTTCCGCGCCTATCACGCTTTGCCGCCGATCAACCGCAAGTCGGACGGGCTGCAGCTCAATGCCGTGTTCGGCTTCTGCAACATGCTGTGGAAGCTCCTGCGCGACATGAAGCCGGAGGACAGGCCCACCCACCTTGCCGTGGTGTTCGACCTCTCCGAGCGCACTTTCCGCACCGAGATGTATCCCGACTACAAGGCGCACCGGCCCGATCCGCCGGACGATCTAAGGCCGCAATTTCCGCTGATCCGCGAGGCGGTGCACGCCTTCGACCTGCCGTGCCTGGAGCAGAAGGGCTTTGAGGCCGACGACTTGATCGCGACCTATGTCCGCCAGGCCTGCGAGGCCGGCGCCACCGCCACCATCGTCTCGTCGGACAAGGACTTGATGCAGCTCGTCACCGACGGCGTCGTTCTGTTCGACACCATGAAGGACAAGAAGATCGGCCGCGCCGAGGTGATCGAGAAATTCGGCGTGCCGCCGGAAAAGGTCATCGAGGTGCAGGCGCTGATCGGCGATTCGACCGACAACGTGCCCGGCGTGCCCGGCATCGGCGTGAAGACTGCCGCTCAGCTGATCGGCGAATATGGCGACCTCGAAACGCTGCTCAAGCGCGCGCCCGAAATCAAGCAGGACAAGCGCCGCCAGTCGCTGATCGAGAACGCGGAAGCCGCGCGGCTGTCGAAGAAGCTCGTCACGCTCGACGATCGCGTCAAGCTCGACGTGCCGATCGGCGATCTCGCGGTGCACGAGCCCGATTACAAGCGGCTGATCGCGTTTCTCCGCGCGATGGAGTTTTCATCGCTCACCCGGCGCGTTGCCGAATTTGCCTCGATCGATCCGAGCGATATCGAGCCCGATGCCAAGCTCGCGGTGCACGGCGGTTCTTCGGCTCCCCCGCCGGCGGCGGAGGTCGCGAGCGAAGGGAGCGGGAGAGGACAAATTGAGCGCGCGCAAAGCAAGCTACCCGCTGCTACTCCCGCAAGCGGGGCAGGCAGAGCGGCGACCGCGAATGACGCGTTGACGCCGCAAGCGCTCGCGGCAGCGCGCCTCGAAATCGCGCACACAGCCAGAAATTCGATCGCTCCAAATACGAAACCGTGCGCACGCTCGACCGACTTAAGGCCTGGGTCGAACGCGCCCGCGACGTCGGGTTCCTCGCCATCGATACCGAAACGTCGAGCCTCGATCCGATGCAGGCCGAGCTATGCGGTTTCTCGCTGGCGGTCGCGCCGAACGAAGCCTGTTACGTGCCGCTCAGCCATCGCCACGGCGGAGACGGCGGCAAGGACAGCCTGTTCCCCGGCGAGATCACGGCCGACCAGCTTGCGGAAGCCGCCGCGCTCGAAACTCTTAAAGCCGCTCCTGGAAGATCTCGGCGTGCTCAAGATCGGCCAGAACCTGAAATTCGACTGGCAGATTTTCGCCGTGCGCGGCATCGCGATCGCGCCCTACGACGACACCATGCTGATGTCCTATGTGGTCGATGCCGGCCGCTCCGATCACGGCCTCGATCCCCTGGCGCGGCGCTACTTCGATCACGAGACCATCGATTTCAACGAGGTGACCAAGGTCGGCAAAAGCAAACTGACCTTCGACAATGTCGACATCGCCAAAGCGACCGAATACGCCGCCGAGGACGCCGATGCGACGTTGCGGCTGTGGCTGGTGCTCAAGCCGCGGTTGCCGGCCGAGCATGTATTGAGCGTGTACGAGACGCTGGAGCGGCCGCTGCTGCGTGTGCTCGCTAATATGGAGCGGCGCGGCATTTCGATCGACCGCAACGTTCTCTCCCGGCTGTCCGGCGAATTCGCGCAGGAAGCCGCCGGCCTGCAAGCCGAGATCAACACGCTTGCTGGCGAGCCGGTCAATGTCGGCTCGCCGAAGCAGATCGGCGACATTCTGTTCGGCAAGCTCGGGCTTGAGGGCGGCACCAAGACCAAGACCGGGCAATGGGCGACCGGCGCACGGCTGCTTGAAGAGCTCGCCGAGCAGGGCCACAAGCTGCCGCAAAAAATTCTCGACTGGCGCCAGGTCTCGAAGCTGAAATCGACCTATACCGACGCGCTGCCGGGCTTCGTCAATCCGACGACGCATCGCGTGCACACGAGCTACGCGCTCGCCTCGACCACCACCGGGCGGCTGTC
Organism: uncultured Alphaproteobacteria bacterium; assembly: GCA_963780925.1. GTDB lineage: Bacteria > Pseudomonadota > Alphaproteobacteria > Rhizobiales > Xanthobacteraceae > BOG-931. The sequence continues at coordinate 141,115 of CAWAEV010000023.1, read as the reverse complement.
GTCGTCGGAGCCCAATCTACAGAATATTCCGATCCGCACCGAGGACGGCCGCAAGATCCGCCGCGCCTTTATCGCCGACGCGGGCCACAAGCTCGTCTCCGCCGACTATTCGCAGATCGAGCTGCGGCTTCTCGCCGAGATCGCCGGCATCGAGCCATTGCGCAAGGCGTTCCGCGAGGGGTTCGATATTCACGCCATGACCGCGTCGGAAATGTTCGGCGTGCCGGTGAAAGATATGCCGACCGAGGTGCGCCGGCGCGCCAAGGCGATCAATTTCGGCATCATCTACGGCATCTCCGCCTTCGGGCTTGCCAACCAGCTCGGCATCGAGCGCGAGGAAGCCGGCGCCTATATCAAGAAATATTTCGAGCGCTTTCCCGGCATCCGCGATTTTATCGAGGAGACCAAGGCGTCAGCGCGCGAGAAGGGCTATGTGACCACGCTGTTCGGCCGCAAGTGCCACTATCCGGACATTAAGGCCTCGAACGCCTCGATCCGCGCCTTCAATGAGCGCGCCGCGGTCAATGCGCGGTTGCAAGGCACCGCCGCCGACATCATTCGCCGCGCCATGGTCCGCATGGACGCGGCGCTGGCGAAGAAGGAAACTCACCGCGCGGATGCTGTTGCAGGTGCACGACGAGCTCGTGTTCGAGGCGCCCGACGCCGAGGTCGACAAGACGCTGCCGGTCGTCACCGCGGTGATGGTCGAGGCGCCGATGCCGGCGGTGTCGCTGTCGGTGCCGCTGCATGTCGAGGCCAAGGCGGCGCACAATTGGGACGCCGCGCACTGACAATGTCGCTGGAACCCTAGGGAGCACGCGATGGCGAAGGCCTATTGGGTGGTGACTTATCGATCCCTGAAAAATCAGGAGGCTTGGCAGGCCTATGTCAAACTGGCGGGACCGGCGATCGCGAACGCCGGGGGGCGCATCCTCTCGCTCGATACTCCGGCGAGAATTTACGAGTTGGGCATGGATCAACTGGTGGTGCTGATCGAGTTCGACAGCTTGGACGATGCGATCGCCTGCCACGACACACCCGCCTACAAAGAAGCGCTCAAAGCCCTTGGCACCGGAAATGTCGAACGCGACATCCGCGTCGTGGAGGGCAGGGCGTAAGATTTAATTGAATTGTCATGCCCGCGCATAGCCGTTCGAAGAACGGCGTCGCTTCGCTCGCCTCTGTCGCGGGCATCCACGTCTTAAATGGCGAGTGGAAACAAAGGCGTGGATGGCCGGAACAAATCCGGCCATGACGATCAAATGGCTTCAACCTCGACTTACTCCGCTCTAGAATTTATTCACGCTGACGAGGGCGTAACTCATAAATTCCTCGGACGGACGACATGCGACAGTCGGCTGTGCCCCGAAAGCCGACAAGTCATTGCATCGCAGCAAAGTGACGCGATAGGCCAGCAACGGACATCAGCAATGCTTCGGGGCATCGTCAGGAGCGCAGCGCAATGAGAGGCTAATCTGAAAAGGCGGAAATGCTAGCGGCGGTGTCAAGCATCGGCTGTTGGCTGACCCCGATGAAACCGGCACTCGGCCTGTCGAGATCCTGGATCAGGAGGATCATTGCGGCTATCAGAACCGCCATCGCATAGATCGGAAGCTGCGCGCGCTGTACCTCCAGCCCGGACGCATAGCCCGAGATGGCGCCGGAAAAGATGGCGACGCCATAAAGCGCCACCAGGATGATGTTCGGCACTCGGTTGGCGAACGCAGTAAGACGCTTTTCCTGATCGTCGATCATCTCATTCAGCGACTGGATAAAGAGCCCCGTCGGCACCATTGCATTGTCCTTAGCAGCTACCGCCTTAACTTGCTGCCATAGCGCCTCCTGGATCGCATTCGACCGGGCGACTGCGGCAGTTACCTCAGGTAGAGATACAGTGCTTCGTGCGATATCCAGTCTAGTTTGAACGTATTCCCGCAACAATTTAAGGCATTCCGCGTTGTTTGGCGCCGGCAGCAATTGGGCGCGAAGCGCGGTAGTGCCGATGGCGTTTGCCTCGTTTAACAAGGCATCGCGTCGTACTTCGTAAAGCGACAGGGCCATCGAAAAAGTGAAAGCGATAAGCAGGGCCAGAAGCCCCAGGATTGCGCCTTCTATTGTTGAAATACTCTCTCGTTGCCGCCGACTGGCGAGTAGGCCAAGCTGACGACCAAGCTCGGTAGCTGCAAAAATAGCGACAATGCTAACTACAAAAATCAGCGCTAACGAGTAATCGGAAAAGTCCATCCTGGAATCCCCTCAATCCAGCTTGGTCTATTGAAGCATATCGGCCGATGGCCGCTTTCTGCCGTTGCATTAGAATTTTTCGGCGACAAACTTTCTTTGCCGCAACGATGCCTGGTCGTCGTATTTGTTCTTAGTGGATCGCTTTGGCAGTTTGACCTTCGGTCGCGATACTTTTTTATATGGAACGAGTTCGAGAATTGTCGAGATGCAATTGAGACGTCCGCGTCGCTTGTCGTCCGACCTGACGATATGCCAGGGTGCGTACTTGACGTCGGTGGCTTTCAACATGGCGTCGCGAGCTCTCGAATAATCGTACCAGCGCCGATAAGATTCCAGGTCCATCGGACTCAGCTTCCATTGTCGAAGCGGATCGTTGATGCGCGCGTGAAAGCGCCTTTCCTGTTCTTCCTGCCCGACTTCCATCCAAAATTTGATTAGAATGATACCCGCGTCGGTGATGTATTTTTCGATTTCCGGGCAGAGGCTGAGGAAGCGATCCACCTCCTTCGCACTGGCAAATCCCATGACGCGCTCGACGCCTGCTCGATTGTACCAGCTCCGATCGAAAATGACGATTTCGCCGGCGGCCGGAAACTGCTCGACGTAGCGCTGCAAAAACATCTGCGTCTTTTCACGATCGGAAGGCGCGGGGAGTGCCACGAGTTTGAAGACGCGCGGGCTCACTCTTTCCGTTATGGCTTTGATCGTTCCACCCTTGCCGGCGGCGTCGCGACCTTCGAACAGGATGATAATTCGTTGCCCTTTGGCTTTTACCCAATCCTGCACATAGCAAAGCTCAACTTGGAGCTTACGGAGTTCCTTTTCGTATTGCTTTCGCTTCATCTTGCCATTGTCAGTCTCTTTGGCCCGCACCATGTTGTTTAGCTCCCAAAAATAACGCGCCGGAAGCGGCGCATCGCGAAAGCGAAATAGACCGAGCCGATAATGAGCATGGCCAGAAGGGGCCGCCAGACAAGCGAGAGATCGGCGCCGCGGAACAGCACCGCCTGAGCAAAGGCCACGAAATGCGGCGTCGGGCTAATCGTCTGCATCACATATTGCAGCCAGACCGGCATGCTCTCCATCGGGGTGCTGCTGCCCGACAGCAGTTGCGTGATCATCAGCACCGGCATGGCGAGCAGACCGAACTGGCCCATAGTCGTCGATAATGTGCCAAGTAGAATGCCGAGAGCTGCCACCACCAGGGCGTAGAGCGCCGCGCCAACGAGAAACAGCACAATCGACCCTGCAATCGGCGCGCCAATCCACAGATGGACCACGAACTGCAGCGACAGCATCGCAGCCACGAGGATGACGAGGCCGTTGGCCAGCATTTTCGCCAGCATAATCTCGGCGGGTACCACGGGCATGACCAACAAGTGTTCCACGGTGCCCTGTTCGCGTTCGCGGATCAAAGCCGCGCCTGTGAGGATAACGGTCAGCATCGTGATTTGATTGATGACCTGTGTCATTGCTGAGAACCAGGCGGTCTTCAAATTCGGATTGAATTTCGCGCGGACAATGAGATTGATAGGGTCGCTTAACGGGTTCCCGCGTTTGAAGATGAAATTTTGCACTTCATTGAATATGGCGGTCCTGAGATAGCTGGCGCCGTTGCCGGCCTGGGCAACCGCGGTAGCGTCGACGTTGATTTGGATCTCGGTCTTACGCTGGGCGAGAATATTGGCTTGAAAGTTCGGGGGAATCTCGACGACGAACAGCAACTCGCCCTTGTCCATTTTCGCATCGGTCTCGGACGCCCTGATCTGCACGGCAGGCTGGAATGTCGGTCGAACGAGCCCTTCGGCGATCTCTCGAGAGAGATCCGAACCGTCCTCGTCCACGATCCCGACGGAAAGATTGGTCGCTTCAGTCACTGCTCCGGACGCGACCGTATTGACCGAAATGCTGAAAGCGTAGGCGACAAGGATGAGCATCGTGGGGTCCGCCCTGATGCTTCTTAATTCCTTGATCACGAGACGCAGGATATTGAAAATATGATCGCGCAGCGTCAGCGTTCTTGCCTCGGCCAATTTAGGAACCGGCATTACGCTGGGCAAAGACATGTCACGCCTCCTGCTTGCGTAGGAATATTAGCGACAGGATGAGGTAGGCCAACGCAATGACCGTGATGGCGGCGACATTTCGCCAGAGGTCGGTCATTCCGAGCGCCTTGGCGAAAACCCCGACCGTAATCGGCTGATACCAGGCCGACGGGAACGTTAGGCCAAGAATTTTCGCTCCGCCCGACAGAGACGACACTGGCGCGAACAGTCCAGAGAAATTCACGGCAGGCACGATGGAAAGGATGGCCGTCGCAAACACCGCTGCGACCTGCGTGCGGGTAAAGGACGAAATCAACTGGCCAAATCCTGTTGTCGACACGACATAAAGGACCGTCGCGATAAGCAGCGTGAGAAACGAGCCCTTGATCGGCACGCCGAACAGGAAAATCGCCATTATTAGCAAAAAGACGAAACTCAGCATGGCAACCGCCGCATAAGGAAGTTGCTTGCCGAGAAGAAACTCGAGCTTGGTAATGGGGGTGGAGCGGAAATTGGCAATGGAACCGGTTTCTTTCTCCCGCACGACCGCGATGGCCGACATGATGGCAGGTATCAGACACAGCATGAGCATGAACACGCCCGGCACCATAGCGTTGACGCTGAGAAAGGCTTGGTTGTAGCGAAAGCGCGTTGCGATATCGTCGTCACTCCAGGCGTTCGGGCTTCCCGCCCGTCGCAACCGCTGCTGAAGCTCCTCTCCCTGCCTCCTGACGACACCGGTGACATAATTTTTTGCTGTTTCTCCCCGAAACGTCATGGCGCCGTCGATCGACGCATCGACTTCGGGGCGCGAGCCATTCAGTAAATCGCGGCCGAACCCGCTGGGAACTTCGACGACGACTTGTGTTTTGCCGCTGCGCAGGCGGCGCTCCCCTTCGGCGGCTGAGGTGATAGGTGGCTGGACCGAGAAATACCGCGAGCCAGAAAAGCCGTCGAGCATTTGTCGGCTTTCCGGCGTATTGTCCTGGTCGAATGCGGCCATTTGCAGGTCTTCAATATCGAAGGAAATGCCGTAACCGAAAGCCAACATCAGGATGATGGGACCAAAGACAGCGAAGGCGAGTCGGATCGGATCGCGCAACAGCTCGACTGCCTCGCGTCTGGCGTAAGCCCACAGCCGGGCCAAATCGAATCGCTTTGGCGTCCGCGTCGGCTCTGCCTGAACCGGCACCGCATTAGGCTCCGGCGCCTCGACTTTCTTCGTGCGGTCGATTCCGGCCGCATCGGCGAGATAGCCGACGAACGTATCCTCCAGCGAGTCGCTGCCGCGCTCCTTGACCAGGTCGAGCGGCGCGCCAACAGCCAGCACCTTGCCGGCATGCATGAGCGAGATACGGTCGCATCGCTCCGCTTCGTTCATGAAGTGTGTCGAAAGAAAAATCGTAACGCCGTCGTCGCGGGATAGATCGATCAGGGTGCGCCAAAATGCGTCGCGTGCAATCGGATCGACGCCTGAAGTCGGCTCGTCGAGGATCAGAATCGTGGGTTCGTGCAGTACCGCCACCGCGAGCTGAAGTCTTTGTTTTATGCCAAGCGGCAGGCTCTCGGGTTTGGCGTTGGCGACGCTTGACAGATCGTAGCGCTTCAAAAGCTCCTGGATGCGGCCTTCGATCTTATCAGGAGGCAGGTGGTAGAGCTGCGCGTGTAGATCGAGATTCTGCCGGACAGTAAGCTCGCCGTAGAGGGAGAAGGCCTGCGTCATGTAACCGACGTTGCGGCGCATCTCCATGTCGTTCGACCCCATTGGGCTCCCAAAGAGCTTCGCCCAGCCCTCAGTAGCGGGCAGGAACCCGGTCAACATCTTCATCGTCGTCGATTTGCCGCAACCGTTGGAGCCGAGAAAACCAAAAATTTCGCCCGGCGCGATCTTGAAGTTAACGTGATCCACGGCGACGAAATCGCCGAACCGACGGGTCAGTCCCTCGGCCTCGATCGCTGGCACTTCATCCGCCGAAGCTATGCGCGGCCGCACGATTACCTTTTGATGAAGAGCGCGCTTTTCCTCTGGCAGCAGCGCGATAAACGCTTCGTCGAGCGTCGGTTCTCCCGTTTTCCCTAGTAGTTCCTTCAGCGTGCCATGCGCGATAACTTTGCCGTCGTCCATGGCCATGAGCCAGTCGAAGCGTTGCGCTTCGTCCATGTAGGCCGTTGCCACAATCACACTCATTTGCGGCCGTCGTGCCCGGATTGTGTTGATCAAGTCCCAGAACTGGCCTCGCGAGAGCGGGTCGACGCCAGTCGTCGGCTCGTCGAGAATGAGCAGATCCGGATCGTTGATGAGCGCGCAGCAGAGACTGAGCTTCTGCTTCATTCCGCCGGAAAGTTTTCCGGCCGGGCGGTCCTCGAACGGATCGAGCGCGGTGGCGGTCAGGAGTTCGGTGATGCGGGCACGTCGCTCAGACGCCGATTGTCCGAACAGCCGGCCGAAGAAGTCGATATTCTCGAAAACGCTGAGTGTCGGGTAAAGATTGCGGCCGAGCCCTTGCGGCATGTAGGCGATGCGGGCGCGGAGGCTTTTGAGGTGGGCTCGGTCCGTAAGATCGCCGTCGAAGACGACAACCTGCCCGGCCTGGATTGTGCGCACGCCGGAAACAAGCGCCAACAAGGTGGACTTGCCAACCCCGTCGGGCCCGATCACTCCCACCATCTTGCGTGCAGGGATTTCAATCGTGACATCGTCGAGCGCGATTGTCGCGCCATAGCGGTGCGAGACACTCGTGAGCCGAGCGACTACAGCGTCCGTCATTGAGGCAGCTTGACTTGAAGGTCGTCCGGCCAGGCTGTCGCAGCATTCGTGCGCACGACCCCCAGCCCACGCACGCCCGTCTTCACCCTTCGGTCGAGTTGCTTAAGAACCAGCGCGTCCAGTTTGAGTTTGACGCGAAACATCAGCTTTTCGCGTTCTTCGGCGGTTTCCACGGTCTTCGGCGTGAATTGCGCGTCGGCCGCGACAAAACTGACCGAGGCGGGGATGACATATTGAGGAGCCGGATCCAAAATGATGCGGGCCTCGCCACCGATTTCCAGTTTGGCCGCGCTCGCCGCCGGCAGGAAGATTGTCATGTACACGTCTTGCAGATCGAGGATCGTTAGAACCTTTCCGCCAGCGGCGACCACTTCGCCGGTCCGCGCGAGTTGGTATTGCACTCGTCCGGTTCTCGGCGACACAAGAATCAAATCGTGTAAGACGGACTCAATGCGCTCGACCTCGGCCTGCGCGCTCTTGATGGCGGCGTCGGCTTGATCGCGCTGCGCAGTCGCTCCTTGGACGCTTGCCTGGGCCGCTTCGTAGTTGCGGCGACGCTGATCGAAAGTCTGCTGGGTGATAGTCTGATTCTTGATGAGTTGTTCTCCGCGCTCGAAATCGGATTTGGCATTAGCCAGCACGGCGTTGCGCTCGGCTATAAGCGATTCCCCCTGAGCCATCGCCTGCTTGGCACGCTCCACGTCGGCTTGCGCCGCCCTGAGCTTAGCCTCATATTCCGGCGATGATACGCGGCCGACGACTTGTCCCGCCTTGACTTCACTGCCTTCCTCTACGGTGATGTCGACGAGCCGGCCAGGATATTTTGCCGAAACGTCGACCTGCGTGGCTTCGATGCGGCCGTTGGTCTTTACGATGCCCTCCGGCATCGTTTTACCGAGCACGCGGTCGAGCAGACTACGGACTTTCGACTTCGCTTGTGCGGTTGGCGACAGCAACTGCCCGATCGAAGAATGCACATAGGCGGGGGGTAGAGCCAGACTGGCCGCCGCGCAGACGAGCACAAGCAGGCTGCCGACGAGATAGCGAATAAGCATTGCAAGTGTCCTTCAGAAGCGACTATTCGATCTCCGTAGCTGCGAATAAAAGCCCGGCGCGCTGAATCCTTCATTGATTGAGATCAATTGCCCAGTGCCCATTTAGGAATTTTATCAGCACTGCCGCCAATGAGTTGAATCGTATGCGTCGGCTCAAGCTCAGGTGGCTGACTTCCGCTGTGGGTCATTTCGACCGGGACCAGCCCGCCAGTGGGTCCTGCCATGTCGGCTAGGCTCCGAAAAGCGGACCCAATTCGGCCCATGGATGCGGGACGCTACGCTGTTGCGGTAGCGCGACCTATTGCGCGGTGAGCCCGCCGTCGAGCGTCAGTTCAGCGCCGGTGACAAAGGCGGATTTGTCCGAAAGCAGATAAACGCAAAGGTCGGCGACTTCGGCGGGCGTGCCGAAGCGGCCGAGCGGGACCAGGGCCGCCATGCGTTCGCGCGCGTGGGCCGGATCGCGAACTTGCGCGATCAAGCCATCGACCAGCGGGCCTTCGATGAAGGCCGGGTGCACCGAATTGCAGCGCACCGGCGGCTTTTGCCGCGCGCCGTAGAGCGCCACCGATTTGGTGAGAAGCCGCACGCCGCCTTTCGAGGCGTTGTAGGCGGCGAGGTTATGGCCGCCGACGAGGCCTGAGACCGACGACATATTGACGATCGAGCCGCCGCTTTTGCGCATCAGCCGCATGGCGTGCTTGCAGCCGAGAAACGTGCCGTCGAGATTGACCGCCATCACCCGGCGCCAGGTGGCGAAGTCGGTGTCCTCTACGGTGCCGACGGCGATGATACCGGCGGCATTGACGAGGCCGTCAAGGTGTCCGGTGTTCAGTTCGATGGCGGCGATCACGCGCAGCCAGTCGGCTTCGGAGGTGACGTCAAGTGCGTGAGCAACATTGCCGCGCCCGGCAAGATCGCTGGTGATGGCAACGCCGCCTTGTTGTTCCACCACGCCGGCAATCGCCGATCCGATCGCGCCCGCGGCGCCGGTTACCAGAACGATTTTGCCTTCGAGCCGCTTCACGGGAAGGGACATTCGCCCATGCGGTCAGGCGGCAGCTAAGCCGCTTCGATCCGGATACCGGCCTGCTCGCAGGAATTGGCGACGTCGCAGACGGTGGCGCGCTGCATGTCGCGTTTCCAGCGCAGATCGTCGAAGTCGGTGCCGCGATGCATGGTGCAGCGATCATCCCAAATGACCAGATCGTGGAGGCGCCAGCGGTGCGTATAAACAAACTGACGTTGCGTGGCGTGGGCGACCAGTTCGTCGATCAGCGCGCGGCCGTCCTGCTCCGGCATGCCGAAGATGCGGCCGGCGTGGGAGGCGAGATAGAGCGACTTGCGGCCGGATTCGGGGAGGGTGCGAACCAGCACTTGCGGCACCGGCGGCATGCCCGCCCGCTCCTCATCGCTGAAATTGGAAAAGCCGAGCTTGGCTCGCGAATTGAAGATCGAATGCTCCGCCACCAGCGAATTGAGGCGGCGCTTCATTGTTTCGGGAAGTGCATCATAGGCCGCCCGCTCGTCGGCAAATTCCGTATGCCCGCCGAGCGGAGGAATCGAGCGTGCATAGAGCAGCGATGCCAGCGCCGGCACCCGCTTGAACGACGAGTTGGTGTGCCAGAGCCGGTTACCGAGCTGGAACATGCGTTGCCGGCTTTCCTTGCCCCAGAGCTCGTTGTCGGGACCCAGGTTTGAGACATCGGCGAACTCTTTGCGCACGCGCAATTGCGCGTCCTTGCGATGCAGCGCGATCGTGGTTTCCAGCGGTCCGAAGGACCGCGCGAAGTCGAGATGCTGATCCTGCGACAGGTGCTGGTCGGGGAAAATCAGGACCGCGTAGGCCGCGAACGCGTCTTTAATGTCAGCAAGATCGGACGGTGCCAGTGGTGCCGATAAATCGACATCGCCGATCTCGGCGGCAAAGCTCGGCGTGACCGGACAGACGGTGATGGCCATGGTCGTTGCCTCCCGGCGCGGGTCTTTGTGACCTTGCCAGATTGAATCACAACGGGCCGGCGGCGGCAACGCCGCCGTGCCGTCGTGAAGACAAGAAGAGGACCCTTATTTCGTTCGCTGCGCTGCGTCGGTCACGATCTGATAGGCGTCGTTGAGCAACGGCTTGGTCTTGGAGACGTCGGCGCCGACGCTGGAAAACGTCTTCATCATGTCCGCCTGTTCGTCCGCCGGCAGGCTGATCAGCTCGCCACCGGTGTCGGTCCAGCCCTTGCGCGCCTTGTTGACGATGTCGCTTGCCACCGGGCCGATCGCGGCCTGCTCCTTGGCGGCGTCGTCGTCGACGATTTTTTGCAGGTCGGCGGGCAATGAATTATACCAGGTCTTGCTGATCTCGACGATCGCATAGACCGCGGGCTGTCCGGTCTCGGTCACGTATTTCGCCGTGTCCTGAAAGTGCATCGGGGTCCATACCACGATGCCGCCGATGGCGCCGTCGATGGCGCCCTGCTGGATCGCCGGGATGACGTCGCCGAGCGTCATCGCCACCGGCGTTGCGCCAAGCCGTCCGATCGCCTGCATTTGAAACGGCGAGGCGAGAACGCGGATTTTCTTGCCCTTGAAGTCGGCGAGGTGGCGGAGCGGCGTTTTGGCGATGAGCGAGGACGGTGCGTTCATGAACAACGCGACGCCATGCAGACCTTTATTCGCGCCCAGGCCGAACATCAGTTTCTTGACCTCCGGATCGGCAGCCAGGCGTTGCCCCTGATCCATGGAATTGACCAGGCCGGGCGCCGCCATCACCTCGAAGCGCTCGTCGACGCCGACAAAAAACTCCGGCGGAATGAGCGCGCATTGAATGGCGCCGAATTGGGTGCCTTCGATCTGCCGCGGGATCGAGCCCAACTGGCTTGCCGGATAAATCTCGGTTTTGATGCGGCCGCCGGAATCCTTCTCGAGCGCCGCCGCATAGGTCTTGGCGAAGAAGTAGCTCGGATCGTTCAGCGTCGGCAGCGTCATCCTCATGGTGTAGGTCTTGTCTTGCGCGTGCGCGGCAGTGAGCGCCAGCGTCGACGACAATAGAATTGCGCCGGCAGCCACGACGGCCCGCGCGACGAAAATTCGCTTCACGATGTCCATGTTGCCCTCCGCCCCCATACGATATTGGCGGTCATCTTAGACCGCCGCGGGGAAATTGGTAAGTTGTCGCCGCGCTGTCCGGCGCGCCCCGTCTCAGTTCAGCCGCAGCTCGGTGATATGCCGCGGATCGGGCTTCAGCTCGCCTTTCTCGACGCGCTTGACGATATCGACCAGCACCGCATTGGCGCGGCAGGAAAGCCCGACTTTCTCGCCCTCGCGCACCACCAAGCCATTCAAAAACTCGATCTCGGTGCGGCGGCCCTTCTGCATGTCCTGGCCCATCGACGGGCGTTGTCCGGATGCGGTGCGGGCAGAGTCCTTGAAGCGCTGCGCGTCGCAGGTCTGCTCAGCCCCCGCGTCGCCTTCGCCGGCGCGCGCGATGGTTTCGGGCGGCAGATGCAGGATTTCCTCCAGCTGATAGCCGTGCGCCTGGCCGACGCGGATTGCCTCGCTGCCGAGGCGGGTGGAGAAGCGGCGGATCGGATCGTTCTTGAGCATGTCGCCGCCGCCAAGCCCGGTGCAGGCGGAAAGTCCATTCTGCATGACGTTGGCAACGAGCTTCGACCAGCGCTCGCCCCACAGATTGCTGGTGACCTTGGCGCTGTCGGCGTAAGCGACCAGCCGGCAAATCTCCTCCGCACGCTTGGTGATGCGGCCGTGCACTTCGCCGGCGCGAAACACGGTATGCGCCGCGCCGTGTTTGGCGGCGCCGCGATGAACCAAGCCGGGCTCCGGCAGATTGACCGTGATGCTCGAAGCGATGCACCCGAGCGTCTTGCCCCAGCCGACGACGCCGGCAATGGTCTCTTCGTTCATGCAATTCTGCAGCGAGACGACGTAACCGTCCGGCGCCAGATATTGCCGGATCAGCATCGTCGCCCAGGCGGTGTCGTACGACTTCATGCAGACGAAGGCGATGTCGACCGGCTTTTCCTTGGCCAGCTGCTGCGCGTCGGTGACGTGCAACGCACGCACCGGCACGGTGAATTCCGGCTCCGTCATCGCATGCGTCACGCGCAAGCCATGCTTGCGCATGTGCTCGACATGCGCCGGCCATGGATCGATGAAGGTCACGTCCTCACCGGCCTGCACCATATGGGCGCCGGTATAACCGCCGACCGCACCCGCACCGACAAACGCTATTTTTTTCCCCACAATTTTCTCCCGCTTCCCTCGATAGCTGAAAGGATTACTTCGGATACACCCCGCGCCGACTTTAGTCCTGCGGCACCACCGCAATGGCCTCGATCTCGAACAGCGCCCTGTCATGCGCGAGCTTGGAGATTTGAATGGCGGTCGAGGCCGGCGGCGCCTTGGTGTTGACGTAACGGTTGCGCACTTCGAGGTAGGTCTGGATGTTCGTGATATCGATGAAGAAGGCGGTGACCTTGACGACATGCTCGAAATTCGCTCCCGCGGCGGCGAGCGCAAGCTTCAGGTTCTCGAAGCACTGCGTCACCTGGGCGCGAAAATCCGTGCCGGCGAATTTTCCGTCCGCCGTCATGCCGAGCTGTCCGGCGATATAAATCGTCCGGCTTGGGGTTTGCGTCTCGACGACGTGGGTGTAGCCGCGCGTCGGCGGCATGGTCGATGGATTTTGAAAGCGATGGCCGGCCACGTTCGGTTCCTCCCGGTGTCATTTTAGGGATGCGCCTTATCTCCCATAATGCAAAGGTCGACGCATCATGGCAAACTGCGTGTGATGTCTGCCCGTTTTATCGCTTTGCTCCTAGCCGCGACCTTGCTGCCGAGCGCGGCCCACGCCGCCGAGCTCGACGGCGCAAGCCTCGCGTGGCCGTGGGTGCTGCCATTTGCCGGCATTCTGCTCACGATCGCACTTGGACCGCTCCTCTTCCCCCACTTGTGGCATCATCACTACGGCAAATTCACCTTCGGCTGGGCGGTGCTGACGCTGGCGCCGCTGGCGGCGCTGCGCGGCGTCGACACCGCGCTGGCCTCGCTGGCGCACGCTGTTCTTGGCGATTATCTCGGCTTCATCGCGCTGTTGTTCGCGCTCTATGTCGTCGCCGGCGGCATCATGCTCACCGGCACGCTGCGCGGCACGCCGTTGGTCAACGCTGCGGCGCTCGTGTTCGGAACGCTGATCGCGAGCGTGGTCGGCACCACCGGCGCCGCCATGATATTGATCCGGCCGCTGTTGCGCGCCAATGCGGCGCGGCTGCACAACGTCCACGTCGTCGTTTTCTTCATCTTTCTGGTCGGCAATATCGGCGGCGCGCTCTCCCCGCTCGGCGACCCGCCGCTGTTCATCGGTTTCCTCAACGGCGTCGATTTTTTCTGGCCGGCGCGAAACCTGTGGCAGCCCACGGTTTTCGCCGCCGGCTGCGTGCTGGCGCTATTCGTGGCGATGGACGTCTGGTTCCACTTTGCGGACCGCCGCGCCGCGCCGGTCGGCGAACCGGCCCCCGAGCGCGCGCCCTTGCGCGTGCACGGTATGGTCAACCTTCTGCTGCTCGCGCTCATTATCGCCGCGGTCGTGGATTCCGCATTGTGGCAGCCGGGGATCAGCTTTGCGGTCTACGGCACGGCGCTGCAGCTGCAGGATGTCGCGCGCGACGGGCTCCTGATCCTCGCCGCGCTCGCCTCGCTGTGGCTGACGCCCGGCACGCAGCGTGCCGCCAACGGTTTCACTTTCGAGCCGATCCTCGAAGTCGCGTGTTTGTTTGCCGGCATATTCGTTTGCGCCGTCCCGGTGCAGGCGATGCTCGATGCCGGCCATGACGGCGTCTTCGCCTGGCTCCTGACCGCGGTGACGCGCCATGACGGCAGCCCGCACCAGGTCGCCTACTTCTGGCTCACCGGCATTCTCTCGGGCATCCTCGACAATGCGCCGACCTATCTGGTCTTTTTCAAGCTCGCCGGCGGCAATGCGGCCGACTTGATGACGACGCTTAAGCCGGCGCTGGTGGCGATCTCCATGGGCGCGGTCTATATGGGCGCGCTCACTTATATCGGCAACGCGCCGAATTTCATGATCTACGCCATCGCCACCGAACGCGGCGTCAAAATGCCGAGCTTTTTCGGCTACATGATCTGGTCGATCGTGGTGCTGGCGCCGGTCTTGGTTGCCGTGACTTACTTTTACGTAGCGCCGCAATAATATTGCGGCAGGCGGCAGCCGTCCGCGCCGCCGATTACGGTTGCCTTCCTGTTGCGCCCCGGTTACGCGAATGGATGGGCTGAGACGGCGCCGTGACCGACCATTTCACACCGCACATCATTTTCGGCCTCGATCCGGTGTGGTTCGCCACAGTTCTGCTGTGCGTGACTTATGCGGTCATCATCTGGGACCGGGTCAACCGCGCCATCATCGCGCTCTTCGCGGCGGGCGTCGCGGTGCTGTCCGGCGCGCTCGATCAGGCCGAGGCGCTCAACGGCATCGACTGGAACACCATCGGCACGCTGACCGGACTGATGATCATCACCTCGATCGCGCAGCGTTCCGGCGTGTTTCAATATGCCGCCATACGGTCGGCGCAGCTGGCGCGCGCGCATCCGGCCGCGCTCCTGGTCCTGGTCCAGCTGGTGACGTTCTTCGTCTCCGCGATCCTCAACAATGTCAGCACCGCGCTTCTGGTGGCGCCGGTGACGCTTGCCGTCACCCGCGAACTGCAAATCGCGCCGTTTCCGTTCCTGATCGCCGAAGTGCTGGCCGCCAATATCGGCGGCACCGCGACGCTCATCGGCGACCCGCCGAACATCATGATCGGCTCGCAGGCCGGGCTTTCCTTCAATAGCTTTCTGGTGCATCTGGCGCCGATCGTGATCGCGATCCAGGCCGTACAAGCGCTGATGCTGCATCTGATTTGGGGCCGCGCCACGCACGCCACGGTGGAGAACCGGCTGCGCGTCATGACCATGGACGCCAGAGCCGCCATCGTCGATCTGCCGCTGTTGTTGCAGTCCATGGCGGTCCTCGCCGCGGTGATCGTCGCCTTGATCTTCGAAGATCAACTGCGTCTCGAGCCGGCGACGATAGCGATGGGCGGCGCGGCGGTGCTGATGCTGCTCGACAATTGGGAACACCGCGGCGACAAGCAGACCGTCAACGTGACGCAAACGCTGACCGAAGTCGAATGGATCACGATCTTCTTCTTCGTCGGGCTGTTCATCGTCGTGCACGCCGTGGAGGTCAGCGGTTTGCTGCAACTTCTCGCCGGCAAGCTCGTCGCCGTCACCGGCAATAACATTGCACTGGGCGGCGTCATTATCCTCTGGCTGTCGGCGTTGCTCGCCGCGTTTATCGATAATATCCCGTTCGTCGCCGTGATGATCCCGGTGATCAAGAGCATGGCGCCGGCCTTTGGCGGGCCTTCGCATATCGCGCCGCTGTGGTGGTGTCTGTCGCTTGGCGCCTGCCTCGGCGGCAACGGCACGCTGATCGGCGCCACCGCAAACCTCACCGTCGCCGGCATCGCCGAGCGCAACCGCATCGCCTTCGGCTTCGTCAAATATACGCTCTACGCCCTGCCGATGACGGTCGTCTCGATTCTCATCTGCCAGCTCTATGTCTGGCTGCGGTATTTCTAGCGTCCGAAGATTCAGGATTTCTTTGCCATACCCGCAAATCAGACGCCGCGCCGGGGTTCGGCCACGGGATGGTGAACCTTTTCCGCCATGCTTGCGTCCGGAAAAGGCCGGGAACTGAGCCGCTTATTGCGCTGTTAATGAACCGGGGTTCGCGGTTCCAAAGAGGTATTGCCGTGGTGCGTCGGCGTTGCAGCAAGCACTCGATCGGGCATGCGGCTGTGCTCGCCGGCGTGCTCGCTGTTGCCGCATTCGCGCCCGGGCCGGCGCATGCCGGATTCTTCGACTTTCTGTTCGGCGATTCCCAGGACCAGCCGCCGCCTCCGCAGCCGCAATCCTATGCCGAGCCGCCGCCGCCGGCGCTCGGTCGCGTCGCGCCGGCGCCGTTGGGTCCGGAAAGCGTGCGCCAAGGCGGCGGCAGCACCGGCCGCGTCGTCGCCTATTGCGTGCGGCTGTGCGACGGCCAGCATTTCCCGCTCGAGCACCTGACCAATGCAACTCCGGTCGAGACCTGCCGGGCGATGTGCCCGGCCAGCAAGACCAAGGTATTCTATGGCAACGAAATCGGCGGCGCGGTTGCCAAGGACGGCGCGCGCTACGCCGACCTCGACACCGCATTCATCTACCGCCAGCAATTGGTCGCCAATTGCACCTGCAACGGCAGGAATACGCGCGGGCTGGCGCCGTTCGATCTGTCGAGCGATCCGACGCTGCGTCCCGGCGACATTGTTTCGGCCAAAAACGGCCTGATGGCCTATACCGGTAAGCCCGGCCAGGCCGACGCCTTCACTCCGGTCGACCCTGCAAGCATTGCCACCGAGCTGAACTCGGTCACCTCGCACGTTGCCGCCGCCCCCCGGCGGAGCGGAGAAACGCTCGCGGACGCGAATCCCGGGATCAGGCCGCAGCCGGCGTCGCCAATAAACCTCGGCGCCACTATGCGCGGTCAGATCGCGCGATAACCGGTGGCAAATTTACTTCCGCTTTCCGAGCATACCGCCACTCGCCCGACCTACTGGGGGTTCGATCAAGTCGCGAATGACCCAAACCGGCCTAATCCACCCTTATCGGCATTGGTCATTGTTTGCTAAGTTCATCTTCGACCTGTTCGCGATGAAGGGGTTGGAATATGAGCGCCACGCCTATGCCGGGAGTATCTCTCAAGGTCCTGCAACAGATGGACGGCCCGATGCCAGGCTATGCGACCGTCATCGTCGAATTGAAGGTTGCCGCCGGAACCGTGGTCGGACGGCACAGTCATCCAGGCATCAAAACGACTTACGTGGTGGAAGGCCATGCCGAACTCATCGTGGATCACCAACCAAGTCGTGTTGTTCACGCCGGGGAAGCGTTTCAAGTGCCGCCGAATACGGTTCATAGCGTGAAAGTCGGCGACAAGGACGCGAAGGCTTGTTCAACCTTGGTTGTCGAAAAGGGAAAGCCTCTTGTTATGCCCGCCTAAGGAGGCGGCGACGTAATCGGAGGTACCGGACTTACAACCTGCCCGTTAGTGGCCCAGCGCGATATGCGCCCTTGAAACGGCTGTCGGTCGCTTTCAGCGCATAGCGGACATCGCAAGCCGTCCGACCGGACGCTTTTATGAGCTCACGGCCCGGTCAGGCCAAATATTTCACCACCGCTTTGGCCAACGACAGCGACGACGTCAGTCCCGGCGACTCGATGCCGAACAGATTGACGAGCCGCGGCATGCCGTGATCAGCGGGGCCTGCAATCAAAAAGTCGGCCTGGCCTTCGCCCGGTCCGGAGAGCTTCGGTCTGATGCCCGCATAATCCGGTACCAGCGAATTGTCGGGCAGGCCCGGCCAATAAGTGCGGATGCGGGCGTAAAAGCTCTCGGCGCGGCGCGGATCGACGGCGTAATTCTCCTTCGCGATCCACTCGACGTCCGGGCCGAACCGCATGCGTCCGGCGAGGTCAAGCGTGACGTGGACGCCGAGCCCGCCGTCGATCGGCGTCGGATAGATCAACCGCGAAAACACCGGCCGCCCGGCGAAGCCGAAATAATTGCCTTTGCCGAGGACGAGCCGCGGCACCTGTTCGGCGGGATAGCCGTCGATGCGGCGCGCCAGGTTTTGCGCGCCAAGTCCGGCCGCGTTGACCACCGCGTCAAATTGGACAGCGCCGGGATCGCGGCCGCCGAATTCCACCTGCCACTGCGCCGCTTTGAAGCTCATCCGCTCGACCGGCGTCTCGAACGCGATCATGCCGCCGCGATCTTCCAGCTCGCCCCACAGCGAGCGCATAAATGCGTGGCTGTCGACGATGCCGGTTTCCGGCGACCACAACGCGCCCATGCAGGACAGCTCCGCCTCCATGGCGCGGGCCGCATTGCCGCCGACCATCTCGACGCCTTCGACGCCGTTTTTCTGCGCCTGCGCCAAGATGGTTTCGACCTTGGCCAGCTCCGCCTCGTTGGTGGCGACGACGAGCTTGCCACATTTGCGGTGGGGAACTCCGTGGGAAACGCAAAACGCGTAGAGCATGCGCCGGCCGCGCACGCAGTGGATCGCGCGCAGCGTGTCGGTCGGATAATACAGCCCGGCATGGATCACTTCGCTGTTGCGCGAGGACACGCCATTGGCGATGCCGCCGGTCGCCTCAGCCACGGTCACGTCGTGGCCGCCGAGTGCCGCGGTGCGCGCGATCGCCAACCCGACCACCCCGGCGCCGATCACCAAAACCTGCATCGCGCTTCCGCCCTTATGCTTTCCCGGTTACAGCAAACGACTATATAACAGGCGCGGAAAGGGGAGGGCATGTCTGGAAACATGGCTCTAGAAGCATGGCGAGTAATATGGCGGACAACGTCGTTCGAGTTTGCGCGCAAGCCGACATCGCGCCGGAGACGGTGAAGGCGTTCGAGGTTGGCGACAACCGGCTCGCGGTCTACAATATCGGCGGCGTTTTCTACGTCACTGACGACGAGTGCACCCATGCCGCGGCGAGCCTCGCTGACGGCCTGTTGGAAGGCGACGTCATCGAGTGCTGCGTGCATTTCGGCGCTTTCCACGTGCCGACCGGGGAGGTGAAAGCGCCGCCGTGCTCCGTGGCGCTACGCACTTATAAAGTGGTGCTGCAAGGCGACGATATTTACGTCGACCTCGACCGCGATGCCGCCGGCGAGCCGGCGTGAATTGGTCGATGAGGTCTGGTGACGCCGAGACCAGAACCAGAAAGTCGCACCCTATTCGTGAAGCAGCGTTTTCCAGTTCGATGGCACCGCTCCGGCCGGTCCGGGCGCCGGTTGATCCAACGGGCGCGAGTGAGGAGCGTGAAGCTTTGGGCCGTCGAAAAATTGCTCTGTACGATAGTCGTAAAACCACCGCTCACCCGGCTCGAAGCTCGCGATTATCGGGTGACCCGCAGCGGCGTGTTTCGATGCATGCTGATTTGGTGAACTGTCACAGCAGCCGATGTGATAGCATTCGGCGCATCGGCGAAGATGCAACCACCATCCGCCCACAGCCGAGCACTCGACGCAACCTGTTCCGCTTGGTTTGGCCGCTGGGTTGATACCGTCCCTCTCGGACTTCATAGACTCCTCTCGACTTGACTTGGACGCACGACCTGGGCGCCCTTGCCGACCGATGACGATCGTCCTCCGCGGCCTCACGTCGCCGGAGTGCACGCGGTCACCGCAGATGCGTTTGTGTGTCGCGCGTTTAGCCGTAAGTGACGCCCGGGTTACTTTGCCCAACTTCTATAATGTAACCATCAGGATCGCGAATGTAGCAGCGCGTCTCGCCGTATTTGGGCTTGGGCTCCGTGATGAACTCGGCGCCTCGACTTTTCCATAGTTCATAACACGCGTGAATGTCCGCAACGCGGATATTCATAAAGCTGCTGACTAAATCGGGATCGGCGGGAACGCTGAGCGTTGTCGATGGCTTGTCGGGTGTCGGACCGCCCCCGACATTGACGATGAGCCACATGTTCGCGAGCTGGAGGTAGCCCGGCGCGCCCTCGCTGTCGCCTCTGCTGAGGATGCGACTACCGAAGACCGTTTCGTAAAATCGAAGCGATCGCTCGATATCGGCGACGGTGATAAAGTGTGCGACGGTAATGCCGTCCTGGGGCGGCATCTGATAGGTTTTCTGCCCGACTTGTACTTGGCTCATAGACGACTCCAATTCGGCTATGGTTTTTCGCCCTTCGCCAGAATACGTCGGGCAGTGTGTCCTAGCAATGAACTGTGACTTACCGTTCCGGAAAGAACGGACGCTCGCCGTCAGGCAGCTGGTTCCCATGACGCTGTTTTCTTGTGCAACAATTTGAAACCCGGGGCCTTGTCGAGGCTGCAGGCAATTTCTACGTCTCCCCGAGTGATGGGTTCAATGACGACAGAAGAAGAAGGACAGAGATCCAACGGAATGACTGAACGCGCGGCCAACACGCTGGAGTTGACGTCCGCGACAACGACCTATCAACGCGTTACGGTTGATGGCGTCGGAGTATTCTATCGCGAAGCTGGGCCGAAGGACGCGCCGACGATCGTGCTTCTGCACGGGTTTCCCTCGTCGTCGCGCGAGTTCGATACGCTCATCCCCTTGCTCGCAACACGCTATCATCTGATAGCGCCCGATTTTCCGGGATTCGGTCAGAGTGACGCCCCGCCACCGTCGTCGTATGTGTACACCTTCGACAATTTGGCCAAGACGACCAACGCTCTTCTCGAGCAACTCAAGATCAACAAATACACCTTCTTCCTTCATGACTATGGCGGGCCGGTAGGCTTTCGCATCATGTCGGCGCATCCGGAGCGGGTGGAGGCGCTTATCATCCAGAATGCCAACGTTTATAAGGAAGGCCTCGGCGTCAAGTGGGCCGGCATTGCGCAATATTGGGCCGATCCGAAAGCGCACCCTCAAGTGTTCGATGCATTCGTGTCGCTCGCGGCGACCGAACAGCGTCACACGCTCGGCACCTCGCACCCCGAACGTTATAACCCGGACACCTGGACTGACGAGTACGCCCACCTGTCGAAACCCGGCCAACGCGAAATCCAGGCCGATCTGCTGTACGACTACCGGACGAATGTTGCCTCCTATCCGGCATGGCAAGCTTGGCTGCGTGCGCGCAAGCCGCCGACTCTGGTGGTCTGGGGGCGCAACGATCCCTCGTTCATCGCGCCCGGCGGCGAAGCGTTCAAGCGCGATCTGCCGGATGGCGAAATCCACCTGCTCGACGCCGGCCATTTCGCCTTGGACGAGAAGAACGACGAGATCGCCAGCCTTATTCTTGCATTCTCGGCCAAACATTCCGTCTGGCCATCGGTGCCTTGTTCCACACGCCGCGCAGCAACGTCGAGGCGGCTGTAACCACAAGGCGGGTTTCCAAGACCTCAGGTTATGGCGCGGCGATGCCGAACAATGCATCGATCGAATATTGTCCTCCGCCAGTAATGGACAACAGCAAGAAGCCTCCCATGATGCTAAGGTCTTTGTAAAAGCCATCCAGGCTGTCGACGTAATCCGCGCCTTTTACCGTCCAATAGCGATGCCCGATAAGCGCCGTTCCCAGCGAGTATAAAGCCATAAGCAAAGCCGCAGGACGCGTGAACGCGCCGACAGCGACCGCAAACGCAACCGGAAGCTCCATGAACGTTGCTACGACCGCAGCCAGGACCGGCGTCGGAACGCGAAGCTGCACCATCTGACTGACGGTGCCGGAAAAGTCCCGCAGCTTTCGCCAGCCGAAAATCAGACATAGCGCCGTGAGAAGAAGCCGCGCCGCAAGAATGAGCTCATCGTTGATGCCGTTTATCATGGCGCTGCCCCCGCTCCCGTCACGAAGCCCGCATCATGAGAAATCTCGAGGAATAGAGCGGTCCCAGTCGCGATGACACACTTCGTTCGTGCCTTCCCAGGCGCGCAAACTTCCCTGCAGCAGGAAGGCATCGCCCGTGGCTGACAGCCGCAGCTGCATCTCGACCCGGATTTGCCATGCGTCTCGCGACACAGTCTGGATATTGTGCAGTTCGGCAACGGCGCTGAGCGGATCGTTCTCCTCGACATGATACTGCGGATTCCATTGTGTGCCCAATTCCAGCCCGATACGGTCGATACGTTCGATCCGCATACCATCGCGATGCAAGATGGTCGGCTTCTCGGGCGGCGCCGTCTCCGGTTCGGCAAAAGGCGCGAGCTTGGCATCGGCGTCGTTGGGCGGGCGTTGCGGCAGATCGAGCGTGCCGGCAAAGATCTGCAGCGTCGCCGTCTCCGGACTGGGCCAGATCATCGGCCAATAAGCCGTGGATATCGCAAGCCTCACTTTGTGCCCGGCTGGAAATACCGAGCCGGCACCGTTGAGCTTTATGCGCACGCGCGTGCGCTCACCTGGCGCCAGCAAGGCGGGCTGTTCGTGGCTCTCGCGGTGCGTGAGGTTGAGCACACCATAGCTGACACGCAGCGACTTGCCGGTCGGGTGCACTTCGCATAACCGAACGACCAGATTGGCAATCGGCCGGTCGGATGCGACATCGAGCGTGACGATCGGGGCGCCGAGGATCTCGATCGGCGCATCGAGCGGCATCGTCTCGAAAACCAGGGAGCGTGCGTCATCGTCTTGCTGGTCGCCGGCCTGATCTCGTCCGCGGCCGAATGGAACCCATTCGCCCGAATGCTGACCAACCGTCTGCGGTGAGCATACGGCGTGAGCCGTCAACGGCGCCGCGGCGTCTCGCAGCCCCGCATCGGTCAAGAACAGCCGCCGCGGAATTATTCCCGGCGGCGGCCATGAAGGTTCGGCAATCCACCGGCCCGGCAAGGTGTCGTGGTGGTTCGCCGGTTTCACGCTTTCCGTCATCCACGCCCGCAGCATCGGCTCATCCATCACGCCGGTATCGATGCCCTTGAGCCAATGATCCCACCAACGCAGGATTTCCTGGAGGAATCCGATCTGTGGGCCGGGAAACGCAAAGTGCGGATAGGCGTGTGCCCATGGCCCGATGAGACCCTTGCGGGGCACCTTCAGTCGCTCGAGGAGGCGCGGGATTGCATTCTTATAACCATCGGTCCAACCGCCGACGGCATAGACCGGGCATTGGATCGCTGCGTAGTCCTCGCATACCGAGCCGTGCTTCCAATATGCATCGCGCCGCTGGTGCCGCAGCCAATTGTCCTGGAACAGCGGTATGTTCGCCAGGCGCTCCAGCCACATCGCCCGCCAGTCATCGCCGACCAGCGCCGGATCGGGCGGCAGGCACATCAAGCTGAAAAAGAAAAAGGCCCATTCAAGTCCGGCCTTGGTCAGAAACGTACCGCCCATGTAATGGGCGTCGTCGGCGTAGCGATCGTCGGTTGAGCAAATCGTTACGATGGCTTTGAGTGCCGGGGGACGGCACGCCGCAATTTGAAGTCCGTTGAACCCGCCCCAGGAAATTCCCATCATCCCAACGGCGCCATTGCACCAGGGCTGAGCTGCCAGCCAGGCGATCACCTCCACGCCATCGTCTTGTTCCTGCTTGGCGTACTCGTCGAACAACAACCCCGTCGATTCGCCGCTGCCGCGAAGGTCGACGCGAACGCCGGCGTAGCCGTGCCCAGCGAGATAGGGATGAGTCAGCGCGTCCCGCTCGTAAGTCCCGTCACGCTTGCGATAGGGGAGGTACTCCAGGATCGCAGGAACCGGGTTCTGCTCGGCATCCTCCGGCAACCAGATGCGGGCCGCGAGCTTTGTGCCGTCTTTTAACGGTATCAAGGTGTGCTCGATAACGCGTACCGGTCTCGGAAACGTCGTGACAATCACGGCGGACCCTCATTATGGCGGCGGTTTGCCGGCTTGCTGCGGCATCGGAAGAAAATAACCGATGAGGACGCGGCATCACGCGGCGTGCTTATTCATCAGGCCCAGGATCAAGGCATCGAGGCTGTACGGCCCGGCGCCGGCCGAGACGATTATGATCAACATAAAGGCATAAAGTGTCTCCGGTAAATACAGCCAATCGTCGATGCGATCTCCTTCATCGATCGGCTTGTAGAGATTGCTTCGCTGCCGCCCGGACGTGGCGATGGCGACGAGGATGATGACAAGCAGGCCAAGCGCGGCGAGCGGCGCCAACAGCCCGATAAGGACGGCGGCGCCGGCACTGAACTCGACCGACGGCACCCACCATTGATTGAAGCCCACTGCTGGAACGCCGAGCGCTTTGAGTTCATCGACGAATGTACGGTGGCGCTCTGCGTTGAACAGCTTGTGATATCCCGAATGCATAAAGAATGAGCCAACCGCGATCCGGTTCAGGGTGAGTGCGATGTCGGTCCATCCGACACCGTTGAACAGGAGATCCATCATGGTCCATCTTCGCCGCGATTTTGCATGAGCAGCGTCTCCAAGCATATCGGGGGTTGCCACGCCGCGACAGCTGGTTTTGTTCACCGGCAAAACCGACTATAAGCCCCGGATACGCGCAATATTCCGGCCGAACGGAAGTGGCCAAAAAAGTGACCGGGAAAGTGAGCAAGAGGAAACACCGATGTATTCAGGCCCCGGCGTGAAAACGAGCCCGGATTTCCCGGTTCCCGACAAGATGAAAGCCTGGGTCCTGGGCAATCCCGGCGAGTTGAAGCTCAGCGAAAAGCCGGTGCCGGTGCCGAAACGCGCTGAGGTGTTGGTGCGCATCGACGCGGTCGCGATCTGCGCCACCGATCTCGAAATCATCGATCACGGTCCGCCGGCCTCGATCCAGGGCGGCATGCCGTTCAACAAGAATTTCACGCCCGGCCACGAATATATGGGCACCGTGGCGGCGCTCGGCCCTGGCGTCGACGAATACAAGATCGGCCAGCGCATCACGGTCGAGATCCATGCCGGCTGCGGCCAGTGCAAACGCTGCCGCGAGGGTATGTACACCTCGTGCCACAACTACGGGCTCAATTACGGCGACGTCGATAAAGGCCATCGCGCCAACGGCTTCACCACCGACGGCGGTTTTTGCGAATATCAGGTCAACAATATCAACACGCTGGTCGCCATTCCCGACGCCATGTCGGACGAAGAAGCGACGTTGGTCGTCACCGCCGGCACCGCGATGTATGGGCTCACCGAGCTTGGCGGTCTCGTCGCCGGCGAAAGCGTGGTCGTCACCGGTCCCGGCCCGATCGGGCTGCTCGGCGTCGCGGTGGCGAAGGCGCTCGGCGCGCAGCCGGTCATTCTCACCGGCACCCGCGACAACCGGCTCAAGATCGGCAAGGAGCTCGGCGCCGATCATGTCGTCAATGTCCGCAACGAAGACGCCGTCGCCGCGGTCAAGCGGTTCAACGGCGGCAAGGGCGTCGATTACGTGGTCGAATGCTCCGGCGCGCCGAACGCGGTCAACGAAGCCATCCGCATGGTCAATCGCGGCGGCAAAGTCTGCCTCGCAGCGTTTCCGCATGCCGAGACGCCGGTCGACGTCGCCCATATCGTGCGCAACAATATTTATCTCTACGGCATCCGCGGCGAGGGCAAGAGCGCCACCCATCGCGCCGAAGCCTTCATGTCGAAAAAGCGCTTCGACGCCACCAAAATCCACACCCACACCTTCGCGCTCGACGACCTGCCGACCGCGATCCGCTACGCCAAGGACCGCGTCGACGATGCGATCAAGGTGGTGGTGAAAGCGCGGGGCGTCGCCGCGCACCGCGTGGCGGCGGAGTAAAGAAATATTCCGTCACCCTGAGGTGCGCGCCAAAGGCGCGCCTCGAAGGGTGCGGCCCGTGACGCCTCGGCCGCATGCTTCGAGGCTCGCTGCGCTCGCACCTCAGGATGACGGGAATTGCCTCGTCACATTTCCATTGACATCGGTCACCGATTAGGCTGCATTCCGGTGCGAATCAAATCTCGCCCTAAGGGACGCTGTCCGGGTGATGCCGGGCGGCAGGGGCGAGTGCGGTGCCTGCGGGCGGGGCCTCATCAGCTCCGCCTCCGGGCGGCCCGGGCATCATGCCTGCCGATACTACGATCGGCGCGTGAGGTGCTCACTGGACTGGGACAGGCGAAGACGGGTAACGCCCGTTCAGACCAAGTCCCAGGAAGCATGGCCTGGGTTGCGCCTTGGGTGACGTAAGTCCCCTTGGCGAGAGCCGTGGTGGAACGCCGGCAGGCGAGCGCGCCCGAGAGCGGAAGGGCGGCGCAAGCCGCCTTCTCCGTGGCGCGACCGGCGCGCCGTGTTTGCGTGCGGGAGGTGTTACCCGCGTTTGCCGGCGTTCCGCTTCCCTTATTCCTTACTTCATCATTGCCGGACTTGATCCGGCAATCCATGCGGCGAAGAGGCTGATTCAGACTTTCCGCTCTGCTTCGTCGCTGCAATTCAGCATGGACCACCGGGTCAGGCCCGGTGGTGACGAGGACAGTGACATCGCTGTTTGACAACACTCGCGCGCACATGCGGCGCGGGAACGGAATCGTGTTGCATCCGCCCCCGCGACCCGCCTTCGCTCGCTCCGCGAGCGACGGCGGGTTTGAGTCCGCCGAAGCGCGGAGCGCGTAGGCGGAAGCGGGAGAGGGGCCTCTGACTCGGCGCTTCGTTGTCGGGGCAGAAATATCGTCGGAGCCCGCGCCCCTCCCACCGCGCAAGAGCGCGGTCCCCCTCCCCGCTATCGGGGGGCGGGGTGTTCTCATCACTTCTTCCTTATCCGGAACGTCAGGAGCTTCTTGTCCTTGCGCGTGTCTTCCAGCGTGTCGCCGGTCTGATTGAGCAGATTCGGAATGTCGATGCCGGCGAGCGGGTCGGTGCATTCCACGATCAGGACGTCGCCGCGCTGCGCCTGGCCCAGCGCCTTTTTGGTGCGCAGCGCCGGCAGCGGGCATTTGAGGCCGCGCAGATTGAGGGTCTTTTCCGTCATCTCATGTGAGTCGTAGAACCAGGGAAACGTCCTTATCATAGCGGCGATGATTCAGGATTCCAGCAACCAGCATTCCGGCATCCAACGCATTGCACGGTTGACGCCGCTCAAGGCGGTTCTTGAACTCATTGATGCGCAGGTTGGGGTCGTAAGACCGCAAAGATCGCCAATAGCCACTACCTATGGATACACGCTGGCTGAAGATGTCGCGTCATTGCAGTGTCCCGAATATCCGATCGCGTTGCGCGACGGCTTTGCCGTCGAGGCAGCAGCGATCGCCGATGCCAGTTCCTATGCGCCGGTGCCCCTGCCGCTGCCCGCTTGCCGCATCGATGTCGGGCAGGTGCTGCCGAGCGGTGCAGATGCCGTGTTACCGTTCGATGCCGTAGTGCTCCGCGGCGCACACGCCGAGGCTGTGGCACCGATCACGGCGGGCGAGGGCGTATTGCCGGCGGGCGGCGATACGGCGCCGCACGCACTCATGCGCCGAGCTGGCGAAAGAATGAGGTCCGTCGACGTGGCCGCTATGCGTGCAGCCGGAATTAACAGCGCACTCGTTCGGGAGCCGTGCATAGCCGTTATCCTTGGCAGTGAGCCGGGCACAAGCCCCCTCCATGCGGTGCTTGGGATTCTTATTCGCGCGGTCTTCGATGCTGGCGCCAAAGTGCCCAGCAGCCCTGACATCACTCTTGATGTCGCGGTCGCCGATAAGAATAACGATGCCATCATCGCAGTCGGCGGCACCGGCAGCGGACGACTCGACACTGCCGTGCAAACGTTGGCGCGGCTCGGCCGCGTCGAGACGCACGGCATTGCCACTGCGCCCGGCGAAACGGCGGCCTTCGGCTTTGCCGGTGAGCGGCCGGTGCTGCTGATACCCGGCCGCATCGACGCCGCCCTGGCGCTTTGGCTCCTGATCGGGCGTCATCTCGTTGCGAAACTGGCCGGCGGCAGCGTGCCGGACGCACCGACGGTCGTTCCGCTCAAGCGCAAAGTGACGTCGACCATCGGCATGACGGATCTCATTCCCGTGAGCTGTGCCGGCGGCATGGCGGAGCCGCTTGCATCCGGCTATCTGTCATTGACAGCGCTGGCGCGCAGCGACGGCTGGATCGTCGTTCCCGCCGACAGCGAAGGTTTTCCAGCGGGCGCCCAAGTCGCCGTGAGAACATGGCCATAAAACAACAACAGAATCCGCGCGGCGCGGCGATCCTCGATGCGGTGCGGCGCGCCGCACGGCAGGAGCAATTCCTCGAAGTGGTTTCCGCGGCGGAGGCGCGCCGGCGCTTTGAAGCCAGCACCGACCGCTCGGCGCTTGCCGCTGTCTCCGTGAGCCTCGCCGCTGCGCTCGGCCGCGTGCTTGCGGCCGGCGTCATTGCGCCGGTCGATGCGCCGCCGTTCGACCGCGCCAATGTCGACGGCGTTGCCGTGCGCGCGGCCGATACGATCGGCGCCAGCGACGTTTCACCGAAGCAGCTGATGCTCAATGCCGAGGTCATTGCCTGCGGCGTCGAGCCCGAACTCGAAGTGATGCGAGACACCGCAACCGCGATCGCCACCGGCGGGGTTATCCCGCGCGGCGCCGATGCGGTGGTGATGATCGAGCAAACCGAGCTGATTGAGCACGACACCGCGCCCGCGATCGATCTGCGCCGCGCGGCGGCGAGCGGCCAGTTCATCTCCTATGCCGGCTCCGATATCGCGCGTGGCGAAACTTTGCTACGCCGCGGCACGCAGATCGGTTCGCGCGAGATCGGCATGTTGGCGGCTTGCGGTTTGCCGGCGGTCGAAGTCGTGCGGCGCCCGCGCGTCGCGGTGCTGTCGACCGGCGATGAGCTGGTCGAGCCAGGCCGGCCGCTCCGGCCGGGCGGCGTCTATGACAGCAACGGCGCCATCCTTGCCGCGGCAATTGTCGAAGCCGGCGGCGAGGCGGTGCCGTTCGGCGCCTTCCCGGACGAAGAAACTGCGCTCGAAGCGGCCATGCGCAAGGCGCTCGATTCCTGCGATATCGTCGTGCTCTCCGGCGGCACGTCGAAGGGCGCGGGCGATCTGTCGCATCGCATCGTGGCGCGGCTCGGTCCGCCCGGCATCCTCGTTCACGGCGTGGCGTTGAAACCCGGCAAGCCGCTGTGCCTCGCGGTCATCGGCGACAAACCGCTGATCGTGCTGCCGGGCTTTCCGACCTCGGCGATTTTCACCTTTCACGCCTTCGTCGCGCCGCTCATCCGGGCTCGTGCGGGACTTTCGCCCGAAGCAGCGAAAACTGTCACCGCGCGCGTGCCGGTGCGGATCGCGTCCGAACTCGGCCGCGAGGAATTCGTGCTCGTCTCGCTGGTCGCCGGCGGCGACGGTCCGATCGCCTTTCCGACCGGCAAAGGCTCTGGCGCGGTCACCGCATTCTCACAGGCCGACGGATTTTTGGCGATCGACGCGCTTGCCTCGGCGCTCGATGCCGATTCAACCGCCGAAGTCACGTTGATCGGCGAAAGCGAGCGCGCGCCAGATCTCGTCATTATGGGCAGCCACGATATCGCGCTCGATGTCGTGGTCGGGGCGCTCGCCGAACGCAGCTTTAGCGCGCGCACCATCGTCGTCGGCAGCATCGGCGGCGTCAATGCGGCAAGCCGAGGCGAATGCGATCTGGCGCCGGTGCACCTCGTCGATCCGGCGACCGGCATCTACAACAAGCATCTCCTCGCGCCCGGTCTGGCGCTGGTGCCGGGCTGGCGGCGGATGCAGGGTTTCCTGTTTCGCCCGGGCGACGCGCGGTTCGAGGGCGGCGCGGCCGACGCCGCGCTCAAAACGGCGCTCGCCGATCCGACCATCCTGATGGTCAATCGCAATGCCGGGTCCGGTACGCGCGTCTTGATCGACGGCTTACTGCGCGGCGCGCGGCCATCCGGTTACGCCAATCAGCCGCGCTCGCACAACGCCGTCGCCGCAGCCATCGCGCAAAACCGGGCGGATTGGGGCGTGGCGATCGAGCCGGTGGCGCGGATGTACGGTCTTTCGTTTCTGCCGATCGCGCCGGAGCATTATGATTTTTTGCTGGTCGAGGCGCGCCGCGAGCGGCCGGCGGTGCAGGCCTTCCTTGCAGCCCTGCGCGATGAAACGACCTGCGCCCGCATCCGTGCTCTCGGCATGGAACCGGCTGCGGAATGACCCATATAATGTAACTCATGCGCATCATCGGTCTCGCGGGCTGGAGCGGTTCCGGCAAAACCACGCTGGTCACCAAGGTGATCCCAGTGCTGGTCCGTCGCGGGCTGAAAGTCGCGACCGTCAAGCATGCGCATCATGATTTCGACACCGATCAGCCGGGCAAGGATTCCTGGCTGCATCGGCAGGCCGGCGCCAGCGAAGTCGCCATCGTATCGAGCCGGCGCTGGGCCATCGTCCACGAATTGGGCCAAGGACCGGAGCAAGAAGCCGAGCCGCCGCTCGCCGACATGCTGGCGAAGCTAAGCCCGGCGGATATCGTCATCGTCGAAGGCTTCAAGCGGCACGCGCACCCGAAGCTTGAAGTTTATCGCGCCGCCGTCGGCAAGCCGCTGTTGCATCCCGACGATGATTGCATCGTCGCCATCGCCACCGACGCACCATTGCCGCAGGCACAGGTACCGGTCGTGATGCTCGACGATATTGAATCGATCGCCAATGTCTTGCAGGCCGAGGCATTGCCGCTGGAACAAATCGAGCCGTCGCGGAAAAAAGTGTGATGGCGCAGCTGCGCGACGATTGCTTTGCCTTCGACGGCCCGCTGCTGCCGGTCGCCGAGGCCGAGCGCCTGATTGCGGAACGGGTCGCGCCGGTCGACGGCTGTGAGGCCGTGCCCTTGCGCGAAGCGTTAGGCCGGGTGCTGGCGGAAGACGTCGTCGCGCCGGTCAATGTCCCGCCGTTCGATAATTCCGCCGTCGATGGCTATGCGGTGCGCGGCGACGATCTTGCTGCCGACGGCGAGAGGCGGCTTACCATCGTCGATCGCGTCACCGCTGGTCATGCTGCCGCGCATGCGGTGAACTCTGGCGAGGCGATCCGCATCTTTACCGGCGCGCCGATGCCGGCGGGCGCCGATACCGTGTTCATGCAGGAGGACTGCCGCGTCGACGGCGATTGCGTCGTCGTGCCGCCGGGCTTGAAACGCGGCGCCAACCGCCGGCTTGCCGGCGAGGACATGCGGGCAGGGGCCATCGCCTTACCGGCCGGCCGGCGTCTTGCCGTGCAGCACGTGGCGCTCGCCGCCGCGCTCGGTCTCACCAAGCTTAACGTGCGCCGTCGGGTGCGGATCGCGCTGTTCTCGACCGGTGACGAGATCGTCGAGCCGGGCGCCGCGCTACCGCGCGCCGCGCTGTACGATTCCAACCGCTATCTGCTGTCGGGATTGCTTGCGCGCTTTAACGCCGAGATCACCGATCTCGGCATCCTCAGCGACGATCCGAACGAGCTCAAGCGCGCGCTCGCCGCCGCGGCCGCCGATCACGATCTGGTGCTGACCTCGGGCGGCATATCGGCCGGCGAAGCCGATCATGTGCGCAACGCCGTCGAAAGCATCGGCCGGCTGGTGTTTTGGCGCGTCGCGATAAAGCCCGGCCGGCCGGTCGCCATGGCCGTGATACCAGCCGCCAATCGCAGCGCCAGCGCGGCCTTCGTCGGTCTGCCGGGAAATCCGGTGGCGGTTTTCGTTACCTTCGTGCGCGTGGTGCGGCCATTGCTGCTGCGGCTTTCCGGCGCCTTGCCCGAGCCGCTCGTCGCCATGCCGGCACGGGCCACGTTTTCCTACAAGAAACGCAAAGGGCGGCGCGAATATGTGCGGGTCGCCTTGCGCGCGGCCGCTGACGGCGCGATCGAGGCGATCAAATACGAGCAGGACGGCGCCGGAGTTCTTACCTCGCTCACAGAAACCGATGGGCTGGCCGAACTCGGCGAGGACGTGACGACGATCGAGCCGGGCGCGACGGTCGGCTTTCTCTCCTACGCGTCGCTGCTAGGTTAGGCATCCGGATGTTGCGCGGCAATTTCCGCCGCTTTTGCCGCATCCTCCGGCGTATTGACGTTAAAGAACGGATCGACCGGCTCCGCCGGCCAATCGGCAATGGCCACCCCGTGCCGCGCGGTCCAGATTTCGATCTTGCGCGAGCCGTCGTCGAGGAGCGCGCGGCGCAGATCCTCGCGCAGGCCGACCGGCCAGAGCGCAACCACGGGATGGCGCCATTCGCCCGATCGCGCGCAGGCCAGCGGTGTCGCCGCCGCGCGGCGTGCTTCATGCAGCCGCGCGACCAGATTTTGCGGCAGAAACGGACAATCGCCCGGCACGCTCAAGAGCCATTGGCAGTTTCGCGCATGTTCCGCCGCCCAATCGAGCCCGGCGAGAATACCGGCGAGCGGGCCGGCAAAATCCGGCACGCTGTCGGCGATCACGGGCAGGCCGGTATCGACAAAGCGCGCCGGATCGCCGTTGGCGTTGATGATGACGCCATCGCATTGCGGGCCAATGCAAGCGAGCACGCGTTGCAAGATGGTCGTACCGCCGATGGTGAGCCGGGCCTTGTCGCCGCCGCCCATGCGGCGCGCCAAGCCCCCGGCGAGCACCAGGCCGAGAGTCGGGGGAATGATCACGCGCGTTTCAGCTCAATCGTCATGCACCGCGGCCTTGCGGCGGTGCTTACTGCTTTCCTCCTCGACATAAGCGAGGTCCTGATCGAATACGATGCGATCTTCGCCGGAAAGCGCGATAAAGCGCTTGCCGCGGGCGCGGCCGATCAGCGTCAAGTTCGCCTTGCGCGCCAGCTCGACGCCCCAGGCGGTAAATCCGGAGCGCGAGATCAGGATCGGAATGCCCATGCGCACCGTCTTGATAACCATCTCCGAGGTCAGCCGGCCCGTGGTGTAGAAAATCTTGTCGGCTGCGCCGACATGGTTCTTGAACATCCAGCCGGCGATTTTGTCGACGGCATTGTGGCGGCCGACGTCTTCCATGTAGACGAGTGGGCGGTCTTCGACTGCGAGCACACAGCCGTGGATCGCGCCGGCTTCGAGATAGAGCGACGGCGTGGTGTTGATCTTGTGGGTCAGTGTATAGAGCCAGGAGGTGCGCAATTCCGCCGCCGGCAGCGTGACATTCTCCAGCGCCTCCATCAGATCGCCGAATGCCGTGCCCTGCGCGCAGCCGGAGGTCTGCACCTTTTTCTTGAGTTTCTTTTCGTAGTTGGTCTTGCGCTTGGTGCGCACGACGACGACGAACAATTCCTCGTCGTAATTGACGCCGGTGACGGTGTCGTCGGGCAGAAGCATGTTCTGGTTGAGCAGATAGCCGAGCGCCAGATATTCGGGATGGTCGTTGATGGTCATCGCGGTCACGATCTCCTGCGAATTGAGAAAGATCGTGAGCGCGCGCTCGACTACCACCGCGGTCTCGATCGGCGTGCCGGTCTGGTCGATGCCTTTGACTCGCTCGGTCAGGCGCGGGTCGAGCGGATCGGGGCGGACGAGATAATCGTCTTTCGGCGAATTCATGCCGCTAATGTAAAGTAATGCGTGCGCTGGCGGAAGCGATTGGGAAGGCGCATATGCAAGAGGCCCGGCTTGCGCCGGACACCCGCACGCTCAACTACACGTGATCGCAAATGGAGGGTTCGGTTGATCGAGGAGTCGAACCCTAATTGGGACGACCTCTATCCCCAAATCGCATCCCCCTGAGATTGCTGGATCGTCGGCCTTTGCGGACGATGACGGCGCGGGTTGTAACTCAAGACCCGGCCGCTATATTGCGCTCGCTTCCGTGATCCGGAGGGGTGGCCGAGTGGCTGAAGGCGCACGCTTGGAAAGCGTGTATACGGGAAACCGTATCGTGGGTTCGAATCCCACTCCCTCCGCCAGCTGGCTCCTCCGCCCCCGTTCGTAGTCGTTCGCCACCGGCCGTATAGAGCGCTGGTATTGCTGTATTTTTCTGCTATAGTGACATACGTTCTGGTTCGGCTTCAGCCGCCGGAATTCAGCCGATCTTTGTGGGATACCGTGTGGGATTGGGCGGACACTTTGGGTAATCCGAATTAGGCGGACAACGTGTCCATCGAACTCACCAGCGGTTCGACCGACGTGGTCGTGAGTGTGGCGGACACTGACCAGATCGAGCGAAAATCATGGCGCAAAATATCAAAAGGCTGAGCGCGTTGGCGGTCGACCGCGCGAGCAAACCGGGACTCTACCCCGATGGCGGTGGGCTCTATCTCCGCGTCGGCCGTGGCGGCGCAAAGAGCTGGGCGTTTCGCTTCATGCTCAATGGTAAGGCGCGCGAAATGGGCTTCGGCAGCTTCACGAAAGTCGGACTGGCGGATGCGCGGAAAAAAGCGATCGATGCACGTCTACTCCTAAGTGATGGACACGACCCGCTCACACACCGGCAGGAAGAGGAGATCCGACGAGCGACCGCCGATAAACTATCTGCCGCCCGCTCAATGACATTCGACAAGTGTGCTGAGGCTTACATCAGCGCGCACGAAGTCGCCTGGCGAAACGACAAGCACGGCCAGCAATGGCGGAACACGCTCGCTACCTACGCGTCACCTGTCTTTGGCTCTGTTCCCGTCCAGGACGTCGACATTGATCTAATCATGAAGGCGATCGAGCCACTTTGGAACGTAAAGACGGAAACCGCTCGTCGGGTGCGCGGACGAATTGAAGTGATACTTGATTGGGCAAAAGTACGCGCGGTTACCGATTGGGCGAAAATCCGGCACGATGGCGCGGCCATCTTGATCATCTGTTACCAGCGCGATCAAAGGTGCGAGCGGTAAAACATCATGCCGCCCTGCCTTACACTGAGATCGGCGCGTTCATGCAGGATCTCCGGAAAATGGAAGGCGCAAGCGCGGCTGCGCTCGAGTTTCTGATCCTTACCGGTGCGCGGACCGGCGAAATCATTGGTGCGCGATGGGTCGAAATTGATCTCGAAGGGGCCATCTGGATCGTCCCTGCGTCGCGCATGAAAAGCCGTCGAGAACATCGGGTGCCGCTGTCCTCAGCTGCGATCGCCGTGCTTAAAAGAATGAAGGGCTCGTCAGATGACTACGTGTTTGCGGGGAAGAGGCCTGGCGGCCCCCTCTCCAACATGGCGCTGCTCATGACGCTAGGTCGCATGAACCACGGCGATGTCACGGCGCATGGTTTCCGCTCGACATTCCGTGATTGGGTCGCTGAATGCACCAACTTTCCCCGCGAAGTTGTCGAAATGGTGCTTGCGCATGCGATCGAAAATAAAACTGAGGCCGCGTATAGGCGTGGCGATCTATTCGACAAACGGCGACGCCTCATGGACGCATGGGCAAGATTTTGCGCGCAGTGTTCCGAAAAAAGGAACACCACAGATAACTGATAAGGAAATTGTACTTTCCTTATCAGTTTGTTTCTCGTGCTGGGACGACACATTCTTACTTACTTGCCGATCATGCTTGCCGATCATGGTAACTGCTCGTTTTTCGATCGCCGGCTCGACCAGCCCCAGGTTCGATTTGTTAGGCATTTCCAACGCTCAGGCGATCATAACTGCTCGTATAACAAGCATTCTACGAGAAGTTGATCAAAGCTTGCTCGCCGGGTGGTTTCTCAGCGCGACACTCCCGCGACTACCGCAAGTGATATAGTAATATAAACTACGCATCTTTACTTGCGATGTGGTGTGCTACCTGAGCCGAGCGAGGATGAAGCCATGCGACGCTTCGCCGTTGTCCTTAGCCTTTTGCTTGTCGGGTTCGCCGGCGCGGCGCGAGCAGAGCCGCAATGGCTCACGTTGCCGCCAACACCGACCCTACCGACGCCCGCGAAGAGCGGCTATGCGACGGTGAACGGAATCAAGATTTGGTACGCCGCTTTCGGCCGCGGCACGCCGGTTATCCTGCTCCACGGCGGACTCGCCAATGCCAATTATTGGGGCGAGCTGGTGCCGGCTCTGGCCTCGCACTACCGCGTTGTGGTGATGGACAGCCGCGGCCACGGCCGCAGCTCGCGCGATGCGCGGCCGTACGGTTACGACCTTATGGCTTCTGATGTGCTCGCGCTCATGGATTTTCTCAAAATCGACAAGGCTGCGCTGGTCGGCTGGAGCGATGGCGCGATTATTGGGCTCGACATCGCCATCCACCACCCTGAGCGGCTTTCGAAACTTTTTGCGTTTGCCGCAAATTCCGACCCGAGCGGCGTCAAGGATGTCAATCAGAGTCCCGTTTTCATCGCGTTCATCGCCCGGGCGAGGAACGAGTATGAAAAACTCTCGCCCACCCCGAACGAATACGATGCGTTTCTGGCCCAGATCACCAAGATGTGGGAGACGCAGCCGAATTGGACAGCGGACGATCTTGCCGGCATCAAGGTGCCGACCTGGATCGTCGATGCGGATCACGACGAGGCGATCAAGCGAGACAATACGCTGTTCATGGCTGACCACATCCCCGACAGCGGGCTCTTGATTGAACCTCAGGTGAGCCACTTCGCATTTCTACAGGACCCAGAGCAATTCAACGCGGATGTTTTGCACTTCCTCCAGCACTTGAAAGGCCAGTGAGTGGGGGCTTTGAACCGGCCTTCTTCTGCCTTTTGCTGCGCAACAGGCAAATCGACGTCGTGGTCAACCGCAGGAATGATAACGATGCTGAGGGACGATCGGGACAATGGAGGCGGTCGTCGGCTTGCACCTCGCAATGTGCTCGGCGAGCCGCTGGAAATCTGCTCGATCAAACCGATGTCAGGGTTTTATCGGGACGGTTGTTGCAACACCGGGAGAGAGGACATCGGTAGCCATACGGTCTGCGCCGTGATGACCGCCGCGTTTCTCGAATTTTCCAAATCGCGCGGCAACGATCTTTCGACACCCTTATCGGAACTCGGCTTTCCAGGCCTGAAGCCAGGTGACCGTTGGTGCTTGTGTGCCCCCAGGTGGCAAGAAGCTTTCGAAGCGGACCAAGCGCCCCGCGTGGTCCTGCGTGCCACTCATCAGGGAGCTCTGGCCTATTGCTCGCTCGCCGATCTGAAGCGGCTCGCCGTGGACTTGGCCTGAGTGCGCGCGACAAGAAGAGGCGAAAGCGTAGCCATTGCGCGCCTGGTGCCACGGTCGCTCTACACCCAACAGCGGACATTCGCTTGCGCAGCAATATCTGTCGCTAAGGGCCACAAGCGGAAGTCGCCAAGTTACCTCAGCGCACGGTAAGGCACTCCGGCTGGTCGAACGGACAAACCAGAAGCCGTTGCGCGCGCTCCAGTGTCGAAGGCTTAGAGCTCTTTGCCGATAAACCGGTCGATCGAGTAGGGCCCCCCGCCGCGAATTGCTATGGCAAAGCAAACTGCACCGATGAGCAGCACATACTCGTAACCGCCGCCGCCGGCCGCGTAGCCCTTCGGCAGGTGCACGAACAACAAAGCCACCAGCATCTCGATGGCGAACGCCGCTGCGAAGAAGCGCGTGAACAGGCCGACGAGCAGGCAAATGCCGCCGATCAACTCAAGGGCCATGATGAAGTATGCCCACATCAGTGCCGGCTCGATGCCATTCTTCGCGAAGATATTGGCGGCAACAGCGGCAGCGCCAATTTTGAACTTCACCGAGACATGCATCAAGAACATGACTGCGACGACGACTCGCACAAACGTCACGGCGATTGGCGACATAGTCGCGTAAAATCCGCCCAGTCCTGGATACAGCAGCTTCGCTTCGCTATTGGCCATTGCACGTTACCCCTTGTTTCCTTGCCCCCTTGCGGTCGGCATAGGCACCGACATGGCTCGCAATGCGATTAGAGCAGGGATTTTGCGGCAGTGAAATGGGGCTCGACAATCAATTTGCGCCGCACAATTTTTCCGCGCCCAAGGTCCGAGTTGGGTCAGAGTGAGACCTAAGACGATGTCCAGAGTCTTGTCCGCTTTACCCCCAACAGCGACCGTCCAGGAGACATTTCGCGAGGTCGGTTGAGGGCCATAAGCGGAAGTAGCCGCAATTGCGAGAATTAAGCAATGTACGCGACCACACTCAACAGTCAGACGTGACCAGACCGCGGCGACGCAGTCGATCGGATCGCGTCCGGCGGGTTCCGCGCGTTGAGGGGGGCCGATATCCAGTCCCATGGCTCGCTGCAGGGTCGAACCAACGCGCCGATCATGGCGAACCGCCCTATTTCTCTCCGATCAATGGCGCGAGGCATTCGACACCAGTCGTGAGGCGGGGCGTTTCATCTTTACCAATGACACGCAGCGCCCCTTTATCGGTTTTCACGTCCTCCATGTTTCTAGCAGCGCTTGCGCACGGACGACGCCGAACTAAGTCATCGTTACATGCGAAGGACGATGGGCTTTACGTGGCTACCTCCTGGCCCATAGTCCCTACGGAAGGGAGATGGAGAAAGCGCTATGTCCGACGACCTTAAGACGACCGTTCCTGTTTCTACCGCCGAGCCATTCGAGGCCGAGCTCGGACGGCTCCTTCATCCAACCCGCTTTTTCCTGCATCCGCGCGACGTCGTGCGGGACGACACTTTGACCACCGCCGAAAAGCGGGCAATCCTATCCTCATGGGCATCCGATGCCCGCGCCATTGAATCTACGCCTGCGCTGCGGCAGATACCCGGCTCCGACTGCGTCGTCCCGTTCGATGATGTGATCGATGCCTTGCAGGAGCTAGACGAAAAATCCGACGGTGGGGATAACGGCGGCATCGAAGGGTCGCAGCCGGGGCACCGTGATCGGCACCGCGGCGACCAGGAGAAGGGGCCGACGGGAAGCGGAATTTGGTACTAAGTCGTATCCGGGCCGCGATCATCTCTGCGCCTCTTGACACCAAAAGCGGGCCACCTAAATCGATGTCGCTGATCGCCCCGACCGGGGATCGGCGCAGTCAAGGGGCGCCGGCTCTTTGGGCGCCCCTCGTATCCATGTTGCTCAATGGAGGATGTGGCTATGAGAAACTTCGACCTAACCCCTCTCTGGCGATCGACCGTCGGTTTCGATCGCCTGTTCGACCTTATCGACGATTCGCTCCGGTTGACGGGCGAGAACAACTACCCGCCCTACAACATCGAGCGAACCGGTGAGGAGAACTATCGCATCTCGCTGGCGCTTGCCGGCTTCATGCCCGAAGAGGTCACCGTCACCGCGGAGCAGAACATGCTTACGGTGGAAGGCCGCAAGGCCGAGAAGGGTGATCACCAGTACCTCTATCAGGGGATTTCCGCGCGTCCGTTTCGGCGTCAGTTTAACCTCGCCGACCACGTCGAGGTGAAGCGCGCCTCGTTCGAGAACGGGCTGCTGGAGATCGATCTGGTCCGCGAGGTGCCGGAGGCAA
This sequence comes from uncultured Alphaproteobacteria bacterium, assembly GCA_963780925.1. Lineage (GTDB taxonomy): Bacteria > Pseudomonadota > Alphaproteobacteria > Rhizobiales > Xanthobacteraceae > BOG-931. The sequence continues at coordinate 102,194 of CAWAEV010000023.1, read as the reverse complement.
TGAAGCCGCGCCGGATCCAAATCAAGTCCGGCGTTGCGGGAAACGACAACCAGCAAATCGAGCATCAGCAGGCAGCGTAAGCGGTCCCAGGACCGCCGGCCTACAGGGTTCCCGCGCGCGGCTCGGCCGGGCGGCGGCAGCCCTTTGTCAGAAGGAGGTATGACTATGAACGTGAGAGACCTGATCCCATGGAATCGCGGTCGCGGCGTCACGGTGCGGCGTAGCGAGGATGCCAACCCGTTCCTGACCTTGCACGGCGAAATGAACCGCGTGTTCGACGATGTCTTCCGCGGTTTCGACCTTGCTCCATTCGGCTTCGATCGCACGCTCGCATGGCCAAACGTTGAGGTGAGCGAGACCGATAAGGAGGTGAAGGTCACGGCTGACCTGCCGGGACTCGAAGAAAAAGACGTCGAGATCGAGCTGGCGAACGGTGTTCTCGCCATCAAAGGCGAAAAGAAGATCGAGACGGAAGACAAGGAGCGGCTGTTCAGCGAGCGCTTCTACGGCCGGTTCGAGCGGCAGATCCCTATCGGCACCGAGATCGAGGAGGACAAGGTGGAGGCCTCGTTCAAGAACGGCGTTCTGGCGGTGAGGATGCCGAAGAGCGCGGAGGCGCAGGCGAAAGTCAGGCGCATCGCGATCAACGGCAAGAACTGAAGGCACGGCAGCCGGCGTCGGGGCGGCCCGCAAGGACGCCCCGGCGGCCTCTTTCGTCAGTTGCGGGAGGTAAGCAATGCAGCATGTCCGGAAAGAGACGCAGTTCACAAACTGCGGTCCGATTGATTATCGCGGCCTAAATGGCGGTCATGACGCTGCCAACATGAACAACCGGCCGATTTTTGACGATTCGCTTTTGCCCTCGGATGCGGTCGCCCGCATTTATCGTCCGGCGCGCTCTGCCATGACTTCGGGCAAAGCGCGGACGAAGAATTGGGTGCTACGCTTTGATCGCCGCACGGCGCCCTTCATCGAGCCGCTGATGGGGTGGACCGGTGGCGACGACACACTCAGCCAGGTCGAGCTAACTTTCCCGACCCGCGAGGCCGCGGTTGCTTACGCGCAGCGACAAGGTCTGGCCTATGTTGTGGAAGAACGCTGCAGCGGCGGGGTTTTGCAGTCGTCACTTGACGCCTGGAAAGACGACCCGCAACAGAGCCAGGCGTTTAAGGATATCCTTGCGAGTTATCTGTCATTCGCGTGGCTGCAGGCGCAGTACAGCCGCTGCGAGGTATTTGAGATCCCCGACCTCGAACGTGCGCTCGTCAATCCCGCAGCCGTCTTTCGATCACCGAACGATGTGGTTCACGATCCAGTCCTGTCTGTCGATTGCAAGCGCGAAATTCTCAGGCGCTGGGCTTGGGACGAATACCTGCTGCAAGTCGCAAGCGACGAGGCGATGCCGGAGGGCAGGGAACCTTCGCGTCTCGACGAGGTGAAGTGCGCGCTGCTCGCTTTGCAAGAGCCGGAGCGGCGTGCCCCGGTCATCATATCGTACGCGCCCAACGAGGTGCCGCGCGCCGCATAGCGAGGCAGCCATGGCAAGGATTACGACAACAGATTGCGAACGCATTGTGCCGAACCGCTTTGAGCTCGTAGTGCTCGCCGCCGCGCGGGCGCGCGAGCTTCTGCGTGGCGATGAGCCAAGAGTCCTGGCCGGCGGCGATCAACCGCCCGTAATCGCGTTACGCGAGATCGCGGCGCAAAAGCTCGACCTCATTGAACTCCGCCAGCGGCTCCTGCGGCGCTGGCTCGATGGTGCCGAGAAAGGCGAGAAGCCCGAAACTTCCGTCAGAATCGGACCGTCTTCCAACGAAGATTGTGGCTTGACCGGCATCGCCTCTGATGCCGGTGCAGTCACGGCAGCTTCCCCATCGAGGGAAGTATCACTGACACAACTGACGAAAAATAGGAGTATCCCATGTTCAGCCGCACTACGAAAAGGAGAATGGAAAAGACAACGATCGACGTCGTGAATTTCGTGCTCGGCGCGTGCTTGGCATCTGCGCCGTGGGTGCTGGGTTTTACCGGCCAAACGGCTGCCGCCTGGAACGCGTGGGTAGTGGGCGCTGCAGTTGCCTTCGTCGCAGTGGACGCGCTCGCCAACCTCACTGAGTGGGAGGAATGGGCAAATATGGCGCTGGGCATATGGGCTATCCTGGCGCCGTGGCTGCTCGGGTTCGCCGAGGTGGCTCAGGCGATGTACGCCCATCTGTTCATCGGTCTGATCGTCGCCGTCCTCGCTGCTGTCGATCTGTGGATGGCTCACAACAGACCGGTTTCCACGGCGTGATTGCTCACAGCGCCCGGCTGGAAGCAAATCGAATGGGCCGCCCTATGTACCATCACGAAGGTTCGCAACGCAGCTTGATTCCCAAATCCGCAAGCAGCCGCACAGTGCTGCCACGGACGGAAAATGCCATGGGCCTCTCTGAAGAGCGGAATAATCGTCGCCCCGACACGGAGGACGCTCCGCCCTGGCCGCATGTACGACTCGCCGATACCGATCGGCTGGAGTCATTCAGCGACGGCGTTTTTGCCATCACGATCACGCTGTTGGTCTCCGAGATCGTCCGCCCGGAGCATGAGCCGGGCTACCTCTTGGAAAAGCTGTTGGCGCAGTGGCCCAACTATGTCGCCTTCCTGGCGTCATTCTTCTACATCGGCATCATTTGGCTCAATCATCGCGCAGTATTCGCCCGCGTCCGCTACTGTGACCGGAGCTTGCATCTCGCTAATCTATTTTGTTTGTTGGCCTCGGCACTGATTCCTTTTCCCACAGCGGTGTTATCCTCGGCGCTGCAACACGGCAACCCATTCGACGCCACGGTCGCAGTTGCGCTCTATGCCGCCATCGGCGGCGTCATGTGCCTGGCGTGGCTCCTCCTGTTCCATGTCCTTAGCATCCACTCGTACCTCCTGGAGGATCATGTCGATCCGACCTTTTTCCCAAAGGAGAGGCATCGTGCGGTGTTCGGGTTGGCGCTCTACGCGGCCGCGGGAGTGATCGGCTGGGTATATGCGCCGAAGCTTGCACTGATGATCTTCCTGGCTTTGCCGATCTTCTATGGGATCACCAGCGAGGGACTGACGGAAACGCGCGTTCGGATTCTGCTCAGAAGAGCTACGCGCGAGCGTCAATAAAAAGATTAATGCGTAGGCACAGAGGTTCGTGCCAACAGGTCGTCAATCTCGTGAGGCCACTCGTTTCCGCACTCGCTCCTGGCGTGACCCATTGGCTGCCTTAGATCAGGGACGTCGAAGTCCGTTGTGGGTCACGAACGACCGATTTGCGACGTTCGCGCAATGTCGGCTTGTCCCTCAACTCCAGAGATATCGCCGCGTCGCGGCGAACGGTAGAAACGGGCCAATAAGCGACATTGCACGCTTGGTTTGAAATGAAAGAGGCCGCCGACTGAGGTGGCCTAAGATAAAGAGCCCCAGCGCTGGCGTGCCGGGGCTCAAAGTCCAAGTTTGGGGAACGAAGGAACGTTCGTTCAACGCGCCAATGTAACGCGCGGACTATGAATATCAAGCGACAACTAGAGGCCGCCTCAGTTGGCGATAGGCGTTATCGGAGGCTAGCCGCTGCTTCGACCTTCAGTGCCGCCACTTGATCGAACAGCCCATCGATGGAATTTGCTCTTCCGGCCCACGGCCGGTTTCTGTCGGAAGCTATTGCAAGAGGGCAAACAAAGAGGCTGAAGCTCGCGCGGCGCTTGCGGGTCTGTCTCGATTTCCAGCAATCAGTTAAGGTCGAAAGGAAAAGAGAGGACGCGGCTTTGTACTTCGACTTTCGGCTCTGGCAATTGACCCGTGGGATGCGGTGGCGGATCGCCGTCACCGTCCTGATGGGGCTTCTCGCTTCCGTCGTCGGCGTGGCGCGCTTTGTCCTACTTGGTTCACTGATCGCGCTCGTCTACCGCGGCGCGCCGGCGACGGCGCTCATCCTGCCGGCGGTGGCGGTCGCGGCGATCGTGCTCGTGCGCGCCGTGCTCGAACACGAGCGCACCACGGCGGCGCACCGCACTGCCGCGCGCGTGCAGGAGGTGTTGCGACTTAAGCTCTACGACAAGGTCGCCGAACTCGGGCCGGCTTTTTTCGCCGGCGAGCGGACCGGGGGTGTCATGCTGTCGCTGGTCGACGGCGTTGAGCAGCTGCAGACGTTTTTCGGCCAGTACGTGCCGCAGCTCGCCATTGCCGCGCTCACGCCCATCGCCATGTTCGCCATCATCGCTTGGTGGGACGTGCCGGTGGCGGCGGTGATGCTGTGCGCGGCGCTCGTGTGCCTGGTGCTGCCCGCCGCATTCAGCCGTCTCAATGCAAAAGTCAGCGTGGCGCATCGCGCTTCGCTAAAAACATTCGGCGCCGAATTTCTCGACGCCATCCAGGGGCTGGCGACCCTCAAAGCGTTCGGCCAGAGCACCGCCTATGGCCGCGTGCTGGCCGATAAGGCGCGGGCGCTCTCAGCCGCCACCATGAAGATGCTGGCGACCAATCTGATCAGCCGCGGCATCATCGACGTCGGTATCGCCGTCGGCGCCGCCGCAGCGCTGGCGCTCGGCGTCTACCGCCTCACCCAGGGGCTGATGACGCTGCCGGCGCTGCTCATCGTCTTAATGTCAGGCACCGAGATTTTCCGCCCGCTGCGCGATTTCCGCACCGTGCTGCACGACGGTATGGTCGGTCAGGCGGCGGCGATCGGCATCAACGGTTTGCTGCAAGCGCGCTCGCCGGTGCCGCAGGGCGGCGCCGCGCCCGCGGCGCCGCTTGTTCCGAGCATCGCGTTCGACGAGGTGCATTTCTCCTATCCGGGCGGGCGCGGCGCGGCGCTCGACGGGCTTTCGTTTTCCGTCCGTGCCGGCGAGCGCGTCGGCATCGTCGGCTCAAGCGGCAGCGGCAAGTCGACGACGGCGGCGTTATTATTGCGCCTCTACGATCCGCAAGCGGGCAGCGTGCAGATCGGCGGCCTCGATCTGAAAACGCTCGATCCTGAGGCGATCCGCGCGCAGATCGCGCTGGTGCGCCAGGACACCTATCTGTTCCACGGCACGGTTGAGGACAATCTGCGGCTGGGCAAGCCGGATGCCACGCGGGCGGAGATGATTGCTGCGGCGCGCGCGGCCAACGCGCACGAGTTCATTGCCGCGCTGCCGCAGGACTACGCAACAGTGATCGGCGAGCGCGGCATGCGGCTTTCGGGCGGTCAGCGGCAGCGGCTGGCGATCGCGCGAGCGCTTCTACGCGACGCGCCGATCCTCATTCTCGACGAGGCGTTGTCTTCGGTCGATGCCGAGAACGAGGCGATCATTCAGAATGCGCTCGACCGCCTGATGGCTGGGCGCACCACGCTCATACTCGCGCACCGACTGTCCAGCGTGATCGACGCCGACCGCATCCTCGTGCTCGATCGCGGGCGCGTAGTCGAGGCCGGCACGCATGTCGAACTGATGCGACGCGACGGCGCCTACCGGGAGCTGATGGGCGGGCAGGCGCAAGAGCGCGGCGAAGGCGTGCTGCCGTTCGCGCCGCGTGGCCAAGCGGAGCCCGCCGAGATTGCTGAGGCGGCAGCGCAACTTCGCAGCGGCGGAGGCGCCGATGAGTTGATCCTGCGCGTCGAGCGTCTGGATTGGGGCCGCACCACGAGCGCGCTGCTCGGCTTCATCGCGCCATGGTGGCGGCGGCTCGCCGTGGTCATCGTCGCCGGAACCTGCCGCGTCGCCGCTTATATCGGTGTCGCCGTGTTCAGCGCGCTGATCGTCGCCGCGTTGAAGACCGGGCATCCCTACGGCGCCCCGTTGCTCGGCCTCGCCGCCGTGGCGCCGCTCGCCGGTATTCTGCACTGGTTCGAGTCCTGGCAGGCGCACAGCATGGCCTATTATCTCCTCGCCGACATGCGCATTGCGCTCTACCGCAAGCTCGACGCGCTGGCGCCCGGCTATTTGTTGCGGCGGCGCTCCGGCGACCTAGTCGCGCTGGCGACGCAGGACGTAGAGACGATCGAATATTTCTACGCCCACACGGTGGGGCCGGCGGTCGTTGCCGTCATCGTGCCGGCTGCGGTGCTCGCCACGCTCGTGGTCTTCGCTTGGCCGGTGGCGCTGGTGCTGCTGCCGTTCCTATTGTTCGCCGCGCTGGCGCCGGTGCTGTTGCGCCGGCGCATCGACCGTCTCGGCGCCGCCGCGCGCGAGGCTTTGGGCGTGCTCAACGCCCACGTCGCCGATTCGATTCAGGGCCTCGCCGAGCTCACAGCGTTCCAGGCCGTCGGCCGCCGCCGCGACGAATTTCAGAAGCTGACGCGCCAGTGCGCGGCGCTGAGGCTGAAGGTGCTGCGCGATATTTCCGCCCAGGACGTGCAGCTCGAGACCGCAACCGCGTTTGGCGGGCTGGCCGTGGCGCTGACCGGCGGACTGCTGGCGGCAGGCGGCCATTTCAACGGCGTGTTTCTCCCGCTTCTCACCTTGCTGGCGACTTCGGCCTTCCTGCCCGTGTCGGAGATCGCTCACGTCAGCCGGCAGCTCGCCGATACATTTGCCTCGGCGCACCGGTTGCGGGCGGTGCACCAGGAGCCCGTGATGGTGCGCGACGGTCCGGGCGCGCCGGGGCTGGCTTCGCAGCGCGGCGGTGCCATCGCCCTGAGATCCGTCGGATTCACCTATCCACAAAGCGGCCGTCCGGCGCTGACCGGCATCACCCTCGACATTCGCGCCGGTGCAACGCTGGCGATCGTCGGGCCGTCCGGATCGGGCAAGACCACGCTTGCCAATCTGCTGCTGCGCTTCTGGGACCCGACGCACGGCGCGATCACGCTCGACGGCTGCGATCTGCGCCGATACAAGCTCGACGATCTGCACGGCCGCATCGCGCTGGTGGCGCAGGACACGTATCTGTTCAACGATACGCTACGCGCCAACGTGGCGCTGGCGAAACCCGGCGCCGGCGAGGCTGAGATCATGCAGGCCATCGAGCGCGCGGCGCTTGCCGATTTCGTCACTGCGCTGCCGGCGCGGCTCGACACCCGCGTCGGCGAGCGCGGCGTGCAGCTCTCGGGTGGACAGCGGCAGCGTATCGCCATCGCCCGCGCCTTCCTCAAGAATGCTCCAGTTCTAATCCTCGACGAGGCCACCTCGCACCTTGACGCGATCAGCGAAGCCCAGGTGCGTCAGGCGCTCGCCGCGCTGATGCGCGATCGGACCACCATCGTCATCGCCCATCGCCTCTCCACCGTACGCGATGCCGATACGATCGCGGTACTGGATGCGGGGCGTCTGGTCGAGTGCGGACACCATGCCGCGCTGCTGGCGCGCGGCGGCCTTTACGCCGAACTGGTCGGCCGTCAACTCACGTTCGGCCGGGCGGCGGAGTAGGGTCTAGCAACTTTTCGAGATAACTTCCGAGAATGGCTGTTATCGGAAGTCAGTCGCGGTTTCGAAAACGACGATGCGACCAGTAAGGAGGACGGAAACCTACGTGTCGGCTCGTTAAGAATTGGACCGCTCGATCAGATTGAAAGCGCCCAAACTGGCTTACGATTTTGCTGGGCTTGCCCACGGTCTTCGTAGTCGGTCGGAGATTCGATAGGTAGATATTTGGGTGCGAAAACTTTCGGTTAGGTCGACGTCGTCCCAGCCGTTGAGGAGCTGATTGCGACTGACCAGATCGATAGAGAAGCTATAGACTCGGTTGCCACATTGAATTGTCCTTTGCTCGAGATCGACAATAACGTCGCGCCCAGGATCAGCAGCGACTGCAGCCGCAAGTTCCGCGGCATCGCCTTCCGACACAACCGCTGTGAGCAGTCCGTTCTTAACCGCGTTCTGCGCGAATATGTCGCCGAAGGACGGCGCGATCACGCAGCGAAAGCCGTAATCGTAGATCGCATAGACGGCGGCTTCACGCGACGAGCCGCCGCCGAAATTGCGCCCAGCGACGAGAATCTTGGCGCCACGCCAAGCTGCCTGATTTAGGGGAAAATCCGTGCGCTCCTTGCCTGCGGAGTTGAGCCGCAAGTCTGCAAACAACACCGTCCCGAGACCTCTTGAGCGCGGCCATTTCAGATAGCGTGCCGGCAGGATCTGGTCGGTGTTCAGATTGGGTTGCGGCAGCGGACAGGCCTTGGCGGTGAGTGAGACGAATTTTTTCACGCAGTGGTTTCCTAGACTTTCCGTCCGGTCAGCAAGGGCCGCACATCGGCGAGATGCCCGGTGACCGCCGCGGCGGCGACCATGGCCGGTGACATTATGTGTGTGCGCGCACCGCGCCCTTGGCGGCCGCGGAAATTGCGATTGGTGGTCGAGGCGCAGCGTTCGCCGGCCGGCACGATATCGCCGTTGATGCCGACGCACATCGAGCATCCGGAGTCCGCCCATTCGAGGCCGGCATCGCGAAAAATACGATCGAGCCCTTCTTCCTCGGCTTGACGTTTCACCTGCGACGAGCCCGGCGAGACCAGTCCCGGGACCTTGCTGACGCGGCCGGCGAGTACGGCGGCGGCCGCGCGCAGATCCTCGATGCGCGCATTGGTGCAGGAGCCGATGAAAATGCGGTCGATGGCGATGTCGGTCAGCTTGGTGCCGGGCGCAATGCCCATATAGGCCAGCGCATCCTGGATGTATTTTTTGCGCACCTCGTCGGGTTCGCGCACCGGATCGGGCACGCGCGCGTCGATCGGCAACCCATCGTCTGGCGTCGTGCCCCAGGTGACGATCGGCGAGACTTCGGCTGCGTCGAGGGTGACGTCGCGATCGAACTCGGCATCGGCATCGGACGCAAGCGCAGACCAAGCTTCGACCGCCGCGTCGAAATCTACATCGTGTGGCGCGTAGGGACGTCCCTTGAGATAAGCGAATGTCGTGGCGTCGGGCGCCACCATGCCACAGCGGCCGCCGGCTTCGATCGACATGTTGCACAATGTCATGCGGCCTTCCATCGTCAGCGCGCGGATGGCGCTGCCGGCAAATTCGATGGCGTGGCCTTGCGCCCCGTCGGCGCCGATCCGGGCGATGATGGCGAGCGCAATATCCTTGGCGGCAACACCTGGTGTGGTGCGGCCCTCGACGTTCACCCGCATGCGTCTGGGTTTCTTCTGCCATAGCGTCTGCGTCATCAGCACATGCGCGACTTCGGAGGCGCCGATCCCGAAGGCATAGGCGCCGAAGGCGCCGTGCGTGGATGTATGGCTGTCGCCGCAGACGACCAGCAGGCCGGGCAGCGTCAGTCCCTGCTCGGGGCCGACCACATGCACGATGCCCTGACGCGGATCGCCCAATCCAAACATTGTGACGTGGCTCTCCGCCGCATTGCTCGCGAGATTACGCACCATCGTCGCGAGTTCCGGATCGGCAATGCCGTCGGCACGGCCGCGGGTTGGCACATAATGATCGGCGACGCCGAAGGTCAGTTGCGGCTCGGCGACGGAACGGCCGCGGGCTTTCAATTGACTGAACGCGTGGAAGGAGCCTTCGTGGATGTAGTGGCGATCGACCCAGAGCAAAGCGGCGCCGTCCTCGCGGCGCACGATCTCGTGCGCGGCCCAGAGCCGATCGATCAGGGTCCGTGGCTCGCTCATCAAGGGCGGTCTGTCTCGCTTCACCAGGCTTGTCGAGGGCCCGCAATATTGTATTCTAAAGAATACCAAGTAAAGCGGATCTCCGAGGCGGGGGACGTGGTGTTGCGCGATTGGCTTGGCGAAGCAAAGGCAAAGCAGGTCTATCTCGTCCTGCGCGACCGTATCTTGAGCGGCGCCGTCGCCTTCGGCGCCAAGCTGCCGACGGAACACGAGCTCGCGGAGGTCCATGACGTATCGCGGGTTACCGTGCGCCGTGCGCTCGGCGAGCTCGCGCGCGAGCGGTTGATCGAGCGGCGGCGCAGCGCCGGTACTCGGGTGATTTACCGACCGGTGCTGGCGCCGATGACTGCGGATATTTCCGGCATGCTCGCCAGCCTTGCCGACATGGGCCGGCGCACGGCCGTCAAGCTGTTGTCTTTCGAGTATGTGCCGGCCGAAGGTGCGGTGGCGCAAGCGCTCGGCGTGCCGCCGGATCAGATGCTGCAGCGTTCTGTGCGCGTGCGCTCGGCCGACGGCGAGGCGTTCTCGTATCTGACCACTTATGTCCCGGAGAAAATTTCGCTGACCTTTACCCGGCAGGAACTGGCATCGCGGCCATTGCTCGATCTGCTTGAGCGCGCCGGGGTCAAAGTCGAACATGCGCGCCAGCGCATCAGCGCCGGCTTGGCGACGCCCGATGTCGCCGCGGCGCTTGGCGTGCACATGGGCACACCGCTCATCGAGCTTACGCGCGTGGTCTACGACCAATCCGGCCGCGGGGTCGAGCACCTGCACGCGCTTTACCGGCCGGACCGCTACGCCTTCGAAGTCGACCTCGTCCGCTCGGGTAAGCTGAGCAAAGCGTGGTCGCCGATTTTGACCCGGTCGGGCAGGACCGGCCGCAAAGCATCCACAGCGAGACGATTGACCGCCGGAAGCAAACCGGCGGATCTCAGCCCGTTTCGCTAACAAAGGGGGTATCACCATGTCCGCCAGTAAAACTCCGTTGAGCCGCCGCCGGTTTTTGGCCACCACCGCTTTAGGCGCAGCATCGGTCGCGGCAGGCAGCGTCGCTATGCCATCGGTGCTACGGGCGGCAGGCGAGCCGGTGAAGCTCGGCGTGCTGCATCCGGTCACCGGCGCGCTGTCCTATTCTGGCCAGCAAGGCCGTCTCGGCGCGACAATCGCGATCGACGAGATCAATGCCGCCGGCGGCATCAAGGCGCTCGGCGGCGCCAAGATCGATCCGATGCTCGGCGATGCGCAATCGACGCCGGAGGGAGGCACCGCCGAGGTCGAGAAGATGAATTCGGCTGGCGTGTCCTGCATCGTTGGCGGTTATGCCAGCAACGTCTGTCTGGCCACGACGCAAGCAGCCGCCCGCTATGAATTGCCCTATGTGGTTGACGTCGGCGTCGCTGACAGCATCGTCACTCGCGGGCTCACCAATACTTTCCGCTTCGGGCCCGGCTTCGGGGTCATTGCCAAGACGGCGCTCGACAATCTCGTCGCCATCAATGACGGCGCTGGAAAGCCGGCGAAAACCGTCGTGATCGTTCATGAAGACTTTTTGTTCGGTTCCGGCCTTGCCAAACTGCTCAACGCCCAGCTGCCGCCAAAGGGCTTTCAGGTGCTGGACACGATCGCGCACCCGACGCCGACGCGCGACTTCAATACCATCGTGCTCAAGATCAAGGAGCAGAATCCGGATCTCGTCATTCCCGCCAATTATTATAACGAATATGTCCTGCTTGCCCGCACCATGCTGCAGCAGCACGTGCGCCCGAAAGCGATCTATTCGGTGCTCGGCGGCGCGGCCTCGTCGTATAAATTCGTCAAGGAATTCCCCGACGCCGCCAAATACATCATGGACTGCAATCATTGGTTCAATCCGCTGAGCGACAAGGCGCAAGCTCTCAAGAAGCAGGTCGAGGCCAAGGGCCAGTTCTTCACCTACGAGGTCTACCTCAACTACAGCTGCGTGGGCCTGATTGCCGACGCGCTCGAGCGCGCGGGCTCGGCCGAACGGCCGAAGATCATTTCGGCGCTCGCGGGCTCGACCTGGTCCGGTCACATCATGCCGTATGGACCGACCAAATTCGTCAACGGTCAGAACGAGGGTGCGGCGCCCTGCAACACGCAGGTGCAGGACAACGACATCAAGGTGTTCTTGCCCGAGAAATTCGCTAACGCTAAGCCGATCTTCCCGATGCCGGCGTAACCCTTGCTTGCGGCGAAGGGCGCCTGTCTCACCCTCCGCGGCAATGACATTGAAAAGCGTCTAGCCAGTGCTGTCGCCTGCCACCTTGACCGCGGCAATCGTCAACGGCTTGTTGACCGGCGCGGTCTATGCGCTGGTCGCGCTTGGGCTGACGCTGATCTATGGCGTGCTGCACATCATTAATTTCGCCCACGGCGCGCTCTTGACCGCGGCAATGTTCGCCGCGTTCTTCGCCTACGAGAAACTCGGGCTCGATCCCTACCTTGCCATCCTCGTGTTGGCGCCTGCCTTTTTTGCCCTGGGCTACGCGCTGCAGCGTTTCGTCATCGGCCCGGCCTCGCACGGCGACGACCGCAATATCCTCCTGGTCACGCTCGGGCTTGCCGTGATCATCGAGAACGCGCTGTTGTTTTTCTTTCGAGGCGACACCCGAACCATCGACGTGCCCTATGCTTTCGACAGCTTCAACCTCGGCATTACCTTTGTGGCGCTGCCACGCGCGGTTGGATTTATCGCGATGTTCGTCGTGGCTTCGGCGTTGTGGCTGCTCATGGGCTTTACCGATATCGGCCGCGCCATCCGTGCCGTTGCCAGGGAAAAATTAGGCGCAGAGCTGGCCGGGATCGATGTCGGTCATGTTTACGCGGTGACTTTTGGGCTCGGCACCGCCTGTGTCGCCATCGCCGCCTGTCTTTTGATCCCGACCTATTACGTCAATCCGAGTGCCGGCAATGCGTTCATCCTGATCGCCTTCACCATCGTCGTCCTTGGCGGCATGGGCTCGGTGCCCGGCGCGCTGATCGGCGGTCTGATCATCGGGGTAGTGGAAAGCCTCTCAAGCCTGTTCCTTGGCGAGTTGCTTGGCCAGATCGGCATCTTTCTCATATTCATCGCAGCGTTGCTGGTGCGGCCAAACGGACTTTTCGGAGCGCGAGAATGAAGGATTTCGCGCCCATTGCCGCCGTCGTCGCGCTGCTTGCAGCGGTGCCGCTCCTCAGCCACTCCAATGTCGTGCTCCATTTCATGGTGGTGGCGCTGATGACGGCGCTGGCGGGGCAGGGCTGGAACATCCTCGGCGGCTATGGCGGTCAATACTCCTTCGGGCACGCGGCTTTTTTCGGTACCGGAGCCTATGTCACCGCCGTCCTGCAAGTCCGCTATGGTATCAACGCGTGGTTCGCGTTTGCGCTTGGCATCGCGGGCGGGGCGCTGGTCGGCGCCGTGATCGGCGCGCTGACGTTCCGCTCCGGCCTGCGCGGCTCTCATTTCGCGCTGGTCACGCTCGCTTTTGCGGAAGTCCTGCGCATTATCGCGAGCGTAGCTCCCATCACCGGCGGCGGCGTCGGCACCTTGATCAAGCTCGACCTAAGGCCGATGGCGTTCCAATTTCAAAGCCGGGCGATGTTTTATTGGATCATTCTGCTGCTCGTCGCCATCGCGCTGGTGATCACGCGGCTGATCGAGCGATCGCGTTTCGGCGCATGGCTCGTTGCGGTGCGCGAAAACGAGGACGCGGCCAAGGCGCTCGGCGTCGATACCGCCGCGGTCAAGCTCGGAGGCATGGTCATTTCCGCCGCCATCACTGCCGCTGCAGGCTGCTTCTACGCGCAATATTTCCTGTTCGTCGATTCCGGCATCGCCTACGGCACCTGGATTTCCATCGAGGCGTTGCTGACGCCGATTATCGGCGGCGTCGGCACCGTATTCGGGCCTCTCGTAGGAGCTTTGGCGACTAAGGCGCTCGGCGAGACCGCGCAAACCTTGGCCGGTGATGCTCCGGGGCTTGATCTCGTAGCTTACGGTGTCGTGCTGGTTTTGGTGATCTGGTTCATGCCGCGCGGGCTTTCGCGAGCGGGCGAACGGCTGCTGCGCCCGCGCCTACTGCCGCGAGAGGAGGCGGGCCATGGCTGAGGCGCCCCTGGTGGCAGTAGATAATGTGTCGCGCCGTTTCGGCGGGCTGCTCGCCGTCAAAGCCGTTTCGTTCGCCGCGCCGGCGGGGCGGATCACGGCTTTGATCGGCCCGAACGGCGCCGGCAAGACGACGCTATTTGCCATCATCTCCGGGTTCCTTAAGCCGAGCGATGGTCGCGTTCGCTATTGCGGAGAGGACGTGACCGGCGAGCCGCCGCATCGCCTGGCGCGCCGCGGTATCGCCCGCACTTTCCAGATCGTGCAGCCCTTCGCCGGTCTCTCGGTGCGCGACAACATTCTGGTCGGCGCTTTCTTGCGCCATGGTTCGCGGGCCGCGGCGCTTAAGGTTGCAGAAAGCGTCGCCCGCGAGATCGGCCTGGCCCACATGCTCGACCGAGCGGCCGATACGCTGACCGTCGCTGGCCGCAAGCGCCTAGAGCTCGCGCGTGCGCTGGCGACCGGGCCGAAGCTGTTGCTGCTCGACGAAGTGCTGGCCGGTCTCAATCCATCGGAAATCCGCGACATCGTGCCGGTGATCCGCGGCCTGTGCGATCGCGGCGTCAGCATTTTGATGATCGAGCATGTCATGCAGGCGGTGATGCAGTTGTCGGAGCATGTCTTCGTGCTGGCCGAGGGCAGCATCATCGCCGAAGGCACGCCCGCGCAGGTCGCTGCCGATGCAAAAGTGATCGAGGCCTATCTCGGTCACGGCGCGGCGGCGAAACTTGGAGCCGCACATGCACAGTGACGCGCTGCTCGCGGTGCAAGGCCTGCGCGCCGGATACGGCGAGACCGAGGTGCTGCGCGGCATCGACCTTGAAGTCGGCGCCGGCGAAATCGTCGCCGTGCTCGGCTCCAACGGCGTCGGCAAGTCCACTCTCAACCGCACGATCTCCGGCATCCTGCGGCCGCGCGCCGGCGCGATCCGCTTCGACGGCGATGCCATCGAGCGCGAGAAACCGTCCGCCATCGTTGCGCGCGGGCTCATCCATGTGCCAGAGGGCCGCCGCATCTTCCCCAATCTCACCGTACGCGAGAACCTCGACCTCGGCAGCTATCGCCGCGCAGCCGAACACCGCGCGCAGAATCGCGAACGCGTCTTCGCGATCTTCCCCCGCCTTGCGGAGCGGCAATCGCAGCACGCCGGCACGCTGTCGGGCGGCGAGCAGCAGATGCTTGCCATCGGCCGCGGCCTGATGGCCGAGCCGCGGCTGATTATTCTCGACGAGCCTTCGCTCGGTCTCTCGCCGCTCCTGGTCGAAGAGCTGTTCGCGCTGATCGCCGGCATCCACGCCGACGGCGTCGCCATCCTGCTGGTCGAGCAGAACGTGGTGCAGAGCCTCGAAGTCGCCGACCGCGCCTATATCCTCGCCGAAGGACACTTCGTCATGTCCGGCACCGCCGCCGAGATCGGCGCCGATCCGGAGCTCAAACGCGCTTACCTGGGACTCTGACGCATGACCGACACCACACTACGCGCTCGCCTCACGCGCCCGCCGATCCTGATCGCACCGGGCGTCTACGACCCGCTCACCGCGCTGATCGCCGAACGCGCCGGTTTCGAGGCGCTCTATGTCTCGGGTGCGGCCATCGCTTATACGCGGCTCGGCCAGCCCGACATCGGCCTCGTCAGCGTGACCGAGGTGGTCGATACCGTCGCGCTGATCCGCGATCGCGTCTCTGCGCATCTCGTCGTCGATGCCGACACCGGCTACGGCAATGCGCTCAATGTCGAGCGCACGGTGCGGCTGCTCGAGCGCGCCGGCGCCGGCGCCATCCAGCTCGAGGACCAGGACTTTCCCAAGCGCTGCGGCCATCTCGACGGCAAGACGCTCATTGCAGCGCCAGACATGGTCGGCAAGATCAAAGCGGCGGTCGATTCGCGCCACGCCGGCGATACGTTGATCATCGCCCGCACGGATGCGGTCGCCGTCGAGGGCTTCGAGCGCGCCATCGCGCGCGCCGCGCTCTATCGCGAAGCCGGCGCCGACATGCTGTTCATCGAGGCGCCGCGCGAGCGCGCCGAGCTCGGCCGCATCGGCGCGCTGATGGGCAAGGCGGCGCCGTTGATGGCCAACATGGTGGAAGGCGGCAAGACGCCGGTGCTGCCGGCGAGCGAATTGCAGGCGCTCGGCTTTGCCTTCGTCATCTTCCCCGGCGCCATCGTGCGCGCGCTCGCCAAGGCCGCGGAGGATTTCTACGGCGTGCTGAAGACGCACGGCACCACCGAGCCGTTCCGCGCGCGCATGTTCGATTTCGACGCGCTCAACGACCTCATCGGGACGGCGGAGATGCTGGCGCGGGGCAAGCAGTATGAAGCGGCGTCGACTCCGAAGACAAAGAAAATCGGCGAGATGTGAAGAACCTCGGCAGCCGCGTCTACAACGTAATTCATCTGCAGTAGCGCAAGGAATGTCCGGCATGGAAAAGTCTTTCGACGTCGTGATCAAGAACGCCCGCGTGGTTCGCCCGAACAAGACGGCGGTCGACTGCCTCGATATTGCGGTCAAGGACGGCAAGGTTGCCCAACTCGGACCCGACATCCGGGCGGAGCGCGCGAAGGCCGTTTTCGATGCCAAGAATCGTCTGGCATTCCCTGGATGCGTCGATGCGCACATGCATATCGGCATCTACGCACCACTGGCGCAGGACGCCGTGTCTGAGAGCAAGGCCGCGGCGATGGGCGGCGTCACATCGAGCCTGAACTACTTACGCACTGGCCATTATTACCTGAACCGCGGCGGCCCTTATCGCGACTTCATGCCCGAAGTGTACAAGCAATCGGAGGGAAATTTCTGGGTTGATTACGGCTTCCATCTGGCCCCGATCAAGTCCGCCCATATCGACGAGATGGAGTATCTCGTCACCGAGCACGGTATCCCGTCGTTCAAAATATTCATGTTCTACGGCGGTTACGGGCTTCACGGTCGTTCGTCACAGCAGAACGATTTTCTGATGATCGGGCCCGACGAGCGCTACGACATCGCGCATTTCGAGTTCATCATGCGCTCCGCGCAACGCCTGATGAAGAAATTTCCCGACAAGGCCGCGCATATCAGCGTCAGCCTGCATTGCGAGCTGGCCGATATTCTCAACGCCTATACGAAAATCGTGGAGCGCGAGGGCAAGCTGACCGGGCTGAAGGCCTACAGCGCGGCACGCCCGCCGCATTCGGAGGGACTTGCGATTTGGATCGCGTCCTACCTCGCGAACGAAACCAATTGTCTGAACATCAATTTGCTGCACCTGAGTTCGCGTAAGGCCGTGGACGCCGCATGGACCATGCAGCAGGTGTTCCCGCATATCGCATTCCGTCGCGAGGTGACGGTCGGGCATCTTCTGCTCGATACCGATTGCGAATGCGCGGTGCATGCCAAGGTCAATCCTCCGATCCGGCCGCGCGAGGACGTCGAGGCGCTTTGGCAGGCCGTCCTTGACCGCAGGATCGACTGGATCGTCAGCGATCACGCCTGCTGTTCGGCCGAGCAGAAGTGGTCGAAGGACGATCCGGCCAACATTTGGCTGGCGAAATCGGGGTTTGGCGGCACCGAATATTTGCTGTCCGGCGTTCTTAGCGAAGGCAGCAAGCGGGGCATGTCGTACAATCACATGGCCGAACTTTTGAGCTGGAAGCCGGCGCAGCGCTTTGGTCTGGCAAGTAAAGGCGATATCGCGCCGGGCTATGACGCGGACATCGTGATTGTCGATCCGCACGAGAGTTTTGTCGTGCACGCCGCGGAATCGGAATCGCACCAGGGCTACACACCCTTCGAGGGCGTCGAGCTTCATGGCCGTGTAAAAAGTACCTTTTTGCGGGGCGAGGTTGTTTACGATGGCGGAAATGTTGTCGGGTCGGCACGCGGCAAATACTTGCGTCGGCCGGAAGCTGCACCCAGGCAGTGAACCGTCTTGATGTCGGTCGCCTATACGACCAAGGGCGGCAGACTTGACGCGCAAGTTCCGCTTTTGATCATCGGCGGTGGCGCTGCCGGATTGTGCGCTGCGCTGGCCGCCAAAGAGGCCGGTATCGATGCGGTGCTGATCGAGCGTGATGCCGTGCCGTCCGGCTCGACTGCGCTGTCCGCGGGGCTCATCCCCGCCGCCGGCACCCGTTTCCAGCGCGACAAGGGCATCGCCGACAGCCCCGATTTGTTTGCCGCCGATATCCAGCGCAAGGCGCACGGCGAGTCCGATCCAGCGGTCGTCGATGCCGTCGCGCGCGGCGCCGGTCCGCTGATCGAATGGCTCGCCGACAGTTATGGCTTGCCCTTCGACGTGGTCGACAACTTCAATTACCCAGGTCATTCCGCGCTGCGCATGCACGGCCTGCCGACCCGCACTGGGCGGGAATTGATCGACCACCTCCGCAGCGCCGCAGAAGCCAACGACATCGTCATCCTCACCGGGCGGATCGCCGAGCGCCTGTTCGTCGCCGCCGACGACGGCATCGCCGGCGTTGAGACCGTGCGCGGCGACGGCGCGCGCGAGCGCATCGGCTGCGACGCGCTGATCCTTGCCTGCAACGGCTATGGCGGCAATGCAGAGCTGGTGCGTCGCTTCATCCCGAAGATGGCCGGCGCGCTTTATTTCGGCCATCCTGGCAATCGCGGCGACGCCGTGTTCTGGGGCGAGGCGCTCGGCGCTTCGCTTGCTCATCTAGGCGCCTATCAGGGCCACGGCTCGGTGGCGACGCCGCACAACATCCTGATCACCTGGGCGGTGATCATGGAGGGCGGCATCCAGGTCAACGCCGAGGGCCGGCGCTTTTGCGATGAATCGCGCGGCTATTCCGAGCAAGCCGCCGACGTGCTGCGCCAGCCCGGCAGCATCGCCTGGGATGTGTTCGACGAACGCATTGCCGGTGTGGCGCGCCAGTTCGAGGATTTCCGCGCGGCGGAGCGGGCCGGCGCGATCCTCAGTGCCGACTCCGTCGATGCTCTCGCGCGGGCGATGCACGTCCCCTCGGCGACTTTTTCGGCCGAATGGGATGAGGTCGAAGGCTTGAAGTCACAAGGCGGGCAGGATCGCTTCGGGCGGCGCTTCGCGCCTGATCAGAAATGCTCCTTGCCGTTGCGCGCCGTAAAGGTGACCGGCGCTCTGTTTCACACCCAAGGCGGCTTGGCGATCGACGCGAGCGCGCGCGTGCGAAAAAAGACCGGTGGCGTTTTCGCTAATCTGTTTGCTGCTGGCGGTGCCGCCGCTGGTGTCTCGGGATCGAGCGCGGACGGTTACCTGTCCGGAAACGGACTTTTGATGGCAACGGTGTTCGGGAGGCTCGCCGGCGGCACGGCGGCATCGATAGCGCGATTAGAAGCGGCGTGCTCACGCGCGATCGACAAGTGAGGTGCCAAGATGTGGCGGTTCGCGGGCAAGTCGACCTCGATATACCCGCTGTCGTCCACCCCGTAGCCCTTGATGATCTTGCCCTGTGGCAGCCCCTCGGCCGGGCGCGATACCTCCGAGAAGAGCGGTTATCGGAAGCGACTATTGCCTGAAAACGATGGGCGGTCGTGGACTCACACAGTCCGTGTATTTTGTATAAGTAACCACTTGGTCTAACTCGTGAATTTGGTGCGCGAGGCGGGGCGGTTATCGGGCATTGAATATCCCAATTGCTTTCTTTCGTTCGCCTTGATATGTGGAGATATAATCGTTACCTATTGGGTAACGAGTCGGATATGGCGTTACCTGTTGGGTAACGAATTGTGGCGACAATGCAAATCCGGTTCGCTGATACCAAGCTGGAGAAGGTGCTCAGCTCCGATAAGGCGATGGGCAAGACCTACGGCCAAATGGCGAAACGGATAAAGACGGGTTTAGGTGTGCTCATGGCTGCCGACAGTCTCGGGCGCGTACCGACGGGCGGCTCGATTCGTTGCCATCAATTGGCGGGGGATCGCAAGGATCAATTTGCTATCGACGTCGGTCACCCTAAAAGGTTGGTATTTGAAGCTGATCAGAATCCGATTCCTCGACTTCCTGATGGCGGCATCGATAAGGCGCAAATCACCCGTGTCTTAGTAATCGAAATCACAGACTACCACTGAGATAGAACAATGGCCGACGCCTCTAACGTGATCTTCAAACCGGACTATGCCGTTCATCCCGGCATGCTGCTCGAGCAAGAGCTTGAGCATAGACAAATGTCTCAGGCTGATTTCGCGCGCCGTATTGCACGGACGCCGAAACTCATCAGCGAAATCATCTCAGGTAAAAATCCAATAGAACCAGAAACGGCAATTCAATTTGAGAGAGTGTTGGGTATTGGCGCTGACATCTGGCTCAGGATGGAGGCTCAGTTCCGTTTGCACGAGGCGCGTTTGGCGGAGCAGGAAAAGCTGGCCGCTTCTGAACAATGGTTGAGGAAATTTCCAGTCAAGGAATTGATGGATTGGAATCTTCTCAGGAAATCAGGCACGACGGCGGAAAGAGCTCACGATCTTTTGGCACTTTTTGGAGTCGCATCGCCGGCTGCATTTGAGCAACGGTACGCAAAACTAGTGGTTCACTATCGTCGTTCTAAGAGCATGGAGGCATCTCGAACCTCTCTGTTAGCGTGGTTGAGATTTGGAGAAGTGTGTGCATCTGCAGAGGATGTCCCACCTTACGACCGGGCGGAATTTCACAAACAGTTGCTTGAAATCAGAAAGCTCACAAACGAAAAAATTCGAGAATTTCGTCCAAAGATAAAAGAGATGTGTCGGAGGGCGGGGGTTGTCTTTGTGATGATCCCGCCGCTCCCTAGAACTTGTCTGAGTGGCGCTGCGTATTGGGCTCAAGGGAAAAAGCCTGTCATACAGCAGAGCCTTCGTCATAAGACGAATGACCACTTTTGGTTCACGTTTTTCCATGAGGCGGGACACATCTTTTTACACAATCCAAGAGAATTGTATGTGGACGACGAGAACGGAAAAGAAGATGGTATTGAGCGAGAAGCGAACGACTTTGCGACAGAAACCTTAGTCGGGAAGAGAGAGCTGTTAGAATTTATCGCGAGGAAACCGACGAGTGCCCTCGAAATACGAAGGTTTGCGGAAACGAGGGGAATCCATCCCGGGATTGTGGTCGGCATGCTTCAGCACCATGGGGCAATTCCCTGGCACGGTCTTAATCACATGAAAGCGAAGTTCGAATGGGTGGCTCATAATAAAGCTACTAACTAGGTTCCTTAGATGAAGGCGGGACGCGAACCCACAGTTGATCCTTATCCGAAGTTGTAGGATCATCGTCCCTAATTACGGATGGGAGTGTTGTTGTGAGTAGCAAAGAACTCTTACCGTCCATGGAGTGGGGTCCATCCGATTCAATGGATGGACATGCCCAAGCGCAGCCATCGTTGGACGGGCCATTGTCTGTCTCGAAACCTGGAACAATGCAGGGAGAGCCCTCAGCCCGCCAGGACTCTTTATTGCAGGCTGCCACTTCGTCCAATCCCGGGGTGCTTGCTTCAAAAGTTGAGGCGAGTAGCGTGGCACCGAACGAAAATAAAACGATCGACCGAGCAGGAAGAGCTGAATCCTCCATATTTGCTGACAACGTTGTGAACATCGAGGAGCGGCAACCGGAAGCCCAGGAGGATGATGAATACGAACATGCTACAGGCGAAACCCTGGACAGCACGCTCGACATCAATTCATGGGATCCGGCACGTCGGTTAGCCGACGCCTATGGTCGATTTGAAAGGGAAGTGGCCGAAGCTGTTAAAGCCGAAGCATTGCTGCGAACCGACATCAGATATCAGGTGCTGCCGCGATTGCCGTTCGCGCCAGGGGCGCCTCAATGCGCTGGGCATTTTGCTTCGACGCTAGACCAAATCAGGTCAGTGCAGAACAAGGTTCTTTTTAACGGCCTTACACAGGCAGTTGATGGAACATCGGTCACTTTTGAAACGCTGCCGCTCAAGATGGTGCAGATCGGTGTAGGGCTTGTAAATTATTCCGGCGATAGCGGTACCTGGGCTCATAGGATTTATCGTCGTGACGTGCGCATGCGCGACGGAAAGTTGGTTGAAGAGGCACTTGCAATTTTAGAGAAGCGGGGGAAAAGAGCGGAAGAGCGCGCAAATATCTCCGAATTGTTACGACGCGCGGTGATGACGTACGGAGAGCGCGCCGTGCTGACCGACAAGGCCACTGCACCTTGGCGAATGGGTCACGGGAATCCGTTGGCCTACGAGCTTCTAACAGGCTCGGGCGATTCTCGAATTATCGAGCTCTCGCTTCCGTTACTTCGCAGACTTGTTATCGACCATAAACGATTCTTGTTCATACCTAGCGAAACAAAGGATGAATTGCTACTCACAATCGGTAACGCTCTCCGGCCGCTGGAATACGCGATCGTCAAAGACTTCAACGACTATCTGAAAGGTATTTTGAATGGGCATTTCCGTGGCGAAGGCTTCGATCAAGCCTTAGTGAGGCTAGAAAAGTTCGCGGCCGATGTCGGTTCAGCTTTGGTGATGGGAACATTCAAAGCGTCTCCCTATGCGCCTGCCCGCGTTTTCTATGCACACCATGAGCACGCTCATGAGGCAGCCCTGATCGCTATCGCAGATTCAATACTTCTGGATCATCGTGGATTCCCTATGTTGCTAGATTTGGCGGATCGCCTGTGCGCCGGATTCTTCGGGCGTGAAACACTTGTGCGGCCAGCTATGACCGCATTTGCACAAACTGACGAAGCGTCAAGCTATCTGCCAGAGCGCCAGACACGCGTAGCCTAGTTGAGTAGGGAGGCTCCAATGACGACAGATGCCGGTATTTCGATCCAGCCCAGTGCGGAACCACAACAAGAGGCTCCGCCGGCGCCGCCGGCGGATGCTATTCAGAATATCGGACGGACAGCCGACGCAAACGGTGGAGAGTACAAGCTGCCGAAGGAGTTCGACGGCTCATTTGGCCGCACGCTGTTTGATAGTCCATCAAGCGAAGACGGTCAGTTGGTTGTAGTTATGCCGCCAGAATCAATTGAGAGCGTAACAACGCAGGCCCTCGTTCGCATTCATAGCTATCCAGATCACCGCGTATTTGTCGGTGCCGTGAGTTCGGGACCATTTTACGACCCTGATGGCCTGAAATCGGATAGCCCAACGATGGTAGTATCGGCCGTCGCCGGCGCAATAATGATGCCCAGTCACCATGGGCGCGTAAATGTCTCTATCATTGGCTTAGAACATAATGGTCGGATAAACCCGGCCAATCGCCGTCCGCGCCCAAACTCACCAGTCTTTATCGTACCCGACGATGAGATGTCTCAAATTTTAGGGCTTCGCGGTGACTTTGGGCTCGGCGTTGTTGTGGGGCACGAACGCGTTTCGGTTCCGGTGCCAGTGCATGATAAGTCCGTTCTCTACCGGCACACCGGAATACTCGGCACCACTGGTGGTGGCAAGTCAACAACAGTAACCAACTACGCTGGGGGCCTAAGTGCTCATGGCGCAGCGGTCGTGCTGCTGGATACAGAAGGAGAATACACCACAATAAATGATGCCACCGATAATCCGGTGATGGTCGAGCTACTCAAAGAGAGGGGAATTAAGCACGAAGGTATGCCAAACACCCATGTGTACCATTTGATCGGTAGGGAAACTTCCAATCCAAATCATCCCCACATTACTCCGTTCACATTGTCGTTTAATGACCTGTCGCCTTATTCCGTTATGGAAATTTTGGACATGAACGAGCCCAACAGAGTCGTTTCCTAATAGCGTATGATCTTGCAAAGCGTTTCTTGCGCGACTTTAAAATATTTCCAACTACTGCGGCGGAAGAGCAATCGTTATTGGAATTTGATGAACTTGAGACAGGATATCCGAGGCTTACGCTTTCGTTTCTAATTGACGTCGTTAGTGCGTGTATCAGTTCGCTTGACGATTCTCAGCCGCAGCGAATCCTAAACCGCAATTACTTTGGGCAGCGTTGGGATCAAGTGATCACGACTATCAAGTCGCTCAAGATAGAAAAGATCCCCTCGAGCTGGAAGAAGCTCAGCGGGATGCTCTGGAGACTTCATCGACTTGCAATTTTCGATAATCCGCAGGCCGCCACGCTGGACGTGGCTGCCATGGTAAAACCCGGCTGCGTCAGCATTATAGATTTGTCCGATCTCGACAGCTCGGTTTTAAAAAACTTGGCTATCGCTCAGATTTTGCGACGTATCCAGGATAGCCAAGATCAAGCTTACGTCGCCGCAAACGCCAAAGGTCAAACGCCCACGCCGGTAAACGTGATCATTGAAGAGGCCCACGAATTTCTTTCAACCGCCAGAATTCGACAAATGCCAACGCTGTATCAGCAGGTGGCACGTATTGCCAAACGTGGTCGCAAGCGCTGGCTCGGACTCACCTTCGTCACTCAACTGCCTCAAAACCTTCCTGACGATGTTCTTGCACTTATCAATTCCTGGATACTACACAAAATTCAGGACGAGAGCGTCGTTAACCGCTTGCGGAAGACTATTCCCTCCATCGACCCTTCCCTTTGGAGGATGATTGCAAGCCTTAGGGCGGGACAAGCGGTTGTTCAATTTGCGCACATGAGCAGGCCCATGCTGACAGCGATAAATCCATCGCCGTATCGGCTGCGCTTGGAAAACTGAGCATCAAAGGTTTCGGCAGAAGGTAAGGATAACTTCGCGGCGCATCCGCGAATTTAATTCTCCGCCGGCGGCAGTTCTTGGTGGTGGCAAGTAACGTCGATTTGGAGGCAAGGCTCGGGTCGACCGGCGGCGAAGCTTCAGTCCGGCATCTTTCGCCAGAGCCAAAAGAATCGACGAATTAGGAATATAAGTGCCTCTAATCGTATTCTCCCCCACGACATAAACAATTCTCCCCTTACGCGAAACGATCCGCGCGGCTTCCTTAATCGCTCCGCGCATGTCGAGAATGTATCGGATAAGTATTGCCTCGTTCCGACTATCGAGTTTCGGGCGAAGCCTCAGATTACGAACGAGCTGTCTGATTTCCGATGTCTCTGACGATTCCGCGGCGGCAACTTCGGCACCAACACTTTCGGACCGCAATTGCCGTAGCGTCTCGATTTGGTATCCCATCCACACAAGAGAAAATTTGCTGCATCGGATGTAATCTATTGCGTTGAGGTACGGAGGAGAGGTCAAGATTAGATCAACAGAAGAATCTTTTAGAGGCGCTTTTCGTGCGTCGCAGTTATACAAACGAGGACGTGGTCCTCGTCGTGACGAAGCTCCACTGATACAGTTTTCAACTACCTTTTGTACGGAACTAGGAAATTTTTTAAATGGTTTAGAAGGCGCGTACTCAAAAGATCGGTGAGGTCGACTATGTGCCAAATCTAATGTGAGTGATGCACCTGATTGTTTAGCTATGATTAGCCGAGAAAAAGCGCACCAAAGGACATCGCGCACTGCGTCATTCCTAACGCGTCGAATTGCTCCTGATAGTACGGCTAGCTGCCGCCGCGCATAAGGATCAAACCAGTACCGAATAAAAGCTCGCGTTTCGCTATCAGCAGATGGCGGATAGGCCTCTCCCAATGCAGTTTCATTAAATTGCCGTTTGGCCCGGCGGAGTACGTTTTCTGCGGCTTTGAGGACTTTTGGGCGATCTATCGCCGTCGTCCAGACTTTTGAAATTAAGAAAGACAAAGGATCAATATCTATACCGATAGCATGATGGCCGTTTTTTCGAGCGATTGCGATGACGGTCCCAGACCCCATCATAGGGTCGAGAATCCGAAGGCGTTTCTTCGCGCTTAGCGCCCTGAGAGCTACGTCAGGAGCCATTCTTGCTGGAAACGGATGAACCGGCTCGCGTCCAAGTGCTTCGTATACTGTTTTTGCCTTCGCCAACGCTTTAACTCCTGCCTCGATCCAGTGCACCAGCTATCGGGCTATTGGGCAGACATTCGCCAAGCTTGGCTCGTGAATGCACAAGGCAGTATGAACGGCCGCCGGTCGAAGCAATGAAGGACAGCACATTCGATAATCGATCCGGTCTGGAGTGAGATCCGATGACGATCGCTATAGTAGTCCGGTTCCAGTATGATTGCGAAACATCTCAGCATCGCGAACGTAACCGCGTAGTGTATCAATGCTCTTGTGCCGACTCACATCCATCATCTTGAAAATCGATGCCCCACGAGCCGCGGCCGAGGTCAGAAATCCTGACCTTAGCGAATGCCCGCTGAAATCCGCAATCTTCAGTCCCACCTTGCCAGCATACGTCTTCACGACTTCGGCGACTGCTCTACCGGAAAGTCGACCGGAGGAGATTTTTCCGCTTCGGCTGACCGACCGGAACAGGGCGCCATCTGTGATGCCGCTTGCCTCCATCCAATTCCGAGTCGCTTCGACGGGGCAGGCGATCGACCCCGGTACAATGGCGATCGTGGCGCCAAGTCCCTCCTGATCGGTCTTGCTTTTGCGGATCGTTACCCGAAGGCCGCCATCGCAAAATTCAAGATCGGCGACGTCAAGGGCAACGAGCTCCGACCGTCGGAAGGCGCCTGCAAAACCAACTAAGAGAATTGCGCGGTCGCGGAGCCCTTTTAGGCCGGCACCAGTCGTCGTGACCATCGCGACAATCCTCTCTGCGGTCGCCGGCGTTTTGCGGGCAAAATCCTAGTCGGAGATGATCGCTCGCTGCTTGTTGATATCGCCGGGCGACCGAATTGCGTCCGGATTCGCTCCCCAAATTTCGGTTCGATGTTACCCCGGCTGTTACCCCGAGGCGTTTTTTCCCGCAAACGACCGTTTGAAAAATATAGTCTATCTATTTGAAATTGTTTGGCGACCCCGGCAGGATTCGAACCTGCGACCTTCAGCTTAGAAGGCTGTGGCTCAGGCGATCTTAATTTCATGGCACGCTTATCAGTCAATCAGAATACCAGGGTTCAAAATATGGTGCGGGTCGAGCCGCTGCTTGACCGCCTTCAAGGCGTCAGCAAACAGTTTGGGCCGCTCTCGATCGTACCAGGTCCGATGGTCGCGGCCGAGTGCGTGATGGTGCGTGATCGTCCCGCCCGCGTTGACCATAGCTTCCGAGGCGGCGGATTTGATCGCCCAGAACTGTTCGACCAAGTTGGGTTTGTCACCGAGCGCGTGCCATGTGAAGTATGGTGCTGGCCCATCTGGATAAAGATGGGTGAAGCGCACCGTACATGTGCCCGCGCGGCCGGTGACCTCGCGGATCGCTCGCAACGTCGCTTCCTTGACCTGAGTTTGGAACTGCATGTAGCGCTCCCACGTGATGCAGCTTTCCGTGGTGTCCCGCATCACGCCGCGCGCAATCGCGTGCTCACGAAGATATGGGCCGCGCAGAAACTTGTCGCGCCAGTTTCCAGCGGCGCCGCGGCGCTGCGAATTTTCCTCGACCAATGCATCACGATCCCATTCGCCGCCGTAGTCACCGCAAATTTGCAGCGCCCGGTTCATCCATGGCTCAAGGGGGTGGTCTGCCGACTCGAAGGAAAGTACCAGCAGATCGTAGGCGCCATCTCCGGCCTCGGTAAATTTGGCCTCGTCACGCTCGATCAGCCGGGCGTTGGCTGGATATAGGCCGGCTTGGCTGATAGTTCGTACAGCGGCTACGGCCTTCTCATAGTCGTGGAAGCGTACCGTCGTCGACATTCGAAACGTCGGTCGGCGATGCAACCGCACCCACGCCTCGGTGATGATGCCGAGCGTTCCCTCGGAGCCCAGAAACAGTCGGTCGGGATTCGGTCCCGCCCCCGAGGTCGGCACTCGATGTGTCGCAATTAAGCCGGCCGGCGTGACGACACGCAGGCTCTCGATATGGTCGTCAATCTGACTGTAGATGGTCGCGTAATGCCCGGCGGCACGAGTGGCGATCCATCCGCCTAGTGATGAGAACTCCCATGCCTGCAGGAAGAAACGCATTGTCAGGCCAGTGGACCTGAGCTGAGCCTCCAGGTCGGGGCCGAGCACGCCACCTTGGATGCGCGCCGACTGAGATGTCTTGTCGATCTCGATCACGCGATTCAGGTGCTTCAGGTCAATCGTCACCGTACCGTGATAGCGTTCGTCGGTAGGTGGATTCACACCGCCAACGACGCTGGAACCACCGCCGAAGGGGATTGCGGCGAGATCATTGGCGCCGCACCAGTCGAACACCGCGCGGATTTCGTCTTCGTTGCGCGGGTACGCGACTGCGTCTGGCGGGTTAGAAAAATCCCGCCGGAGAATCATCCGCGCCAGGTCATGGACCGAACGGCCATAGCTATGAAGGAGACGACCGTATTTTTCGTTAGTGCAAAATGGCTGCAAGACTCTCGGTATCGACATCCGGGGCGATCGCAACGAGATCTCGGACTCGCGAGGCATCGGTGCTGGATTGAAGTTGTCGATCCGGAAAAGGTCCGACCAGGCGCGCTCGAACCAACCAAGTTCCTCCGCTGAAACAGCTTCTCCTTCAAATCCCCAGCCGTAGAAGCTGCGCCTCTTTTCGTGCATCGGTTATCGCCCGGTCAGTTCATCGCAATGCGCCTGCAGAGGTCTCTTCGCCGCACGCTAAGTCATCTTCGTCTCCGAAATCGCACGTTCAGCCACAGTTCTACATCAGCCGCTCATCGAGCCCAATGACGTGAAGTGGCGTCTCGCCGGTCAAGGCGCGGCGACAGTTCTCAACTGCGCGGCGCAAGCTGATATCGTGCGCGCCTTCGCCCTGTGCCGAGTTGTGCGGTGAGGCGATGACATTCGGCAGATCGAGAAACGGTTGATCGATGCGGAACTCTCCGTGTCGTACCGGTTCAATCCACCAGGCATCGATGCAGGCGGTGAAGCGCGAGTGCCTGACCAAGTGGTCATACAACGGCCTTTCCTGCACGATCTCCCCACGGGCGACGTTGACGAGAATGGCATCGTCCTTCATGCGGCCAAGCTCGGCGGCACCGATCAGGCCGTAAGTGGCACGGGTGAGCGGCGCGCTGATCAACAGAACGTCGGCCGCCTCCAGGAGCTCATTCAGCCGCTCCGGCGTTCCGATCCAGTCCACCCGCTCATCTGTTCGGCCATGCCGGTTGATAGCGTGCACCCGCATGCCGATGCCGTGCATCAGCCGGGCGGTCGCGGCTCCGATACCGCCAAAGCCGAATATTCCGCAGAGCCCGCCCGCGAGCATGCGGTTCCGCGTGAACTGATTGAACCGGCCATGTTTGAGATTTTCGTGCTCCACGATCAGGCGCTTGGCGGCGGCAAGTGCCATGGCGAGCGCGTGCTCAGCCATCGACTCGGCATAGCCGCCGCCGTTGGTTGCCACCGGCACACCCTCCGGGAGCTCGCCCAGCGGAATGAAGTCCACGCCAGCGATCATGAACTGGATCAGCCGCGCGCCGTCCAGCAGCTCTGCCTCGCCGGACCGCAGTTCTTTAGAGGTGTTAAATGTCAAGAACGCGCCGGTATTGCGCAGCGCTTCGGCGCGGGCCGCCTCATCGAGCTCGGTGAGATATACGACAGCGCTTGCGCCGGCGAGAGCGTCGGCAACGATTGCCTTACGCTTCTCGCTCAGCTCGAAGGCGACGACGAGCGGTGGTCGGCTCAGCTCCATGCACCCCCAAGATTAGCGCGACTCGGGTCACAAAGCCGCGCCGAATGTGTTTAATTGGCGGGACCCGCTGGGATAATCGGAGTGGCACGATGGCGACAGGGAAGCAGCTCAAGGTGGCGATCCTCGCCAGGAGGGCGGCGAAGGGACCGCGCAAGAAACGCCCGCGGCCGGAGCCTCGGCAGTACAGCGTTGGCGACCTGGAGCGCGCACGAGACCGGGTAGCGGCGGCGGAGCGCCGAATTGACAACGACCGCAGTGGCAATCCCCATAGGGGACGCGCGGGGTTGGAGCGGGCGCAGCTCGAACTGTCCGTCATCGAATCGCAACTACGCTTGCGCGGCCTCCTTGAGTGATGGCTCGATCGAGCTCTCCCGACATCCCGGTGCGCACGTGGAGAGACCGCGTAGTCGGCTACCGTCACCGTCATACCTGCCACGTAGACGCAATACTATGGGTCTTCCCATACCCTTCCCAACAGTCATAACTGGGAAGACTAATTGTCCCTTGTCGTCACTAAGTTATTGATTTTATTGGTGGGCGCACAAGGACTCGAACCTTGGACCCGCTGATTAAGAGTCAGTAGATAGCTCTTATTTATCAAGCCCATTTCGACATTTCCTCCGTTCGTTCCGGGATTGAACCGGAAAGGATATTGGAAAATGTCGAAACGAAACCCCAGCGCTGGCGGCGCTGGGGCTAAGACTAAGCATGATGATCGATTTCAAGAACGCCATCATCCTAGTTCAAGTGCCAGAAGAACGCAAAATCCTACAGCGCCGCGTCGAGACGGTGAATGGCGCAAAAAACTCATTCAACCACAGCCTCGGCATAGCCCTTGTTCTGATAGCGCGCGATTGGGTGAAGGTCGATGAAGATGTGCATGCCAAGCTCAAGCAGATCCTCGGCAAAGTGCCGGTGCCACTCAAGGGATTGACGGACAAAAACAAACGCTTCTTGCGGCAGTTCGACGACCCCGCCGCCTTACGACGCTTGGTGCATTTGCCAGAACGTTTGTGGGGCGAGGTTAGACGAGAAGGAAATCCGACTTACCGCACTCTCGCTAAGGCCCATGCGGCTCTTGGGATTGGTATTTTGACTTACATTCCGATTCGTCTCAAAAATTTGCTGATGTTGGAATTCGACGTGCACCTATTCGTTCGCACTGCAAGGGGGGCAATATCCACCTTAGAGCTGCCCAATGCCGAGGTGAAAAATAACATGGATCTTGCATTCGATATTCCGCCGCAGATCGTAAAAATGTTGTTGGAGTATCGCGAACACATTGCGCCGAAAATCCTTGGGCAGCGTCCGGTCAGGCTATTCGTCAATATCGACGGTAGGCCGAAGACGGGCAAAGCCTTTGCAAGATTGATTTCCGACTATGCGAAGCGGAGAGCAGGCATAACATTGACGCCGCACGAATTTCGTCATTTGAGCGCGAAGATTCTGCTGGATCACCAGCCCGGAGCATTTGAAACCGTTCGACAGCTTCTCGGACACAAAAATTTGCAAACCACAGTCTTTGCATATGCTGGAATCGATAGTCGTCGCGCGGGTCGGCATCACCAAGCCCTGATCGCAGCAGCGCTGTCAGCCCAAAATCAACTTCGCTCGCGCACGCCTGCTAACGGGCGCGTACTTCCCAAAGAGTGAGCTATGCCGCAGCGTCCTCAACTCATGCTTCCATTCCCGCAATGGCCGATTGATGATCGAAGCCGTTGGCAATCTGCATTTAGGTCCGATGGCATCTTTGGTGAAAGCGGTCCAGGCGCCCGCCTAGCAAAGGCGACCCGCCAATTACGGCTCGAAAGTTACGGCAGATTTTTGGGCTTTGTGACGGCCAGATACCCGAAGCTCATGGCTCGCTCGCCTGCAGAACGGATCAATCGGCAAATCGCAGCTGAGTATGTGGCGTGGCGTCGGAGGTCCTGCGGTGATACGTCCTTGGCGGGCTGATCTTAGGAGTTTGCGGGCCACGCTGAAGCTGATCTGCCCGTCCACCGATTGGTCATGGCTGCAGTCTATCGCCAACAGAATTGACGCGGGAGCGCCGCCCCCAAAACGCAAGTTCAATCTTGTCACCAGTGAGCGGCTTTATGCCCTTGGTCTTGAGCTCATGGACAGTGCGGTGAATGCAGCCGAAGCTATCGGTCGAGTTCGCGCGAGGCAGGCAATTCAATATCGCGACGGCTTGATCATCAGCACCCTAGCGATGATACCGCTACGTCGCGGCACGCTTGCAGCCCTACAATTCGGGCGCCAGCTGATAAAAATAGGGAGATATTGGGAACTCGATATACCCGGAGAAGATACGAAGACCCAGCGACCTCTTGACTACGCAATTCCTGAGGAGTTGTCTGCCCGCATTGATCTCTACCTAGAACGGTTTCGTCGTTGTATCCGCGGTTCGGATAAGCACGACGGCGTTTGGCCGTCGCATCACAACATCCCAATGCGGCCCGACTCGATAAATGTCGCCGTATACAAAAGAACGAAAAGGGCCTTTGGTTTCGGGGTCAATCTGCATCGCTTCCGCCACGCCGCTGCGAGCTTTTGGTCAGTGTACGACCCCGTAAACGTTCGAGGCATCAAGGACCTTCTAGGGCACGCAACATTTGCCACCGGTGAGAAACACTACATCATGACGCAATCACGCCTTGCTGGACGTGCCTTGGCACGAACGATCAATTTTATCAGAGGAGGTTCTGATTACGATCATTGACTTTGAGACACCGGCACTGGAGAGCGAGCTCTGCAGCAGGGCCACTTGGCGAGTGCACCTTGTGGGTCCAATTGCGGGTGGATGTTCTCGCAGCGCGGAATCCATTGTCTGATCAACAGGCGAGGGCGGACGACCGTTCCGCCCCGTGAACCCATAAATGTGCCCGGCGGCCGGCTTGCCAGAGTCCGCTTTGCCCCGGTGATCTCAACTGATCGACGCAACACTTGCCCTCAGAGGGCAAAGATCGATTATTGGCTGATAAGTCAAAGATCTCGTGGTGGTACGGGGGCGGCAGAGCAAATCACGCTATGAAATAGCTGGTTGCGGAGGGACTTGTTGAAAGCATTTGGGCGAGCAGTTTGGCAAGCCGTCATCGGTATTTATTGCCAGCTGCTCCAAGTGTTGCATCGACCGGTTAAATCCGCCCCCCGATAGTCGACGTATTGTTGCATAGCAGCGAAACGACGCTATGGGCCAATCTGCGACATTTCGCACTGCAAAAAAGCTTGGGGAGAGCCTTCGTCTATCAGCATGACGCGACACTCGCTTGACCGGTCATAATTTCAATCGGTCGGCTGCCGCGTGGTACGGTCGTATCGTTTGCATAAGACCGAATATGGAACATGCAGACGCCCGCCAAAAATGGAGATCACGTCGAGCAGGCAGAAATGACGGAGGTAGCCAAGCTTGGGTCGGGCGAAATGCTGACCTCCTGCCGAACTTGGAAAGCTCAACTAAAACCACGTTACGGTTTACGTCATGCCGCTGCAATGGTTTCCGTAGCGCAGGGAGAACGCTGCGTTTCCCGTTCATCCACTCTAGGCGCGGGAAACTTCTAGGTTATATTGTCTAGCACTACTTTGGCAGATTTACTCACGCCGCGGCTGGTTGCAAATCCATTTCTGGCAGTGCGGGCATTGTTGCGGTGGTGGCCGAGCGATGAGTTCGAGGATGGCTTGGCGTACGGCGGGCAGTGTCGGTTGAGGCGGCGGCCCGTTGATTCTTTTTTTCCCGCCTTGCCGTTTTGAGCCGGCGATACTGAAGGAACGCATAGGCGATCATCGTCATGAGCGCATGACGACGCAGGCCCTGCCAGGACCGACCCTCAAAGTGGTCGAGACCAAGCTCCTCCTTCAGCTGCTGGTGAGCCTGCTCGCAAATCCACCGCGCTTTGATGGTGGCCGCGAGGGTGCGCAGGTCAGTCTTTGCCGGCAGATTGGCGAGATAGTATTTCTTCTCTCCCGACATCCTGTGTTCGCCGATGAGCCAAGCCTCGTCGCCGGGCAGATGCTGCTGACCCTTGTCCCTGATCCGCTGCGGCGGTCCGTCCGCGACCCGCACGCGAACAGCAGCAAAACGAGCCTTGAGCTTTCCCTTGGTGCCGGTGCGCCAACTGATGGCGTGCCATCTGGCATCGGCCAGCATGTCTTCTGCCGGTATCGACAGAACATCCGGGACGTGGCGCTTGCGCGGACGACCGCGCTTGGCAACCGGCCAGATCATCTTCACATCGGCAGGGTACGCCTTAAGATGGCGCGGGATACCGACCGCCCAGGTCAGCTTGCGAGCTGTGAGCGCCTGACGGAACGGCGCGCTCATCCCGTAACCAGCATCCGCTAGAACGCAGCCAAAGCGTACACCGGCCGCGATGGCACGATCGATCTCCATCAAAGCCAATTCCGGCTTGGTTCGTGCCGTTCGATATTCGGCCGGAACGCCCGCGCGCTTCAGCCGAACTCGATCGCTCGTCCAACTCTCGGGCAGAAACAGCCGCAACGCCAGCATCACCGGCACTTCCCCGCGCGCCAGCGTCAGCGACACCAGGGTCTGGCAGTTCGCGGTCTTGCCCAGCGCCGAAGCATATTGCGCAGCAACACCGACCGAATGCGTGCCTTTCTTGGGTATCGCGGTGTCATCGACCACCAGCACGGCATCGCTGCCGCCGATCAGCTTGTCTGCTTAAATCAGCAGTTCCATCTCCGCCGGCCCGGCATCCCAGACGCCGGCCGCGATGAAGTGGTGCAATTGATCGTAGTCACCACGCGCAACGCGCTCGGCCATCGGTTGAACGCTCTTGCGGTCGCCAGGACCGATCAGCCCCGATACGTAGAGCGGGCACATTTGTCGCCGCGCCTTGTGACCCAACCGATCAAGAAACGGCTTGAGCCAACGGCTAAGCTCGCCTCTCCAATCCGACTTCTTGCCAACCATGGTCGGCCCTCCAAAGCCGACCACTCATAAGTCACAGAAAAACTGATTTGGGAATCCCCGTCATGCTAAAAATCTGCCAAAGTAGTGCTAGATGATCAGCCCATAAACTATACATCTCGTTTGCCCAACATCTACTAGGGCACGAAAAGCCTAGCCGTAGCTCTTTCGACGGAGCGACTGCGACAAGCTTGATGGCGAGCGAAGGGGAGTTGCGGTCATGCAGAAAGGCCCTACCGAAGCAGCCAAGACATCGAATTATCAGGTGAAGAGGATCGAGCCGGTAGTGATTGGCAGCGATGTACAAGCGCGCCTCTTCACGCTCGCGCCGGGTGACAGGATTCCTTGGCATTACCATAAAGAATCTACCGACTACTATTTCGTATTGGAGGGCACGCTGACTGTCTTCACGCGCGAGCCCGAAGAAATGCGGACATTTGGAGCAGGGACTGATTACAAGATAGCGCCCGAAACCGCTCACTTGATTACCAACAATTCGACTGTGGATTGCCGGTTTCTGCTTCTCCAGGGAGTCGGAAGATATGATTGGGTGAAGGTGGACGATTAATGGCTTTGCGGCGGACTGTCATTTTGGACGGCGTCATGTTGGCCAGATGACTAAGGCGTGGCGCGGCTTGGTCGAGAGCAATCATGTCTCCAGCCGGTTGTCGCGGTTTGAGATTGACCACTGGCCCTATTGCGTTCCGTACAATTCCGAGAACCCGGCGTCGCCATGGCAACGACCGTCATTCTTCCGATAGTTCGGCGCGGCGAGAAGGAACGTTTGGCGCTCTTGGAGGCTGTCGAGCGGCGCTTCATCTGGCAGGCACGGATCGCTACCCTGCTGGTAGCCGCGAGCGGCTTTTATATGGTTGGTCGGCTCGATCTTTGGGACCGCTTTCGCACCATCGAGTTCTGGTGGATGCATGCAATGGTGCTGTTGTGGATGATTTTCACATTGATCCTTTTTATTGGCGAGCCGCTGATGCAGCGGAGAACTCGCCATACGCAGGTAGAACCTGACGCAAGGCTCGCCCGGATGCAGTGGCTCCATTGGGTGCTGCTAGTGTTGAGCGCAATCACCGTACTAGCTGCCGTCGCCGGTAGCCAGGGCATGTCCCTAGTGCCTTGACGAGCAACGCTCACATGGAAGGTCACGGTCCAAGGCCAAGCCTAGTCCTTCGACTTTTTTGCCGATCGCCGCGGGTACGCTGGCCACACCCGCTTCACCGCGTACAAGAGGTTTGTCGAAGAACATGACGCCGATTCCTCGTCTAAAGGCTTACTCGGGACCTGCACTTCTGAGCTACGGCTTCAGACCCTTCTTTCTGGCTGGCGCGACCTATGCCGGGCTCGGCATTCTCATCTGGTTGCCGCTATTTTTCGGCGACATCACAATTCCGACCGCATTCTCACCACTCGATTGGCATATCCACGAGATGCTGTACGGCTACTTGCCGGCAGTCGTCACCGGGTTCTTGTTGACTGCAATACCCAATTGGACCGGGCGGCTTCCGCTTCAGGGTAGGCCTTTGGCGGTCTTGGTCCTGGCATGGATTGCAGGTCGCGTAGCTGTCTGGTTTTCCTCGACAATCGGTGCTCCCGTCGCAGGCGTAATTGACGTCCTGTTCCTTTTCCTAGTCTTCGTCGCTACGGCCCGGGAGGTCGTTGCTGGTCGCAACTGGCGCAATCTGCCGCCGATTTTCGTTATTCTGATCTTTCTTATCGGCAACGTGATTTTCCATGCGGAAGATCACGAGATGGGAACGGCCGAGCTCGGCACCCACCTCGGCATCGCGGCCGCCGTGGCTCTCATCTCGTTGATCGGTGGGCGTGTGATTCCGAGCTTCACGCACAACTGGCTGACGCGGGAAAATCCGGGACGGCTTCCCGTGCCCTTTGGCCGGTTCGACATTGCGGTGTTGGGTCTGTCGCTGATTGCGCTGGCGGTGTGGATCGCCAATCCCACTTGGGCAGACACAGCGGTACTAATGCTAGCGGCAGGGGCCGCCCATACCGTGCGACTAGGACGCTGGGCCGGCGACAGAACACTACGCGACCGCCTCGTGCTCGTTCTTCACGTCGGCTATGGGTTTGTGCCGCTCGGCTTTCTCCTGGTGGCCGGCGCCATTCTCTATCCGCAGGCCGTTCCGGTAAGCGCGGGTATTCATGCTTGGACAGTGGGAGCAATCGGCACGATGACGCTGGCTATGATGACCCGTGTCAGTCTCGGGCATGCGGGCCAGCAGTTGGCTGCGGGACCGCTGACGCAGGCCATTTACGTTGCAGTCCTACTCGCCGCTTTCCTCCGTATAGCCGCAGCTTTCGCATCTGGAGTAGCGGCCTTGCTGCTGGAGGCCGCAGGCGCTGCCTGGATCGCCGCGTTCTGGTTCTTCGCTGTCGGGTATGGTCCGCTGTTGTTACGGCCGCGCAAAGCCGCGCGCTGAGAGCGCGGAGCGTGTAGGAGAAAACGTTCGTATTCGATGATTGGTCGCGGATATGTCGCGCGCCTTCCCGGCCTCGTCACGCGGTAATTGCGGTCGATTGCGGTCGAGCGTCGCCGGATGCGGCGAACTCAGTGCGACAGATCAATGCCTTGTTTGCTAAGTTCCTGTTGCGTAACGGGTTTTATTTCGGCCCCGGACGCGCTACGAATCCGAGGGTCAGCGCAGCCCGCGCTCAGAACAAAGACCGCAGCCTTAACTCTCACTTGAACTAGCACTACTTTGGCAGATTTACTCACGCCGCGGCTGGTTGCAAATCCATTTCTGGCAGTGCGGGCATTGTTGCGGTGGTGGCCGAGCGATGAGTTCGAGGATGGCTTGGCGTACGGCGGGCAGTGTCGGTTGAGGCGGCGGCCCGTTGATTCTTTTTTTCCCGCCTTGCCGTTTTGAGCCGGCGATACTGAAGGAACGCATAGGCGATCATCGTCATGAGCGCATGACGACGCAGGCCCTGCCAGGACCGACCCTCAAAGTGGTCGAGACCAAGCTCCTCCTTCAGCTGCTGGTGAGCCTGCTCGCAAATCCACCGCGCTTTGATGGTGGCCGCGAGGGTGCGCAGGTCAGTCTTTGCCGGCAGATTGGCGAGATAGTATTTCTTCTCTCCCGACATCCTGTGTTCGCCGATGAGCCAAGCCTCGTCGCCGGGCAGATGCTGCTGACCCTTGTCCCTGATCCGCTGCGGCGGTCCGTCCGCGACCCGCACGCGAACAGCAGCAAAACGAGCCTTGAGCTTTCCCTTGGTGCCGGTGCGCCAACTGATGGCGTGCCATCTGGCATCGGCCAGCATGTCTTCTGCCGGTATCGACAGAACATCCGGGACGTGGCG
Organism: uncultured Alphaproteobacteria bacterium; assembly: GCA_963780925.1. Lineage (GTDB taxonomy): Bacteria > Pseudomonadota > Alphaproteobacteria > Rhizobiales > Xanthobacteraceae > BOG-931. Next base: position 64,714 of record CAWAEV010000023.1, on the reverse strand, counting down.
CTTGCGCGGACGACCGCGCTTGGCAACCGGCCAGATCATCTTCACATCGGCAGGGTACGCCTTAAGATGGCGCGGGATACCGACCGCCCAGGTCAGCTTGCGAGCTGTGAGCGCCTGACGGAACGGCGCGCTCATCCCGTAACCAGCATCCGCTAGAACGCAGCCAAAGCGTACACCGGCCGCGATGGCACGATCGATCTCCATCAAAGCCAATTCCGGCTTGGTTCGTGCCGTTCGATATTCGGCCGGAACGCCCGCGCGCTTCAGCCGAACTCGATCGCTCGTCCAACTCTCGGGCAGAAACAGCCGCAACGCCAGCATCACCGGCACTTCCCCGCGCGCCAGCGTCAGCGACACCAGGGTCTGGCAGTTCGCGGTCTTGCCCAGCGCCGAAGCATATTGCGCAGCAACACCGACCGAATGCGTGCCTTTCTTGGGTATCGCGGTGTCATCGACCACCAGCACGGCATCGCTGCCGCCGATCAGCTTGTCTGCTTGAATCAGCAGTTCCATCTCCGCCGGCCCGGCATCCCAGACGCCGGCCGCGATGAAGTGGTGCAATTGATCGTAGTCACCACGCGCAACGCGCTCGGCCATCGGTTGAACGCTCTTGCGGTCGCCAGGACCGATCAGCCCCGATACGTAGAGCGGGCACATTTGTCGCCGCGCCTTGTGACCCAACCGATCAAGAAACGGCTTGAGCCAACGGCTAAGCTCGCCTCTCCAATCCGACTTCTTGCCAACCATGGTCGGCCCTCCAAAGCCGACCACTCATGAGTCACAGAAAAACTGATTTGGGAATCCCCGTCATGCTAAAAATCTGCCAAAGTAGTGCTAGGGTCCAGACTCATTAAATCCACCATACAAGTGCTGCGGCCAGACAGACAGAAGACAAATAGTTTCGAGCCAGCCTGTCGTAGCGCGTCGCAATGCGCCTAAAGTCCTTGAGCCTGTTGAACGCACTCTCGATGCGCCAGCGAAGCTTGTAAAGGCGCTTATTGAAGCTGAACGGTTGCTTCCTGTTGCAGCGGTTGGGAATGACCGGCTTGGTTCCGCGCTCGTCCAACTCCTCGTGCAACTCGGCGCTGTCGTAGGCCTTGTCGCCGAGCATGCGTTTCGGCGACTTTACTCTGCGGATAAGGCGTTTCGCGACCGGACAATCGTGTGCTTCGCCTCCGGTCAACAGGATGGCGATGAGGCGCCCTTTAGCATCTGCGAGTGCGTGAATCTTCGTGTTGCGCCCTCCGCGCGAGCGGCCAACAGCCTGCTTCTGCTCCCCCCTTTTCCGCCCGCCGCGGAGCGGTGTGCTTTGACATGGGTGGAGTTGATCATCTGCGTAGCTGCCGATCGGCCATTCGCGGCGAACTCACGGAACAGGTTTTCCCAGATGCCGCGCCGCGCCCAACGCACAAAGCGGTTATAGATCGTCGTTGGCGGACCATAGGCTTCCGGGCAATCGCACCAGCGACAGCCACTCTTGAGCACATGCACGATACCGCTGATGACGCGCCGGTCGTCCGCTCGCTCGACGCCGCGCACATCCGTCGGCAATTGCGGCTCGATCCGCGCCCATTGTTCGTCGCTCAGCCAGAACAAATTCCTGCTCATCAATCTTCCCCCAATACGAATCATTATCGTATTGTCGGGACCGAACGATTAATGAGTTCTGACCCTAAAAAGCCGCGCTGTGCAGTGCAGCGAAAAAACATCGCTGATGTCCGAGTTGGGTCATCAGCGCCATTTCGAGCGCCCGTCGACGACTTCCGCAGCTACCCCGAGAGATGGGGTAATCGGCCGGCGATCTTGTGGATAGCTGAAGATTTTGGGTGCTGCGCTTCAGGCTGATGGTGAATACGAGGTCACCGTGGTTACGGGCCTCAAGCATCAGAAGGAGAAGCGCAGCATGGACCATTTTGCCGGACTGGACGTATCGGTCAAGGACACGAGCGTCTGCATTGTGGATGACGCAGGCAAGATCGTTCGGGAAGTGAAGGTGGCTAGCGAGCCTGAAGCTTTGTTGGCGGTGCTGAAGAACCCGGCCTACCACTTCAAGCGGATTGGGCTGGAAGCCGGACCGCTGTCGCAATGGCTGTTCGGCGCTCTCGCCGAAGCAGAGTTACAGACGCGGCACATGCAGGCGGTGCTCAAGGCGCAGATCAACAAGACGGACCGCAACGATGCGCGCGGTATCGCGCAGATGATCCGAGTGGGGCTTTACCGACCGGTGCATGTGAAGACGCTCCGCAGCCAGAAACTGCGGATGCTGCTGACCCATCGCAAGCTGCTGCAGTCGAAGGCGATCGCCATCGACAACGACCTACGCGGTACTTTGCGAAACTTCGGTCTCAAGGTGGGCATGGTGGGAACGGTGAAGTTCGAGGCGCGGATCAAGGAACTGGTCGAGAACTTGCCCGACTTAGCTGGGCTGGTCGAACCGCTGCTGGTCGTCCGGCGGGTACTTCGCGAGCAGTTCGTCATCCTGCACCGTCGTTTGCTGGCCATCGTCCGGGACGATGAGGTGTGCCGGCGCCTGATAACGACCCCTGGTGTCGGCCCTGTGGTGGCGCTGACCTACCGCGCCACCGTCGACGTGCCGGCTCGGTTCCGTAAATCCAAGTCAGTCGGTGCGGCGTTTGGACTGACGTGCTCCAAGTATCAATCCGGCGAGATCGATCGCAGCGGCAGAATATCACGCTGCGGAGATGAGATGATGCGGGTCATGCTCTAGTGCGCCGGGAGACCGGCAAGGAGTAGAGGGTGCGAGTCCCTTACGATGAAGGTGTAGCAAACCACATCGGCCCCGAGTTCATGCGCCGGCGTCCGCGAGGGTGTCTGCGAAGCGTTGACAGGGGAGCGTATAGGCCAAGCTATTGAGCCGCGAAAATGACCTCATTCCGGGCGCCGACGCTTTTAGAGTTGCGGAAGGCAACACGGACGGGCACGCCAACGCGAGTGCCCGTCCGGCCCGGCGTGGTCGGAGAACTTGGCATGTGCGGACGCTCTTTGCACGGGAACCGGGAGATCTCACGGTCGACCAACAGTGAGAGTACACGTGCTGCGCTGGTCCGCATCGGGGAGGCGAGGAGCCGTAGCCGATGATGCACGATCGTGAGAAGTCTGACCCCGCCATAGTAGCCGTGAAGCCGACGAACAAAGCCGGGCAACCGGCAGCGGAGTCAGCGGAGCCAAGGGCGGGGGCCGCGGGGAACGCGAGCCAGCAAAGCATGCACCGGACACAGGGACGGAAGCGCGTGTCACAAGCGCTGGAACGCGTACGACAAGCCGCAAGGCAAAGGAAGAAGGAGAAGTTCACTGCGCTCCTCCACCACGTTAGCGTCGACCTACTCGGAATAGCGTTCTTCGCGCTTGAGCGCGATGCCGCCCCGGGCGTCGATAGATTGACTTGGCGAACCTACGAAGCAGACCTTGACCGAAACCTCACTGATCTGCATGAGCGGGTTCATCGGGGAGCATACCGGGCACTGCCGTCACGCCGGGCGTACATACCGAAGGCGGACGGGAAACAGCGCCCGCTCGCGGTCGCTGCCTTGGAGGACAAGATCGTCCAGCGGGCGACCGTCGCGGTGCTGAATGCCATCTATGAGGAGGACTTCCTCGGCTTCAGCTACGGGTTCCGACCGAAACGCGGCCAGCACGATGCGCTGGATGCATTGGCAGTCGGGATTGGCACCAAGCGAGTGAACTTCATACTCGACGCCGACGTAGCGTCCTTTTTCGATTCGGTCAGCAAGGAAAAGCTGGTCCGGTTCGTTGAGCACCGCGTCGGTGATCCGCGCGTTATCCGCCTGATCCAGAAATGGCTGAAGGCGGGCGTCTTGGAGGAGGGGGTCGTCACGGTTAGTGAAAGCGGGACGGGGCAGGGCTCGGTGATCTCGCCGCTGCTTGCCAACGTCTACCTGCACTACACCTTCGACCTCTGGGCCGAACGCTGGCGACGGCGCGAGGCCACCGGCGACATGATCATTGTGCGCTATGCCGACGACATCATCGTTGGCTTCGAGCACGAGGCGGACGCCTGGCGCTTCCACGATGCGATGCGCGAGCGGATGCAGGAGTTCTCGCTCTCGCTCAATTCGGAGAAGACCCGCCTGATCGAGTTTGGTCGCCATGCGGCGGACAAACGCGCTCGGCGCGGGCTCGGAAAACCGGAGACCTTCAAGTTCTTGGGGTTCATCCACATTTGCGGTCGATCTCGACGGGGCAAGTTCCTCCTCAAACGGAGAACCCGGCGTGATCGCATGCGGACGAAGCTCGCGGAGATCAAGGAGGAGTTGCGACGGCGAATGCATCAGCCCATTCCAGAGCAGGGACGATGGCTGGCGCAGGTCATGAGAGGCTTCTTCGCGTATCACGCCGTGCCGACCAACTTCCCGGCACTGCGCGCCTTCCATCACCACGTCACGATCTCATGGCTGCGTACGCTACAGCGTCGCAGCCAGAAGGATCGCACAACGTGGCAGCGGATCGCGAAGATCGCATCCGACTATCTCCCGCAGCCAACAACCCTTCATCCATGGCCGCAGATGCGCTTTGCCGTCACACACCCAAGGTGGGAGCCGCGTGCGGGAATTCCGCTCGCGCGGTTCTGTGCGGGGGGCGGCCGGTAACGGCCGTCCCTACCGCGAACGAAGCAGCTCAGAGCATGCTGCGTTCGAAGAAATGGTCCTGGCTCAAGGCCTGGGCGATGCAGATCGCCAGGCGCCGCGGCATTAAAAAGGCGATCGTGGCCCTGGCACGCCGGTTGGCCGTGATCATGCATCGCATCTGGGTTGACGGCACCGAGTTCAGCTGGACCCGGGAACAAGCCCCGGCAGCAGCATGAAGACCGTACGGGATCACATCCGATAGGAGGAAACTCGAGCTCCACCGAGCGGTGGAATGATGTCCCTCGCGGGACGATGGATGAGGTGAGTTCGCAATGTCGGCTGGACCTGCCGTCACTCTGCCGGCAAGGCCGACCAAGAGATTGTTCCACCTCGTCCTCGAATCCCATGATGGAAGGGCCTTGGTGCCGATTCCGAAGAGAAGCACGAGCCCGCGAGCAACATCAACACCGTAGCGGCGGATAGTCTGAAAGCGCTTGACCCCGAATGGCCGATTAGAGAAGCCGACATTCGCTTGCGCCGCAATATCTGACGCGGTGGGCCAGGAACGGACTCATGCACTACAACAAAGTCGGGCAGATTTAACGGGCGATATATAGCACTGGCAGCGAGCCGCGCTCTAGGTGATCCCAAGACGGCGAAAAGCCGGAACCTTCACCAAATCCAAGATGACGGCGAAGACCGTAGCAGCGGCAAGCGTGCCGGTGACGATCCAGGCCGGCAACGGCGCCATCGCGATTCCTGCGATCGACAACACCGACGCGATCAGAATATCGGCTGCCGACGAAACAGCGAGCCACAAACTCGGGCGCGAGCCCCACAGATGCCGGCGTTGACGAATGGCGTAGATGGTCGCCTGACTGCCGAACACCAGGGCGATAAAGGCCTGTGTCCTGAGCGCCCCGGTCGTAATACCCAGCTCGAATTTACCGAAGGCCAGGACCCCGCTGCAGAAGACCAGCAGGCAGAGACCCATAATGACGCCTGCTATCGTCAAGTTGCCGATGCGCCACGCGTTCGGCGTTGGCGACGGTCGCACCTTGTCCGTCGTCAATGACATGGAGAGGAAATCGCCGGTGATCATGACAATCACCATCAGCAGCGGTGTCAGAATCGCGTGCCCTGTCATGGTCAGACCGGCGATCAGGAACAGCACCGTCACGATCTTCTTGATGATGGAGTTGAGCGTGTAGGTCTCGATGCGCTGGAACGTTATTCGCCCTTCCTTGACCGCGGCGACGATGCCGGCGAGTCCAGGCTCGGTCAGCACCATGCCGGCGGCCGACTTGGCGACGTCGGTCGCCGTCGAAACCGCGATGCCGATCTGCGCTTGGCGCAGCGCCGGCGCATCGTTGGCGCCATCGCCGCACATGCCGACGATATGGCCACCGTTCTGAAACGCCTTGACGAGCTTGTATTTGTCCTCCGGCAGGACGCCGGCGAAGACGGCGAATTGCTCAGGGTGGATGGCGTCGGGGATCGGCCCTAGCGGACAGACCGCGCCGTCAAGTCCCACCGCCTTCGCCACGATGGCTGCGGTTGCTGGCGCGTCACCCGTCACCATCACGATACGAACCCCTAAGCCATGCAATTCCGTGACGAGCTTGGCGGAATCCGCGCGCGGCGGGTCGCTGAGCGCGATCAGTCCTGCCAGCTTCAGCCCTGTCGCCGGTCCGGCCGCGACCGCCAGAACTCGGAAGCCCTTCCCTTCGAGCTCTTCGGCCGCTGCTGCCGCGGCGGGTGACGGTTGCGCGAGGCCAACGACGGCGGCAAAGGCGCCCTTGACGATACGTTGCGTGCCCCCGGTCGAATCCGTTGCGGTGGCCTCGGACATCTTCTTCGCCGGATCGAAGGGTGCGAACTTGACTAGTTTCGGCGCGTCGGAAATCGCCTTGTGCGCGGCGGCGGCGCGAATGGCACCGTCGACCGGATCCTGGCCGCCATCCGAGCTGGCCAGCGCGGCCAGCGCCAAAATGTGCGGTTCGTCAAAGCCGGGCATTGCACGGATGCTTGTCACCGTCAGCGCGTTCTGGGTCAGCGTGCCAGTTTTGTCTGAGCACAAGACATCCGTCGTTCCCGCTTCATCCACTGCCGAGAGACGGGTCGGAAGAACGCCGATCTTAGTCAACGCCCGCGCGCCGAGCGCTGCTGCAAGAGTGAATGTGGCCGGCAGGGCGACCGGTATCGATGCGAGCACGGCTGTCAGGACGAGAGGAATGATCTCGTCGAGCGGCAGCCTGAGAAACCACGCATAGGCGACCAGGAGCACGATGACGACGCCGTTGAAGCCGGCGAGATTGCGCACCACGCGCAGCACCGCTTTCTGCTGAGAGCTCACGACATGCGCGGTGCGCACGAGCTCGGCGGTGCGGCCGAACTTGGTGCGTGCCCCCGTCGCCGTGACCTCCGCCACCGCCTCGCCGCGCCTGACCAGCGCTCCGGCATAGGCCTGCACGCCGGCGCCGGCTTCGATGGGAACGGATTCGCCGGTGAGCGTGGATTGGTCGAGCAAGACTTCGCCGGCGGTGAGTTTCACGTCCGCGGCGACCACCGCGCCAAGGGACAGTTTCACGACGTCGCCTGGGACCAGTTCAGCCGCGAGTATCGTTTTCCACGCGCCGTCGCGGCGGACGGACGCGTTCAACGCGAGCCGCGACTTCAGCGCGGCAAGGGTCGCCTGGGCGCGGCTCTCCTGGAACAGTCCGAGTGCGGCATTGAATACCAGAAGAGCGGCGATGATCGCGGCCTCGACATACTTGCCGAGCACCAGTTCGAGTATGATTGCAGCCTCGAGCATCCACGGAACGGGCGCCCAGAATTTTTCGATTGCCATGCGCAACGGATGCAGCGCCGTATCGGGCATCGCGTTCGGGCCGAATTTCTCCAGCCGGCGGCGCGCTTCGTCGCTTGTCAGGCCAGTCGGCAGATCGTCGTTTGCCGCCGCTATCGATCCGGCGAGCCGAGGCGTTTCTTCGGGCAGCGGAACAGTCGTTACCATGATCTATCGTACGCTCGCCAATCTTGCCGTTGCACATCAAAAATGGCGGAGCTTCTGGGTAGGCTCGGCGGCCCTTGCCGGCCCGCCAACGCCAGCGCCACTACGGGATTCATGCTGTCGACCATCGATGTCGGAATCAGGATGGTGGCGCCGCGCTCATGGCGGGGACAACCGGCCACGCAAAGGCATTTACCATTGAAAATCAGGGCGCCAGCGATAACGGCGGGAGCGCAAATTTTGCCGATCCTGACGACAAGCTGTTGCAAAACTTCGGAGGCGGCGGATCGTCGCCCGGCCAGAGCGGTCCATCGCTCCAATTTGGTACCCCAATGACGACCACCGGTGGTCAGGGCGCATCGGTTTCGGCGCCGTTGCGGTTTGGACAGCCGCTTAGTAGCGGCGATCACAACTGAGACTCAGCACAGCTGATCACCGGCGGCTCCCTTCAACGGCAACGACTGTTTGCGGCAAAATTTGGTGGCGAACGAAGTGGATCGAACGCTTCACTTCTGCGACGTCCGGGTTAGGTCCGCTTTTCACCCGATCGCGACCAAATCACGGTCGTCTCGGCACTTCGGTTTAGGGCCAAAGGAGACTCCGGGCTGAAATACTTCCAATCGTCAGGGCTCGACCGGAAATAAATCAATCATAAGCTGCCAGCACCGCATCGGAGATCGACGGCTACGGATGCCACGGATTGACGAACAGCCCGACAAGACTTGTCGTGCCCTTGGTATGCGCAGGCGGCTGTCCGGGCGTTATAAGCTTCGCGAGCACCTCGTCGCGGGTGAGCCCAGGCGGCAGGCCTTTAGGATCGAAGTCGGTCGCAATCAACACGAAAACAAAATGATGCGGCGAGCTATTGGGAGGCGCGCAGGGCCCGTTGAAGATCCCCATTCCGGAGCCGTTCTTTCCGCCGACATATTTGTCCGACGGCTTGCTCAGCTCGCCTTCGGCAAAGCTCGTGACGGAGGCCGGGATACCGTAAGCAACAAAGTGGCTGAAGCCCGCGCCGCCACCAGCCTGGGGATCGTTGACGAACAGAATAAAACTCTTGGTGCCGTCAGGGGCATTCGTCCAGGACAATTGTGGCGAGACGTTTTCGCCGATGCAATTAGGATTGTTTGGGACATTGGCTCTGCTGTTGGCAGTCTTCTGCGGCATCATCTTGCCGTCCTGGAAGGTTGCCGATTTAAGCGTGAAAATGCCGGCGGCCTTTGCCGCCGCACCGCCCAAGCTCACTATGGCGACCGACGCGATTGCCGCGATTAAATGATGAGTTGCCGCGCGCATCATTCGGATCTCCCATTCATGCTTGTGCTGCAACGCGGCCCGCGAGTTTAGCGGCGGCGGCACCGAGATCAAAGGAGGTTGACGGTAAGCCCATCTGAGACCTTACGACGCACGGCACCTGTTCGCCGTGCACTTAATATCACGGGGGCGACAAAAAATTCCGGGAGGATTGTTCATGAAAATCAGCTTGATGATCGCCGCGCTTGCGGGCGCGGCGCTGAGCGTCTATGCAGTCTGGCTATCATCCTCGACTGTTGCGATGCACTCTCCACTTCCGCAACGGGTCATTCACGTCGGTTTGAGCGTGCTGTAGCGACTTCCGCTGTACGCCCAACACCGGACATACAGTTGCACCACTCGCCATGGCCGGCATTAGTCGTCACCACGCTTTTCGCCGTCTCCCTAAGCTCGCCGTCAAAACAGAATTAGCGGTCGATCCCGAGCATTCACGGGTGATCTGCTGCAGCCTTGTCCTCTTCGAGTTCAACGAGAACACCTAGAAAATCCGCCGGGTGGATGAAAGCGATGCGATCGCCCCAGATGCTGGTCTGTGGCTCGCCATCCCCAAGGATTCGCACCCCGCTCTCGCGGAGCGTGCGAGCCGTTTCATCGAGGCTGTCCACCCTGAGGGAAAAATGGTGGATGCCGCCCTTGGGGTTGCGCTCAAGGAACTTCGCGACGGGCGAGTCAGGACGCGACGGCTCCATCAACTCGATCTTCGTTGCACCGACCTCGATATAGGCGAGACGCACGCCCTGCGCCGCGTTGACCATGCGCTGTCCGACCTGTAGCCCATATCTCTCTTGGAGTTTCCGCGCGGCGGCCTCGATGTCCGGCACCACGATTGACACGTGACTGAAGCCAGTGATCATACGCCGTTCCCTAGATCACCTTGTCCCGTCGCAGCCGTGCAATTGCATCTGCATCCAGTCCCAGTTCCGTCGCAAGAATTTCATCGGTGTGCTGGCCGAGCGTCGGCGGCGCGCGCCGCACCGACGGCTTCGTGTCTGAGAACTTGAAGGGTATGCCGAGCATCTTCAACGCGCCAACGGTCGGATGCTCCACCATCTCGACCATGTTGCGCGCGGCGGTGTGAGGGTCGGCGAGCGCGGCGGCCACCGAATTGATCTTGCCGCAGGGCACGCCAACCGCTTTCAGCTTGCTCAGCCAGGCATCGGCATTGTCGCGTGCGAGGGTATCGCCGATCAAACCGTCAATTGTGATGCGGTTCTCGACCCGCGCGCGATTGGTTTTGAAACGCGGATCGTTGGCCCATTCCAGGTGGCCGAGCACATCGGCGGTCCGCGCAAATTGATTGTCGTTGCCGACCGCGAGCGCGATCATCGCGTCCGCCGCTTGATAGGTGGTGTAGGGCACGATGCTCGGATGACCGTTGCCGAACCGGCCGCCGCCCTTGCCGGAGACAAGCACGTTCGATGCGACATTCACCAGCATGGCGAGCGAGGTTTCATAGAGCGAAGCCTCGACCTTCTGACCCATGCCGGTACTGTGGCGCGCATTTAGTGCTGCGAGAATTGAGCTGCATGCCAGCATGCCGGTGCAGACATCCACGATCGCCACGCCGTATTTGGTCGGATTGCCATCCGGCTCGCCGCAGATGCTCATCAGGCCGGATTCGGCCTGAAGGATGAAGTCATAACCGGGCTGTAGCGCCTTGGGCCCATTCGATCCGTAACCCGTGATCGAGCAGCGTACGACCCGCGGCGCATTCTGCTCGAACCACGCGTCGGTGAAGCCCCATTTGTCGAGCGTGCCAAGCTTGAAATTGTCGATCAGAACATCAGCCTTTACGATCAGCTTTGCCAGGATTTTCTGACCAGCAGGTCCTGCCATATTGAGCGTGAGCGAGCGCTTGTTCCTGTTGACCCCGAGGAAATAAGCAGCTTCACCGGCCGCAAAGGGCGGACCCCAGCTGCGCGTGTCGTCGCCGGTCCCGGGCGGTTCGACCTTGATGACGTCGGCGCCCATGTCACCGAGCATCATGGTGCAGAGTGGGCCGGCGAGGATGCGCGTCAAATCGACGACACGCGTCCCGGTCATCGGTTCCTTTGCGGAATCGCTCATGGGCGCGCTATCTCATCGAGGGCGGTGCGTTCAGATTCTTGGTGCAGCCGTCAAGATAGGCTTCGACCTCACGCTTGCTGCGCATGCGGAACTTCTGAAAGTCTGGCTTACGGCCGTCGAGGAAAGCGCTCATCCCTTCGAGACTTTCCTCTGAGCCCCAGACGTGGGCGAGCAGCTCCATGCCGTGCTGCCACGACGCATAGAGATTATCGGATTCGAAGTTTAGGCTCTTTTTCGTCATCCGGAGCGTCTGTGGGCTGTGGCCCTTTATCGTCTCGCACCAGCCCAGCGTTTCCTTCAACAAGTCCTTCTGCGGCACGCACTTGTTGATCAGGCCGATCTGTGCCGCCTCCTTGCCGCTGAATTGGCGGGCGCAGAAGATCATTTCGCGGGCCAGGCGCTCGCCGATGATGCGTGGCAGATATTGTGTGGCGCCGACGGTCGGGCACGCTCCGACTTTGGCACCAGTCTGTCCGAGCACCGCATTCTCCGAAGCGATAACGAGATCGCACCATAGCGCGAGCTCGTGCCCTCCGCCCATGCACCAGCCGTTCACCATGGCGATGACAGGGATCGGCAGCCCTCGGATCTGCATGGCGAGGCCAAGCATGCGGTCGTTCCACATGGCCGCGTTCGTCCAATTCAGACGCTTCATGGCGTAGAAGTCGCCGCCGGCAGAGAACGCCTTTTCGCCGGCCCCGGTCACGACCGCGCAGGCGATCGAGGGGTCTTCGCGCGTCGATTTCAGCGCGTCAATCAGCTCATCGAGCGTCTGCTCGCGGAACGCGTTCATCGCGCGCGGCCTGTTGATCGTGACCCACGCGACCTGATTCTTCACCTCGTAAAGAATGTCGACGTAGTTCCGATTATTACCTTTGTTGGATTTCTTAGCTAGGGACTTTTTCGCCACGTTTCACTCCCTCACTGTTTATTGCAAGAATGCTCAGATTAATGCGTGCGCCCCCAGCCAAAAATTCGACTTTAACTGCCTCGGTCAGTATGACGACCGATCGATCCCATGATCTATCAATTCTGTACATTGAGCCGCGCATCGACAATCTTCCTTGCCTCGGCAACAATCGCCTCTTTGGGACTTTTCTCAAGCGTTGCAGGACTCTCAGGCAGCGCAGATGACGAGCCCGGAGGAAATATCATTGCTCTCCAGCCTTTTCCGACTGGACTGACGAGCAGGCGATATCCCTTATAATTGAGTTCTTCTGCCATTTTCGAGCGCCGCTTTGTGGGCGCAGGGCCTCAGACGGCCCGTCGTTGCGCCAGAAGGTGATCGATGTATCGCGACGCCTCAGCAAGAGCGCCCTGTCGCTCCAAGTGCGTGCCGGTCGAGGCGACGCGATGATTCATGGGATCGAAGATCGTGACCTGATAACGGTCGTCGCTGTCGTGGTGAAGTACGAACTCGTATCCGTGATAACTATGTGTACTGCTCGTCATTTTGATCTTCTCAATGAGACATGGATTAGACACCGGATGGTCACGCCCGGCAATTATCTAATCCCCCAGCGATGCTCGCCCCTGCCGACGAGGCGATCGAATAAATCTCTTTCGCAATGCGGTAATTGGCGGTGGCAAACGGTCGTTGTGGGTCGATACTGTTGAAAAAGCAGGTTGTCCGCTTGGCGTCGTGCCGTTGGGTTGTTTTGAAGCCGCGCTATTGGGGTAACTTCGACACGGACGCTACTGGGACGATCGTGAGCGATCTCAGGCAAGAGCTAGGTGCCGTTGATCCGGTGGTGGCTGGAAAATTCGGAGCGCCAAGGTTTTGAGGTTTTGCACGGTAGCGGCAAGAAGGAACTCGTCGCGCGCACCGGAGAGACCTCGCAACCGCATGCGCTCGAAGCGGTGGTGAGTCTTCAAGTGGGCAAAGCGCATCTCGACGCGTTTGCGCTGGTTGCGTGACTTGAGGAAGCCCTTTGTGCGCATCAGTCGGCGTGTTACGTCGCGGGCATATTCATGAACATCGCGGGGAACCTCTCGTGACGGCGCTTTGGGACAGCACTGCATCTTGAACGGGCAGACTTCGCAGTCGAACTTGGAAGCGCGATAGCGAAGTTTGTAGCCCTCGTGCACTTTGCCGGTGGTGTGCAGCACCTTACCGTTCGGGCAAATGTAAACGCCGCGCCGCCGATCCCAGCGAAAGTCGCTACGCGATAACGTGCCGTCGTCGCGCTCGCTGGCATCGCGGACCGGGATGTGCGGTACAATCCTGTGGCCAACCAGCCAGTCCAGGAAACGGCTAGTCCCATAAGCGGTATCGGCCGCAAGCCGCTTCGGCTTGAGACCGAAGCGCTGCTCGGTGCGGTCGAGCATGGTCTTGGTCGACGCGACCTCGTCATAGGTGCGCGCCGGCGTTGGCTCTACGTCGACTATGATCGCGTGCGCGATGTCGATGAGATAATTGAGCCCATAGCCGAACTGCACCCGCTTGTTGGCCTTGGCGGTCCAGGCCGAGCAGGGATCGCTGGGGGAGATCAGCTTCGGCGGCTTCCGGTTGGCGTCCGGATCTTCGTCATCGAGCCCGGCAAGGAACTCAGCGGCTGCTCGCGTTTGCCGCTCTGGCACCGACCAGTCGATCTCATCGGGCGCCTTGCCGTGATAGCGGCTGGCATTGGCTTCAATGACACTGGCATCGACGGCAAAGCCTTCACCCTTGACCAGGCCGGCATCCATGCAGGCCCGCACCACAGCCTCGAACACCTGGCGCAGGATGTCGCTGTCACGGAAGCGACCATGGCGGTTCACCGAGAACGTCGAGTGATTAGGCACCTGGTCGTCAAGATCGAGGCGGCAAAACCAGCGGTAAGCGAGATGCAGTTCAACCTCCTCGCACAATTGCCTCTCGGAGCGAATGCCGTAGCAATAGCCGACGATCAGCATCCGGATCATCAGTTCGGGATCAATCGAAGGCCGACCAATCTCGCTGTAGAACGACGCCAGCTTCTCGCGAAGCTCCATCACTATCCGTGTCACGACCGGATTGATCCGCCGCAACAGATGGCCCGCTGGAATGCGTCGTTCGAGGTTGAACAGGTAAAACAACTGGCTCTGATCGCCGCTCTGTCGACCCATCATGGCAAACCCCCCGCCGCCGAATCTCTCCAGACGACGGAATCACTGTTCGCCGAAAATCACGAGCCCTTTTTCAACAGTATCGGTCAATCGCTTCACTTCCGCGATGTCCGAGTTGCGTCCGCTTACCCCCCGATTGTGTTGCAAAAGTCGTTTTGCACTGATGATCAAATTTTCTGCAGGCTACAGGTGCGGCCTTCGTGTAAAGATGTGAGGGACCTCATCGCCTCACGTTAAACTCACGAGTGACTTCGGTAACGCGATTGAGGTTATACGAATCGGCCATTGCTTCCCGTCTCGTGTTTTCGCGAAAAATACGGAGACCTGCAACTTTCGACTTTTGCAACACAATCCCCCCAATAGCGACCGTTTAGCGGACATCGCGTCAGGTCGGTTCAGGGCCACAAGCGGACATTGCGCCTGCGGTTACAAAAGACGAAAGAGGCCGCTAAGCAGAGGCCCCGAAAGAAAAGCCCCAGCGCGGGGCTGGGGGCTTGGAGCTGGGGCTTAACTTCGGGATGGAACGCAACATTACACTCACGCTACATGCCACCCCAATTTCAATGGTTTCGAGGATTAAGCGGCCTTTCTCGGCGCAGCGCTACTCGTAGGTGGAGCGCCCGTCTTGATATCGATTGTCTTGGTGGTCTTTATGGCCTTCGCGGGCTTCTTGATCGTCAGATGTAGTACGCCCTTGTCGAAATGGGCGTCGACGGCTCCGTCTTCTGGCTCGAATGGCAGGGATATCGAACGGTAGAATGAGCCGTAGCTCCGCTCCTCGACATGCCAGTCCTTTTCTTCTTTCTTGCTCTCCGCCTTTTTCTCCCCGCAAACGACTAACTGATTGTCGTCCAGGCTGACCTTGATGTCTTTTTCGTCCACACCCGGAAGTTCGGCCGTCACTTCAAAGGCATCCTTTGTTTCCGCCACACTGATTGCCGGCGCGCCAGCCCCAATGTCGGAAGTGGGCAAATTCTGATCGAAAGTGCGAAGAGCATTTTCCATTTCGCGCCGCATGGCACGGAACGGATCCCACGTCACCTCTTGGCCCGTGGTCCACAATCTCGGAAGATTCATCTGTTCACTCCATTGCAGGTTAGAGAAAATTTCAAAGGGCCATGTTGCCCTTCGTTTATTACATTCGACATTTCCGGCCTGTCGGCATTGATTTAGCTCAAGATCGCCGAATTACCTCGAGGCGTGAAAAGTTCACCTTGGGCGGCGAGAGCGTGTCACGCGACCAGCAGCGACGGAAACAGTGACGGGAAAATGATGTCCCCAGTCTTGATATCCTTCATTGAGTCGGTGTCGGTAGGAAACAAGACCAGAGACTCGAAACAGGCGCTGCATTTCGTGCAGAGCCAAACATGACAGGCGTGTCTGTCGCTCCAGTATTCGGACCGTTCCGGGGCAACCAACTCTGTACTGCATTGGACACAATGCATCATGTTAGCCTCCCTATTTTCCATACGGCGGCAAAAGCCTACAAAACTGCGGTCGATTTCGCGGCGATTCGCTTTGATCTAAATCAAAAAGAGCAGGCTATTCTTCGTTCTTTGCACCGATAATCTTGCCGGTTGACCGGTTTATCAGATGGACGCGCGTGCAGACCACACAGGTAATAGGCTCAAACGTGTCGGTCTCCTTCGCCGGTACTTTGTCGGCGAATAATCCCTGAACATTCAGACCAGTGGTCGGGCATCGATAGATGAAAGGCACCATTCTGTCTGGATATCCAGACTATGGCGTTTCTTCCAACTCAGGAAATATACGTAGTGAGTGGCTATTTTTCCACGTTGACGTGGCTTGCCTCTTTGACCTTTTCCTCGGCCAATAGTCGTTTGATCATAACCCGTTTAATCGGGTCGGTCTCGGTTTTGAGTTGTTCCATGTAGTGCGCGATATTTTGACTCTCGACAAACCGGTCCATAGCGAAGCCTCCCTGGGGGTTCGGGTGGCGATTTGCGCAGGATGCGCCCGCAAAGCGACAAAGTCGAGACATGAGGCGCGCGCCGCATTGCCTCGAACGTCGCAAATCAGCCGGAACTTTTGCAGTACCCCCCACTCAAATGTCGCCGTTGGGTCACGAACGTCGAGTTTGGACTTTCATCGGCAGGTCCGCTGTTACCCTGAACGCCGACATTTGCTTGCGCCGCAATATCTGACGTTTCGGGCCAACATGCGACGTTGCGCCTGTGGCCAACATGAAAGAGGCCGCCAACTGAGGCGCCTCGCACCAATGGGGTGAATCGTCATTGCCTCATAGATTTCCTATACGGGGTTCCCTCGATCCACATCGTTTTTTTATTTGGAAAGCCCTATTTAGGTTGTCTAAGCCCACCGTGATGGGAGCGGCTCGTGCAAGTAGAAGAATGGAATCTTGAAACAAAGATACAGGATAACGATCAGGCTAAATCCGAAAGCCCCGAGGATTTGGAAGATCGTTTTGGAATCAGACTTTCGCTGCTGATACTGTGCGTCGCATTCTTCATCGCTGCTATATGGGTGATCAACACCCCGAGCTTCGAGAAGTGTAGCGCGTTGAATAACGTAACCGAGCGCAACGCCTGTTACGGCAAACTCAGAAATGAACTCCTAAAGCCTCCAGCTAAGGGCGGAGAAATGCCCGCTGGATGAATGAGGCAATTTGACCTTTAAATCGTGCCGCGATTCGGAGAAGGGGAGTGTTCGGTTCTTACTCTAACAACAGCATTCTTCGCCGGACCATGCTTCACGGCCTTCCTTGACAAGGAAGTACACGATTGCCAGTGAGCCGACGCCATCAATCCACCACGCGCCGACAAGCCATTGGGCGGCAAGACTGACGACAACGACGAACGATAACCATCCGCACGTTACCGCTTCCATCGCGTCGGCGCGCAGTGCGCGGCTTCCGATCTTCTCGGCAATGGCGATTTTGCGTTGCGCCAAGAACCGCATAGCCGGAATCGCGATCAGTGCCACAAGGAAGCCCGGCCATGAAAATTCCTCGCCGGTCCCTTGCCACAGATGCCACGCGGCCGCCGCCGTCACATAAGCCGCCAAGGCGAACAGCAAGCCGCCGCCGATACGGCTTGCGATGCGCTCCGCACGGTCGGAGAACGCTTGCCCGCGGCGTAGCTCGACTGACAACCGCCACATGAGCACGCCCGCCGACGCCAACTCGATGACGCTATCGAGGCCGAACGCGAACAGCACAAGACTACCCGCCGCCACACCAGCCCAAATGGAAACACCGGCCTCAACCGTCATCCATCCGATTGTCAGCCATTCGAGCCGAAATGCCTCACGAATGAGCGGCAGCCGGTCGGATCGCGGTGGCAAGAAAAGCGGTGGCGGGGCACAGGAGTCTGCCATGCGCGAAGCATAATCCCAATTAAGTCCCAATGTCTGCTGCGGGTCAGAGTGAGACCTAAGACAATGTCCGAGCCTTGTCCGCTTTGCCTCCGATAGCGACCGTCCAGCAGACATTTCGCGAGGTCGGTTGAGGGCCAGGAGCCGCCGTGAGCAAGTGCAGCAAAAAATGACTGCTTCATGTGCCGGAGGCCGCAGACGCGGGCGTACGGACTCGGATTTCCGCGAATTCGCTTTGCCCCACCAACTGGTGTTGTCGCGAGCCGGGATAATTGGCTATCATTACTGCACGGGTGAGCGGATCAGCCGCCTATGGGGAAATGTCGGTTCAGAATGGCAGCCAAATGGCTCGCCTTAGAGGAGGAAACAATGGCGCACGTCGATTGGAGTATGCGTGGCCCCCAGATCGCAACATGTAACTGCGCTTGGGGTTGCCCCTGCCAATTCAGCGGCCTGCCGACCCATGGCGATTGCCGTGCCGCAGTTGCGATGCAGATCGAAAAGGGCCACTTCGGCGCTGTTTCCCTCGATGGCTTAAAGTGGGTCGGACTCTTCGCATGGCCCCGTGCGATCCACGAGGGCAACGGCGAGGCTCTTGCGATAATCGATGAACGTGCAACCGAAGAGCAGCGGAATGGCTTGTTGACGATATTGAGCGGCAAGGAACAGGAACCGGGTGCGACTTACTTCAATGTCTTCGCCAGCACGATCACCAAGATGAATGAGCCGCTTTTCCGACCGATCAATTTCGAGGCAGATGTGAGTGCGTGTACCGGACGGTTCTCGGTCGATGACATCGTGAACTCCCACGCTGAACCGGTAAGAAATCCGGTCAACAGAGCACCGCATCGGGTTAAGGTGACACTAGCGGAAGGCTTCGAGTTCATTGAGGCTGAATTCGGCAGCAGCACGACGAAGGCAAGTGGTCCTATTCCACACGATTGGGCCGATCGGCACGCCCACTTGGCAATGATCGACATCGGACCCTACGGGCCTCACCGCAAAGCAGCCTGATCCATCGATATGGCAGCGATCGTTCGGGATCGAACGATTGTCGTTGCAAGTCTCGTTGCCGTCGCGGGGCTTGCATGGATCTACCTATTTAGTCTGTCCCAAGACATGTCGGGAATGGGGGACATGCCAGGGATGGCGATGCCGTCTGGGCCTGCACCTTTCTCGCTCACGGCCACAATGTGGGCCGTGATGATGGTTGGGATGATGCTGCCTAGTGCATTGCCAATGATCTTGTTGTTCACAATGGTGCAGCGGCGGCAAGGCGACAAACCGGTACTAATGACCGCCCCATTTGCTGCGGGGTATCTACTGATCTGGGGTGGATTTGCCCTGTTGGCTGCGGCGCTCCAAACCGAACTTGGGAAAGGGGCTTTGCTGTCACCATCGCTGACTTTCGTAAGTACAAGAGTTGCCGGGGTCACGTTCTTACTGGCCGCTGCCTACGAATTCTCGCCGCTGAAGAACCGTTGCCTGACGCAGTGCAGCAGCCCAATTGGATTTATCACTTCCCACTGGCGCCCTGGCGTTGCCGGTGCGTTTCGCATGGGGCTATCGCATGGGATCTTCTGTGTCGGTTGCTGCTGGGCATTGATGCTGTTGCTGTTCACGGCAGGTGTGATGAACCTACTTTGGGTTGCTGCGCTTGCCGTGATCGTTCTCGTACAGAAAGTTCTACCCTATCCACGCATGGCAACGACGATGGCTGGAATCGCGTTGGCGGTAGTGGGTCTTGTTCTGATCGTTCTCTAAAAAGCGCAGATCGTGGCGTGATTTTGCGCCGCGGCAATTCTCGAAGCCGCATGTCGGAAGAGGGTCAATCTCTAGTGCGCCGGGAGACCGGCAAGGAGTAGAGGGTGCGAGTCCCTTACGATGAAGGTGTAGCAAACCACATCGGCCCCGAGTCATGCGCCGGCGTCCGCGAGGGTGTCTGCGAAGCGTTGACAGGGGAGCGTATAGGCCAAGCTATTGAGCCGCGAAAATGACCTCATTCCGGGCGCCGACGCTTTTAGAGTTGCGGAAGGCAACACGGACGGGCACGCCAACGCGAGTGCCCGTCCGGCCCGGCGTGGTCGGAGAACTTGGCATGTGCGGACGCTCTTTGCACGGGAACCGGGAGATCTCACGGTCGACCAACAGTGAGAGTACACGTGCTGCGCTGGTCCGCATCGGGGAGGCGAGGAGCCGTAGCCGATGATGCACGATCGTGAGAAGTCTGACCCCGCCATAGTAGCCGTGAAGCCGACGAACAAAGCCGGGCAACCGGCAGCGGAGTCAGCGGAGCCAAGGGCGGGGGCCGCGGGGAACGCGAGCCAGCAAAGCATGCACCGGACACAGGGACGGAAGCGCGTGTCACAAGCGCTGGAACGCGTACGACAAGCCGCAAGGCAAAGGAAGAAGGAGAAGTTCACTGCGCTCCTCCACCACGTTAGCGTCGACCTACTCGGAATAGCGTTCTTCGCGCTTGAGCGCGATGCCGCCCCGGGCGTCGATAGATTGACTTGGCGAACCTACGAAGCAGACCTTGACCGAAACCTCACTGATCTGCATGAGCGGGTTCATCGGGGAGCATACCGGGCACTGCCGTCACGCCGGGCGTACATACCGAAGGCGGACGGGAAACAGCGCCCGCTCGCGGTCGCTGCCTTGGAGGACAAGATCGTCCAGCGGGCGACCGTCGCGGTGCTGAATGCCATCTATGAGGAGGACTTCCTCGGCTTCAGCTACGGGTTCCGACCGAAACGCGGCCAGCACGATGCGCTGGATGCATTGGCAGTCGGGATTGGCACCAAGCGAGTGAACTTCATACTCGACGCCGACGTAGCGTCCTTTTTCGATTCGGTCAGCAAGGAAAAGCTGGTCCGGTTCGTTGAGCACCGCGTCGGTGATCCGCGCGTTATCCGCCTGATCCAGAAATGGCTGAAGGCGGGCGTCTTGGAGGAGGGGGTCGTCACGGTTAGTGAAAGCGGGACGGGGCAGGGCTCGGTGATCTCGCCGCTGCTTGCCAACGTCTACCTGCACTACACCTTCGACCTCTGGGCCGAACGCTGGCGACGGCGCGAGGCCACCGGCGACATGATCATTGTGCGCTATGCCGACGACATCATCGTTGGCTTCGAGCACGAGGCGGACGCCTGGCGCTTCCACGATGCGATGCGCGAGCGGATGCAGGAGTTCTCGCTCTCGCTCAATTCGGAGAAGACCCGCCTGATCGAGTTTGGTCGCCATGCGGCGGACAAACGCGCTCGGCGCGGGCTCGGAAAACCGGAGACCTTCAAGTTCTTGGGGTTCATCCACATTTGCGGTCGATCTCGACGGGGCAAGTTCCTCCTCAAACGGAGAACCCGGCGTGATCGCATGCGGACGAAGCTCGCGGAGATCAAGGAGGAGTTGCGACGGCGAATGCATCAGCCCATTCCAGAGCAGGGACGATGGCTGGCGCAGGTCATGAGAGGCTTCTTCGCGTATCACGCCGTGCCGACCAACTTCCCGGCACTGCGCGCCTTCCATCACCACGTCACGATCTCATGGCTGCGTACGCTACAGCGTCGCAGCCAGAAGGATCGCACAACGTGGCAGCGGATCGCGAAGATCGCATCCGACTATCTCCCGCAGCCAACAACCCTTCATCCATGGCCGCAGATGCGCTTTGCCGTCACACACCCAAGGTGGGAGCCGCGTGCGGGAATTCCGCTCGCGCGGTTCTGTGCGGGGGGCGGCCGGTAACGGCCGTCCCTACCGCGAACCGAAACTCGATGTCCGAGTTGAGTTTGCTTACCCCCGGACAGCGACCGTCCAGCGGACATCACGCGAGGTCGGTTCTGGGCCATAAACCGACATTCAATGGGAAATGTAAGAAGATCGATAGCTCGCTTGTGCATCGTGCACGTGCCGTGCGATCAACCGACTTACCTGATCGGCGTGAGTTGCAATCATGAAATGTGCCGCACCATTTATTTCGGTGGAAACCGCGTGGCTCAAGCACTCACCGAGGAGAGCGTTTGCACGCTGCACCGCTGGGTGACTTACCTCGCCCCACAGGACGAGGACGGGGATATCGATGGACGCCAGCGAGGCCGCGGATAGCGGGAACCTATACGCACTCACCCAATCGAGAATATTGACTGCCGTCGTTTCCAGAGCGTAGGCGCGAACGCGAGGCGGCCAGGAGGCGAAGGTGCCGGCGCCGCCGTAAAAGTCGATCATTGTTGAGATCGCTTCTACGTTACCACTCGCGAAGGCAGCAAAGTAACCATCCGTCATCAGACGGAACGCGCGATAGTGCTGTTGGTCACCGTTGTCCCGCAGCAGCTCCGCCGCCGGCGCCTCGACGACGGCAAGGCTTGCCAAGGGCACCCGATTGCGAAGCGCTACTGCAATGGCCACTAGACCGCCGAAGGAATGACCGACAAGATGAACTGGATCGCCTGCCCTGCGGATAACCGATTCCACGACGTCGACTTCGTGCCAGATCGAAGGGTCGCGCAGGGTACGGCGCTCCTCAGTGCCGCCGTAGCCAAGGAGGCTTGTGGTCACGCAGCGAAAGCGGTTGTTCCAGGCGGCTGTCACAGGACGCCACGCCGCGCCTGTGCTGCACGACCCGGGTACGAGCACAATCGTCGGGCCGGCTCCGTATGCCTCGAAGTCGATACAACCGCGCGCGTCCTCGATCATGCCAACCTTCCGGTCCCGCGCCGGCGATTGATCAGGCCGACCTGCGCCACGGCAGCAGCATCGACACGCGCTTCCGATAGCGGCGGTATTCGTCGCCGAAAACCTCGATCAGATCGCGCTCCTCGAGCCAGATGCCGACGAAGATGTAGGCTGTGGTCACCGCCGCGAATAACAGATGGCCGACGGTCATGGCCGGCGATGCCCAGAACGCGATGATGAAGCCGAGATAGATCGGGTGCCGCACAAAGCCGTAGAACAGCGGCGTGCGGAAGCGCGGCGCCGGCATGCCGCGGCCGGCAAGATTGTTCGCCACCTGGTGCAGGCCGAACAGCTCGAAATGGTTGATCAGGAAGGTGCTGGTCAGCACGATCAGCCAGCCGATGAAGGACAGCGCCGTCACCGCCATGGCAAGGCCCGGCTCGGCGATCCGCCATACGACTGCCGGCAGCGGCCGCCACTGCCAAAGCAACAGCGCGAGCGCGAGACTCGCCAGCAGTACGTAGGTCGTGCGCTCGACCGACGGCGGCACGAACTTTGTCCACCAGCGCTTGAACTGCGGCCGCGCCATCACGCTGTGCTGAACCGCGAAGATCGACATTAGCACGAGATTGATGATGAGTGCCTGCATCGTCGGCTCGGCGGCTCCGCTGTCGATAGTCTTCGGCACCACCATGCTTTCGACGAAGCCGATGGCGTAGAGGAAGGTGACGAAAAAGATGAGGTAGGACGTGACGCCGTAGAGGAATGCGACGATGCGGCCGATCAGGTTGCCTTGAGCGCGCGCGTCGTCGTTTAGGGCTTGAATTTGAGTCATCGTTTCCTCCGATCCGTTGCCGTCTGGGGGTTTGCGAGGCGTGCAGGATGCCGAAGGTGCCGCCGAAAGACTTTGCCCGGTCCTTGATTTGCTCTTGAGATCGGCTTGATTATTCGTTGAGGTCAGCGAGGCCGGCCGGAGCGAGGACGGTGAGGTGGAATTTCTCTTTTCTGATCATAGGCTTGACACAGGCCGGCGGGAACTGCGCCGCGGCGCCGAGGCGATTGCGGTCGAGCCCCAGGTGTTCGATCTTCTGGTCCACCTGATCGAAAGCCGCGACCGCGTCGTCAGCAAGGACGATCTCATCGCCGCGGTCTGGGGCGGCCGCATCGTGTCGGACTCGACCTTGACCAGCCGGATCAACGCGGCGCGCAAGGCGGTCGGCGACAGCGGTGAAGAGCAGAAGCTGATCCGCACCATTGCGCGCAAGGGCTTTCGCTTTGTCGGCGACGTGCGCGTCGCGCCGGTCCCGCCGACGGATCAAGCTGCCGCACCGGCGCGGGAGGCTTTGCCGCTGCCGGATCGTCCGGCCATCGCGGTACTGCCGTTCACCAACATGACCGACGATCCGGCGCAGGATTATTTTTCCGATGGCATCAGCGAGGACATCATCACCGCGCTGTCGAAGCTGCGCTGGTTTTTCGTCATCGCCCGCAACTCCTCGTTCGTCTACAAGGGCAGGGCGGTGCATCTGAAACAGATCGCCGACGAACTCGGCGTCGGCTATGTGGTCGAAGGCAGCGTGCGCAAGGTCGGCGACCGGGTGCGCATCACCGCGCAGCTCAACGACGCCGCTACCGGCAGCCACATCTGGGCGGAGCGCTACGACCGCAAGCTAGCCGACATATTCGCGGTGCAGGACGAGATCACCGAAGCCATCGTCGCCGCCATCGAGCCGCAGCTGTTTGCCGCGGAAAACTTCCGCGCCAGGCGCAAGCCGCCCGACAGCATGGACGCCTGGGACCTGCTGATGCGGGCGCTGTCGCATTACTGGCGGGTGACGCGCCAGGACAACATGGTGGCGCAAGCCCTGCTCGAGAAGGCGACCGCAATCGACCCGCATTACGGCCAGGCGTTCGGCGTGCTCGCCACCAGCCACACCTTCGGCGCCCATATGGGCTGGGAGGACATGGCGGTGGTGGCGCCGATCGCCGAGCGCGCCGCGGCGGCGGCGATCCTCGCCGACAGTGAAGACCCCTGGGCGCACCACGCCTTGGGTTGCGTTTATCTGTTCGCGCGACGCTTCGACGACTCGCTTGCCGAGTTCGAGATGGCGCTACGGCTCAATCCGAACTTCTCGATGGCGCAGGCTTATTACGCCCTGACGCTGGCCTATTGCGGGCGCTGGCAGGAGGCGGTGCCGTCGGTGCAACGCGCCTTGCGCCTGAGCCCGCACGATCCGCTGGTCGCGATCTATTGCGGCATCGCCTCCTATGCGCAGTATGTCGGCCGCAACTACGACGAAGCGATGCGGCTCGCCCGCGAAGGCATCCGCCAGCGGGCCGATTTCGTCGGCGCCCACCGGGTGCTGACCGCCGCCGCGGGCATGGCCGGGCAGAACGATGTCGCCGCCGCCGCGCTGCAGGAGCTGCGCCGCGTCCAGCCCAATATTTCGCTGGCCTGGATCGCGAGCCACATGCCGATCAAAGAAGACACTGACCGCGTGCACTATCTGCAGGGCTTTCGCCGCGCCGGCTTGGATTAGCCAAGACTAGCGCCCCTTAGTCCGCCAGGTCCGAAATGGGTCAATCGCTTCACTTCTGCGATGTCCGAGTTGAGTCCGCTTTCCTCCCGGTAGCGACCAAATCATGGACGTCTCGACAGTTCGGTTTCGGCCCTCCCGTCGGTGGGTAGGCTCGCGTGAAGTCCTACCTCCTCATAGCCCGCGCCATTCTCGTCGGGCCATGAAACGGCTTTCGTGAAGCTTTCGCGTTCGAGTATCTGGCGGTACCAATCAGCTACGTGGGGACGTTTCGTCGGCGACCAGAATTGCTCCTCACCGAGCGCGGATAGTCTGAAGAGATAAGGCGCGACGGCAATGTCCGCGAGCGTGAACTCCCCAACAATCCATGGCCCCTCGCTGGCGAGACACGCTTCCATTCGGTCAAGGATGCTTCCGATTCGCTCAAAACACTTTTGGAGCTCCGCTTCGGAAACCTGTCCTGCAAGTCCACGTCGAAACATGCTTCGACCGATTTCCGATGTCCGCCCAAGGTCCGCTTTTCTCGGAAGCGGAAGTGTCGTCAGGCCGTGCCAAGTGACGAGAAGGGCCATTTTCTGACTCACGCGCGGCAAAAAAGTTGGTTAGGGGCGGTGCTCGTTCAGGCAGACGCGCTGCTGATCAGCCACATCGCACCGGGCAGGCGCACGCTCGCACCGTCCGCATAGGGCGCCAGCGCCTCGCGGAGGGAGGCGACAACGGCCGAGACGACCTCTGCCGGCTGGTTGCGTAACCAACTGTTCACGGCGCCGATTTGCGTCGACTGAACCACAGCCTCCTCCAGCCCGCGACCGGCGGCGATGTCGAGGTCAATATCGAGCTTCTCGAAGCTCGGCGGCGCCCAGCCTGCCGCAGTGAGAACCTCAGTGACGTGCTCTGGATCGGCGAAGGCGAACATTCCGGGAGCGTTCGGGACCGGCTTCGGCCGCGGCGGCAGGTGCTGCGCGGCTGCAGCCATCGGCACCTCCATCCACGGGTTTTCGGCCAGCGTGCGCCAGCACACAATCGCCATGCGCGCGTCCGGAGCAGCACCACGGCGCATATTGGTGAAGGCCGCCACCCTATCGCCGAAGAACATTACGCCGAAGGCCGAGGTCAACAAATCGTATTCGTCCAGCGCGGCCGTGGCGGAATCGGCCTGTCGCCAATCGACATTGGCGATGCCGGCAACGCTCGCGCGCCTCTCGCCCTCGGCCAGCATCGGCCCGGAGATGTCCAACCCCACCACGCGGCCGGAGGGACCGACGGCGCGCGCAAATTCCAGCGTGGGCGCGCCACAGCCGCAGCCGATATCCACCACCCGTTCGCCGGCGCGCGGCGCGGCAAAGACGAGCAAGGCGTCTGTCACCGGCGTGAGCGTGATGTCGGTGTGCCCCTGTCGAGCCACCCAGGTGTCGCCGCCCTTACCGTTCCAGAAGGCAAGCATGTCGGCGTTGATCTCTTCGGGGGCGGCCATGTGAATCCTCCTGCTGGGCGGGTGCGCACGTTGCGGTATTGCCGAACGGACCGCAAGCGGCGGCGCGGCGATACTATCTCGACCAGCATTCGCCCCGTATGCCCGACCTATCCGATGCTGAGACGCGATGTCTGCTGCGGGTCATTCGCGCCCGAGCCCGTCAAGACCGCTCGGCTAGGCATTTCCGCTTCACTCCAAAAGCTGACCTAATGCGGGCCTTTTGGAGAAACTCTGGCAGCTCGTGGCCGCCACCTCATTAGTGTGGCCCCGGAGAGCAACCTTTACGGAAATTCCGGAGCCACCGGCCAAACTCGGCAATCCTGTTGCCAGGGACGCGCCGAGCCCGCCGTTACGCGAACCGCGCTAATCGATCTGCGTTCCCGCGCTCGATCGTCGCGGCAATACCTCTGGCAGTTTTGCAACATTGGCCGCAATGCGCCGCGCCTCGTCTTTGCTGAGCAGCTTGGCCGCCGATCGCCTGCCGGGCTCATCCTCGTAATAGACATACGCCCCGGCGCCTGCTCGCCTATGCTCCTCGCGCATTTCATCGGCGCTGCCGGTGCGCGACAAGCCGCGCGAGCTCGGCGAATGGCGCATTTGGCCGGCATGAGCGGCAGGGCAGTGCCCGGGATGAGATTGCTGATCGCCGCGTCATGGTAGCGATCGATCGTCACCGCCGTCCATCCCATTTATCTAGGTAATTACAGCCTGCGTTTGCGGGAACTTTTTTCTTGTCATTGCATTGAGAGAGCTTCACCCCAACAAGGGAGGTTAACAATGATTAGGTTGATTGTTGTTGCAGGCTTTGCCTTAGCCGTCGCAACATCGGCTGAAGCAATGACACCCGCGCCGATTCATCAGTCGGAGGGCATGATCACACAGGTGGCCTACGCCTGTGGCCCGGGTAGGACGCGAATTGGAGGTGTCTGCGTGGCCAGAACCACCGTCCGCCATGCCCGCCGGTGTGCACGATGGCACGGAGGCGCTTGCGTTCGATACTACTGAGCGTCCACGATCACGGTGATGATGGTCGTCGTGTTGCGGAACTTCCGATAATGCAGAGCAGCAAGAGACAGTGCTGCTGTCTTGATTTGCGCAACCTACGGGTGCCTAATACCCCCAAGGTGTCGGGGACGTCGAGGGAGCGTCCTATGGCAATAAAGCGGAAAGCAGCAAATCAGTGTGCGCAATGCGGTGCTCTGATCATCGCGCCGGAATGGTCGCAATATTTGTCCGAGCGCTGCGTGCGGCACGCTTGGTCATGTGATATGTGCGGCTATCAGTTCGACAGCACCGTCTACTTTCCTGTGTCCGAACTGGCAGCGAACCTAAAGGCAGCCTAGATTGCGCTTCGATTACTGAGGCAGAGAGAATCGCAAGCCGGGACCGCGCTGGGGTACGGCTGAACGCGTCTTATCGCGTCTTTGTGGATGCAGAGTTAGACCATCGATCCACGCCTGATCTGCGTTCAACCCCCGACCGTCGTTCGCCGATTGCCTTCTTCTCTTCCTCGCTGCGCGTGTCAACGCCGCTGCGCCGATCTTTGCTTGAGCGACGCCCGGCTTTCGCCCGCCTTTCATCATTCGCCATGGGACTGGTCTCCCAAAATGTCGCTGAACATTCACCGCCTAACGGTGTAGCCCCCCGGCCGGAGCGCCCGTCCGGTCAAATAATAGCCTGAGTCGGGCCCGCGCACCTTGTCGACAAGGTGAACGCTGCCAAGCGCCCCTCGCAACTCGTCAATGCGCCCAGCATTGCGGGCAGCAGAACCATCTTAACGACGATCTTCATATCGTCACGCTATCGCATGAACTGATTGCATCGCCTCCTGTCGAGCTCTGGCCGAAAGTCATTCGGCGGCTCTCGGTGCCAGCCGATGTTGAAGATGCACTGCTGATTAAACTAGACCAAAATCAGTAGGCGTCCGTTCCTCGCAAGCCTCTTCTACGGCCGCTGGCAGCTACTGCAATGAATGTCTGGTATCGAGGGAACACCGGACCCAGCTCGGGAAACCCGTCACTTCGCCTTTTGACCCGGAGCGGACATGGAGTGTGCACCGCAGCAGTCGAGAATGATTGCCTGATTATCGTCCGCCGCCAGCGTTGTCAGGCGGAAATGCTCACCGCATTCCCCGACGGTTCGCGCATTACATAGCCGCGCCCCCACACCGTCTCAATGTAATCCTTGCCGCCCGATGCGTTGGCGAGTTTTTTCCGCAGCTTGCAGATAAAGACATCGATGATCTTCATATCCGGCTCGTTCATGCCGCCATATAGGTGGTTCAAGAACGACTCCTTCGTCAGCGTTGTTCCCTTGCGCAGCGCTAGGAGTTCCAGCATCTGATACTCCTTGGTGGTCACATGCAGACGTGCGCCGTTGATCTCGACCGTCTTGGTATCGAGGTTGACGCAGAGATCGCCGGTGTTGATAACCGACTGGGCGTGACCCTTGGAGCGGCGCACGATGGCATGGATGCGCGCCACCAACTCGTCCTTGTGGAACGGCTTGGTCATGTAGTCGTCGGCACCGAAGCCGAGACCTTTGATCTTGTCCTCGATGCCAGAAAGACCGGAGAGGATCAGGATTGGCGTTTTCACCTTTGAAGTGCGTAGTTTGCGCAGCACCTCGAAGCCCGACATATCCGGCAGGTTCAGATCAAGGAGGATGATGTCGTAGTCGTAAATCTTGCCGAGGTCGATGCCTTCCTCGCCGAGATCGGTCGTGTAGATGTTGAAGCTCTCGGACTTGAGCATCAGCTCGATGGATTGCGCGATGGCGCTATCGTCTTCAATCAGCAATACGCGCATGCCTGTCCGCTTCCTCGCAATTCGAGGTCGAAACATTAGCGGCACACATGCTTTAATAAAGTGTGAACCCTGACGACTTCCGCCCTTAGCGAAGATTCCGAGACTGCGGCGATTTGGTCGCTGCCGGGTGGAAATCGGACACGTTTCGGACATCGGATTATGGGTAGAAAACGATCAATAAGCGGAAGCCGCTCGGACCCATTTTGCGCGAGCCTGGGCAGCATTCGGAGTTTGCTGTAATCTGTACTTAGCCTCTTCCATTGGCGCGAACCTTCCATGGTTGGGGTTAGAGCCCGCGATCGTTCGCTCGCGGGCTCGTTTTTTCAGCACGTACATCATGTCTAGCGTGCGTCAGAACGTTGCCGCGTCACCAACAGCGCCGATAGCCGTGGTACCACCCGCAGTGCCGGTGGTAGTAAGGGTGATAGTAGCGGTGATAGTAATAAACTGGAGTGACAC
The DNA here is from genome assembly GCA_963780925.1 of uncultured Alphaproteobacteria bacterium. GTDB lineage: Bacteria > Pseudomonadota > Alphaproteobacteria > Rhizobiales > Xanthobacteraceae > BOG-931. Next base: position 35,330 of record CAWAEV010000023.1, on the reverse strand, counting down.
CGCCGGCATCAGTCGACGCAGCCGGAAGCGGCGCGATCGGCGCAGCTTGTGAAGTCCCGGAAGCGGCCGCCAAGGCCAACGTCGCGACTGCCATCGCAAACACAGTTCCTCTCATGGTCGTTCTCCTTCCGCGCGAACCTGCGCGATCCGAATAATACCTAAACATGATGGCGGTTCCGCGACCATGGATGCGCCGGGACATGAACGAACCCGTTCGCGGCTTCTTTCATTTCGAACCGAGCGTACAGTGTCGCTTACTGGCCCGTCGTCGTCGTAGTGTGATGTCCGTGATCTGGACGCTGTCAGGGGGAAAGCGGACTCGTGGCGGACATCGTCAAAACGACGCTGATGACCCAACGCGGTCATGGCCCTCGATGGAACACCGCGATCAACTCCGCGTGAAAGCGGAACTGTTTCTCTAAGGGCAAACTTTGGTATTTGCGCATGCCCAAAAATGCGTCGACGGATCGCTCAATTTCAAAATGCCTCGATAGAGCGGCCAGCGGTCGACTCATAAGTTGGGTTACCGGGGAAATCTGCCTGTCAATCAAGTGGAGGTCACCATGAAGGTGCTGGAAGCGCTTGCCGCTGCGATCGCTGCTGAAGGCATCGATCGCATCTTCGCGGTCATAGGCGATGCCAATCAGGAAATCATTGTCGAACTGTGTGAAAAGCACGGGCTCAAGTTCGTTCATACCCATCATGAGACTGCCGCCGTCGGCATGGCGGACGGCTATGCGCGTCTTTCCGGCAAGATCGGCCTTGCGTCCACCACGCAAGGTCCTGGCTACACCAACGCAACGACCTCGCTGGTTTCAGCGCGCCTGCATCGATCGCCGGTCTTGATGCTGGCCGGCCACGCCTCGCTGCGCGATCCTTACAATCCGCAGGGCATGCTCGACCAGCACGCGATGGCGAAACTCACAACCGGGGCGACGGTGAAGGTCGATCACGCTTACAACGTCGATTACTGCCTCGGCGAAGCTTTTCGGCAGCTGAAAGCAAATAAAGGGCCATTTGTCCTCAACATGCCGCAGGACGTCCTGCACGCTGTCCTGCCGGACGAAAAATGGACTTATCGTCCCATGTACAAGGCGAAGGTGTTGCAGCCGCCGCGGCCGGAGGATGTTGCCGAAGCTGCCAAGATTTTGGCCAACGCCAAACGACCCACTATTCTTTGCGGGCTGGGCGCCGCCGAAGGCAAGGCCGAGCCCGAGGTTCGCAAATTGGCCGAATATCTCGGCGCGCCGGTGGCAACCTCACTCTATGCGGCAGGTTTTTGCTCTCAATACCCGCTTTATCTCGGCATCAGCGGCGGCCTGGGCTCAGACCTCACGGTCGATACGCTGACCGAAAGCGATGCCATGATCGTCGTCGGCGCGAGTTTGAATGAGTGGACGACGCACTTCGGCAAGATCCTCGAAAACGGCAAGAAAATTATCCAGATCGACGACCGAGAGGATGCGTTCGGATGGTTTGCGCGGATTGCAGTCGGCCTGGAAGCCGACGCGAAGGTGGCCGTCGCGGCGTTGCTCGATCGGCTGAAGGAAAGCGGCAAGCCAGGCCGTCAGCCGGATGCGCAGACAGCACAGAAAATCAAGCAACGGAAGCCGCCGATGGTAAGTTACGACGACGGCAAGTGGGTCGATCCGCGGCGCGCCGCCGCTTATCTGGAAGACAAGCTGCCGAAACGGGATCGCATTCTCGTCTTCGACGGTGGCCACTCCGCAATGGTGACCGTTCAGGCGATGAGCAGCCCCAGCGCCGACAACTGGGCGTCCGGACTGGACTTCGGCGCCATTGGACAAGGCTTAGGCATCGCGCTTGGCGCCTGCTTTGCGCGACCCGGCAAGCGGGTCACTCACCTCACCGCGGATGCATCGTTCATGATGAACGTGGCCGATTTCCACACCGCGGTCAGTCACAATCTGCCGCTGACCGTGTTCGTGTTCAACGATAACGCCGTTGGGCAGGAGCGGCACGACCTCATCCACAAGGGCCTACCTCCGAAATACGCGGAAGTCGCAGCGCCCGATTTCGAAAAAGTGGCCGTCGGCTTTGGCGCCAAGGGTTTCAGAGTCAATCGGCCCGACGATTTCGGCGAGATCGACAAGGCTCTTGCGGTCGAAGACGGACCCGTCATCGTCAACATACGCATCAATAGAGACGTTGAACTGCCCGTGAGCTGGGAGATTGCGCAGGCCCTCGAAATGACTGGCTAGAAGGCCTTAAAGCCGCGACGCGGTTGATTTGGCCACGCATCCGCAAATGTCCGCAGTTGGCGTGCGCCGTGAAAGGCGGCGCTTTCCAGCGGGTGCAAATCCCACCCGGCAACCGCTCCAGCCGGAAGCAACCGGAGCAGCTATGGAGGTAACGAAGTGGCTGAAGCCTTCGGATAGCGAGTCACGATATACGGTGACAGCGCGAGTGTGCAGGCCGTAACGCGAGTGAACGCCGAGCAAGCCTCGAAAAGGACAATGCGCAGGCCGACCCGACTGCCATATCGGGGAAGGCTGATACGGCTGGATGAAGTGAGCGAAGCAATCCACCCAGTCGCTGCGCCGGGGTAGTGGCGACAGCATGCACACAAGGAAAGCGTACGAAACACGGGAAGCCCCTAGGCGTGGTCAACGATGACCAACCGGACGCCCGCGAGGGACAGGCTGGGCGCCCTGGGGTGGCGGAGAGGTTCGTAGTACCAGTGAAGCCGGGTAATGCCGGTGGAGGGAAGGGACCTCAGTTCAAGACAGACGCAATACGTGGTGAAGGACATGGAGATTGGGCAACCTATCAACTCCGAAAAGTGTTCAGAAACTGCAGATGGCGTCGCACGCGAAAGCTAAGGCGTGAGGTCTTGTCCGAGAGCCGGATGCGGGAAATCTGCCTGTCCGGTTCGATGAGCGGGATGTGGAAACGGAGCCATGGTCGAGCCACTAAGGCACCGCCAGACGAAAGAGGCGGCAACAGATATGTTCAGCCTACAGCCACCGCGCCACATCTCGACTCTACCCCTTTCGACGTTTGCCGCGACGGAACGATACTTCCCGAGTTGGGGCAAAAGTGGAAGTGCATGGTCGCGGATTATTGCCCTCGGTGACTGGTTCGTTCGGGCAGATCGAACCGGCAGGTCAGTTGCGCTCTTTCAGGCTCAGGATGTAGGCGATGATATTTTCGGCATCGTCGCCCTTGATCACAACGTTCGGCATAGCGCTATGCGAGTTCTGCAGCATGGCAGCCAGCGCCGCGCTCGTCAGGCCCGGAGTCCTGGCAATAGTCTCAAACGTGGGTGCATTGGCATTGGTCGAGCGGCCCGCCACATAATCCACGAGGTGGCATTGTGCGCATGCCTCACGCGCAAACTTGAGGCCTTGCTGGATACTTCCGACCTGCTGCGCCTGCGCGCTGCTCGCCGCCGTCCATATCATCGCCGCAGTGATGAAGCGAACCATAGGTGCCATACCGATCAAACACGAGTTTTGGAACAGGAGGCGGCTTTGTCAAACGCGCTTGTGATCCCAAAGCCGCCAATGGGTCGGCTCAAGCGGCATGGGCCGATTGGTGCGCACATCGCGCCAGCCGGAACCGTCGCGCTGACAGGGAAGTACCAGCGCATGATATTCGCCTTTGTCGTATATACTTAGGTCCAGCTCGACATGTGCCGGAGCTGTGGCGATGGGCTGCCATACCTTTTCCATTCGAGCAGGGTCATCTAAACTACACAAAGCCGCATTGATCTAGCTCAAGTGCTGACCTCGGGGGCGACCTTGCCGGGGGTTGTCGTGGAGCGTTTTGTCATCCGACAAAACATCGAGCACTATCGAGAGTTGCTCAAAATCATTCCCGATCCTGCGCAGCGTCGGCAGATCGAGAAATTGCTTCTCGAACAAGAAGCCAAGCTGAAGAGGTACGACGAAGATCACCAGAAGAAATAGCGAGAGCGCTGAAACGCTTGCGCTCCCTTTGCCGCGGCTTCCCGCCGAGGCGCTAGAGCGCGCCCGCGCCGAGCAGGCTCGACGTGATGCAATGCATAGCCGTGCGTGAGCACATCGCGCATCCGACTGCTCTAGTCATGGCGGTCGGCCCGCCCACTCGGCAGCGTGGCGGGATCAGTAACAGCCGAGAGCCTGCGGCCGATGCTGCTTGCGGCGCGGCAGGCACCGCACCACTACCGAACGACTGGCGGCGAAATGTCTCCTGTGCGGTCGCGATTGGGTGGAAAGCGGACACGGCTCGGACATCGCAAAAGTGAAGCGATTGACCCATCTGCGACGTTGAAGTTTGAGCGTAACATCACCCTGCAAAGTGTCCGCTCAAGTCGATACAATCACCCGGCTGGCCGCGAAATGCGGGTCCCATGTCTGAATTGGTGCGTAATGCTTACGCGGCCTTTCGATTGAAATAACGAGGGAGGAAGCAATGGTTGGCCTGAATCGGATGTTCAGATTTGTTGCGGTCGCGATGGCTGCTGTAGCGGTGCTAGTGGGCGCATCCACAGCATCACAGGCGCAATCCGGCAGAGTGCGTCTTCATATCGTGAAGGCAGGCTTTATTGTCGGCCTTGGCGGCGGCAGCGGCATTTTGACTTATCACGGGCGGACCTATCGATTGAGCGTCGGCGGCATTGGCGTTGGCAGTCTTGGCGTTGCCACCGTGGATCTAGTCGGCACCGCCTCCAATTTGCGGAGCCCCGGCGATATAGCGGGCGCCTATGGGGCGGCAGGCGCAGGCGCTGCGTTCGTCGGCGGCGCACAGGTAGCAACGCTGCAGAACGAGAAGGGTGTCATTCTGCACTTGCACGGGGTGCAGGCCGGCTTTCAGGTGTCGCTCGGTCTGGGGGGCATGACCATCGCGCTGCAGTAACTCGATTCCGCGTTAGAATTGCTGGCCCGGATCTCGTCTGCCGTTGGAGCGCGGAACGTCGATTGCCGCAAGACAGCATTACGTCTGGAATTGAGTGCAAAACGGAAGTGCCCGGCTTGCGCTCGAAATGACGCGTTTGACCCAAGTGGGACATCGGCAGCGCAAAATTGCTGCTCCGCAAAATGATCATTGAACCCCGTTTCGCTGCCTATAAAGCAGATCGAGCTGCCGAAAAACTTCGCCGCCCAAGCCGTCACAAACCAAACGAAGACATTCGATAGCAATGGCGAGTAGCACGGTGAGGCAGTCATTCAGCTCAACCCGAACCGTCGAATGAACCAAGTCTTCACGAAATGCGTCAGGATGACGTAACTCAGGAGGATAAGGCTGAGCGCGATCCAATATGCATGAGGTAACGGCACGAAACCCAGAAAGCCACCCAGCCAGGTGAAGGGCAGGGCTATCCCGATTGCGGCAATGATGATGGTCGTCGTGATGAGCGCGTTACTGGCCCGGCTTTCCAGAAACGGTATCTTCGCCGTGCGGATGATATGGATGATGAGCGTCTGGGTAAGCAAAGATTCGACGAACCATCCGGTCTGGAAAAGTGCAGGATTGTTCCATGCGTGGAATACGTAGAGCATCATAAAATACGTGACGTAATCGAAGATTGAGCTGATTGGGCCGATGAACAACACGAACTTCGCAAGGTTACCAATGTCCCATCGCCGCGGCACCGCCAAGTAGTCGGCATCGACATTGTCGGTGGGGATGGTGGTTTGCGAGAAATCGTACAGCAGGTTGTTGGTGAGCACCTGAATCGCCGTCATTGGCAGGAACGGCAGGAAGACGCTGGCGCCTAGTACGCTGAACATATTGCCGAAATTGGAACTCGCGCCCATTTTGATATATTTGGTGATGTTGCCGAAGACTTTGCGGCCCTCGATCACGCCGTCACCGAGCACTGCCAGGCTCTTCTCGAGCAATATGATGTCCGCGGAATCTTTGGCGATATCGACCGCGCTGTCCACCGATATGCCGACGTCCGCGGCCTTCAGCGCCGGTCCGTCGTTGATGCCATCGCCCAAATAGCCGACGACATGCCCCTTCCGGTGCAGGGCGTCGATGATTGCCGCCTTCTGAGACGGCGAGACCTTGGCAAACACCGCGGCCGACTCGGCCAGGCTTGCCAGATCGTCCGGCGACAACGTCGCAATCTCGCTGCCGAGAACGATGCGGTCCACGGCCAGGCCGACTTCGTGGCAGATCTTCCGCGTAACGATGTCGTTGTCCCCGGTCAGGATCTTCACCTCCACGCCGCTAGCCTTCAGCGTGGCAAGCGCGCCGGCGCAGGTCTCCTTCGGGGGATCGAGAAAGGCGATGTAGCCGAGCAAGGTGAGGTCGGCCTCGTCGGCGACCGAATACGCTGTCTGCGTCGGCGGCATCTCCTTGAAGGCGACCGCGACGACCCGAAACCCGTCCGCGTTGAGCTTCGCCGTCGTATCCATCGCTGAAGCAAAGTGGCTGGCATCGAGGGGCCCGGTCTCGCCGTCGATCGCGTAGTGCTTGCAAGCCGCGAACACCTCTTCGACGGCGCCCTTGCAGATGAGGATATGAACCCCATCATCGCGGCCGAGAACGACGGACATCCGCCGCCGCTCGAAGTCGAACGGCATCTCGTCGATCTTCTGGAACCGGGCCTGCACCTTGAGGCCGGCCGCGAGCTCGACATGCTGTAGGACGGCGACGTCGAGCAAGTTCTTGAGGCCAGATTGGTGGAAACTATTCAGATAGGTGTATTCGAGAACGCGCTCCGAGTTGTCACCTCTGATATCAAGGCAGCGCTTGAGGATAATGCGATCCTGCGTGAGCGTGCCGGTCTTGTCCGTGCATAACACGTTCATCGCCCCGAAGTTCTGGATTGAATTGAGGCGCTTGACGATGACCTTTCTGCGCGACATCGCCAGCGCGCCCTTTGCCAGATTGACCGTCACGATCATGGGCAGCATCTCTGGCGTGAGACCCACCGCCACAGCCACCGCGAACAGCAGGGCTTCGAGCCAATTGCCTTTGGTCAGGCCGTTGATGACGAAGACCAGAGGGGCCATCACCACGATGAAACCGAGCATCAGCCAGGTAAACCGGACGATGCCCTTGTCGAAGCTCGTGAGCACCCGCTGCTTGGCAATTTCACTCGCCACCAGACCAAAGGCCGTGCGCGGGCCGGTGAGCACGACGACGCCGCAGCCGATGCCGCTAACGACGGCACTGCCCATGAAGCAGATGTTGGGGAGATCAAACGGCGTTTCCGCGGTGCCGACATGGGCAGCAGCGACCTTCTCGAGCGGCATCGCCTCGCCGGTGAGTGTCGATTGGTTGAGGAAGAGATCCTTCGCCGAGATCAGCCTGAGATCGGCGGGAATCATATCACCCGCCGACAGCAGGACGATATCGCCGGGCACTAGCTGCTCGATCGGCACGTCGATGTGATCATGGGCCTCGGCACCTGTCTGCCGGCGCACGGTCGCGGTTATCGACACCATCCGCTGCAGCTTGTCGGCGGCATTGTTGGAACGATGCTCCTGAATGAAGCTGAGCGAGATGCTCAGAACGACCATGACGGCGATCACGATCGCGGCACGCTGGTCGCCAAGGAAGTAGGACGCAGTCGCTAGCGAGAGCAGCAGCAGGTTCAACGGGTTGATCGAGCGGCCGACAAGCTCGCCGAAAATTGTATGGCGCGCCTGATGAGCGACTTGATTCAGTCCCGCTGAACGGAGCCGCTCCTCGACCTGATCGGGTGTGAGGCCCGCCGCGGTGCTAGAAAGTCGCTGCAATGCATCGTCGGGCGAAAGGCAAGCGATTTCGCCCAAGGCCTTTCCGCTTGCGGCCGATCCTTCGGGTGCCTTGGCCGCCTGGCGCCCCCCGGGAGCAAGGATGGGCGTTATTGCTATCGGCTTATTCACGAAACCATTGCCTCGGTGTCACTCTTTGCCCGAGAGGATCTGGCGGGCTTCCCCGACGTCCTGTGTCGCCTCTTTGAGCGCGCGTATCACGTCCTCGCGAGAGATGATTCCCGCCAATTGGCGATCGGGTCCGATAACCGGAAAGCTGCGGCTCTTAAGACTCACCATCAACTGGAGAACTCGTGTCAATGGTGCTGTCGGTTCGACATGCACGACGGCTTCAGTCATCAATTGGCGGTATCCCCTTCTTCCGCGGAGTTGGGATGATGTTCTTGCTTCACCAACTTATTGTCTTTCAACACTTCCAAATTCCTCTTCGAGCCGTGCTTACTACGACTGGCAGGCGGTACTGCCGGCATACGGCTCGACATGATTCAAAATCCTGACGTTGTGTGACACGAGACAGGGTCCCGATGAGGCCTTCGCCCATTCTCGGGAGGATTTGATGCTTTACAATGGTCCCAGCAACCGCCGGATGATCTGCTCGGCGCTGGGAATGCCGCGCCGGTGCCTGCGCACGGTTGTGGGCGCAACCTCCAGCGACTCGAGCTGACGCGTCCGCTGCGGTCCGATCGCTTCGAACCTCGCCTTCTGCTCGTCGGACAGCGTGCCATAGAAGTCGTTGAGCGCCGCGCTCACAATCTTGACGGCCTGGAGCATGGTTTCGAGTCGTTTGCCGACCGCGGCGAGCCGCGCCGGCGGTGTGAGCGGTTCGTCAGTCAGGCACGAGGTTTTGAGCAAATCCGCCGCCTGGGCGGTGGCGTTCTGCAGCGCCGCCAGGCTCGCGCGTTGCGCATCGGTCGGGCGCACCGTCTGGTCGATCTCGGCGGTCGGCCATTCCATCACGCCGGGTGGTGCGGCACCGCAGCTCTGGCCAAGCGATCCGGTGGTATCGTCGGAAGCCTTGCTCTGCCGCTGATCGTTACCGAGTGCGGTCAGCCGCGCTTTCTGCTCGTCGCTCAGGAGACCGTAGAATTTTTCCAGAGGCGGCTGCACCGTCTGCACCGCAGCGATCATCGCCTCGATGCGCTTTTGCATGGCCGCGAGCCGGTTCGGGGCGGTCAGCGCGATATCGGTCGGGCAGGCGGCCTTGATGTCCTGCGCCGCTTTGAGCGAAGCGTTGGCGAGATCGTCAAGCGCAGCGCTTTGTTCGGCGGTCGGCTTGATGGCCTGCTGGAACTGATCGATTGGCAGGCCGGCGATGTCGCGGCTGTCCTCGCCGCACATTTGCGCCAACTCGTCCGGCGCGGCTTCCGGCGTGCCGGAAGCCGGTGCCGCTTGCTCAGGACCGCCCGGGTTGCCGCCGGAATATTGCGGCAGGTAGCCGGTGAGGTCGTCGTAGGCGTAGGGCGCGAATATGCCGGCGTAAATGTCGCCGTAGCCGTAGCCCCAGAACGAATCGTCGTAGCCGTAACCCCACATGGCGTAGTCGTACATGTCGTAATAAGCGAACGGCCAGTACAGCGGGCCGATCCATCCGTAGCCGCCATTACCGTGGCGCCACCAGCCATTTCGACCGTCGCGACCGTTATGCCATCCGGCCGTCGCAGCGCTCGCGGTGATGCGGGCGCGGTTGCTCGAATTGCGTAATGCGCTTCTGTTGCGCAACGCGCCGGCGACCGAGGGGGAGTTCAACGTGTTGCGCACGGCATGAGATCTGAGGTTTGGATTGGCGATCCGGTTTGCATTGCGCGTTGCGTTCCCGGTTGCATTGAGCGGCGTCGTTCGGCCGGCGGCGTTGTTCGCGGGAGTAGATCGATTACTGCGCGAACTTGTGCCGCGCGAACTTGGCGCCGCAGACGAACGGGATATTGCCGGTCTGGCACTGATGTGACGCGCGCCACCACCGCCGCCGCCACCGCGCGCATGCCCACCGCCGCCGCCACCGGCAGCATGCCCACCACCGCCGCCGCCATGACCACCGCCGCCGCCACCGGCAGCATGCCCACCACCGCCGCCGCCATGACCACCGCCGCCACCGCCACCATGCCCTCCACCACCGCCGCCGCCTTTATTAGCTGCGTAGGTTGCGGTCGACAGCGCAGTGGCAAGAATAAAGATGACAACCCCCAGCTTGAATCTCGACATGACGTTCCCCAGTCGGTCTAAACTTTTGGAACCTGGAATTCGATGCTTTTATCGGGCGGATAAAGCCGAGCTGCTTTGACATAGATCAACTGTGTCCGACACCGGACATTTGTCTTTATGGTTTGATTCATGTGACCGCAGGAAGAATCTAACATGCCCTCCACCATCAACCTCTACCAGATCGGCGTCTGGTTCTGCGTGGGCTTCTTCACGGGCGCAGGCTGGGCGATCGCGGGGTTTCTCGTCGCGCGGATCCTCACTGCTGTCTGAACGCAGGCGTCAGAGCATTCGCGGGGTTTCCGGAGTGCCCTAATCGCTAGCAACTGCTGGCGATGGAGTTTATTTTGCGAATAGAGAGATCACGCGGGTCGTGGAGATGGCCACCATGCATATGTCAAATGAAAGTCTTCTCGTCATATTATTTGTCGGTCTTGTCGCCGGCTGGTTGGCCGGACAAATCGTACGGCGTGCCGGATTCGGACTCATCGGCGATCTCGTAATAGGCATTATCGGCGCATTCATTGGCGACTGGTTGCTGCCTCAAATCGGCATCCATCTCGGTACCGGAATTGTCTCCGCAATCATCAACGCCGCCATCGGCGCCGTCTTACTTCTGCTTGTGGTTCGGCTTCTTCGCGGCGGCTTTGGGGGAGGCTGGGGAGGAGGCTGGGGTAGACGCCGATGGTGGTAGCGGCCAGAGACAAAGAGAAAGTCCCGCGCTCAACGGGTTTGCAGCTGGAGGTTCTTTCTCCGGCTAACACGATTTGGTTCGATTATGGCAGCTAAAACCCATTTATTCCCGCCAACGGCAGCACCCGCGCAAGGATCGCCCCCACGCAAATCAGAACCACGAGCAGTTTGAGAAGATTTGCCAAACGGCGGTCATTGGCAAACCTGTCGATGGCCCAAAAGCAAATGGCGCCGACGACGCAGATAATCAGAACTCCGATTAAGACCGAAATCATAGCTACCCCCTCTCCTGATGCGGTAATGACCTTTGGCCAGCAACGCTCGCGACTGGACAGCCAACCAACATTGTCCCCGATTTTCAAACTAAGACACAACTGAAAGAGCGAAGCTCGCAGCTGCGATGCCTATTTCCCTTTGAGCGTGTCCTTGAGGCCGCCGATGGTGTTCTGAACCTTGCCCTCTATCTTGTCGGCCTTGCCCTCCGATTCCAGTTTGGCATCGCCGACCGCCTTGCCGACCGCCTGCTTGACTGCGCCTTTCAGCTGTTTCGCCGATCCGGCGATCCGATCCTTGTCCATCATTTCTTCCTCCAAACCCCTGAATGGGAGACGTGGCCTTAGCGTGGTTGTGTTCTGATTTATTCCCGTAGCGCACCAGCAGTCGTCCTTGATCCAGATCAACCTGCATTCCTTCGATGTCCGGTCGTCGGATCGCGTCCGAATGCAGCTTCTTGGCCAAGCACGGATAGCACCTACCAAATGTCTTCTGACGAAGCGGTGCCCGCCGCCGCCAAAATTTCCTACGAATTTTTCATTGTCCCGCCGATGAGACCGACAGCGACCGCAATTGCCCAAATGTCCGGTGCCGGACATTGACTTGATCTACATCAATGCTGCTCGGCAAATCGCTCATATCGTGGAATTCGATTAAATACTGGGAGGCCATCATGCGTAGACTCGCCGTTGCCATTGCGGCCGCGGCCGTTTTCATTGCCGGCGCACCGATCATGGGCGCCAGCGTCGGTGCAGCCCCGATGGTTGGGCCCGGAGCGATTCGCGATGCGGCCGACAGCCTGAACATGGTCGAGCGCGCGCAGTTCATCTGGCTCGGTCGCCATTATTGTTGGTATGACGACGGTTGGAACGGCCCAGGCTGGTACTGGTGCGGTCAATATCTCACGTCCGGCATCGGCTGGGGCGGCGGCTACGGCTGGCATCACTGGCATGGCGGACATCCCGGCGGCGGTCATGGCACTCATGGCGGTCATGCGCATGCAGCGGTCGTTCATGGCGGTCATGCGCATGCGGCAGTCGTTCATCGCGGTCATGCGCATGCGGCGATCGTGCATGGTGGTCATGCCCATGCAGCGGTTAGTCACGGCGGTGGCGGTGGCCATGCCCGTGCGGCGGTCAGTCATGGCGGCGGTGGCGGACATGGCGGTGGCGGCGGTGGCGGCGGCGGACACGGCGGCGGCAGTGGTGGACACGGCGGCAAGCATTAATCTGACATCCGCCTCAAGCGGGGCTGCAACAGAGGGATCAATCATGTCGATCAGACTCATAATCTCCCTCTCCCTGTTGCTTGTCTCCACTTGGTCTGGGGGCGTGGTCCTTGCTGCATCGACGCAGGGCGCTTGTCCCGGCCGTTCAATGAACGCCACCCAGTATAGCTCCAGTCCACGCACAGCTAGCGGCCAACTGTTCCAGCCCGACGGCCTCACTGCAGCACATAAAACGCTGCCGTTTGGCACGCGAGTGAAGGTCACAAACCCCCGTACCGGCGCTTCGACGATCGTCATAATCAACGATCGCGGACCGTTCACGCGCGGCCGTGACATCGATTTATCTCGTGGAGCCGCGCGTGCGATTGGTCTCACGAGCGTTGGAAAGGTGTGCGCAAAAATTCTATGACGCTGGCCTAGAAGCCATAGCGGCGACAATATTCTTATTGTGCACTCCCAGCACAAAGCAATCTAACGAAGGCGCGAATGGCGCAATCGGAGCAAATGCCTTCACCTACATGAGTCTCACAACCCGGCTACGGAGATAACGCCATGTCGATCGGGACCATCCTGCTCATCATTTTGATAATCATATTGCTCGGCGGCTTTAGCGGATTCGGGGGCGGCCCGTTCTACGGCACCGGCTATTACGGTGGCGGAGGGCTCGGCCTCATCATCGTTATCCTACTGATCCTGGTTTTGCTCGGCAGGCTCTGAGCTGCCCAACGCTCAAGAAATGCCAAGGCTCAAGTCCTTCGTCGCGTCGGGCTTGCCGCGGGAAAACCTTTGTAATGACACTTCCATGTTCGGACGACGACATGGAACGCTATCAATTGGAGTGGATTTAGCGCGTTGCCGGATCGCCGAGCAGACGATCGAACTCCTTCTTGGAAACGCCGTAGCACTCGCAGGAGCGGCGGATCAGGCCGCGGCGGTCGATGATCGTGACGTTGCCGTGTTTGTAGCGGATGAGACCGGCCCGTTGCAGGGCGCCGGCCGCGCCCGTAACGCCGGTCCGCTGCACGCCGAGCATCATGGCCAGGAACTCCTGCGTGAGCAGAAACTCGCCCGAGTGCATACGGTCGTGCGTCATCAGCAGCCAGCGGCAACATCGCTGGTCGATGGAATGAAAGTGATTGCACGCGGCGGACTGCGCGACCTGGTTGAAGAAGGCGTGAGCATAGTGAAGCATTACGGTTCGCATCGAAGCGCTTCGCGCCAGCTCCTTCTTGAACAGCGCGGTCTTCATTCGCAGGCCCACCCCGGGAACCTGAACGTAAACGCTGGTCGGCGCCCTATCGTCGCCGAACACAATGGGCAGGCCCACCAGCCCCTCGTTGCCGATCGTCCCGACCTCGGCGGCCTGGCCGTTTGCCATGGTGTTGACCAGGGAGCCAACGCCAGTCTCGATGAAATAGGCAAATTCGATGGGCTTGTTGGCACGATAGAGCGACTGCCGGTACTCCAGCGGCATACGGTGAAGATGCGGGCAAAGCCGTGCGTAATCCCGTGGCGGCAGCAAACCGAGCAACCGGTTGGCAGGCGGCTCCGCAGCCTTGCGGCTACCCGCCACTTTGCTGCTCCTCTCCGTCATGCTTGACCCGATTCTCGGTTGCCACGGTGACGGATGATCGTGCTGCGAGAGCGTCGCCTCTGCGCCTCAGTTCCAACTTGATCTTCGTCACTTCCTCGGCCAGCAATTTCATGATTCGTGATCGCTCGGTAGAATCTGTCGTGTCGCTGGCAAGCTTGCGATATCGATCGATATTTTCTCGGGTGACGAACCTGTCCATTGCATCCATTGCAGCCTCCGGAGGGGCTTGCAGGCACTTTTGAATAGGCTGCGCTTATTTAGTAGGCGTGGCAAGCCAAATGTCCGGTAGCAGACATTTTACTGGACTTCGCCCGACAACAAGAGCACGTCGCTAATCGCGGAAGAGCGGCACGGAAGACGCTGCGACAGAGCATCCGTCCGCGTCTCTTCTTCAACTTGCTGTCTAAGGCCGGTACAGGCGTTTATCGCGCTCGCTCCGTGAGATTATCGGGACGGCGAAAGGACGATATTGGGTAAGCGCATGTTTCGTCGCCTGCAACATCGATCGACGACCTATGCTGTGTCGGTTTGATGACGAAAATAAGAAATCTGGCGGTACCGCGAAACGATCGGGGCGGCAAAATCAATGTCCGATATCGGACAATGATTGATTTGTATCAATGTGACGAGGCTATCTCCGTCGCAAGTTTGCTTCAGTCCGGGTATTCAGGCGACGAAGTCGGAATACGGGAATGAACGGCAAAATGACCATTGAGTCTTCGTCATCCGGGGCGAATTCGCCGCTGAATATTATTTTTGAAAATCGGGAGCGCCGTACGAGCGCAAGCTACGAACGCGAGTTGCTAAGACGCCGGCGCACGGAAATCGGACTGCGACAGGCTCTCGCCCGGGATGAGGCTCTGCTTCGGCAAAAGGACGGGTTGATCCAACAACAGGCGGTCTTTAGCCAGGAATCCGATCATCGGCTGTTGAACGGCCTGCAAATGATCATAAGCCTGCTTTCGTTTCAAAGCCGGGCGTCGGAGAATGCCGAGGTTGCTTCGCAACTGGCCGGCGCGGCCGATCGCATTGCCACGATCGGGCGCATTCACCGGCGTCTCCACTCATTCGACGGCATACCAACCTTTGCCCTCAAACACTACCTCGATGATCTTTGCCGCGATTTCTCCGTCATGTTGTCCTCGGAGCGCCCGGTGCGGGTCATCGTGGTTGAGGGGATTGAAATCACGTTACCGGCAGTCACGGCCATCCCGCTCGGCTTCATCGCCAACGAGCTGATCACGAACGCAGCCAAATACGGTACGGGCCGGATCGCGGTGAGGTTGGAAGTAGGTCCGACAAACGGCTACGCACTATCGGTCGCCAACAAAGGGCCGGGCTTGCCGGAGGGATTTGATCCAGCTGCCGGCAAAGGACTGGGAATGAGGATTATTCGGTCTCTTGTCAAACAGATCGGCGGTGAATTGCGGATCGGGCGGGGCGATAACAATCAGGGCGCGCGATTTACGGTGCTGTTCTCCTGAATGCCTGCAACAATTCTTGGAATTCACAGTGTGTCTCGCGGCATCAGATACGGAGCTTCCATGAGAACCTACGTCGCCAGCATTGGCGGGAAAGCGGCATTGGCATTTCGTGCTGAAGACAATGATCAAGCGCGCGCGATCATCTATGACGATGAAGGCAGCATGCGATCCGATCTGAAGGTGCTCGTCGGCGCGGACGGAAAACCGCTATGGGACGGGAAATCCGCCATTAAGGCGCGGGCGGCGACGGCGGCAGAGCATGCCGAATGGAAGCAGTCGCGCGACCAAGCAATTAGCGACGGAGAAATTGACCTAGATGCCGGTAACGATCCGGATGAGTGGAACGTCTATTTAACGAGCGTTCCACCAACGAAAAAAGTTCGGCGTAACCGCTAGCACTCAACAGCAAAAATGATTTTGATCGCATAGTCATAAGGACCGCCTCGAAGTGTCCTCCAGGTCGAGCAGCCGGGGGCGCCGCAGTCTGAAGGTGGTCAAAATTGCTCAGACTGCCTTCTCCGACTGAGACAGCCTGCAAGCGAGGGGCCTTATGAATGGAGGCCAACATGGATCGGTTCATCCGGCGCCAAAACGTTGAGCGCTACTGTAGACTTCTACAGCGTGTGATTGAGGAATCGGACCGACAGAAAATAATCAATCTGCTTGCCGAAGAGCGGCAAAAGCAAAAAGACGCTGACGATCCAATTTAATCCACATGGTAGGGAACATAATTCGCTCGTCGATCATTATACCGGCGGTCACGGGATAAGTTGTGTCTCGAAGATCAGAAGCCCCAGCTCCAAAGCCCCCCCAGCCCCCTGCTGGGGCTTTTTCTTTTGGGCGCCACAGTTGGTAGATAGTAAGCACGCCGCAATAGATTCAGTGTTGAACATGCCACTAGATGAGCCGAAGACCGAAGTCGTGCTGCCGGCAGAAGTGCCGGAGGACTTGCCTCTGCCCTCAGATCCAAAAGTTATGTTCCTTGGTGGTCTATTCGTCCTTGCGGTGCTGGCGGCGGCCTATGTCGCGAGCGATATTGTGTTGCCATTGGTCTTTGCTATCGTTCTCAAGCTACTGCTACAGCCTGCCTTGCGTATATTAGTGGGCCTGCACGTGCCACGGACAGTCGCGTCGCTGCTGCTGATCCTGGTGCTTTTCGGAACGATCGTCGGGTTGGGCACGGCTATTTCTGGGCCCGCTCGCACCTGGGCCGCCAAGCTTCCGGAGGGCATTCCCCGGCTTGAGGAGCGGCTGAGTTTCCTGCGAGCACCCATCAATACACTGCAGGGGTTCTTGCAGCAGGTGGAAGGTTTTGGAGCAACGGGACCATCCTCGAATGCTGCTACCCCGGCGTTAGGCTCAACACTTCTGACGAAGCTCTTCACCGGCACCCGAAACTTTACCAGCGGCTTCTTCACGACGGTGCTGTTTCTTTTTTTCCTTCTCGTGTCCGGCGATATCTTCCTGCACCGCCTCGTCGAGATACTGCCGCGCTTCAGAAGCAAGCGCCAAGTTGTCGAAATCTCCCAGCAGATCGAACGTGACATCTCCGCGTATTTGGTCACGATCACAATCATGAACGCGATAGTAGGTACCGCTATGGCATCGGCGATGTGGCTCACGGGAGTAGGCGACCCAATCCTTTGGGGAACGGTGGCCTTTCTGCTAAACTATGTGCCGATCCTCGGCACCGCTTTGGGAGTGCTGATCTTCCTTCTCGCTGGTCTATTGACCCATGACGCGCTTTGGCAAGCGCTGCTTCCTGCGGGACTTTATTTTGGATTTCATTTGATCGAGGGTGAGACTGTAACGCCGATGCTTCTGGCCAGACGGTTCACCCTCAATCCCGTCCTCGTCATCATCTCGCTCGTCTTCTGGTTCTGGATGTGGGGTATTCCGGGCATGATTCTCTCTATGCCAATGTTGGCGATTACTAAGATAATCTGCGATCGTCTGCAGCCGTTGGCTGCATTCGGTCATTTTCTTGAGGGGTGAAACCCAGCCGCTTTCTGACGGTCAGGTTTATTAGATTGCTCTCACGTTGCAGAATTTATTCTGCACCAATTGATCGTCCCTCGTTTTGATTTGGGCTTGTCGTGCACCACGGGATAGCAGAAAATGGGATAATCTGCCCTCTCGAAAAGCCGGTCATCGAGGGGATGCCGGTTCAGAGAATGCGGTTCGGCTATCGTTCCCGGATGATGATACTAGGCTCCCCGAGTGATCGAGAAATTTTTTGCGTGCGACCTGCGAGCGACAGGGAAACTTAGAATTAGATCGGAGTAATGTTCATGCCCAGTACTGCTAAGGAGTTTGCAGCCAACAAAGGCGTCGCGGGCGCGGCCGGTGAAATCCAACAGGACTTGGAAACGCTGCGGGAGGACGTCGCGCGCCTGGCCGAGCAGGTGGCCCAGCTGCTCGCTGTCAAAGGCAACGCGACATGGCGGGACGCGAAGTCGAACATCGACGGCATAATGTCGGATGCGCAGGCGAAGGGACAAGAGGCCGTCGATGCGGTCCGTGGGGTAGGTGAAAATGTGACCGACGCGATCGATGATTCGCTCAAGCGGCGACCGTACACGACGCTGGCGCTTGCGCTCGGGATCGGATTTCTTTTCGGTACAACTTGGCGGCGTTAGCCGCTCAGAGTGTGAAGATGGGCGGCTGGGTTCGCTATCTGACGCTGACGGCCACGGTCAGGACTGGCCTTAGCTTACAGGTTTTCGTGTGGGGTATCGTTGCCGCGCTCGCGACTGCGGCCACGCTATCGTTTCTTTCCGTTGCCGCTTACTTGTGGATCGCGCAGCGCTACGATGGGATAATCGCCGGCATCGTGCTCGGAGGCTTTTTTCTCCTGGTTGCGATCATTGCGGGCCTCGTGTGTGTGGTCGCTCGCCATCGTGCCATCGAGCGTGCGCGGCAGGAAATGGCGTCCCGCAGCCCTTTCCCGTTCTTCGATTCTACATTCCTGGGGCTCGGATTACAGATCGGCCGGACCATGGAATGGCGCCGCTTGGTTCCGCTCGCTGCGGTCGCTCTTCTGGTCGCAGGCCTGGCGAAAGAATGGTCCGGCGGTGCCAAACCGAGCGACGAAGAGCGCCACGGAGAAAAATAGACCACTAAAACCGACAGATCACGGTCGGCGTCGTTTCGCCGGGCCGATCAAGGCCGAACTCACCCTCGACCACGCTCCACGATGCGTCGATGCTGTTGATGAACACGGGCACGCCGGGCTTGCCTCGACACGCGCCGATAGCGGAAATTTCCGTGTAAAATTCCCCGATTTTGCTGCAGCGCACTTAGTCCGTTCCTGGCCCAAAGCGGACATGTTGGGATGTCCGACTTGAGTCCGAGATGCGCATCAAAGCGGACGAAGGGGATGTGCGACAGATCGGGCAGCGTCGACTTTTTTGACCTGTACTGTCTGCGCTTAACCGCGCCCGTTCACAGCCAAGCTTGTGGGGAGCGTTGTGGGTACAAAACAGGTGATATTATAGCTACCTGATTTATATTGATAATTTAGAACAATTGTCGGACACTCCCTCCGCCAAGAGCAATCCGGCGAACTTCTCCGATTGGCCGTGAGAAGGATATCCTATGCCAGGCTGCCGATGCGTTGAAATCCGCAGCCAGAAGCGCCTGTTCGACGATTTCTTCAAAATCGACGAAGTGATCGTTTCGCATCAACAGTACGACGGCAAGATAAGCCCCGACCGGCGGCGGCTTGTGTTCGAGCGCGGCGACGCCGTGGCCGTGCTGTTATTCGATAGCGACGCCAATTCGGTTGTGCTGGTCGAGCAGTTCAAAGTGCCGACACTGATCGGGCGCCGCCGCGACGATCCGGCAATCGCGAACGGCTGGATTACTGAAGCTGTGGCCGGAGCGATCGGTCCAAACGAGACCGCCGAGGCGGCCGTCATTCGCGAAACGCTGGAGGAGACCGGCTACCGGATCAAAAGCCCTGAATTGATCTGCAAATTCTTTTCGTCTCCCGGCGGCTCGTCGGAACGAGTTTTTCTCTATTTCGCGCAGGTCAGCGAAGTGGCGAAGCCGAGCAAAGGTGGCGGAATAGGCGACGAGGACATCCGAGTGGTGCAAATCACCGTCGATGAATTATTCGATCGATTGGCGAAACGTCAGATCGAGGATGCAAAACTTGTCATCGCAGCTTATTGGCTGCAGGCCCGCTTGGCGTCGAAGGGCGCAAGCGTGTGAGTAGGTCACCGGCCGCTCGGCGTGCGCACGCCGAACCAGGAATCGCGCACCTGCTGGTAATGGATCGTCGGGTCGTAGATCGTCACCGGCAGTCGCAATTCCTCCGCCGAAAGCCGGCCCACAGTGGCGAGCAGACTGTACGACGCGACCACCCGGTCGTGTTGCGCCACGATGAGATTTTGGCGCGCATTGACCAGAGCCTGCTCGGCATTGAGCACGTCTTGCGTCGTGCGTTGGCCGGCCATCGCCTCGTTGCGCACACCGGTCAGCGCCCGAGCGGCGGCGTCGTTTTGGCGTTCCGCGGCCTCGATTTGCGCCTTGGCCGCTTGCAGCTGCGCCCAAGCCTGCACCACGTCGGCCCGGGTCTGATCGCGCACTTGATCGACGTTCAGGCGTTGCTGGTCGACATTTTCTTTGTTGGAGCGGATGTTCGAATATTCCGCGCCGCCCTGGTAAAGCGGAACCGATAGGTTCAGCGTCACCGTGTCGGTGTACAGCTTTGGCGTCGTGATGGTGGAAAAGATCTGTTGCTGGACGTTATATTGTCCGGTCAACGTCGGCCACAAGGCGCCTTCGGCGATCTTGACCTGCAATTGCGCAACGTCGACCCCGTACAAGGCCGCAAGCACGTTTGGATTTTGCGCGGCGGCGACGACGATCGCCGCGTTGAGCGTCGAGGGCGCCAGCCGATCGACGGCCGAGGCAGGAGCGAGGTTTGCCGGCTCGTTGCCGATGATCCGCCGGTAATTGGCTCGCGTCGTCATCAACGTCGACTCGGCGGCATGCATGGTGGCGTCGCCGGCCGCCAATTGCGCCTCCGACTGCGCGACGTCGGTCGACGTTATCTGACCGGCCGCGAAGCGGTTGCGCGTGTCCTGGAGCGTACGCTGCAGCACGCGAACATTGTTCTGCTGCACTTCGAGGTTCGCGGTGTCGCGCGACACGTCCATATAGATGGTCGCCGCGGCCAGCAGCACCGATTGCTCCATGACGCGCAGCGTCTCGCGCGCGGCAGAAACCTTGCTTTCCGCCTCGCGAACGCTATTGGCGGTTCGCTCGCCGTTGAAAAACGTCTGCGAGGCCGTTGCGCCAACCGAGTACGGTGTCGTCAGGCCTCTATCGCCGAATCCAGCGCCGCTCGGTAAAATGGGCTGGGTCGGCGGGATAATGTTCTTGGTATTGGTATATTCGCGCCCAACCGTGGCGTTGGCGGTGATCGTCGGGCGATAGCCCGAGAGCGCCTGCGGCACGCCCTCGTCGTCCTGCCGGACGATCGCGCGCTGCGCGTTAAGCTGCGGGTTGTTCTCGTAAGCTCTGGCGAGCGCCGCCTCGATTGTCTCCGCCGTCGCCCGATGCGGCGCTGCCATAACGAGCGCCATGCCGATTGGAATTATTGCTGCGCGCGCCCGCCCGATCCATCGCCGCGGCGCGCTTCGCCGCACCTTTGGAGCCATAGTTCCACTCGCCACCCATCAGCCCCAATTCGACTGGCGGCGACCTTAACGTGGGGTCGTTTGCCTTACAAGGTTATGGCCGTGTCGGAGTGCCTGCTCCGGCTGCGCCGCGCCATCAGCCGCAATTCGCGCAGCCCGAACATCAGTGTGGCGAGAATGAGCGGGAGAAAAAAATCGAGCACGCGGAACGTCAGCAATGTCGCGAGCAGGTCCTCGCGCTGATATTGCGGCAGGCCGATGAGGATCGCGGCTTCGACCACGCCGAGGCTGCCCGGGGTGTGACTGACCGCGCCGAGCAGCGTGGCGAGGACGAAGACGACGACGATCGTCGCGAAACCGACGGTCGGACTATTCGGCAGCAGCATGAAGATGGACAGCGACGCCAGGCAGCGGTCGAGCGTGCCGATGCCGATCTGCAACAGCGTGCGCTGCAGATTGGGCAAAGCGATCCGCCAATTGGCCCGGCCGACGATGCGCGGCCGCAATGTGAGCCAGATCAGATAACAGCCGATGGCCAACAGGCCCGACAGCCCGATCAGCCGGTTGACCCACGGCAGTAGGTGATCGACGACGGAGAGAGCGGCCGGCGCATAGGCAACGGCGCCGCCGAGCACGAATATATTGCCGAGCCAGAATGTCATTCCGGTTACGAAGGCAATCTTGGCGATGTCGACGACGGTCAGGTTCCAGAACGAGTAGACGCGGAACCGCACCAGGCCGCAGGTCAGCGTCGCGGCGCCGAGCGAATGACCGATCGTGTAGCTCGTGAAGCTCGCGAAGGCGACGACCCGCAGCGGAATTTTTTGCTTGCCGATCGTGTGCAGCGCAAACAGGTCGTAACAAATAAGATTGGCGTAGCCGGCGACCACCAGCGTTCCCGCAATCAGGATACGCAACGGCGACTGTGCCTTGAGCGCGGCGATGACTTTGCCGACATCGATACCGCGCAACAAATGATAAAGCGTAGCGACGGCGATGACGACGATTACGAAGCTGATGGCGAAACTGATCTTGTTCCGGCCGAGGCCGCGGACGATCGTCTGAGTAAAGGGATACGATGCTGTCAGGGCCAAATCAACTCCGTCCGAACGAATCGTGGCGGCAAATTCCCATTCATTTGTAACAGCATTGTTACGCACGGAACCGCTTGCGGCGGCGAACCTTCGTGACCGTCATACGAATGAGATATGAAATCGTGATTCTCGTCGCATGCGATTCGAAAACATGATGGCCACGCTACGTTGGCCGAAAGTGCCGCAATGAAGGTCTTGGTCGCGACGGACGCGTGGCGTCCGCAGGTCAACGGCGTGGTGCGGACTCTGGGCTCACTGGCGCGGGCCGCCGCCAAGCTTGGCGTCGAGATCGTTTTTTTGTCGCCGGATGGGTTTTGGACCTTTCCGGCTCCAACCTATCCCGGGCTCAGACTCGCGGTGCCAAGACGCAGGCGCATCGCCGAGCGCATCGATGCCGCACGACCGGATGCGATCCACATCGCGACCGAGGGTCCGATCGGTCATGCAGTGCGGGCTTACTGCATCAGAAACGGCCGCCCGTTCACGACGAGCTACACCACGCGGTTTCCGGAATATATTTCGGCGCGCTCGCCGATCCCGCAGCAGTGGATTTACAGTGCGCTGAGGCGTTTTCACGCCGCCGCGGCGGTCACGATGGTGGCGACGCCGTCGCTCATGACCGAGCTTTCGGAACGCGGGTTCAGCAACCTCGGCATGTGGACGCGCGGCGTCGACGTCGATTTGTTCCGGCCGGACCGCGCCATCGATCTCGATTTTCCGCGGCCGATCTTCATGACCGTGGGGCGGGTCGCCGTGGAAAAGAATTTACCGGCGTTCCTCTCCCTCGATTTGCCCGGCAGCAAAGTCGTTATCGGCGCCGGGCCGCAGGAGGGGGAACTCAAGCGGCGGTTTCCCGCGGCAAAGTTCCTCGGCCAATTGGACAACGGCATCCTCGCCGCGCATCTGGCGGCGGCCGACGTATTCGTGTTTCCAAGCCGTACCGACACGTTCGGTGTCGTGCAACTCGAAGCGCTCGCCAGCGGGGTTCCGATCGCCGCCTTCCCGGTGACCGGCCCGAAAGATGTCATCGGCAACAATCCGATCGGCGTCTTGAACGAGGATCTTCGCGCCGCCTGCATGGAGGCGCTCTGGATCTCCCGCGAATCGTGCCGTGAATTCGCGCTGCTTTATTCCTGGGAGAGTAGCGCACGGCAATTCATCGGCCACGCCCGCAAGATCGCCGCCGGCGCCGCATCCGACGCCAAGATGGCGATCCCAATCGCCGAAACCGAGCCTCCCGTAGCCGAGCAAACGCTGGTGCCGGGTTGCAACACAAGGGTCACGCATGAGCACTCTGTCTGACACGGATCTAAACAATCAGATGGTCACCAAAGCCTATGCGCGGTGGGCGCCGGTCTATGACCTCGTCTTCGGCGCGGTGTTTGAGCGCGGCCGCCACGCGGCGATCGCTGCCGCCGAGCGCATCGGCGGGCGCATTCTCGAAGTCGGCGTCGGCACCGGAATTTCGCTGCCGCATTATTCGAAGGAATGCCGGCTTTGCGGCGTCGATATTTCCGCACCGATGCTGCGCAAGGCGCAGGGGCGCGTCGCCGAATTCGGCTTGAGCAATGTCGAAGGCCTGTCGGTCATGGATGCCGAGCATCTGTCCTTTCCCGACAATTCGTTCGACGTGGTCGTGGCCCAATACGTCATCACGACGGTGCCGAATCCGGAAGCCACGCTTGACGAATTCGCCCGCGTACTTAAGCCGGGCGGCGAGATCGTGCTGGTCAGCCGGGTCGGCGCTGAGGCCGGTTTGCGGCGCTCGTTGGAGCATTGGTTCCAGCCGGCGGCGCGCAAGCTCGGTTGGCGCACCGAATTCTCCTTCGAACGCTACTCGCGGTGGGCCGAACAAACCTCCGGCATGCGGCTCATCGAGCGCCGCCCCATGCCGCCCCTTGGCCACTTTTGTCTGATCCGTTTCGGCAAGGACGGCGGCGCCGAGCGCGCTCACGAAACCGAACCAGTCCGCGCCGCGGGCTGATCGCTTCATCAGAAATCCTTTCGCCGATAGTCACGCCACTGTCGCACGCTTATGCGCAGCAACGACGGATCTGATTCCCTGTCACAAGGGATTCATCGAATCGCCATACCCAGACCGGACGGACGGCTGTACGACGGAGAAACACGGCACATGGAAAACTTTTTGGATGCTCTACGGACCCAGCGCTGGGACGATCATCGCTACTATCACCATAGCCGGATCAATCAGTCGCTCCATTTCGTCAGTGCGATGAGCTTCCTGTTTTCTTATGTGATGATATTCAAGGATCCCGCGATTTCGGCGCTGGCCGGCTGGCTGGTGGCGATGACGACGCGGCAGACCGGTCACTTTTTCTTCGAGCCGAAGGATTACGACGTCGTTAATAAGGCGAGCCACGAATATAAGGAAGAGATCAAGGTCGGCTACAATCTGCGCCGCAAGGTGGTGCTGTTGACGATTTGGGCGCTATCGCCGCTGGTGCTGTTCTACAGCCCGCGCTTTTTCGGCCTGTTCACTCCGGCGGCCAATAAGACCGAATTCGTTCGCCACGTCGCGATCATCTGGCTCGGGCTCGGCATCGGCGGGGTGATGTTCCGCACCGTCCAGTTGTTCATCATCAAGGATGTGCAAACCGGTCTGGTCTGGGCCACCAAAATCCTGACCGACCCGTTTCATGACGTCAAAATCTATCATAAGGCGCCGCTCGCCTTGCTGCGCGGCGAACTGATCGATCCCGAGATCGGTCTGCATCACTGGGACGAGGATGAGGCCGAAGAGCTGCCGCGGACCAGCTGATCGTTCATCGCGGTTGCGCCGGCTCGGCTAATGCTCGTGGCGTCCGCGCGGGGAAAACAGCCGGTGCATGATCATCTCCTTCAGGACGGTCCGCTTGATCGTCTTGTTGGTGAGCGCGGAGTTGCTCCACCACCAGCCGTCGTCCCGCATCGCTTTTGCCGCAGCGAGGAAACGGTCCATGACCGCGGCGAAATCGGCTTCGGTGTAGTTGAGGCTGAACGTCAGGCGGCCGGTGCCGGTCCAGGTCAGCGCCAACCCTTCGGCGCGCAGATAATACTGGAACATCCAGTTATAGCGCGACGGTTGCGTGTAGCAGACGGTCCAGATCGAAGACATGTTTACGACCGCGACTGGCAGCGCTTCCTCCGCCAGGCGGGCATTGAGCCGCTGCGCGCGCTCGTTCCAGATTTGATCGAGCCCGGCGTAAATCGCATCGGCCTGCGGCGTTTGCAAAAAGCGAAGAAATTCGTTCATCGCCGCCATGACGTAAGGATGCGAGTTGAACGTGCCGCGGGCAAAGCAGATGTCGCCCGGCCGATCGTCGCGGAAGCGCTTCATCAGCTCGCGCTTGCCGCAGACGGCGCCGACCGGCAGTCCGCCGCCCAGCGTCTTGCCGTAAGTCACGATATCGGCGCGAACGCCGAAATAGTCCTGTGCGCCGCCCTTAGCGAGGCGGAAGCCGACGAAGACTTCGTCGAAGATCAGAACGATGCCGCGCTCGATGCAAATCTCACGCAGGCGCTTGAGCCATTCGGCATAGGCTTCGCGGTCGAAATGCGCGCCGCGGCCACTGTCGACCAGCTGGGAGTCGGTCGCGTCGGCCGCGTTGACGTGCAACGCCTGCAGCGGATTGACCAATACGCAAGCGATATTGCGCCGCGTACGCAGGACGCGCAGCGTATCCTCGGACATATCGGTAAGCGTATAGGTTTCGTGCGCCGGCACCGGATTGCCGATGCCGGGCTGCACGTCGCCCCACCAGCCATGATAGGCGCCGCAGAACCGCACCAGATGCGAACGCTTAGTATGGTAGCGGGCAAGCCGCACCGCCTGCATGACGGCTTCGGTGCCCGACATGTGGAACGACACTTCGTCGTGTCCGGAAATCTCCTTGAGGATATTGGTGTTCTCGATGATCACCGGGTGATAGGGGCCGAGCACCGGACCCAACTCGCGCACGCGCGCAATGCCGCGATCGATCGCTTCCTTATAGAAATCGTAACCCAGGACATTGATGCCATACGAGCCGCTCAAATCGTAAAACCGGTTGCCGTCGAGATCGGTCATGGTTACGCCGCTCGTCGATTGGACGAAGGCGGTCGAAGGCAGGTCCGCGCTTACCTTGCGGCTGAACTGAAACGGCACACGATAGGCATCGGTGAATTTCAGATCGGGGATGGTCTCGCTTGCTTCGGCAGTGCGCCGGATCGTTTCGGCAAAGCGCGTTTTGTAAAGCGCGGCAAGACGGGCGAAGCCGTCGCGCCGGCGCGCGGCGACGTCGGCCGGCGCGCCATCGCAGCAGAAAAAACGATCCTCGCCGTAGTCGTAGAACGGCACCAAAGCCGCAAGCCGTCGCGCTATCCGGGAATGGCCGGCGAGCGATTTGTGCTTGGCCTGCGACAGTTCAAGCCGCTTCTTCAAGGTCGCGACCGACGTCGCCACCGCCGCGGCGCCCAGCCCGTAGAAGGCGAGACTTGTCGAGCCCAATGTCATCGAATCGCGGTGTAGCGCGGAGATTTTACAGTCCCATGACGGTGCGGACGCAAATCCTTCGAATATTCGAGCAGGAAGATATTAATTTCCTGCTGACCAACCGTATTCCGCGGCGGCTGGTGACGCAGTTTATCGGTTGGTTCAGCAAGATCGAGCAGCCGCTCATCCGTGACCTCTCGATCGCGACCTGGCGGTTGTTCTCCGACCTCGATCTCAGCGAGGCCAAGAAGACTGAATTCCACAGCCTGCACGATTGCTTCATCCGCGAACTCAAGGACGGCGCGCGGCCGATCGATAGCGCCGCCGACATCTTTGTAAGTCCGTGCGACGCCATCGTCGGCGCCTGCGGAGAGATCGAAGGGACGCGGCTCTATCAGGCCAAGGGATTTCCCTACGCGCTGCAGGATTTGCTAGGCGATGCTGCCCTGGTCGAGGCGCATCGCAACGGCCGCTACGTGACGCTGCGGCTGACATCGAGCATGTACCATCGTTTCCACGCGCCCCATGACGGCCGCATCGAGCAGGTGACTTACCTCTCCGGCGACACCTGGAACGTCAATCCGATCGCGCTGAAACGGATCGAGCGTTTGTTCTGCAAGAACGAACGCGCGGTGATCCGGATGACGCTTGCGGGCGGGCAAAGCGTGACGCTGGTGGCGATTGCGGCGATTCTGGTCGCCAGTATTCGCCTGCACTGTCTCGAAGATCTCTTGGACAGTGGCTATCGCGGACGCAACGTTATCGCCTGCGACAGCGACGTTCGTAAAGGAGACGAGCTCGGCTGGTTCCAGCACGGTTCGACGATCGTCGTGTTCGCGCCGGATGGGTTCACGCTTTGCCCGAATGTGAACGAGGGTGCTGCAGTCCGCATGGGACAGCCGCTCATGCGACTGCCTTGAGGGCTGTAGCGCCGTCTCAGCTGGCCGCCTTTTTCAATCCCGCCGCTTTCGCGTCGTCAAGTTCCTTGGCGCGCAGGCAAGCGGGCCGGCCGCTGACGCGCTGCCAATATCGCTCGAAAGCCGGGCGCTTCTCGATCGTGCCGAACATCATGCCGAAGCCGATTGCCGAGCCGACATAAAGATCGGCGGCCGTAAAGCTGTCGCCGACCAGATATTCGCCGCGCGACACCGCCGCTTCCAGCGTAGCGAGGGTTTGCGCGATGTTGCCGTAGCCCATCATCCGTTCGCGATCCGGCGGCACCACAAAGCCAAGCGCCTTATTGGTCACCGCCGCCTCGACCGGACCCGCCGTGAAGAACAGCCAACGATAATAGGGCGCGCGCAATTTGTGCCCGGGAGGCGGTGCAAGGCGGCGTTCCGGAAAAGCGTCGGCAAGATAGGCGCAGATTGCCGCCGTTTCGGTCACCACCGCATCGCCATGCCGCAATGCCGGCACCTTGCCCATCGGATTGATCGCAAGATAGGCCGGCGCCTTCATCGTCGAGGCATAATCGAGCACTTCCGTTTTATAGGGCTGGCCGACTTCCTCAAGCATCCAGCGCGCGATGCGGCCCCGCGACATCGGGTTGGTGTAGAGAACGAGTTCGTCGGCCATTGTCGGTTCCTCTTGCGCTCGAGTGTGAGGCGCGAATATGGGTCCTCAGAATTCGGCCGACAATCGTGCCGGCGATCACTCGGCCGTGAGTATGCGATACAATTCGGCGCTATCGCGCGCTTTGCGCAGCGCCGCCGCGATCTTCGAATTGCGCAGCTTGCGGGCAATCGAAGCCAACGCGCCGAGCTGGTCGCCCGCGGCGGCCGTTTCGGGCAGCAGAAGCAGACAAACGATGTCGACCGGTTCGCCGTCGACGGCGTCGAAGTCGAGCGGTTTGCGCAGGCGGACCAGCATGCCGAACGGCTTCGTGACCTGATGGAACCGCGCATGGGGGATCGCCACGCCGCCGCCCATGCCGGTGGAGCCGAGCTCCTCGCGCTTGACCAGTTCGGCAAGGAGCCGGTCGGGAAGCACGTCGACAATCGCTCCGGCCTTGCGCGAAAGTTCCGCCAACAGCTTTTTCTTATCGGCGGCGGCAACGTCGGTGATGACATTGTCCGCTGAGAGAAAATCCGGGATTTTCATGGGGTTGCCGGCGCGCTCGATGCGGGGGGAGATAATAGTGGAGCCACTGTGGCGAAGGTTCAATCGGGAGCGCGCAGCCGATAGCCTATACCGGTTTCGGTGAGAACATACTGCGGCCGTTCCGGATCGGCTTCGATTTTTTGCCGGAGCTGGCGCACATAGACCCGCAGATATTGGGCGTCGGTCAGGTCGTCCCACAGCTCGCCGAGCAGAAATTTATGCGTCAAAACCTTGCCGGCATGCTGCACCAGCACGCGCAGCAGCTCGTATTCCTTGGGCGACAGTTTGACCTCCTTATCGCCGACCTTGACGATGCGGCGGACCAGATCGACCGAGAGGTCGCCGACCCGGAAGATCGGGCGCTCGCCCTGCGTCTGCAATTGGTGGCGCAGCGCGGCGCGCATGCGCGCCAACAGCTCGTCCATCCCGAACGGCTTGGTCACATAGTCGTCGGCGCCGAAATCGAGCGCTTGGACTTTGCCGGCCTCGTCGCCGCGGCTGGACAGGACGACGATGGGCACGCTTTCATTGCGGGCGCGAATCGTGCGCAGTAGTTCGTGGCCCTGAACGTCCGGAAGCCCGAGATCGAGGATGATCAAATCCGGCGATTGGCCGAGAAGTTCGAGCGCAGTCTTGCCGTTGGGAGCTTCGAGCGTCTGATAGCCTTGTGCGGTCAGCCCCATGCGCAAGAGCTTGCGGATCGGAGGCTCGTCGTCGACCACCAGCACGCGGAGCGGGGCTGCGGTCATGCGGCGACGTCCAGGCGTTGTCCCTGGCGCGGGATCGGCAGGTTGATCGTGAACATCGCCCCGCTGCGATCGGGGCGATTAGCGGCGACGATCGTACCGTGCATGGCTTCGACGAAGCCGCGGGAGATTGCAAGCCCGAGGCCAGTGCCGGCACGAACCTGATCGGTCTTCTGGGCGCGATAGAACTTGTCGAAGATATGCTCGAGGTCGGTCGCTGGAATGCCGCTGCCTTCATCGAGTACGCGCAGGCATACCGCGGCGCCATTGCGCCACGCCTGGATACGGATGGTCGTTTCCGGTGGGGCATATTTGGCGGCATTGTCGAGAAGATTGAACAGCACCTGCTCGAACAGTACCGCGTCGAGTTCGAGCATCGGCAAATCCGGCGCCAGATCCAGCTCGACTTTGTGCCGGGACAGGATGCGGCTGGCGCGGCGCAACGCGCTGCCGACGATTTCACCGAGGTCGTGCAGCGCGACGTTCGGCGTGATGGCGCCGGATTCGAGCTTGGTCATGTCGAGCAAATTGGCGATGAAGCGGTTGAGCCGCTCCGATTCGTCGATGATGGTGCTGAGTAGCTCGGTTTTCTCGCTCGCCGAAAGCTTGTCCCCGAGATCGCGCAGCGTGCCCGCCGATCCGAGCACCGCGGCGAGCGGGGTCTTGAGGTCATGGGAGATCGACGTGAGAAGCGCCGAGCGCAAGCGTTCGGTTTCGGCGTTACGCTCGACGCGATCCATTTCTTCGACCAGCCTGACGCGCTCGATGGCGAGCGCGCCCTGATCGGCGAGCGCATCGAGCAAGCGCCGCTGATCGGGCGTCAGCAGCGGGCCGGGCTTATCGCTGTCGATTCCCATCACGCCGATGGCGCCGCGCCCGGTATGCATCGGCAGGAACAGGCGCTTGGCGCCCGGCAGCGTGTCCGAACCGCGGCCGGCGACGCGATTGTTCTCCCAGGCCCATTTCGCCGCGGCGATATCGGCATCGTCGAGAATATCCTCGGGCGGATAACCGGCCTTCACCGCGATCGAGCCGCGCTCGGGCAATAACAAAACCACCCGCACTTTCAGCATCAGCGCGGTCTGGTACGCCGTCGCCCAAAGCACGTCGTCGAGCGTTCCGGCGCCGGCGAGCTTGCGGCTGAAGGCATACAGCGACTCGGTAGTCCGCGCCCGTTCCATGGTCGCGACTGTCTGGGTGCGGCCGCGCGCGGCGACGCTGGATACGATGACCGCGACGAGGGTGAAAAACCCGAACGCGGTGACATTGTGCGGATCAGCGATGGTGAACGTGTAAATCGGCGGCAGGAAGAAGAAATTGTAGGCGAGCGCCGAGACGACGCTGGCGAGGAGCGACGGCCACAGGCCAAAGCGAACGGCGACAGCGACGACGGCGGTGAGGAAGACGAGGTCGCTGTTAGTTGGGCCGATTGCGGCCCCGATCAGCTCGGCGACGGCAAGCGCCACGGCGACCGCAGCCAATGCGGCGCCGTAGGGGCGCGGATCAAAGCCATCCGCGCTCTCGGCGGGGCGCGTCGACTTCTTCGGAATCGGCTGGCCGGCAACGGCATCGCCGGCGATGACATGGACGCTGATATTGCCGGAACGACGCACGAGATCGTGCACTACCGAGCCATGCACGATTTCGAACCAGCGGGTGCGTGCCGATTTGCCGATGATGATCTGCGTGACGTTGTTGGCCTGCGCATAGCGGATAACGTCCTCGGCGATGCGATGGTCGTTGGATGGCAAGGTGAGGGCCTCGCCGCCAAGCGCTTCGGCGAGCCGCAGCGTATCGGCGATGCGGTCGCGTTCTTCCTCCGCGAGCTGCAGGCTGCGCCGACCCTCGACATAGAGCGCGACCCAAGGGCCATGCAGCCGGTCGGCGAGTCGCTTGGCGTAGCGCACCAGGCCGGCAGAGCGCAGATCCTCGCTGATGCACACCAAAATGCGTTCGCCCGCCGCCCACGGTCCTTGGATCGCATGCGCCTGCATTTCCGAGAGCAATTGCTCGTCAACCCGCTCGGCGGTGCGGCGCAAGGCCAGTTCGCGCAACGCGGTGAGGTTGGCGGGCGAGAAGAAATGTTCGAGCGCGCGCTCGGCCTGTTTCGGAACGTAGACCTTGCCCTCCTTGAGGCGCTGGATCAGGTCGTCGGGCGTCAGATCGACCAGTTCGACGGCGTCGGCGCGGTCGAACACGGCATCCGGCACGGTCTCGCGCACGCGCACATGAGTGATCTGCGCGACCACGTCGTTGAGGCTCTCGATGTGCTGGATATTGACGGTAGTATAGACGTCGATGCCGGCACTCATCAGCTCTTCGACGTCGAGATAGCGCTTGGGATGGCGGCTGCCTTCGACGTTGGTGTGTGCAAGCTCGTCGACCAGCACGATCTGCGGCCGCCGCGCGATGATGGCGTCGAGGTCCATCTCGGCCAGCGCTTGTCCTTTATATTCGACGCGCTGGCGCGGAACGACTTCAAGTCCCTCTAACAGCGCTTCGGTTTCGCGACGACCGTGAGTCTCGACGATGCCGACGACCACGTCGTAGCCGTCTTTTTTGCGCGCGTGCGCCTGCTGCAGCATTTCGTAGGTTTTGCCGACGCCGGGCGCGGCGCCGACGAAAATTCGAAGCTTGCCGACGCGCCCCTCTTCGCGGCGCGCCGCTGCAAGAAGCGCTTCCGGAGAGGGCCGATGTTCGGATTCGCGCCTTTGCTCCGCCATCGCTGATGGATCTCAAGCTATAGGCGCTCGTCGCATTATCCGGCGGTCAACCGATCGAGCGCGAGATTGAGCAACAGGACATTCACCTGAGGCTCGCTCAATAGGCCAAGCAAACGACCTTCGGTGTTGTCGTCGACAAGCTTGCGGATACGATCTTCCGGCAGATTGCGTGCCTTGGCAATACGGGGGACCTGGAAAAGAGCGGCCTCCGGCGAGATATCCGGGTCGAGGCCGCTGGCCGAAGTCGTCACCAGGTCGGCCGGTACCGGCATCGACGGATTCTCTTTTTTCAGCTTCGCCATATCGTCTTTCACGCGGTCGATCAGCGCCTTGTTGGACGGTCCCAGGTTGGAGCCGCCGGAATTGTCCGCATTGTATGGCGCGGCCACGGTCTTGGTCGGGTCCTTGGGGTCGGGCGCCGTCGTCGCCGACGGCCGGCCATGGAAATATTTATCGCTGTCGAATTCCTGGCCGATCAGCTCGGAGCCCACGACCTTGCCGTCGCGCTCAATCATGCTGCCGTTCGCCTGGTACGGGAAAATGACTTGAGCGATCCCGGTCATCGCCAGCGGATAGGCCAAGCCGGTAATAAGCGTAAGAGCGATCAGGACGACGATCGCCGGACGGATCTCGCGCAACATCGCAGTTCTCCTTAAACCAAGTGCAAGGCGGTGACGACGACGTCGATCGCCTTGATGCCGACGAACGGAATAATCACGCCGCCGGCGCCGTAAATCCAAAGATTACGGCGCAACAGCGCAGCGGCGCCGATCGGGCGATAGCGCACGCCCTTGAGCGACAGCGGAATGAGCGTAATGATGATCAGCGCATTGAAAATGATCGCGGACAGGATGGCGCTCTCCGGCGTCTGCAGCTTCATGATGTTCAGCGCCTGCAATTGCGGATAGAAGGCGACAAACATCGCCGGGATGATGGCGAAATACTTCGCCACGTCGTTGGCGATCGAGAACGTGGTCAGCGCGCCGCGGGTCATCAAGAGCTGCTTGCCGATCTCGACGATCTCGATCAGCTTGGTCGGATTGGAATCGAGATCGACCATGTTGCCGGCCTCGCGCGCCGCCTGCGTGCCGGTGTTCATGGCGACGCCGACGTCCGCTTGCGCCAATGCCGGCGCGTCGTTGGTGCCGTCGCCGCACATGGCGACGAGCTTGCCCTTGCCCTGCTCGTCGCGAATGAGCCGCAGCTTCTCTTCCGGCGTGGCTTGGGCGAGGAAGTCGTCGACGCCGGCCTCCGCCGCGATCGCGGCGGCCGTCATCGGATTATCGCCGGTGATCATCACCGTGCGGATGCCCATGCGGCGCAATTCGGCAAAACGCTCGCGGATGCCGCCTTTGACGATGTCCTTGAGGTGAACGACGCCGAGCAACCGGCCGTCCTTGGCGACTGCGAGCGGCGTGCCGCCGGATTTGGCGATGGCGTCGGCGATGGCGGTGACTTCGCGCACGGTTTCGCCGCTCAAGCTCGGACGCAGCGCCTGCACCGCGCCGCCCGCAGCCACCGCTGCCGGAGAGCCGTTGAGAAAATTCAAGATAGCGTCGACCGCACCCTTGCGGACCCATGAAGAACCGACCTCCACGCCGCTCATCCGCGTCTGCGCGGAAAACGGAATGAAATTGGCGTGGAGTTCGGCAAGCTCACGGCCGCGGATGCCGTATTTCTCCTTGGCCAGCACGACTATGGAGCGGCCCTCGGGAGTTTCGTCGGCGAGCGACGCGAGCTGCGCGGCGTCGGCCAGTTCCTGCTCGGTCACCCCGTGCAGCGGCTTGAACTCGGTCGCTTGGCGATTGCCAAGCGTTATGGTGCCGGTCTTGTCAAGAAGAAGCGTATCGACGTCGCCGGCCGCCTCGACGGCGCGGCCGGACATCGCCAGCACGTTGAAGCGCACCAGGCGATCCATGCCGGCAATGCCGATGGCCGACAGCAGCGCGCCGATCGTGGTCGGGATCAGCGTCACGAACAGCGCCACCAGGATCACGACCGAGATCGTGCTGCCGGCATAATAGACGTAACTCGGGATCGTCGCGGTCGCGAACACGAAGATGATGGTGAGCCCGATTAACAGAATGTTCAGCGCGATCTCGTTCGGCGTTTTTTGCCGTTCGGCGCCCTCGACCAGCCGGATCATGCGATCGAGAAACGTCGATCCGGGAGCGGCTGTGATGCGCACGCGGATCCAATCGGAAAGAACCTGTGTGCCACCGGTGACCGCCGAGCGGTCGCCACCCGACTCGCGGATGACCGGCGCGGATTCGCCGGTGATCGCCGCCTCGTTGACCGAGGCCATGCCTGCGATCACCTCGCCGTCCGACGGAATCATATCGCCGGCCTCGACGAGAACGATGTCGCCGACCTTGAGGCCGGTGCTCGGCACCAGCCGAAAGTTCTGCGAATTGCCCGCGCCGGTGAGAAGCTTGGCCTGAGTCTCGGTGCGCTGGCGGCGCAGCGTGTCGGCCTGCGCCTTGCCGCGGCCTTCGGCCACGGCTTCAGCGAAGTTGGCGAACAGCACGGTGAACCACAGCCACAGAATGATCTGGAATTCGAACAGAATATGCCCGCCGCCGGTCGCGAGGTCGCGAATCAAGATCACGGTCGTCAATGCCGTGACGATCTCGAGCACGAACATGACGGGATTCTTCATGAGCGTGCGCGGATTGAGCTTGACGAAGGCGGAGCCGATGGCCGGCACGACGATCTTCGGATCGAACAGCGCCGAGACGGGCATGCTCTTGCGTAGGGTCGAGGTTTCCATCGAAGTCACTCCAAAATTGGATGAGAAAAGGGTGCCGGCGTTGATCGCGAGCTGCTCGACGATCGGGCCGAGCGCCAGCGCCGGGAAGAAGGTGAGGCCGCCGACATCAAGATCACGCCGACGACGAGACCGACGAACAGGCCGCCGTCGGTCGGGAAAGTGCCTGCAGAAGCTGGGACCAATTTCTTAGCGGCGAGCGAGCCGGCAATTGCCATGGTCGGAATTCATCAGAACCGGCCGAACAGCATCGCGACGGCGCCCGTGAGATTATAGAACAAGGTATTGCCATTGAGCCCGGCGAAGGCCGAACCGTTGTTGCCGGTTTGGGAGGTGTAAGAGTAGAGCACCTCGGTGAAACCGTGCGGGCCGGGATTGTTCATTGAGGCCACGGCGGATGGCACCAGCATGGCGACGGCGGTCCAGCCGAGATACATCAGCGGCAACACCAGGATGGCGAGCATCGCCATCTTCACTTCCTTGGCCTCAATTCTTCTTGCCGACATATTCCGGCGACGACCGACCATCAGGCCGGCGACGAAGATCGAGATGATGACGAACAGGAGCATGCCGTACATGCCGGAGCCAACGCCCCCAT
>CAWAEV010000022.1:0-116575 GCA_963780925.1 uncultured Alphaproteobacteria bacterium | reverse complement strand
ATGAAATTCGCCCACTTCTCCCACATCTGGGCCAAGCCCGGGATGACGCCGCATCAGCGCTACGAACAGCTGTGGCGCGAGCTTGAGGCCTGCGACGAACTCGGCTTCGATTATTCGTTCTGCGTCGAGCATCATTTCCGGCCCGACGAGAGCTGGATGTCGTCGCCGAGCCTTTACGCGGTCGGCGCCGGTGCGCGGACCAAGCGCATGCGCATCGGGCCGATGGGCTATATCGTGCCGCTCTATCATCCGCTGCGGCTAGCCGAGGAAATCGCCATCGTCGATCAGATGCTCGGCGGCCGCATGGAGCTTGGGCTCGTGCCCGGCATCAATGCCGATTATTTCCGCCCCTTCGGGCTCGATTACAGCCAGCGCAAATCGCCGACGCTGGAATTCGTCGATTACCTACGCGCGGCATTCGGCGAGACGCAGCCGTTCTCGTTCCACGGCCAGGATTTTCATACCGACAATGCGCAAATTTCGGTGCAGCCGTCACAGCGCCCGCACCCGCCGCTGTGGATGATGAGCCGCGATCCGCAGACGCTCGAATTCTGCGCGAAGAACGCCATCAATCCCGGCTATTTCCTGGTGTATCCGCGCGCCGACGCGGCGCCGCGCTACCGCAAATTCTTGGCGGACTGGAAGGCGGCGGGCCGGATGCAAAAGCCGAACATCGCCTATTGCTCGGTGGTCTATGTCGACGAGACCGACGACAAGGCGGCCGAGACGGCATTATTTCGCGCCAGCCGCGCTTACGAGGGCTTTCTGGCGCCGCCAAAGCCCGGCGAGACCTTCGAGGAGCGCGCCAAGGAACACGCCAAAATGTTCGTCGGCCGCGGCGAGCCCGGCGCCTCGGAGATCATGCAACATCTGTTCGACGGCGATTATCTGTTCAAGAACGATCTTGTTTTCATCGGCTCGCCGCAAACCGTCGCCGCCAAAATCCACGCCGCTGCGGAAGCGGGCGTGTTCAATGTGTTCATGGGCGAGTTCAATTTCGCGGATTTGCCGGAGGACGCGCTGCAACGCTCGATCCGGCTGTTCGGCGAGCAAGTGATTCCGGCGCTGCGGGGCTATGAACCTTTCTGAGCATTTTGGGCGAACTCTATGCAGTCTCGCCGATATTGCTGATGACTACGGTTGTTTTGTCGAAGTGCGCGGTGATTTCGAGCGTTCCGCCGAGAGCCTCGATATAGCGGCGCAAATTGCTCACATGCATGTCGCCGCGCTTTTCAAGTTTTGCCACAGCGGGTTGATTTACGGTAAGGGCCTCCGCCACTTCCTCTTGTGAGAGCGAACGCGCCTTGCGCAACTCTTCGAGCGTCATTGCCTCCCGCAGCGTCGCAGCCTTTGCCGCCACACGCGCCCGACGGGCAGGCGTGAAATCCTTGGTCAGCTCGCGAAAGGCCTTGTGTCCACTCATGGGATTAAACCTTCCTTTCTGATCTCGGCGATGTACACGTCATAAAGCGCGTCGGCGACGGGGATCATACGCTCGTAGAACCGGTCATCGCCGGTCTAGTCGCCACCGATCAGCAGGATTGCCGACCGCCTCGGATCGAAAGCGTAAAAGGCTCGAAGCGGCCGTCCGCCGCTCTGAACCCGCAATTCACGCATCTGCGCATGCTTCGAACCCTTGACGCCAGACGAATAGGGAAGGGGCAATTGCGGCCCCATCTCCATGAGCAGCAGTCCCGCGGCCGTTACGTCATCCTGCTGTGCTTCGCTGAGGCCGCGGTACCAAACGGCAAACTCATCCGTGCACTCGACGTTCCAGCTCATCGAGAATATTATATTCCATCAATGGAATATAATCAAGGCTTATGACCTACTGCGCCTTGGCCAATTCCGGACGCGCCGCGAGCCGCGCTTTATTCAGCGCGTAGATGAGGAAAGTGACCACCGCGCCGGCAGCGAACGGCAGCGCCGACCACACGTAAAGCTGTTCGACCGGAAGGCCGACGAACAGCGCGCCCAACAGCGGGCCGACGATGGCGCCGAGCCGGCCGGTGCCGAGCTGCCAGCCGGAGCCGTTGGCGCGCAGCATAGTCGGGTAGATCATGGCGCCGGCGACGTTGATGCCCGACTGGATGCCGAGCACCAAGGCGCCGGCAAAGAACGTCGCCGTCAACAGCGCCGTGGTCGAAGTCAGTCCGGCATAGCCGATCGAGGCGACGACCGGGACCGCGATCACGAACATGATGGCGATGGCGAAGAAACGGTGGCGCTGCAGCCACCAGCACAGCGTCAGTGCGCCGACTGTGCCGCCGACCTGCAAGGCCGCGCCGGCGAGCGCCGCGGTTGCCGGCGGCACATGGGCGGCGCCCATCAGCGTCGGCGTCCAGCTGATGAGGAAAAAGTAGCCCATCAAGTTGCAGGCGAACATCAGCCAGGTCAGCGGCGTGATCGCGGCAAGCCCATTGCCGAACAGGTAGATCGGATTTGAGCTCGGCGCCTGCTGCTCGTCCTCGATCACGAACTGCGCGTTGGGCGGCACCTTGAAATCGGGGCGGATCGCGGCGAGCAGCGCAACCATCTTGGCGCGGTGGCTTTCATGCAGCGTCATGAATTTGATCGACTCCGGCAATGTGGGGATGGCGGCGAGCGCGAGGATGATCGGCACGATGCCGCCGATCTCGAACAGGATCTGCCAACCGTATTGCGGAACGAGCGCCGCGCCGACAAATCCGGCCATTGCGCCGCCGAGCGGCACCAGGCCGACGGCGATGATCGCCAATGTTGCGCGCAAATGGCGCGGCGCCGATTCGGCATTGATGGCGACGAGGTTCGGAATGACGCCGCCGATGCCGAGCCCGGCAAAGAAACGCAGCCAGGAGAGCTGGGTCAGATCGGTGGAATAGGCCGCCGCGTAAGTGAGAGCGCCGAACAACAGGTTCGAGAGAATGAGCGCGGTCTTGCGGCCGTAACGGTCGCCGACCCAACCGAAAATCTGCGAGCCGAACAGCACGCCGATATTGCTGGCGCTCAGCACAAGGCCGAGCGCCTTCGGCGGGATGTGCCATTCGGCGATCAAATGCGGCGCGGCAAAGGCGATGGCGCCGATGTCATAACCGTCGATCATCGCGAGCAAGACCGACCAGACGATCAGCTTGATCTGAAACGACCCGAGCCCGTATTCGTCCAGAAATTGCGAAACCTGAACTTTTGCCTCACCGGCCATCGCTTCCCCCCGGAGTGTTTTTGTCGCGGCGTGTATCGTCGCCGTTCGAATACGTAGGGCAGGCGGCAGGCAAAGGAAAGCGACATTCGCGGCAGTTCGCGGGGGTTGGGCAATCGCCCCTCGGTGCGGCTTTCCCGCGCCCACGAGAACCAATAAGGTCGCAGCAACAGGGTGGAAAATCGCCAAAGGCAGGATCGCCATGGAAATGAGCGTGTCAGTCGCGCCGCAGCAGCAGGCGCCCTCGAACGAAGGCAAGGCAAGCCAGACCGGGCCCAATGCCAGCGGTCTCGACGAATGGCTGGCCAAGGTCGAGGCGATGGGCGAGCTCAAGCGCATCACCGCCGAGGTCGATCCCGATCTCGAGGCGGCCACCATTACTTATCTCGCCGCCAATGAAAAAGGCCCGGCGCTCCTCTTCGAAAACATCAAGGGCCATCCCGGGCATCGCGCGCTCTACAACATGATCGGCTGCAATCTGTCGCGGTTCTGCCTGATGATCGGTGAGGCGCCGGTTGATCATCCGCTCCAGGCGGTGCAGGCGCTGCAGCGCAAAATGGGCCGCACCATGAAGCCGAAAGAGGTGCCGGCCGAGACCGCGATCTGCAACCAGAACGTCGCCACCGGCGACGCCATCGACATCCGCAAATTCCCGGCGCAGCGCATGTGGCCGCTCGACGGCGGGCTTTATCTCGGCACCGGCGACGCGGTAGTGACGCAGTGCCCGGAGACCGGGCGCATCAATGTCGGCACCTACCGCATGATGATCAAAGGGCCGCGCGAAATCGGCATCTACACCTCGCCCGGCAAGGACGCCACGATCGACCGCGAGAAATGGTGGAAGATGGGCAAGCCGATGCCGATCGCCGCCGCCTACGGCATCGATCCGCTGCTGTTTCTGGTCGCGGCGACGAGCTTTCCCAAGACCGAAAGCGAATACGACTATTACGGCGGCATCAACGGCGCGCCGATCGAGCTGTTTCGCAGCGATCTCACCGGGCTGCCGCTGCCGGCGCGCGCCGAGATCGTCATCGAAGGCTTCGTCTATCCGGACGAGACTTTCGCCGAAGGCCCGTTCGGCGAATTCACCGGCTATTACGGCCGCCCGACCGGCGCTACGCCCTATATGCGCGTCGAGAAAGTCCGCTTTCGCAACAATCCGACTTTGACTTGCGCCTTGATGGCGGATGGCCCGGCCAACGAGTGCGGCTTG
Source organism: uncultured Alphaproteobacteria bacterium (assembly GCA_963780925.1). Classification (GTDB taxonomy): domain Bacteria; phylum Pseudomonadota; class Alphaproteobacteria; order Rhizobiales; family Xanthobacteraceae; genus BOG-931. The sequence continues at coordinate 112,184 of CAWAEV010000022.1, read as the reverse complement.
TTCTGGGCGGCGCTGCGCTCGGCCGCGATCTGGTCGGATCTGCAAAAGCTCGGCATTCCGGGCATCCAAGGCGTCTGGTCGATCCCGGAAGCCGCCGGCTGGGGCATCACCGTCGTCTCCATCAAGCAGATGTATGCCGGGCATGCGCCGCAGGTCATGGCGCTCGCCGCGCAATGCACCGGCGGCGCCTATTTCGGAAAGTATGTCATCGTCGTGGATGACGACGTCGATCCGAGCAACATTCATCAGGTGCTGTGGGCGATGGCGACGCGTTCGCGCCCGGCGCAATCGATCGATATTTTGCGCGAGACCTGGAGCACGTTCCTCGACCCAAGCCTCAACCCGCCGGAAATCCGCCCGTGGGGCTCCAAGGCGCTGATCAATGCCTGCATGGACTATCGGCACATCAAGACATTCTCCAAGCGCACCAAGCTGTCGAAGCCGATGTACGATCAGGTCGCGGCGCGATGGAACGAGCTTGGCTTTGCCGGCAAGCCGATGGAGGTGACGGTGTTCGAAGACAGTGCGCCCGGCACGGTCGTGGTTTGACGTCAGACTGCGCGCCGGCTCATGCGCGTTTTGTTGGTTAAACCGGTGCGGCTCTTCATATTTCCGTAGACGCGCCGCAAGCAGCGCTTCAACACCAGGAGCTCTTCGCGCGACAGGCCAGCGATGGCGTCCGCCTCGCACTGTCGCGCCAGCGGAATGAGGCGTGCCACGAGTGCGCCGCCTTTATCCGAAAGCTTGACGCTAACTTCACGATTGCTGCTTGACGCACGGCTTCGTGTCACCAAGCCCATGCGCACCAGCCGAGAGACCAGGCGCGACAAGGTCGATGCATCGATGCTGGTCAGTTCGGCGAGATCGATTTGCCGCTGGTTCCCGTTCGCGGCGAGCGCCGCCATCACCCGCCACATCGCGATGCTCAGCCGGTGCTCCGCCAGCGCCTCCCGGCCGAACTGATCGGCGATGATGGTGCCGACGCGGTTGACAAGATACGGCAGATAATCGCCGAGATCGAGTTTAGCGGTGTGCTTCAGTGCCATGGCACCGCAACATTAGCCCGCAGATTAGTGCATTTACAATAGATGCATGTTCAACTATATCTCCTTAGAATAATTTGCAACGGCGCTGTCGCGGGAGGTTACAATGGACTTCGGCTACTTCACGCTGAGCGACAACCATTACGAAAACAATACGCGCTCGTCGAACCAGTTCGTCGCCGACATCACCGCGGAAGCGCTTTACGCCGACAAGCTCGGCATGCATTCGGCCTGGATCGGCGAGCACCATTTCAATTCGCTCGGCGTGTTGTCCTGCCCGGACATGGTGCTGGCTTATGTCGCGGCGAACACCACGCGTATCAGGCTCGCGCCGGCGGTCACGGTGCTGCCGCTGCATCATCCGATCCGCGTCGCCGAGCAATGGGCGACGCTCGATCTTTTGTCCGGCGGCCGCGTCGATTTCGCGGCCGGCCGCGGTTACGACCAGCGCGAATATCTGCCGTTCCACGTCTCGTTCGCGGACAACCAGGGTATTTTCGAAGAAGGTCTGGAACTGGTGCGCGAGCTATGGTCGGCGGAAGGCCGCATCTCGCACCATGGCAAATACTACTCGTTCGACGACGTGCGCATCACGCCGAAGCCGATCCAGCGGCCGCTGCCGACCTATGTCGGATCGTTCTCAAAGCCTTCCATCGAGCTTGCCGCACGGCTCGGCTGCGGGCTGATCGTGGCGCCGTTCGCCGCCGCCATGAGCTATGGCGGCTTAAAGCAAGTCGCCGACCTCTATCACGAGACCTGCGCCAAATACGGCAAAAAGCCCGGCCGGTTGATGTGCAGCTACTTCACCCATTTCGCCGACGACAAAGCGCAGGAGGACGCGCAGCGCGCGCGGCAGGTCCGCTATTACAAGGAATGCGTGATCCCGGCGTTCCCGAGCGATCCAAAAACCGCGCCGCCGAGCTATCGCTATTTCATCGACATGGTCGAGCGGCTGCAGAAAGTGAAACCGGAAGACCTGACGGAGAACTCGGTCCTGCTCGGCTCTCCCGCGCGCATCATCGACACCTTGAAGAAAGTCGAAGCTGCCGGGTTCGACGAAGTGATCCTTTATTTCAACGTGGGCTTAAAACCTCACGCGCAGGTCAAAGACGAGATGGCGCGCTTCATGGCCGAAGTGGCGCCCGCCTTCGGTAGCACGCGCAAGGAAGCCGCGGCCTAGCTTAACGCGGCAGTACGCCGTGGAAATTCCGATCATCGTCATCGAAGTGTCATGGCAGCGCGCAAGTATTTTCGCCTAGCCGGGTCCGTGGGGGCGGCTGGCCGATCGTATCGACTGCCGCAATGCTTTCAGCTCAAAGAGCCGAGGGAGGGCTGCTGCTGGTCAGCAGCTCGTCGGATATCCAGGGCCTCGGTCGTCAGCGACACGATTGTTCAACGCAACTGCACCTTACACGTTCGCGGCAATGTCCTCGGCAGTTTAACTATCGAACCGGGCGCGAAGGTCGTCGTCGAAGGTTCGGTCGATGGAAAAATCATCAATAGAGGGGGCAGGCTTGTCGTTAACAATAAAGGGCTCGCGGCCTGCGTTACGCTCGAGGGGCCGCCGGAAGCGGAAGCCTGCGGCATCCTGCCCATTCGTCGACGTCGGAGTCGTCCGCAGATGTTTCCTCCATTTGCTCCGGCATGACGATTGTCGGCAAAATGTCCGGCGATGGAACCGTGAACGTGTTCGGTCGCATCGAAGGCGAACTGCACGGCTCGACCATTGTAATTGCCGAAGGCGCGGAAATTGAGGGCGACCTCGTCGCGGAAGACTTGACGATCGGCGGCCGCGTCAAGGGCATTGTTCATGCCAGCCGCGTTAAGCTGAACAGCACCGCAATCGTTGAGGGCGATATTTTTCATCGCTCGCTGGCGATCGAAGAGAATGCGCGGTTCGAGGGATCGTCGCGGCGCGAGGACGACATCATCGATACGCCGCGCGTGCCGCTCGGCCGGGCGTCCGCGCAGGCCCAGACCAATATCGCGGCAACTGAGAGCAAATTGAAGCTCAACGGCGCGCCCGACAACGACGGTCGTGCCGCTCCGCCGACTGATTGATTAGGCGCCGGCGCTCGATCCGTGAGCGATGCCTTACGGATCGAGCTCGGTATCCCAATAGAGATAATCGAGCCAGCTGTCGTGCAGGTAGTTGGGCGGAAACAGCCGGCCGTTGCGGTGCAGGTGCTGCACCGTCGGCTGGAACGGGCGCTGCGACGGAAACATCTTGGATTCGTCGGGCGTCAGGCTGCCCTTGCGCAGGTTGCACGGCGAGCAGGCGGCGACGACGTTGTTCCACACCGTGTGCCCGCCGCGCGAGCGCGGGATCAGGTGATCGAACGTCAGGTCGTCGCGCGCGCCGCAATATTGGCAGGCGAAGCGGTCGCGCAGAAAGACGTTGAATCGCGTGAAGGCGGGATGGGTCGAGGGTTTTACGAAAGTTTTCAGCGACACCACGCTCGGCAGCTTCATTTCGAAGCTCGGGCTATGCACCGAGCGGTCGTAATTGGCGACGATGTTCACCCGCTCGAGAAACACCGCCTTGATCGCGTCCTGCCACGACCACAGCGACAGCGGGTAGTAGCTCAGCGGGCGAAAGTCCGCGTTCAAGACCAGGGCCGGAAAGCCCGATTGCGATACATGAGCGTTCAAGACGACGCTCCCACCTCGACTCAATGCCGCAGTGCGGCGATGGGCGGTAGTTTATAGGCAGGCGTGACAGGATTGTGAAGCCCGCCCCGGGGGTTACGAGCCATGCCGTTGATCCGCCCCCCGGCGAGGCGGGAAACGGGCCGCGCACAGCTTGGCGCGGCAGAAAAAATTATTGTCGGGACAATTCCGCAGCGCCTGCAAGCCGGACGGCTTCGAGCGGCTCCCTGCCGCGCACTAGGTCCGCGGCCTTCTCCGCGATCATGATGATCGGGGCATTGATGTTGCCGCCGACCAGGTCCGGCATGACCGATCCGTCGACGACGCGCAGGCCCTCACTGCCGAATACGCGAAGCTCCGGGTCGACCACGGCCAGCGGGTCGGAGGCGACGCCCATTTTGCAGGTGCCGAGCGGATGATGGACGGTGATCGAATCTGTGCGGATATGCGCGTCAAGCTCGGCATCGGCCACGGCGCGATCACCCGGCGCGATCTCGCGCGCCATGAACGGAGCCATCGGGGCTTGCCGGCACACCTCGCGGGCCATGCGTAGTCCGGCGCGCAGCGTCTTCCAGTCGTTGTCGGTGGCCAAAAAATTCTGGCGGATGCGCAGCGGCAGCCGCGGATCGGCGGAGACCAGTTCGAGCCTGCCGCGGCTCTGCGGCCGCAGCACCACGGCACGGCAGGCGTAAGCATCGGCATAAGCGCGGCGGAACGGCCACAAATACGGGCTCGCCGTCATCGGTGCTGCATTGAAGATGAACTGCACGTCGGGGAGCGCGACATCGGGCCGGCTTTTCAGGAACGCCATCCGGCCGGTCGGCAATCCGGTCGCAATGCCTTCGCCGTGCAGATAAGCGCGCACGAGCGCCGGCACGATGCGGTCGAACCGCATGGCGCGGTGGAAGGGGCCCGGTTCTTTGCGCGCATAGGCGACGCTCGCCGAAATGTGATCCTGCAGATTCTTGCCGACGCCCGGTAACGCCGTTTTGACGGGGATGCTGTGGGCGGCGAGCTCGGCCGGGTCGCCGATACCCGACAGCATCAAGAGCTGCGGCGAGTTGATGACGCCGCCGCAGAGGATAACTTCTCGTTCTGCATAAGCAGTGATCGGAGCACCCCTTTGGATATATTCGACGCCGGCGGCGCGGCGGCCGTCGAAGATGATTTTCGTCGCCAGCGCCTCGACCGCGACGGTGAGATTCGGCCGCCGCAGCACCGGCCGCAGATAGGCATCCGCGGCGCTGCAACGGCGGCCGTCCTTCACCGTCATCTGCCAGGTGCAGAGGCCTTCCTGCTGGGCGCCGTTGTAATCGGGCGTCGCCTTGTATCCGGCGGCGCGGCCGGCCGCGGCGAAGGCTTCGGTCAGCGGGTCGTCAAAAACCGCCGTCTGCGTCGTCAGCGGGCCGCCGCCGCCGCGATAAAAGCTCGGGCCGCCTTGCCAGGACTCCTGCCGGCGGAAATAGGGCAGCACGTGGGCGTAGGACCAGGCGGCGAGGCCCGACGCCGCCCAGCGCTGGTAATCGCCGGCATGGCCGCGCACATAGGCCATCGCATTGATCGACGACGAGCCGCCAATGACGCGGCCGCGCGCGCATTCGAGCCCGCGCCCGCCGGTCGCCGCTTCAGGCTCGGCGAAATACATCCAGTCGTGCTTACGGTTGAGAAGGAGGTGCGGCCAGCCGAGCGGAATCTTGATCCACGGATCGCGGTCCCAGCCGCCCGCCTCAAGCAGCAACACCCGCGTGCCTTTATCCTCGGTCAGCCGGGCGGCCAATGTGCAGCCCGCGGAACCGGCGCCGACGATGATGAAGTCGTAATTTCGCTTACCTGGCATCGCGCGCTCGCGGCCGAAAGCTTAGCCAGGGCGGCAACGCGCTGTCCATTGCCAAAAAAATAATTGATCCCACGGTTCCGTCGAACCGCCATGTTCATCCCGCGGCAGAGCCGCTTTTGTTCGGCGGCAAGAGGTCTTTGCGAACCTAGAAGAATTGCCGGCGCTCCGGATAGATGTCCGGCAGGATGGCGACGAGCTGGTAGTCGCCGGCGAGCGCGGCGTTGAGCATCGCGGCGGTGACGAGATTGGCCGGCTGCAGCGTCGGCTTATCCGGAACGAAGATCACCGATGGCCGCAACGCCAGGAGCTTGGCCATTCTCCGCGTAGCGTTGACCGCGTCCGCCTCGGTGGTGTCGTGCAGATGCGCGGGGAAGGGATAACGCGACGGCAGGCACGAATCGGTGAGGAGGTAGACGATCGGCGGTCCGTCGTTGAGATAGATGCAGCCGTGCGCCGTGTAGGGCCGCGCCGCGTCGACCATGGCGGCGACGCGAGGCTGATCGAATTGCCTGAAGCGGTCCAGCGGAAAGCCGATCACGAGCAGCGAAATCCAAACGAACAGCGCCATCCCCACCGCGCCGCCGGTCACTGTTCCGAGAAGCGGCGCGCAGATGATCGTCGCCGGTACCAGCAGCGGCAAGGCGTAATGATCGTAGTAGCTGCCGATCGCAAAGAAATCGACGACCGAGAACGCGCCCCACAGCAGCACGAACGGGATCGGCGCGGCGAACAGCTTGCGACGGACCAAAAACGCTACCGCAAAACCCGTTATCAGCAGCAGGGCCTCGAGATCCATCCCGCTGATCCGCAAGAATTTGAGAACCGAAAAATTGTCCGGCTGCTCTTTTTGCAGAATCGACAGGAAGTTGGCCTGGAAGAATTCTTGGCCGTGGCCGATCAGCACGTAGAAGCCGGCGGCGAGCAGCGTCGGCACGAGCGCGACGCTTGCCCAGATTGCAGCCCGCGCCGCGATCGATGCGTAGGCACAGTTGCGGCGCATCAGCAGCACGATCAGCTATAGGCCGAAGGCGACGCCGTCGATGGCGGCGGTGTATTTCACCTGAATGGCAAGCCCCGCCCACAGCATGCTGCGCAAGCCGTGCCGCCAGATGCCGGCGGTATCCGGCGCCTCGCTAGCGCGGATCACTTCCAGCGCGCCGATCGCCATGAACAGGTTGTAGGACACCGGCGTCTGCCCGCCGGCGCCGCCGAGCACCGATGCCGGCGAGCAATGCTCCGGGATTGGCGACGCGCTGCGCGATCAGAACGATGACAAAAGCGGTGGCGGTGGCGAACAGCAGCGCGCCGATCTGATAGGCGACGATGCCGTCGGGGCTCAGCGGCCGTAGCGCGGCGTAGATCAGGAACAGCAGGATCGGCTTGCGGTCTCAGATATCGACATAGGGCAGCGCCCCGTGCCACATGCGATCGGCAATCAGCAGATAGAACTGCTCGTCCACTTGGATAGTGGGATCGCCGATGCGGCCGGCGCGCGTCGCCAGCGCCGCCCCAAGCAGCAATAGGACGATAAAGGCGGTCTTATAGGCCGCAAGATCCTTGCCGCGGCTCAAGCTTAAGGAAACGGTCGCCATCACGCGCTCCGAGGGTCGGTTACGTTTATTCGCGCTGGGTTAACCGACCGTGATAGGCGTGCATGGTGGACTCCGGCCCGTCATTCCGGCGTTCTGCATAACGGACGCTGGACCGGCCGCGGCACGCCCTTTACGTTGGCACCCCCCACGCTGGAGACAATCCCTTGCGCTACGACGACAATCTGACGACCGAACGAAAAACCTTTGTCACGCACCTCGAATGCTCGGCGACCGGCGAGCGCTATGCTGCCGACGAAATTTATAATCTGTCCCGCGCCGGCAAGCCGTTGTTGGTGCGTTACGACCTCGACGGCATCAAACAGGCGCTGAGCAAGGATGCGCTGGCGCGGCGTCCGGCCGATCTGTGGCGTTATCGCGAACTGTTGCCGGTGCGGCGATTGGCGGACATCGTCAGCCTCGGCGAGGCGATGACGCCGATCGTGCCGCTGTCAAAGCTCGCGGCCAAATTGGGCGGCGGCGAATTGCTGGTGAAGGACGAAGGCCGGCTGCCGACCGGCTCGTTTAAGGCGCGCGGTCTGGTCATGGCGGTGTCGATGGCGAAGGCGCTCGGCATCAAGCACATGGCGATGCCGACCAACGGCAATGCCGGCGCGGCGCTCGCGGCCTATGCCAGCCATGCCGGCATCAAGACCACGATCTTCTGTCCGGAGGATACGCCGGAAGTCAACGTCAGCGAGATCGGCCTGCAGGGCGCAAGCGTCTATCGCGTCAACGGCCTGATAGACGATTGCGGCAAGATCGTCGCCGGGGGCCAGGCCAAGGTCGGCTGGTTCGATACTTCGACGCTCAAGGAGCCGTATCGGATCGAAGGCAAGAAGACCATGGGCTTGGAGCTCGCCGAGCAGCTCGGCTGGACCGTGCCGGACGTCATCTTTTATCCGACCGGCGGCGGCACCGGGCTGATCGGCATGTGGAAGGCGTTCGCCGAATTGGAGGCGATCGGTTTTATCGGTAGCAAACGCCCGCGCATGGTCGCCGTGCAGGCTTCCGGCTGCGCGCCGATGGTGCGCGCCTACGAACAAGGCGTCGAACACGCGCCGCGTTGGGATAACGCCCAGACCATCGCCTCGGGCATTCGCGTGCCGCAAGCGATCGGCGATTTTCTGATCCTGCGCACCGTGCGCGACAGCGGCGGATTCGCCATCGCCGTTTCCGATGAGGCGATTTCGTCCGCGCTTGAAGAAGCCGCGCGCGAAGAAGGCTTTTTGCTGTGCCCCGAGGGCGCCGCCACTTACGCCGCCTATAAGCAGAGCCTCACCGACGGTCGCGTGACGCGCAACGAGCAGGCTCTGCTTTTCAACTGCGCGACCGGGCTGAAATATCCGCTGCCGCCGATCCATCGCGCGCTCGACCGGCATAAGCCGATCGATTTCGCCGCTTTGTAGGCAATTCATACGCCGCCCAGTAACGTTAACGTCGCGTTGCCGCGATGTGGGCGCAATGCAGTTTATCTGTTCTGCGCAACGAATAATCAATGTGTCTGGACTATTGGCGAGTGGTGCGAACCTTAGTCTCGTGATTAATCGCTCATTGTATTGGACGCTATCGATGTTGCGGACTCTGGTAAAATGTTTTCGGCGAAATGTTCCTCGCCTCTTCGCCGACCGACAAGCCGCAACGGCAGTCGAGTTCGCGCTAATCGCGCCTGCCTTTCTGGCGTCGCTCCTCGCCATCATCCAAATAACTCTTTTTATGTTTGCACAACAGGCGCTGCAAAACGCCGTCGTGGAGGCCGGCCGCACGTTCATGACCGGATCGACTCAGACGAGCGGACTGACCCAAAGCCAATTCAAAAACGTGGTTTGCCCGCTGGTCTCGACGCTATTCAATTGTGATAACCTGCAGATCGATGTGTCGACGTATGCGTCATTTAGTGGCGCCAGCACCGCCGCGCCAGCGCTATACGATTCCAGTTGTCACCTGATCACGACCGGACCTTATAATCCAGGCACGCAGGGCGACATCATGGTTGTACAACTTGTATATCCTTGGCCAATTTTTGGCACCCCGCTGGGATTCGTATTACCCTTTGCCTGCGGCGGCACGACCGAGATGATGGGAGTAACTGCTTTCCGCGTGGAGCCTTATTAATATGCATCGATCGCATCTTCTGCGGCGGTTTGGCCAGTCGAAGCACGGCGTCGCCGCGATCGAATTCGCCATGATAATGCCTGTCCTAGCGACAATATTACTGGCATCATTCGACGGCGGCCGAGCGATCGCCACTTACATGAAAGTACGAGCGTCGACTTATGCGCTTGCCACCATCACCAACCAATATTCGACGATACAATCATCGGACATGACGTCGATCGTCGGCGCAACAAGCGCGATTATGGCCCCATATACGACTTCGCCGACCAATCCTGTCATCACGATTTCTCAAATAGCGATTGATAACAATGGAAATGCAAAGGTCAGCTGGAGCTACTCACAAGGGGGCGCAGCCCGGGCGCAAGGGTCATCTATAACGCTTCCGACAACGTCACTCGATACAAAGAACAGCTATCTCATCTTAGCTGAGGTGAGCTACACATTTGCGCCCCTGTTCGGTCTGTTCACTTCGACGAACTTGACTTTCTCCGATAATCTTTATGTGACTCCACGCGTGAGTAATTGCATCAATTACCCGCCGGAAAATGTCGCCGGATGCATTATAGGCTAGAGGATCCATAGCGATTGGGTGCTCGTGCTCGATGGATCCGAGTCAAATTCGAGCAATGCGGATTTGCAAGCCGCTTAATGCGACAGATGGGCCGTGCTTACGGCCTGATTGAACATCTTGATCAGCGCGTCATTGATATCTGTCGGTGTGTTTGCGGTGTAGAAGAAGTTCGGAGAAGCGCACGTTTGTAGCGCCGATGGAATATTGGGAATATTGTTGTTAGCATAGACATCTTCGCTGTTGGCGAAGCTCGTTGGGTTCTGAATTGTTTCGTAAGGAATATACAGAATCGCGATTGTTATGCCGCGGTTTTTCATTTCAGTACAATAGTCGGTCGAGGTGACACTGTTGGGCGGTATGGTTGTTGCCGAATTTTGATGGGGAACCTCCGCCGTGGAAAACCAGTTCTGAGACGACCAACTTCCGCCCCATTGTGTTTGGTAGTCCTGAGAGCCGTCAGTGACGATAAAGACATACGGCAGCGGGCTGGTTGAGGTAAGTCCGGTTCCAACGGAAGTAATCAGACTATTCATGCTGGAGAAGGCGCTTTCGAAATGGGTACCGCCAGATCCTAGGCTGGTATTGGCCCCGGTGTCCAACAAGCTCGCGAGATTCGAAGCATCCGTGGTGATCGAACCGGCAAGATTTGAGGTCATTGCTGCATAAGTATAGAGCTTTTGAATAAATGGATAGAGGCCAACCTGAAACTGGTTTGGAACCAGCTCACTATTGGATGCGTAGCTCAACAATTGGCTTACTGCATAGCCGACAGCGTCCGCGCGTAACTGAATGCACGCGGTGGTGCCAGGAGCAGAGCAGGAGGAGACTTCCGTGTTACTCCAGTTGATGTCACTGGTTGTAATATTCGAACAATTGGTGGTCGAAGTGCATGCTGCCGGGGTCGTTCCAAGACGCGCGATCGTGAACCCCTGGCAATATCCGCCCGGATTTGGATTGTAGGCAGCCTTATAAGCAGAAGGAGGCACGTTGGATTTTTGACCCGACTGTGGACAGGCCCCCTGCCGGGTAAAGTGGCACGCAAAGGTACAGCCGTTGGGATAGGTGGTGTAGTCGTCCGGGTTCACCGCTTGGAGTCTCGACTGCTCGGCGGTGGTCGATGGGAAGCTCATTGAGCCGGACACATCGAGCATCAGGTAGAAATTGATATAGTTGGGCAAACCATAGCTCGCGGTAGATGTACCGCTTACCGAAATTTGCTGATAGCCCAAAATTCCGAGAAAGTAAGTTGGAACTTGAGCCGTGAAGGAAACCACGGCATTCATCATCGAGCCGGTCAACGTTACGGTAGCGCTGGGAGTTAGGCTTGTGTAGCCAGTGCTTTCGGGCGACGTCGCCAAATTCGAATTGAAGAAATTGGTTGCAAACGTTGCAGCACCTGCAACGGTGCCGTTGCTCGTCATGCTTTTGGCGGTGGTCACAACGGGCGAATTGATCGAGACCGTAGCAAGGGCTGCGGCATCGGCAGCAGCCTGCAACTTAGTCTTGATCATCGAGGCGTCTGTATAGTCTATAGCGCAGCCCACGGCGGCGATCATCGGCAGTGCGGCAAGAGCAGTGATCACAGCAACGTTGCCGCGCCGATTGTTGCGGAAGTTCGAAAGGAGCGCCCGCATCCGCGCCAATCGGGCGCCCCGGGCCAGCCTTTGCATCACTGTCGTGACCATCGCGCACACCTTTAACCAATAGCGCGCTTCTAGGCTGAATTTGCTAGGAAATCGTTACGCAATACAAAGACTTGCGGTTAAAGCCGCTGCGGCAAAGCGGCCAAGCGCCGAACCAGAAACTCGCCGCCATGGCGCAGCCCTTCGGCGTCGATGCCGTGCCCGACCCCCGCCGATAAATGCCACTCGACCGGCACCCCGAGCGCGGCAAGGCCTTGCGTCGCCTGGAATAAAGCCTGCGGCGGGATAAGGTCGTCGCGGTCTCCGTGAACCAGCAGGACGGGCGGGCGGGATTTGATTTCGGCGGCGAATTTCTGGGCGTTGCCATCCGGCCGCTCGACCAAAATGCCCGAATAACCGATGATCGCCGCGGGTGCTATGGCGCGGCGCAATCCGACATGCAACGCCATCATGGTGCCCTGGCTAAAGCCGACCAGCGCCAGCGCCGACGGCGGCAGCTTATGGCGCGCCAGTTCGGCGTCGAGAAAGCGCTCCAACAGCGGCGCCGCCTTGTTGACGCCGATCCAACGTTCGTCCGGGTTGCGGAAGGTCAGCGCGAACCATTGCCTGCCGACCGGCGCTTGCGCGCAAGGCTCGGGCGCATGCGGCGACAAGAAGGCCGCCTGCGGCAGCAATTGCTGCCAGGCGCGGCCGATATCGATGAGATCGTTGCCGTCGGCGCCGTAGCCATGCAGGAAAACGACCAGCTGGCGCGCCGCGCCGGAGCGCGGATTAAGCCTTGGCCCATTAAGATTTGGACCGTCGCGTTCAGCGGCCATTGGGGCCTCTTTTCGGCATTGTTCCTTTGGATTTGGCTTTCGGCAGCCCCGCCCCTTTCCTTCCCCCGCTTGCGGGAGAGGGTAGGGTGGGGGCCGGGGCGCCATCGCGGCCTTTGACGGTGCGATAATAGGTCCATAGCACGCGCGCTGCCACGGCGCGCAGCGGCCGCCACGGCGCGGCGAGCGCCATCATTTCCTTCGCGCTCGGCCGCGCGCGCAAGCCAAAAGCAAGCCGCGCCGCCTCCTGCAGCGCGAGGTCGCCGGCCGGCCAAGCATCGGCATGGCCGAGGCACGACAACAGATAAATGTCGGCAGTCCACGGGCCGATGCCGTGCACCGCGGTCAGCGCCGCATGCGCGGCATCGGCCTCGATATCCGCAAGCGAAGCGAGCGCGAGGTCGCCTCGCTCTACGGCGCGGGCGATTTCCTTGAGCGCTTTGATTTTCGGCGACGATAGGCCGAGCCGCGCCAGCCGGGCGGCGCGCGCGCGCAAGATGGCCTGCGGCACGAACGGATCGAATGCCGCGGCAAGCCGGCCCCAGATCGCGCCCGCGCTCGCGGTCGATAACTGCTGCGACACCACCGTCGCGGCGAGCCCCGCAAAGCCGTCCGGCCGCCGCCGCAATGGCGGCCGGCCGGCTTGCGCGATAAGCGTGACGAAACGCGGATCGGCCGCGCCCAGCGCTGCAAGCGCGCTGTCCAAATCGGTTTCGCTGCGGATGTGCGTTAGCATGGTAGACTACCGCGTCCAGTGTCGAGAAGCGTGGTGCCGATGTACAGCCGCATCCTGCGTTTCGCACCAAGTCCGAACGGCTATCTGCATCTGGGCCATGCCTATTCCGCATTGCTCAACGACGATCTGGCGCGCGAATTTGGCGGACGGCTGCTGTTGCGTATCGAGGACATCGACGCCGAGCGCTGCTGCCCGGACTACGAGGCGGCGATTTACGAGGATCTGCGCTGGCTCGGCATTTCATGGGTTGAGCCGGTGCGGCGGCAGAGCGAGCATTTCGACGATTACGCCGCGGCCATTGCCGAACTCGAAGCGCAGGGGCTGCTTTATCCGAGCTTCGAGAGCCGCAGCGAGCTCAATGCCATGGTGGCGGAACTCGACCGGCACGGTCACTGGCCGCGCGATCCCGACGGCGTGCCGATTTATCCCGGGCGGGCGCGCAAGCTCACCGCCGCCGAGCGTATACGGCGGCGCGCCGCCGGCGAGCCGTTCGCGCTGCGGCTCGCCATGGATGCAGCAGTCGCGCGCGCTGGCGCGCTGACCTGGACCGAGACCGGCGCCGGCCCGCATGGCCAGACCGGCGTCGTCATTGCCGCTCCGCAAATGTGGGGCGACGTCGTGCTTGCACGCAAGGAAACGCCGGCCAGCTATCACCTCGCCGCCGTTCTCGACGACGCCCTGCAAGGCGTCACCGACGTGGTGCGCGGGCAGGATCTGTTCTGGGCGACCGGCATCCACCGGCTGATCCAGGCGCTGCTCGGCCTGCCGGAGCCGGTCTATCATCACCACAAGCTCATTCTCGATGACGACGGCCGCAAGCTGTCGAAATCGACCGAGTTGACGGGTTTGCGCGAATTGCGCGCCGCCGGCTTTAGCCCGCGCGATATCCGGCGGATGGTCGGGCTGGGACGCTGAATTGGGCATCAGATCGCGTTGGCGCGTGTTTTGTTTGGTGCGCCGCCATGGCATGTTGCGTTAGGGCTGAGAGGGCCAATGGCGCGATTGAGGACCAAACAAAAATCCGCCGCCAAGCCGCCGCGCCGCCGCGAGCGGCGGCCGGCGGCGCGCGACGGCGAAGCCGTGCTTGCCGTGTTCGCCCACGATATCCGTACCGCGCTCACCGGCATCCTCGCGCTCGGCGAATTGTTGGCGAGCTCCAATCTCGGCGAGCGCGAGCGGCGCTGGGCCGCGGGCATCAAGGACAGTGCCGAGCACCTCGCTTCGCTGACCACGCTGGTGATCGATGCCGCCAAGGCCGATGCCGGTTCGCTCACCTTGCAACAGGAGATTTTCCGGCCGCGGCGTCTCATCGAGGCTTTGCACGAAACGTTGGCCGCGCGGGCGCAGACCAAAGACCTGCGCGCGGAGGTGACGGTCGCGGACGATTTGCCCGAACTGCTGGTGGGCGATCCGGTGCGGCTGCGCGCCGCGCTGGAGAACCTCATCGACAATGCCGTGAAGTTCACCGCACAAGGCGCGGTCCGGCTCGAGGTGAGGGCGAGCCGTGCGGCGCGCGGACGAACAAAGCTCACCTTTGTCGTCGCCGACAGCGGCATCGGGCTTAAGCCGGGCGAGATCAAGCGGCTGTTCCGGCCGTTCGCGCAAGCCAGCGCCGCAATCGCGCGCCGCTATGGCGGCGCCGGGCTCGGGCTTGCCGTCGTCAAGGTTTTGGCCAGGCTGATGGGCGGCGATCTCACCGTCACCAGCACGCCGGGCCGCGGCTCGCGCTTTTCTCTTTCGGTGCTGCTGCCGATCGCGCCCGTCCAGGCGGCGGCGGAGCGCTCGCGTCAGGGCGTGACGCCCGCGCGCCGCCTCAAGATCCTTTGCGCCGAGGACAATCCATATGGCCGGGTAATCCTCAACACCATCCTCACGGAACTCGGCCACCGCGCCGATTTCGTCGGCTCCGGCGAAGAAGCTGTCGCTGCCGTGGCGCGCGGCTACGACGTCGTGTTGATGGACGTGACGCTGCCAGGCATCGACGGGCTCGAAGCAACGCGGCGCATCCGTGCGCTGCCCGGCGCCGCGGCAGGCACGCCGATCGTCGGTATTTCCGGGCGCGAGGCCGACGACGCGGAGGCGCGCAGCGCGGGCATGAATTCTTATCTGCGCAAGCCGATAAGTCCGAGCGCGCTGAGCGAGGCGCTCGCGGCGGCCGTACCGCGATAACTATTCGGCCGCCTCTGCCGATCCTTCGACAATCCGGCAGAGGTCGCTCATGATCCGGTTCAGCTCGAAATCCTTCGGCGTATAGACTTGCGCCACGCCGGCGCTTTTCAGCGCGCTGGCGTCGGTCGGCGGGATAATGCCGCCGACCACCACCGGCACGTCATCGAGTCCGGCTGCCTTCATCTGCGCGAGTACGTCCTGCACCAGCAGCATGTGCGAGCCTGACAGGATCGATAGCCCAACCACGTGCACGTTCTTTTCCGCCGCTGCCGTGGCGATCGCGTCCGCCGTCAGACGGATGCCGTCATAGACCACGTCCATGCCGGCGTCGCGGGCGCGCGCAGCGATCTGCTCGGCGCCGTTGGAATGGCCGTCGAGCCCGGGCTTGCCGACCAGGAACTTCAGCCGTCGGCCGAGCTTTTTCGATACCCGGTCGACTTCGGCGCGGATGTCGTCGAGCCCTTCGGCGTCGTTGCGTATGGCGGTGCCGACGCCGGTCGGGGCGCGGTATTCGCCGAATGCGGAGCGCAGCGCAAAACCCCATTCGCCGGTGGTGACGCCTGATTTGGCGCAGTCGATCGAGGCCGGCATGATATTGGCGCCGTTTTTCGCCGCGCGCCGCAAAGCGTCCAGCGCGGCGGCGACGGCTTTGGCGTCGCGCGCCGCGCGCCAGGCGGCGAGCCGCTCGATCTGTCCGGACTCGGATTCCGCCGACACGGTGACGACCGCCTCGGCGGCGTCGGCGAGCGGCGAGGGTTCGGTCTCGACGAAACGGTTGACGCCGACCACGATCTGCTCGCCGCGCTCGATCGCCTCGACGCGCCGCGAATTCGATTCGACGAGCTGCTGCTTGAGATAGCCGGATTCGACCGCGTCGACGGTGCCGTCCATCGCTTCGATATGCGCCAACTCGTCCTTGGCTGCGGCTTTCAGTTCGGCGACCTTCGCCACCATGACGGGCGACCCGGCAAACACGTCGCCGTATTCCAGCAAATCGGTTTCGTAGGCGAGGATTTGCTGCATGCGCAGCGACCATTGCTGGTCCCAGGGCCGCGGCAGGCCGAGTGCCTCGTTCCACGCCGGCAGTTGCACCGCGCGCGCGCGGGCGTCCTTCGACAGCGTGACCGCGAGCATTTCGAGCAGAATGCGGGCGACGTTATTCTCCGGCTGCTGCTCGGTCAGGCCCAGCGAATTGACCTGTACGCCATAGCGGAACAGGCGCTGCTTGGCATCGGTCACGCCGTAGCGCTCGTGCGTGATCTCGTCCCACAGTTCGGTAAACGCGCGCAGCTTGCAGATTTCGCTGACGAAGCGCAGCCCGGCATTGACGAAAAACGAGATCCGTCCGACCACGTCGCCGAATTCCTCGCTCGCGCATTGGCCCGATGCCTTTACCGCGTCGAGCACGCCGATCGCGGTGGCGAGCGCGAAAGCGAGCTCCTGCACCGGCGTGGCGCCGGCCTCCTGCAGGTGATAGGAGCACACATTCATCGGATTCCATTTCGGCATTTCCTTGGTCGTGAACAGAATCACGTCCTTGGTCAGCCGCATCGACGGCGCCGGCGGGAACACATAAGTGCCGCGCGACAGATATTCCTTGATGATGTCGTTCTGCGTGGTGCCTTGCAGCTTGGCGCGCGGCACGCCTTGCTCGTCGGCGAGCGCAATATAGAGGGCAAGCAGCCACGCCGCGGTTGCATTGATGGTCATCGAGGTGTTCATCTCGCCGAGCGGGATGGCCTCGAACAGCGCGCGCATGTCGCCGATATGCGAGATCGGCACGCCGACCTTGCCGACCTCGCCTTTGGCCAAGGGATGATCGCTGTCGTAGCCGGTCTGGGTCGGCAGGTCGAAGGCGACCGACAGGCCGGTCTGCCCTTTGCTCAGATTTTTCCGGTAAAGCTCGTTCGATGCGGAAGCCGTCGAATGGCCCGCATAGGTGCGGAAGATCCACGGTTTGTCGCGTACTGGTTTGTCGTGGCGCGGCTGGTCGCCCATCGATCTTTCACGCGTTGCACCGGCACGGCTAATGTGGCGCGGATTTTGTTGCGATGCAACATGCCCGTTGCGCAATCAGCACCAGAACGATCAGCACCGCGGCGAGACCAACCTGGGTCTTGACGTAAGGGAAGATCAGAATGAGCGCGCCGGCAGCGCCAAGTCCGAGCAGCTCGCTTGCGATAAATCCGCGTTCGAGCGCAAAGCGGAGCAGGAAAGCGACGGCCACGGCAAGCACGACCATGTCGTACATATAAACGTACGGCGTCACGAGCAGCGTGCCGGCGGCGAGCGCCGCAGCTTTCAGATCGTACGGTGCGCGGCTGCGCCAGAGCCAGACCAGCGCCGCAGCCAGTGCCAGGCTCAGCGCCGCTTGAATGCACCATGCCAGCATCTCACCGCCGCCATTGGCGCGAATAAGGCCGAACACGCTTTGCAGCCGGGTAAAGTCGGCATGGCCTTCGCCGAGCACGATGCGGCTCGTGATCGGCAGCCAATGCGCGAAGGCCTGCCAGCTCGCGCTGCCGAAGGCGAGCCAGGACAGCGCCGCAAGCGCAATCGCCGTCGCCGCGGCAACGAGGCTGGCCGTCCAGCGCCCATCCGCGATCAGGACTAAGGGAAACAGCAAACCGAATTGCGGCTTGTAGGTGAGGAGCCCGAGACAAAGACCGGCAAGCGCCGGCCGCCGCTCCAGCAATCCGAGCGTGCCGCCGATCAGCGCCGCGGTGAGGAAGCCGTTTTGCCCGGCGGTGACGTTCCACAACGCAGCGGGGAAGCCGAGCGCAAGGAAAATTCCGGTGCGGCCGAGAATGCCCCACAGCGCCGCGACATAAGCAGCGAGCGTCGCCAGCAATGAAACGATCGCCGCGGCGATAAAGGGCAGCGTCGCCAGCGCCGCGGCGACGAACAGAAACGGCGGCGGATAGTGCCAGCCGTAATAGTCGGCAAAATCGTGGCCGATGACGCGGACTTCCGCTTGCTTATGCGTCGGCCAGTCGTAGGCCGCGGCCGGCTTGCCGTCGAGCGCGAGGCGTCCCGCTGCAACGACATTGACGAAATCGTTGGCGATCGGCCGGCCTTGCTTATCGAGCAAAAAATCGCCCTTGAGAAAAGTGCCGGCGAGCACGATCAGATAACACAGAAAGAGCGTGAGCCCGATCGGGCGGATCGTTCGCGTCGTGGAGACAGGCGGCGCGTCGCGCGGCAGGATGTGACCGGTCAGGTCATTTTGGGCGATGTTCATACAGCGCTGCAAAAAAATACACCGGTGGGAGAGCTATCGAACTCTCGATAGCTCCCGCGCTCTCGCTTTAGCGCGCGATTCCTTTCCGCCGTGTTAGCGCCGCTCGATCAAGCGCGCTTAATCAACCTGATGATGACCAGCAAAATCACGGCGCCGATGAACGCGTTGATGATGGCGCCGACCAGGCCGCCGCCGATGATGATGCCGAGCTGCGGCAACAGCCAGCCGGCAAGCAGTGCGCCGACGATGCCGACGACAATGTCGCCGACTAACCCAAAGCCGCCGCCTTTGATGACCTTCCCGGCCAGCCAGCCGGCGATACCGCCGACGATCAGCCAAATGACAAGGCTTTGTACGTCCATGGTTCCCCCCTGTTTGACTTTCCCGGCAAGGGCCAGGCCGCTGTGTGAGTAAGCTGCTGCGCGCAGACGCGTGAACGACCAAAGTTTAGGGCTTTGCCGGCGGCCTGTCAGCGGCATGGCGCTGCCCGCTCCAACTAATTGTTGCGCTGCAACATTAGGTGCGGCAGACTACATTTTTGCGACCATCCGAATGCCGGTGCAGCCGGGAGCCTGACATGGCCGTTGCGCAGAAAAAGCCGTCCGCCGCGCCGCTCAAAGATCTCTACGAGATCGGCGAGATTCCGCCGCTCGGGCATGTCCCGGAAAAAATGTATGCCTGGGCCATCCGCAAGCAACGGCACGGGCCGCCCGAGACGGCGATGCAATGCGAAGTGGTGCCGACCTGGCCGATCGCCGAGGACGAAGTGCTGGTCTATGTCATGGCCGGCGGCGTCAACTACAACGGCATCTGGGCCGGGCTCGGCCAGCCGATCTCGCCGCTCGACGTGCACAAAAATCCATTTCATGTCGCCGGCTCCGACGCTTCCGGCATTGTCTGGGCGGTCGGCTCTAAAGTGCGCCGCTGGAAGATCGGCGACGAGATCATTATCCACTGCAATCAGGACGACGGCGACGACGAGGAGTGCAACGGCGGCGATCCGCTGCTCTCCCCGTCGCAGCGCATCTGGGGCTACGAGACGCCGGACGGCTCGTTCGCCCAATTCTGCCGCGTCCAGTCGCGTCAGCTGATGCCGAAGCCGGCGCATCTGACCTGGGAAGAATCGGCCTGCTACACGCTCACATTGGCCACGGCGTATCGCATGTTGTTCGGCCACGCGCCGCACATTCTCAAACCGGGCGACAACGTGCTGGTATGGGGCGCGTCGGGCGGGCTCGGCGTGTTCGGCGTGCAACTGGTCGCGGCGTCCGGCGCCAATGCCATCGGCATCGTGTCCGATCCGTCGAAAGTGCAATACGTCATGGATCTCGGCGCCAAGGGCGTGATCAACCGCAACGATTTCAAGTGCTGGGGCCAGATGCCCAAAGTCGGCACACCCGAATACGACGCCTGGGTCAAGGAAGCGCGCCGCTTCGGCAAGGCGATCTGGGACATCACCGGCAAGCGCGATGTCGACATTGTGTTCGAGCATCCGGGCGAGGCGACGTTCCCGGTGTCGTGCCTCGTCGTCAAGCGCGGCGGCATGGTGGTGTTTTGCGCCGGCACCACGGGCTACAACATCACCTTCGATGCGCGCTATGTCTGGATGCGGCAGAAGCGCGTGCAAGGTTCGCATTTCGCGCATCTCAAACAAGCGAGCGCCGCCAACCAGTTCGTCATCGACCGCCGCGTCGATCCGTGCATGAGCGACGTATTCCCGTGGGAGAAGATCCCCTACGCCCACGAATTGATGCGCACCAATCGCCATAAGCCCGGCAATATGGCGGTGCTGGTCAACACGCCGCGGCCGGGCTTGCGGAATTTTGAGGACGTGATCGAGGCGGCGCGCGGCTGAACGCCTACTGCGGCGCGGCGGCGAACGTCGTTGTTTTGCGGGCGATAGTCCGGATTAGCTACGCAGAAGCCGTGGTAATCCACGGTCTCCTCGCATTGCTGATGGTTCATGTAATAGCAGTGCAAGGCGCTCCCCTGGGTACACCAGGGGTACGATACATCCTGCGCCGCGGCGGGTGTCGTTTGCGCGCCAATAAGGGCGGCGCCGCCAAAGCCGGCTGCGATGATCGCCGAAGATATGAGTTGTTTGAACGACATAATTCGCCTCCAAGGGCTAATGAGTTCCATTTTGGAAGTCGGCCCGCCGACACGTATGTTGCTGTCTCGGCCGTCGCCATGAGCGAATCCTCGAAAACGAGATCACGAAGTCATGAGCAGGAACGGCTGCTGGCCTCGTCGCGTCAATTCAGCTACAAATGATCGTCCGGTACGGGGTGACGCATGCTGGCGAAGCAGCGGACCGAGGCGAGTACCGCACGCAAGCGCTTCCGCATCGTGCTCATCAAGCCGTCGCATTATGACGACGACGGTTACGTGATCCGCTGGTACCGCTCGCCGATGCCGGCCAATTCGTTGGCCAGCGTACTATGGCCTTCTCGACGATTGCGCGCAGCGCAAGATTCCCCCGGCATCGACATCGAAATCGCGGCGATACGAGACCAATACACGGGTGCGCGTTGACCGCATTATCGCCGACCTGCACGCCAATGATAATTTCGGCTTCGTCGGTCTGGTCGGCGTGCAATCCAACCAATATCCGCTCGCTGCACATCGCCAAGCCGCTGCGTGAGGCCGGTATCCCGGTCATCGTCGGCGGCTTCCACGTCTCCGGCATGCTGGCCATGTTTCCAAGCGTGATGGCCGATTTGCAAGAAGCACTCGACATGGGCGTCACTTTGTTCGCCGGCGAAGCGGAAGGCCGCATGGACGAGGTCGTGCGCGATGCTGCAGCCGGCAAGCTCAAGCCGCTCTACAATTACATCGACGATCTGCCGGCGCTGGAAGACGCGGTGACGCCGTTTCTGCCCGGCAATTCGGTGCGCAAGACCATCGGCAATGTCACCACTTTCGACGCCGGGCGCGGCTGCCCGTTCCAATGCTCGTTCTGCACCATCATCAATGTGCAGGGCGCAAATCGCGCCGGCGCAGCCCCGACGACGTCGAGCGTATCCTGCGCAAGAACTACGAGCACGGCATCGACCGCTTTTTCATCACCGACGACAATTTCGCCCGCAACAACGACTGGGAACTGATCTTCGACCGCATCATCAAATTGCGCGAACGGGACGGCATGGACGTGCGCTTCCTCATCCAGGTCGACACGCTGTGCCACAAGATCCCGAATTTCTAGGTCCAGATGCCGGCCGCCTTCCAAGCCAAGAGCATGTTGCGGTATTCGGTAATTTTGTTCTGCCGCTTCTTGGCGGCAAGCAGATTGTCGGGATTGATATTTTCCCAGCCGATGAAGATGCGGGTGACGCCGGCGCGTTTCGCCTTGGCGACCCTGGGCGATCTATTACACGCCGGCGCGTATCGAGACGATTTTGCGCCGGGCCCAGGCTTGCGGCATCAATATTCTCCGTCTGGCGCAGATCATTCTGTGGTTCGCGCAATCGCTCGCCATCGAAAAAGTCCATCCGCTGCAGGGTGGCTTCGTCCGGCTTAAAGATCGTCATGAACGCCGGCCGGAATTGCCGGCGCGCCGATCTGGACGTTCTATCCGCAACTTGCTTGGGACTTAGCGGTCAAGCACGCCCGTGTTGCCGCCGCGGCCTGGGGCATTTTCCTCATCTGGCGCCGCGTCGCCAAAAGCGCAAACGTTCCCTATACCGACCAGGCCATGACGCCGGTGACCGAGGACGAGACGCAGACCTTCGAATTGTTCACGCACAACCAATCCGCGCGCGAAGCGGTCGACCATGCGCGCAAGGTCAAGCTCTTGACCGGCAGCGCCGATCACACGCCGCTCATTCCCGCCTAAACACGGATCACGTAAACGGCGCGGGCGGGTGGCGCTTCTGGCCCGCTAACAAGTGCCGCTTACGGCCTCCCCCTTCCAACGGCAGCGACGGATTTTCGCGCTCGCGCGCAATCGCGGCATTGAGCTCGCCGCCATAGATGAAGATGAGCGCGGTGAAATACAGGAAAACCAGCGCCATCATCGCCGAGGCGAGGCCGGCGTAATAGTTCACATAGGTGTAAGAGAAGTCGGACAGGTAGCGGCCGAAGGCGTAGCCGCAGGCGAGCCATAGCAGCAGGGTTGCGACAATGCCGGGCCACACCGCGCTGAAGGGTCGGCGGCCGCACGGCAGCCACATATGCAGGATCAACAGCGAGGACGTCAGCAGGATGCTGGCGATGACGAAGCGGCCGATATCGAAGTGGCTTTCCAGCTCGGCGAGCCACGGCGCGTAGAGCACCGCCGTGCGAAACACCAGCGGCCCGAGCACGACCAGAAACGCCAGCGCCAAAAGTCCGATCGCGCTGACCAGGACATAGCCGATCAATTCGAGGCGCAGCAGCCACCACGGCCGCGGCTCGATCAGCCCGTAGGCGCGGTTGAGCCCGATGCGCAGGCTCTCGACGCCGCTCGAGGCGAAATAGATGGCGAATATCGCGCCGACCGTGAGAAAGCCGCCGCGCGCGGTAGTGAGCACCTCGTGGATCTGGCCGGCGATCTGGCTCGACACCACGCGCGGCCAGGCGGCGACGATCATGCTCGCCACTTCATCGGCGAGGTCCTTCGAGCCGACAAAGCCAGCGATCGCCGTCACCAGAATCAGGAACGGGAACATCGACATCAGGACGGAAAGCGCGATGTGACTCGCGATCGCCCAGCCGTCATCGGCATTAAAGCGATAGAAGGCGTCGAGCGCGACGCGGTAGCACAGGCAAATCGTATTCAACGGCAGAGGCCTCCGCAGCCAATCTATCCGCCCACGCGAATGCGGGGGAGGGGGCGCAGGCGGTAACGCTGCACAATCGATGCCAATGAGTCCGTGACATCGCAACAACGTCCTCTACCAGGGCAGGCGCATCCGGCAGCGGCTCGTCGCTTTGTCCGATCCAGAGCGCTCGCAGGTTTACGAGTTCTGCGGCGACGCGCCGATGCCGGTGCAGCACTATCGCGCAACATTGAAAGTCACGCCCATCACGACGGCAGCCGCGGCTTTGTCGAATGGTGGGCGACGTTCGATTGCACGCCGGAGCGCCATGACGAATGGACGGTATTCTTCCGCGACGCCTTCGCCGGCTGGCTCGCTTCGCTGCGGCGACACCTGGACGGCCGCATCTCGTAGTCCGTCCGGCAGGCCGGAGATGAAACGGCCAGGACCCCCGTTTGGCACACGGAGCGATCCTGGCCGCCCGGCTTCGCGGATGTCGCCCCCGCTGGGCCGAGCCGACCCTACGTAACTCGGCCCGCGGTCATTTGACCTGGATCAATGAGCTTTGCGCCAGCAATTGGCCGCCGCCAGACCCGAGCCGGCGTCTCGATGCGGAAAGGAAAAAATTACGCCGCCTGGACGTCGGTGAGGAAACGGCGGACTTCGCCTTGCAGGTTTTCCGCCTCGACGGCGAGCGCGTCGGCCAGCGCTTTGACGTCGGCGGCGGTGGCGCGTGCGCCGGTCGAGGCGCCGGCGACCCGGCTCATGGCGTCGGCGCCGGATCGCGCCTCGGTCGAGGCGCGGTTGACGCCTTCGGCGATCGAGGCCACGGCGTTGTTCTGCTCCTCCACCGTCGAGGCGACGGTGGTGGCGATCTCCGACATGTCGTCGATGATCGTCGACACCTGCTCGATCGCCTGCGCGGCGTCCGCCGTCGCCGACTGGATCGAGCCGATTTGCGCGGCGATATCCTCGGTGGCGCGCGCGGTTTGCGCGGCGAGCGATTTCACCTCGGCAGCCACGACCGCGAAGCCGCGGCCGGCCTCGCCGGCGCGCGCCGCCTCGATGGTGGCGTTGAGCGCCAAGAGATTGGTCTGGCCGGCGATCGACTGAATCAGCCCGATGACTTCGCCAATGCGGTTCGCGGCGTTGCCGAGTTCCGACATGGTGTTGACGGTGCGCTGCGATTCGGCCACGGCGCGGCTGGCGACGTCGGTCGACCTGGTCGCTTGTGCTGCGATCTCGCCGATCGAGACCGCAAGCTCCTCGATCGAGCCGGCCACCGTGGTGACGTTGACGGAGGCGGCACTGACCGAGTTCTCGGCGCTGCGCGCTTCCGACGACACCGCATCGGCGGCGTCGTTCAGTCCGCTGGAGGCATTTTCCAGACGGCCTGCGGATTCGCGCAAGCGATCCAGCGCCTGTTCGATGGAAGCGCGGAACTCCCGGATTAGGGTCGCGATCGCTTCGCCGCGCCGCTCCCGGGCGAGGTTGGTCTCGCTCTCCACGCCGGCGAGGCGTTCGCGCTCGATCATGTTGTCGCGGAACACCACGACGGTGCGCGCCATCTCGCCGATCTCGTCGTGAGCATGGGTGGCGGCGGGGCGCGCCGAGGTGTCGCCATTGGCGAGCCGCTTCATCACCGCGGCCAGTTCCTCGAGCGGCTGCGTGATCGAGCGGCCGATGCGCCAGCTGCAGCCGAGCCCGATCAGCACCACCGCCAAGCCTATCCAGATGATGACCTGCCGGGTTCGCGTTCGCGACGTTGTCAGTTCCGTGGCGGCCTGACTAGCGTTGCCGCGCGCGGCGGTGATGATCCGATCGGCCTCCGGCAGCACGCTCTCGGTGTCGTGGTTGATGAGCGAGATCAGCGGCGTCATGTCCTCGGTGCTCGCGACCCATTGTGCGAAGGTGGAGCTATAGCTCTGTATCTCTTTGGTGAGCTTTTCCTTCATCGCCGGCGCGCCGTCGACCGATTCGAACAGTTCGTCGAAATGCTTGACCTCGTCGAGGAAATGCCGTTCGGCATCTTCGTTGCGGGTGAGCCGATATTCGATCTCGTAGCGCCGCATGGTCAGAAGCGACATCGTGAGATTGGCGCGGTCGACGTCCGCAACCCAGGACAAGTCGTTGTGGATGATGCTCTCGACCGCGTTACTCGCCGCGATGAGATCGGCGGTGACGCCTTGGGTTTCGTCGTAACCGAGCGATTTCTGCTCGTTGACGAGGCTGTCGAAGCTCGCCTTGAGGTCGCGCACCGTGATGCGCAGCGGCATGACCAAGTCCTGGTCCGCGGCGGCGAGCGAGGCCCGGATGCGGTCGAGGCAGGCCATCGCCATCGCCTGACCGTCGTCGAAATTCTTGGCTTCGGCGTCGGAAGGACGCGCGACGAAATCGGTCGTCGCGGCGCGCATGATGAGGAGCCCAGTCTTGAGATCGCGGCTGGCGTCGGCCACTTCGGTGTTGCGGTGCACCGCCTCGAAGGCCTGGCCGACTTCGACATCGCCCGTCAGGTAAGCGATGCCGTTGGCGAGAAGGCCGATAACGGGAATGACGCCGAGCACGACGATGCGGGCGCGCACCGATAGCCTGGAGAATATCTGGGTGATGAACATCCTGGGACCTGATCGGACGTCGTCTTGATCAATCGGACGTTTTATTCAGCCTTCGGCGGCGTCGGCGCGCATTGCGCCGCACACCGGCAATCCACGCCAGCACACCGTAAAATGGTTAAGATTGTGCAAGAATCGTAGGCAAAACCACGGCATGTCGCCGGCATTCCGTGCTTTCCGTCGGCGAACGCCCCGTTGTGGCCGGTGTCCTGCTACCGCATTTGCTTTTGTGCACTGCACGCGTAAGCTTTGCCGCTAAGCCGGGCCGGACCAAGTCCTTAGAACTCAGCTCATTGGAGCCAGTCATGCCGCTCGCCGACTCCCTTCTGCCCGCAGTCCACGAGTTGGTCGTTCCGCTCCGCGAGGCGGTCGCAGTCGTCGAAGCGCTCTTCGACGATGCCCGCCGTGCGGTTGCAAACCGCGTGACCATCGAGGGTCGCCCGGTTGCGCGCATACTCGATCGCGAACAGCGTGCCACGCACGGACTGGCGTGGCTTGCGACCTATGTCGAGGCAATCCGACAGCTTGAGGCCTATTCGCTGCGTTTGGCGGCGGCCGGCAGTTTCGGCGAGATCGAGGAACTGCTGGTCCGCATCGGCACCGGCGAATATCTCGCCCAGGTGATCGGCGGCATTCCGATGAGCCAGGGTGAGATCGTACGCCTGTCCGATCTCGGGCTGTCCCCGGCCGCTGTCGCGGCGCGAATGACGCCCGCCGTCGAGCATCTCATCGCCACCGGCAATACCGCTCAGCGCCGCGCCCGCCTGGTCGAACTGATCCGGCAACATCACGATGCGACCGTCGGCGCCTGCGGGCTCGACGATACGCTCGATTCGATCCGCGAGGAAATGCGCAAGTTCGCCGACGACCGCGTCGTGCCCTATGCGCAAGAATGGCACTTGAAAAACGACTACATCCCGCTCGACGTCGTCACGCAAATGTCGGAACTCGGCGTGTTCTCGCTCACTATCCCCGAGGATTACGAGGGCATGGGCCTCGGCAAGGAATTGATGTGCGTCGTCTCCGAGGAACTGTCGCGCGGCTATATCGGCGTCGGTTCGCTCGGCACGCGGTCCGAGATCGCCGCCGAATTGATCTTAGGCTCCGGCACCGAGGAGCAAAAGCGCAAATGGCTGCCGAAGATCGCCTCCGGCGCAGTGCTGCCGACCGCGGTGTTCACCGAGCCGAATACTGGCTCCGATCTCGCTTCGTTGAAGACGCGCGCGGTGCGCCAGGGCGACGTCTACAAGGTTTACGGCAACAAGACCTGGATCACCCATCCGGTGCGCGCCGATCTGATGACGCTCTTGGTTCGCACCAATCCGGCCGAGACCGGCTATCGCGGGCTGTCTATGCTGCTCGCCGAAAAGCCGCGCGGCAGCGACGACAATCCGTTCCCGGCTGCGGGCATGTCCGGCACCGAGATCGAGGTGTTGGGCTATCGCGGCATGAAGGAATACGAAATCGCCTTCGACGGCTTTGTCGTCAAGGCCGAGAACCTGCTCGGCGGCGTCGAAGGGCTCGGTTTCAAGCAGCTGATGGCGACTTTCGAGGCCGCCCGCATCCAGACCGCGGCGCGCGCCATCGGCGTGGCGCAGGCGGCGATGGAACAGGCGCTCACCTACACCACCGCGCGGGTGCAATTCGGCGAGCCGATCGCCAATTTCCCGCGCGTGTCGGACAAGCTTGCCATGATGGCGGTCGAGATCATGATCGCGCGGCAGCTCACTTATTATGCCGCGCGGCAAAAGGATTCCGGCCGGCGCTGCGATCTGGAAGCCGGCATGGCGAAGCTGCTTGCCGCGCGCGTCGCTTGGGCGGCGGCCGATAATGCCGTGCAGGTCCACGGCGGCAACGGATTTGCCGTCGAGTTTCCCGTCTCGCGTATTCTGTGCGACGCTCGCATTCTCAACATTTTCGAGGGCGCGGCCGAAATCCAGGCGCAAGTCATTGCGCGGCGCCTGCTGGACGGATCGAATTGATCGATGCGCTCGTCCCCGCGCAAGCGGGACCCAGTTGGATTCCCGCTTGCGCGGGAATGAGCGGTAATCGTGTCATTTCGGAACGAATGCGCCGTTTCCGCCATTGACCCAGGTCAAAGCGGACAAGCCAGGCTACAATCATGATGTCACCACATTGAAGAAAACCGTGAGTTGAGCGATGACCAAAGTGAGCATTCCCCATAACGCCTATGTCTTCGTCGGCGACGGCCGCAAGGCGCTGGTGCTGCGCAACGAAGGCGATGCGCAGTTTCTCGATCTCAAGACCGAGCGGGTCTTCAGCGACCAGAAAAATCCTTCCACCCACGAACAGGGCGCCGACCGTCCGGGCAGTTCACATTCCTCGGTCGGTCCGCGCCGATCGAGCGTTACCCAGACCGACTGGCACGATCTCGAAGAGCACAAATTCGCCCACGACGTCGCGGCGATGCTGGAAAAGATCGTGCGCGAGCGCAAGGTCGAGGCTTTGATCGTGATCGCGCCGCCGCGGGCGCTGGCCGATTTGCGCAAAGCTTTCCACGCCGACGTGAAGAAAAAAATCGTGGCAGAGATCGACAAGGACCTCACCAGGCATCCGGTCTACGATATCGAGAAGCACCTCGGCGGAGCGGGGTGAGGGGAAGTGTCATGCTCCGCGAAGGCGGAGCATCCAGTAATCTCGGAACTGAAGATCAGGCTATTCGATCATCCGCCTTCGTGGATGATGACATGTGAGGTGGCAATGGATCACCGTACCCGCTCTTCCACCTTCTGCTTTTCCGCCGCCGGCGATTCCTTGAGCAAAAGCCCGACATTACCGGACAGGATGCGCTCGCCGTCGGGGCCGAGCGAACGGATGTCGCGAACAAAGTCGCGCACCACCTCGCCTTTACGGATTTCCTGGGGATAGTCGGTGGCGAACACCATACGAGGCGCCGGAATTTCGGCGAGGCCGGCCTTTATCGCGCCGATGCCGCCGGCAAATCCGGCGGTGTCGAAGACGAGATTGTTGCGGATGTAATAGTCGAAATCTCTTTTCCCCTTGGCGCCGTGGCGCGCATTTTCGGCGGTGCCCCAAAACTCCTTGTCCTGAAAGCAACGGATGCGCGCCAGCATGCCGGCGACCCCGCCGGACAGATGCGCCATGTGCACCGTCAATTCGGGATGGCGGTCGAACACGCCGGAATTAATGAGCCGGATGGTCGCCATGATCAGCGAGAATTCGCGGCCGACCGCGCGCGCGGTGTCGTAGCTGTCGAATTGCTGGGCGTAATTCAGTTTCAGCGCCGGATGCACGAACACGAACATGCCGAGCTTGCCGACCTCGTCCCAGAACGGCTCGAGCCCCGGATCGTCGATCCACTTGCCGTCAAACTCCGAAGTGACGGTGACGCCTTGGAAGCCGAGTTCGTGGCGGCAGCGCGCGAGTTCTTTCAGCGCCGCGGCGCCGCCGAGCGGATGCGCGTGTGCGGCGCCGATGAAGCGGCCGGGATAGTCGCGTTCGGCCTTTTTTGCCTTGTCGTTGACCAGCCGCGAAGTGTCGAGATCGGCGCACATGCCGGCGGCGCTGGTGAGCCAGGCGGCGTCGATGCCGGCGATATCCATCATCCGCACGTGCTCGTCGAGATCGTAGAGCAGCGAATGCACCGTATAGCTCGGCGCGCCGAGCGCGTCATAGTTGAGGATGAGGCGATCGCCCGGATCGGCCTTGATCAGCTCGCGCGGCGTGAAATGGTGCTGGAAATCGACGATCATCGGGGCGGTTCCTCTGCGCAGTTGCGGCGTTGTCATAGCGCACGTTTTCTCGCGCGTCATTCCGGATTGCCGCAAGGCGGCAAGTCCGGAATCCATATCCCCTGTGGCGGGATTATGGATTTTCGGGCTCCTCGCTTCGCTCGGCCCCGGAATGACAGGGCGCTCAACCCGGGCTACAAGGGTCGCTATGGCTAATTTCATGTCGCATGTCGCGGTCCCGATCGCCATCGGCGCGGTCGCGATCGTCTTGCTGCTCGGCCTCGTCAACATGATGATGGGCGGCTCCGGCAACACCTCGCAGAAGCTGATGCGGCTGCGCGTCTTGCTGCAAGCCATCGCCATCGGCGTTATCATGCTGACGCTGTGGTTCATGGGAAAATAAAGACGCCGCACCATGGTCGTCCTCAACAAGATTTACACCCGCACCGGCGATGACGGCACCACGGCCCTCGGCACCGGCGAGCGGCGCAAGAAATACGATCTGCGCGTCGCGGCCTACGGCACCATCGACGAGGCCAATGCCGGGATCGGCGTGGCGCGGCTTCATACCGCTCATGACGCCGAGCTCGACGCCGCGCTGGCGCGCATCCAGAACGACCTGTTCGACGTCGGCGCCGATCTGTGTACGCCGGTAAAAGGCAAAGGCGGAGGTAAAGGACCTGGTGGCGCGCGGCTCACCGTAACCGACAAACAGGTCGCGTGGCTCGAAGCCGAGATTGACCGCTTCAATGCAGCGCTTGCCCCACTGCGGTCTTTTGTGCTGCCGGGCGGCAGTGCGGCCGCGGCGCATCTGCATCTCGCCCGTACCATCTGCCGGCGCGCCGAGCGGCTGATCGCCGAACTGATGGACCGAAACGACAGCAAGGAAGGACCCGGCGAGAAGGTGTCCGGCGAGGTGCTCAAATACGTCAATCGCCTCTCCGATTTCCTCTTCGTCGCAAGCCGTTACGCCAACGCCCACGGCGCGCGCGACGTGCTTTGGCAGCCCGGCGAGAACCGCTAGCGGCGTTGACCGACAGGGCGCCGGCCGTTAGGTTTCCCGCACCGCAGCATCGGTCCTTCTCACCACGGCCCAAGCGGCGAAGAAAAACACCCGAACAAGCAGCCATCGCAGCCGAAATAGCGCCAAGACACGGTCAAGATACAGCAATGAAAATTCTCGTGCCCGTGAAGCGGGCGATCGACAAGGATGTGAAAATCCGGGTCAAGGCTGACGGCTCCGGCGTCGAGCTCGGCAACGTCAAAATGTCGATGAACCCGTTCGACGAGATCGCCGTCGAGGAGGCGATCCGGCTCAAGGAAGCCGGCAAGGCGACCGAGATCGTCGCCGTCTCGATCGGGCCCCAGCAAGCCGCCGAGACGATCCGCACCGCGCTCGCGATGGGCGCCGACCGCGGCATCCTGGTCAAGGCCGACGGCGTCGTCGAGCCTTTGGCGGTTGCAAAAATCCTCAAAGGCATCGCGGCCGCGGAACAGCCCGGCCTGATCATCCTGGGCAAACAGGCGATCGACGACGACAGCAATCAGACCGGCCAGATGTTGGCGGCGCTGCTCGGCTGGCCGCAGGGCACCTTCGCCTCCAAAGTGGCGCTCGAGGGCGATGCGCTGTTGGTGACGCGCGAAGTCGACGGCGGCTTGCAGACGGTGAAGCTCAAGCTTCCGGCCATCGTCACCACCGATCTGCGTCTAAATGAGCCGCGCTACGCCTCGCTGCCCAACATCATGAAGGCGAAGAAAAAGCCGATCGACGAAAAGACCGCCGCGGATTACGGCGTCGATACCAAGCCGCGGCTCGAAGTCGTCAAGACGGCGGAGCCGCCGGTGCGCAAGGCGGGCGTCAAGGTCAAGACCGTCGCGGAGCTCGTCGAGAAGCTCAAAGAAGCGGGAGCGGTGTGATGCCGACGCTTCTGCTTGCCGAGCACGACAACAAGACGCTCAAGGACGCCACTGCCAAGGCGCTGACGGCGGCCAAGGCGGTCGGCGCCGAGGTGCATATTCTCGTCGCCGGCCATAACTGCAAAGCGGTCGCCGAGGCGGCGGCGAAGCTCGACGGGGTGAAAAAGGTCCTGCTCGCGGACGCGCCGGCTTACGAGCACATGCTGGCCGAGCCGACCGCGGCGCTGATCGTCGCGCTCGCTCCCCCTTACGAAACCATCATGGCGGCGGCGACCACGACCGGAAAGAACGTCATGCCGCGCGTCGCCGCGCTGCTCGATGTGATGCAAATATCCGACGTCATCAAAGTAGTGGCGCCCGATACGTTCGAGCGGCCGGTCTATGCCGGCAACGCCATCCAGACGGTGCGCTCGACCGAAAACAAGCGCGTTATCACCGTGCGCACCGCGGCGTTCCAGGCGACCGGAGCGGGCGGCTCGGCGGCGCCGATCGAACCCGCCGCCGCTGCGGCCGATCCCGGCCTGTCCGGTTTCGTCGGCGAGGAACTTTCCAAATCGGAGCGGCCGGAACTGACTTCGGCGAAAATCATCATTTCCGGCGGCCGGGCGATGCAGAACCGCGAGAACTTCACCAAGTATATAGAGCCGGTGGCGGACAAGCTTGGCGCCGCGATCGGCGCTTCGCGCGCGGCGGTCGATGCTGGCTATGCGCCGAACGACTGGCAGGTCGGGCAGACCGGAAAAGTGGTGGCGCCTGATCTGTATATCGCCGTCGGCATTTCCGGCGCTATTCAGCATCTCGCCGGCATGAAGGACTCGAAAGTCATCGTCGCGATCAACAAGGATGAGGAAGCCCCCATCTTTCAGGTCGCCGACTACGGATTGGTGGCGGATCTCTACCGGGCGTTGCCGGAGCTCGCCGCCGAGCTCGATAAGGTTAAGCACTGACGGAATTTGGCATACGGGCGTGGATCGGCGTAGAAGGTGAATTGAAATGGTCGACGTCAAGGAACGGCCCAAAGCGCCGCAGATGCGCGGCGAGCAGGCGAGCGGGATGCCTCACACCATTCGTAAGATCGGCGTGGTCGGCGCCGGCCAGATGGGCAACGGCATCGCCCATGCTTGCGCCTTGTCCGGCTTTCACGTGCTGCTCAACGACGTTGTCGCCGACCGCATCGCCGCGGGGATTGCCACCATCAACGGCAACCTGGCGCGCCAGGTCAGCCGCCAGCGCATCAGCGACGAAGAGCGCCAGGCGGCGATCAAGCGCATCACGCCCGCCAACACGCTCGACGAGCTTGGCGATTGCGACCTGGTGATCGAGGCCGCGACCGAGCAGGAAGACCTCAAGCGGAAAATCTTTGCCGCGCTGTGCCCGTCGCTCAAGCCGCAAACCATCGTCGGCACCAATACGTCGTCGATCTCGATCACGCGGCTTGCCGCCGCGACCGACCGGCCGGAGCGCTTCATCGGCATTCATTTCATGAATCCGGTGCCGCTGATGGAGCTGGTCGAAGTGATCCGCGGCATCGCCACCAACGACGCCACCTTCGAGGCGACCAAGCAGTTCATCGGCAAGCTCGGCAAGCAGATCGCGGTGGCGGAGGATTTCCCCGCCTTCATCGTCAACCGCATCCTGCTGCCGATGATCAACGAGGCGATCTACACGCTCTATGAAGGCGTCGGCAATGTCGAGGGCATCGACAAGGCGATGCGGCTCGGCGCCCATCATCCGATGGGCCCCTTGGAGCTCGCTGACTTCATCGGCCTCGACACTTGTCTCTCGGTGATGCAGGTGCTGCACGAGGGGCTGGCGGATTCCAAATACCGGCCGTGCCCGCTGCTTGTGAAATACGTCGAGGCCGGTTGGCTCGGCCGCAAGACGCAGCGCGGCTTCTACGACTACCGCGGCGAAAAGCCGGTGCCGACGCGGTAACCATCCACAATCGTCTTTGCGAGCCAACGGGTCCGGCCCTAAGTGGCCGGCCCGATGACAAGCTCCGCGAAGCAATCCAGTTCGGCATCGCCGTGCTGATTGCTTCGTCGTTTCGCTCCTCGCAATGACGTGTCAGGCCGCTGCGGCCATTTGCGGCGCGGTTTCGTTCCAGCACGGCAATGCTGAAACCCGCCCGAACCAGGCGCCGATATTGGCATAGGGGCCGACCGGCATGCCCGCGCCTTGGGCGTGGAACAGCGGCGCCGCGACCGAGAAGTCGGCGATCGTCAGCGTATCGTTGACGAGATATTTGTGCCGCGCCAGATGCGCATCCAGCATCTTGGCTTCTTTGTTGAAACTCTCGGTAGCTTTGGCGACTGCGGCCGGGTCGGCCGGGCCGAGATTGACGAATTTCTTCACCAGGTTCTCGAAGGTCAGCGGCTGGCAGGCCTGCGCGCCCCAATGCGCCAGATCCCAGCATTGCCAGCGGCCGATGTCGGCGCGGCTCTTGGCGTCGTTCGGATAAAGCGGCGTCGCGTTCTTGCTGGCGACGTATTGCAGGATGGCGTTCGATTCCCAAAGCTTGAAATCGCCGTCGACCAGCACCGGCGTGCGGCCGGTCGGATTAAGCGCTAGGAAAGCCGGCGTGTGCTGCACGCCTTGGAGCAGATCGACGAATTCGAATTCGAGCGGCACTTTCAGGTACGATGCGAGCGCGCGCACTTTCCAGGTGTTCGGCGAGGCGGGAAAGCCATAGAGCTTCATGATCAACTCCTACATTGTGATTTTGTAGCCCGGATTGAGCGCGGCAAAATCCGGGGTCAGTGTGCGAACTCAAACTCAGTCCCGGGTTTCGCTCTGCTCAACCCGGGCTACAACTGGTCACTTCATCAGTTCGACGAACAGGCCGATGACCGCCACGTAGCCGAGCGTGAAAATGACCGTGCGGATGTAGGGGATCGCGGCCCAGTAGACGATGGCGTGTGCGACGCGCAGCCAGAAGAACGACTGCGTCCACAACGCCGTCATCGCGTCGGCCTTGCCGGTGAGCTGAACGAGGATCACCAGCGCCGCAAACGGCGCGAAGGTCTCGACGGCATTAAGATAGACGCGATCAGCGCGCTTGCCCCAGAGCGGCACCGGACG
Organism: uncultured Alphaproteobacteria bacterium; assembly: GCA_963780925.1. Taxonomy (GTDB): domain Bacteria; phylum Pseudomonadota; class Alphaproteobacteria; order Rhizobiales; family Xanthobacteraceae; genus BOG-931. The sequence goes on along the minus strand of CAWAEV010000022.1, from coordinate 77,711 downwards.
CGGCGCCGGATCGACGTAATTTTGCGGACTCAGAAATCCGTTGGTCATCACCTGCGCGACGATAGGGAATCCACAGCGATGCCGTCAACATCGCCGTAAAGGCGAGGTATTTGAGATCGGTCGACATTTGAGCAACTCCCCCGGTTTATTTGCATAAGCTCAGTTGCAAAACTTTTTCAAATTTCGACTACGCCACGTGCCGCACTAATCGCAGCATGAGGCGGATTTGGGTTGCTGGTATGACGCTTTTGTATCGACCACCGCACCCTGGTAGCGGTCGTGGTGGCGCACCCAGGCCATGCTGTGGCGCAAGCCATCCTCGTCGCGGCCCTTCGGCGTGACATCGAGGAAATTGTAGGCGCCGATGAAAATATCGAGCCCGCGGCCATAGGTCGAATAGGTGTGGAAGACCTCGCCCGCCGCGTCTTTGAAAAACACGCTGGCGCCAGGGCGCTCGTCGCTTGGAAACGTCGTGATCTCGTAGTTGTACATGACCTTGCCCGCGGCTTTCTCATCGGGCGATGCCGAGACCTGATAGTCGTGATTGAAATCGCTGCCGAACGACGACACCCATTTGAATTTCCAGCCCATGCGCTTTTGGAACTTCTCGATCTCCGGCAGCGGCGCGCGCGACACGATGACGAAGGAAACGTCTCGCTGCGCGAGATGAATCACCGCGCCGTCGAAATGATCGGCCAAATACGAGCAGCTCGGGCAGCCCTGCTCCCAGCCGGGGCCGAGCATGAAGTGATAGACGATGAGCTGGCTCTTGCCATCGAACAGGTCGGCCAGCGTTTCCTTACCGTTCGGGCCGTCGAATAGGTACTTCTTTTCGACCTTCTCCCAGGGCAGTTCGCGGCGCTTTTTGCTCAGCGCGTCGCGTGCCTTGGAAAATGCCTTCTCCTCGGCGAGATAGGCCTTCCGCGCAGCGATCCATTCGTCGTGGGAAACGACTTTGTGCGGTTCCATATGGTTCTCCTCACTCTCCAGAATCGACAACCCACAGCACATCGACATGACTGACAGGTGCTCCAGAACTCCACTAACCCCGGACTTGCTCCGCTTATCCGGGCGATGGGGCTTAGGATGCCGGCGTCATCCAGCCGATGCCGGCGCCGCCCGGCTCCATCAGGATGGCGATCCGGCCGACGCCGGGCACCTCGAAAATAGGCTTCATGAGCTTGGCGCCTGCTTTGACCGCCTTGGCCACGCGCCCGTCGACATCGTCGACCGCGAGATAAGCCATCCAGCTTTCGGGGACCTGGCCGAACTCCGGCGTGCTGATGTCGAGGATGCCGGCCACCGGATCGCCGCCCATCTTGGCGAGCCAGTAGGTGCCGCCCCCGCCGGGCATCGGCATGGCGTCGAAACTCCAGCCTACGGTGTCGGCGTAGAATGTCTTGGCGCGCTCGACGTTGCGCGTCATCAGTTCGTTCCAATAAAACGTGCCGTGCGATCCGCGCATGTACGCCTCCACGCTATGCCTTGCCCATGGTTGCCGAGTTTGGTGTCGTTCACGCGACAAATTTCTCCAGCTTGTCGAGCGCGCCGGTCCAGCCCTGCTGATGGCGCTCGCGCGCCTCTTCATCGAAGAATTGCGCATGCGTCAGCGTCAATAACGTACCGTCGCCCTCGGGCTTGAACTCAACTGTTACCAGCGACTCCCGTTCCGGCGTGCTGGCCCACGCCCAGGTGTAGACGAGCCGTGCGTCGGGAACGACTTCGCGCATGACGCCCAAAACCTGGTGGGTCTCGCCCCCCGGCCGGGTCGCCACGATGGTGAATTTGCCGCCGACGCGCAGGTCGAACTCGGCGTGCGTGCATTCGGTGCCGGCCGGGCCGAACCAGCGTTTTATCTTTTCCGGCTCCGTCCACGCGGCGAAGACTTTGGCGGGCGCCGCCTTGAGCCGGCGCCTGATGGTGAGGCTTGGTTTGGTGGCGGTTTGGGTGGCCATGATTTTTCCCTTTCAGAAAGAGCCTCTTCTTCCTCTTCCAAGAACGCGGCGAGGCTGGACAGCCGCTCGGACCAGAACTTTTCGTAGCGGTTGAGCCATTCGAACGCATCGCGCATCGGCTCGGCGTCGAGCCGGCAGGCGACGACGCGCCCGGTCTTTGCGCGCGAGACGAGCCCGGCATTGGACAATACGTCGAGATGCTTCATGACCGCCGGCAGCGACATTTTGAACGGCGCGGCAAGTTCGCTCACCGACAGATCGGGCTCGGCGGCAAGCCGCATCACCAACGCGCGTCGCGTCGGGTCGGACAGCGCGGCGAAAGTGCGGTCGAGAGCGGCGTCATAAAACTTAACCATATGGTTTAGCATAACGCTATGCGCGGTCTTGTCAACCGTCGTCGTAGCGCGGATTGAGCCAACGGGTCCGGCCCGAAGTGGCCGGCCCGATGACAAGCTTCGCGAAAGCCGGGGTAGTCTGGGGCAAAGGCCCGCCCGACATTTTCTGACCCATCTCCTTCAAAGCTGGCATGCCGCCGCTTACGTCATACGAAACTCGGGATTCTCATGAGCGATCTACCCATAGCGCGCGAGCATCGCATTACCGTCAGGGCGTTGTTGCTCGGCGACCGGATCGAAACCGCGGGGCTTGAACGCAGCGACGTGCTGTCGACGCTGCCGCTGGCGTTCCGCGCCTGCGAGAAAGGCGTTGTTGCGTTATTCCGCTATGGCGTCGCGGTCCTGGTCGGCATGTCGCCGCTGGAAGAGGATAAGGTCATCCGCCGCTTGGAGGGTCGGATTATTGGTCCGATAAGCCCGCGCGAAGAAGAATCCGTTCAAATCGAGATCGCGCCGGACAAAGACGACCAGCCGACGCCATCGGGCATTATCGCGGTGAAGACGTTGACGACCGAACACACGCTGCTGATCGCGGATGCGCTGGCCACCAGCGTCGTGTTGGCGCATGACGAGAAAAAAGTAGCGACCGTTTTCGGCGTCATTCAGCCTATTGCCCAGGAGCTGGCGGAACACGGCCGCACGCCCGGCGGCCGTCGTGCGATCCTCAAGCACATCGGCAACGCGCTGCTGGTTCAACATCGCATTTCCGGTCTCGTCGCTGTGGCGGAAAAACCCGATGTGCTATGGGAACGTCCCGATCTGGAACGTTTTTACGCCCGGCTCGAAGACGAATATGAATTGAAGGAACGGGCGGATGTCTTGACCCGCAAACTCACGGTGATCTCCAATTCGACAAAAGCGTTTGCCGATATTATCGATACCGAGCGATCGTTGCGGCTGGAACTGATCATCGTCGTGTTGATCGTCGTTGAAATCGTGATCGCCGGATTTCAGCTGCTGGTTCGTTAGGCGCGGTTCACATGTTTTTAAGCTTCAAGGCCATAATGGTCGGCCATGGACACGACGAGCCTCATCTCCGCACTGGTCGGCGCCCAGACCGGTATGGTGCAGCTTGCCGTCGCGGCGCGGCTTGCGCGGATGAACGCGGACAACGGGTCCTCGATCGTCAAATTGATCGACGCCGCGCAGCAGAACGCCAGTTCGCTCGCCAACGTCGCCGCCGGCGTGGGCACCAATTTAGACGTTACTGCGTAACGCTCTTTTCGCCGGCAATCGCTGCGCTCACGAGCTTCACGCCGTCGTCGCTCGCCCATTCCGCTGGACCTGCCATGTCGCCGATCTCGCAGCCGTTGCTATCGACGATCACCGTGGTCGGCATGCCGAACGCCTTGCCGGCTGCTTTGAGGTCCTCGAAAGCATGCGCGCTCTGGTCGGAATAATAAGAAAGGTGGGTGACGCCGATCTCTTTCAGAAAAGCGAGCGGCTTCTGCGGATCGCGGGTATCGATATTGACGGCGACGACGTCGAAGTCCGGGCCGCCGAGCTTGGCCTGCAACGCGTCGAGCGCCGGCATTTCGCGGCGGCATGGTACGCACCAGGTGGCCCACAGATTGAAAAGCACGGTGCGGCCGCGCCAGTCGGCAAGCGTCTTGTCGGCGCCTTGCGCGTCCTTGAACGCGAGATCGGGAACGCGAAACGGCGTTTGCGCCACCGCCAGCGCCGCGACTTCGCCATGAACCAGCGGCGCAATACGCTTGGCGGTATTAACCGCGGGCTGACAGGCGGCGTCGGCCGGATTGCTTCGTAGATGCTCAATCCCGTATACCCCCGCCAGCACAATAAGGATGCCGCTGGCGGCGGCGGCGGAAACAAGCCGCAGCCGGCCGATTTTGCGCAGTACCGGCGCGGTGTTGGATTCGGCGGATGGCTCGGTCATAAACGGGAAAACCTCGGCGTCGACGTCATGAGACAACCTTTAACAAGCGGAATACGGTCATGAGCAACAAGATGTGGGGTGGACGGTTCGGCTCGGGACCCGATCCGATCATGGAGGATATCAACGCCTCGATCCATTTCGACCGCCACCTGTACCGGCAGGACATCGCCGCCAGCAAGGCGCATGCGGCGATGCTCGCCAAAAAAGGCATCATCACGGCGCAAGATGCAAAGCAGATCGCTCACGGTCTAGACACGATCCTGTCAGAGATCGAGGCCGGCAAATTCGCGTTCAAGCGGGCGCTGGAAGACATCCATATGAACGTCGAAAGCCGGCTCGGCGAACTGATCGGGCCGGCGGCCGGGCGGCTGCATACGGCGCGCTCGCGCAACGATCAGGTGGCGACCGATTTCCGGCTCTGGGTGCGCGACGCCATCGACGACATCGACACCGCGCTGGCCGCCTATCAGCACGCACTCGCCGAAAAAGCGCTCGAGCACGCCGCCACCGTGATGCCGGGCTTTACCCATTTGCAGCCGGCGCAGCCGGTGACTTTCGGCCACCATCTGCTCGCTTATGTCGAGATGGCCGGCCGCGACCGCAGCCGCTTTGCCGACGCGCGCCAGCGGCTGAACGAAAGCCCGCTCGGCGCGGGCGCGCTCGCCGGAACCTCGTTCCCGATCGACCGAACCATGACCGCCAAGGCGCTCGGCTTTCGGCGGCCGATGGCGAATTCGCTCGACGCGGTGGCCGACCGCGATTTTGTGCTGGAGACGCTGTCGGCCTGCGCGATTGCGGCCGTGCACCTGTCGCGCTTCGCCGAGGAGATCGTGATCTGGTCGTCGCCGCTCGCCGGCCTCGTCGGGCTGTCCGACAAATTCACCACCGGCTCGTCGATGATGCCGCAGAAGCGCAATCCGGACGCAGCCGAGCTCGTTCGCGCCAAGACCGGGCGCATCGTCGGCGCGCTCACCGCGCTGTTGGTGGTGATCAAGGGTCTGCCGCTCGCTTATCAGAAAGATCTGCAGGAGGACAAAGAAGGCGCGATCGACGCGATCGGCGCGCTGGCTTTGTCGCTTAAGGCCATGACCGGCATGGTGCGCGATCTCGAGCCCGACGTCGCGCGGATGAAAGACTTAGCGGGCGACGGCTATTCGACCGCCACCGATCTCGCCGACTGGCTCACCCGTACGCTCAAACTGCCGTTCCGCGACGCCCATCACATTACCGGTAAGATCGTGGCGGCGGCCGCCAAGGCCGGCGTGCCGCTCGACAAGCTGCCGCTCGAAACCATGCAGAAGGTCGAGCCCGAGATCACCGGCCGGATCACCAAGGCGGTGTACGCCGTGCTGTCGGCCGACAAGTCGGTCAAAAGCCGCGCGGCCTATGGCGGCACCGCGCCGAGCAATGTCCGCCGCGAGGCCAAAAGCTGGCTCAGGCGGCTAGCGAAAAAGGCATAAGCGTTTGGCAACGCCTTTGAGCGATCTTGAGCGGACACAATGTCGCCGCCGCAGTGCGGTTTGCTAGGCTGGCTTGGGGGCTTTGGGGGCGTGTTTTGACCCGTGTTCGTTTGAATAGCCCGCGAACTGCTGCGCTTGTTGCAGCTCTGGCCGGGGTTTTTGCACTTGCCGGCTGCGGGCGCGAGGGGCCGCTCGAACTGCCGCCCGGACCGGCGCCCGCAACGCCTGCCGCGACTTCGGATTTGCGGTCGCCCGACGGTACGCCGGCGCCCGGCTCGCCGCAGGATACCGCGATCAAAAACGGCTTCGACGCGCAGGGCAATCCGGTGGCGGCGTCGGGCCAAAAACGGTCCTTCATTCTCGATCCGCTGCTGCAGTGACGGCAGCCGCCGCGCGGCCGCGGTAGCGCAAACTAAAATCTCAAGCTAAAGACTTTCCATGCACCATTTCAACTATCGCGACGGCGTGCTGCACGCCGAAGCGGTCAATCTCACCGCACTGGCGGACGCCATCGGCACGCCGTTCTATTGCTATGCGAGCGCCACCATCGAGCGGCACTATAAGGTGTTCGCCGGCGCGTTCGCCGATGTCGACGCGCTGGTCTGCTACGCCATGAAGGCGAATTCCAACCAGGCGGTAATCGCGACGCTGGCCAAGCTCGGCGCCGGCGCCGACGTCGTCTCGGAAGGCGAACTCTTGCGCGCCCGCATGGCCGGCGTCGCGGCCGATAAGATCATGTTCTCCGGTGTCGGCAAGACCGCGCATGAACTTTCGCTCGCGGTCGACGAGAACATTCTGTGCGTCAATGTCGAATCCGAGCCGGAGCTCGAGCTGCTCGCTTCGATCGCCGCCGCCAAGGGCCGCGTCGCGAATATTTCGATCCGCGTCAATCCCGACGTCGATCCGAAGACCCATGCCAAGATCGCGACCGGCAAGGCGGAAAACAAGTTCGGCATTCCGATCAGCCGCGCCCGCGAGGTCTATGCCCGCGCCGCCAAGCTCAAAGGCGTGCGCGTCATCGGCGTCGACATGCATATCGGCAGCCAAATCATCGAGCTCGATCCGTTCGGCGATGCGTTTGCGCTATTGGCCGAGTTCGTCGGGGTGTTGCGCGCCGACGGCCACGTGATTTCGCATGTCGATCTCGGCGGCGGGCTGGGCATTCCCTATCGCGAGGACAACGAGCCGCCGCCCGATCCCGACGCCTATGCGGCGATCGTCAAGCGCGCGACCAAGAACCTCGACTGCAGGCTCATCTTCGAGCCCGGCCGGCTGATCGTCGGCAATGCCGGCATCCTCCTGACGCGCGTCATTTATGTAAAGCGCGGCGAGGCCAAGACCTTCGTCATCGTCGATGCCGGCATGAACGATCTAGTCCGCCCGACGCTCTATGAGGCGCATCACGACATCAAGCCGGTGCGCCAGGCCCCAGTCGGCGCACGGCGAATCACGGCCGACGTGGTCGGGCCGGTTTGCGAATCCGGCGACTATCTCGCGCTCGACCGCGCTTTGGTCGAGCCGAAGCCGGGCGATCTCCTCGCCGTGATGACCGCCGGCGCCTATGGCGCGACCCAGGCCGGCACCTATAACAGCCGCCCGCTCGTGCCTGAAGTGCTTGTTCGCAATGACGAATGGGCGCTGGTGCGGCCGCGCCAGACGCTCGACGAGCTGATCGCGCTCGACCGGCTGCCGCCGTGGCTGTGACCTTCGCGATCCTGGCTTTGATCTTGCTTCTATAAATTTTGCCGGGCTTTAAGTGCCATGAACTGGCCCTCATGTTAACGTGTTGTCTGCCACTTGCGGGCGCATGAATGCCGGCCGCCGACCCGGAAAACGGAAGAATTGTGACCGAGCAGATTTTGCCAGATACCGCTCCCGAGAAAGCCGCGCTCGAGCCCGCGGCCAAGTCGCTCCTTACCGCGGCGTTGCGGCGCGCGCGCTGGACGATCTTTTGGGAGCGGCTGTGGCCGGCGCTGGCGACGCTCTTGACCGCCATCGGCTTGTTCCTGGCGCTGTCCTGGCTCGGCCTGTGGCTGTGGCTGCCGCCGCTCGGCCGCACCATCGGCGTGATTGGTTTTGTCATCGTCGTCGTCGCGGCGCTGGTGCCCTTGGGACTGTTGCGCATGCCGGCAATGCGCGAGGGCTTAAGCCGGCTCGATCGCGGCAGCGGGCTCGCCCATCGCCCGGCGACCGCGATCGCCGACGAGCTCGCGGTCACCTCGAAAGATCCCTATTCGCTGGCGCTATGGGACGCCCATGTCGAGCGCGCCATGGCGGCGGCGCGCGCGCTCAAATCCGGCGCGCCGACGCCGCGCGTCGCCCGGCGCGACCCTTATGCGCTGCGCGCGCTGGTGCTGCTCGCCTGCATCGCCACGTTTCTCGCCGCCGGCGGCGAACGGTGGCAGCGCATCGCGGCCGCGTTCGACTGGCAGGGCGTGGTGCTGCCGGCGAATTTCCGCGTCGACGCCTGGGTGGTGCCGCCGGCTTACACCGGCAAGCCGCCGCTGGTGCTGCCCGGCATTCATCCCGGCGAGACGGCGGCGGCGCAGGGGCCGGGCTCGGCCGACGGGCCGTTCGCCGTGCCGGTTAACTCGACGCTGATCGTGCGCGCGACCGGCAACGTCAATCTCGATATTGCCGGCTCTGGCGGCGTCATCCCGTCGAAGGAGGCGGCGCGAGCTCCGGCCGGCACCGAGGAGCATCGCTTTAAGATTACCGCGACCGGTACAGCGGCGCTGCGCGGCGCCGGCGACGATCTCACTTGGCCGTTCAACGCCATTCCCGACAATCCGCCGACCATCGCGCTCACCAAAGATCCGCAAACGCAGAACCGCGGCTCGCTGCTGCTGTCCTATCGGCTCGAAGACGATTACGGCGTCACGCAAGCCGAGGCGACGTTCGCGCGCAAGGACGCGCGCACGGACGATCCGGCTGCGGCAGACGGCAAACCGCAAGCCGCGCCGCATCCGCTCTATGGCCCGCCGCAATTCCCGCTGGTGCTGCCGCAGGCGCGGACCAAGAACGGCGTCGGCCAGACGATTAAGGATCTGACCGACCATCCCTGGGCCGGCGCCGAGGTGACGATGACGCTGGTCGCCCATGACGACGGCGGCAATGTCGGCAAGAGCGACCCGGTGACATTTCGCTTGCCGCAGCGCGTCTTCATCAAGCCGTTGGCGCGGGCGCTCGTCGAGCAGCGCCGCGAGCTGGCGATGGACGCCAATACGCGCCCGCAAGTCATCACCGCGCTCGATGCGCTCGCCATCGCACCGGAGAAATTCACCCCGGAGGCCGGCGTCTATCTCGGGCTGCGCTCGATCTTCTGGTCGCTGGTTCGCGCCAAGACCGACGACGAGCTGCGCGACGTGACGACGCGGCTGTGGCAGATGGCGGTCGCCATCGAGGACGGCGACATTTCCGACGCGCAGGACGCTCTGCGCAACGCCGAGAACGCGCTGCAGCAGGCGCTCGAACGCGGCGCCAGCGACGACGAGATCAAACAGCTGATGGACAAGCTGCGCGAGGCGATGGCCCGCTACATGCAGGCTTTGGCGCAGCAGCTTAAGAACAATCAGCAGCTGGCGCGGCCGCTCGATCGCAATGCGCAGGTGATGACCCAGCGCGATTTGCAGAACATGCTCAATCGGCTGGAGAACCTGGCGCGCGGCGGCGCCAAGGACGCGGCGCAGGCGCTGTTGCAGCAGCTCGAGCAGATGATGGAAAATATGCAGATGGCGACGCCGGGCATGAACGGCGAGGAAAGCGAGGAAATGTCGGAGCTCGACGCGCTCGGCGACATGATCCGGCAGCAGCAGGATTTGCGCGACCGCACCTTCAAGCAGGGCCAGCAAGGCGCGCAGCGCGGCCAGCAAGGCCAGCCGGGGCGCACGCAGCATCCCGGCGATTCGCTCGGCGGACTGCAGCAAAATCAGCAGGCGCTGCGCGACCGGCTCAATCAGCTGCTCGAAGACTTAAAGAACCGCGGGCTCGGCCAAGACCAGGAAGGCCAGCAGGGCCAGCCGGCGCCGGGGCAGGGCCAGAACCAGGGCCAGAACGGCAACCAGCTCGATCAGCTCGGCCGCGCCGGCAATGCCATGGGCGAAGCCGAAGGCGATCTCGGCCAAGGCGATACCGACGATGCGGTGGATTCTCAAGGCCGGGCGCTCGACGCCTTGCGCAAGGGCGCGCAGTCGCTGGCGCAATCGATGCAGCAGCAGATGGGACAGGGGCAAGGCCAAGGCCGCGGCGGCCGCTTCGGCCAGGTGCGCGGCGACAACGACACCGATCCGCTCGGCCGTCCGCTGGGCGGACACGACTACGACGAGGGCTCGGTCAAGGTTCCCGGCGACATCGACGTGCAGCGCGCGCGCCGCATCCTCGAAGAATTGCGCAAGCGTTTCGGCGAATTCACCCGCCCGCAGGAAGAGCTCGATTACCTGCAGCGGCTGTTGAAGAATTATTGATACATAATTTGCCGCGCAACTCCCTCCCCCTTGTGGGGAGGGTGGGGTGGGGGTCGGGAGGGAAGTCGCGATCGTCGACGCCCGCGCGTCGCCTCACGACCCCCACCCCTAACCCCTCCCCATAAGGGGGAGGGGAATCGCCAAGCCGGTTGTGTTCGGCATGTTTCATTGACGTCTGAGGTGCACCCCCCGCGTTGACACCCGCCCGCGACGGCATAGATTAAGGGGTGTTCCGAGGGGTGCCCAGCTTTGGGCTGAGAAAAACCCTTTGAACCTGATCCGGGTCATGCCGGCGAAGGGACAGGGACTTGCTCTCACCGCAGCATGCCCTCCCAGCCGACCTTCCGGACCAACGAGAGTGGAAGCGTGACATGGAGACATCGGTTTTTCTCGCCCGGCTGCTCGGTCCGCTGTTTCTGATTGTCGGCGCCAGTGTTCTCTTCAATCCGGGCGCCTTCCGCACCTTGGCGGCCGAAGTGGTGCGCAGCGTGACGCTGGTTTATCTGTTCGGCCTGATGGATTTCGCCGCCGGGCTTGCCATCGTGCTCACCCATAATGTGTGGCTGCTGCACTGGCCCGTGCTCATCACGCTGGTCGGCTGGCTCTTGCTCATTCGCGGCGCGGTGCGCGTCCTGATCCCGGAAACGGTCATGCGCTACGCCGCAAGGCTCATCGGCAACAGGCAACTCATTCCGGCCGCGGGCGTTATCAGCGGTCTTATCGGCCTGGTGTTTTGTTATTACGGCTACGTGCACCCTTAAGGAGCGCATCATGAATAAGCCTCTCTCCGAAGCCGATCTCGCCACGCCGACGGTGACCACCGGCCCGATTGCCGGCTCGCGAAAAGTTTATGCGGCGCCCGAGGCGGCGCCGGACCTGCGCGTGCCGCTGCGCGAGATCCCGCTCTCGGAGGGCGCGGGCGAAGAGCCGGTGCGGGTTTACGATCCGTCCGGCGTCTATACCGAGGCCGACGCGGCGATCGACGTCGAGAAGGGGCTCAAGCGCGCCCGTGTGCAATGGGTCAAGGAACGCGGTGGCGTCGAAGAGTATGACGGCCGCCCGATCAAGCCGGTCGACAATGGCAACGTGTCCGGCAAGCACCTGGCGCGCAATTTCCCCAATACGTCGAAGCCGATGCGGGCGCAAAGTTCTGGTAGTTCTTCGGGCACGCCGGTGACCCAGCTCGAATGGGCCCGCGCCGGCGTCATCACCAAGGAAATGATCTACATCGCCGAGCGCGAAAATCTCGGCCGCAAAAAAATGCTCGACGTCGCGCAGGAACGCCACGACGACGGCGAGAGTTTCGGCGCTTCGGTGCCGCTCTTCGTCACCCCGGAATTCGTGCGCGATGAGGTGGCCAGGGGTCGCGCGATCATCCCGTCCAATATCAATCACGGCGAATTAGAGCCGATGATCATCGGGCGCAACTTCCTCACCAAGATCAACGCCAATATCGGCAACTCCGCCGTCACCTCGTCGGTGGAGGAGGAAGTGGAAAAGATGGTGTGGGCGATCCGCTGGGGCGCCGACACCGTGATGGACCTCTCCACCGGGCGCAACATCCACAACACCCGCGAATGGATTTTGCGCAATTCGCCGGTGCCGATCGGCACCGTGCCGATCTATCAGGCCTTGGAGAAGGTCAACGGCGATCCGGTCAAGCTCGACTGGGAGTGCTACAAGGACACGCTGATCGAGCAGTGCGAGCAGGGCGTCGATTATTTCACCATCCACGCCGGCGTCCGCCTCGGCTACATCCACCTCACCGCCAATAAAGTCACGGGAATTGTCTCGCGCGGCGGCTCGATCATGGCCAAATGGTGCCTGGCGCATCACAAGGAGAGCTTCCTCTACGAGCGCTTCGACGAGATTTGCGATCTGATGCGCAAATACGACGTGTCGTTTTCCTTGGGCGACGGCCTTCGCCCCGGCTCGATCCGCGACGCCAACGACCGCGCCCAGTTCGCCGAGCTGGAAACCTTAGGCGAGCTCACCAAGGTCGCCTGGAACAAAGGCTGCCAGGTGATGATCGAAGGCCCCGGCCACGTGCCGCTGCACAAGATCAAGATCAATGTCGACAAGCAGCTGAAAGAGTGCGGCGAGGCGCCGTTCTACACTTTGGGCCCGCTGGTCACCGACATCGCGCCGGCCTACGACCACATCACCTCCGCCATCGGCGCCGCCATGATCGGCTGGTTCGGCACCGCCATGCTCTGCTACGTGACGCCGAAGGAGCATCTCGGCCTGCCGGACAGAAACGACGTCAAAGACGGCGTCATCGCCTACAAGATCGCCGCCCACGCCGCCGACCTCGCCAAGGGCCACCCCGCCGCGCAATTGCGCGACGACGCGCTGTCGCGGGCGCGCTTCGACTTCCGCTGGAAGGACCAGTTCAATCTCTCCCTCGACCCCGACACCGCGCTCAAATACCACGACGAGACGCTGCCCAAGGAAGCGCACAAAGTGGCGCATTTCTGCTCCATGTGCGGGCCGAAGTTTTGTTCGATGAAGATCACCCAGGACGTGCGCGATTATGCGGCGACGCTGAACGATAAAGAACAAGGCATGGCGTCGATGTCGAAGAAGTTCCTCGACATGGGGGCGGAGGTTTATGTGGATAAGGCCGCGGCGGTGAAGGAGAGTAATAAGGCGCTCTGAACGCCATCGTGAGGTGCGCGCCAACGGCGCGCCTCGAAGGATCGCCTCTCCGCGGTGCGGCGGGTGAGGGGCCTTGTCGTAGCGCGACTCGCCCGCCGAAGCGATCTTCGCGAAGGCGGGAGGAGAGTTACAACGCTTTGTGACAGCAGCACTCCGGAACATGATCGAAACACCAAACGTCGAGGCGCGCTTTAAAGCCCGCCTCGACCTATGGATGCATGCCAACACTTTGATGTGGTCTCGCCTTCAATCACTGAACTATCTTCAAGTCGCGTATTTCATAGTTTCGGGTTATTCGCTTCAGCCCCAATGTGAATATTCTGATTCCGACCGCGGCGGTGTTCCTTGCGTTATTTTGCCTCGCAATGCTGTTATTGCTCGTCGTTAACGAACGTAATGACGGGGATATGCAAGGAGAAATTCTTGAAAATAAGTTTGGGTTCGATCCGACTGAGTACGGCAAGGAAGGTCAGAAACAAAAATACGGCTTCGACAAAAGAGCGCATGACAAATTGTGGGCTGTCCGTCTTGGATTTCTTATCGCCATTTTTGGAATTTGGGTCCGAGTTTCTTAGCCCGCAGGATGCGTTGCGCTTTTGCAAAACCCGTCACTCAGCCTCGCCGCCTTATGATGGGTATCGCTTCGCTCCATACATCCTTACGCATTCTCTCTCTACTGCGACGAAACGCGTCCCCATTGCTGGGTGCTACCTAAGCAGACCCATGATCTGCTGAACGGTAGAGGTTTCCTTCAGAATAACAAGTGTTGCGATTGACGACGCGAACACAATCCACCATAGGATGTTTCGTCTTCCAACTATTCTCAGTTGGAAATTGCCCCATCTGAAGTTAAAAACATATTTATGATTTGCGCTTGGCATGGCCGCACCTCGCCATTTAAGAAGACTCGATGCGGAGGCAACAAAGAGTGTGAGATCACAATTTTTGATCTTGCGCAACGCGTTGGGTCCCGCTGATATTAGCGGGCTGCTAACCTCCACCCTAGGGTAAGCCGCTGATTTTGTTGGAACGCGGTGATAGCGGCATCGGTCATCGCTTCCGCCTGCGCGATTTTCAGATATTCGGCGACCAAACGCCAGCAAGCGTAGCCCGGATAGAGCGCAGCGAAATCCGGGATAGGCCTCGCTGCCACCCCTTACTTCAGCGACAACGCCAGTCCGCTCAAATCCAGGCTGACGATCAGGCCGTTCTGCTCGCCGGTGAGCGTCAGCACGGCGCCATTTTGGTTGGCCAGCACGACGGCCTGCGCGCCCCTGATGGCGGCTGCGCCGGCGCCGCCCTGGGCGTAGACGCCGTTGACGTCGGACGGGCGGTGGATATTGCTGACGGTGCCATGGAAGCGCGTCTCCGAGGCGCCGAAGGTGAAGCCGTAGCTCAACCCGCCGATCGACAGCGGATAGCTGCGGCCCTGGAACGTCAGCACGCCTTCGCCGGCCGAGCCGCCGACGATGAAGCCTGCCTTGAAGATGCGGATGCTGATGGTGCCGCTCTCGGCGTGCGCAACCGACACCGCGCCGACGAGCGCCGCGATGGCGAGGAGGCCGGCTCTCAATCCCGACAAGACTTTCATGGCTAAGTTCTCCCTCACAGCAAAAGCGCCGCAGCGCATGGACGATTCGGGACTGTACCTCGGCGCCATGACGGGCGGAATGCCCTCGTTCTCCAAGGGCTCACCGATGATTGTCCGGATCAGTTTGTGAAGCAAACGTAGGGTGGGCAAAGGCGCGGAACGCGCCGTGCAACGCGGTTTATCGGCGCCGAAATCCGCGTGGGCTTCGCTGCACTCAGCCCACCCTACGAAGACACATCCTAAGACCTCACCCTTCCGCCATCGACATTCAGCGTCTGGCCGGTCATGAAGGCGGCGTCGTCGCTCGTTAGAAACGACAGCGCGCCGACCAGATCGTCCGGCACCTCCACCCGCTTGATCGCCTGGAGGCTGGCCACCGCGACGAATTCCTCGTCCATGGTGGCGAAGCCCGGCCGCGGCTTGCGCACCAGCGTTCCGAGCGATCGGGTCAGGCCCGGTGCGATGGCGTTCACCGTGATGCCGTCGGCGGCGAGGTCGCCGGCGAGCCCGCGGGTGAAGCCGATGATGCCGCCTTTGGAAGCGACGTAATGCGCAAAACCCGTGGTCACCGAGCCGAACGTGCTCGACGCCATGCTGACGACGCGCCCCCATTGGCGCGCGCGCATGCCCGGCACGAAAGCGGCGGTGACGAGGAAGGTGCCGTCGAGATTGATGGCGAGAACTTTTCGCCAATCGGCGAAGGTCATGCCGGCAAAATCCTGCTGCGGAAAGACGCCGGCGCAGTTCACCACGATATCGACGCGGCCGAATTTTGCCTGCACCTGTTTGCTCATCGCCGCGACCGAGTCCTCGTCTGCCACGTCGCAAACGACCGCGAGCGCCTGCCGCCCGGCGGCTTCGACGAGTTTCACGGTCTGCCCTCCGTCGGCGAGATCGACGACGGCGACATGCACGCCGTCCTCGGCGAGACGTTTTGCAAAAGCCTGGCCGATGCCGTTGGCGGCGCCGGTAATGACGGCGACTTTGTCCTTGTGCCCTTTGCCCACGAAACGTCTCCCTGAATTGTCGTTGTCCGGTCGCGGGGCAAGCTTATCGGCAATTGCTCGGCAGGCGTAGGTCGGGTCGGTCCGTAGGATGGGTTGAGCCCTCGCGAAACCCATCACTCAGCCTCGCCGGACCTATGATGGGTATCGCGGAGCCTGTCACCGGGCGGCGCTTTGCGCCGACCCGTTGGCTCCACCCATCCTACGGGCGGTATTCCGGGTTGTGAGGCGGTCGCCGGTCATGGCAAACTGATGCCGGCGCCGGCGGCTGCCACTTGCCAAAGCGCGGCGGCAAGCTTTCACGGCGTCAAAGAGGGAGGGGCCAATGGCCAAGGCCGCCGAGAAGGCCGCTGCGGGCGATAAAGCGGTCACGGTAAGACCGCCGATGATTTCGGATTACGGGTTGGCGCTGACCGTTTATATTTTATATCTGCTCGGCTTTTTCACCGGGCTTACGGCCGTGATCGGCCTGATCATCGCCTCGATGCAAGGCGACCGGGCCGACCCGGTCAGCCGGAGCCATTTCCGGTTTCAGATCAGAACCTTTTGGATCGGGCTCCTGTTCGTCGTCGTCGGCGTCGTCGCGCTGCACGTTGCGATCGGCGGATTGATCTTGCTGTGGTGGGTGATCTGGACCTTGATCCGCTGCGTCAAAGGCCTCTTGGCCCTGAACGCCGGCGAACCGATAGCCGATCCGGAGTCGTGGTTTTTCGGCTGAGGCTACTGTGCTGCCGCCTGGCTCTCCTAAGCCAGCGGTCGCGGGCGTGGGCGAGGTCGGCGTCAATCTGCGAGGAGATTTCCGGCGGCAGCGTGCAATGCGGCGACCCGGACCAACCAGCTAATGGTTACGACGCGTTTGCAGCCATGCGAGTTGCCGCGCATACTTGTCGCTTTCGTCATACGGACTACACATTGCTCTCCTGAAATCGCGGTGAGGTTCATCGGCGGCTGAGCGCAGCCAGTGCGCGTCCGGCCGATTGCTCTTAAGCTGCGAGGCCACCATGCCTGCCAAGCGCTATCTGTTTGTTCCGCCGGGCGGCGGACCGAACTACGGCTGGACGCGCGACCACACTTTCGTGAAGGTTGCAGCCGCCGACAGCGGCGGCGCCTATACGCTGATGGAAGATAATTTGAAGCGCGAATTCGCGCTCGGCCTGCATCTGCACCGCGAGCACGCCGAGACGTTCTATATCCTCGACGGCGTGGTGAACTTTTATCTCGACAGGGACCGGATCGCGGCCGAGCCGCGCGCCTGCATTCACATTCCCCCCGGCGTGCCGCATGCGCTCGATCTGCCGGCCGGCGGCACCGGACGGCTGTTGATGATCTTCCAGCCTGCGGGCTTTGATCAATTCCTCGCCGAGCTTTCGCGCTTGAGCGCCGCGCAATTGGCCGACGCACAGCTGATGGACGAATTGAATCGCAAATACGACATCGTCAATCTCGGCGAGGTGTCGCCGCAACATGCGTAGTCCGCAACGCTTCGTTATTGCGCCGCTAGCGCGGAGCAGGCTCGCCCGCCGTCCTCGCCCGATACGCCTCGATCGCGTCGCGCAAAGCCTGCGGCAGCGGCACCGGCTTGCGTGTCTCGAGCGACATCATGGCGGTGACCATGCGGGCGCGCAGCCGCTCGAGCCCGTCGCGGTGGCAGACGATGACGATGCCGAGCGAGGAGCGGCCGATGCGCTCGACCAGCAGCGTCAGCTCGATGACCTCGCCCATCATGCTCGGGATCTTAAAATAGCATTCGATGCGCACGAAGGGAAAGCCGAAGCGGCCTTCCATGACCAGCTCGGCGTAATCGTGCTTGAGCTCGTCCCTGTACCAGTCCTCGATCACGCCATTGAACATGTCGAAATAATGCGGGAAGTAGACGATGCCGGCCGGGTCGCAATGCGAAAAGCGGACCGCCACGCTGCGGGTAAAGGCGCCGTCCGGCGGCGTGAATTTCTCTTCGAGCATGAAGGCGGCGTCCTTGTTTCGGCTTGCGTGGCGCGAAGCGTAACTCTGCATCCGCCCCCGCGCGAGGGGCAGGCTTCGCGCGTCGGCAAAAAATGCTATTTGGCGAAATCGTTGGAGCGCAACACCACGGGCCGGCCGGCCTGGATCTGCTCTTGGAAAAATTTGACTGAGGCGCGGTCTTCGATGACGTCGCGCAGGCGCATGAACTGATCGACGCGCTGCTCCGCCGTCACGTCACGCCGGCCTTCAAGATCCTCCATCGCCGCGGTGCTGACCGCGCAAGCAATGACTTTATCCTGGTCGAGCATGGTGAATTCGACGACCATGCGATTGAAGTCGTAGCCTTGCACCTCGCCCCGCTGCAGTGGCATCGGTAGTACTCCATGCCGGCGAGCACTTATTCTCGCCGGATTGTTAGGCCGCATTGTTAGGCCGACGCGACTATAGCCCAAAGTCAGCGCCCGGCGCGAATTTAACTTTGCCGCGCGCCCTTGTGCTTTGGTCGCAGCACCACAGATGCAACGCTTGCCTGAGAGCTGCCCAAAAAACGGCGACCTGCCGAAGTCTCCGTTCGATAACCACCGGCAGCATTGGTGCTATCGGCTGGCACGATTCGACTCTAAAAATCGATCTTGATTTGCATGGCGGGCGCCTGCTGCGCCCGCAAGGCCGATCGCGCGCGCGACCCCGGTTGCGTGCGGATGCAAGACATTTTCACACAGCATTTTCACACAGGAGAATACCGATGGCTAATGAAAATCTGACTCTGCACCTCAAGGTCAAAGACTTCGCCGCATGGCGCACGAGCTACAATGGCCACGAGAAGGAGCGCACGTCCGCCGGCATCACCAACACCAAGGTGTTCCGCAGCGCCGACGACCAGAATGACGTCGTGATCCTTGCCGACGCCGCCGACGTAGCGAAGGCCCGCACCTGGCTGGGCTCAAGCGAAATGAAGACGGTGATGGAGAAGAGCGGCGTCGTCGGCTCGCCCCGGATCCAGTTTGCCGCTGCGGCGTAGCGCGTAGCGCAAATCCTAATCGGGGCGGTCTGTGGCGTGAGTATTCTGTTGCGTGACCGCCCCCCTGTAAGCCGCAGCACCCTTCCGAGGCGTGCAGTCAGGCCCGGCGATAACCGGCTAGCGCGGCGTCCGCACGCCGCGGCGACGCGAATTGCGGCCTCAGCGAAGCGGCGTCCCGCTCAACTGCCGCGGCCCTCTTTGGCCTGGCCGTCCAGCCAATCCGATAGAGTGCCGGATTTGCCTTTGGTCTTGCCTTTTCGTTTCGGCGCGGTCGGCAATTGCGGTGGCGCGGCAGCGTCTCTTGCCAAGCGCAGTGCCTTGAGCCGCTCGGTCTTCGCGCGCAGTGCTTTGGCCGCGGATTCGTAATCAGACGTCGCTTTTTTGGCGTCGTTGGCGCGCTGCGCCTTGGCGAACTGCGCGCCCGCCTCGTGCTTATTGGATTTCTCCATTACGGCCTCATCCTTTTATGGTTTGTGCGAGTCTCCTATGGCGTAACAGTTAGCGAGACCCCTGGCGAGGCGTATTTCGGATCAGGGCGTCATGACCGCGCGAGCCGCGACGGCGGCGGCGCGCGCCGAAGCGCGGAACTATTGGCGGCTGCCCAAGTTGTGTAGCGTTGGGCGATCCAGTCTATCCGTCACATTTCCCGCGTAGATCAGCTTCGGAGGCGCCGCCATGTATCTATCAAATGAAAGTCTTGTGGTCATATTGCTGGTCGGCCTCGTTGCCGGCTTTTTGGCCGGCAAAATCGTACGCGGCGCCGGATTCGGACTGATCGGCGATCTCATCGTCGGTGTTATCGGCGCCTTCATCGGCGACTGGTTGCTGCCGCGGCTCGGCATCCATTTCGGCACCGGAATCATCTCCGCCATTATCAACGCCACCATCGGCGCCATCTTACTGCTGCTCGTGGTCCGGCTCGCCCGCGGCGGCGGCTGGGGCAGGCGGCGGTGGTGATGGCTTGTCGAAACAAGCCCGGCAATGACGCTTTAACCGTCCATCCCCGCTTTCGCGCTCAGCAAAGATTCTCCCTTACTTCGCTTTGACCTGATCGACGGATTTCAGGATGATTTCCGGTTTGCCGCGGTAGAGACTGACCGCGCCGGTGACGTCCACGATCTTGCCGTCGAGCGCCTTGATGTTGGGAAATTTCCCGGTGTCGTCGCCAAAGATCACCGCGGCGAAATCGTTGTCGGGATAGCGGCCGCCGATGTCGATGAAGGTCATGCCGGAGCGCGCGGTATAGACGTTGCCGACCGGGCCTTCGATCGTCACCGTCTGTCCGACATGCGCCTTGGCATCGGCCGGCGCTATCGTCTGCGTTTGCGCTAACGCCGGCGCTTCGAGCACGACAAGACCAAGAGGCAAACCAAGAACCGAGCCAATAGCCGAACCAAGAGCCAGACCAAGCGCTTTCAACCCTTCGACAAACATCGGATCATCGACGTGACGCCGGCGGCGGCTCGGCAACTGCATTTTTCCGGCCTCGCGCCGGTCAGGCTGGATGTTGTCGGGCCGCATTGAACTTTGCGAAACGCCGGCGCGTCCAAAAGTCAATGCAGTTTTTCCGTAACGACGCTGTCGCTCGGTGCGGCCTGTCCGGCCGTTTCACGCGGCAAGCGGCTCGAACTTGATCACCGTATCGAAGCGATGCTCGCAGCTGTCACACAGCCAGAAATTCCGGATCTCGTCGCCGTTGCCGCACGTTGAGAATTCCGGGTATTCCGGCGCCATCATCGGTTCGCCGCATTTTGGGCAGGACGGCCGTCCGAAATAGCGTTCGTGAAAAAAGCGCATCGGCGTAACGGCTTTGCCAGCGACTTCAAGCGTCATGGCGAATCCCTCCGTGCTCAGATGGAACCTTGTTACCGGTTCTCTGTGTCATCCTCGCGGTGGCCGCTTCAATAAACCGTGAAGGAAGCCGCGCGCTTTTTACCGAGTTGCGATTTTGTTGAATTTTCGCTGCGCTGCAAGATGCGGTGCCGGGCCACCTCTCCGCGACAGCGCAAGGGGATTTGTGCTGTCGCCCGTGCATGCGTCGTTGCTATGCTTGCCCGCCACATCCCAAGGGACAGCACCGATGCCGGGACTTTTGCAAAACCACATCGCGGTCGTCACCGGCGCAGGGTCCGGAATTGGCCGCGCCATCGCACTCGGCTTTGCCCAAGAAGGCGCCCAGGTCGCGGTGCTCGATATCAACGGCGCGGCGGCCGGCAAGACGGCAGCGGACATCCGCGATGCCAGCGGCAAGGCGCAACACTTCATCCTCGACGTCACCGATCGGATGGCATGCCGCGACGTCGCGGCCAAAGTCGCAAGCGAGGTCGGCACGGTTTCGGTCCTGGTCAACAATGCCGGCATCAATCGGCGCAACGGTTTCGCCGGCGAACCGGATGCCGTGATCAAGGACTGGCAGGACATCATGGCGGTGAACCTCAACGGCCTGTTCAACGTGACGCACGCGTTTCTTGCACCATTGCGCGCGGCCAAGGGGCGCATCGTCAACATTGCCTCGATCCAGTCGTTCGTCCATGTGCGCACGCCGAACTCGCCCGCCTACACCACGTCGAAGCACGGCGTGCTCGGCTTTACCCGCGCATTGGCGGCTGAACTCGGCAAGGACGGCGTGCGCGTCAACGCCATCGGGCCCGGCCTGATCGAGACGCCGCTTAACGCGCAAGTGCGCGCCAACAATCCGGAGATCGTGAAAATCTTTCTCGACCACACGCCGCTCGGCCGCACCGGCCAGCCGGAAGACATCGTCGGTCCGGCGATCTTTTTAGCCTCCGACCTGTCGGCTTATGTCACCGGCGCGATCGTCATGGCGGACGGTGGCTATCGGACGATCTGATATGCGCGGTTACGCTAAGGGGTGCTACTTCCCGCCGCTTTGCGCAGCGCGGCGTTGATGCGGTCCTGCCAGCCCGGGCCGTCTTCCTGGAAAAAATCGAGCACGTCGCGATCGATGCGCAGCGACACCATTTCCTTTACACCGGGCAGCGACGGCGGCGGTTTCGGCGGTCCTTCCACCGGCTTGGCGGTCGCCGTCTTGAAGGCTTGCTCGGCTGTGGAGCGAGGATCGGTTGGACGACGCGCCATATGAGCTCCCCGAAAATACAGTCCGGTTAAAGCATACTCTCCAGATCGTATCAGAAATCGGGTGTCGCCGCGCACTTGCATGCCGCATTTATCCCCCACGACAGCAAGGAGGACCTACTCATGCACTTTCGCATTCAAGGCTTGCCGGCGGAAAAATTCGCCCCACTGTTCGCGCTCTCGGACGACGAGCTTACGGAGCACGGCGCCGTGCGGCAGATCGCCGACGGGCCGCGCCCATGCCGCGTCAGCCTGACCGACGCCAAGCCGGGCGACGAACTGATCCTGGTCAATTACGAGCATCACGCCGTGGCCTCGCCCTATCGCATGCGCTTTGCCATTTACGTGCGCGCGGGCGAGGAAACGTTCGACGCCATCGATGCGGTGCCCGAGCAGTTACGCAAGCGCACGCTGGCGGTGCGCGCTTTCGACGGCAATGCCATGATGCTCGGCTGGGAATTGATCGATGGCGTCAAGCTTGAAGAGGCCATCGAACGCCTGCTTGCCGATCCGTGCGCGGCCTATCTGCACGTGCATTTCGCCGCGCCCGGCTGCTACGCGGCGCGCGTCGAGCGGGCGTGACTGGCGGCGAATGTTGCGCGATGCGCGTTCTAGGCGGGACGTCATCTGGCGCAATCCGGCCTAGTTGCCCGCCGCGTCGTCGATCGCGCGCAGCAGGGTCAGCAGCGCCGTATTGAGCGGCGTGGCGATACCGTGGCGCGCACCCGCTGCGACGATGGCGCCGGTCAGGGCCTCGACTTCGAGATGACGGCCTGCAAGCCGGTCGAAATACATCGACGTGCCGAGCTCGCCGGAAAACGTGAACAGCGTCGCCATGGCGCGTGCCGGCTCGTCATCGGCGAGCTTCGCACCCTCGGCGCGCGCCACCGCCACGGCTTCGGCAAGAATGCCATGGCAGAGCTCCTGCACATCGGGTCGCCGCAACACCGCCTGCCGTTGCAGCGTCAGCGTTGTGATCGGATTGGCGACCGCGTTGATCAAAAGCTTGCGCCAGATGAGCGTGGCGAAGTCGTCGCTCAGCAGCACGCGAAGCGGCGTGCCTTCGAGAAGTTCGGCGAAGGCGCGGCCGGATGCGTCGTCCGCCACCGCAAGATCTTGGTCGGAGCCTTGCCGCAGCCGCACGCGATCGGGATCGAGCCGTTCGCCGTTGTAATAGACGATCACCGGGAATACGGTTGCGCCGTTGGCGAGCGGCGCGACGCGAGCGACGTGGCCGATGCCGTTTTGCAGAACGGCGACGCGGGTGGACGGCGTGCAGAGCTGCGCGAGCCACGGCGCCGCCGATTCCGTCTGGTGCGTTTTGGTGCAGAGCAACACCCAATCAACCGGCCCCGCGTGCGCCGGATCGGTGAGCGCGTTGAGCCGCACTTCTGCCGTGCCGCTTGGCTGGTCGAGCGCGAGCCGCTCGATCGGCTGGCGTGTGCAGGCGATGACGTCGTGCCGGGCCGCCGCGGCAAGACAGCCCGCGGCGACACCGCCGATACTGCCGAGCCCGACTACGGCCACGGTCAAACGCTGCGCCTTTGCCGACATGCCGCTATGGTCCGGCAGATCGCGCGAAAGTCAAATGCCGGTTGCGACTACTCCGGCGCGTCGCGCGAACGGGCGTTTTTGACGTGTATCAATAGGTCAGCTTTTAATCTTGCTATTGACACTAGGGCTGTTCGCCGCCGTCGGTTCTGCTTGATGAATGCATTAACCCGCTTGCGCAAACCGCGTGCCGCCGATGAGAAAACGGGCGCGCCGCACGCGCCGCGCGGCAGCTTTGCCGGGCTGACCGTCGGCGCGCTCGGCATCGTTTACGGCGATATCGGCACTTCGCCGCTCTATGCCATGGACCAGCTGTTTTTCGGCCGGACCGGCGGCGCGCAAACCCCGGACGACGTGTTGGGCGGTGTGTCGCTGGTGATCTGGACCATCACGATCATCGTCGCCATCAAATACGCCATCTTGGTGCTGCGCGCGCAGAACGACGGCGAAGGCGGCGTCTTCGCGCTCTACGGTCTGTTGCACGAACAGCGCCGGCGCGGCACCACGCTGTTGTTGTGGGCGCTGATGCTGGGCGCCGGTTTGCTGTTCGGCGACGGCATCATTACGCCGTCGATCAGCGTGCTGTCGGCGGTCGAAGGACTGCACGTCGCGACGCCGGCTTTGGCCAACGCCGTCATTCCCATTACCATCGGCCTGTTGACCGGGCTGTTCGCCGTCCAGTTCAAGGGCACGTCCGGGATCGGTATCGTGTTCGGGCCGGTCCTCATCGTCTGGTTCGCGGCGATCGCGGTGCTCGGCGTCGCGCAGATCCAACACCATCCGAACATCCTCGCCGCGTTCAATCCGGTTTACGGCCTGACCTATCTGCATCGCGCCGGCTTGTTCGATACGCTTCTCATTCTCAGCGCGCTAATGCTGGTCGTCACCGGCGGCGAAGCGATGTATGCCGATGTCGGGCATTTCGGCGCGCAGCCGATCCGGGCGAGCTGGTTCGCCGTCGTCTATCCCGCGCTCTTGCTCAATTATCTCGGCCAAGGCGCGTATGTATTGAGCGGCGCACCGGTGGAAGGCGGCAAACTGTTCTACAGCATGGTGCCGGAACCCTTGCTGTATCCCATGGTGCTGCTCGCCACTGTGGCGACCGTCATCGCCTCGCAGGCGCTGATTTCCGGAGCATTTTCGCTGGTCTCGCAGGCGATCCGGCTCGGACTGTTTCCGCGGCTCGCGCTGTTGCACACGCACGAGAAACATGCCGGCCAGATCTACGTTCCCTTCATCAACTGGGCGCTGTTTGTCGGCTGCGTGCTCTTGGTATTAACGTTCCGTTCCGCTTCCGCGCTCGCCGCCGCCTATGGATTAGCCGTATCCGGCGTGATGCTGATTACTTCAATCGCGATGTTTCCTATCTCGCGCTATCACTGGAAATGGGGAGCGCTTACGACCGGTGTGGTATGGGGGGCGCTGACGGCGGTTAATGCGTCGTTCCTGTTCGCAAGCTCGCTGAAATTCATCGAAGGCGGCTTTGTGCCGCTGTCAGTCGGCGCCGCGGTCTTTCTGGTGATGACGACATGGCGCTGGGGCCGCAAGGCGACGTTTGCCGCCTATTCCGCCAAGCCGACCATGACCATGGCGGAGCTGGTCGCGCTGCATCGCGATTGCAAGGTCTTCATGGAGCGCAACGCGCTGGTGATGTCGCCGAAGCCGATGAGCCTGCCGAGCGACCGCGCGCCGGCGCTCATCCAGATGCTGTGGGAGCGGCACGGCATCCTGCCGCGCAATCTGATCCTGGTCGAAGTCAAGCACCGCAAGGTTCCCTACATCCACGACAACCGCTATCGCGTGACGGTGTTCGATCGCGACCATAACCGCGGCAGCATCATCGCCGTCGAACTGAGCTTCGGCTTCATGGAAGAGCCGAATGTCGAACACGCACTGGAGGAAATGGCGCGGCACCGCGAAATCGACCTGCCGACCGACCGCCACCAGTGGATCGTGCATGTGTCGCAGGAAAACCTGTTGCCGGCGCGGCGCATGAACCTGCTGAAGCGGTCGCGCTTCCGGCTCTTCATGTTCTTACGGCTGGTTTCGCAACCGGCCTATTACTATTACGGCCTCGGCGACGAAGTGCTGCTGTCGGTCGAAATCATTCCCGTGCGGGTGCATTAGCGCATGCGCTGACAAATCGCATCGTGCTAGCCTGCGGCCGCATTGCAGGGGCCCGCTTTCATGACCGACTATCTCGAAATCGATCCCGCCGTTGCCGACAAGCGTCAGGTCTATCGCCTGCTCACCGGCGCCGTGGTGCCGCGGCCGATCGGCTGGGCCTCGACCGTGAATAAGAAAGGCATCACCAATCTGGCGCCGTTTTCGTTCTTCACCGTGGTCTGCGTCGTCCCGCCGATGATCTCGCTGACCATCGCGCGCAATCCCGACGGCAGCGAGAAGCATACGCTGAAGAACGTGCGCGAGACCGGCGAGTTCTGCTTCAACGTCGTGACGCATCCGGTCTGGAAAGAGATGGTCGATTCGGCCAACGCATTCCCCGAGGACGACAGCGAATTCGCCGAGACCGGCTTGACGCCGATCCCAAGCGTCAAGGTTGCGGCGCCGCGCGTCAAAGAGGTGCCGATCCATTTCGAATGCAAGTTGCACCAGGTGATCGAGCTCGGCCCCAACCGGCATCCGCTGGTTATAGGCGAGGTGGTCTATATGCACGTCGATCCAAGCTGCATGACCAACGGCTATATCGACATGAAGAAGCTCGATCCGATCGGGCGGCTGAACGGCTTCTTCTACGCGAGTCTCGGCGAGATTTTCGAGCGCGAGTTCAACGACGGGCAGCCGCGCTGACACATGAATCTTTTCGACGCCTTCATGACGGCCGCCGCGCTTGTCGCCATCGTGATGGGTTTCACCTCTGGTCTGCTGCGCAGCGTTGCGACAATTCTCGGCTATCTCCTCGCCGCGCCGTTAGCCGTTGCGATCACACCCCGTATCGTTCCATTCGTCCTCGGCAACGGCACGCTGCCGCCGGACGAGTCATGGCTGCCGGTCGTCGTTCTATTTGTCGTGTTTGGCGTCGCTTTCGGCGTGCTGTTTCGCAACCTGTTGAACGAACTTATTGATGACGAAATTAGTCTGTTCGACCGCGTTGCCGGGGCCGTACTCGGCGCGGTTCGCATTTTTCTCGTCGCCGTGCTGGTCGTGGTCGTGTTCGACCGCATCATTCCCGCCGACCACGAGCCGCCGTTTCTTGCCGGCTCGAAACTGCGGCCCTACTTGTCAGCCGCCGGACAGAAGGGCCTGGAAGCCCTGCCGCCCGACGTCGACGGTTACATCGACCGTCTCAAGCGCGAGCGCGGCCTTTAGCCGGGCTTTATTTTGTGAATACCTCGACGCGCAGCGGCAATACCGCGCCGAACCAGGCTGCATGCGCGGTGTGATCGGTGAGATCGTCGCCGGTTTCGGGATGCAGCAGAACGGTCAAGCCGTCGCGGTTGAGCATCAGCCAGGGTACGAACGCGGCCAGCATCGCGGTCGGAAATGCGATCTGATACATCGATTGCGGATGAGGTCCGACCAGTTCGTCGTGCCAGCGCCCGAGCTTGGCTTGCGGAAACTCGCTCGCGACGCGTTCGCGCAAGCGCTCAGCCCGGTCGCGGCTCGTGGCCGGATGGTAATAGACGTGAGCGTGATAATCCTTGATCGCATCGACGGGTATTGTTGGCATTGCGGTCGAGCCTCACGGAGCTGCGATTGCTTTTACTATCCGAGCTGGACCTGCCGCGGCCCGGCATAGAGATTGGCGATGAGCACGGCGAGGATGCTGGTGAGAAAAATGCCGTCGAAGGTACCGGCGCCGCCGATCGAGGCGACCGGAGCGCCCAGCCCGCGGACCTTGTCGAGATTGGTGAGGTCGGCGCCGATCAGCGTGCCGAGGCTGCCGGCAATGTAGGCGAGTGGCGCGGCGTCCCGGCGCGACAGCAGCAGTGCGACGGCGGCCGTGGTCACGACCGGCACGAACACCGGCACCGCAATGCCGAGACCGGGAACGGGGTTGGCGAGCCAATGCAGCACCAAGGCGACGATCGCCGTGGCGATGGTTCCTTTGACCCATAGATCGCGTCTAACGAGGAGATAAAACGACAGTAGCGTCGGAATGACGGCGCCGCCGACATTGACGGCGATCACGGTGCCCTGCCAATGGCTGACCATCGGCACTTCGTACTGCATGCCGAAGAAATCCACGATCTGGTCGGACATCACCCGCTCCGGGGGCAATTGCACGATCGGGATGTTGAAAATGCTGCCGATGAGCGAGCCAAGCAGCAAAAGCAGCGCGGTGCCGGAACTGATGCCCAGGCTGGTATAGGCAAAGCGCACCGTTTGCAGGATCAGAACAGCGAAGAAAATTCCAACCAGTATGGCGAAGAAGCCCGGCGCCAGCGGCAAATAATGGTATTGACTCATCTCCATCGGTGCCGCTCCGCGTCTTAACCATTACGTCGGCCACGTCAGCATGGCCGCCTTGCTACTGCAACGCGCGGCCCTATAATACGTCGCTTCCTTCGCGCAGGGATATTTGTGGTGGCGCCACCGGGAGCGAAATCAGTAGCCATTATCATGGGCAGCCAGTCGGACTGGCAGACCATGAAGCATGCCGCCGAGACGCTCGACGCGCTCGACGTAGCCTATGCGGCCCGTATCGTCTCCGCCCACCGGACGCCTGAGCGGCTCTATGCCTTCGCCAAAGGGGCAAAAGCGGAAGGTTTTAAGGTGATTATTGCCGGCGCGGGCGGCGCCGCGCACCTGCCGGGAATGACCGCGTCGATGACCAGTCTCCCGGTGTTCGGCGTGCCGGTCGAGTCGAAGGTGCTATCGGGACTGGATTCGCTTTATTCCATCGTGCAGATGCCGCCGGGCGTGCCGGTCGGCACGCTCGCCATCGGCCAAGCCGGCGCGATCAATGCCGCGCTGCTCGCCGCGAGCGTCTTGGCGCTGAGCGATCCCGCCTTGAGCGGACGGCTGGAAGCGTGGCGGGCGCGACAAACCGCTTCAGTCGCCGAGGCGCCCAAGGACGGCGCGTGAGCCAACCTTCGCAAGCTGGCTCGCTCGTGCTGAAGCCCGAGGCCGCAATCGGCATTCTCGGCGGCGGTCAGCTCGGCCGCATGCTCGCCTTGGCCGCGGCCCGGCTCGGCTTCAAGTGCCATGTCTTCGCGCCCAATCCGGATTCGCCGGCTTTCGACGTCGTGCGCCGCGTCACCCGCGCCGATTACACCGACACCGAGGCGCTTGCCCGCTTTGCCGAAAATGTCGACGTCGTCACTTATGAGTTCGAGAACGTGCCGGCGGAAACCGCGACGTTTCTCGCCGCGCGCGTTCCGGTCTTGCCCGACCCGAAAATCTTGGCGACCACCCAAGATCGCCTCGCCGAGAAGAATTTCGTTGCCGCGCTCGGCATCCGCACCGCGCCGTTTGCCGATGTCGGTTCGGCTGGCGAGTTGCCCGCAGCCCTTGAGCGGATCGGCCGGCCGGCCATCTTGAAGACGCGCCGCTTCGGCTACGACGGCAAGGGCCAGGCGGCGATCAAAAACGGCGGAGATCCCGCGGCCGCCTGGCGCGAGGTCGGCGGCCAGCCCTGCATTCTCGAAGCATTCGTGCCGTTCGAGCGCGAAGTTTCGGTCATTGCCGCGCGCGGCAATGACGGCGTCGTTTCTTGTTTCGACGTGACGGAGAACGAGCATAGCAATCATATCCTGAAGTTTTCGCGGGTCCCCGCGACGCTCGGCGAGCAGGGCGCGACGGAGGCATTGCGCATCGCCGAAACCATCGCGCAGAAATTCGCCTATGTCGGCGTGCTTGCGGTCGAGATGTTCGTGCTCGGCGATGGTGGCCTTCTCGTCAACGAGATCGCGCCGCGGGTTCATAATTCCGGTCATTGGACGATCGACGGCGCCTCGGCGTCGCAATTCGAGCAGCACATCAGGGCGGTCGCGGGCTGGCCGCTGGCAAAGCCGGTGCGCTATGGCCGCGTCGAGATGACGAACCTCATCGGCCAAGAGGTGGGAGACTACCGGCGCTGGCTCACGATCCCTGGTGCTGCGGTGCACCTCTACGGCAAGGCCGCTGTGCGGCCCGGCCGCAAGATGGGCCATGTTACGCGGGTTTTTCCGGACTGAAAGATCCCCTAAAGCGCCCGCTGGTAGACTTTCCGACGCATTTCTGCTACAGGCGCGCGCCAATGTTGGCTCGGGCGTTGCGTCCCAGCCATTCTGCAATCCCACGAACCCGACTGCGAAAGGAGCACGCGTGTGCAGGTTCTCGTCCGTGACAACAATGTCGACCAGGCCCTTAAGGCGCTGAAGAAGAAGATGCAGCGCGAGGGGATTTTCCGCGAGATGAAGCTTCGCGGCCATTACGAAAAACCGTCCGAAAAGAAGGCGAGGGAGAAGGCGGAGGCGATCCGCCGCGCCCGTAAGCTTGCGCGCAAGAAGTTGCAGCGCGAGGGGCTGCTCCCGATGAAGCCGAAGCCGATCACCGGTCCGGGTGCCGGACCCGGAGCCGGCCGCTCGGGTCCGCCGCGGGCGCCCCGGTTCGGCTGAGACAATTGGTGCATTTTGATGATGGCGCAGGGGTTGGCCTGCGCCGTTTTTTTGGCGCGCCGGGATGTTATCTTCCTGCCGATGACCCGGTCAGCCCTCGGCACTCTTAAGATCACGCGCCTCGCACCGCAAATTCCGGTGAGCGTGGCGCTCGTGGCGACAGCACTGGCGCTGGCCGGCTGCGCGACGCTCGGCAATCCGCCGGCCTCCGACGCCGGAGCCAGCGAGGGCTTGCTGGCGACGTCGCAATCGAACCTGACCTCCCTCGGCGAGGTCATCGCCAAGCATCCCGACGACCCGCAGGCCTACAACATGCGCGGCTCGGTCTATGGCGAAGCCGGCCGCAACGATCAGGCGCTCGCCGATTTCAACAAGGCGATCAGCCTCGACCCCAATTACGCGCAGGCTTATGCCAATCGCGCTCTGATCTACCGCAAGACCAACAAACTCGATCTCGCGCTCGCCGACGACGATAAGGCGCTGACCATCGATGCCGATTATGCGCCTGCTTATGTCGGCCGCGGCATCGTCAATCGCGATCAAGGCCACGCGACCGAGGCGCTCAACGATTTCGACAA
Source organism: uncultured Alphaproteobacteria bacterium (assembly GCA_963780925.1). Classification (GTDB taxonomy): domain Bacteria; phylum Pseudomonadota; class Alphaproteobacteria; order Rhizobiales; family Xanthobacteraceae; genus BOG-931. The sequence continues at coordinate 47,517 of CAWAEV010000022.1, read as the reverse complement.
GGCGATCGCGCTCAAGCCCGACAATGCCGACGCCTATTACAATCGCGGCCTGCTCTATCAGAGCCGGCAGCAGCACCAATTTGCCATCGACGACTTCTCGACCGCGGTCGGCCTCGAAAACGGCAATGCCGAACCGTGGATCGCGCGCGCGCTGAGCTATCTCGCCGTCGGCGACAACAAGTCGGCGGCGAGCGATCTCGACCAGGCGGTGCAGCTCGATCCGCAGAACGTGCGGGCCTGGACCAGCCGCGGCCTCGCCTACGAGCGCCTCGGGCAGAAGGACAAGGCTGCCGGTTCCTATGCGAAGGCGCTCAATATCAACGACAAATATCCGCCGGCAAAGGAGGGCTTCGCCCGCGTCGGCGGCAAAATAGGCCAGACCTATCCGACGTTTTGAAGACGAGCGCTTGGGCGTGACTTGTGCTCGTGCAACTGCTGCGCGATGATGCGCGTCAATGCCAATGACAATCGGGGCGGTCGATAGCGGATGCAACGGAATTTCTCGGCGGAATCCTGGACAAATACGGAAGAGATTACGTCACGTGGCTTTTCGCGATCATTACCGATCCGCAAAGCATCATCGCCAAGACACAGGAGGTCAACGGCAAGGGCGAATACGCCCAGTACCTGCTGCCTATTCTAATCGTCAGTGTTTTCTTAGGAGCGACGATCGGGGCGCTCATCCCCGGTCGGCCGCCGTTTCAGTCTAGAGTGGAGATATTTTGCGTCGTATCGGTCCTATGGGTGTTTATGAGTTTCCTGGTCCACGGCGTATGCCGGCTTTTTGGCGGCAAGGCCAACGCTCCGACGACGCTTTTACTAATGATCCAGGATCTCGCGTTCGTTTATGTCGCGAGCAACTTCCTGACGCTCCTCTTCTCTTGGGCGATGCAGGCATATCATCCGCTCCATGAATTACTTGCCGATCGATTGGTGTTCAGTTCACCTGGTACAATCTTGTTTACATTTCAATTCCTGTTGTTGCTTTATCTGGTTCCGTTCACAGTCAGCAGGGCACACGAATTCAAGGGCTATCTCTTGATTTTAGTCGCGCTCTTTGCCGCCGTATTCGCTGTATCTTTCGGCGTGCCGATCTTCGCGCTGGGCGGCTGTTGAACGCCGTCCGGCTACTGGGCCGCATCCATTAGTCCAGATCGCCGGCGAGGAAACGCCCGACCGCGTCAAGCGCGCCGTTGTTGTCGAGGTCGCCGTTGCCGCCGTCGAGGAACCGCACGATGTGCTTCGGCTTGTTGGCGAGTTCGAACAGACGCTCGCCCATGGAGTAGGGCACGATCCGATCATACACGCCGTGCAGGATCAGGAGCGGTGCAGTGACCTTTTTGATGCGCTCGTCGGAGCGAAATTGGTCTTGCATCAGAAAACGCACCGGCAAATACCAATATTGGCGTTCGGCGATAGCGAGCGCCGAGGTGAACGGTGCTTCGAGGATGATGCGGCCGACCGGCTTTTCCGTCGCCAGCGCAACCGCCACGCCGGAGCCGAGCGACTCCCCCCACAGCACGATCTGTTGCGCCGGATAGTGCGCGACAGCGAAGGCATAAGCCGCCTCGGCATCGCGGATCAGGCCTTGCTCGCTCGGGCTGCCACCCAAGCCGCCATAGCCGCGATATTCGAGTGCGACCAATCCAATGCCGGCGGTGACCAGCCGGTGGAATTGCTCGACGCGATAGTTCAATGCGCCGCCATTGCCGTGGAAATAAAGAATGACCGGATTGCCCGGTTGCGGCGGGACATGCCAGACCCGGATCGGCACGCCGTCGGCTGCAGTCAGCGGCACTTCGGTCGCTTCGGGCAGGCCGGCCGCGGCCGGCGCCGTGTGCGTCCGGTCCGGGAAATACATCAGCGAGCGCTGCGCGAAATAGATCATCGCCGCCAGGCCGACATAGCAGCAAACCGCGATGACGGCGATCCAGCCGAGTACGGTCATCGTGCGCGACAGCGAGCGCGGGCGCTGCTTTCTGCTCCACGCTTGTGACAGCAGCCCCACCGAGATGGTGAGCGCCCGTTCGACGCGACGCCGAGCCTTCTCGAGGGCAGTTTGGCTTGGGTCGATACGTTCAGAGGCATCGCCGATCGCCTCGCGTGCTGCCGCGAGAGGCCGCACCGCGTCTGTGGTCGTTTCTATCGGCATCGTCGCATGGAAAAGGCGGACCGACGAAGTTGCTGGAAACTTACGGGCGCAGGAACAAACAACAGCGAGGCATAAAGAAACCGGCCGGCTCATGAAAAGCCGGCCGGTCGAATTCGACGCGCACTCGCTCGGTTAAAGATAAGCCGCACGGCGCCTGCCGCGTTACTGGCAGATCTGCACGGTCCGCCAGCGATAACCTACGCCTTCGATCCAAACCTTGCGCTTGCCCCAATAGCAGCCAGGCGCGAGCTCGGCGTAGCCGGGCCCATAGGCCGGCGGGGGCGGCGGATAATAGGCGGCCGGCGGCGGCGGATAATAGGCCGGCGGCGGCGGGTTGTTGGCGATGGCGCTGCCAACGATCGCGCCGGCGACAACTCCGCCGAGAACTCCCGCACCCACGGCGCAGCCGTAGCAGCCCGCATTCGCGGTGCTCGGGCCTGCTAAAGTTGCGAGGCCGACGGCGGTGGCCGCCGCCAGGCCAATGATCGATTTGCGCATGTGTCTTCCTCTTCTGACCGGCCGGGTGCCGGATCTGAACATGGATGAGCGGGAAGCCCCGGAAACCCCCGAATTCTGTGTCGAACTCGCACGCATTGAAGTTCGACTATTTGGCGGAAGTTTGGTGCCGATAGCGCATTTGTGTCCGTAATCTCGCACGAAAGGCGTCCCCCGCTTGGGGACGCCGCCGACCTTCCAGCGAAATCGCAGCAACGAAATTCCTAGCCTGCCACTTAAACGCAGCCGCGTACCCAGGCGTAGCCGTTCCACCAGCGCCGCCACACGCAGGGACGCCCGTAATAGGGATAGAGGATAATATCCATACGGATAGTAGCCGTAGCCGTACGGAGAGGCCAGTGCGCTGCCGACCAGGGCGCCGGCAACGAAACCGCCCGCACCCCAGCCCCAGCCGCCGCCATGCCAGCCGCCGCCGTGCCAGCCGCCGTGCCAAGCCAAAGCCGGGCCCGACGTTGCCACCGACGCTCCAGCGACCGTCGCTGCAGCAACAAGAACGGCCAAGATCTTTTTCATGACATCACCTCGTCAATGGAGTTTGATCCACACCCCAACCGCCCCTCGGTGCCTTAAGTTCCCATTTATTGGTGAACGCAGACTGAACAATTATGCCTGAATCCAGCCATCATTAGAACGGCCGCTTCGAAAGCCCGGTTTTTTGCTCCAACCATGCCACGGGCGATCCTGGGCGATAAGCAATGGCGCGCTGCACAAATTGCAGATTCTGCCAGCGCCCGATCAAGGACTGTCGCCGTTTTCGTGCGATCGGCAATCATGCGGTGCTGCGGCGCTGCGGACCGTCAGCGCCGGCAAACCATCGCGAAATTAAATCTTCGTAATCTGAGCAGGTTCCGGTTTGCCGGCGGCGCTGATCGGCGATGTGCCGTGCGCTATGCTTGCTTGCGATTCGCGCGGCGGGGATTTCTGGCAATGAAAAACCGGGTGGTGAAGTCGGGCCGCAAACCGATCGTATCGCCGCGACCGCCGCCGAAACTGCGCCGCGCGGAAACCGACGAAGCCGCCGAACCGAAATCCTCGCGAGCCCCGTCACGCTCGAGCTTCATGCGGCTCGCGGCTGAGGTCGACGCGCTGGCGGCGCAGCTCAAAACCTCGCGCGAGCGCATCGCCGACCTTGAAGCGCGGGTCGACATCGATCCGTTGACCGACGTCCTCAACCGCCGCGGTTTCGAGCGCGAGCTCAAGCGCTCGCTCGCTTACGTCAAGCGCTACGGCACCAGCGCGGCCTTGATCTATGTCGATCTCGACGGTTTCAAGCCGGTCAACGACCGCCACGGCCACGCCGCCGGCGACGCCGTGCTCAAGACGATCGCGGCGGCGCTCTTGCGCAACGTGCGCGCCTCCGATGTCGTGGCGCGCGTCGGCGGCGACGAATTCGCCGTGCTGTTGTGGAATGTCGGCGACGCCGCCGCGGCCGCCAAGGCCGCCGCGATTGAAGCCGCGGTCTATTCCAGCGAAGTTCGCTGGGGCGCCTCGACCTTCGTCGTCGGCGCTTCCGCGGGCGTCGCGCTGCTAGGGCGCCTCGATAGTCCCGCCGAAGTGCTGACGCGCGCCGACGCGGCGATGTACGCGCGCAAGGCCGAACGCAAGCAACGGCCGGCGGGCTAAACCTAAGCGATAATATCGGGCGTCAACTGGTCTTCGATGAAAGTGATGCGGTCGCGCAGTTGCAGCTTGCGCTTCTTCAACCGCTGCACCTGGATGAGGTCGGAGCCCGGCGATTCCTGCAGTGCCGCAATCGCGGCATCGAGGTCGCGATGCTCCTGCTGCAGGCGCGCCAGCTGCCCCCGAAGCTCGCGTTCTTCCTCTTTTGTCATCGCCGCCTTGGTCGGAGCCAATATCGGACCTGCGTTGCGGCCGCTCGGCCGCCAGCGCAGAGACCAAGTAAGTTGCTCTAGATTATCGCGTTTTGGTTAATCGCCGACAAGGCCGCACGGCGGGCCCTACAATTGTGCACAATGGGCATGCAAGGCGCGACTTTGGGGGATTTTCGTAAGGACTAAAAGGGAGTATCCTTGCATTCGGTTGTTAGGGTGTAGGATGATCCGATCAGGCTTAAATCTGACGCAAGGAGGCAGGCCACATGGCGATTGAATTGCATCTTGCGGAACTCGAAAAACGGCACCAGGCGCTCGAACTGGAAATCAACGAAGCTCTCACCCACCCCTCCGCCGACGACCTTCAGATTGCGGAACTCAAGCGAAAAAAATTGCACGTCAAGGACGAGATCGAACGGCTCAGGCTCGGCACGCTCGTCCATTAGTCGGTTCAGCTAAAGCGTTATATTTTCTTGTGCTCGTCGCTGCGCAGGCAGGGACCCGGCGTTCTTTATTTCCGTTTTGACGCACCAGGCTGGCTTCCCCTTGCGGGGAAATGAGCGGCGTATTTCACATTCCCTTCACCACCTCGCGTAGCTTAAATTTTTGCAGCTTGCCGGTCGAGGTCTTCGGAATTTCCGCGAACACGATGCTGCGCGGGCATTTGTAAGACGCGAGGTGGTCGCGGCACCAGGCGATCAGCTCCTCGGCGCTGGCCGTCGCCCCCGATTTTAATTCGACGAAGGCGCAGGGCGTCTCGCCCCATTTCTCGTCGGGCTTGGCGACCACGGCGACCACCTGCACGGCGGGGTGCTTGTACAGCGCGTCCTCGACTTCGATCGAGGAAATGTTCTCGCCGCCGGAAATGATGATGTCCTTGGAGCGGTCCTTGAGTTGGATGTAGCCGTCAGGGTGGATGACGCCGAGATCGCCGGAATGAAACCAGCCGCCCGAGAACGCGGCCCGGGTGGCGGCTTTGTTCTTCAGATAGCCTTTCATCACCACATTGCCGCGGAACATCACTTCGCCGAGCGTCGCGCCGTCGCGCGCGACCTGTTGCATGGTCGCGGGGTCGAGCACGTCGAGCGCGTCGAGCACCGGATAGGCCACGCCCTGCCGCGCTTTTTTGGCCGCCTGCTCGGAGCCGTCGAGCGCGTCCCATTCGCGATGCCAGTCGTTGACGCTGGCCGGCCCGTAGGTTTCGGTCAGGCCATAGACATGGGTGACGTTGAAGCCGGCCGATTTCATCGCCGCCAGCACCGATTCCGGCGGCGGCGCCGCGGCGGTGATGAATTCGACGCCGTGCGGCAACGGCTTCTTCTCATGTTCCGCTGCGTTGAGCAGCGTCGACATCACGATCGGCGCGCCGCACAGATGCGTGACCTTGTGCGCGGCGATGGCGTCGTAGATCGGCGCGGCGCGGACTGCACGCAGGCAGACATGGGTGCCGGCGACCACCGACAGCGTCCACGGAAAGCACCAGCCGTTGCAGTGGAACATCGGCAGCGTCCACAGATAGACCGGATGCTTGCCCATGCCGCAGGTGATGACGTTCGCCATCGCCAAGAGATAAGCGCCGCGGTGATGATAGACGACGCCCTTGGGATCGCCGGTGGTGCCGGAGGTGTAATTGAGCGTAATTGCGTCCCACTCGTCCTGCGGCATCAGCCAGGCGAAAGTGGGATCGCCCTCGCGCAGAAAATCCTCGTAGTCGAGATTGCCGAGCCGCTCGCCCGAACCGGTATATTCCGGATCGTCATGGTCGATGACCAGCGGCTGGCTTTGCAGCGCGCCAAAGCGTCCTTCACCACTTTGGAATATTCGCGGTCGGCGAGCAAAACCTTGGCTTCGCCGTGGTCGAGCGTGAAGCCGACAATGGCGGCATCGAGCCGCGTATTGATGGTGTTGAGCACGGCGCCGGCCATGGCCACGCCGTAGTGCGCTTCGAGCATGGCGGGCACATTCGGCAGCACTGCCGCGACCGTATCGCCGCGCTTGATGCCGCGTTTGACGAGCGCCGAAGCAAGCCGTCGCGCCCGCGCATAGAACTCAGCGTAGGTCCACGACCGGGCGCCATGCACGATCGCAATCTGGTCCGGATAGACCTCGGCCGCGCGGGCGAGAAACGACAGCGGGGTCAGCGGCTGGAAGTTCGCCGCATTGCGGGGAAGGTCGGTGTCGTAGGGCGTCGCCATGGTTTTCCTCCCTACCGTTTTCTCAAGCCTAGCAAATATGCCAACCGGCGAATAGCGAAGTGCGAGTAAAGAAAGATCGCTTGCCCTATCCGTGGCTCACGTTTCGCTGCGCCAGCCTTGCCACAACAGCGCGAGCGAGATCAGAAACATCAGTCCGTAGGCGATCTGGTAGAACCGCTCGGTGGGTGTCTTTCGCACCAGCCAGATACCGAGATAATTGGCAGCGACCGCGAGCGGCAACAGCGCCAAGGAGGTCGTAAAATTACGCGCGGAAAACTGCCCCAGCACGAAATAGGGCACGATCTTCATTTCGTTCATGAAGGCGAAAAAGATCGTGGTGGTGCCGACCAAAGTGAGCTTGTCGAGGCGCTGCGGCAAGATGTGGATCTGATAGGGCGGCGCGCCGACATTGACCAGCAGCGACATGAAGCCGGCAAGCGAGCCCCAAAACACCCCCAGGACCGGGTGCGGGCGGCCGTCCCCAACATTCGCGAGGACGGCGGCCGGGCGAAGCCACTTGATGAGCCAGGCGTTCAGCCACCTGTAAATGACGAAGACAAAGCCGATACTGCCGACCATAAGCTCGATTGCGGCGTTGGAGATGTGGCTTGCGAACAGCGTGCCGGCGCCCATGCCGATCGCGGCGCCTGGCACCAGAACTTTCAAGTTCCACGCGCTCCAGGTGCGGCGGTAAGTCCACACCGAGATCGCATCCTGAATGATCAACAGCGGCAAAATGATTGCCGCGCCCTGCAGCGGCGGCACCACGAGCGCCAGCATCGGCGTCGCCACCATGCCAAGGCCGGCAAAGCCGCCTTTGCCGAGGCCGAGCAGCGTCACGGCCGGGATGGCGAGAACATAGAACAGCGGATCGGTGATCACGGTGGGATTAAAGTGATGAGGCGGCGGGCCGTCGTGACATAGATCAAAGCGCCCGCCCGGGGCCAGTGCCGTGATGCATGCCGCTCTTGCGTCGCGGCAGCCATGGGGCTGAGAGTACGACCAATTGCCGGAGGCAACGCCATGGACGCCCGTTCGAGCCGCTATCACGAGGTTTACGCGCGCTGGCAGCGCGATCCTTTAGGCTTTTGGGGCGAAGCGGCGGCCGACATCGATTGGTTCGAGACGCCGAAAACCGTGTTCGATCCGAAGGCGGGAATTTACGGCCGCTGGTTTCCGGACGGGGTGTGCAACACCTGCTTCAACGCAGTCGACCGCCATGTCGATGCCGGGCGCGGCGAGCAGGCCGCGATCATCTACGATTCGCCGCTTGCCGGCGTAAAGCGCACCATCACCTATCATCGCCTGCTCACCGAAACGCAGGTGCTCGGCGGCATGTTGCGCGATCTCGGCGTCGGCAGAGGCGACCGCGTCATCCTTTACATGCCGATGGTGCCGGAAGCGGTGATCGCCATGCTCGCCTGCGCGCGCATCGGCGCCATTCATTCGGTGGTGTTCGGCGGTTTCGCCGCGCGCGAATTGGCGACGCGGATCGACGACGCCACGCCAAAAATCATTCTCTCGGCAAGCTGCGGGCTGGAGCCCGGCCGCGTCGTCCACTACAAGCCGCTGCTCGATGAGGCGATTGCGCTCGCCAAGCACAAGCCCGATGCTTGCCTGATCCTGCAACGGCCGCAGTCGGAAGCGGCACTGATCGAAGGCCGCGACCGCGACTGGGCGAAGTTGCGCGACCACGCGCTCGTTCACGCCCGCTCCGCTTGGACTTGCGAGCGGATGGCGGCAACCGATCCGCTCTACATTCTCTACACGTCGGGCACGACCGGGCGGCCGAAGGGCGTGGTGCGCGACAATGGCGGCCACATGGTCGCGCTGAAATGGTCGATGAAAAATCTCTACGGCGTCGAGCCCGGCGAAGTCTATTGGGCGGCCTCCGACGTGGGCTGGGTGGTCGGCCATTCCTACATCGTCTATGCGCCGCTCCTGCATGGCTGCACCACCATCCTCTACGAGGGCAAGCCGGTCGGCACGCCCGACGCCGGCGCGTTCTGGCGTGTCATCGCCGAGCACAGTTGCGCCGCGATGTTCACGGCGCCGACCGCATTTCGTGCCATTAAGAAGGAGGACTCGAAGGGAGCATTGCTCGCCAATTACGATCTGAAAAAATTCCGCACGCTGTTTCTCGCCGGCGAGCGCGCCGATCCCGACACCGTGGCCTGGGCGGAGAATCTCCTGAAAATCCCGGTGCTCGATCATTGGTGGCAAACCGAGACCGGCTGGTGCATCGCCGGCAATCCGGTCGGGCTGGGCACGTTGCCGGTGAAATACGGCTCGGCGACGGTGCCGATGCCGGGCTACGACGTGCGCATCGTCGACGAGGGCTGCCACGAAGTGGCGGCGAACAAAATGGGCTCGATCGTGGTCCGGCTGCCGCTGCCGCCGGCCTGCCTGCCGACACTGTGGCAGGCCGATGCGCGCATGCGCGAGAGCTATCTCGACGAATTTCCCGGCTATTACAAAACCGCCGATGCCGGATTTAAGGACGAAGAGGGCTACGTGTTCGTCATGGGCCGCACCGACGACATCATCAATGTCGCCGGACATAGGCTGTCGACCGGCGGCATGGAGGAAGTGCTCGCCTCGCACCAGGACGTCGCCGAATGCGCCGTCCTCGGCATCAAGGACGAGCTCAAGGGCGAAGTGCCGTGCGGCTTCATCGTGCTCAAATCCGGCGTCAACCGGCCGCCGACCGAGATCGAGAAGGAGTGCATCGCGCTCATCCGCGAAAAGATCGGACCGGTCGCCGCGTTCAAGCTTGCGATTACGGTGGCGCGGCTACCGAAAACGCGCTCCGGCAAAATCCTGCGCGGCACGATCAAGAAAATCGCCGACGGCGACGACTGGCAGATGCCGGCGACCATCGACGATCCGGTGATCCTCGATGAGATCGGCAGTGCGCTGAAGGGGAAGGGTGTAGGGGGCTAAGGATTTGCACGGCGAGCAAAGGCGCGCCGCGCCGACGGTAGCGTCAACGCATACTGCAAATCAGCGTATGGGCACGCTTCGTTTTGCCCATCCTACGGGTTCGGTAGCGGCACTTTGGCCGATTTTGTACGTTATCGGGCATGCCGCGTTTTATTGGATGGTTGGTCGTGCTTGGCTTGACGCTGTGCGGTGCAGCCGCGAGCGCGCAGTCGCCAGCGATCCCATCCGCTGATCAAAACAAGTCCGCTCCCGCGCAGACCCAGCCTCCACCGCCGACACCCGCTAGCCAACCCACCGCTCCGAACACTCCCCCCAGCGCCGACGACATCTGCCGCGCCATCGAACAGGACGCCGCCGAGAACCAGCTTCCGGTCGAGTTCTTCGCCCGCGTCATCTGGCAGGAGAGCCGCTTCAATGCGCAGGCGGTGAGCCGCAAGGGCGCACGAGGGCATCGCGCAATTCATGCCGGCGACGGCGGATTATCGCGGGCTGGTCGATCCGTTCGATCCGATCGAGGCGCTGAAAGATTCGGCGAGCTATCTGCGCGACCTGGAACAAAAATTCGGCAATCTCGGGCTGGCCGCGGCGGCTTATAATGCCGGCCCCGGACGCGTCAGCGCTTTCCTTGCCAATAAACGTCCGCTGCCGGAGCGAGACGCGTAATTATGTCGCCATCATCACCGGCTGGACCGCCGACGAATGGGCCTCGCCGTCGCCGCCGAAGACGGCGGAGACCACGATTCCGCAGGGCGTGCCGTGCACGCGGCTTGCCAATCTGATCCTGGCGCCGAAGGCGGAGGCGCAACGCATGGCCGCTTACGTGCCGCGCTGGGGCGCGCAGCTCACGGCAAATTGGTCGGAGAGCAAGGCCTGGGCGATCTATCGCATGATCCAGAAGAAATACGCATCCCAGATCGGCGATCGCGAGCCGATCGTTATCAGGAGCCGCGGCATCGGCTTGGGCGCCGCCTTGCGCTACAACATTCGCATCGCCGACGACGACCGGCGCTATCTGGAAAAATTCTGCAACAAGCTGATCGCCGCCGGCGGCGCCTGCGTGGTGCTAAGGAACGATCGGGGGTAGGGACGTTTTCCGCCCCCGCGCAGCGGGGGAGGAAAAACAATTACTCCGCCTTGCCGCCGAGCTGCTTGAGCTTGGCGAACACCGCATTGACGTCGAGCTCTTCGACCTTCTTCGTCTCCGCGGGCGTCGGCTCTTCCGGCTCTTCTTTCGGCGCGGTGGTGACGGAAGCGGGCAACAGCGTCGCGCCCTGCTCCTCCACCGGAACGGGCTTTTCCTTGGCCGCCTTCTGCACTTCGAGGTCGAGATCGATCTGCGAGCACAGCCCGAGCGTCACCGGATCGAGCGGCGTCAGATTGGCGGAATTCCAGTGCGTGCGGTCGCGGATCGCGGCGATGGTCGATTTGGTGGTGCCGACGAGCCGCATGATCTGGCTGTCCTTGAGCTCGGGATGATTGCGCACCAGCCACAGGATCGCGTTCGGCCGGTCCTGGCGGCGCGATACCGGCGTATAGCGCGGGCCCTTTTTCGGCTTGGCCTCGGGCAGGCGGGTCTTGGGCTCGGCGATATGCAGCTTGTAGTTCGGGTCGGCCTCGGCAGTTTGGATTTCCTCGCGCGTTAATTGGCCGGTGAGGATCGGATCGAGCCCCTTGATGCCTTGCGCGGCGTCGCCGTCGGCGATCGCCTTCACTTCCAGCGGATGCAGGTTGCAGAGCTGCGCGATCTGGTCGAATGACAGCGACGTATTTTCAACGAGCCACACGGCTGTCGCTTTGGGCATCAAGGGCGCGGTCGCCATAGATAAATCTCCTCTGTGCTCCGCCCGCCCGGCCGGGCGAAGCCACTCAACGTCATCGAAGATGACTGGAAAGCGGCTGGAATATAGGCGTCAGGGCGGTCCCGCGCAACCGGCCGCTAAAGGGCGGGAACCCGGCCAATTCACAAATATGCCAGTAAAATCAGGCAAACCTGGGCATTGAAGCTGGATGCGGCCCAAAGGGTGACAGCCTTGATGTGCCGGGGCCGGTGCGCTCATCCGCAATCATTTATAGTGGCGTATTGCCGAGGGAAGGGTTGATGATGGCTGGGGCACTCGACGGAAAAGTCGCGATCGTGACCGGCGCCGGGCGCGGCCTTGGCCGGGTGATGACGCTCGGATTGCTCGACGCCGGCGCCAGCGTCGCCGCGGTCGAGCTCGACGGGCCGGCGCTCGAGGAAACCCAGGACGCCGCGGAAGACCGCGGCGCGGGCGAGCGCTTTAACGGCATCGTTGCCGACGTCACCTGGAACGACAGCGCTCCGAAAATCCTACGCGCCACCGCCGAGCGATTCGGCCGCCTCGACGTCCTGATCAACAATGCCGGGATCAGCACCGGCCTGTTGCGGCGGGAGGGCCAGCCGGCCGGTAAAATTTGGGAGACCACGCCGGAAGAATTTCGCCGCGTCGTCGAGGTCAACGTCGTCGCCCCCTTCCTGATGACGCGGGCGGCATTGCCGACGCTGTTGGCGCAGCGCTGGGGCCGCATCATCAACGTGACGACGAGCCTCGACACGATGTGGCGCAGCCTGATGCAGCCTTACGGCGCGTCCAAGGCCGCCAACGAGGCGCTGCTCACCGCCTTGGCGCACGAGCTGGAAGGCACCGGCGTCACCGCGAACGTGCTGGTGCCGGGCGGCGCGGCCGATACGCGCCTGGTGTCGCGAACCACCGAGCCGGACCGCTCCAAGCTCATCGCTCCGGCGGTGATGGTGGCGCCGCTTCTGTGGCTGTGCTCGAACGCTTCCGACGGCGTCAACGGCCAGCGTTTCATCGCCATGAAGTGGGACGAGACATTGCCGTCCGCACAAGCGGCGAAAAACGCCGGCGCGCCGGCGGCCTGGCAACAGCTCGGCCGCCAGGCGATCATGCCGGAGACGATGCGCTGAGATCGGCGTCAGCCTTGTCACGCCCGTTCATGGATGCGATCAAGCTGCGGCCGCGTCCTCTTTCTCATTGTCTTGAGGCACGGTCCGCCCGAGCTGCATGTTTTCCATCAGGCGGGCGATGATGAGCTGAAGCACGGCCAGTCCAAACGAGCGGTCCTGAAAATAAAGCTGCTTCGCCTTGCTTTCGCTCAGCTCGTAGAGTTCGCAATCGCTGATACAGGCGACCGTCGCCGTTCGTTTCTGGTCGCGCGCAAAAACGCCGATCTCGCCGAGCACCGCACCGGGTTCCAAAATCTTGCCAAGCTCGCGAATTTCCATTTTGCCGTTGACCAGATAATACATGCGATCGGCGTTGTCGCCTTTGATCATCAAGGTTTGTCCGGCTTTGACGAAGCGCCGCGACATGAACGGCAGCAAACTTTCGACCGACAGATCCCCGACGTGAGCGGCTTTAACTCCTTTGATCAGCCGTAAAATCTGGATCAGGCGCATCGTGTTGACCGGCAGTAAAACAATATGCAGCACGAGAACCGGATAGATGTGAGCCAGCGCGCCGAAGGCTATGAATAGGACATTGCTGCCAATGGCGATGATGCGCAGCGGCACCATTGTGCTCATGCAGAACGTAGCGAGGACGCTGGCGGAGGCCGCGTAGCCAAGAACGTCGATCCACGTCATTGGATAGAGCTCTTCTGTGTCCGCAGATGCCGATGAATATCTCGCTGCGCCTTTCAGCGCGTTGACGCTATTGCGTGCGCATGACGAAAAAATGTCGTCTTCGTAAATCTGCTGTTGGTAATGTCGGAAGATATAGGCCCGCTTGCGTGGGAGGCGAAGCGATGCGCTCAGCGACGCTCAGCTGGAACCCGGCCCTTCACCGCATTGGCGAAGGCCTCGTAAGCGATGCTGCCGTCGGCCGCGATCGGCAGCTCCTCGCGCAGTCGCGCTTTGAGTTGCTCGATCATGTCCGGCGACAGCGCCGCGAGTTCCTTACCCGAGGGTCCGATCGGCGCGCTGCTCGAAGCCCAGAAATCGTCGAAATCGGCATACGCCACGCGGATCCGGATCACCGTGGTGTCGATGGGTTGCAACCCGGCCTGGTGCCAGAACGCTTGCATGGTCGTCGCGCCGCGACGCCTCGACATTCGGCCGCATCGGTTCCTCCAGGCCCAAGGATTTCATCGCCGCAGCAAGCGGCCGGATCGGAAAACCGCCGCCCGGAATGTCCCACATATACGTGGCGACGATGCCGCCCGGCTTCACAACGCGCGCCATTTCGCGCGCCGCTTTCTCCGGATCGCTCAGGAAGGTGATGACCAGAGCCATCGATGCAGCGTCGAAACTGTCGTCCGCGAACGGCAAGACCTGCGCGTCGGCGACGCGAAATTGCGCGAGCTTCGTGCCCGGCCGCGTTCGCGCGTAATCGATCTGGCCGTCCGAGGGGTCGATGCCAGTGACGGCGCTCGGCGAAGCGCGCGCGATCAGCACTTCGGTAAAGGCGCCGTTGCCGCAGCCGACGTCGACCCAGTGCAGACCTCTGAGGCGGGTCGAGCCAATCGAGAAATCTTGCGCCGGCCAATTGGCTCCAACGGCCCATCAGCCGCTCATAGGCCTTGCCGTCAGTGAAAAGATTCGCGGGTGCGTTCATGTCCAAATTCCTTGGCTTTTATTCGCGCGCAGTTTCGTCACTGCACGGTAATGCCGGTCGCTTTGATGATCGGCGTCCATTTGGCGATCTCGGCTTTTTGTTTTGCCGCTAAGGCTTGCGGCGTCTGATAGTCCGGCGGCCAGATTTCCTGGCCCAGTTTCTTGAAGCGCTCCTGCACGCCGGGATCGGCCAAGGCATCACGGACCGCCGAATTGAGCTTGGCGATGACGTCTGGCGGTGTTCCCTTGGGCGCCCAGAGGCCGTGCCAAAAGCTCGCGTCGATATTTTTCAAGCCGAGTTCGTCGAGCGTTGGCACATCGGGCGCCGCCCACCAGCGTTTGGGTTGCTACACCGCAATGGCTCTAAACTGGCCGCTCTGGACGTTCGTCACATAGCCCGCCGCTTGACCGAACGCAAAGTCGATGTGTCCGCCGAGCATGTCCTGCACCAGCGGTGCCGCGCCGCATAGGGCACCAATTGAAATGACGTGCCGGTCGCTTTCTGGAAAATTCGCGCGGCAAATTCCGATGGGCTGCCAATGCCGACCGTTCCCATCGTCGCGTTGCCGTTCTTAGCCTTAAGCCAGGCGATGAAACCTTTTACGTCATTGGCCGGCACTGTTTTGCCTACGACGATCCAGATTGGCGTGTCGGCGATCAGCGAGATCGGCGCGAAATCGTTCACGACGTCGTAGTCGAGCTTCAATATCGACGCATTGAAGACGTGGGTTTGCGTATGGCCGATGCTGAGCGTGTAGCCGTCAGGCGTCGCGTGCGCAACGCGGCCGACGCCGATGCTGCCGCCGGCGCCGCCGATGTTTTCAATGATCACGCTCTGGCCGAGCGGCAGCTGCATCCGTTCGGCCAAGATGCGCGCGATCGTGTCGGTCGGTCCGCCGGCCGGATAGGGCACGATGATGGTGATGGTGTGCGTCGGGAAGGTATCGGCGGCGGCGCCGACGACCCCAAGCGCGAATAATATCAGTACGAGAGCGACGAGCTTGCGCATGCGATTCCCTCCCACCCGATATGACGAAGAAACGATATGTTATTCTGCCGCTTCTTTTCGCGCGCCACGCGCGTTGATCGCCGCCCATACCCGGCTCGGCGTTGCCGGCATGTCGATATGCTCGATGCCGAGCGGTTTTAACGCATCGAGAATGGCGCCGATGACCGCAGGCGGCGCTCCGGTAGCGCCGGCTTCGCCCGCGCCTTTGACACCGAGCGGATTGGTTCGCGCCGGCACCTCGGTCAGTTCCGAATTCAGTTCGGGGAAATCCTCGGCGCGCGGCATGGCGTAATCCTGGAAGCTGCCGGTGACGAGCTGGCCCGCGCCGTCGAACACGATCGCTTCCATCAAAGCCTGGCCGACGCCCTGCGCCACGCCGCCGTGGATTTGCCCCTCGCAGAGCAGGTGATTCATGATCTTGCCGACGTCGTCGACCGCGGCATAGCGGGCGAGCGTTACCGCGCCGGTTTCCTGATCGACCTCGACCTCGCAGAGGTGGCAGCCGTTCGGATAGTTCGGCGGCTCGGCGGCAAAGGTGCCGGAGGCTTCCAGGCCGACGTCGAACTGCGGCGGCAGCATCGCCGGCCGGTAGAACGCCTTGGCGACGTCGGTCAGCTTGAGCGCGCGGTCGGTGCCGACGATGCGGAACGAACCGTCCTTGAACTCGATGTCGCCCGCCGCGGCCTCCAGCATCATCGCCGCCATTGGCTTCGCCTTCTCGACGATATTGTCGGCGGCGCGTTTGAGCGCGTTGCCGCCGACATGCATGCTGCGCGAGCCGTAGCTGCCGCGGCCGATCGGCACTGCGTCAGTATCGCCCTGCACGAAGCGGATGTTCTCGAACGGCACGCCGAGCCATTCCGTCACCATCTGCGCATAGACGGTCTGATGGCCCTGGCCGTGCGAATGCGTGCCGGCAAGGATCGTCAACATGCCGCTCGGATCGAAGCGCAGCACCATGCGGTCGTTGAACACCGCGGCTTCTTCGAGGAAATAACCGATGCCGCGGCCGCGCAGCTTGCCCTGCTTCTTCGATTCCGCGGCGCGCTTGGAAAAGCCGTTCCAGTCGGCGAGCTTCAAGCATTCGTCCATCACGTGCACGAAATCGCCGCTGTCGTAGGTGATGCCGGTACCGATCTTGTACGGCATGGCGGCGGCCGGAATGAAATTGCGCCGCCTGATCTCGACCGGATCGATGCCGATAACGCGTGCGGCGCGGTCGAGCAATTGCTCGATCAGATAGGTCGCTTCCGGCCGGCCGGCGCCGCGATAGGGCGCCAGCGGAATAGTATTGGTGAACACGGCTCTCGCCACGGCATGCACCGCCGGGACCTGATAAACTCCGGGCGCCAGCCGCATCGCAAACAGCGGCACCACCATCGCCGCGCCGAACACGTGCGAGCCCATGGCGTGCAAGGCGTTGACGCGCAGCCCCAAAATCTTGCCCCGCTCGTCGAGCGCCAGCTCGCCGGTGACGATCTGGTCGCGGCCCTGCGAGTCGCCGAGCAGCGCCTCCGAGCGCGTCGACACCCATTTGACCGGACGCCCGCCGACCCGGCGCGACGCCCATACCACCAGCGCGTCTTCGGGATAGCCGCCATGCTTCATGCCGAAGCCGCCGCCGACGTCGGGCGAGATCACGCGCAGTTTGGTCTCGGGAATTCTCAGCACCTGGCCGGCGACCGACGAGCGGGTGCCGTGCGGGTTCTGCGAGGTGGAGTAGAGCGTGTAGGCGTCGCTGTCGGGATGATAGTGCCCGATCGCGGCGCGCGGCTCGATCGAATTGGCGGTGATGCGCGTGTTGTTGAGCTTGAGCGAGACGATGTGCTTGGCAGTGGCGAAAGCCGCTTCGGTCGCGTCCTTGTTGCCCATCATCAAGGTGAAGGAGACGTTGTTCGGCGCCTCGTTCCACACCGCCGGCGCGCCTGGCTTGACCGCTTCCTCGGCGGTGATCACTGCAGGCAGCGGCTCGTAGTCGATCTCGATCAGCTCGGCGGCGTCCCTGGCCTGGGCGAGCGTCTCGGCGACGACAAAAGCGACGCGCTCGCCGACGGCGCGCACTTTGTCGGTCGCAAGGATCGCCAGTAACGTGCGGAAGCCCTTCGGGCCGCCCATGTCTTCGGGCATCGGCGGCGCCAGCCCGCCGAGGCCGTCGGCTTTGACATCGGCGCCGGTCAGCACGGCAAGAACGCCCGGGGCCGCCTTAGCTTTTGCGGTATCGATTCCTTTGATGCGGGCGTGGGCATGCGGTGACATAACCGCGACGCCGAAAGCCTGCTGCGGCAGATCGAAATCGTCGACGTAGCGGCCGCGGCCGGTGATGAAGCGGGGATCCTCGACCCGCGGTACAGGCTGACCGATGCCGAACTTGTTCACGCAGTCCCTCCCGGGGTTCTTATCCTTCCCCGCTGCGCGGGGCATAAGGAAATGTATACTTGCGATTTAGCGCGATGAGAATGGAGGACATTTCTCGTCGTCCGGGGGATCCTATGCCAGCGACCAAGGAAATGGCGTCTTTCGACTACATTATTGTCGGCGCCGGCTCGGCCGGCTGCGTGCTGGCCAACCGGCTCACCGCGTCCGGCCGGCATCGCGTGCTGCTCTTGGAGGCCGGCGGCCCCGACCGCAACATCTGGATTCATATTCCGCTTGGCTATGGCAAGCTGTTCTCGAATCCCAAGGTAAACTGGCTCTATACGACCGAGCCTGAGCCCGAGCTCAACAACCGCAGGGTGATCCAGCCGCGCGGCAAAGTGATGGGCGGATCGAGCTCGATCAACGGGCTGCTCTACATCCGCGGCCAGCACGAGGACTACGACCATTGGCGGCAGTTGGGCAATGCCGGCTGGTCGTTTAACGACGTGCTGCCGTATTTCCGGCGCGCCGAGGATCAGGAGCGCGGCGGTGACGAATTGCACGGGGTGGGTGGGCATCTGAAAGTCTCCGATGTGTGCGAGCCGCACCCTTTATGCGAGGCCTTTATCGAGGCGGCGCAAAAATCCGGTTTCCCGCGCAACGACGATTTCAACGGTCCGACCCAGGAGGGCGCGGGATATTTTCAATTGACGGCAAGAAACGGACGCCGCTGGTCGACCGCGGTCGGTTATCTGAAAGAGGCGAAGCGGCGGCCAAATCTCGCTGTCGTTGCCAACGCGCTCGCCACCCGCATTCTGTTTTCCGGCCGCCGCGCCGTCGGCGTCGAATATCGTCAAGGCGATGCCACGCACACCGCTCACGCCAATGCCGAGGTCATCGTCTCGGGCGGCGCGTTCAACTCACCGCAGCTGTTGCAGCTGTCCGGGCTGGGACCGGAGAAAATCCTGGGCGAGCTCGGCATTACGGTTATTGCCGACATGCCGGGCGTCGGCGCCGATCTGCAGGATCATTTGCAGATCCGTATGCTGTATCGCTGCAGCGAACCGATCACCATGAACGACGTGATCAATAATTGGCGCCACCGCTACGCCGCGGGACTGCGCTATCTGCTGTCGCGCAAGGGGCTTCTGACCATCGGGGCCGGCTATGCCGGAGCTTTCCTGCGCACCCGTCCGGATTTGGCGACGCCCGACGTGCAGTTCCACTTTCTAATCTTTTCTGCCGACGCTGCCGGTGCGACGCTGCATCCGTTCCCGGGCTTTATGGCCTCGGTCTGTCAATTGCGGCCGGATAGCCGCGGCTTCGTGCGCATCAAATCGCGCGATCCGAGCGTGCCGCCGGCGATTCAGCCGCGTTACCTTTCGGCCCGCACCGACTGCGACTGCGTCGTTGACGGCATGAAACTGTTGCGGCGGGTCATGAACCAGCCGGTGATGCGAAAATATATCGCCGAAGAGCGGGCGCCCGGCGAGCAATGCGCCAGCGACGCCGATCTTCTGGCCTTCGCGCGGCAAACCGGCACCACGGTCTATCATCCGACTTCGACCTGCCGCATGGGCTCCGATCCGAATGCGGTGGTCGACGAGCGCTTGCGGGTGCGCGGCTTCGAGCGGCTGCGCGTGATCGACGCCTCGATCATGCCGACGGTGGTCTCGGGCAACACCAACGCCGCCGCCGTCATGATCGGCGAGAAGGGCGCGGATATGGTGCTGGCGGACGCGCGCGCCAGCGCTTCGGTGGCGGCTTAGTTTCGTCGGCGCCGCTTACGCGGTCGCCAATGTCGCAATGCGCACCGGGCTGCGCAACGCTGCCGCGGCGCCGAGCAGAATTCCGGTTGCCGCCAAGACCGACGGCACCGCCAATGTCGAGAGCCCGGTCAGGCCTTGACCGATGGTGCAGCCATAATCCAGGGCGCCGCCGCAACCCATCAGCGCCGCTCCGCCGATCGAACGCAGCATGTGACGCGTCGAGCTGTAACCTTCCAGTTCAAAGCGGCGCGTGACAAGTGCGGTGCCGAAGCTGCCGAGCAGCACGCCGGCGACCACGACGATGCCGAAGCTCAGCGTCGAGCCGGTCGACAGCATCGCATATTGCAGCGTGTCGGCGATCGGCGCGACGAACGTCATCGACGCCACCGGCGCCGGATTGAACGGGTCGTCGCCAAGGTAACCGGTGGCGAGCCAGCCCGCGGGGATCAAAAGCCCGATCGCTATGGCCGCTGCGATCTGCCCTTTGGTTTGCCGGAACGGCGCATAAGCCAAGGCAAACACCGCCAGCGCGCCACTGGTCAGCGCGACGGCGAGGAATCGCGCGACCGATTCGCTTGGACCCCATGCGGAGATCAAAGCCGGCACGGAAATGTCATGCAGCGTCATCTGCGACCAATGCAGCGTGGCAAGACGCAGCGGCGCGATCAGGCCCTTCAGGGTTATCTCGGCAGTCACCCCAACCGTGGCGACGACCACGAGCGAGCGCAGATTGCCGCGACCGAGCAGCACCAAAGCGCGCGACGCACAGGCATTCGCGGCCACCATGCCGTAGCCGAACAACAGGCCGCCGAACAGCATCAGCGGCGCGGAGAATGCCGGCTGCAGATAGATCGACTGCGAGAGGTCGACCAAGCCGCCCGCGGCCAAAAACTGCGTTCCAGCAATCGCCACGGCGAGCGCCAATGCAAAACTGCGCACCAGGCGGCCATCGCCTTGCGTCCACCAATTGCGCAAACCGCTGGTGAGGCAAAATCCACTGAGCAGACCGACCGCGCCGAAGACGAGGCCGATCAATAGTCCGGCAAAAAGGACGATGTTCGGGATGGCGATCATGGCAGCACCTGAGGGCCCGCAAGAGGCAGATCGGGTGCTTGAATTGGCGTATTAGGGCCAAAGATTCAATGACTTGGCACGGTCGCCGTCGCAATAAAAATGTCTTGCTGCAAACGACCGGCGACGCGGGATAAACATCCTTAGCGCGGGGTCGATGCTGGAACGAACATCTATCCGGTAAGACCGCCTAGTCGGCGTCAGGCGATCCCGACGCAGGAGGATTTGGCGCTTTGCCGAAGCGGCTTGGTGTAGCCGAGCGGCTTATACTGGCGCCGCTTGTCCGCCTTGGTGTGGACCGGATTGCAGCCATTGCCGCCGCAGATGATCGCGGCCTCGCGAACCAGCGACGAACTTGCAACGGCAACGACCGGAGACATCGTCGCCGCGTTCGCCACGGCCCGGTCGGCGGGCATTCCAATTGCGAAAATCGTTGCCGCAGCGAGCGCCGTCAGAAATGTCTTGTGCATGGGTGTTCTCCGTGGCGTCCGCCCCTGTTCGCTCGTTAGAAGGTTATGGTGAACGAAGCGTTAACGGCGCATTGCGCGAGCTTCGGCGTGGGTGCATCATGGCGAAAAATTCAGCATCAAGTCAGCGCTAAGTCGCAGCCAAGGAGCGGCTCTCATGCACGACATCGTCATTCGCGGCGGCACCATCGTCGATGGCACCGGCAGGGCGTCTTATACCGGCGACGTCGCCATTGCGGACGGCCGCATTGCCGCCGTCGGCGGCAAGCACGGACCGGCCCGGCGCGACGTCGACGCCAACGGCCTTCTGGTCACGCCCGGCTGGGTCGACGTGCACACTCATTATGACGGCCAGGCGATGTGGGACCCGCTATTGTCGCCATCGTGCTGGCACGGCGTCACTACGGTGATGTTCGGCAATTGCGGCGTGGGTTTCGCGCCGGTGAAGAAAGAGCACCGCGGCGCGCTGATGGATTTGATGGAAGGCGTCGAGGAAATTCCCAATCCGGTGCTCGCAGCGGGCCTGAGCTGGGAGTGGGAGACGTTCCCGCAATTCATGGACGAGCTTGAGCGGCGGCCGCGCGCGATCGACATCGCCGCGCAGGCAGCCCATCTGCCGACCCGCGTCTATGTCATGGGCGACCGCGCGCTGCGCCGCGAGCCGGCGACGCCCGACGACATCGCCGAAATGCGCCGCCTCACCGTCGAGGCGCTGCAATGCGGCGCCTTCGGCTTCACCACTTCGCGCACCGACTCGCACAAGACGCCGGACGGCGAACTCGTGCCGTCGCGCGACGCCGACGATCACGAATTGCTCGGCATCGGCTCCGCGCTCGGCGTCACCGGCACCGGCGCCTTCGGCATGAACTCCGACTTCGACGACGAGGAATTCGAGCTGCGCTGGATGCGCAAGCTCGCCAACGATACCGGCCGCCCGATCTGGTTCCTGCTCACCGACCGCTACGAGGATCCGCAGCGCTGGCGCCGCCTGATCAAGGCCGTGCACGAAATGCGCGCGCAAGGTCTGCCGATTACCGCGCAGATGGCCGGCCGCCCGATCGGCGTCATGATGGGCATCGGCACCGCGCTCAATCCGTTCACGGTGCGGCCGAGCTATAAGAAGCTTGAAAGCCTGCCGATCGAGGAGCAGCGCCGGCGGCTGCGCGATCCGGCCGTACGGGCGCAAATCCTCGCCGAGAAACCCTCGGACGCCGAAGTCGCCAAGCTCGCGCAGTTCCGCCAGGCCGTCACCAGGAAGTGGGAACGGTTCTACGTCATGGGCAATCCGCCGGATTACGAGCTGGGCCCGGAAAAGAGCGTCGCCGCCATTGCCGCGCGCACCGGCCGCCCGCCCGACGAAGTGGCCTACGACACCATTATCGAGGAAGGCCAGTATCTCTATTTCCCGGTGGTGAATTATGTCACCGGCGACCACGCGCCGATCCTGGAAATGCTCAACGACCCGGCCTGTCTGCTTGGCTTGAGCGACGGCGGCGCGCATTGCACCTCGATCGTCGATTCCGGCGTGCCGACGTTCATGCTCACCCACTGGAGCCGCGACCGCTCGCGCGGGCCGAAGCTGCCGGTGGAAATGCTGATCAAGCGGCAGACCAGCGAGACCGCCGATTTCTTCGGGCTCGCGGATCGCGGCCGGCTCGCGCCGGGGCTTCGCGCCGACATAAACCTGATCGACTACGGGCGGCTGCAGGTGCAGAAGCCGGAACTGGTGCACGACATGCCGGCCAACGGCCGGCGCTTCGTGCAGCACGTGACCGGCTACGAGACGACGCTGGTCGCGGGCGAGCCGGTCTTCGAGCGCGGCGAGCATACCGGAGCGCCGCCGGGGCGGCTGGTGCGCGCCGGCCGCGACAGTGCAGCGCTGGCGGCAGAGTAACTTCTCTTTACAGTCCGAGCCGATGCGGCAGCCACAACGAGATCTGCGGCAGATAGGTCACCAGCATCAGCACCGCGAACATCACGGCATAGAACGGCCAAATCCGCCGCAGCACCTGTTCGATGGTGACGTCGCCGACGGCGCAGCCGACGAACAGGATGGCGCCGACCGGCGGATGGCACAGCCCGATGCCGAGATTGAGCAGCATGATCATGCCGAAGTGAACCGGATCGACGTCGAGCTTCATCATCACCGGGAGCAGGATCGGCGTTGAGATCAGAATCGACGGCGCCATGTCGACCAGGCAGCCGAGCAGCAGCAGAAGCACGTTGACCAGCATCAGGATCACGTACTTGTTGCTCGATATGGCGAGAAAGAATGCGGTGATCTTCGCCGGCATTTGCGTCAGCGCCATGATATAGCCGACGCTCGAGGCGCACGCGATGAGCGTCAATACCATCGCGACGGTACGCATCGTCCGGTGCACCAAGGCCGGCAGGTCGCGCCAGCGGTAGTCGCGATAGACGAACATGGTGACGAAGAAGGCCCACACGCAGGCAACCGCGCCGGCCTCGATCGCGGTGAACACGCCCGCCAGGATGCCGCCGAGAATAATCACGAGCGTGATCAAGCCCCACAGCGCGTCGAACGAAATTCTGGCCGCTTCGCGCAGCGGCACCGCGGTCCCGCGCGGATGGCCGTCGCGGTAGGCGATCACCAGGCAAAGCACGACCAGCGCCAAGCCGAGCAGCAGGCCCGGCACGACGCCGGCCATGAACAGGCTGATGATCGAGATCGTGCCGCCGGTGGCCAGCGAATAGATCACGGCATTATGGCTCGGCGGCACCAAGAGCGCCTGGACCGACGCCGAGATCGTCACGTTGGTCGCGAAAACCCGCGGAAAGCCGCTTTTCTCCATCTGCGGAATCATGACCGAGCCGATCGCCGATGTATCGGCGACGGCCGAGCCGGATATGCCGCTCAAAAACGTGGTGGCGACCACGTTCACCACCGACAAGCCGCCGCGCACGCGGGTGAAGCCGACGAGCACGTCGGCGAACGCCACCAGCCGCCGCGCCATCCCGCCCTCGGCCATGATCGCGCCCGCCAGCACGAAAAACGGAATGGTGAGCATCGCAACCTTGCTCACGCCGTTAGATATCTGCAGCATGACTGCTTCCAACGGAATGCCGATCCACAATGCTCCGGCAATCGCGGCAAGCGCCAGCGAATACGCGATCGGCATTCCGATCAGGAAGCAGGCGAACATCGTGGCGAGCAAGACGAAAATGTCCAACGGCGCGCCTCCGACTCTATTCGAAAGCGGCGCTACCGACGCGCCCGGTCTGCGGCGGCGAACCGATTGCCACGCGCTCGATCACGAAGAACAGCAGCATCGCGCCGCCGAGCGGTATCGGCAGATAGGTCACGCCGACCGAAAGCGACGGAAAATCCGCAATAGAATTTTGCCAAGTCGCCGCGACGAGCTTTAAGCCCCAGTTGATCATGAACAGCGCGATCAGGGCCATCAGCATTTCCACCGCGAGCGCGGTCGCGCGCTGCACGCGAGGCGGCAGCAGCGAAACGAAAAACGACATCCGCATATGCTGGCCGGCGCGGTAGCAGGCGGCCGCGCCGAAGAACGTCAGTACGATCATGAGCAGTACGGCGGTCGGCTCCGGCCACGACGCAGAGCGATTGAGCACG
This sequence comes from uncultured Alphaproteobacteria bacterium, assembly GCA_963780925.1. Lineage (GTDB taxonomy): Bacteria > Pseudomonadota > Alphaproteobacteria > Rhizobiales > Xanthobacteraceae > BOG-931. Next base: position 23,013 of record CAWAEV010000022.1, on the reverse strand, counting down.
TAACGGGTGTAAACCGCCCACGGGATAACGGCCGAGATCAAAACGAACGCCGTGCCGGCAATGGCCACGCACAGCGCATAAAGCGCATCCATCAGCTTGCGGATTGCGCTTGTCATCTTTTTGCGCGATCAGTCGACGGCCTGTATGCGCTTGATCATTTCGGCAAACCGCGGACCGTATTTGTCCCAGACCGGCTTTACTGCGTCCTGGAACGGCTGCTTGTCGATCGTCTCGACGATCTGCACGCCGCCCGCCCGCGCCTTATCCATCGCCTGCTTTTCGTAGGCCGCCCACAGCACGCGTTCGTCGGCTTGCGCCTCGCGCGCGAACTTACGCAACAAATTCTGATCATCCTTCGACAGCGTGTCCCAGGTTTTGCGCGAGAATATCAGGATCTCCGGCACGATCAGGTGCTCGGTGAGCGTATAGTATTTGGCCACCTGATAGTGGTTGTCGAAGACGAAGCTTGGCGGATTGTTTTCGGCGCCGTCGATAACGCCGGTTTGCAGCGCGCTGAACACCTGGTCGTAGCCCATGGCGACGCCATTGGCACCGAGCGCGTTGGCCATGTCGACGAACATCGGATTACCGATGACGCGCACTTTGAGACCCCTGAGGTCGGCGATGCTCTTGATCGGATGCTTGGTGTCATAAAAACTTCGCGCGCCCGCATCCATCCAACACAGCCCGACCAGTCCGGCTTTGTCGTTGGCCGTCACCTTGTCGAGCAGTTCCTGGCCGATCGGGCTGTCGATCACCTTCTGCGCGTGCGCGGTGTTGCGAAACAAAAACGGCAGGTTGAGCACGTTGAGATCGTCGATGACCGCTCGCGGTTGCTCAACGCTAGATGCGGGCGAGCTGAATCGCCCCGACCTGCGCCTGTTCGATCGCCTCCTTCTCGCCGCCGAGCTGCATCGTGGCGTACATCTGCACGCCGAGCCGCCCACTCGTCGCTTGTTCGAGCTTCTTGCCGAGATTTTCCACGGCGACGACGGTCGGGTAGCCCGGCGGGTGTACGTCCGAAGCCTTGAATTGCGTTTTCGCCTCTCCGAACGCCGGCAAATTTGCCGCCTGAGTTGCCGCCAGCGCGCCGAATAGGGCCGCTGTGCTGCGAAGCATGTCACGTCGGCGCATTTTATTCCTCCCTTCGCTTCGTCCTTTATATTGCGTCGAACCGATCGCGGGCGATCAGGGGCTGCGATCGGCGTCGTATTCGTTGCTGCAATAGGGTCCGCCCTGAAAGCGCGCCGCGACCGGGTCCGGGGCGAGATTCTTCTGTGCCGCCATCGCTTGGTCGCGGAAATCCTCGGCGCGGCCCTGCGGGCGATAGCCGAAACGCCGGGCGTTGCTGTTGTCCCACCAGCTCGCGGCGTTATCGGAGACGCCGTAGAAGATTTCGTAGCGGATGTCGGGGTGCTGGAGGCCGATGCGCACGAGCTGCGCCAGATCTTCGGGCTTGATCCAGATCGAGAGCCGCCGTTCGTCGACCGGCGCGTCGGCGACGTTGCCGATGCGCAAACACGTCACGCGCAAGCCGTGCTTGTCGGCGTAGAGCGCACCGAGCGCTTCGCCAAAAGCCTTGCTGACGCCGTAACGGCTGTCCGGCCGCACCGTGACGTCAACGCCGATGCGCCGGCTGCGCGGATAGAACCCTACCGCATGGTTGGACGAGGCGAAGATCACGCGTTTGACGCCGGCGCGGTACGCTGCCTCGAAAAGATTATAACAGCCAACGATATTGGCGCGGTGGATAGTGTCCCAATCGCCCTCGACGGAGAATCCGCCGAGATGCACGATGCCTTCGATGCCGGCGACAATTTTCTGCACTTGCGCGTAATCGGCGAGATCGGCGGCGATGAACTCTTCATCGCCCGCAAGCTGAGCCGGTTTGCGGATGTCGCTCGCCCGCAGCTGCGGATAAATCCCTCGCAACAACTTGCGCAGGCGAGTCCCGATGTCGCCGGCTGCTCCTGTTATGAGAACGGACTGCATCGGGGCGCTCGCGGCACGGTTGCTGTTTTCGGGCTTGTCTTGTGTTTCGAATGGCAGCGTCCAAGCACCGGGTCGATCGGCACGAACCGGCGATATTCTTGCACTTTTGCCCGGGCGGGTCGATGCTCGCGGCAGGGGTGCGGGGGAGGGCAATGCTGCATCAACATCCGGCGTAACGGAGCGCTTGGCGAATTTCGTGGCCGCGACGCGGTGGAGCGATCTGCCGAAGGAAGTCGCGCATGGGGCCAAGCGATCGCTTTTAAATTTCTTCGCCGTCGCATTGACCGGCTGCCGCAACGAGACTTTCGAGATCGCGCTTGGCACGCTCGCCGCATTCTCCGGCGGCAAGCAGGCGACCTTGATCGGCCGGCGCGAGCGCATCGATGCGCTCAACGCGGCGTTCCTCAATGCTGCCGGCGCCAATGTGCTCGACTTTTGTGACACCCACGTGCCGACTGCGATCCATCCGACCGCGCCGCTGGCGCCGGCGCTCCTGGCGCTCGGCGAGCTGCAGCGCGTGAGCGGCCGTGATCTGCTGCTGGCTTTCGTGCTCGGCCAGGAAGTCGAATGCCGCATCGGGCTTGCGATGTCGCCGAGCCACTACAATAGAGGCTGGCACATCACCGCGACCTGCGGTGTGTTCGGCGCAGCCGCCGGCAGCGGCAAGCTTTTGGCGTTGAGCCCGCAGCAGATGGTCTGGGCGCTTGGCACCGCGGCGACGCAGGCGGCCGGCCTGTGCGAATGCCTTGGCACAGCGGCAAAAAGCGTCGGCGTCGGCAACGCCGCGCGCAACGGTTTGCTGGCGGCGCTGTTGGCGGCGAAGAATTTCGCCGGACCCGCCGAGCCGCTCACTGGCACGCAGGGTTATTACAACGCGCTCAACGAGACGCCGAACCTGTCGTCGCTCACCGACGGTCTCGGCGAGAACTGGGAGATTCTAAAGACCTCGTACAAGCCCTATCCGTGCGGCTTCGTGCTGCATCCGGTGCTCGATTGCGTGCTGGACTGGCGGCGCGACAATCCAGCTGCCGTCGTCGAGAAGGTCAAGGTCACCGGCAATCCGCTGCTCGGGCTGCGCACCGACCGCCCGCACATTTCGACCAGCGCTCAATCGCAGGTCAGCGTGCAGCACGCGGTCGCAGCCGCTTTGATCACCGGCAAAGCCGGCGTCGAACAGTTTAGCGAAGCCTGCGTGAAAGATCCGGCAGTCGCGGCGCTGCGCGGCAAGGTCGAAGTGACCCGCGATGAGAGATTTGCCACCGTTGCCGCCGCGGTCGAGATCACGACCGCGGACGGCAAGCTGCACAAGCTTGCGCAAACCGTGGCGCGCGGCAGTGAATTAAATCCGATGAGCGACAAGGACCTCGAGGAAAAATTACGCACGGCCGCCGCGGATTGGGATTCGCACCACGATATTGCGCCGCTGATCGACGCGATCTGGCAGCTGGACAAAAGCGACGACGTCTCACAGCTTGCCGCGCTCACCGTGCCGCGGGCATGACGTCCCCGCTCAATGCGAGCCGCCGGTTTTCTTGAGCTGTTCTATCGCGGCGCGGATCGGGGCGAACGGGCCATATTTGTGTTGCCGCTCGCTGAAATGATCGGCGTAGGGGCCGTACGGCGTGTCGACCGGCTTACTCTGCAAATCCGGAAAGTCGTGCGCGGCGCCGGCGAGGTTCGGCCGCGGCTGCGACAACACATAGGCCGCGACGTCCCATGCATCCTCGACGCTGAGCTGCGGATTCACATAGTCGGTACCGTGCGGCATGTTGAAGTGGACGAAGTTGGCGAAGGTGATGATCCGCGCCATGCCCGCGCCGTCATTGAACGTGTTCGGTCCCCACAACGGCGGGTCGACGTAACCGAGATCGGAGTTGCCAACGTTGTAGGGGACGCCCGATCCGTCGCTGTTGTGGCAAGCGGCGCAGATGCGTGCATAGATCGGCCGGCCTCGTTGCGGATCGGCGGCGCGCTTGAGCTCCGGCATATGGCCGGTACCCATCCCGGGCAAGCGCTGGTCTGGCGCCACACCGCTGCTCAGAAACTTGATATAGGCGACGATGGCCTGCATCTCCGGCGCATCGGTTGGCAGCGGGCGGCCGTTCATGCTGCGTGTCATGCAGGAGTTGATGCGGTCTTCGATGCTGATCTCGCCGCCGGACCGCGCGCTGTATTGGGGGAAGTCGCCGTAGAGACCGAACAGCGGCAACCCGAATTTCTTGGTGCCGGCCTCGAGGTGGCAATTGGTGCAAGCGAGGTTGTTGCCGGCGTAATGCTTCGACGCATCCGCCACGTTCGGCCCGATATAGGCGTATGTCGCGGTGATCAGATCGCGGCCTTCGCGGACCAAAAGACCGTGCGCGTCGCGCGGCAGCGCGCCGACCTCCGGTACGGTCCAGATCGCCGGGCTTGGCGCGCGGACTGGTATGGCCGAAAATGCGGCGCCAACGGTTGCCGCGAGCAACGGAACGATGCCAAGATGGTCGCGCTGATATCTCACGGGACCTCGCAGTTTTGAAGGGATCGCGAGTGAGGCGATGATAGCAACATTTCCGGCGTAAGGGCGCTGTGGTTTCCCGTCAATGGGATGGTTGGGGAAACGCCCGCAATGAATGACGCGGTCAACCGCAAACGGTATTTTGCGTCCCACGTCCATCGGGTATGTGGGCGATAAGCAACTTTCGCACGCGGACACTGAAGCGGTCCGCGCGTTGGCCTCGAACGGAATCGATGCTTCCGAAGCTGGATCAAGCTTCGTACTTGAACGACAGTGCAACGCGCGTACGAAACGCCATGACCTTTCCTTTCTCTACCCTCATGTCCATCTTGGTGACCTCGGCCACGCGCAGGTCGCGCAGCGAGCCGGCCGCCGTTTCTACGGCGCGTCGGCCGGCGTCCTCCCATGATTTCTCGCTGACGCCGACGACGTCGACAATCCGGTAAACGCTGTCCGAATGTTTTTTTGCCATTGGACCGCTCCTTTCGGGCTTGTGAACTCGTCACGATACACCAGACGACCTTGTACGTGGAAGCGCCGCCGCGTTAGGGTGCGAGCCCAATGCAAGCTTGAAATGGGATGGGGATGGGAATGAGTAGTGCCGTCAACAGCAAGTGGGTGTTTTGCGTCCAGCCGCACCGGCCGATCGGCTTTGGCGAGATGCTCGGCAAGCGCGGCGATATTCGCCTCGATATGCTCGAGCAAAAGAGTCCGGACGCCGCCGCGCTAGAAATCCTCGCTGCCGCGCACGCTTATCAGATGAGCTCGGCGCGCGACGAGCTGGCGCCGCATTACCACGCCCGCGCCGAGCTGCTGAGCCGGACGCCCAACCTCTTGATCGTTTCGACCAACGGCGCCGGCTATGACACGGTCGACGTCAATGCCTGCACCGAGCGCGGCGTACTGGTCGTCAATCAATCCGGCGGCAATGCCGAAGCGGTCGCCGAGCACGTGCTCGGCATGATGCTGTGCCTGATCAAGCGCGTGCCCGACTCGGATCGCGCGTTGCGCGCCGGCACGATCAAGAACCGCAACGATTATACCGGCGGCGAAGCGTTCGGCCGCACCGTCGGCATCGTCGGGCTAGGCAATGTCGGACGGCGGGTGGCGGAGCTTGCCGGAATTTTGTTCAAGATGAAGGTGCTGGCCTACGATCCTTATCTCGGCGCCGATGTGGTGAAGGCGCGCGGCGCGGAAAAAGTCGAACTGGACGAACTGCTCAAGCGCTCCGATTTCGTCTCGATCAATTGTCCGCTGACGCCGCAATCGCGCAAGCTCATCGGCGCGCGCGAATTCGCGCTGATGAAGCCGGAGGCCTACTTTATTACCACGGCGCGCGGCTCCATTCACGACGAGGAGGCGCTGGAACGGGCGCTGCATGAGAAGAAAATCGCCGGCGCCGGTCTCGACGTCTGGGAAAAGGAACCGCCGCCGGCCAGTCATCCGCTGATGAAATACGATACCGTGATGGTGACGCCGCACATGGCGGGCGTGACCAAAGAGGCGCGCATCAGGATGGGGCAGTTCGCGGCCGAGCAGATGCTCGACGCGCTCGACGGCAAGCCGGTCCCGCGCATCATCAATCCGCAGGTGTGGCCGCATTATGCAAAACGGTTCGAGAAGACCTTCGGCTTTGCCCCGCAAGAGCCGCCGGATGAGCCGAATTGGCACGCCGCGGAGAAGCACGGGTGACGTGTCGTCATTCCGGGGCGCGGGCGTCAGCCCGCGAGCCCGAAGAATCCATGATCACTGTCCGCGACTGTTCTGCACAAATCAAGATTGTGCGATTCCGGACAACCGCTTCGCGGTTTCCGGAATGACGGCTCGCTACCCCGTATATTCCAGAATGTGCATGCCCTGGCCCCAGCGGTCGATCAGATAAAGCCGGCCGTCGTCGTCTGAGCCGATGTCGTTCGATTGGATGCCCGGCGCGCCGTCCGGCGTCTCCGGCACGTAACAGCCGACTTCCTTCGGATGCAGCGGATCGCTGACGTTCACCGCGCGCAGGCCCGCATTGAAATATGTGAGGAACACGACGTCCTTCCACGGCCCTTCGGCGGGCAGGTTCTCCAGAACATTGTGCGCGCCGAAGCGGCCGGGGCGGTCGTAATATTTTTCGCGCTCGGGCATGAAGGTCGCGACCGGCAGCGGATTGGTCTCGTCGCGGGCGTCAATGATCCACATGAATTGCGCGTCCCAATATTTCTGCTTGGCGCGCGCCTCGTCGGTGACGACGAGATAGGGGCGGTCGCCGATCGGCCAGCAGGTATGGGTCGAGCCGGGAAACGGCGGCGACCATTTGATATGGCCGACGAGCTTCATGGCGCGCAAATCGGTACAGTCGATGATCGCCATGCCGCCGCCCCACCAGGCGCAATACATGCGATTGCCGCGGATCATCGGCGGGCCGTGCAATGTGGTTGCTTCCTCGGCCGGGTGCGGATCGTTGCCGATTTCGTCGGTGCCGGTTTTCATCCACGGCAGGCCCCAGATGCTGACCACTTCGGGCTTGAGCGGATCGGAAATATCCAGCGTCCAGATCACCCGCTTGGTCCAGCCCGGCGCGTCATTCGGCATGAAAGCGAGCTTGCGATTGAGATCGACGCCGAAACGGTGCGGGCCGGAGCCCGGCATGTCGTAGAAGCCGATCGGTTTCGGCGCCGACGGCGTCGAGACATCGAAGATGAAAAAGCCGGCGCGCGCGTTCTTGCCCTTGTCGCCGGCGAGCCGCTCCGAATTCACATAGAGCAGATCGTCGCCGACGATGCGCAGCTTGTGGCAATGAATTCCCGGCGGCGCGCGGAATTCGCCGACCTTGTGCGGCTTTCGCGGATCGCGCACGTCGTGCACGGTAAAGCCTTCCGGGCCGCTATAGCTCGAACCGCCGACCGCGCCGACATAAGCATGGCCCTTGTGGATCTGCACCAGAGAGCCGCCGCCCCAGGCCGCCGAGGCATCGTGGCCGATCAGGCGAAAGTTTTTTGCTTCTTCGGCAAAGGCGGGCATGGTCACTCCTTGTTCACGAGCTTCATTGCACGGTCGTAGTAGGACAGGTCGATGTAGCGCTGCGGATCGGCGGGTGTGCCGCCTTCGACCTCGGCGCGCAGCGCCAGCACGTTCTTGAAACCGGCCATGTCGAACTTGGCGTCGTGAGCGAAGCCGAAGCCGGGCTCCGCCATCAAGGCGAGGCTCTTTTCGGCGATATCTTGCGGCATTTTCAGCTTATCCACGAGAATGGCGACGGATGCATCGCGGTTCTTCGGATCGAGCGACCAGCGCAGAGCTTCGATATAGGCCGCCAGATAATTGACCAGCATGTCGGCATGGTCGTGCGCCCAGGCCCGCTGCACGAAATCGCCGCCGGCCTGATACGGCCCGAGCAGATCGGTGGTGCGGCCGAGGCTGTGCAGACCCTTGGCGGCGGCTTCGAGCGAGAACGGCAGGTTGAGGATGGCGCCGGCATTGTTCTTGTCGGCGAACAGCGCGCGCAGCCGAAACGAGCCGTTGCCGACCGGGTTGAGCGTATAGTCCTTGCCGGTTTCGAGCCCATGCTGCAGCAGGATTTTCTTCGCCTGCAGGGCATAGGCGGTATTGGGAGCGTCGACGACGATGGCATGGCCGCGGATGTCGGAGAAATTCTTCACATAATCCTGCACGTAGAATTCATTGGTGCCGCTATCGCCGCCGCCGACGATGACGACGTCGTCCTTGGCGTCATCGATCATCGCCAGCGCATTGTCGACCGCCGAATGGACGATGTCGGCCGCGCCGCTCGCCAGCGCGGCGCGCTGGCTTTTTGAACCTTTGGTGAATTGCAGGTCGGCGTTCAGTCCGTGCCTGGGGAAGAAGCCCTGTTCGACCGCCGCATAAAACGGCAAGGCGCGGGCATTGGGAAAGGTATTGACGTGAATGAGGGCCGGTTCGGCCGCCGGCGCTAAGGCGGCGAGCGCAAATAACCCGCAGGAAAGTGCAAGGGTTTTGCCGAACGACTTCATAGAGCCGAGAGCGATGCGCATAGACTTTGCCGTTTCCTCCGTCATGCCCGGCCTTGTGCCGGGCATCCACGTCTTGCTACCGACATTAAAGACGTGGATGGCCGGGACAAGCCCGGCCATGACGCAACGCCGGAAGGAGCGTTCTTGGCCGATCGCGTTGAATTGATGCCCGCCGCCGCCAGCCAGAGCGAGCTGTTCGGCCATCCGCGCGGGCTGACCTTCCTGTTCACCACCGAAATGTGGGAGCGCTTCTCCTATTACGGCATGCGTTCGCTGCTTGTGCTCTACATGACGAAATATCTGCTGCTTGCCGACCATTCCGGCAATGTGGTCGGCCTGCTCACTCTCAAGCGCGCGCTCGAAGGCATCTTCGGTCCGCTCGATGTGCAGCCGCTGTCGTCGCAGATCTGGGGGCTTTATACCGGGCTCGTCTATTTCACGCCGATCTTCGGCGGGCTTTTGGCCGACCGCGTGCTCGGCCAACGCCGCACCGTCGTCATCGGCGCGGTGCTGATGGCGATCGGCCATTTCATGATGGCGGTCGAACAGCTGTTCCTGTTCGCGCTCTTGGCGCTGATCCTCGGCTCAGGCTGCTTCAAGCCGAACATTTCGACCCAGGTCGGCGGGCTTTACGCGCCGGGCGATCCGCGCCGCGACCGCGCTTATTCCATCTTCTATGTCGGCATCAATGTCGGCGCGTTTCTGGCGCCGCTCATTTGCGGCACGCTCGGCGAGAAAGTCGGCTGGCACTACGGCTTTGCCGCCGCCGGCGTCGGCATGTGCATCGGGCTTTGCATCTATCTCTACGCGCTGCCGCATCTGCCGCAGGACGAGATGCATAAGGCGCGAGCGGCGCATGTGGAGCATCGCGCGCTCAGCCGCGACGAACGGCGCGCGCTCGGCGCGCTGCTCGTGTTGTTCGTGCCCAATACATTGTTCTGGGCGTGCTACGAGCAGATCGGCAACACCACGATCCTGTGGATCGACGCCAATGTCGACCGCAGCATCGGCCTGTTCGGATCGGCCGCGCGAATACCGACGACTTGGTTTCTCGCTTTCAATCCGTTCATGATTTTCGCCTTTACGCCGTTCGTAGTCGCGCTGTGGGCGCGGCAGGCGGCGCGCGGCAGCGAGCCGTCGACCGTGACGAAAATGGCGTTCGGCTGCTTCGGCGTGACCGCGGCCAATCTGATCATGGGCTTTGCCGCCTTTCACGCCGGCGGCGACAAGGCGAGCTGGCTGTGGCTCGTCGGCTCGATCGCGATCACCACGGTCGGCGAGCTCTATCTGTCGCCGGTCGGGCTGTCACTCGTGACCAAGGTCGCACCCGTGCGCCTTCTCTCGATGATGATGGGGGTTTGGCTGGCGACCAGCTTCACCGGCGGCTTCCTCGCTGGCTACATCGGCAGCTTCTGGAGCCGCATGCCGCACGTCGAATTTTTCCTGATGATCGCCGCCATCGCGGCGGCGGCCGGCCTGATGATCCTCGCCTGCCACCGGCCGCTGAAGGGGGCGTTGGGGGAAAGATGAGCGACGACCTTCCGCTGTTTGATCGCTTTACGCTGTTTTTCGATTTTCTCGGAACATCAGATGCGACCGGTTGGCCAAAAGAGCGACTGTACCAGTTTCTCGATTTGCTGATCTCGATCGCATAAATTCAGTCCGAGGAGAACATTGATGGAAACCCGCAAGAGGATGGGAGCTATCGCATCCGGATCACGCCCGAGGTGACGACCTTCTCCGACAACATTGTTGTCAGTTACCCGTCCTTTGATGATGAAACGTCAGTTCCACACGATGTGCCAAAACACCTGCGCTTTGAGGCTCATTGGGCCAAGTTCATGTGTCAGGATGCAATTCGCATCTTGAGCGGCGTTGCCGAATTGGGTCTCCGCATCGGTGTTCTCGTACGTGGTGGTTTCACCTTCGGGCAACTGCACCACGATAAAGGCGTTGTCTTTGGCGAGGCAATGGTCGAAGCCAGTCGGATATAGAGAAGAGGGAGGCCGTGTATCCTAGAGTTTTGGTGTCAGAGAGCATTATCGAAAAACTGGATGGCATACCGGAAGCCGACCGAACCTTTCTTCTGCAAGATGTAGATGGACGGTGGCATCTCAATTATTTCGCCCAGATGATCCGACATTCGTCCAATGGACCAATAGATGATGAGCAAGCCCGGCGATGGAAGCGCGCCCACCTTGCCACGATTGATGCCGCGATCAAAGCTCTCGCGCATGATCCGCACCGCCGAGGAAAATGGGTCTGGTTCAGGGCACGGTTTGAAGAAGCCTATGCATATATTCAGACACGGCCCACAGGATGAGGAGAAAAATTCGCGATTCGTATATCGAGATGAACCTAGGACTACTTTTATGACTCACTATTCATCCATTGATGGTCGGGTCAATACGCATCTGCCCGAGAAATATTGGCCGGCCCATGAACTCTGTTTCATGGTTCACGACATCATGACCAACTTGCTGGTGTCGGGCCGGCGGGCTCGTGCTTTTTACGTAGAATTTGAGCTTCGTGACGTGGCTGATATAGCCGCTTTCAAAGCTGACGTTTTCGATTGGCTTGAAAATCGACGCTGGATTGAAGAACGGGCGGCGTTGCTTGTCACAACGGTTTTTCCAGCAGTGCTCGGCGATATGCTGCATTGCTTTTACGAAGCTTTGGAGACGTCCAGAAAGGGAAAGCTTACTATCTCCTTCATGTTATTGCGAAAGCCGCTCCAAGAGAGCTTATTTGTTCTTGAGACAGCAATTGCCGACCGTGCGGGCTTCGCGAACAACCTGTGGTATGAACCGATACGGTTGTGGAGTCAGGGCGCGGGCGGCCAACAAGCTCATATTCGAAATATCCAAAGAGTCCTTGAGGTATTAGGGGAAACTGAACGCTTTGACCCAAACTACCTTGCGCAGCTTCGTTACGACAAAAATGCCCACGATGGCTTCGATGGCGTCTGCAACAAAGCGATGCACCTTTTCACAAGCCATAAGGCCATTCAGACCGAACCGCTCAATATCAACTTTATTTTCACAGACTGGTCAGCGATGCTGACACAGTGGTCATATATTTACAGTCGGTTTCCTTATTTGCTTGTGTACATACATCGTATTGTTGAACACATTTGTGCGGGTATCGCGCCGACTAGTCCCGCTTATCTTGGCGACATGGAGAGAAGAATTTCAGCTCTTGTACTTCTCTGGTGGGAGAGCTTGGAACCGCCCTACATAGATCCTCACCTCGAGAGGTTTGCCGTTCGGACTCGCGAATTGTTGCATCGGCAGTGTGTGGCGGCTGGATACAGGATTCCTAACGGAAATGATCTAGTACGAATGGTTAAAAACGGCGCTTACCCCGGTGAAAGTGGGTTCAGCGTGACGAGGCGTTATCGTCAATTTATGCATGATGCAGAGCAATCGGGCTCGATCGCTCCGGAGTGCCGGCTTGGATTTATTTGCCGGCTGGTCTCACGGCTCCGATTAAAACGATAGAGAACAGGTCTCGGCGATGGAACGCTCGCCACCGGCCGCTGAGGCGGTGTTGGGGGAATCCTGAATCGTTATGCCCCGCACAAGGTCGAGTATAACATATTGGATTCAGCGTGATATTGGGGCTTAATGCATCGCCGCCGCGGCGGCTGCCGCGGGATTTTCGATATGGGCGATGTTGGTCTTCACCGCCTTCTGCACCTTCTCGAAAGCGCGCACCTCGATCTGACGGACGCGCTCGCGCGACACGCCGAATTCGTCGGCGAGCTCTTCGAGCGTGATCGGGTCGTCGGCGAGCCGGCGCGCCTCGAAGATGCGGCGTTCGCGGTCGTTGAGCACGCTGAGCGCATCGCCGAGCGCCTTGTGGCGGTTCTCCGACTGCTCGCTCTCGGCCAGCCGGCTTTCCTGGCTGACTGAGTCGTCGACCAGCCAGTCCATCCATTCGCCGGAATCGCCGTCCTCGCGGATCGGCGCGTTGAGCGAGGCGTCGCCGCCCAGCCGGCGGTTCATGTCGATCACGTCCTGCTCGGTGACGCCGAGCCGCTTGGCGATCAGCTTGACCTGATCGGGCCGCATGTCGCCTTCGTCGAGCGCGGAGATACGGCTCTTCGCCTTGCGCAGGTTGAAGAACAGCTTTTTCTGATTGGCGGTGGTGCCCATTTTCACCAGTGACCAGGAACGCAGGATGTATTCCTGGATCGCCGCCTTGATCCACCACATGGCGTAAGTCGCCAGCCGGAAGCCCTTGTCGGGCTCGAAGCGCTTCACCGCCTGCATCAGGCCGACATTGCCTTCGGAAATCACTTCCGAGATCGGCAGGCCATAGCCGCGATAGCCCATGGCGATCTTGGCCACGAGCCGCAAATGGCTGGTGACGAGCCGGTGCGCCGCGTCGCGGTCGCCGTGCTCGCGCCAGCGCTTGGCCAGCATGAATTCTTCCTGCGGTTCCAGCATCGGGAACCGCCTGATTTCTTCTAGGTACCGGGTGAGGCCGGTTTCGCCCGACAAAATGGGCAGTGCTGCAGTCTGGGCCATTTCAGCGCCCTCCATATCTATCTGTGCCCCCGCGGGAGCGGCGGGCGAATGGCGCCGCCGCTTCACTTAGCCGACGGCGCCAGTTCCATTATCTCGCACCCGCAACATACACGGTCGAATCAGGCGAGCGGAAGGGAAACGGCATCACATCGGCGCGATACCGCCTTGATCTCGGTCAAGTGGCCGTGAAAAGCCGCGAAATCGGTAAATCCTTACTTATCGCCTGACGCTTTCACGCCGGCCTCGGCCCGACCGCCGGCCAGCGCTGTACGCAAACGGGCGAGGTCATGCGGCAGTTCCGACTGGAACCGCATGAATTCGCCGCTTGAGGGGTGTTTGACCGACAGCATATGGGCATGGAGCGCCTGTCTGCCAAGGGCCGCCAGCGCCGCTTGGGCGTCCTGCGGCAAAAGCGCCGCTTTGGTGCGGAATCCGGCCCCATAGGTCTCGTCTCCCAGCAACGGATGGCCGATCGCGGCCAAATGGACCCGAATCTGGTGGGTCCGGCCGGTTTCGAGCCGGCACAGCAGGAGGCTCGCCACCGGCTGCCCCGGCTTTGCGGGTTTCACGGTCTTCTTGGCGGGCTTCTCGCCGCGGTAGCGCTCAAGCACCTGCCAATGGGTGACGGCTTGCCGGCCGCCTTCGCGCACCGCCATGCGGTCGCGCGCCCGCGTGTCGCGGTCGATCGGCCGGTCGATGGTGCCGTGCGGCCGCTCCGGCGCGCCCCAGACGAAAGCGAGATAGCCGCGCTCGAACGCCTCGTCACTTTTGCCATGATCGGCGAATTGCGCGGCTAGCACGCGATGGGCGCGGTCGTTCTTCGCCACCACCATCAGCCCGGTCGTGTCCTTGTCGAGCCGGTGCACGATGCCGGGCCGCCGCTCGCCGCCGATGCCCGACAGGCTGTCGCCGCAATGCGCGATCAGCGCGTTGACCAGCGTGCCGGTCCAGTTGCCGGCAGCCGGATGAACGACCAGGTTTTTCGGCTTGTCGATGACGATGATGTCGTCGTCCTCGTAAACCACATTGAGCGGTATGGGCTCCGGCTGTGGCTTGGCCGGCTCGGCCGGCGGCACGTCGACGACGATGGCCGCGCCGGAATTGACGCGATGGCTCGGATCGCGGATCGTCTTGCCGTCAAGGGCGACCGCGCCTTGCTCGATCAGCGCCTTGAGGCGCGACCGCGACAGCGCAACCACATGCCGGGCGAGCACGCGGTCGAGCCGCTCGCCGGTCTCGTCGGCGGCGACCAAAACCGATGTCTGAGTAACAGTATCGTTCATGGACCAAAAATCCGACCAACCGACCGATAACGCGCCCGAGGCCATGGCGCCGGAACTGGCGCCGACGCTGGCGAAGGTGCGCTTGCTGATGCTCGTCTCCGCTGTCACCACCGCGGTTGCCATCGCCGCGGTGATCGGCGTCATCGGCTACCGCGTTTATCACGCCGGCGAAAGCGGCGCCGCCAGCATCGCCAACGGCACCGTCTTCCTGCCCAAGGATGCGCATGTGGTGTCCACCACCATCGGCGACGGCCATATCGTCGTGACATTGGACGTCGGCGGCCAGAGCGAGGTGCGCATTTACGATCTCAAGACGCTGCGACAGACCGGCCGGCTGCGGTTTGGGACGGAACAGTGAGGCCCGTCATTCCGGGGCGCCGCGAAGCGGTGAGCCCGGAATCCATATTCACGGACGGTGCAGACCAAATCTCTAGAGAATTTGTTCGAGGTCAGCGATTATGGATTCCGGGCTCCGGCCGTTGGCCGGCCCCGGAATGACGGCGGGAGACGCTTGCACCGCCGCGCCATCACGGTTATTTCGACAGATAGGCTCCCTTCGTCTAGCGGTCTAGGACGCGGCCCTCTCAAGGCTGAAACACGGGTTCGATTCCCGTAGGGAGCGCCATGTCATTTTTCCAACCTTTCCTTTCAGGTAGTTAGCGCCATGTTTGTGCAGTGGCGCACGCACGTCGGGGCTGCGGTAGAATAAGGTAGTGCTGGAAGCTCGGCGCCAGCCCGTCGCGGCGGAGTAGAAGTCGCCGCGGTTCCTCGGAATCGGCTCGCGTTCCAGCCAGCGCCTCCCGCAACTGGGCCTGATCCGCTCGGATCAGCCCAGCTGTACGCGCAGCCGATGGAAGGTGCCGTCGTCCTTGAGCGGGATAGAGAGCGGCCGCGCGGCGATCATCGCGCCATCGAGCTCGGCCGCCGCGACGCCGCGCTGCACGCTTTGCAGGTTCTCGACCACGATCTCGTACCGCGACGCGCCGTGTCGGAGCACGATCTCGAAACGGGGCCAGGACTTGGGAATGCAGGGGTCAAGACGCAGGACGCCGCCCTCGATGCGAAGTCCAAGGATGCTCTCGACGCCCGCGCGCTGCATCCAGCCGGCCGAGCCCGTGTACCAGGTCCAACCGCCGCGTCCGACATGGCCTGAAGCGGCATAGACATCGGCCGCAACTACATAGGGCTCGACCTTGTAGCGGTGTATGTCGATGCGCGTGCGGGCGTGGTTGATCGGATTAAGCATCCAGAAGAGAGCCGCTGCCTTGTCGCCCTCCCCGAGGCCCGCGAAGGCCATCACTGACCAGAGGGCGGCATGGGTGTACTGCCCCCCATTTTCGCGCACGCCCGGCGGATAGCCCTTGATATAACCGGGGTCGAGCGGCGTCCGGTCGAAGGGCGGCGTGAATAGTAACGCCAACCCGTCGTGGTGCAGGATCAGCTCGCGGTCGACGGCCGCCATGGCCTGGGCCGCGCGGTCGGGCCGCGTCATGCCGGAGATCACGGCCCAGGATTGGGAGATCGAGTCGATGCGGCACTCTTCGTTCGTCGCCGAGCCGAGCGGAGTGCCGTCGTCGAACCAGCCGCGCCGATACCAGTCGCCGTCCCAAGCCTGGCTTTCGAAGGCGGTCGTCAGCGCCCGCATGTGCTTCCGCCAGTTCGTCGCCCGCGTCGCATCGCCCCGCGCATCGGCGATGCTGGCGAAGGCGTCGAGCGCGGCGTGCAACAGCCAGCCAAGCCAGACACTCTCGCCGCGACCGCCCTCGCCGACGCGGTTCATGCCATCGTTCCAATCGCCGCCGCCGATCAGCGGCAAGCCATGGCTTCCGACCGCCAGGCTGGCGTCCAGCGCGCGGGCGCAATGCTCGTAAAGGCTGGCGGTCTGGTCCGAGATGGTCGGCTGGAAGAAGCTATCGCTCTCGCCCAACTCCAGTGCCTGGCCTGTCAAGAAAGGGACGACCTCGTCGAGCACGAAGGCGTCGGCGGTGACGCTCACATAGTGCACGACGGCGTAGGCGAGCCAGATGCGGTCGTCCGATATGCGCGTGCGCACGCCCTGGCCCGTGTGTGGGAACCACCAGTGCTGGACATCGCCCTCGACGAACTGACGGCTCGCGGCCCTGATCAGATGTTCGCGGGTCATCGACGGGCTGACCGTGGCGAGCGCCATGCAATCCTGCAGCTGGTCCCGAAAGCCGTAGGCGCCGCTGGCCTGGTAGAAACCCGATCGCGCCCAGACGCGGCACGCGAGGGTCTGATAGGTCAGCCAGCCGTTGAGCATGATGTCCATCGACCGGTCGGGGGTCTTGACCTGAACCGTCCCGACAATGTCGTCCCAGAAACGTCGGACATCCGACAGCACAGCGTCGAGATCGGTCTTGCGGTAGCGGGCGATCAGCGACCGCGCCTCGATTTCATCCGGAGCATCGCCGAGGAAGAAGACGATCTCGGCGACGCCGTTCGGCGCGATCTCGACCGTGGTCTGAAGAGCGGCGGAGGGATCCAGTCCGGATCCCACGCGCCCCGAGAGCGAGTTCCCGTTGACCAGGGCCGCCGGCCAGGCGAGCGCGCCGTTGCGGCCGATAAATTCCCAGCGATCACCCGTCCAACTCGTCTGGCGCCCGGCCAGGTCCGCGAAAGCGGCGCGTCTCCCGAAGGCCGGGTTCCACGGATTGTTCGCAAGCATCGCCCCGCTTTCCGGATCGATGCGCGTGGTTACTGACGGTGCGGCCGCGCCGCGGGAAGCGCCGAGAACCCATTCCACGTACGCCGTCACCGACAACCGTCTGATGCGGCTCGAAAGATTGCGCAATCTCAGGCGCGAGATCTTCAGGGGATCGGCGAGCGGCACATACTCGATCAGCTCCGCAGCAATGTCGTGCGAGGTGTGCTCGAAACGGCTGTAACCCCATCCATGCCACGCCAGGTAGGTGGCCGCTTCATCGCGGATTGGAAGCGCAGTGGGGCTCCAAAGATCCCCGGTCTCTTCGTCCCTGAGATAGAAGGCCTGGCCTGGCCGGTCGGTGACGGGGTCGTTGGACCATGGGGTCAACTGATGCTCGCGGCTGTCCACCGACCATGCGTAGCCGCCGCCCTCAGCGGATACCTGGAAGCCGAAGCTGGGATTGGCCACCACGTTGATCCACGGGGCAGGGGTCGATTGGCCAGGCCCGAGGATGGTCACATATTCTCGGCCCCCTGCGACGAAGCCCCCCAGGCCGTTGAAGTACTCTACGCCCGGTGCCGGACGCGACACCTGAAGCTCGGAAGCGGGCGGAGCGCGCCTTGCCGTGACCCGGGGCGTTGGCCTGGCCTCTGGGGCGCGATCGACGTGATCGACCAGCCGTCCGCGCGCCCCCACTAGGACAACACGCGCGACCGACATGAGAAGGGCTCGCGCCTCGGGCGAGGTCAGGTCGGCGCGCAGCATGAAGGTGTGCCCGGGTAGCCGCTCTTCGCCAATCTGGGGCCGGGACTGGCTGGCCCTCACCAGGGTCTCCAGCGCGGTCTGGAGGTCCTGCATGTAGGACGAGGCGAGCTCGTTGAGGATGACCAGGTCCACCGCAAGCTGTTTCATCCGCCAATATTCCACCGCCTGTAGTACCTCGCGCGCCACTTCGAGTTGGTCGATGTCGGAGATGCGGACCAGGATGATGGGCAGATCGCCGGATATGCCCAGGGTCCACAGACCCGGCTGCCCGCCGCTCCCGCTTTCGATGGTTTCCGATGGTGGGCGCAGTAAGGGCGCGGCGTAGACGAGGTGCCCAGCCAGACGCTGGTATTGCCTGGCCTCGCGGCGATCGATGCCGAGGTGGTGCAATTGCACCTGAGCTTGCGTCCAAGCGAGCGCGGCGGCGCGCTCGAAGGCGCCGACGTCGTGGTGCTTGTCGACCAGATCGAGGATCTCTTTGCGTGAGGAGGCGACCATCGTCCAGAAGTCGATCCGCGCCGTCGCGCCCGGCGCGATCCGCACCCGGCGGCGCAGGGCGAATATTGGATCGAGCACCGCCCCGGTCGCGCCAGAGAGTGGCCGGCCGCCCATCACTGCAGCCGGCGCGCGAATGCTACCGCCGCGACCAAGGAAGCGCGCGCGATCGGTCTCGAACTCGCGCTTGCCCGCCGCTTCACCGTCGATAACCGCAAGATGCGCGGCCCAGACCTCCTGCTCCGTGGGCGCTCGCCGCCGCCTTGTCGCCAATATAGCGCCGAAGCCGGCGAGTTGCTCGGTCTCAATGAACAGCTTCGAGAACGCCGGGTGCGCCACGTCTGCGGCCTGGGACGCCAGAACCAGTTCGGCGTAAGAAATCACCTCGACTTCGCGCGGTTGGTCGCCGAAGTTCGAGATCGTCACGCGGCGCACTTCCGCATCGTCTTCGACGGAAACCAGCACCTCCAGGGTAGTCGCCAGCGTCTTGTCTCGACGCGAGAACTCGGCGCGATCCTCGTTGAAAGTGACCTCGTAAGCCTCGGGCTCGGTTCCAATCGGCTGGTAAGTCGCCGACCAGACCTCGCCGCTCGCGACCTCCCTCAAGAAGACGTACGAGCCCCAATCGTCGCAAGTGGCGTCCTCTCGCCAGCGGGTTACCACCAGGCCGCGCCAGGTGCTGTAGCCGGACCCGGCCGCCGTAAGCATCACGGAGTAGCGGCCGTTCGACAGCAGCTGCGTGGCTGGCGTGGCACTGTACGGGCTAGCCTTTCGCCAAGCGACGGGTCCTTCGATCTCGCGGACCCTGGCCGCCGACATCGTCTCCGAGACCAAAGGCGGGGTCGCCGTGACCTCGCGTGGCACGCGCTCCTGCAGAAGCAACTCCGTCGCTTGAACGATCGGCTCGGCGTGGAAGCGTTTTCGCATCACGCCGTCCAGCAGGGCGTCGGCGATCGCCGTGATCGTCATGCCCTGGTGGTGGGCCATGAATGCGCGCACGACGGCGACACGCTCGCCGTCCGGGACCCGGACCCGCGTGAAGTCCAGCGCCTCGTAGAAACCATAACGGCCGCGGGCGCCGAGGGCCTCGAGGCGCTTGAAGTTCTGCGCGGCGGCCTGAGGGTCGACCATGCTCGCCAGGGCGGTCGCGTAGGGAGCGACAACGGCATTGTCCGCCAGCCCCCTCTTCAGGCCGAGCCCCGGAATGCCGAAGTTGGAGTACTGGTAGGTGAACTCCAGGTCTTGCGCGTTGTAAGCGGACTCCGATACGCCCCACGGCGCCCGCATCGTCGCTCCATATTCGATCTGGCGGCGGACGATCAGCCGATTAGTCTGCTCGAGCAGGCTCTCGGCCGGCGCCATCATGACGATGGAAGGCATCAGGTACTCGAACATCGAGCCCGACCACGAGATCAATGCTGCGCCATTCGCCACCCCAGTCACCGCACGGCCCAGGCGGAACCAATGCCGCGCCGGTGCGTCCCTCTTGGCGATAGCCATGAAGCTTGCAAGCCTCGCCTCTGAGGCGAGAAGGTCATAACAGCGCGGATCCAGCGTGCCCTCAGTCGCTTGATAGCCGATTGCGAGCAACAGCCGGTCGGGGTCGAGTAGAAAGTCGAACTCCATCGACAGCGCTGTCGACCGCGCGGCCTCCTCCAGCGACTTCAACCGCGCCTCAAGCGACGACGACGCGCGCGGCGTGCCGAGATCGCGCCGGTGGCTCTCTATGCAGGCGTGGACTGCATCCGCCCAGAACTGCAGGTCCGCCCCCGCCTGGTCGCTTTCTTCGAGAACAATCTGGTGGACCGCGTCGGCCAGGATCGCGGCCTCGTTCGGACAGCTCCGCCAGCCGCTGTTCGATACCGGCGCCGCTGGCGCTCGCCTGAAGCAGGCCAGACCCTAGCCGTCCGATCTCGTCATCGAGCCGCCGCCACGACACCGCCTGCGACTTGCGCAGGTCGCGCAACCGGCGAGCCTCGTCCCGGACCAGGTCGAGAGCGTCCGCCACGCCTTGGAAACGCTGCTGCTCCGCCAGGGAAGAGGTGCGCCACTCATGGCACGCGTTGGCGAGCGCGACCAGGTGTCCAGCCAGGTTCCCGCTGTCGACCGAGGACACATACTGCGGATCGAGCGGACGCAGGTCGTGTGTATCGTACCAATTGAAGAAGTGGCCGCGGTGCTTCGCCATACGAGCCATGGTCGCGAGCGTCGCCTCCAGCCGCTCCACGCCCTCGAGTGTCCCGATCCATCCGAAGTCCCGCGCGCACGCTACCGATAACAAATAAAGGCCGATGTTGGTCGGCGATGTGCGATGGGCTACCACTGGCTCTGGAGCTTCCTGGAAATTGTCCGGCGGCAGCATGTTGTCGGCCGGTGTGACGAATGCCTCGAAGAAGCGCCACGTCCTCCGGGCGACCAGGCGCAAACCATGCGCGTCTGCCTCGGCCAGCGGACGGCGGCCCAAGACCCGAGGCGATAGGCTCGCCCAAAAGGCGACGGCCGGAGAGGCGAACCAGGCGCCTGCGAACACGGCGGCCAAGGGCCACGTTTGCCGTCCCCAGAACCAAGCCACAGTTATCGCCACAGCGCCGATGACCAGCGCCCCCGACATCCGGCGGTAGAAGTGCATCGCCCGTGGACGCGGCCCGAACGCCGCGTGGGCCGCCGGGACCCATTCGAGAAGGCTGCGGCGCGTCACCGTGAGCCGGACCAGGGTGCGAACGATGGCGTCACCCATCAGCCAAGCCTGGTGCGCCAGGAAAACGATCATCAGGCCGGACTGGATAAACGCAAGGCGCAGCTCCGCGCCCAGGGCGCGGACGTGACTGCGCAGCGTCACGCCGGGACGGCGCGGCGCGATCTCCGCCATCACGGGAATGAGCGGCGGCAGAATGATCGTCGACAGGATGAAACCGGTCCAGACCGCCGCTTCTTCAAGCGGCATGGCCCATCCTGCGATCAGCGCCAAGACAATCGCCGGCGCCGATAGCGACCGCCGCAGGTTGTCAAGCATCTTCCAGCGGCCGATCGCAGGAACACCCCCTCGCGGCCGACGATCGGCCCTTCTAGGCCCCCGTCCGAAGAGCCACGGAAGCAACTGCCAGTCGCCTCTCGCCCAGCGGTGGTGGCGAAGAGCGGCGACGTCATAGCGAGGCGGAAAATTCTCCACGACCTCCACGTCCGACGCCAGGCCGGCGCGGGCGAAGATGCCCTCGAACAGGTCATGGCTGAGGAGCGTTGACTCGGGCACGCGTCCGTCCAGCGCCGCCTCGAAAGCGTCCACGTCGTAGATACCCTTGCCCGTATAGGAGCCTTCACCGAAGAGGTCCTGGTACACGTCCGAGACCGCCGCGGCGTAGGGATCTATGCCAGTCGCGCTGGAAAACACGCGCAGAAAGAGCGACCCTTCGCGCCCCACCGGCAATGCGGGCGTGACCCGCGGCTGCAGGATACCGTAGCCTTCGACGACTCGCCCCAGAACGGCATCCCAGCGCGGCCGGTTGAGAGGATGCGCCATCTTGCCGATGAGCCGCCCGACCGTCTCGCGCGGGAGCCGCGTGTCCGCATCGAGCGTGATTACGTACCGCACATTCTTGGGCACGGTGGGGGACGCCAGGAATGTGGTGTCCTTGGCGCCCCGCAGGACCCGATTGAGCTCGCACAGCTTCCCGCGCTTGCGTTCCCATCCCATCCAGCAGCCTTCGCCCGTCGTTCCACACGCGCCGCCGATGCAACAGCAGGAAGCGGTCGCCGCCCGGTGCAGGTCCGTAACGTTGGTTCAGCCTCGCGATGCCTTCTTCCGCGGCGGCTAGCAGCTCTTCGTCGCCGTCCACGTGCTCGCTTGGCGCGTCGCGCCAATCGGAAACCAGCGCGAAATGAAGTTCGCCCTGGGCACTCGCCAGATAGTGTATCTCGAGCCGGCCGATCTGCTCCTCGATGTCCCTGAGCGAGGTCAGCAGCGTCGGCACGGCGACGAGGGTGCGCAGGTCCGCGGGGATTCCGCCACGCAGTTCGAGAGCCGGCAGCAAGGTGGCGCGGAAACCTCGGGTGACGATGTAGTTGACAACCGCAACGGCCAAGTCGATCGCCGGGACAAGCCCGAGAATCCCGAGCAGCAGCAACCATCTCCACTCCACACCGCTTAACGCGGCGACAGACAGCGGGACGGCCAGCAGGCCGGTTGCGACGAACATGCCGGCGCCGACATAGCCGCCGATGCCCAGCGCGCGATAGGCCCGTCCCGGCCAAGCCTTCAGAGACGGCATGAACCCGATCGCCGCTTCAAACCCGACCCGCCCGCCCGCGATCAAATAGTAGCCGGGATCGGCTAGGCGGGCATTGCTGCCATCGGCATCCGCCCCGAGCGCGCGCCTCGCCGTCTCCACGGCTGCGTCGGCCACCTCCAGTTCGGTAAGTTCACAGCCGCGGGCGAGGTGTTCGACGGCGTTGCGATAGAGATTGCGTGTCCGGAAATCCATGTCCTCGAAGGCGCTTCCGGCCTTGAAGACGTCATCGATCAGGCTGACGCGCTCGAACAGCTCCGTCCAATCGACGTCGGAGATGAGACGCATGCTAGTGATGATGTTGCGCACCGTGACGCTGGAGGCGACCTGCCTCTGGTACTCGTCGCGGACGACACCGTCGGCGGTCGTCCCCTGCCGGACCAGTTGCTCGTCGAGCCACTCCAACGCCGGCGCAACGCTAGGATCCTGATCGCGTAACCGATGGATCAGCTGCACGAGAAAACTGTCCAAGAACGTCGTCTGTGCATGCGGCGGGAGCACCGCTT
>CAWAEV010000021.1:0-19001 GCA_963780925.1 uncultured Alphaproteobacteria bacterium | reverse complement strand
AAGGCTCCTGGCCGTCAACCCGGACAACCTGAAAGGCACAAACGGCTATCCGGGCGGCTGCACGTTTGCTTGTCATTTCACCACACAGGGCGCCTGCGGACAGAATTCGCCTAACAACCCCTATCAAGGACCGATCCCCGCCGCAGGCACCACAACGAACCCGGGATCCGGCGGATATTGCCAAGGATTTATCATTTCGCGCTTGGGAACGACGCCGACTTCGTTTTCTTCCGGGAACAACACCGTCAACGGCAGCAACGTTAATTGGAGCAATACGCAGGTCACCTCCTGCCCCACGGCCGGCACGACGTCGTGCATCCAATTGCGCGCCGACGCCGTCGGCTATGCGGTGACCCAATTGCTCTCGGTGGCCGCCAGCAGCGAAGTCGTGACCGATCAATTCCGGGTCGGGCTCTACCCGTTCATCCGCTATCTTTATTCCTATTTTGCGCTGACCACCGATTTGACGGATACCGGCTCCGGCACGATTAACGACGCCGCCTCCAAGCTCGCCAGCCTGCTCGATACCGGCGTCAATTCAAATCTGGGTTCCGGCGGCACGCATTTCGAGAACGCCTTTCCCAGCATGAACACTACGATTTCCTCGGTCGGCACCGGAGCGAGCTCGTCGAGTACGCTGCCTTACGTGTTCCTCGTCACCGACGGCTCCCAGGATTGCCAATATCAATGGAACGGAAGCTGGGGAGGAAACTCGGGGTGCACGCCCAATGCCAATTCGGCGACGACGATCGATAGCTCGTTGTGCACGACGCTGAAGAACCGCGGCATCACGATCGCCGTGCTCTACATTCCTTATGAGACGATCCAGAACCCGACCACCTTCGCCGGCAGCGAAGATATCTATGCCAACGACAATATCCCGAACATCCCGGCCGCGCTGCAGGCCTGCGCGTCGACGAACTTCTATTTCACCGCGACCACGCCGACCGACATCAACAACGCGCTGATTACGATGTTCGAACAGGCCGTGAGCACGGCGCACATTACGAATTAGCGTTTTGATTTCATCAAGACCGTCTAGGCTCTAGGGCGTGTTCTCATAAACGCGCAGGCATGTCCGCTTTCTGGGGGAATGTGTTGCAAAACTCTCGTTGAGGCTGCGGTTGAACCGTGATTCCGTCGAATGAGGCGTGATTCGCGGGAGCGATCGATGATGGGGCAGCGAGCGAACGGACAAGGGCAATTTTTCTACGCGTTCGATTTGGACAAGGTGGTGCCGGCCGATCATTTGGTCAGACAGATCGCCGGCATTCTCGATCTTGATTGGGTACACAAGGAGCTTGCGCCCTACTATTCGCACACCGGTCGACCTTCGATTGATCCGGTGCTGATGATCCGGATGCTAATTGTGGGCTACGTATTTGCCATCCGCTCGGAGCGGCAGCTGTGCTCTGAGGTGCAGGTCAATCTGGCCTATCGGTGGTTTTGCCAGCTTGGCATCGAGGATGGGATACCCGACCATTCGGTGTTCAGCCGCGCCCGGCATGAGCGCTTTCGCCAGAGCGACGCGTTACGCCGGGTATTTGAGAGCGTGGTGGCGAAGTGCGTTGCGGCTGGCCTGGTTGGCGGCGAGGGATTCCCCTCGTTGACCGTAAGCTTCAGCTTGCTCATGATCTTGCGCAATTGCTGCAGCGCCTCATCAGCTCTGCCTTTCCTGCACAGGATCACGAGATCGTCGGCGTAGGTCACGATACGACTGCCGAGGCTTTGCTCCAGCCCGAGCTTCTTCCATCCCAGAACGAGCCGGCGCATGTAAATATTCGCCAGCAGTGGTGAGATGGGTGAACCCTGCGGAATGCCGCGCCGGTTGTCCCGGGCTTCGGTCGTGCGTGTCTTCCTTCCTCGATCATCGGTTTCTTCTACGGGGCATTCCAGCCACATCTTGATCAGATGCAGCACGCGCCGATCAACAATCCGGCGCGCTACCGACTTTAATAGTTCGGCATGGGGGATGCTCCCGAAGTAGTCCGCGAGGTCGGCGTCAACGACTTCCAGGTGGCCTCGGAACAGCCGTTCTTCCACCTTGACCACCGCCTGTTGGGCATTTCGCCCAGGACGGTAGGCGTACTGTTCTGGTGGTAGGTCGGCTTCGAAGATCGGTTCCAGCACCAGCATTGCTGCTGTCATGCAGACCCGATCCCGCAAGGTCGAGATGCCCAACGGCCTGAGTTTGCCGTTGGCCTTCGGTATGAACACTCTTCTGATAGGAGCCGGTCGGTAAGTCTCCTGCCTGAGCGCAAGCGCCAGTTCGCCAAGCCACCGCTCTACGCCATACGTCTCAATGTCCGCAAAGTCCTGACCATCTATCCCCGGTGCGCCCTTGTTGGAGCGGCACTGAGCAAACGCATGAATCAGAATATCCTCACGGCTGATCTTGTCGTACAGCGCGTAGAAGCGATAGTCGGCTTCTGCCTTCGCTTTCGCGTGTAACGCCTTCTGCAGCTTCTGAACGGTTTTCGGAGTTGATAGGTTACCCAATCTCCAAATCCCTCACCACTTGTTGCGTCTGTCTTGAACTGAGGTCCCTTCCCTCCACCGGCGTTACCCGGCTTCCGCGGTACTGCGAACCTCTCCGCCACCCCAGAGCGCCCGGCCTGTCCCTCGCGGGCGTCCGGTTGGTCATCGCTGACCACGCCTTGAGGCTTCCCGTGTTGCGTACGCTTTCCTTGTGTACATGCTGTCGCCACTACCCCGGCCCAGCGGCTGGGCGTACTGCCTCGCTCATTCACCCCAGCCGTATCAGCCTTCCCCGAAAGCCCTGTCGGGTCGGCCTGCGCATTGTCCTTTTCGAGGATTGTTCGGCGTTCACTCGCGTTACGGCCTGCACACTCGCGCTGTCACCGTATATCGTGACACGCTATCCGAAGGCTTCAGCCACTTCGTTACCTCCATAGCTGCTCCGGTTGCTTCCGGCTGGAGCGGTTGCCGGGTGGGACTTGCACCCACTGGAAAGCGCCGCCTTGTCACGGCGCACGGGCAAAGCGGACGTGAGGCTGATACGCCCGCATGTCGCCTTTTAACCGGACCCGCTGGCCCGCGTTTACCACCAGCCCCAGCCGCCCCAGCCGCCGCCTCCGCCTGAACCACCCGAGCCTGAGCCTGAGCCCGAACCGGAGCCAGAACCTGAGCCTGTAGCCAGAACCTGAGCCAGAACCCGAGCCTGAGCCCGAGCCTGAGCCTGAGCCTGACCCGGAACCTGAGCCGGAACCCGAGGATGCGACTGCGCAGGCCGTCCCGGTTTGCGGGGTATAGACGACGCACGTGCTGCTGCGTGGGGTCGTATAAAGGGCGTCCGAAAGGTTGATCGTGCCGCTGGTGAAAAGGCCGAACATCGGCGTGAACGTGTAGCTGACTTGGCCGTAGATCAGGTAACAGGGATAGCTGCCGCAAGTGGCAAGATTCGACGGGAGCGATACCGATGTTCCCGTCGTAAGAGCGGTGCCGTTGAGCGAATAGCTCCAGGCCACCGTGGCATTGCTGCTGCTATTGACGGCAATTTGCGAAACCGTGACAACAACCGGCGAACTCGAATACGGGGCGAGCACCACCGACGTAGCGCCCACGATATTCGTCATGTCCGCAGATGCGATCGTTTGATATTGATTGGCGATTGCATCCAGCGAGTAGGTCGCCGCTCGCACTTTCATGTAGACGGCTAGCGCCCTGCCGCCGTCGAACGACGCCAGGAACAGCGTCGCCAGCACCGGCAAGATCATTGCGAATTCGATTGCAGCGACGCCGCGCGTCGATGCGGCAAACCGGCGATAGAGGCGCTGCAGGCGGACTGGCGCGCGCATGATCAATAGGGCTCCACCCGGAATGCGGTGACGCCCATTATCTCTGTCGTGCCGTAGCCGGTATTGGACAACACCGAGCCCAGCGGAATGCCGATGATCTTCCAGGGATAGACAATCTGCACGACCATGACCTCGCCCGGCGTGCCGGGGCTATATGTTCCGGTGGTGATAAGGTTGCCGCTGGAGTCGTACAGCGAAGGCGCCGAGGTATTCGCGCCGCTGAATGAAGAATAGGCCGACACGTTGATCTGCAGATTGCTGCAGGTGAACAGCGCCGAGAGCATCGGGCAGACTTCATTTTGGAATTGAGTTTGCGTGGTGCCCGCAGTTTGCGCCTGTCCGGTCATGAACAGGCGGCCGGCCTCGACGGCGGCGTTTTGCAACGTCGCCTGCGCGAACAGGAACAGCGTGGTTTCTAGAATGGCGAACAGCAGCGCCAGAAAGGCCGGCGCGATCAACGCGAATTCGACGGCCGTCGCGCCTTGCCGGGCGGCGGCGAAACGGCAAACATTGCGCCGGAGATATTTCGCCAGAGTTCGAAACATACCAAGCGTGTCCCGCTCGACAGATGAACCGACAAAACTGGGATTACACCTCCGCTAATAGTTGAGACACATTGATTATTCGTTGCGCAGAACAAATAAACTGCATTGCGCGCGCATCGGGACAAGGCGACGTTAACGTTACCGGGCGGCGTAGGAATTGCCTACAAAGCGGCGAAATCGATCGGCTTGTGCCGGTCGAGCGCGCGATGGATCGGCGGCAGCGGATATTTGAGACCGGTCGCGCAGTTGAACAGCAGAGCCTGTTCGTTGCGCGTCACGCGGCCGTCGGCGAGGCTCTGCTTATAGGCGGCGTAGGTCGCCGCGCCCTCGGGGCACAGCAAAAAGCCTTCCTCGCGCGCGGCTTCTTCAAGCGCCGACGAAATGGCCTCATCAGAAACGGCGATGGCGAAGCCGCCGCTGTCGCGCACCGCGCGCAGGATCAGAAAATCGCCGATCGCCTGCGGCACGCGGATGCCCGAGGCGATGGTCTGGGCGTTGTCCCAACGCGCCGCATGTTCGACGCCTTGCTCGAAGGCGCGCACCATCGGCGCGCAGCCGGACGCCTGCACCGCGACCATGCGCGGGCGTTTCCTACCGATAAAACCGATCGCCTCCAATTCGGCGAACGCCTTCCACATGCCGATCAGTCCGGTGCCGCCGCCGGTCGGATAAAAGATGACGTCCGGCACATTCCAGTCGAGCTGCTCGGCAAGCTCCAAGCCCATGGTCTTCTTGCCTTCGATCCGATACGGCTCCTTGAGCGTCGAAGTGTCGAACCAGCCGACCTTGGCCGTGCCCTCGCCGACGATCTTGCCGCAGTCGTCGATCAAGCCGTTGACGCGATAGACGCGCGCGCCCTGCAGGCCGATCTCGCTGACATTCACCTCCGGCGTATCCTCGGGACAGAAGATCGTGGTCTTGATGCCGGCGTGGCTGGCATAGGCCGCGAGCGCCGCGCCGGCATTGCCGTTGGTCGGCATCGCCATGTGCCTGATGCCGAGCGCTTTCGCCATCGACACCGCCATGACCAGACCGCGCGCCTTGAACGAACCGGTCGGCAAGCGGCCTTCGTCCTTTACCAGCAATTCGCCGCCACCGAGTTTGGCCGCGAGCTTTGGCAGCGGCACGATCGGCGTCATCGCCTCGCCGAGGCTGACGATGTCCGCCAATCGCCGCACCGGCAACAGTTCGCGATAACGCCACAGATCGGCCGGACGCTGCGCCAGCGCATCCTTGCTCAGCGCCCCTTTGATGCCGTCGAGGTCGTAATGCACCAACAACGGCTTGCCGGCGCGGGACAGATTATGAATCTCGTCGGCAGCATAGCGCTCGCCGGTTGCCGAGCATTCGAGGTGCGTGACAAAGGTTTTTCGTTCGGTCGTCAGATTGTCGTTGGTGTGCAAGGGATTGCCTCCGGCGTCGGGGTGCCAACGTAACGGGCGTGCCGCGGCCGGTCCAGCGTCCGTCATGCAGAACGCCGGAATGGCGGGCCGGAGTTCACCCTGCACGCCCATCACGGTCGATTAACCCAGCGCGAATAAACGTAGCTGTCCCTCGGAGCGCGTGATGGCGAATGTTTCCTTAAGCTTGAGCCGCGGCAAGGATCTTGCAGCCTATAAGACCGCCTTTATCGTCCTGTTGCTGCTTGGGGTAGCGCTGGCAACGCGCGCCGGCCGCATCGGCGATCCCACTATCCAGGTGGACGAGCAGTTCTATCTGCTGGTTGCCGATCGCATGTGGCACGGGGCGCTGCTCTATGTCGATATTTGGGACCGCAAGCCGATCCCGCTGTTCCTGATCTACGCCGCGCTGCGGCCGCTGAGCCCCGACGGCATCGTCGCCTACCAGATCGGCGCGCTCTTGTTCGCCACCGCTACCGCTTTTGTCATCGTTCTGATCGCGCAGCGCGTCGCCAATCCGGTCGGAGCATTGCTCGCCGGCATGGCTTACTTGCTCTACTTGCCGGTGCTCGGCGGCGCCGGCGGGCAGACGCCGGTGTTCTACAACATGTTCATGGCGATCGGCGCGCTGGAAGTGATCCGCGCTAGCGAGGCGCCGGACACGCCCGGCATCTGGCGGCACGGCTTGCGCAGCATGCTGTGGGCGGGGCTTGCCATTCAGGTGAAATATACCGCCGCCATCGACGGCGTCGCCTTCGGCCTATGGCTGATGATGCTGTTGTTGCGCCGCAACTGCGCCTACGCGTCCGTCGCGGCGCCAATCAGCGCGTATAAGCCGGCGGCAAGCGCGTCGGGGCGACGCGCTCGCCGCCGCTTCTAGCGCGGCGCGCGGTCACGGCCAGGAATTCTTTCAAGCCAACTTTCTGTCGATCCTGCAAAAAGAGCAGCCGGACAATTTTCCGGTTGTCAAATTCTTGCGGATCAGCGGGATGGATCTAGAAGCCCTGCAGTTGATCACGGCCTTCGCGATAGCGTTTTTGGTCCGTCGCAAGCTATTCGCGGCACTGCCTTTCATTCTGCTGTGGGGCGCATTCTCGGTCGTCGACTTCTTTGCGATCGGCAGCTACTACGATCATTATGCCTTGCCGCTGCTGGTGCCGGCGTTGATCATCTGCGCGCCGCTTCTGGGAACGGTGACGGGCGGCGCGGTGGGAATGGCGCTGTTCGCCTGGATTTCGCTCCTCGTGATCGGTTTCCCGCTGGACCGTTTTAGGCAGTTCGATCAGCCCCGTGTCGCCGCCATGGTCGACGCGGCACGGCCTTACACGGCGCACGGCTGCATCTATCTCAATGACGGACCGCCGATCGTCTACCTCCTCACCGATTCGTGCCTGCCGACTCGCTATCCATTCCCCGCGCATCTGCACGACGCCACCGAGGCGGACGCGGTCAACGCCACGGCGACCATGGCTAAGCTCCTGGCATCGCGGCCTTCCGTCATTTTCGTTCCGGATAAGCCGACGCTGCAGCCGCCCAATCTTGTCACCGCCGCGATGCTCGACGCCGCGCTCGCCAGCGACTGCCAGCTCGTCGCCATCCTGCCGGACGTCTATCCGGAGCGCCGGCAATTCTTCTACGTCCGTAAGGACCTCTTGCCGCCGAACAAGAGCGGCGCCGCCGCGGGATGAACCTGGCGGTTCGGCGCAACCGAGGGATCGATAAGTTTTTTTGGCAATGGACAGCGCGTTGCCGCCCTGGCTAAGCTTTCGGCCGCGAGCGCGCGATGCCAGGCAAGCGAAATTACGACTTCATCATTGTCGGCGCCGGTTCTGCGGGCTGCACATTGGCCGCCCGGCTGACCGAGGATAAAGGCACGCGGGTGCTGCTGCTCGAGGCCGGCGGCTGGGACCGCGATCCGTGGATCAAGATTCCGCTCGGCTGGCCGCATCTCCTCCTCAACCGCAAGCACGACTGGATGTATTTCGCGGAAGCCGAAGCGGCCACCGGCGGGCGCGGGCTCGAATGCGCGCGCGGCCGCGTCATCGGCGGCTCGTCGTCGATCAATGCGATGGCCTATGTGCGCGGCCATGCCGGCGATTACCAGCGCTGGGCGGCGTCGGGCCTCGCCGGCTGGTCCTACGCCCACGTACTGCCCTATTTCCGCCGCCAGGAGTCCTGGCAAGGCGGCCCGAGCTTTTATCGCGGCGGCGACGGCCCGCTGACGACGCAGACGGCGGTTTTTGACGACCCGCTGATCGAAGCCTTCGCCGCGGCCGGCCGCGCCGCCGGATACAATGCGACGCCCGATTACAACGGCGCCCAGCAGGAAGGCTTCTGCACCTGGCAGATGACGGTGAAGGACGGCCGCCGTTGCAGCGCCGCGGATGCCTATTTGCGACCGGCGTTGCAGCGGCCGAATTTGACGGTCGAGATCGAGGCGCTGGCGACGAAAATCATCTTCGACGGCCGCCGCACCGCCGGCGTCGAATATATCCAAAGGGGTGCTCCGATCACTGCTTATGCAGAACGAGAAGTTATCCTCTGCGGCGGCGTCATCAACTCGCCGCAGCTCTTAATGCTGTCGGGTATCGGCGACCCGGCCGAGCTCGCCGCCCACAGCATCCCCGTCAAAACGGCGTTGGCGGGCGTCGGCAAGAATCTGCAGGATCACATTTCGGCGAGCGTTGCCTATGCGCGCAAAGAACCGGGCCCCTTCCACCGCACCATGCGGTTCGACCGCATCGTGCCGGCGCTCGTGCGCGCTTATCTGCACGGCGAAGGCATTGCGACCGGACTGCCGACCGGCCGGATGGCGTTCCTGAAAAGCCGGCCCGATGTCGCGCTCCCCGACGTGCAGTTCATCTTCAATGCAGCACCGATGACGGCGAGCCCGTATTTGTGGCCGTTCCGCCGCGCTTATGCGGATGCTTACGCCTGCCGTGCCGTGGTGCTGCGGCCGCAGAGCCGCGGCAGGCTCGAACTGGTCTCCGCCGATCCGCGGCTGCCGCTGCGCATCCGCCAGAATTTTTTGGCCACCGACAACGACTGGAAGACGCTGCGCGCCGGACTACGCATGGCCCGCGAGGTGTGCCGGCAAGCCCCGATGGCTCCGTTCATGGCGCGCGAGATCGCGCCGGGTGATCGCGCCGTGGCCGATGCCGAGCTTGACGCGCATATCCGCACAGATTCGATCACCGTCCATCATCCGCTCGGCACCTGCAAAATGGGCGTCGCCTCCGACCCGCTGGCCGTGGTCGATCCCGAGCTTCGCGTATTGGGCACGGAGGGACTCCGCGTGGTCGACGGATCGGTGATGCCGGACCTGGTCGGCGGCAACATCAATGCCCCGATCATCATGATTGCGGAGAAGGCCGCGGACCTGGTGCGCGGCAGGGAGCCGCTCGAAGCCGTCCGGCTTGCAGGTGCTGCGGAATTGTCCCGACAATAATTTTTTCTGCCGCGCCAGGCTGTGCGCGGCCCGTTTCCCGCCTCGCCGGGGGGCGGATCAACGGCATGGCTCGTAACCCCCGGGGCGGGCTTCACAATCCTGTCACGCCTGCCTATAAACTACCGCCCATCGCCGCACTGCGGCATTGAGTCGAGGTGGGAGCGTCGTCTTGAACGCTCATGTATCGCAATCGGGCTTTCCGGCCCTGGTCTTGAACGCGGACTTTCGCCCGCTGAGCTACTACCCGCTGTCGCTGTGGTCGTGGCAGGACGCGATCAAGGCGGTGTTTCTCGAGCGGGTGAACATCGTCGCCAATTACGACCGCTCGGTGCATAGCCCGAGCTTCGAAATGAAGCTGCCGAGCGTGGTGTCGCTGAAAACTTTCGTAAAGCCCTCGACCCATCCCGCCTTCACGCGATTCAACGTCTTTCTGCGCGACCGCTTTGCCTGCCAATATTGCGGCGCGCGCGACGACCTGACCTTCGATCACCTGATCCCGCGCTCGCGCGGCGGGCACACGGTGTGGAACAACGTCGTCGCCGCCTGCTCGCCGTGCAACCTGCGCAAGGGCAGCCTGACGCCCGACGAATCCAAGATGTTTCCGTCGCAGCGCCCGTTCCAGCCGACGGTGCAGCACCTGCACCGCAACGGCCGGCTGTTTCCGCCCAACTACCTGCACGACAGCTGGCTCGATTATCTCTATTGGGATACCGAGCTCGATCCGTAAGATTTTGTAGCCCGGATAAGCGAAGCGACATCCGGGAGCGGCCGATCGGGCGGCAATGCCGATCCCGGATTTCGCTGACGCTCATCCGGGCTACGAAGAGCTACGCCGCGGCTTCCTTGCGCGCGCTACCGAAGGCGGGCGCCACTTCGGCCATGAAGCGAGCCATCTCGTCTTTGACCTGCGCGTGAGGTTTTAGGCCCACGTTGAAATAAAGGATCACCTCGTCGAACCCGGCAGCTTCGACTTTCTTCAAGGTGTCGATGATGCGCGCGGGCGAGCCGAGCAGCACCGAGTTCTCCGTCAGGTCTTCCGGCTTCACTTTCTGCAGCCGCTCGACCATGTCGATGAAATAGCGATAGCTCGGCGGCGCGGTTTTCGGATCGCTCGGGAACGCCGGGATCACGCATTCCTTGTAATAGCGGACCTGCCGCGCGCGCTGCGCGTCCTCCTGCGCTTTGTCGTCGGCGAAATGGGTGAAGTAGCTGCACATCAACCGGCCGGGCTGTTTGCCGTATTTGGCGCAGGTCTCGTGATAGAGGTCGGCGACTTGCTTTAAGCCCCCATAGCTCATGGCGGCGGCGAACGGCGCCACGATCAGCCCGCAGCCGAGCCGCGCGGCAAGCTCGATGGAAGGCTTTGAGAACGATCCGACATAGGTCGGCAGCGGCCGCTGGATCGGCTTCGGCGTGATGCGCACGTCGTCGAACGAGTAGTATTTGCCATGGTGCGAGATGCGGCCTTCCGCCGACCATAGCTCGCGCACCAGTTCCAGACCTTCTTCGAAAATACCCTGGTTGTCCGCGAACGAGACGTGGAACGGCAGATATTCGCGCTGGTCGTAACCGCGGCCGGCCGCGAAATCGACGCGGCCGCCGGACAAAAGATCGAGCGTCGCCCATTGCTCGGCGACCCGGATCGGATGATGCAGCGGCAGCACCGTGACCGCCGGCGCGAGCCTGATGCGCGTGGTGTTCGCCGCGACATAAGCCAGCACCATGATCCGGGCAGGACAACACGCCGAGCGAATTGAAATGGTGCTCGCCGATCCAGGCCGAATGCATGCCGAGCTTGTCGGCGTAAAGCGCTTCCGCGGTGATGTCGGCGACGAACTGGTTCGAGGAGCGCGTATTGTTTTCGTAATGGTTGTCGCTCAGCGTGAAGTAGCCGAAATCCATCGCAACCTCCCGTCATCCGGCATATTGCCAAGGCCTTTAGGTGGAGAATAATTGAAAATGCATCTGTTGTAAATGCAATAATCTGGCGCTAATCTGGCCCGGCCATGGCTTCTAGACCGCCCTCCAGCCTCGAACTCGACGACTACCTGCCCTACCTCGTCAACCGGGTCGGCACCATCATTGCCGAGCAATTCGGCGGCGAAGTGCTGGCCGCGCACGGGTTGAGCATCGCGATGTGGCGCGTCTTGGCGGCGCTGGCGGCCAATGGCAGCCTGCGTCAAATCGATCTCGCCGGCTTCACCAGCATCGACACTTCGACATTGTCTCGGCTGGTCTCGCGCCTGGTGCGGGCAGGATTGGTGACGCGCGGCCGCTCCGCCCGCAGCGACCGCGAAGTCGCCGTCATGCTTTCCGGAAAAGGCGATACGCTTGTTGCGCGCCTCATTCCGCTCGCCCGTCAATACGAGGCGGACGCCACCGCCGGCCTGTCGCGTGAAGAGCTCCTGGTGTTGAAGCGCTGCTTGCGGCGCGTCTACGAAAATATGAAGAGCCGCACCGCTTTAACCAACAAAACGCGCATGAGCCGGTGCGCAGTCTGACGTCAATCCACGACCGTGCCCGGCGCGGCATCTTCGAACACCGTCACCTCCATCGGCTTGCCGGCGAAGCCAAGCTCGTTCCATCGCGCCGAGACCTGATCGTACATCGGCTTCGACAGCTTGGTGCGCTTGGAGAATGTCTTGATGTGCCGATAGTCCATGCAGGCATTGATCAGCGCCTTGGAGCCCCACGGGCGGATTTCCGGCGGGTTGAGGCTTGGGTCGAGGAACGTGCTCCAGGTCTCGCGCAAAATATCGATCGATTGCGCCGGGCGCGACCGCGTCGCCATCGCCCACAGCACCTGATGAATGTTGCTCGGATCCACATCGTCATCCACGACGATGACATACTTTCCGAAATAGGCGCCGCCGGTGCATTGCGCGGCGAGCGCCATGACCTGCGGCGCATGCCCAGCATACATCTGCTTGATGGAGACGACCGTGATGCCCCAGCCGGCGGCTTCCGGGATCGACCAGACGCCTTGGATGCCCGGAATGCCGAGCTTTTGCAGATCCGACCAGATCGCGGCCGAGCGCAGCGCCGCCCAGAACAAGCCGCACTCGTTGGCCGGGCCATCCGCCATCAAGGCGCAAGTCAAAGTCGGATTGTTGCGAAAGCGGACTTTCTCGACGCGCATATAGGGCGTAGCGCCGGTCGGGCGGCCGTAATAGCCGGTGAATTCGCCGAACGGGCCTTCGGCGAAAGTCTCGTCCGGATAGACAAAGCCTTCGATGACGATCTCGGCGCGCGCCGGCAGCGGCAGCCCGGTGAGATCGCTGCGAAACAGCTCGATCGGCGCGCCGTTGATGCCGCCGTAATAGTCGTATTCGCTTTCGGTCTTGGGAAAGCTCGTCGCCGCGACCAGAAACAACAGCGGATCGATGCCGTAGGCGGCGGCGATCGGCATCGGCTTGCCCATCTTCCACCATTTCTCGCGGTCGATCGTGGCGTCCTTGCCGGGCGAGGTGTAGATGCCGATTTCGCGCGGCCCTTTGATCATCATGCGGTAGGTGCCGACATTGATGCGCCCGGTCTCCGGGCATTGCGTCACTACCGCGTCGCCGGTGCCGAGATAAAGCCCGCCGTCGAGCGGCCACATGCGCTGCGCCGGAAATTTGCGGATGTCGATGGCCTCGCCGGTGGCGACGTTCTGATTGCAGATCGCGGTCTCCGCCGGCACCTCTTTCGGCTTCATGGTGCGGCCCATTTTGCGCTGCAGCGCCTGCACCGCCTGGAGCGGATGATCGAACGCCTCCTCGCCGATCGTCAGGCAGAACCGCGACAGATTGCAGCCGATCATGTTGTAGAGCGCGCGATGCCCGGGATGGCCCTTGATGTTTTCGAAGAGGAGCGCCGGGCCTTTTTCGTTGGCGGCGAGATAAGTGATGGTGGCCGCTTCGAGATCGGGATCGACCTCGGCGGTGATGCGCTTGAGCTCGCCCATCGCCTCGACCTTGGCCAGCCATTCGTCGAGACCGCTGGCATTGGGCCTGGTCTGGCTTGCCTTGCCTTCGTTCGAGGGCGCCTGCTGCTGCGGCGCGACTGACACGCTCATTTCCATGGCGATCCTGCCTTTGGCGATTTTCCA
Organism: uncultured Alphaproteobacteria bacterium; assembly: GCA_963780925.1. Taxonomy (GTDB): domain Bacteria; phylum Pseudomonadota; class Alphaproteobacteria; order Rhizobiales; family Xanthobacteraceae; genus BOG-931. The sequence continues at coordinate 5,700 of CAWAEV010000021.1, read as the reverse complement.
CCCTGTTGCTGCGACCTTATTGGTTCTCGCGGGCGCGGGAAAGCCGCACCGAGGGGCGATTGCCCAACCCCCGCGAACTGCGCGCGAATGTCGCTTTCCTTTGCCTGCCGCCTGCCCTACGTATTCCAACGGCGACGATACACGCCGCGACAAAAACACTCCGGGGGAAGCGATGGCCGGTGAGGCAAAAGTTCAGGTTTCGCAATTTCTGGACGAATACGGGCTCGGGTCGTTTCAGATCAAGCTGATCGTCTGGTCGGTCTTGCTCGCGATGATCGACGGTTATGACATCGGCGCCATCGCCTTTGCCGCGCCGCATTTGATCGCCGAATGGCACATCCCGCCGAAGGCGCTCGGCCTTGTGCTGAGCGCCAGCAATATCGGCGTGCTGTTCGGCTCGCAAATTTTCGGTTGGGTCGGCGACCGTTACGGCCGCAAGACCGCGCTTATTCTCTCGAACCTATTGTTCGGCGCTCTCACTTACGCGGCGGCCTATTCCACCGATCTGACCCAGCTCTCCTGGCTGCGTTTCTTCGCCGGGCTCGGCATCGGCGGCGTCATTCCGAACCTCGTCGCCATCAATGCCGAATTCGGCGCCGCGCCATTTGCGCGCAACATTGGCGATCATCGCCGTCGGCCTGGTGCCGCTCGGCGGCGCAATGGCCGGATTTGTCGGCGCGGCGCTCGTTCCGCAATACGGTTGGCAGATCCTGTTCGAGATCGGCGGCATCGTGCCGATCATCCTCGCGCTCGCCGCCATCCCCACATTGCCGGAGTCGATCAAATTCATGACGCTGCATGAAAGCCAGCGCGCCAAGATGGTGGCGCTGCTCGCCGCGATCCGCCCCGATTTCAAGGTGCCGCCCAACGCGCAATTCGTGATCGAGGACGAGCAGCAGGCGCCGAGCTCAAATCCGATCTACCTGTTCGGCAACGGGCTTGCCGCGATCACGCCGCTGACCTGGCTGATGTTCGCCTGCAACTTGATGGGCTACTTTTTCCTCATCAGCTGGACGCCGACGCTGATGGGCGCCGCCCATGTGCCGCCGGCAACCGCGGCGCTCGCCGGCGCCGCCTTGCAGGTCGGCGGCACGGTCGGCGCACTGACGCTGTGCTGGTGGCTCCAGCGCCACCGTTTCTTCGCCATCGCCATCATGTTCGTGATCGCAGTCCCGGTCGTCGCCTCGATCGGCTATGCCGGACTGACTTCGACCACGGCGCTGTTGACGGCGACGTTCTTTGCCGGCGCCTTGGTGCTCGGCATCCAGTCGGGCATCAACGTCGCAGGCGCCATGATCTACCCGACTATGCTGCGCGCCAACGGCTCCGGCTGGCAGCTCGGCATCGGCCGGCTCGGCGCCATCGTCGGCCCGCTGTTGGGCGCGCTGTTCGTCGGCCTCCCGGTCGAGCAGCTTTACGTCTGGTCGGCGCTGCCGTTCGCTGCCGGCGCGGTGGTCACTTTCCTCATCTACGTGCTGAACAAAGCGCGGCTCGCGGCGCGTCCGGAACTGGCGAAGGCGCAGTGATTCACCTCTCCCCGCACGCGGGGAGAGGGAGTTCTAAAACGGCTCGAAACTCCGCAGCGCCGGAATGACTTGCTCGCCGAACAGCCGGATCGAGCGTTGCAGCGCGTCCTCGGGCAGATCGGCGAAATTGAACTCGCCCATGAACACATTGAACACGCCCGCTTCCGCGGCGGCGCGGATTTTGGCGGCGACGGTTTGCGGCGAGCCGATGAAGACGAGGTCGTTCTTGAACAGATAATCGCCGTCGAACAGATGTTGCATGATCTCCGAGGCGCCGGGCTCGCCGCGGCCGACGAACATTTTGGCGTGTTCCTTGGCGCGCTCCTCGAAGGTCTCGCCGGGCTTTGGCGGCGCCAGAAAGCCCTCGTAAGCGCGGCTGGCGCGAAACAATGCCGTCTCGGTCGCCTTGTCGTCGGTCTCATCGACATAGACCACCGAGCAATAGGCGATGTTGGGCTTTTGCGTCCGGCCCGCCGCCTTCCAGTCCGCCAAGAATTTGCGGTAGCGCGGCGCCGCGTCGGCGCGCGGATAGACCAGGAAATAGCCGGGATTGATGGCGTTCTTCGCGCAGAATTCGAGCGTCTGCGGATCGCGGCTCATCATCCACAGCGGCGGGTGCGGGCGCTGTGACGGCTGCACCGAAATTTGCGCATTGTCGGTATGAAAATCCTGGCCGTGGAACGAGAACGGCTGCGTCTCGCCGAATGCCGCGCGTAGGTAATCGACGAATTCCAGCGTCGGCGATTTGCGCTGGCTGTAATCGAGCCCGAACGGGCGGAAATAATCGGCGTTGATGCCGGGCACGAGCCCAAGCTCCATGCGGCCGCCGAGCATCTGATCGACGATGGCGATTTCTTCGGCAAGACGGAGCGGATGATAGAGCGGCACGATATAGCCCATCGGCCCGATGCGCATGCGCTTGGTCCGCGCGCCGGCGCCGACCGCATAAAGGCTCGGCGACGACATCCAGCTCTCGTCGGGCCGGAAATGATGCTCGACGCAGAACGAATAATCGAAGCCGAGTTCGTCGCAGGCCTCAAGCTCGCGCCACAGCTGTTCGTAGCGCTGATGCGGCGTCATCCCGGGCTTGGCCCAGATGTGGGAGAAGTGGGCGAATTTCATGGGGGCACTTTATTTCGGCGAAGGCTGGCTTGCCAGCCTTAGCTCGCGGAAGCTAGCACAGCCCGCCTTCGCCAAGGCTACGGCGGGCAACCTTCGCTCCGCTGCGCGAGCGAAGGCTGGTGCCCGTGGAGGGAATCGAACCCACACTCCTTGCGGAACACGATTTTGAGTCGTGCGCGTCTACCAGTTCCGCCACACGGGCATGGCGTCCTCTATATATTCGGCCGACGGCCCCGTCTATCTGGCGGCCTTGCTTCCGCCTTCAGGATCGGCAAATTGCCGGCAAATGGCGCTTGATGTGGCGCGGCGGGGAAGAGGCAATGAAGAAAAGCTGGACCGATCGGATTCGCAGCGAGCCCGCCGCCGTGGCGGCGTTGGCAGTGTTCGCGCTGTCGGCGGCGACGCTCGCTGGCGCCTGGTATTTCCAGCTCGTGGTCGGGCTGCCGCCCTGCCCGCTCTGCCTCGAAGAGCGCATTCCCTATCATGTCGTCATCCCGCTCGCGTTGTTGATGGCGATCGCGGCGCTGGTGCGCGCGCCGCAAAAGCTCTTGATGGTCGGCTTTATCGCGATCATCGTCGCGGTGGCGTGCAATGCCGTGCTCAGCAGCTATCACGCCGGCGTCGAATGGCATTGGTGGGCCGGCCCGACCGATTGTACCGGCCCGCTGACCGATCTGCGCGCCGGCGGCTCGCTGCTCAGTCAGCTGCAGTCGATCCATGTCGTGCGCTGCGACGAGGCGGCGTGGCGCCTACTCGGCATTTCGCTCGCCGGCTACAACGCGTTGATCTCGCTCCTGCTGGCGGCGATCGCGGCCTTCGGGCTGTTCGTGCGCAAGCCGGCCTAGTACCGGGCTTACGCTTCAACTAAGCTTCGGTCGTCTTAATGACACGGCGCCGGCGTAGCGTTGCGTCTCGGCGCATGGAGGACAAATCATGGGTCTATTCGACAGTCTTAAGGGTGCGTTGGAAAGCGAAGCTTTGCCGGTGCTGATCAATGCCGTGCTGGCGCAGACGCAGTATCACGACCTGCCCGGCCTGGTGTCGGCGCTGGAGAAGGGCGGCCTCGGCCCGCAGGTGCAATCCTGGCTCGGCAACGGCCAAAACCTGCCGGTCACCGAAGATCAGCTCAAAGCCGTGCTGGGCAACTCCCAGGTGCAGGAGTTCGCCCGCCATCTCGGCCTGCCGGTCGACCAGACGCTTTCGGCACTGGCCAAATATCTGCCCGAGATCGTCGACAAGGCGAGCCCGAATGGAGTGTTGCAAAAGCCGGCCTGATGCGGGAGGCTTGCCGGCTCGTCCGGGTAGCCTGCAGTCGATGGAGATTTCGATGAAGACGATCGCAATTATTGTTGCCTCATTCTGCGTGGTGAGCGCCGCGATGGCGCAAAATCCTGCCCCTGCCGCGCCGCCTGCGGCCGCGCCGGCTCCCATGGCCGCGCCAGCGCCGAAACCTGCCGCACCGATGGCTGCTGCCCCCGCAGCGGCCGCCGCACCGGCGACCTGCCAGGCCCAAGCCGCCGGCAAGAAACTTCATGGCGCCGCGCTAGCGAGCTTCGCCAAGAAGTGCTGCAAGGACCAAGCGACGGCGCAGAAGCTGCACGGCGCGGCGGAAACAAGCTTCACCAAGAAGTGCGTCGCCGACGCGACCAAGGCCTAAGACTCACTGCGTCTGAAGCTTCGCAATCCTTAATATGTGCGCGCTCGCGGGCTTGACCCCGCGGGCGGCGCGACGCTAAATCCGCGCAAAGCGTGATCCGGAAAAGCAGTGACCGGTTTTCCGATAAGACCATGCGCCATCATGGTTTCCCGGGCGGTTAGCTCAGCGGAAGAGCACTTCCTTGACATGGAAGGGGTCAGAGGTTCGATCCCTCTACCGCCCACCAGCCTTCGCTAAAGCTAATCCATTGAAACACCGCCTCAAATAGCGGCGGCCGTTTTCGTTCTGAGCGTCGCTCCAAGGTTCCCTTTCTCGGCTGGTCACACCTGTGTCACAGCGAGAGGGCCATGGCGACAATTCGGAAGCGCAAAGACAAGTGGCAAGTCCAAATCAGGCGGAAGGGAAGCGGAGCGGCCTCTAGATCGTTTCTCGCGCTCAAGGATGCGGAAGCTTGGGCAAGACACATGGACGCCCGGGCCGATAGAGGGGAGCTTCCTGCCCGCCCTGACGCTCTCAGAAGCATAACGCTGGGCGAATTAGTAGAGCGCTACAGGGACACCGTAAGCCCACAAAAGCGCACACACGGCATCGAGCGCCTTGTCCTCAATGCCTTTCTGCGTCACCCCATTTGTCGGCGGCCTCTCTCCGACATTAGCACGGCTCATTTCGCCGCTTACCGGGACGAGCGCCTAAGGACGTTAAAGCTAGCGTCGGTTATCGCCGCTCTGAATTTCTAACTCTTGCGTCGATTTTAAAGCTGCCCAAATTAATCGGCGGAGGCGGACGGCACCAAAAAGTCGCTCCGAAATCCCGCCAACTAAAACGTAGCCGGACAACTTCCAACGACACTAATGGTGCGACCGTCCGCCAACGTTACGTAGCAACAGGAGAGAATGTTACATACATGAAACATGGCGATTACAAAGCCAAAAGCGAAATGGAGTTGGAACGCAATGAACAAACAAACGACCAGCAAAACGAAGCTGATCGAGCCGAGCCGGGACTTTATGGCCGCATTCCCAAAGGGGGAGCGGATATTCAACTTGCCAGCCCGTCTATTACAAAACGCTCGATTTCACGAAATAGACGAGCAGAAACGATTGAGCCGAGAGGCAACTCTGGCACCGAGCATCTGACCCCAAAATCGCTAATCGTATCTAGCAGAAAATTCACCGAGGGCTTCACCCCACCCGACTATCTTATTGATGGCCTGGCACAGCGTCGGTTTATCTACTCCCTTACTGGGAATACTGGCGCAGGCAAAACAGCTATTGCATTGCGGCTCGCTGCACACGTTGCACTAGGTCTGCCACTTGGCGACTACGATGTTGAACAAGGGCGCGTGCTGTACTTTGCCGGAGAAAATCCAGACGATCTACGAATGCGTTGGATATG
>CAWAEV010000020.1:0-133600 GCA_963780925.1 uncultured Alphaproteobacteria bacterium | reverse complement strand
CCGTTGGAGTGCGATGAATTGCGCACGTCGTGTGCTAGGCATCATGACAGCCACAAGAATCTATTAGAACGCGAAGGTGGAACAAAATGAGCGACGAGATCGATGCGAATCTGATGGTTGAAGACATCCTTGCCTGCGATGTCTCTGATGAAGTACCAGAAGCTGCTGCGAGCGCTGACCATACGCGGGTTCTAACCATCGCCTTCTGCACTCAAGAATGGAATTACTGCTATCCAACGTGATCGAGTTTTCACGCACGCTGTTGTGGTCCAACGCCGAAAGCGGACACGGTCGTCGCGTTTAGGGGTCCTAGCGAGATTTACTTTTCTTGGCCTGCGCTCGGGAAGCAACGTCAAAAGCGCAGATGGCGGACTTGCGGCGCGAGAGCGCTCTCCGTTGAGTCAGCGCGATCGCCTTCGCTGCCGGATTTGGTGATCTATCGCATTTTAACCGCAACTCCCGCTCTCGCCCCCGGGGGGCCGTGGCGCTCAAGCGGCGCTCCGCCAGAACGAAGCCAAACTGGCGCGAGAACTGAATTTATTGTCAACGTGAGAACAGCAGCAATCCGCAAAGAGCACCAATCACTCTAGCGGCTTTTTTGCTTCCGGTTATCGTGTGGTCTCTATAACTTCGATTGCATCTTCGGCTGCAATTTCCTGCTCGCATTCTCTGCATCTGAATGTTTGATCGGGCGATAATTGCATAAGCCCGCCACATCGAGGACAAGAGACAGGTTGATCAACAACGACTCTGGTAACGCGCTTGATTTTGGTCCGAGGTTTGCGGGCCCACCGCAGCCGCGGCCGGTCCTTTAATCGTGTCGCGGCCCGTAACGAAGTATCGATCATTGGGAGCCAAGTATGGATTGCTCTTCATAAGACTCTTGAATAACGAGTATCTCTTTGGACTCGGCTAAATTGTGATATTCAACACAAAATGTGCCTTTCGCCCTTAGTCTTGGCCACGCTCAGAAATGCCGCTGCCTAATCAATCATTTAGAAGGCAAAGTCGGACCGATATGGTCATATGGCTACACTTTTTTCAGACGAACTCCAGGGCCACCGCCCTTCTCATCGATGAATTCGACACCAGCGGCTTCGAACGTACGGCGGATCGCTAAATCATTTGCCGTTGTTGATAGTGTCGATTAACCCGAGCGCGATTTTACGTTAACCATAGCCCGAGGTCGCAATCCTCGCGCAGGCCAGTGCCTCATGCCTGGGGCGTCGAACCACGACCGCACCCGAAAAATCACTGGATGAGCAAGATCGGCCGAAAACCGGATTGCACTCGAGATTGTCTATACGGAATTTACTATCTAAAAGCTGTATATTGTATCAGGCGATTACGCATGACTTGACAGTAGCCGTCAGGCATGGCAATATCCTCCTACAGACGAGGGGGAGCCGTCATGGCCTACCGAAGACAGCCCAAGCCAGTCCATCAAATGACTGAGGCCCAATTTGAGGCCATGTTTCCAGTCGGCGACGATGATGCGCCAAAAGCCTATTTGAAGGCCCGTAGATGGCCTAAGGGCGTTCGCTGCCCGCGCTGCGGCAATCCCGCTGTTTATGATCTGCCGTCGCGCAAATGGCATTGGCAATGCCAGAAATGCTCGCCAGATGGCTATCGTTTTTCGATCATCGCCGGGACGATCTTCGAGAACACCAACAAGCCGTTGCGGCAGTGGTTCAAAGTCGTTCACCTCATGACGACCAGCAAGAAAGGCATCAGCGCCCTTCAAATCCAGCGGCAGTTGGGTTTTGGGTCCTATAATACCGCTCACCTCATGTGCCACAAAATCCGCGCGGCAATGATGCAGCCGCAGGAGAAGCTTGGCGGCATCGTCGAGATCGACGAAACCTATGTTGGCGGCAAAGACAAGAACCGCCATTGGGATAAGAAAAGCGGAACGAGCGGACGCGGCTCACGATCCCCTCAAGATGCCAGTCATCGGCGCGGTGAAGCGGAAGGGCAATGTTGTCGCCCGCGTCGTTTGGGGTGTCGATCAAACGGAAATCGAAGCGTTCGTTAAAGAGGCCATTTCCAACAAAGTTAGTTTGCTCTGCACCGACGCCTACAACGTTTATAAAGGACTCAAACGTACTTATCCGCACGGCGTTGTCGATCACAGCATCGGACAGCATGTCGTCGGCGCGATCCATACCAATACGATTGAGGGTTTCTGGTCGATTCTCTAAACGCGGCGTGGTCGGCACCTTCCACAAAGTCAGCCGTAAATATCTGCCGCTCTACGTCGCGGAGTTTCAGTTCCGGTACAACAATCGCATGAACCCCGACATCTTCGGAGCGGCCATTAAGGGATGTTGATTGTTTTTCCATCGCTGAGTCTCGTAAAGGAAATAGTTTGTTTGATGTTGCCGTTAACATCTTTGGAAATGTCTAGCGTCTCGCCGATCACTCCTTTTGGAGTAATGATATCGAACCCATAGCGGCCCTGTGTTAAAGGAGGAATTTCTAGTTCTGAGATAGCCCCCGAAGTGACCGGACACGGTCTCCCACTTTTTAAGTGTGAGGCATTCAACCGTGTCTATGACCAACCCTACGCATCGCGTTGAGATCATTACGTCGGTTCAGCGTCGTCGACGCTGGACGGCGTCCGAGAAGGTTCGCATGGTCGAGGAGATCTTCGAGCCGTGCATGACTGTAAGCTTGGTGGCTCGGCGGCGTGGCGTTGCGCCGAACCAGCTATTCACATGGCGCCGCCTGGTGTCGCAAGGCAGTCTGACCGCGGCCGGCAGTGGCGGAGAAGTCGTGCCGGCGTCGGATTACCGGGCCTCTGCAGAACCAGGTTCGTGAGCTTCACCGGCTGCTCAGCAAGAAGACCCTTGAGGCCGAGATTCTCAAAGAGGCGCTCGAACACGCCGCGGGCTCAAAAAAACAACTGCGGCTGCCGCCGTCACTGCCGAAGGACGGTTCCCGATGAAGACCGTCGCCGAGGTGATTGAGGTGTCCCGTTCTATCTGATTGAACGGTTGCAAAAGCAGCCGCCAAAGCGGATCGGTCTGCCACCGCTACCAGACGATGAGCTTGTGGCCGAGATCAAGGCGGTCATCGCCGTGTTGCCGACATACGGCTACCGGCGGGTTCATGCCATCCTCGAGCGGCAGGCCCTGGCCGCGGCAAGCAAGCCGCCCAACCACAAACGGATCTACCGAGTGATGAAGGCTCACGGGCTCTTGCTCGATCGCCACACCGGCGGTGTCGAGCGGCGGCATGATGGTCGGATCGCAGTGGATGAACGCAATCGGCGTTGGTGCTCTCACGGCTTCGAGATCGGTTGCGACAACGGCGACAAAGTCCGGGTCGCGTTCGCACTGGACTCCTGTGATCGTGAGGCCATGAGCTTCCTGGCCACGACGAGCGGCATCAGAGGCGAGGACGTGCGTGACCTGATGGTCGCTGCCGTTGAACATCGGTTTGGTCCGGTCAATCGCCTGCCGATCACCATCGAATGGCTCTCCGATAACAGCAGCTGCTACATCGCTGGCGATACGCGCAGCTTCGCTCGCAACATCGGTCTCGAACCGAGGACAACCCCCTTCGAGAGCCCACAAAGCAATGGCATGGCCGAAGCCTTCGTTCGCACCCTCAAGCGCGATTATGTTCGCGTCAATCCATGCCCGGATGCCCGAACCGTGATGCTCCAGCTGTCATCGTGGATCACCCACTACAATGAGGTTCACCCGCACAAGGCTCTCGGATATCGTTCACCCCGCGAGTTCATCGCAGCTCGTGGAAATCCCTGACCGGTTTCCGATCAATCGGCGGCGACAACAAGTTCTGTAAAACCACTTTCCAAATCGCCTAAATGAATAGGCCTAGGTGGAACAAAGTGGGCGCGATCAAAATGAGTATTGATTATTTTAACCGAAACATTCCTGTAGGCTTCATCTGAGGTATTTACAGCGGCCAACTGAAAAGTCCCGTCGTTGTTAAAAACGGCCATAAAATATAGATAAGATTGGTTCGCGACGACCTGATTAATTAGAGCCGGCCCCGGAAATCTGCACAGAACGATAAGTGGAGTTTCTGCCTGATGGCAGGCACGCTATGGCCTGCGAATCAGGAGCGACCATGCAGAGACGAGCACGCCGGAACCACACACCGGCTTTCAAAGCGAGAGTGGCGCTTGCCGCGATCAAGGGCGATCGGACGTTGGCACAGCTTGCCGAGCAGTTCGACGTTCACCCCAATCAGATCACATCGTGGAAGGCGCAGCTCGAGGGCGGAGCCGCCGATGTGTTCGGTCCGGGCAGCAGCAACGGAGCATCACAGCCCGCCGTCGACGTGAAGTCGTTGCACGCCAAGATTGGCGAACTGACACTGGAGAACGATTTTTTAGAAGGCGCGCTCACCAAGGCGGGATTGCTGAGCGCAAAGCGATGATTGACCGTAAGCACGATCTGCCGGTCACGAAGCAGGCCGAGGTTCTGCACATCAGCCGTGGCAGCGTCTATTACCTGCCGCGGCCGGTGCCGGAAGCCGACCTTGCGATCATGCGGCGTCTCGACCGGCTGCATTTGGAGTTTCCCTTCGCCGGCTCGCGGATGTTGCGCGGCCTGCTGGTGGGCGAGGGGTGCAAGATCGGCCGCCGTCACGTCAAGACGCTGATGCAGCGGATGGGGATCGAGGCGCTTTATCGCCGTCCGTGCACCACCAAACCCGAGCCTGGCCACAAGATCTATCCGTACCTGCTGCGCGGGCTGGCGGTCACGCGACCGAACCAGGTGTGGGCGATGGACATCACCTACATCCCGATGGCGCGGGGCTTCGTCTACCTGGCGGTGGTGCTCGACTGGTTCAGCCGCCGGGTGCTGTCATGGCGGCTGTCGATCACGATGGAGGCGGCATTCTGCGTCGCGACGCTGGAGGATGCCTTGGCGCGTCACGGCAAGCCGGAGATCTTCAACACCGATCAAGGCTCGCAGTTCACGAGTGAGGTCTTCACCGGCGTGCTCGTCGGCAACGACATTGCGATCAGCATGGACGGCAAAGGGGCTTGGCGGGACAATGTCTTCGTCGAGCGGCTGTGGCGCAGCGTCAAATATGAGGAGGTCTATCTGAAGGCCTACGACAGCGTCAGCGAGGCCCGCGGTTCGATCGGCCGCTACCTGGACTTCTACAACCGCGCATCACAACACCCATCTGTCTATGTAATTGAAGAGAAGAGACTTTGCTGATCGGGATGCGATCCCGTGGGGTATTTTGGGTTCTGCCGCGCGCGCTCGGTAATAGTGCGTGCTGGTGATGACGAGAGAACAGCACGGCTGAAGATCCAGGGACCATCCGGCAAGGGATGAATTGACTCGATCTCACCGGCTTCCGCCGCCAGCCTGAGCGTTCTGGGCGCGACATGGAGAAGCTGCGCGGCTTTGCTGAGGTTCAGCCACGGTTCGATACCGTCATCGGCGGGCTTATAGACCGCAATGTGGTAATGCGAGCGCAGTGAGGTGACGCGCTCACGCGTCCAGCGATTGCCGTAGCCTGTCACCAATCCGTTCCTGTTCAGAATACCGGCGATGAGATCGTCATTGGCAATCAGCACCAGTTGTCGAACTGCGGCAACCACATCGGCCGAGGTGCTGGTGCGCTGCCCGCGCCGTCGTTTGGGCAGACGTATCTCGTTGTGAACGCCGCCGATCCAATGGACGATCAGAACGATCTCGGCCGCCTCCGGATCGAGATCGGCGATCACTTCATGGATAACGGTGCGGACGACACGCTTCTTCAGCCGTGCATCAGTCGAGGGGGCGGTCCAGACAGCCTTGAGGTCTGCAGCGAGCGTGGCAAGCGATGCCGGATCGGCGACGGGTGGGGCCGTGGCGGCATCATGGGCGGCGATCTTGCCTTCGACCTCCGCCACGCGCGCGAGTGCCTTGTTCCAGCGCGCCTCCAGTTCGCCGGCCACCAGCCGGTTGGCCGGGTCGGCAGCGTCGTATTGCCGAAAGGCGCGATCGGTTGCATAGCGCGCCGCTTCGAGATCGCGCTTGAGCGCTTCGCGCACTTGATCCCGCCGCTGGTGGGCCTCTTTCTCGGCGGCTACGGCCGCCGCAATAGCGCCGGGGCCCACCACGGTGAGAAGCGCTTCCTCAATGGCGTCATCGACCCGCAGACCGCCAAAGGCGATGCAACGCGGCTCACCATTGTCCATCCAGCCGCGGCTGCAGCTGTAGCGCGGGATGTGATGCTTCGCGCCCGAGTAGCGAAGCGTCAGCTTACGCCCGCAACGGCGGCAACGGAGCAGGCCCGCCAACAAAGCGTCGCCGTGCTTGGCCGCGCCGTGATGGCGGCTGGTGGGGACGTTGCTGCTCACCATCTTGCGGATCGTCTCAGCCTTCTCCCAGCTGACATAGCCCTCGTGGGCGTTCGGCATCAGCGCCAGCCAATCGCTGCGCGCCTTGCGGCGAATCTTCACGCTAACGCCAGCAGCATCATAGCCCGCCGCGACGGCCGTCTTACCATAAGCGTAGGCGCCGCCGTAGATTGGGTTCTCGATCATTCGGTGGATGGTGGCGTAGTTTGGGCGCCGCCAAGCCGTCTCGCCATCCTTACCCTTTACCGGCAGATCGAGATCATGCTCGTGGAACCAAAGCAGAGCCTGCCGGGCACTGCCGAGTTCCAGGACCTTGTCGAAGATCAGGGCGATGGCCTCCTGCACGCGGCGGTTCGGGTCCTTCTCGTAGCGATCACCTGCCTTCACGAAGCCAACTGGTGCGCTGACGACGAGTTCGCCGCGGCGCGCCTTCTCATATCGGGCCGAGAGCGAACGCTGCCGCAACAGATCAAGCTCGTACTCGTTGAGGCTGCCCTTCAATCCGAGCAGAAGCCGATCGTTGCCGTGACGGGGTGCATAGACCGCCTCCTGATCAATCAAAACGGTGTCGACCACGCGGCACATCTCGATCAGTTGCTGCCAATCTCGGCTGTTGCGAGCGAAACGCGAGACCTCGCGCGCCGCGACGGCGCCAACCTTGCCGAGGCACACCTGAGCCACCATCCGCTCAAAGCCGGCGCGCTGAACCCCGCCTGCAGCGGAACGGCCAAGATCGTCATCGATAACTTCGATCTCCGACCAGCCGAGCGCCATCAGGCGATCGCGCATGGCATATTGCAGCGCGCTGCTCTCGCGGTTGTGCAAAACCTGATGAGCCGACGACTGCCGCACGTAGAGGAGCGCCTTGCGCTCCAAATGATGAGGGCGGACCTTGTCAGAGATCATGACCGGCCTCCGTCATCGAGCCGACCCGGTTTTTGTCGGCATGATCCAGGATCAGCCGTGTCATCAGGTCGGTCAGCGCTGCTTGTGTCTCCGTCGGCAGCCCGGACCACGCCGGCATGTCGCCGGTCGCCATCCGCGGTTCTCCGGTGAACAGGTCGATTTGCTGCGGCGCGCGGCGTCGCGTCTGCGTCGGCTTCGTCTGACGTGACATGGACCTCTCTCCGATTCTGGTCGCGAGAGAGACTTGATAGCCCCGAAAGCGGGGCATTCGATGATGCAAAGCGGTCGTTCAGCACATGCCCCAAAAGCGCCGCAAGCTTGCTGAGCGCCGCCAGCTCGGCATGGGCATCGGCCTCCACACGCACCCTGGCGCAGGCCGACCGGTCGAACATCCAGGCTGGAATCTCAAGCCAACGGCGTGCATCTGAGCCGCTCAGGCTACAGCGAAAAACAACGCCGTCCGATTTGTCGATCGCCTCGTGAACGGCGACCCAAAGAGCAAACCACGGATGCCACGAGTACAGCAGTTCCTGAAACTCAGTTCCGTGGGTGTTCTCAAGCCTTGTTGTACAACGGCCGCAGACCGCATTCGAGCCTTGACGGCGCCACACCCGATCAAGCCTACTTCCCGCCGCTGCCTATCCGCTTGGCAGCCTAACCCCGGCAGAGGCTCCACTTATCGAGGCGGAAAATCTGTTCAGATAATCGGGACCACCTCAATTCCCTTCGTTGCTCCAAAGCCTAAAACCATAATGACAAGAGCAACCAATCCCCATGTTGATGAGTCCATTTTTAACAGTGGTTGCACTACGGGATAGGCCACCAAAAGGGTAGCAAGCAAAAATACCGGCATAACTAATTCGGGGGGCGGGGATTTCATGACTGACCCCGCCGCGTAGAAAAGCAGGGCAAGTCCAAACTCGAATGATCCGGGTCCCAATCGGCGTCCTGACACGGCGATTCTCCTTCCCTGGGCGATTGTATCCCCAAAGAGGCCCGTAGGACGGATAGGCTATTACTGTCAAGTCCTGCGTAATCGCCTTGTATCACTATCTCTCATAAAGTATAGTAGGCGGAATGAAGCCAGATTTGATAATAATATCAAGCACAGAGACTGTGGCGACCGCGGCATTTGTGAACCTTACTATGCCAGTAGTGGCAGCGCCGCCAACTGATTGATACCGAACAGCCCCGGCTGAATTGGTTGGATACCTCGGTAGCAGCTCGCGCGACGTGGCCGTTGCCATGGTCGCGCCAACGGTCCTTGATCCAGCGTTCAAGCTTGCAACACGTCGACGTGGATCTGCAAGACCGATAGCTGCCGGGCCGCAGCAAGATATAAGGCCGAGGACGCCTACATCCGCAACAGCCGTTTGGCATTGCCGGACAGGATCTTGGCCTTGTCCTCGTCGCACAGCGGCACGCCGTCCATCCATTGCGTCGCCGGCGGATTCATCACGAACGGCCAGTCGACGGCGAACAGGATATGATCGATGCCCATTTCCATGACGCAGCAGAGCAGCGCCGGATTGGAGAAATTGCCGCTCGTCGTGATGTAGAAATTGCCGCAAAAAATGTCGCGGAAGCTCATCGCCTTTTGCCCCGGCCGCGCCAGCGCCTGATCGATGCGCCAGACCAAAAACGGCAGCGTCTCGCCGAGATGGCCCAAAATGATTTTCAGCTTCGGGTGTTGCTCGAATACGCCGGAGAGCACGAGACGTATGGCGAGCGTCGCCGTCTCGACGGTGTAGCCCCAAGCCGGCCGCGCCACCATCGGGAAGTCCTTGACGTAGTCCTCGTAATAGATGCGCATGACGTCGGCGTTCGGCAGTGACGGATGCAGATAGATCGGCACGTCGAGCGCTTCGGCGCGCGCGTAAATCGGCCAGAAGCGCTTGTGGTCGAGGAAGGTGCCGTTGGCGAGGCCGTGCAACATGGCGCCCTTGAAGCCGAGCTTGACGGTGCGTTCGAGCTCGTCGGCGGCCTGCTCCGGAACCGCGGTGGGCAAGGCGGCAAAGGCGGCGAAACGCGGATTGCCGGCGACGATTTTATGCAGACGGTCATTGACGCGGCGGGTCAAGGCGGCGGCGGTCTCGGCCGGCAGTTTCTGCGTCGACGGCGCGCCATGCGAAATCACCTGAATGTCGATGCCGGCCTCGTCCATTTCCTTGATGCGCAGCGCGTCAAAATCGTGCAGCCGCTTGGATTGCTCGCCGGGCCGGCCGGCCTCGCCGCCGCTATAGGTTTTGGCCAGCTCCTCGTCCCAATAATGCTCTTCGATGGCGATGACGGGACAGTACGGTTTCTTGAACATCGATTTTTGCCTTTCTCGATTGTGCGAACTGCAGGGAACAGCCGTATTGAATGGACGTTAGATCGATGACGGAGGATACTATGCGTGCGATCGTGACGGTGACTTTGCTCGCAGCGCGCTCGCCGGTTCGAGCGCGTTGGCGCAATCGGGCTACGTCCACCACAATTTCTGCCTGAAGACCGGATCGGGTCAGGACTGCGGCTACCGGACCATGGCGCAATGCGAAGCGTCGAAACGCGGCAGTGCCGATTTCTGCGTTCAGAACAGCGCTCCCATCAATCACGCGACGCGCCAATAGCGTTCACGCGGCCACCGGATGCCGGCGATAATAATCGGCGTCCTCGGCGCTTTGCGTCCAACCCGGCCGGCCGCGCCAGTCCAAATGCCGCGCGGCCATGTCGCTGCCGTAGCGGACTCGGAACAACAGGGTGCGCTGCGGCCCGTTGGCATATTCGTGCACTTCGCCGGGCGGATGGACGACAAAGGCGCCGGGAACGACCGCAACGGTTTGCGCCGGGGTGCGCATCGTGCCGCCGCCTTCGAAGCAGAAGTAGATCTCGGTGGCATGCGGGTGACAATGATAGGGGCTGATCTGCCCCGGTTCCCAGCAGGCGACGGTCACATCGCCGGCTTCGATCTTGCCGAGTATTTTTTCGACGTGCTTCTTCGGGTCGAATTCGGCTTGGTCCACCACGCTGAAAACATGCATCGTTTGATCTCCTCGGGCACTCTTTGTTGTTTGCACAAACCAAGGTTAGGCTAAATCCGCCGCCCTTGCGACGGGTCGTTAATCCACGGGCTATGGACACGTAAGCCAAGCAGCGCATGCAATGCTGGCTTGTTGGGGTGGAGGATGCTAAAAGCTTGAGTTCGAACCTTAAGTTAAATGACGGAGGGGCGTCGGAGCGAGGGCAGCTAGCTGCCAGGGGGACAGGGATTATGGCCCATCTCGCCGACAAGACTCATTTCGACAGGCACACGCTCGCGCGGGTGAATTCGGCCGTCATGCTCGGCCTGATCGGGGGCGGCCTATTGGTTTGCGTGCTCGGTGCCGCCGTCTATGACCTCAACCGGCTGTTTTCAGGCTGGTGATTTCGGCGCTGCTACGGCTGCGGTGCGTCGCTCTAATATACTGATAGCAAAGAATTTTCCCCACTTTTCCGCGGTGGCTCCGCGGCAAGGCGGCATTAAGCGTCGCAAGCGTATTGTTATTCGGTAACGTGCGCGCCGGTGAGGGGATGATGGGCGAACGCCGCGGATCGAGACGCAGCAAGAGCTTCCTGCGCGGCTTTGTCTATGTCAGCCGCAAGCGCGGGGCGCTGGCTTGCCTCATCCGCGACCTGTTCGAAAAGGGCGCCCGCATCATCTTTTCGGACACTGTGACACTCCCTGAAGTAGTGGAGCTCTATATCCCGCAACGCGAGCAGACCTTGCGCGCGCGGGTGCAGTGGCGGCGCAACGACGAGATCGGGCTTGCGTTCACCGAAGCCGAACGCGCTGCCGATGCCTCGCCGAGCGCCGCGGAAGTTGCTCAGCGCCTCGCCATGTTGGAAGCCGAAATTGTCTCGTTGCGCGCGTTGCTCAAACGGCTCAAGGCCGAAAAAGCCAACCCGGCTGACGAAGCGGCAGCCTGACGCTCTGGCCAACTGGCTTCAGCCTCGCTTTCGGTGCGGCTGGCCTGATACTCTCTCCCGGACCGAAGCTTAAGGGAGAACGTCATGGCCAAGGGTTATATAATCTCGACGTATTTTTCGGTGTCCGACCCGAATGCGTTCGCGGAATACGCCAAGCTTGCCGGCCCGGCGCTCACTGCCGCCGGCGGCCGCTTTCTGGTCCGCGGCAACGCGGTGAAGGCTTATGACGACGGCGTGATCCAGCGCACCGTGATCGTCGAGTTCGACAGCGTCGAAAAAGCGATCGCGGCGCACGATGGACCCGGCTATCAGGCCGCGCTTAAAGTGCTCGGCAACGCGTGCAAGCGCGATCAGCGCGTCGTCGAGGGGCTGTCCTGAGCTTGGTGCAAGCGCGCCCGCGCTTCAATCGAACATCCGCTCGCCCTGCAGATCGATGATCTGACGCGCCTTGTTGATCGTGAAAGTGACCGCATCGTCGTATGAAGCGTAGGCGTCGGCGCGGATGAAGCGGTGCTCCTTGCGCTCGCCGCCGATCTCGCGCGCGATCACGCCCGCGGTTTGATAGTGACCGTCGTTCTTGTACGGTGCCGCGCGGATGACAAAGCCCTTATATTCGACCGGGTCGGAGAGCCTTGCGACCGGCGCAGATTTGCCGCGGCCAAACAGCGTGCTGAAAAAAGACATTGCCCGTCTCCCGTTCTCGCGTTTTTCGCCTGTTATGCGCTTCTCCGGAATGTTACTCCTCAGCGCTGCACGACGCAGCCCCTGCATGGAGTGGTTACGATGCCGAAAGCCTACTGGGTGACCTGCTATCGCTCGATCTCCGATCCGCAAAAGCTCGCGGCTTACGCCAAGCTGGCGCCGCCTGCGGTGACGCCGTTCGGCGCCCGCTATATCGCGCGCGGCACGGCGGCGGCGGCCTTCGAATCCGGGCAAAAAGAGCGCATTGTGATTTCGGAGTTTCCGAGCCTGGAGAAGGCGATCGCCGCCTATAACAGCCCGGGCTACCAGGAAGCCCTCAAGGCGCTCGGCGATGGCGCGGTCCGCGACATCCGCATCGTTGAGGGAACCGATTAACGCTGCCGCCTGGTTAACGCTGCTCCCGGCTGGCAAGTCAGCGCGATTGCCAAACCGGCAAAGCGCCACTATATACGCGCCATTCGCGATTTAGCCTGCCTTGCCGTCTCGCCCTGGCTATAAAGGGCCATTCCCAAGCAACGCAAAATCCGGATTGAAGACCGTGCGAATGGTTCGCAGGGTCGCAAAACGCATGATGCGTTTCAAATGGAGGGCCACATGGCTCAAGGTACCGTCAAGTTTTTCAACGCCCAGAAGGGTTATGGCTTCATCGTCCAGGACGCGGGCGGCCCCGATGTGTTCGTTCACATCTCCGCCGTCGAGCGAGCCGGCATGACCAGCCTCAACGAAGGCCAGAAGCTCACCTTCGATATCGAAGCCGATCGGCGCAGCGGCAAGTCCGCTGCCACCAATCTGCAAGCGGCGTAACTGACGGCTTGTACACAGCGCCGGCGCCATAATGGCGCCGGCGTTTTCGTTCAGAAATATCCCGAGGAGAAGAATCATGCCAAGAAAGCCGGGACTGAATTCGGAATTCGTCATGTTCGACGTCCTCTATGAAGACGGCACGCAGCGTTCCAACCGCAAGGTGCCGCGCGCGCTGACCGGCGGCATCGACGGTGACAAGCCGGCGCACGGTTTTTTGATCGAGCAGGACCGCGACATCGCCGAAAAATCCGGCCGGCCGCCGGCCAAGATCAAGAGCATCACCCGCTCTGACGCCAAGAAGAAAGCGCGCGACGCGGACTGGAAAAAGGCCTGCTAGGTTCCCGCCAAAATTACTGCGAGGCCTCAGTAGCCGACCCGGGCGAAATGCCTGCGCAATAGTGCGACATTGCGCCGGTTGGCGCGGAAGAACACATCGAAAGCATCGCCGGCCAACGGCACGACGCCGACCGCGCCTTCGAGCAAGACATTGCCGAGCATGCGCGCCAGCAATAGCCGCGGCACGCCGAGCCGGCGCGCCTCATAGAGCAGATAAAACGACAGCATGGACGCGATAGCGTCGCCGATGCCCGGGACAAGGCGCAGGAGCGATTCCACGCCAAAGCGCACGTGGGTGCCCGGCAGAATGAACGCGGTGTCGAATACGGTCGCCAGCATGTCGAGCCGGTCGAGAGCGGCGCGCCGCGACGCCGCATCGTAAGGACCTCCGTCGGTGAATTGGAAAGAGGCAAAGCCGGCGCGTGAGAAGCTCATGTTTTCATTGGTCCTTCTGCCTCGCCTCACACAGATGGGAAGGCAATCACGGCCCGCAAGTGCTGGTGCACTGGCGAAAATAGGCGATAGTCTGCAGTTCCTTTCACTCAGGCGCTGCGGAGCACGCTATGGCCCAAATTCAAATTCTCAATCCCGCAACTCTCGGCAAGCCGCTCGGGCAATATTCGCAATTGACGCGCGTCAAGATCTCAGAATTTTTGTTCATTGCCGGCCAAGTCGGCGCCGACGCGGGCGGCAAGGCGCCCTCCGATTTCGACGCGCAATGCGGTCTCGTCTTCGCCAATATCGGCGCGGCGCTTGCCTCGCAGGGCGCAAGTTTCGCCAATCTTGTCGAGTTCACCACCTATCTCGTGCACGCGCAGGACATCGCGAAATTCATGGCTTACCGCACGCGCGAATTCCCGAAGCTGTTCAAGGGCGGCTCTTATCCGCCGAACACGCTGCTCATCATCGACCGCCTGGTCCAGGAACAGTTTCTGATCGAGGTCAGCGCGGTCGCGGCGCTGTAACCGCATTATTCTGGAAATTTACGCCGCGCCGTGGTCGTCGCCAGCAGCGCGCCGTTCGGGCCGAGCGCCTTGATGGTGAACTCGTAAGTGTGAACCTCGCCCGGCGGCGGCGCCGGACCGACGAAGCCTGAGGCGAAGGCGCCGCACGGCACTTCCGGCTGGCCGCGGTAGCCGACCGTGCCGCCGCCGTGATGGAACGACGGCTTGTTGAGATCGGTCATGGCGAACTGCAACGTCACCGTTCCGGCCGGCACGTCGGTGAGCGAGAAATTCGGCGAGCCCGAGCACCAAGCGAAGCTCGCAGAAAACGCTTGCGCACTGGACGCGCCGAGCATCTGCGCAAATGCGAGCGCCAGCGTGGCGAGCCTGAAGGCAGCGGTCGGATATCGAAAATAACGGACGACCATGCTCGGCCTTAATGCGTCGGCGGCGCCTCCGTGTACTCTAACACGCGGACGGCATTAACTCTCCACCAACCCCTGCGGCGACAAAGCGGACGGCCGGCGGCGTCGGCACTGCGTTTTTGCAAGTCTTCGCCCGATTATGGCTTTGTGGCGGTTATATTGCATTGCAACGTATGAGTTATGTGCATGGAATCCATGCAGCGCAATGCATTGCGGCATATCCATGCTTGCGTATATTGCACTGCAATAAGAACAAAGAAAACGCGGGAAACGTCTTTGGGTTCACGGGTTTTGATCCGGAGATGACGCCATGGCCTATGCCCGCAGTGCGGACGGACAGTACGATTTCCTTACCCTCGCCCCGACGCCGAAGAATGCGCGCGGTTTGTTCGGCCGCTTGTTCGATTCGATGCTGGAAGGGCGCCGACGCGCCGCCGAACGCGAAATCGCGGCCTACTTCGAAGGCAGCGGTCAATTCCTGACCGACGAGGCCGAGCGCGAGATTGAGCGCATTCTGTCGTCATCGACGCGGTTGTGAAGCGAGTGCGCCCGCAGCAATTCCTCTTTCCCGAAAGACAGCCCTCATGACGACCTTGACCCTTCGCGCCAAATATCCTGTGCCCGCACGGCGCGACTTGGCGCGCATCATCGCCGTGGTGACGACTGCTTTCGAGACGGCATTCGAAGTGATCGACGAGGCGACCGACCAATCAGCCGCCGCACGGCGGCGTTTCCCCACTGCCGATTGATCGCGTCCGACCGACGTTCGATTGAGGGAGCTAACCGCCCTGTCGGCCGAAGCTTCGCGGTAGTCCTCACCTCGCCGGGAAGAACGACTTCCCCTGAGCAAGCCCGAGCCTGTCGCTGATCGCCGCCAGGAAGCGCGCGAAGGCCGCGGCATCGCCGGGGCGCTGCGGTGCGACGCCCCAAATCGGCTTCGGCCACAGCGGATCGTCCTTCCGCCGCGCGACAAGGTGGATGTGCAGTTGCGGCACCACGTTGCCGATCGCCGCGATGTTGAGCTTGTCGCAGCGGGTTACCTCTTTGAGACTTCGCGATGCCAGTATGATTTCGTCCATCAGCAGGCTTGCTTCGCCGCCGAGATCGGCGATCTCGATGACGCCGGCGCGCCGCGGCACCAGGATGAGCCAGGGATAGTCGGCGTCGTCGATCGCCAGCACGCGGGACAGGGAGAGGTCGCCAAGCGCAGTGGTGTCGTTTTCAAGTTGAGGATGCAGTGACCATACGGGCATGGGGCCTCCTTTTAGCACCGTTCGTTCCATTTTGAATGAATCTGCAACCGCGCCTTAAATCGTCAGCGCTAAATCAGTTCCGCGATTGTGACGCCGCTTACGGGAGTTCGCCATGCTCGACATGACGCCCGACGATCTGCCCGGCACGACGCTCGAAACTCTGCCTGAGGTTATGTCCGGCTCGCTGCCGCAAGAGACGCACCGCTACGACGTCTGCTTTTTCGTTAACCGCCGTCGCGCGCTGCATTGGCTCGACCGCGGCATCACACTCGGCGCCGATCGACTTTCCTGCAACGCAAACGGCCTGCCCGGTGCGGAGCCCTTCGACAGCGTCGCTGCGGTCCACCTAAAAACCTGCGGACAGAAGTCCAACATCGAGAGTTGCGCGATCACTTTTGCCGACGGCAACGTGCTCATCGTGCTGAACTGCAATCCCGGCGGCTATGCCGATGCCGCGCTCGCCGCGAACTACCGCGCCTTCGTCCGCGATCTCCACGCCCGGCTCGCCGCTGCCGCTCCCGGCAAAATCCGCTTTACCGAAGGCTGGCCGTTATGGCACTGCCAGGCGATGCTCTTTTTTACCGTCGGCACCGCAGTTTTGTCCGCCGGGCTTGGGCTGTGGGCGTTTTTCTGCCTCGGCGATCTCAGGGGGCTCGGGCTCCTCGCCTTGGGCGGCTATGCCAGTTGGCGGCTTTACCGCGTTACGCTCAACAACGTGCCGCGGGATTACACGCCCGACCGCCTGCCGGAATTTCTGCTGTCGTAGCAGCGCCCCGTGACTGTCATCCGGTGATCGCCGTCGCGCGGACCGTGGACCATGACCGCGGTACGATCCGCTCCGTCACTTCCCGAGCTTCGGCCGCGGCAGCTCGTCCGGTTTGCCCCAACTGTCGATCCACGCTTTGACTTCGCGCCAGCGCGCGCCGGCCGCTTCACCGTCGGTGGCTTGCGCGTCGCCATTCGCGGCTTGCGGTGTCACGGCCGGCTTATTACCGACGATCACGGCCATTAGCTCCGCGACACTGATGCCGAGCGCCGCCGCGCGCGCTTCCAAAAGGCCGGCGGTTTCGTCGTTGATTTCAATCTTCCGTGCCTTGACGTTCCCTTCGGCGGCCATGTCGTTCACGCCCCCCGTTACGCAGACAATGTTCGAAAAAACGGGAGCGCACGCCGCCGACCCCCGATCCGGCATCGCGATCGATTGTGTTGCGGATTAAGTCTGGAGGAGGGCGTCGGCGCGGCGAAATCCGGCGCGAGTTGCGGATGAAACGTGCAGCCGCTCTGCGTTACCGCTCACTCCCGCGCAAGCGGGAATCCGGCTGGGGTCCCGCTTTTGCGGGGACGAGCGGACGAAGATCAATTGTCGAGGAAGCTTCTGAGTTTGCGCGAGCGCGACGGATGCTTGAGCTTGCGCAGCGCCTTGGCCTCGATCTGGCGGATGCGTTCGCGGGTCACCGAGAACTGCTGGCCGACTTCTTCCAGCGTGTGGTCGGTGTTCATGCCGATGCCGAAGCGCATGCGCAGCACGCGCTCTTCGCGCGGGGTCAGCGAGGCGAGCACGCGCGTCGTGGTTTCGCGCAGATTCGACTGGATCGCGGCGTCGATCGGCAGGATGGCGTTCTTGTCCTCGATGAAATCGCCGAGATGGGAATCCTCTTCGTCGCCGATCGGCGTCTCCAGCGACAGCGGCTCCTTGGCGATCTTCAAGACCTTGCGCACTTTCTCAAGCGGCATGCCGAGCTTTTCCGCCAACTCTTCGGGCGTCGGCTCGCGGCCGATCTCGTTGAGCATCTGGCGCGAGGTGCGCACGATCTTGTTGATGGTCTCGATCATATGCACCGGGATGCGGATGGTGCGCGCCTGATCGGCAATCGAGCGCGTGATCGCCTGGCGGATCCACCAGGTCGCATAGGTCGAGAACTTGTAGCCGCGGCGGTATTCGAACTTATCGACCGCTTTCATCAGGCCGATATTGCCTTCCTGGATCAAATCGAGGAACTGCAGGCCGCGGTTGGTGTATTTCTTGGCGATGGAGATGACCAGCCGCAGATTGGCCTCGACCATTTCCTTCTTGGCTTGGCGCGCCTCGCGCTCGCCCTTCTGCACCATGTGCACGATCTTGCGGAACTCGCCGATTTCGAGCCCGGTCTCGGTGGCGAGCGCGTGGATATTGGTGCGCAGATCCTTGATGCGGTCCTTGTCGCGGGCGACGAAATTCTTCCAGCCCTTTTCGGACAGCTTCGACACGCGGTTGAGCCAGCGCGGATCGAGCTCGGAGCCCTGATACTGCTTGAGGAAGCTCTCACGGACGACGCCGTGGCTTTCGGCAAGCCGCATCAGCCGGCCTTCGTGGCCGACGAGTTGCTTGTTGATGCCGTAGAGTTGCTCGACCAGCGCGTCGATGCGCGCCTGATTGAGCCGCAGCGACTTCACCTCCTGGATGATCTCATCCTTGAGCTTCTTGTATTTGCGCTCCTGGTTGGGCGACAGCTTCTCGTTGACCAGCCGGCGCTCGATGTCCTGGTCTTGCAGGCGGCGCAGCCGCTTGAATGCATCGGCGATGTTGTCGAAAGTTTCGAGCACTTTCGGCTTAAGCTCGGCCTCTATTGCCGCAAGCGACATCGAGTTTTCGAGATCGTCCTCGTCGATATCGGCATCGGCTATGGCCGCCTCTTCGCCGCCTTGCTCGCCGTCGCCGGTAGCTCCGTCCCTTGGGGCCGGCTGCGGCTTGAACGGCGTGGCTCCGGGCGGGGCCGACGGCGGCGCCACGGTCTGCACCGGCTGCGGCACGAAACCGCCGTTGCCGGACGGCATGCCGGTCGGCCCCATAGTGGCCCCCATCGGGGCGCCCGCATTGGCGCCCATTGCGGCGGGATCGCCGCCGGGAGCGACGCCCGGCGCCACTTGTTTGGCATCGGGGCCGGCATAGGTCGCTTCGAGGTCGATAATGTCGCGGAGGAAGACCTTCCCCTCGTTCAATTCGTCGCGCCAGATGATGACGGCCTGGAACGACAGCGGGCTCTCGCACAGGCCGGCGATCATGGCCTCGCGGCCGGCCTCGATGCGCTTGGCGATGGCGATTTCGCCCTCGCGGGACAAAAGCTCCACCGAGCCCATTTCGCGCAGATACATGCGCACCGGATCGTCGGTGCGCTCGGTCGGCTCCTTGGTTTCGGACTTGGCGGGAGTTTTGGGGGCGACTTCGACGATCTCGCCGCCTTCGCTCTCTTCCTCCTCAGCCTCCTCGGCTTCCTCGCCGTCGGCCTCGGCTTCCTCGGTCTCTACGACGTTGATGCCCATTTCGTTCATCATCGCCAGGATGTCCTCGATCTTCTCCGAAGTGACTTCCTCCGACGGCATGACTGCATTGAGCTGCTCATAGGTGACGTAGCCGCGCTTCTTGGCGGACTTGATCATCTTCTTGACGGCGGCATCAGAAAGGTCGAGCAGCGGCAACGGAGCGTCGGGCGTTTCCGGGGTATCCTTCTCCGGAGCCTCGGTGTCCTTTTGCGGGGCCGACCCGTTCGGTCGCACTATTTTGGCCTTGGTCGCGACGGTTTTGGTGGCCACGCTCTTCGATGCCATGTCTCTGTCTCCGCGGGGCGCGTTCTGCGTCCCCCTACTCTATGTCGTGAGTCTCGCCCCTAAGGAGGGGGAGCACACACCGGGACCTGGGCTATAAACCCGGCGGTCCCCTGTTGTTGGGCCGGCGCCAACCGCCATGGTGGCGGGCGGCTTCGGCCAAAAAGGGCAGCGCAACTGGGTGAATGCCCGTTCGCACCGCCCCGAATCGAGGCCAAATGTGTCGGAACTCCGTTAAGCTCCGACTAACCCTAACCGGGAGGGCCTCTTATTCCCTCTGCGCCGGCCTGAGTCCAGCCGGTTCACCCCAGCCAGACCGCGCTCCGATTACAGGGACCTCGTCGCCCGGCCCGACGACGCGCCGAAGCCCTCCACCAGGGCCTCGGTTCCGTCGAGCGAGGACAGCCGGGCTTTGACGTCGCGCAACCGCGCGTAGTTCGCCTCGGTATTGTGCTCGCCGAGCGCCGTTTCTGCGTCCTTAAGTTCCCTAGTTAGGGAATGCCATTGCCGATGCAAGGCGACGAGCTGCTTCCAGGTCAACAAAACATCGGCGGCAGCGGCATTTGGCCGGGCGCCCCAGACCGACGGCGTGGTGATGGTGCGCTGGATTCGCTCGAGCAGATCGCCGAAACCGCGCTTGGCCAGTTCGGCCGCGAGCGCCGCAGCCTGCTCCGATCGCGCGGCATCGGCATCGTGGATCGCGTGTTTTGCGAAATCTTCGGCGAAATGATGGGCGAAAACGTCGATCAGCGCGCCTTTGAGCTTCTGCGTGTCGGCGTGGCGGAATTCGGCCGCGGCGAGCTCCTCGATGTGGTCGTGAAGAAGCCACGGGTGGTTGAGCGCCGCTTGCAGGATCAATGCTTCGCGGCGGGGAATCGCGGCACGGTGCCCGCGATGCAGCGGGCTTGCCGCAAGCTGCGCGCTTGCCACCACGTAGGTGTCATTGCGGCCGAACGTTGAAGCGGCGGAACCCGCCGCGCTTTGCCCGCGATCTTTTTGATCGTAGCGCTTGTCACCGAAGTCTCTGGCTAAGCCGCCCTTGGCGAAGCTGCCACGGCGCGTCGAAGCTTCCGCCGGCGCGAACATACGGCGAAGTCGCTCGGAAAATTCCTGCCGATAGTACCGGCGCACGGCTTCGTCGGCGATCGTCGCTGTGACTTCGGTGACGCGCGCCTCGAAGGCGGCGCGCCGTTCCGGCGTGTCGAACGGACCGGCTTCGCTCTCGCGTGCCCACAGCACATGCGCCAGCGGTCGCGCCGCGGATAGCACGTCCTCGATTGCCTCGCGCCCGGCGGAGCGGGCGAGATCGTCGGGATCCTGGCCGTCGGGCAGCGTCGCCAGCTTCAGGCTCTTGCCGGGTTTAAGAAGCGGCAACGCGAGATCGACCGCGCGGTACGCCGCGCGTCTGCCGGCGTCGTCGCCGTCGAAGCACAGGATCGGCTCGTCGGCCATCCGCCACATCAGCGCCAATTGGTCGGCGGTGAGCGCCGTGCCGAGCGGCGCCACGGTTGCCTCGAAGCCGGCCGTTACCATGGCGATGACGTCGATATAGCCCTCCACCGCGATGACGCGGGCGCCGTCATGCGCGGCCTTGCGTGCGGCCGCGATGTTGTACAGCGTCGCGCCCTTGTGGAAGAGCGGTGTTTCCGGCGAATTGAGATATTTCGCGGAGACGTCCTTATCGAGCGCGCGGCCGCCGAAGGCGATGACCCGGCCGCGCCAATCGCTGATCGGGAATATCACGCGATCGCGAAAACGATCGTACGGCACCGGAATATCCTCGCCGGTGACGACAAGGCCGGCCTCCGCCATGTCCTCGACCGAAATTTTCAAGGCGCCGAGATGCTCCTTCAGCGCGTATTGCTCAGGGCTTGCATAGCCGAGGCGGAATTTGAGCTGCGTCGAGGCGTGGATGCCGCGGTCGAGCAGATAGCCGCGGCCACGCGCGCCATGTCTTGACGCAAGCGTCGATTGGAAGAACCCCGCTGCCAGCTCGACGATGTCGTGCAGCGTCTTGCGCCGTTCCTCGTGCGCAGCGGCTTCCCGCGTCATGACCGGCAGCGGCACGCCGGCCTGCGCCGCCAGCCGCTCGACCGCTTCCGGGAAGCTCACGCCCTCGGTCAGCATCAGGAAATCGAAAATGTTGCCGTTCTTGCCCGAGGAGAAGTCGAACCACATCGCCTTCTGATCGTTGACGAAGAACGACGGCGTCTTCTCCTTATTGAACGGCGACAGTCCTTTCCATTCGCGGCCGGCCTTGCGCAATTTCACGCGCCGGCCCACGACTTCCGAGACCGGAAGCCGCGCGCGCAGCTCGTCGAGAAATTGCGGAGTGAATCGCATGGTGATTCGCCAGGGTAGCGCAGCGGTGGCCCGAAGATAGGGCAGCCGAATGGCTCGACAAGGCCGACCAGCGTTGTCCTAGTTATCCACAGGCCGGGTAATCCAACCGCGCGAGGTTGAATCAGGACATCCGATCCCCGTCGGCGGTAAAGCCGAACAGCCGCTGGACCCGGTAATAGCGCGGCGAGCGCGGCTGGGTGATACCCCATTGGTCGGAGCGGCCGGGCTTGAATTTCCAGTAGTCGGACGGGCGCGACTGGTAGCTGTCGTCGACTTGAAGCACTTCCGCGGCGTATTCCAGCGGCACTTCGTCGGGCCCGCAGAAATAGGCGAAGACGTTGTTGCCCGGGCCGTGGCGTCCGGGACCCCATTCGATCGGATAGCCGCTGTCTTTCATGCGGCCCATGCCGCGCATGACCGAATCGAACTCGGGCATTTCAAACGCAATGTGATTGAGCGTCGGCAGGTTCATCTTGCACAACACGATCGAGCAATGATCGGAATTGGCGCAGTGCAGGAACCACAGCGGCGCATTGTCGTCGATGACGCGGAAGCCGAGCGCTTGCGTGAAAAATCGCAAAGACGCGTCGAAGTCCCGCGTGTTGAGATTGACGTGAACGATCTTGCGCGGACGGTCGGGGACATCGGCGGCGTCGGAGTGATCGGTGCAATCGGTGACGAAGGCGAGGTTGCGGCCGTCCGGATCCTTGCAGCCGAATCCGTATCCGCCGCCCGCCGTCGTCAGCTTTGCCGGCGCACCGGGTTTGGCTCCGGTGGCTGCGATCTTTGCATACAAGGCATCGATGCCGGCGCGGTCGGCGACGTCGAACACGATGCGCAGCACCGCCGGCTGCATGCCGGCATGCAGGCCGAGCACGTGGTGATAGCGTGCGGTGCCGCGGAAGTAGCGCGCGTCGTTGCTTGCGTTGATCGGCGCAAGCCCCCACACGGTTTCGTAGAATTGCGCCGCCTCGTTGAGATTGCTGGCGACGAGCTCAACGCTGCGCACGCCGCGGATCGAACAGGGAGCCATACTTAGGACCCGCCCAGCAATTTCTTGACCTGCGCGCTCGCCTTGGAAAAGTCCATCCGGCCGGAGAAGCGCTGTTTGAGCGCCGCCATGGTGCGGCCCATGTCTTTGAGCGTCTCGGCTTCGATGTCCTTGATCAGCGCGGAAATGGCATGCGCCGCTTCCAGGTCGGACATCTGCTTGGGCAGGTAGGCGGAGATGATCTCGATCTCTTCGCGCTCCTGGGCGGCGAGCTCGGCGCGGCCGGCCTTTTCGTAGATGTCGAGCGATTCCTGGCGCTGCTTGATCATTTTGCCCATGACGTCGAGAATCTCGGCGTCGCTCAAGCTCGACCGTTCGGCGCCGCTCGTCTCCCGCTGCAAAATCGCGGCATTGATCAGGCGCAGCGTCGAGACGCGGCGCGCCTGGCCTGCTTTCATCGCCTCTTTCAAGGCGCTGTTGATATCGTCGCGCAACACGGCTAAGGCCTCTCGCAATGGCGCCCGTGGGGGCTTACGGGCGAGCCGCAATGATTTAGGCCCTTGCTTATGCCGACACAACCGCAGTCGCCCAAGACTTTGGCCGTGAAAACACTGGCCCGCTGGGACGAGCCCAAGCCGACGGCGCTGCTTGTGCTTGCCGACGGTACCATGCTCGAAGGCATCGGCTTCGGCGCGACCGGCCACGCCGTCGGCGAAGTCTGCTTCAACACCGCCATGACCGGCTACGAGGAGATCCTCACCGATCCGTCCTATGCCGGGCAGATCATCACTTTCACCTTTCCCCACATCGGCAATGTCGGCACCAACGAGGAGGACATCGAGACCGTCAACCTCGCGGCGACGCCGGGCGCGCGCGGCGTCGTGCTGCATTCCGCGATCACGCAGCCGTCGAGCTACCGCTCGACGCGCCATCTCGATGCCTGGCTGAAAAGCCGCGGCGTCATCGGGCTTGCCGGGCTGGACACCCGCGCGCTGACCGCGCTGATCCGCGAGAAGGGCATGCCGAACGCCGTGATCGCGCACGAGCCGTCGGGCCGCTTCGACATCGACGCGCTCAAGCGCGAGGCGAAAGCGTGGCCGGGACTCGTCGGCATGGATCTGGTGCCGATGGTGACGACGGGTCAGCGCTTCACCTGGGACGAGACGCCGTGGCGCTGGGGCGAGGGCTATGGCCGTCAGGAGCACGCGGAATTCAATGTCGTCGCCATCGATTACGGCATCAAGCGCAATATTCTGCGTCAGCTTGCCGGCAATGCCTGCAAGGTGACGGTAGTGCCGGCGACGACGTCGGCCGCAGATATTCTGGCGCTCAAGCCCGACGGCATTTTTCTCTCCAACGGTCCGGGCGATCCGGCCGCGACCGGAGAATATGCCGTGCCGGTGATCCGCGCGCTGATCGAACAAAAACCCGTCTTCGGCATCTGCCTCGGTCATCAGATGCTGGCGCTCGCGGTCGGCGCCAAGACTGTGAAAATGCACCAGGGCCATCACGGCGCCAACCATCCGGTGAAAGACTTGTTAACCGGCAAGGTCGAGATCACGTCCATGAATCACGGCTTCGCCGTCGACGGCGCGACGCTGCCGGACAACGCCGTCGAGACTCACGTCTCTTTGTTCGACGGCTCCAATTGCGGCCTCGCCTTGAAAGACCGGCCGGTCTTCTCGGTGCAGTACCATCCGGAGGCCTCGCCCGGACCGCGCGACAGCCATTTATTGTTCAATCGATTTGTCGACATGATGCGTAGCGGTAAGCGGGTGTGAGCCGCCCGAGCCGCCAGCAACGCTTGCGTTATAAATTTTCAACCTAAAGCCCTGTAGAACTGCCGGGCCTAAGGCGAGTTGAATATCATGCCGACCGCGATGAGCGCTACCGCTCCAACCACCCCAACGACCTACAAATTTATCGACGACGGCCGGATTCCGAACAATCCGACCTTGCCGCTCGTGCTCTACCGCGGCGGCATCGATCTCACCGGCTCGCCCGATCCGGAAGCCGTGATCGAAAAGACCTTCGCGGCGAGCGGCTGGGGCAATATGTGGCGCAACGGCATTTATCCTTATGTTCACTATCATTCGATGATCCACGAGGCGATGGGCATCGCCCGCGGCCGCGCCACCGTGCGCTTCGGCGGCGCCCGCGGCCGAGAGATCGAGATCACGCCCGGCGATGTCGTCATCCTGCCGGCCGGCACCGGCCATCAATGCCTGGCGCAGAGCCCGACGCTGGTCGTCATCGGCGCCTATCCGCCAAGCGGCCGTTACAATCTCTGCTGCGGCACCAAGCCCGACCACGCCAAGGCCGTGCTGACCATTCCGAAAGTGCCGCTGCCGGCGACCGATCCGGTCTTTGGATCGGACGGCCCTTTGATCGCACTGTGGCGCTGAGCGCCGCGGTCAGGTTTCCCCGCATAATCTCGAGATGATCCGGGATCAGGCCCGAATCTAATGGCTTGATTAGCGCGGCAGGTCGCGATCAAATCGCCGATCGCGCCATAGAGCCAAGCTTGCATTGGCAATAGAATGCCTCCGCACGGCAATGTGCGACAAAACATAAAGGGGGACGCCATGAGAAGGATGACCATTATTCCGGCGGCTGCGCTGGCGCTATTCGCCGGCCCGGCGCTGGCTCAGCAAAAGACGGTCAAGATCGGCTTCATCTCGACCTTCTCGGGACCCGTCGCCGCGATCGGCAACGACATGAAGAATTCGTTCGAGCTTGGGCTCGATCAGCACGGCCGCAAGCTCGGCGGCCTGCCGGTCGAGGTCATCTACGCCGACGACCAGCTCAAGCCGGAAGTCGGGGTGCAAAAGACCCAGGAATTGATCGAGTCCGACCACGTCGATTTCATCGTCGGCTATATCTGGTCGAACGTGCTGCTCGCCTCGCTCAAGCCTCTGGTCGATTCCAAGACTATGACGGTCGTCACCAATGCCGGGCCCAATCAGCTGGCCGGTGAGCTCTGCTCGCCGTACGTGTTCTCGACCTCGTGGCAGAACGATCAGACGCCGGCGGCGGTCGGCCGCTACATGAACGAGAAGGGCGTCAAGACGGCGTTCCTAATCGGCCCGAACTATGCCGCCGGCAAGGACATGCTGGCCGGCGTGCAGACGACCTTCAAAGGCCAGATCGTCGGCCAGGAGCTCACGCGCTGGCCCGATCAGCTCGATTTCTCCGCCGAGCTGTCGAAAGCGCGCGCGGCGAAACCCGATGCGATCTTCGCGTTCTATCCGGGCGGCGCCGGCATTCAGTTCATCACCCAATATGTGCAGGCGGGGCTGAAGGGCCAGATTCCGCTCTACACCGCGTTTACCATCGACGACCTGTCGTCTGCCGCGCCTCAAAGATCTCGCGGTCGGAGTTCCAGGCGCCCAGGAATGGGTCAACGATCTGCCCAACGACACCAACAAAAAATACGTCGCCGACTACAAGGCAAAGTATCACGCCTCGCCATCGTTCTATGGCGCGCAAACCTATGACGCCGTCGGCCTGATCGACAGCGCCATCACCGCAGTCAAGGGCGACCTCAGCAACAAAGACGGCATGCGCAAGGAGATGGAGAAGGCCGACTTCAAGTCGGTGCGCGGCGAATTCAAGTTCGGCAACAACCACATCCCGATCCAAAATTTCTACCTTCAGGATGCGGTGAAGAACGCCGACGGCTCTTACGCGCTCAAGTCCGTCGCCTTGATCGTCAAGGACGATCAGGACCGTTTCCACGACAAGTGCATGATGAAGTGATCGAGCGGCACTGAGTTATAACCGTCATCCTGAGGTGGCCGCGAAGCGGCCCTCGAAGGATGCGGCCGAGGCGCGGAGGCCGTCGCCCCAGCGAAATCGGCTTTCACCGATTTCGAAGCGTGACTTCTCAAGTCGGCAACAGCCGACTTGGCTGGCTCGCTTCGCTCGCACTTCAGGGTGACGGACCGTCATGTTGTATTTCATCGAGCAATTCCTAAACGGCATTCAGCTCAGCATGCTGCTGTTCCTGCTGGCGGCCGGATTGACGCTGATTTTCGGCATCATGGATCTGGTCAATCTGGCGCACGGCTCGCTCTACATGATCGGCGCTTATTTCGCCGCCACATTCGCGGCTTGGACCGACAGTTTCGTGCTCGGCGCCGTTCTCGCGATCGCGGCCACGCTGGTGGTCGGCATGGTACTTGAAGTGATTGCGATACGCCGGCTTTACGGCCGCATTCATCTCGACCACGTGCTCGGCACGTTCGGGCTGTTGTTGTTCTTCAATGAGCTGGTGCGGCTGATCTGGGGACCCGCGGGCATGACGCTGTCGCTGCCCAGCGAAATGCTCACCGCCGTACAAATCCTGCCGGGCCTCTATTATCCGGCCTATCGCCTCGTCATCATCGCGGTGACGCTTGCCGTCGGCCTGCTGCTCTACCTGCTGGTAATGCGCACCCGGCTCGGCATGCTGATTCGCGCCGGCGCGTCTAATCGCGAAATGGTCGGCGCGCTCGGGGTCAACATCAAGCTCCTCTACACGCTGGTGTTCGGGCTTGGCGCGGCATTGGCCGGCTTCGCCGGACTGATGCAGGCGCCGATCCTCACCGTGCAGATCGGCATGGGCGAGAACATTCTCATCCCGGCTTTTGTCGTCGTGGTCATCGGCGGCATCGGCTCGATCCGCGGCGCCTTTGTCGCGGCGCTCTTAGTCGGAGTCATCGACACGATTGGCCGTGCCTTCCTGCCCGATTTGCTGCACCAATATCTGGGTGAAAACGCCGCTGCCACGCTCGCGCCGGCGCTGTCGTCGATGTCGATCTATCTCCTGATGGCAGTGGTGCTGGTAATGCGGCCGGAAGGCTTGTTTCCAGCGGCGGGCAGATGAGCGAGTGGCATCAGCACTGGCGCGACGGCTGGCGCAGCCCACGCGTCGTGGTCAACGCTACACTCCTGGTCGTCCTCGCGCTGGTTCCGGTCTATGCGACGCTGACCGGCGATTCCTTCGTGATGACATTGTTCTCGCGCGTTCTCGTCATGGCGATCGCGGCGCTCAGCCTGAACCTGATCATGGGCTTCGGCGGCATGGTGAGTTTCGGCCACGCCGCTTATCTGGGCATCGGCGGCTACGCGGTCGGCATTCTGGCCAAGGAAGGCGTCGGCTCCGGCTTCGTGCAGTGGCCGGCCGCGGTCGCGGCGTCGGCGCTCTATGCGCTGGTGGTGGGCGCGCTTTGCCTGCGCACGCGCGGCGTCTACTTTATCATGATCACGCTCGCCTTTGCGCAGATGGTCTATTACGTCGCCAGCGGGCTCGACCGTTACGGCGGCGACGACGGACTGACCATCTATCATCGCAGCCAGTTCGGTGCTGTCGACTTGAACAATGCGACGCTGTTTTATTATTTGTGCTTCGGCTTGTTGCTGGCGAGCATTTATCTGGTCTGGCGCATTGTCAATTCGCGCTTCGGCCTAGTGATCCAGGGCGCGCGGTCGAACGAGCGGCGCATGCGTGCCATCGGATTTCCGACGTTCCGCTACAAGCTCGTCTGTTTCGTGATCGCGGGCGCGCTATGTGGGCTCGCCGGCGCGCTTCTTGCCAATCATACCAATTTCATCAGCCCGGCCATGATGCACTGGACGCGGTCCGGCGATCTCATCGTCATGGCGGTGCTCGGCGGCATGCAAGCGATGTTCGGCCCGCTGATCGGCGCGATGACTTTCTTGCTGCTCGAGCAGGGTCTGTCGCATGCCACCGATTATCCCAACCTGATCCTCGGCCCATTGCTGCTGATCGTCGCGATCTACGTGAACGGCGGCATCGACGGACTGATCGGGGGTGCGCGCCGTGGCTGAGGCTTTGCTCGAAATCGACGCTTTGACCAAACGCTTCGGTGGCGTGGTGGCATCCGACGGCATTTCGCTCGCGCTGCGGCGTGGCGAATTGCACGCGGTCATCGGCCCCAACGGCGCTGGCAAGACCACGCTGATCGGGCAATTGACCGGCGAGATCGCACCGGATGGCGGCCACATCCGCTTCGATGCCCGCGATGTCACGGCGCTCCCGGTCTACCGGCGCAGCCAGATCGGGCTAGCGCGCTCGTTTCAGATCGCTTCGTTGTTCGCCGAATTCACGGCGCTCGACAATGTCGCGCTCGCGGTCCAGGCGCATGCCGGCCATTCGTTCCGCTTCTGGCGCGACGCGCGGCGCGAGCCGGCATTGCGCGCGCCGGCCCGTGCCGCGCTCCTTCGCGTCGGCTTGGCGCAACGCGCCGATGTTGCGGTCACCGATCTCAGCCACGGCGAGCGCCGCCAGCTTGAAATCGCCATGGCCTTGGCCACCAGGCCGCGCATGCTGCTGCTCGACGAACCGATGGCCGGCATGGGCGCGGAGGAATTTGCCCGGCTGGTGGAGACGCTGAGGCAGCTCAAGGGCGGCATGACCATTCTTTTGGTCGAACACGACATGGACGCGGTGTTTGCGTTGGCGGATCGCATCAGCGTCCTGGTCTACGGCCGCATCATTGCCTCCGGCGACCCGGCGGCGATCCGAGCCGACGCCGCGGTACGCGAGGCTTATCTCGGCGAGCACGACGAGGCCGGGCATGGCTGAAGCGCCGCTCCTCGAACTCCGCGACGTCGAGACGAGCTATGGATTAAGCCGCGTGCTGTTCGGCGTCTCGCTGGCGATCGCGCCGGGTGAAATGGTGTCGCTCATGGGCCGTAACGGCATGGGCAAGACCACGACAATACGCTCCATCATGGGGCTCACCCCTGCGGCGGCCGGCACAATCCGCTTCGCCAGCGCCGACATTCGCGAGTTACCTGCTTACCGCGTGGCCAAACTCGGCATCGGCCTGGTGCCGGAAGGACGCCAGCTTTTTCCCAATCTCACGACGCGCGAAAACCTCGTCGCCACCGCGTCAAATCGCGGCGGCGCCGCCGAACCGTGGACGCTCGAACGCGTCTGGGCGCTGTTTCCGCGGCTCGCCGAACGCGCGAGCAGCATGGCCAACCTGCTGTCGGGCGGCGAGCAGCAGATGCTGGCGATCGGCCGCGCGCTGATGACGAACCCGCGCTTGCTGATCCTCGATGAAGCGACCGAAGGCCTGGCGCCCCTGATCCGCGACGAGATCTGGCGCTGTCTCCAAAAGCTACGCACGGCCGGGCAATCGATCCTGCTGATCGACAAAAACATAGGCGCCATCACCCGTATTGCCGACCGCCATTATCTCATCGAACGCGGCCGCATCGTGTGGTCGGGCAGTTCCCGAGAATTGGCGAGTACGCCCGATATCGCGCATCGCTATCTCGGGGTTTGACACGGCGGCGCGAATTGGCGGGCCAATGAATATTCAAACGATCTGCGGTTCCATGACGGCCGCCGGTAGAAACTACGGTCCATCGATGTGGAATTCACTCGAAGGTAACTAAAGCTGCGTTTGTGCCTACGTACGCTTACGGACATTTGGTACTATAACCGGCCGGGCAATTTTAGGCGCGGTGTTGGTTCGGCGATGCGGATTAATGCCGTCGAAGGCCGACCGTCGCAGAAGGCCGCCGCGGCCGGAGCGGCATCGTCGACGCCATCGGGAATGCGCGGTGCTCTCTCCCGGTACGGCTCGGACCGAGCATCGGCATCTTGATCGGCAGCAAATACGAACACCATTGTTGGACAATCCCGGCGCGTCGGCGGCCGCGGCGGCCCGACGGTGCGCGCGCCAACCGCCACGAGCTTCGGCAGCCGCATCCTCGGGCCCTTCGCCTGGGGATTTTGCAAGCATGTCGAGGCCAGCTATGCTCCAGATGGATTTGGCTATGGTCTGAAAATCCGGTCGAACCAGCTTTGTGGTCCCGAGCCCGTCTCGGTCGCACCGGCATCGACCTCCATTGTTCCCGACATCAGAAGTGACGCGGCGGCATTTATCTCATGGCTCAACCAAGAGCGAACAACAGCCGTGACGGACGGCAATACCGAATGCGTCGAGTGAGGTGGACTGAACGGGCTCAAGCGCCGATCCGGCGCGGCCGAATCAGCTCGGCTTGATGTCGGCGAATTTTATTACCTGGCCCACTTGTCGACTTCGGTGGAGATGTATTTGCCGAATTCGGCGCGCGTCATCGGCGTCGGCACGGCTCCCAGATTATCGAATTTCGGCTTCAGGACGGGATCGGTAAGGGCGGCATTGATCTCGCTGTGGAGCTTTTCGACGATGTCCGCGGGCGTGCCCTTAGGCCCGCCGATGCCGTGCCAGATGTTGGCCTCGTAGCCCGGTAGAGCGTGGCTGGCCAAGCCGCTCCGAGAGCGATTGCGCCACAAGCCGCGCGACGATGTCGGTCGCGGCGCTGGGCGGAAAGCCCACCAGAATGCGCACCGGACGCGTCGGATAGTCGAGCGCGAAAGCGACGGGCGAGACGGCCGGAAGCGCGACCGCACCGGCCGCGAGATGCAAGAATTGTCGACGCGGAAGTCTCATGGCTTTTCCTCCCACGACCTTGAAGGCGTTTCGCATATGCAGAAAGCGCCGAATCGAGGCCGGATCGCTTTTTGAATGCTCGCCCGCCGCGGGCACAATGCTGCCGTTTCGTTTTCGCGGGACGCCGGCATATCCCGCTGGCAGCTCGACCACGACACTACAACAGTCCCGACCTCATATGGAGGGGGGCGACATTGCACCGCGCCGGGTTACGCCGCGACGGAAGAACGGCGAGCGTAAGGTTCATCCGCTGAAGCCGATCGGACGCCTACAAGTTCAATTGGTAGCTGACCGGCAGCCAACGATAGCCCTCCGCGGTCTTTTCGATCAGGCCGATGCCGGGAAACGGCATATGATAGCCGGTGACGAAGAATCTCTCGTTCGCCGCCGTGGCGAGGATGCGCTGGCGCGCGGCCACCGCCTTGTCCTTGTCGTCGTCGACGTCGAGATGCCAGTCAGGCCGCTGGATCGCCATGACGTAGTGGACGCAGGTATCGGCCCAGATCAGCAAGCGCTTTCCACCACTCTCGACGTGATAGGCCAGCATCCCGGGCGAATGTCCCGCCGCGTCGATCGCGCGGATGCCGGGCGCCACCTCGTCGCCCGGCTTGATGAAACTCCGATCGATCCGCCAGCGGCAGCGCCAGCTTGGTAAACAATTGCAGATTGAATTTGCGCGCCTCGCGCACGTTCTCGCCGCGCTTCCAGAAATCGAACTCCGTGGCGCCGAAGACATAGCGCGCATTAGGGAAGGTGACTTTGCCGCCTTCCGACAAGCCCCCGATGTGGTCGGGATGGCCATGCGTGATCACAACGATATCGATGTCCGCCGGCTGGTAGCCGGCTTGCGCAAGACCCTCGACCAGCCGGCCATCCGATAGCCGGTTTCGCAATTGCGGGTAGTCGCGCGCGAGCGCGCCGTTGCCGGTGTCGAACAAGATGAGCTGTTTGCCCGTGTTGACCAGGGTCGGAATGAAAGGATGCACATAGCGGTTCGCTTCGACGCCGTTGCTGCGGCAAAGGCTTTGCGCCTCCTCGGCGCTGTGCTCCGGTCCGAAGCTCGGGTGCAGGCCGTCGCGGATTACCTTGCCGTCCAGGATATTGGCGATTTCAAAGCTGCCGAACTTGAAGCGATAGACGGTCGGCTGCAGTTCGCCTTGCATTGCCGCGGGCACGCGATCCTCCGCTATTTATCGAATTGACAGGGCCGCCCGATCCTAAATGGGCCCGAACTGATTTGGGATGGGTGCTGCACTTTTTTCACCAATGCAAGCCCGATGGCCGTGCACGGGAACACATCGGGTGCCTAGCCTTCCCATGCCGGCGAATCTGGTCTAAGACCCCCTCGCGCGGGGCCGAGCCCCGGCGCCGGCAAGCGTGCGTCAGCAAAAGTGGGCACCGGTTTTGCGTCCGAACGCACGCCCACTTATACAAGTGCGCTTTCCAGGCGGCTGACCGGTATCCACTCAGCCTGAAAGCGCACGGGACGCGCACTAAGCGCGCCCTTTTTTTTGTGCCTGACGTTTTAATGCCTAGATACGGAAGCGATGCCTAAACGGACCGACATCTCCTCGATCCTGATCATCGGCGCGGGTCCGATCGTCATCGGCCAGGCCTGTGAGTTCGATTATTCCGGGACGCAAGCCTGTAAGGCGCTCAAGGCGGAGGGCTATCGGGTCGTTCTGGTCAACTCCAATCCGGCGACGATCATGACCGATCCGGATTTGGCGGACGCGACCTATATCGAGCCGATCACGCCGGAGATGGTCGCCAAGATCATCGAGAAAGAACGCTACGCCGTGCCCGGCGGCTTTGCGCTGTTGCCGACCATGGGCGGGCAGACCGCGCTCAATACGGCGCTGTCGCTGCGCAAAATGGGCGTGCTCGACAAATTCGACGTGACGATGATCGGTGCTACCGCCGACGCCATCGACAAGGCCGAGGATCGCAAGCTGTTCCGCGAGGCGATGACCAAGATCGGGCTTGCGACGCCGCGCTCGCATCAGATCAAGACGCTGATCCAGGCGCTCGAAGCGCTCGAGGATATCGGTTTGCCGGCCATCATCCGGCCGTCGTTCACGCTCGGCGGCACCGGCGGCGGCATCGCCTACAACAAGGCGGAATTTATCGAGATCGTCGAACGCGGCATCGATGCGTCGCCGACCAGCGAAGTCTTGATTGAAGAATCGGTGCTCGGCTGGAAAGAATTCGAAATGGAGGTGGTGCGCGATAAAAACGACAATTGCATCATCGTCTGTTCCATCGAAAACGTCGATCCGATGGGCGTGCATACCGGCGATTCCATCACCATCGCGCCGGCGCTGACGCTGACCGACAAGGAATATCAGATCATGCGCGACGCCTCGATCGCGGTGCTGCGCGAGATCGGCGTCGAGACTGGCGGCTCGAACGTGCAATTCGCGGTCAATCCAGCGGATGGCCGGCTGGTCGTGATCGAGATGAATCCGCGAGTATCGCGCTCGTCGGCCTTGGCGTCGAAGGCGACCGGGTTTCCCATTGCCAAGGTCGCGGCCAAGCTCGCCGTCGGCTATACGCTCGACGAAATCGCCAACGATATTACCGGCGGCGCCACGCCGGCCTCGTTCGAGCCGACCATCGATTACATCGTCACCAAGATTCCGCGTTTTGCCTTCGAGAAATTTCCCGGCGCCGAGCCGGTGCTGACCACCTCGATGAAGTCGGTCGGAGAGGCGATGGCGATCGGGCGCACCTTCGCCGAAAGCTTGCAAAAGGCGTTGCGCTCGCTCGAAACCGGCCTCACCGGCTTGGACGAGATCGCCATTCCCGGTCTCGGCGAGGGCGACGACAAGAACGCCATTCGCGCTGCGCTCGGCACGCCGTCGCCCGATGGCATCCTCAAAGTAGCGCAGGCGATGCGGCTCGGCATGAGCGACGACGATATCCATACCGCGTGCCGGGTCGATCCTTGGTTCCTGGCGCAAATCCGCGACATCGTCGACATGGAAACCGAGATCCGCGACAGGGGTCTGCCGGAATCGGCGCCCGCGCTGCGCCGGCTCAAAGCAATGGGCTTTTCCGATGTGCGGCTCGGCCGGCTCACCGGGCTCACCGCCGAAGGAGTCGCGGAGCGTCGCCGCAAGCTCGGAGTGCGGCCCGTCTTCAAGCGGATCGATACCTGCGCCGCCGAATTCGCTTCGCCCACCGCGTATATGTACTCGACCTACGAGACGCCTTTTGCTGGCCATGCGGCCGATGAGGCCGCGCCATCCGCCAAAAAGAAAGTCGTCATCCTCGGCGGCGGTCCGAACCGGATCGGGCAGGGCATCGAATTCGATTATTGCTGCTGCCACGCCTGCTTTGCGCTCAAGGAAGCCGGCTACGAAACTATCATGATCAATTGCAATCCGGAGACGGTGTCGACCGATTACGATACCTCCGACCGGCTCTATTTCGAGCCGCTCACCGCCGAGGACGTGATCGAAATCATCGAGACCGAGCGAGCCAATGGCACGCTGCACGGCGTCATCGTACAGTTCGGCGGCCAGACGCCGCTTAAGCTCGCCGAGCCCTTGGCCAAAGCGCAGGTGCCGATCCTCGGCACCTCGCCGGACGCCATCGACCTTGCGGAGGATCGCGACCGCTTCAAGCAGCTGCTCGACCGTTTGCAGCTGCGGCAGCCCAAGAGCGGCATCGCCACCTCGCCGGAAAAGGCCAAAGCGATCGCCGAATCGATCGGCTATCCGATCGTGATCCGCCCGTCCTACGTGCTGGGCGGCCGTGCGATGGAGATCGTGCACGACTCCAATCATCTCGCCCGTTACGTCACGCGCCTTGCCGCCGATCTCGACCGGCCGTCGGAATTCGCGGTCTCGGAAAAGCGGCCGCTGCTCATCGACCGCTACCTCACCGACGCCGTCGAGGTGGACGTCGATTGCCTCGCCGACGGCAAAGACAGCTACATCGCCGGCATTATGGAGCACATCGAAGAGGCCGGTATCCATTCCGGCGATTCCGCCTGCTCGCTGCCGCCGCACAATCTCTCGGCCAAGGTCATCGCCGAACTCGACCGGCAAACCCGGGCGTTGGCGCTGGCGCTCAAGGTCGGCGGTCTGATGAACGTGCAATACGCCATCAAGGACGGCGACATTTATGTGCTCGAGGTCAATCCGCGCGCCTCGCGCACGGTGCCGTTTGTCGCCAAGGTGACCGGCATTCCCGCGGCCAAGATCGCGGCGCGCATCATGGCGGGCGAGTCGCTTAAGAGCTTTCATCTGCAAGCCCAGCACTTCGAGCCCGGCGCGGCGCACCATGTCGGCGTCAAAGAAGCGGTGTTTCCGTTCGCGCGCTTCGGCGCCGCGGTCGACACCGTGCTCGGTCCGGAGATGAAGTCGACCGGCGAGGTGATGGGAATCGACCGCGACTACAATGTCGCCTTCGTCAAAAGCCAGCTCGGCGGCGGCTCACGGCTGCCGAAAACCGGCACCGTGTTCGTGTCGGTCAAGGACGCCGACAAGCCGCGCATTCTCGAAGCCGCACGATTGCTCGCCGGACTGGGCTTTCGCATCATGGCGACGTCGGGCACGCAGCGTTACCTGGCCGAGCAGGGTGTCGCGGCGGTCAAGATCAACAAGGTCGCCGAAGGCCGGCCGCACATCGTCGACGCCATCAAAAACGGCGAAGTTCAGCTGGTTTTCAACACCACCGAAGGGGCAACCGCGCTGGCCGACAGCCGCTCGCTCCGGCGCGCAGCCCTCTTGCATAAAGTGCCGTACTACACCACTCTCTCGGGGGCCGTCGCCGCAGCGCAGGGCATCAGGGCCTATCTCGGGGGCGACCTCGAGGTGTGTACGCTGCAGAGCTATTTCGCGGCCGGGTCTGATCAAGCATCGGGGCGGCCGCAGCGGCGGTACGTGTAGAGCCAGGGTTTGTGATCGTAGGCCGGACGATGCTTCGGCCCGCGATCAAATTGTTGACTCTGCAGGCACTGGAGGTTGAGATCGATGGACAAGATTCCGATGACGGCAGAGGGCTACTCGGCACTGGAGTCCGAGCTCAAGCACTGCCAGCAGGTTGAGCGGCCGCGCATTATTCAGCAGATCACCGATGCGCGCACTCATGGCGACCTTTCGGAGAACGCCGAATATCACGCGGCCAAGGAATCCCAATCTTTGAATGAAGGCCGCATCGCCGAGCTCGAGGATAAGCTGGCGCGCGCCGAGGTAATTGACGTCTCAAAACTTTCCGGAGACACCATTACGTTTGGCGCAACCGTGACGCTGGTTGACGAGGACACCGACAAAAAGGCGGTATGGCATATCGTCGGCGAGCCGGAAGCGGACGCCAAGAAGGGCAAGATTTCCATTACCTCGCCGCTGGCGCGCGCTTTGGTCGGCAAGAAAAAGGGCGCCCAGATCGAAGTGGTCACCCCCGGCGGCGCCAAGGCCTACGAGGTGATGAAGGTCGAGTGGAAGTGACGGCGCACGCCGTGAAATTCGGCGTATTCGACCATATGGACGATGCCGGCGTCCCGCTCGGCGAGCTTTACGCCGGGCGGATGCGGCTTGCCGAGGCTTACGATCGCGCCGGCTTCTACGCTTATCACCTCGCCGAGCACCATGGCACGCCGATTGGCTGTGCGGCGTCGCCCGGCCTGTTTTTGGCCGCGCTGGCGCAGCGCACCGTCAGGCTGCGCTTCGGCCCTATGGTCTATCTGCTGCCGTTCTATCATCCGCTGCGCCTGATCGAGGAAATCTGCATGCTCGACCAGATGAGCGGTGGACGTCTGGAGCTCGGTGTCGGGCGCGGCGTTTCGCCATTCGAGACGGCGGCTTACGCGCTCGACTTCGCGCAGACGCAGGTGATGTACCACGAAGCGTTCCAGGTCGTGCTTAAGGGGCTCGCGTCGGATGAACTGACTTTCGCCGGCAAGTTCTACCGATTCGATAAGGTGCCGATGGTATTGCGGCCGGTGCAGCGCCCGCATCCGCCGCTGTGGTACGGCGTCAGTTTGCCCGATAACGCCGATTGGCCGGCGCAAAATGACGTCAATATCATATCGCTGGCGCCGCGACCGGCGGTGCGTCCGATCTTCGAGCGCTATCTGTCAGTGCGGCGCGCGCTCGGCAAGACGAACACGACACTGTTCGGGGTCGGCCGGCACGTGGTCGTGGCGGACACCGACGCGCAAGCGCTGGCCATCGCGCGGCGCGCCTATCCGTACTGGCGCAAAAGCTTCTTCTGGCTGTTCGAGCGCCACGGCGCCGCGCCGCGCGTGGCCGGCCAATATCCGAAAAGCTTCGACGAGCTAGCCGCGCTCGACCTCGCCGTCGCCGGATCGCCGCAGACCGTGCGCGACTTCGTTACGGCCGAAATCGAAAGCGCTGCGCCGAATTACTTCGTGCCGTGGCTTGCCTTTGGCGATATGCGCGTCGCGGAGGCCTTGCACTCGGTGGAACTCTTCGCCCGTGAGGTCATGCCGGCATTCGGATAGGAGGAACCCGGCGGTCGCGGGTTGGCCGAGAGACGATGAACCCCGCCAATTCCTGCTCGCGCCGGCCTTCGTGCCTCTCCTGTGAGTATGGGGGGTTGCGTATCTTGCATAGCTCCTGAGAATCCCTACATTGGCCCGGAATGGCTGCGCGTCAGCCAAACTCGGGGCGTTGCTCGGGGTTTGAGGGCATTTCCAGTCGGGCGAAGTCCAAAACGGCCGACTTCGCGGGCATCCGGGCAGAACCGACCGCAAAACCTGCCGCAATGATCGAGATGGACCGTTGTCTAACACCACCCACGCCAAAGTCGTGATCATCGGTTCCGGGCCGGCTGGCTATACGGCGGGAATCTATGCCGCCCGCGCCATGCTCGATCCGATCCTGATCCAGGGCATGGCGCCCGGCGGCCAGCTCACCGTCACCACCGATGTCGAGAACTATCCCGGCTTTGCCGACGTGATCCAGGGCCCTTGGCTCATGGAGCAGATGCAGAAGCAGGCGGCCCATGTCGGCGCCAAGCTTGTCGCCGATTATGTCAACAGGGTCGATCTTGCGCGGCGGCCGTTCCAGCTCGAATGCGATTCCGGCGATATCTACTTCGCCGAGGCGCTGATTCTGGCGACCGGCGCTCAGGCGCGCTGGCTCGATCTGCCCGGCGAGCAAAAATTCCGTGGCTATGGTGTCTCCGCCTGCGCCACCTGCGACGGTTTCTTTTATCGCGGCAAGGAAGTTCTGGTGATCGGCGGCGGCAACACTGCGGTCGAGGAGGCGCTGTTTCTCACCAATTTCGCCGCTAAGGTCACGCTTGTGCATCGGCGTGACAGCCTGCGCGCCGAGAAAATCCTGCAGGACCGGATGTTCAAGCATCCGAAGATCGACGTGATCTGGGACACCGTGCTCGACGACGTCGGCGGCATGCACGATCCGCTCAAGGTTACCCATGCGAAACTGAAAAACCTCAAGACGGGCGCAACCAGCGAGCGGGCGATCGACGGCATTTTCATCGCGATCGGCCATTCGCCGGCGACCGAGTTGGTTGCCGGTCAAGTCAAGATGAAGTCATCCGGCTATATCGAAACTGCGCCGCATTCGACCGCGACCTCGGTGCCGGGCTTGTTCGCGGCCGGCGATGTCGCCGACGAAGTCTATCGGCAGGCAGTCACGGCTGCGGGACTGGGCTGCATGGCGGCGCTGGAAGCCGAACGCTTCCTGGCCGCGCACGCGGCGTATCGCGCCGCGGCAGAGTGATTTTTACCTCTCGCCGCGTAGGGAGAGAAGAAAGTACCAGCGATGGATTGGGACAAGTTAAAAGTATTTCACGCCGCCGCCGAGGCCGGCAGCTTCACCCATGCCGGGGAGCAGCTCGGGCTATCGCAATCGGCGGTGTCGCGGCAAGTGAGCGCGCTC
The DNA here is from genome assembly GCA_963780925.1 of uncultured Alphaproteobacteria bacterium. Taxonomy (GTDB): domain Bacteria; phylum Pseudomonadota; class Alphaproteobacteria; order Rhizobiales; family Xanthobacteraceae; genus BOG-931. The sequence goes on along the minus strand of CAWAEV010000020.1, from coordinate 94,699 downwards.
GAGCAGGAGCTATCGGTCTCGCTGTTTCACCGGCACGCGCGCGGCTTAATCCTGACCGAGCAGGGCGAACTGCTCTATCGCACCGCGCACGAAGTCTTCATGAAGCTCGAAGCCGCACGCGCCAAACTCACCGACTCGCGCGAGCGGCCGAACGGCGATCTGCGCGTCACGACGACGCCGGGCATCGGCGTGCACTGGCTCACCCCGCGGCTCGGCGAGTTCCTCGACCTGTATCCCGAGGTGCATATCACGCTCATCACCACCGATGAGGAGCTCGACCTAGCCATGCGCGAGGCCGACGTCGCCATCCGGCTACGCCAGCCGACCCAGCCGGACCTCATCCAGCGCAAGCTGTTCTCAGTGCACTTCCACGCCTATGCCTCGCCCGAATATCTCAAGAGATTCGGCACACCGCGCACGTTCGAGGATCTCGACACACACCGGGCGCTAGTGCTAGGCGGCAACGTCCCATCTTACCTGCAGCCGTCGCGTTGGCTGATCGAGGTCGCGCGCGACGGCAAAGGGCCGCGCCAGCCACATCTGGTCATCAACAATATTCTCGGCATATTGCGCGCCTGCCAGCGCGGACTCGGCATCGCGATGCTGCCGGACTATCTCGTCGAGGATGGGCTTGTGCAACTATTCGGCGATGCCGAAGCGATCGCGCTCGATGCCTACTTCGTCTATCCCGAAGAGCTCAAGGCCGTCGCCCGCGTGCAGGCCTTTCGCGACTTCCTTGTCGCCAACGCTCAGCGCTGGAATTTCTAGCGCACACGCGTTGCGCCGGTCGCAGCTGCGCGCAATCGCCGCAACTTGCCTCTACCGCATGGCTGTCATGTGAAGCTTCGCGTTGTGTGGCTAGGCGCCGAATCGCATACTTACACTGTACTGCGAGGCACCGGTTGCTGCTAATCCTCCCAGATAGGCAACCGGAATGCCGGCAGTTGTTCCCCTCTGGAAGGTGTCGTCGGCGCCCCCACGCCGACGAACTAAACCGGGCCCGCAAGGGCCCGGTTTTCTTTTGCGCGGACGGCGGAATACAGAGGACAGACGACGGATGAGCACCCAGCTTGTCCCAAAGTGACATCTCCTCTAATCCGTCCTCTGTCAGCTGTCCTCCTCTGTCCTTCGCTACCCATGAAAATCTCCATCCTCGACGACTATTTTGACACGCTGCGCACACTGCCGTGTTTCCGCGAGCTCGACGGCTACGATGTCACGGTGTGGAACGATCATGTGCAGGATACGGGCCTGCTGGCCGAGCGATTGCGTGACACTGAAGTCCTCGTGCTGTTTCGCGAACGGACCCAAATCCGCACGCCGCTCCTTGGGCAGCTGCCCAAACTGAAGCTCATCAGCCAGCGCAGCGTCTATCCGCATATCGATATCGATGCCTGCACGCGGCTCGGTATTATCGTCTCGTCGAGCCAGCACGCCGGTACGCCCTCTTATGCCGCGGCGGAATTGACCTGGGGCCTCATTCTGGACTCGATGCGCCTTATTCCGCAGCACATCGCCGCCCTGAAAACTGGCCAATGGCAAATCGGCATCGGCCAGACGCTGCGCGGCAAGACACTCGGCATTTACGGTTACGGCCGGATCGGCAGCGTCGTCGCCGGCTACGGCCGGGCGTTCGGCATGAATATTCTGGTGTGGGCGCGACCGGCTGCGCTCGAACTGGCGCGCGCCGACGGCTACGCGACGGCGCCGAGCAAAGAGGAATTCTTCGCCGAATGCGACGTCGTCTCCCTGCATATGCGGCTCGTGCCGGCGACGCGCCACATTGTGACCGCAGCCGATCTGGCGCGCATGAAGCCGACCGCGCTTCTCGTCAATACCAGTCGGGCGCCGCTGATCGAGCCGGGCGCTCTGGCCGCTGCGCTGCGCGCGGGCCGGCCCGGCATGGCCGCGGTCGACGTCTATGAGGAAGAGCCGGTGCTCGATCCGCACTATCCGTTGCTGGCGATGAACAACGTCGTCTGTACGCCGCATATCGGCTACGTCACGCGCGACGAATATGAGACGCAGTTCACCGACATATTCGACCAGATCAACGCTTATGCAGCCGGGGCGCCGATCAACGTGGTCAATCCGGATGTGCTGAAAGGCCAGATGCGTCGGCGTTGAAGGACAAAATCAACATCAGGCAGGCTCAAGACCCTTCGCCTTGATGACGTTTCGGGCCGCAGGCGTAGTGAGGAAGTCGATTGCGGCACGGCCCGCATCGGGATGGCTCGCACTCGCCGGTATGCCGGCGGTGAACATCGTGGTACTCTGTATATCCGCTGGCAGCGGGCCGACGACGTCGATGCCGGAAACCGCCATCAGCTCCGCCATCTGCTGAATGCCGATATCGGCTTCGCCGCGCAGGACGACGAGACCGGCCAATCCCGCGGCGCCGCCGGCGCCGTATTTGGATTTGGCTTGCATCGCCTCGGTAATCCCAAGCCGCTCGAATACTTTCGCCATGTGCGCGCCGCTCGCGCCGCCGCCGACCGGCTTCGACAGCACGATCGATTTTGCCGCCAGCAGAGCTCGCTTGAAGCCTTCTACCGAAGACAAATCCGGCCGCGGTGCCCCCTTTGGCACCGCAACACCGATCAAGGAGCGCGCGACGTCGACCAGGCTTCCGGCAACGATCTTGCCGCGCCCGACCAGCTCCTTGGCGCCGGGGCCGGTGACGATCGCCGCATCGGCGGCCTCGCCCTCGAGCAGGCGTTGCTCCAGCACAAGCGACGGGCCGAGGCCGACGGCGAGGCGATTGCCGGTTTCCCGCTCGAAGCGGGAGCTGAGCTCCTCGAACACCATTTTCATGGCGGTCGTGCTCAATATTTTGATTTCGACTGGAGAAGTCACGCGAACCCCCTCATCCCTCGCTCACACAATACGGCCCCAAAATAGGGGCTAAAAGCCGGTCCTAATTGCTCGGCCACCCGCGGCGACGCTGTCGTGGCGGACACACATCAACTCTATGTGAGTTTTTTGTGCGGTGTCATCAAATCGCGCGCAACGAGGCCATTCTCAGGTGGAACTGCCGTATAATGCTTATGAACGTATTCGCGCGAAGCTGCGGGGCGGCCGGCGCGGTTGGGAGGAGCGATTTATGCTGACACGCAGACACGTTTTCTATGCCGGTGCCGCGGGATTGGGGCTCGCGATTTTCCGTCTGGCGCGGCCGCACGCGGCCGCCGCCGCGACACACTCATACGAAGTCAGCCATACCGACGCGGAGTGGCGCAAGCTACTCACGCCCGCGCAATATGACGTATTGCGGGAGGAGGGCACCGAACTGCCCTTCACCAGTCCGCTGCTTCAGGAACATCGCGCCGGCACGTTCAGCTGCGCCGGCTGCGACCTGCCGCTGTTTTCCTCGAAGACGAAATTCGAGAGCGGCACCGGCTGGCCGAGCTTTTGGGAACCGCTGCCCAACGCCGTCGACGAGACCGAAGACCGCTCGTTCGGCATGACCCGCACCGCGGTATCGTGCCATCGCTGCGGCGGCCATCTCGGCCACGTTTTCAACGACGGGCCCAAGCCCACCGGCTTGCGCTATTGCATGAACGGCGTGGCGCTGAAATTCACGCCGACGCCGGCGGGATCAAGTTCGTAACCGGTTAGGTCCCGACCTTCAGCTCCGAAACGAGCCCGCGCAGCGCCGCGATGGCACTGAGCGGCACGATGCGGCCGGTGCGCGGATTTTCCGACGGCACGCCTTCGATCATCATGGAAAAGCGGGCGGTGTCGGCGTCGACCTCAATGCGATGCGTGTTGCGTGTGAGCGTCGGATCGGCCCAGATTTCGAGCCGCGTCTTGTCCGGGCCGATGCCGGCGAGGCTTAACGCCGCGGCGACATTGACGTTGGCCGGGAAGCCGCGCGCGCCGTCGCGCGCGCTGCCGTCGAAGATTTTCTTTGGCGCTTTGAGATCGGCCAGCGAAATGCCGCGCTCGACCAGATAGGGCGCGCCTTCGAGCCCGCTCGGCGGCTTGCGCGTAATCATGGTCACCGAATTGATCGTACCTTCGGCGGCGGCGCGCACGGCATCGAGCCCGAGTAGCGCTCCGGTTGGAACGAGAATGCGTGCGCCGGTCGCCTTCGTCCGCTCCACCAGATCCCAGTTTTCCAGAAGCTGGCCGACCGAAAGCGGCATGAAGATTTTGCCCGCTTCGATCACTGAAGTCGCCACTTTGCGAAACATCTCCGGCGGCAGGCATTCGACGACGATATCGCTCACTTGCGCCAGCGCCTTGGCGGGCATGATCGGAATACGGACGCCGGCCTCGGGCAGATTGCGCCGCGCCTTGTCCGGATCGCGCACCGCGATTGCCGCGAGAACGAGGCCGGGTATGCCGGTTTCGAGCCGGCGGGCTACGCCAAGGCCCACGGCGCCGAGCCCGGCCAAACCTACCTTAAGTGTCTCCCTCGACACTGTCCTACCTTCCACTGGCAGCGCTACGTGCGGCCCGATACATTGTCTAAGCGCCTGTCAGCATGCGGGCAATATGGTCGCCTGAACTTCCGGACCGCTCATTATGCCAGACCTCAGCAAGAGATTGTTCATGACCAATATCAATCCCAATACCTTCACCACGCGGCCGGAGATCGAGGGTACGTTCGGCGTGGTGACCACCACGCACTGGATCGCGACGGCGGTCGGCATGGGGATTCTCGAACGCGGCGGCAACGCGTTCGACGCGGCGGTCGCTATCGCCTTTACGCTGCAAGTAGTGGAGCCGCATTTGAACGGTCCGGGTGGCGACGTGCCGGTCATCCTTTACGACGTGCGGCGCGGCAAGCCGGAGGTGATTTGCGGACAAGGCGTGGCGCCCGCCGGCGCCACCATCGCGCATTACCGCAGCGAGGGGCTCGACCTCGTTCCCGGCACCGGGCTTCTGGCCGCGGTCGTGCCCGGAACCTTCGAGACCTGGATGTTGCTACTGCGCGACTACGGCACGATGTCGCTTGCCGACGTGCTGGCGCCGGCGATCGGTTATGCACAGAACGGCCATCCGCTGCTCGAACGCGCCCACGCTACGATCGGCACGGTCGCGGCTTTGTTCCGCGAATATTGGCCGACTTCGGCCGCGGTCTATCTGCCGAATAACCAAGTACCCGCTACCGGGTCGCTGTTCACCAATAAGACATTCGCGGCCACGTATAGCCGCATCGTCAAGGAAGCCGAAAGCGCCGGTGGTGATCGCGTCGCCCAGATCGAGCGGGCGCGCAAAGCCTGGAGCCACGGCTTCGTCGCCGAAGCCATCGATCGCTTCTGCCGCACGCAGGAGATCATGGATACCAGCGGCAAGCGCCATCGCGGCGTTCTCACCGCCGACGACATGGCGCGCTGGACGCCGCATATCGAAGCGCCACTGACTTACGATTACAAAGGCTACACGGTATGCAAGACCGGCCCGTGGGGCCAGGGTCCGGTGACATTGCAGCAGCTTGCGCTGCTCAAGAACTTCGATCTCGACGGGCTCGATCCGATGGGGCCGGATTTCATTCATTACATCGTCGAATGCTCCAAGCTCGCTTATGCCGACCGCGAAGTGTTCTACGGCGATCCGGATTTTGTCGAAGTGCCGATGGCGACGCTGCTGTCGGACGCCTACAATTCCGAGCGCCGCAAGCTCGTCAGCGATCAGGCCTCGCTGGAGCAGCGCCCCGGCTCGATTGCCGGATTTGGCGGCGTGGTGAAGCTGCGCCGCGAATCCGTGCCGATGGCCGCCGGCGCCGGTGAACCGACGGTCGGCCGGATGGGGGCGATGCGCGGCGATACCGTGCATTTCGATATCGTCGATCAGGCCGGCAATATGATATCGGCGACACCCTCTGGCGGCTGGCTGCATTCTTCGCCGGTCATCCCCGAGCTTGGTTTCTGTCTCGGCACGCGCGCGCAGATGTTCTGGCTCGAACAGGGCCATCCTGCGGCGCTCGCGCCCAGCAAACGCCCGCGCACGACGCTGTCACCGACACTTGCACTGCGTGACGGCGAGCCTTATCTCGCCTGGGGCTCGCCCGGCGGCGACGGCCAGGATCAGTGGATCACGCAGATGTTCATGCGCCACGTCCATGCCGGGATGAACCTGCAAGAATCCATCGATGCGCCGGCTTGGCATTCCGAGCATTTTCCAAGCTCGTTCTGGCCGCGCACGGCGCGGCCGGGCGTGCTGGTGGTCGAAGGCCGCGTGCCGAAGAAGGCCGTCGACGAGCTCAAGCGCCGCGGTCACATCGTCGAGGTCGGTCCGGACTGGTCGGAAGGCCGGCTGACCGCGGCATCCCGCGACGGACGGCGTCGCCGCGCCGCCGCCAATGCGCGCGGCATGCAGGGGTATGCGGCGGGGCGGTAAATTTCGTCGTTCCGGGGCCGAGCGAAGCGAGTAGCAGTTACTCGTCAACTCGATTTCAACTCTTGTGGTTATGGATTCCGGGCACGCGGTCTTTGGCCGCGTCCCGGAATGACGGCTACGCCGCCACCGTCCCCAAAAACTCTTCGACTTCACGGCGGAGCTTTTCGGTGGCGCTTTCGACTTCTTCGGACGCGGCCAGCATCGTCTGCGCCGAGCTGCGCGTCTGCGTCACCCCACCGGCGACTTCACCGAGTGCGGCGACGATACCCTTGGCGCCGGTCGCGGCGCTGGCGACGTTGTGGGAAATCTCGCCGGTCGCCGCCTCCTGCTGCTCGACCGAAATGGCGACCGCGCTGGTATAGCTGTTGATGTCCTGCATGCGCTGCGTGATTTCGCGGATTGCGGCGACGGCTTTGCCGCTTGAGGCCTGCACCGACATAATCTCGTGCGTGATCTCTTCGGTCGCTTTTGCGGTCTGTATCGCGAGCGACTTCACCTCGGACGCGACCACGGCGAAGCCGCGGCCGGCTTCGCCGGCGCGCGCCGCTTCGATGGTGGCATTGAGCGCAAGCAGATTGGTCTGCCCGGCGATGTCCTGGATGAGCTTGACCACGTCGCCGATCTTCTGCGCTACATGCGCCAGTGCAGCGATATCCTCGTTAGTTGCGCTGGCATTGGCGGCGGCGCTGCGCACCACGTCGTTGGCCTGCCCAAGCTGCCGGCTGATCTCCCTGATCGAGACCGAGAGTTCGGCGGCCGCCGCGGCCGCGGTTTCGACATTGGCCGAGGCCTCGTTGGAGCCGTGCACCGCGCCCTCGGCGCGCTGCAGCGTATGATCCGACGTCGTCAACAGCGTTTTCGCCGCCGACTTCATCGCGCTAGCACTTTGGCTCACGGTTTTGAGCACGGTCTCGACGCGTGCGCGGAACGCAGAGATCGCCGCATCGGTTGAGCGTCGCCGCTCGTCGCGCTGACGCAGCGAATCGCGCTCCTTCTCAGCGAGTAATTGGTCGGTGACATCGGTATGGGTGGCGACCCAGCCGCCGCCCGCCATCGGCCGGCTGACCACGGCAATGATGCGGCCGTCCTTCAACTCGGCCGTCTTGGTTTCGGTGCGTCCTTCGGCTACCTGCTTGAGGCAGTCGGCGACATAGCGATCGACATCGCCGGCAAAATTACCCGCAGCAAGCCGGTGCATCAGCAGATCGTGCAACGGCGTCCCGGCGCGCGCGTGTTCGGGCCGCAAATGATACATCTCGATATAGCGATCGTTGCACAGCACCAGGCGTGCCGCGCCGTTGAACATGCACAAACCCTGGGTCATGTTATTGAGCGCGGCGCGCAGCAATCGCGCCTGGCCGCGCCGGCGGTCGTTGACGAAAAGGCCGGCGCATGCCGCGGCGCCGAGGCCGAATGGCAGGGCCACCATGACGGCGGCGAGCGGAGCCGGAGCTTGCGTCAAGGCCGCGACGATCCAGTCGGGGCCGCTGAAGAGGTAGACCAGAATGCCCACGGCAAAGCCGGCCGCTCCCGTCATGACGATGAGCTTCCAGTTGCGGCTGGCTCTAGCCAAGGATGGACCGCCGAGCATCGCGTACGCCCAGATCAATCGGCCTACGGTAGCCGTCGACCGGTTGTTTTGAGGTTAAGGAATGACGCATGATTCCTTAACAGAGTCTGACTCAAACCCGCGTTCGGCGTTCGGGATTACCGCTCAACCTGCTGGCGGAATCACCGGCAGCAGCAGGTGGGAATCCATGTCGCCGCCGGCATGGATGGTGTTGGTGGCGCCCGAATTGTAGTCGGCGTGATAGTGCATGTAGTGGCTCGAGCCGACGCCGTCGCGCGGCTGGACGTCGAGCCGGATGCGGTGACCCTTCTTGAACACCATCGAGGTCGGCCAGATTTCGACCTCGACGCGGACGATTTCGCCGGGCGTCAGATAAAGCCGGCGGACGTGACGGTGGTAGGGGCGCCAGGGCCGCGACAGCTCGGGATCGAGCTCGCGATGCGATACCCGCAGCCAGCCCTTTGCCACCGGCACCGGGGCGCCTTGCTGCCCGGTTTCCATGATTTCGGCACCGTCGGGAGCGAAATTGCGCAGCGTGAGAAACAGATCCATGTCCTCGCTTGAACTCGACACCCAGAGCACTGCGGCAAGCGGGCCGGTGATTTCGGTGTCGGCGGGCAGCGGCGGCGTTTCGAACGAAACTCCCATGCCCGGCCTGATGCCGCCGCCCAAGACCTGCGACGAGGCCGCCGAAGTCGATCCCATCGAGCCGAGGCTCGAGGCCGGGTAGGTCGTCGACGCGGCCTGCAGCGGCTTCTTCTCCGTCAGCGGGCCGACAGGCGGCATGCCTTCCGCTGGTGCGCTCGACAGATCGAGATAGAGCTTGGTCCAGCGCGTGCGCTTCAGCGGCCATTCGTGCTCGCAGCGCCACTCGAAAGCGTCGCCGCCCTTGCGGATCGCAAGCTTCAGCGGCGGCTCGTCCATCACGCCGTTGTCGATGCCCTTGAGCCAGTAATCGAAGAAACGGATCTGATCGCGCCTGCCGTCCTCGGTGTAGAACGGGTGCACGTGCGAGCCGAGATGGATACGCAGTTTTCTGTGCGGCGTCGCCGCGCGCATGAACGCCTCGGTATTGCCGCGCAGGTGCAATCCCATGCCGGACCAATTGCCGACGGAAAACATCGGTACGTCGATCTTGTCCCATTGTGCCTGCGAGCCGCGGAACGCGCCGCTGTCGAGATTATTGTGCAGCCAGAAATACAGCGTGTTGATCTGCCAGCCGTCGGGCAAATGCCGCGAGGCGCGACCCAATACATGGTGCAATAGATGCGCGGTGTACCAATTGGTCATGAACAGCGAGAGGATGCCGCCGTGGTACAGCGCATCGCGATAAAGGTCGGCGAAGCCCTCCCAGGGAATGATCGCCTTCAGCGAAGGCGGCTGCAGATTGGCGACGAACCATTGATTGATGGCGTAATAGGAAATGCCATTGAGTCCGACCTTGCCGTTGCACCACGGCTGCGCCGCCGCCCATTCGATGGCGTCGTAAAGGTCGACCGCCTCGGCGAGCGACCACGGCTCGCACTGACCGGGCGACTTTCCGCTGCCGCGGCCGTCGATGCGTATGGCGGTATAGCCGCGCGGCACCCACCATTTCGGATTGATGGTCTCCCAGTTCATCCATTCGTTCGGCGCTTCGGCGAGCGTATCCGGTACGGTCCAGAGCTTGTCTTTCTGATAGGGTCCGAGATTGAGGATGGCGGGAAATTTTCCCTTGTCGTCGGGCCGGAATACATCGGCCTTTAGGCGTGCGCCATCGCGCATCGGCACGTCGACGTCTTTTTCCAAGACGATCGGATAGTCGGAGCGCGAAGCGCCCGGCTCGCTATTCATCATGACGCTCGCTTACTCGGTTTGGATAAGCCGCTGCCGTCGCAATCGAGTTGCTGCCACGCTATTGTGTGCTGCTGCGGGGGATCGTAGTTGAGGCGCTCCTGCGATGCCAGGGCGCGTGTATAGGCGGGAGAAGTATCTCGTTTCACGCTTCCGACACTTTTTGACGGGCATTATTGCGCCGTCGCCTGGGGGAAATTTCCGATGATCCGGCCGCTTGCCGCGCTCGTTGTCTGCGGCGCTGTCTTCACTGCGGCGGGACTCGCCGGTTGCACCGACAATGCGCCGACATCCGGCCAGCCGAGCTTCTATAGAGACCTAGCGCAGCCGGACGCCGTGCTCGATGCCAATGCGGCCCAATCGATGATTTCCGGCTACCGCGGCAATAATGGCCTCGGACCTGTCACGATCGATCCTGAGCTGATGCGGCTGGCCGCAGCGCAAGCGCAGATCATGGCGGCGAAAGGAAAGCTCGATCACGACGTGGGGGCGCCGTTCCAGGAACGCATCCGCAAATCCGGCTTCGACGCCTCCGTCGCGGTCGAGAATATCGGCGCCGGCTATCACACACTCGCGGAGGCGTTTTCCGGCTGGCGCGATTCGCCGCCGCACCGGGCCAACATGCTCAATTCAAGCGTGACCCGCATGGGCATCGCCGCGGTTTATGCGCCGAAATCGAAATACAAGGTGTTCTGGTCGCTGATTCTTGCCGAGCCCGACGAGCATCGCGGCTAATCGCGCGTGGCGATCAGGCGGCCGGGTTGGTCGCCCTGATGGTCGCTCAGCCGGCTCGGGAATATTTCTGCGGCCACAGCGATCTTAAGGTCGCCACGTCTTTATTGATTTTGCTCAGCTCCGATCGCGTTTCCTTCATTGCGTTCCATGTGACGTCTAACTCGGACAGCAACGCGGATAACGTGGTCTCTATTCGATTCATATCGCGATGGACGACTTCCAGCTTTTCGCGGTCCGTCATGTTATTCCAGTGCATATCCATGGCTCTTGCCCCGAAGCTCTCCGAGGAGAGCTTGATTCGCCCTGCCAATTGAATCGAACGGAAGCCGCAATGTCCAAGAAAGTCGCAATTATCCACAGGCTAAATCATCTCGAACAAACGGTTGTCATAAGTCTCCCGCGCTGCGTCAAGCAGCGGCGCGACGGCGGCGCGGAATTGGGCGTGTTCGTTTTCGGTGAGTTCGGTGATCTCGCAGCCGGCCGCTTCGATGGCGGCACGGGCGTCGCGGTCTTCCGCGATGGCAAGCTTGCGCTGAAATGCGACCGCGCGCGTCACCGCCTCGCGCATCGCATTTTGCACATCCGCGGGCCAGGCGTCGAACGACGGCCGATGCAGGAAGATCGGCCGCGATATGTAAAAATGGTTGGTGACGGTGTGGAAATGGTGAAATTTATGCACGCCATAGGTCACGGTGTTGGCGAACGGATTTTCCTGGGCGTCGAGCGTGCCGGCCTTGATGCCGGCGATCGCCTCGGTCAAGTCGCAGCGGACCGGTACCGCGCCGAGCAGTTCGAACGTTCTGGCCTGCACCTCGCTCGGCAGCACGCGGATACGCATGCCCTTGAGATCCGCGGGCACGCGCACGCGCCGCAAGCGGTTCGAGATATGGCGAAAGCCGTTTTCGAACCAGCCGAGGATGCGGTAAGTCACGCGCTCCTCGATCTTGGCGGCGAGAAAACGGCCGAGCGCGCCGTCCATCGCGGCGCGCGCCTGATCTCGCGTCTGAAACAAAAACGGCAGATCGACAAAGCCGAGCTCAGGAACACGGTCGGTCAGGTAACTCGAGGATTGATAGCCGAGCGTGAGCACGCCGTCCTCGACCAGCCATAAAATCTCCTCGGCGCGATAGCCGAAATCCATGATGTTCCAGACATACTTCACGTCGATGCGGTCGCCGAAAGCGGCTAGCAGACTGTCGCCGATCAGTTTGAGGCCTTTCGAAAACGACGTGGTCGGCGGTCCATAGCCGCCCATGCGGACGGTAATCGGTTTGGTCATTGTTCTTTGCAGACCTTTCGCGCTTGCCGTGATCGCCAAGATACGGGGAAAACGCGCTCGAAAGTCAACGCTCGCGCGTGTGCTTGCGCAGGGATTTCGCCGCCGCGATCGCTGCACCGCGCAGCGTCTCCAACCGGCAGGCCTGCGCGAACGGCGCCTCGGGCCGTACCGCGATCATGCGGTTGCACAGCGCCAAGCGCTCGCTCCAGATGTGATCTAGCATCGTGTTGCCGGGCGCGGCGCAGGAATCGGTGCGTGCGATCGCGGCGTTATCGGCGAGCTCTTCGGTCAGCGCCGCGCTGAGCAGCACGCCGGGCGCAAAGCGTGCGAAATTCTCATCATAGGCGGTTTTCCAGTACCACGCGGTATCGCCGCTGTGGAGCGTGATCGCGGCGGCGATCGGACGGCCGTCGAGCAGCAGGCGATGGATCGCGATTTTGCCTTCCGCGGCGAGCGCGGGCAGCGCCGTTTTGATAAAACTCGTCACTTCTTCATGATACGCCGCGGCCGTGCCAGCTTCGCCCTTCCAACCGCTTGCCTCGAGCGCGAGGAAATCCTCGATGCCGGCCGCAACCGCCGCGGGCTCGGACGCGGCCGTGAACAACAGCGCGCCAGCATCGGACAAGCGCCGTCCGCTGCGGCGCAATTCGCGGTGCCGGTGCGCCGAGAGCGCGTTTTCGAGATAGTGCGAGTGGTCGGCTCGCGGCGCCAGCAAGGCCCGGTGATGCCGTGCGAAATCGGCGCAAGGCATTTGCGTGCGCCCGAGGATGGCACCGAGCGCCGCGGCAAACGCCTCGTCCTCGGCGACGAGCGGCAGCAGCACCAAGCCGGGCAGCGACGGATCGCCGGCAATATGAGAGAGCCAAGCGGCGATTACCGGCTCCGCCGCCTCACGTTCGACCAGCGGCGTTCCGAGCGGGCCATAAGGATGGGTCCAGCCGACGAGGACGGGAAGCTTCAATCCGTAGCGTCGTTCGCTGATCCGTGCCGGAAAGAATCCAAGCAGCTTGCGCGGCGTCGTGCCCGACCATACCAGCACCGCGCCGACGTCGTTGCCGAACAGCGCCGCGGCCGCCAGCGCGAAGCCGGGCTCATAGAAGATATTGGGCTCGAGCGCGCGCGCGGCGAGGTCGCGCCAGTCGTCCTCGACCGGCAGAAGATCGGCGAGCCAGCGCCACTCGACGGCAAAGGAATTGATCGCATAGCGATCGGCGAGCGCGGCGCGCCGCGCACTGGCGATGGCCGAGACGGTGCGCTCGAGCGCGACACGCGGCGCGAACTGCGAACCGATCGATGCCACAGCGACCTCTGGACAGGGACCAGGAGCTTTAGCAACGAGGCGTTAAGAATCGGTTGGAAGAAATTAATAAATGCGGCGGGCGCCGCAGCGCGGCCGCTCAAGCCGCCGCCATTGCAGCGACATCGGCGAGCGCAGCGGCGACGATTTCGCGCTCTGGCGCGGTAAGCGGGCGCTGCGGCGGCACCGGATCGCCTACGTCATAACCCTTAATGTCGAGCGCGGCCTTGATGCAGGCCGCCAGATTGAAGCGCGCGAATATTTCGTTGATCCGCCACAATCGCCGCTGCAATTCCATCGCTTCGGCCCAGCGCTCGGCGTGGCACATTTCGTAGAGCGCGACGCTTTGCCGGGGAATGACGCAGGCCGGCCCCGCCATCCAGCCGACGCCGCCAATCAGCATGACGGCGGCCGGAATATGCGCCGACGCCGAAAAGACTTTCAGCCGTTCGCAGCGGTTCATAATCGACAGCAGGCGGCCGGTATTGGTCGAGGCGTCCTTGATATAGCGGATGCGTGGATGTTCGGACAGCCGCGCGATGACATCGAGCGAAAGGTCGGTGCGCTGGAATTGCGGATTGGTATAGAGCACGACCGGAACATCGACGGCATCGGCGATGACGCGGAAATAAGATTCGACCTGGGGCTCCGCGAGCGGGAAATAGGATTCGAGGATGGCCAGAATCCCATCGACGCCGAGCGTTTGATAGTTGCGCGCCTGCGCCACCGCGTCTGCAATCGTGGTCGCCGCCACGCCGGCGATCACCGGCACGCGGCCCGAAGCCGCTTCGATCAGTCACCCGCACCACTTCGGCGCGTTGGGCGCTGTCGAGATAGGCGAATTCTCCGGTGGAGCCGAGTGGCGTAAGCCCGTGTACGCCGGCGCCAATGAGATCGTCGACCAGCCGACCAAGGACGTCGGATTTGATACGCCCCGCCTCGTCTATGGGTGAGACCAGGTATGGAAAGACGCCGTGAAAGCCGCTCATGAAAATGCTTTTCCCTTGAGCATGGTCTTATCCGACCTTCCTTCGCCTGCCGAAGCGGGCTTCGCGAAGGCGGGAAACCAGTAACCACTTTTCCGGACCATGCTCTAGCGTTCGGCCTTGTACTGCGCCATCGCGTCCGTCCACACCTTAGCGCGATCGTCATCGAAGACCAGTTTCGGATCTTCCGGCATCGTGACCCAGGCGCCGCGCGAGATTTCATCTTCAAGCTGCAACGGCGCCCAGCCGGCATAGCCGAGCGCGACAAGGCTTTTGGCCGGTCCCTTGCCTTGACCGAGATCGCCCAAAACCTCGGCGGCATCGCTGAGCGCGACGCGGCCGTCGATGTCGAGCGTGCCGTCGCGACGGTAGCCGGCATTGTGGATGACGACGGCCATTGTCGGACTTACCGGCCCGCCGAGAAAAATCCGCACGCTGCCGGTAACCCCATTAGCATTGGCGCCGAGCGCTTCGAGGAGCGCAGCGATGGGGCGCGTGCCGAGCGGATGGTTGATAACGATGCCGAGCGCGCCGTCGCGGCTGTGCTGGGCCATCAGAATGACCGCGTGATCGAACGGCTCGCGCATGTCCGGCGCAGCAATCAGAATCTGGCCGGCGAGCGATGTCGGCCCGCCAACGTCCGGCTGCTCGGGCGACAATGCAGCGTGCAGCACCGCCGCCGGCAGCAAAGCCGCCACTGCGGCCAAGATCCAGCGCAGCCCATTGCAAGGCCTGATGTCGAATGTACGCACGATCGATCTGTCACGCCGTCCCGCTTCTTGCCCCGGCACTCTACACCTTTCCGGTCGAGGGAAGGGACGGGGCTACGGCGAGATTTCTTCGAGCACGCGGCGCTTGGTCTCGACCGCGAAAAGTCCGGTCACAATCGCGCCCACGACTGTGACCAGGGCGAAGACCATCGGCAGGCGCTCGATCCGCGCGACGACGTCACTGATGGAGCCGTTGCCGCCGGCCCCAGCCGTTTTTTGGTCGTTAGACGAATTGCACCGCGATGCCGCCGAGCTGACCGAAGTCGGCATGCAGTGTGTCGCCCTTGCGCGCGAACACCACGCGCGTGAAGGAGCCGGCAAGGACGAGATGGCCCACTTCCAGCGCCACGCCGTGCTGGCCGAGCTTGTTGGCAAGCCAGGCGACGCCGAGCGCGGGATGGCCGAGCACGCCGGCGGCGACGCCGGTCTCCTCGATCTCGGAATTGCGATACATGATGCCGCCGACCCAGCGCAGGTCGACTTCGAGCGGACCGACCGGGCGGCCGCCGACCACGATGCCGGCGGCGGCGCCGTTGTCGGACACAGTATCGAATATTTTTCGCGGATCCTGCAGGCGCGCATCGACGATCTCGATCGCCGGCACGACATATTCGGTGGCACGAAGCACGTCGGTCAGGCCGATGCCGGGGCCGCGCAACGGCTTGCCCAACACAAAGGCAAGCTCGACCTCGACGCGCGGCAGACAGAAATTCTCATGCGGAATGCGCGCGCCGTCGGCGATCATCATGTTGTCGAGGAGGTGACCGTAGTCCGGCTCGTCGATCTGTGAAGAGCGCTGCATCGCCTTCGAGGTCAGGCCGACTTTATGGCCGATCAGCTTGGCGCCGGCGGCGATCTTACGATTGGCCACTGCGGTGGAGATCGCGTAGGCGTCTTCCATGGTGATGCCAGGCCACGTCTTAGAGAGCTGCACCGCCTGTTTGCGCTCCTTTTCCGCGGCGAGAAGAATGTCGGCGGCCTTGTTGCGATCGGCATCGGACATCATGACGGCGAAGCTCCTCCTTGATACGCAATGTCGTTGCCGCCATCCTGAGTTGCGCGCCAAGGGAGCGCGTCGACATGACGGGGCTCAGACACTTATCACATTTGCGATGGAGCAAGGCGCCGGGCGAGCAGCCTACTGACAGGCGGCGCGCAAGAGGACGGTTTCAACCGGGCAATCGGCGGCCGTCGGGGTCTGTCCCGAGACCCAAAGTGAATCGGCGCATTTTTCCGCGGTGCGAACGTCGAGCGGCTGGCCGCTGTTAAAACCCTTGGTCTTGCACACATTGGTGGCCGCGGCGGCGCAGTCGGCCGCGCCGTTGCCGGCAACGGGGCAGGTTTGTTGAATTTCGAGCACGTGAGATGGCCGCAACGCGTCGGCGGCGTTCTTCATCGCCTGCTGAGTAGCGGCGGCGGCGTCTTTGGCCGCATCCGCAGACTGCTTGTTGAACTCGTCAACCTTGGTCTGCTGTTCTTTCATCTTGGCCTTCCAGTCGGCGATCGACTGGTCCCACCACTTGCCGAAGCCGTTGAGGAAACCGCGCTGCTCGGTCGGCGGCCCGGCCACGGCCGGCGGCGGTTGCGGCGGTAGCGCCAGTCCGGAACTCGGCGGTGCCAGTGGTGGGGGCGATGTGGTGACCGGCGCGGGAGCTGGTTGTACGCCCGCCGCACCGGCGGCTGGCGCCGGGTTCGTCTGGGCAAAAGCAGTTGCGGCCATGGCCGTCGCCATCACGATCGCGGTCAGCCATCCGCCGGCGCGCGATAGTGCCGCCGCGGGGTCATTGGCTGGGTTTGAACGACGTGCTGTCACGGCCAGTCCGGTCATGGCCAAAATTTGGGGGCCGCCCTCATGGGCCTAACGGGCGCTACTTACGCGCCGGCGCTCCAATAGTCCTGGCCACCAAATTAGGCGCCAACATGGTCAGAATACCCGCATTGCAACGGGAAAACCAATCATAAGAAGGCTCCCCGCGACGGCCGTCCACGACCTGGCCGGGCCCGCAGTCGGGCCTGTTTACGAGTCGACATTATGCTCGCGCCATCTGGCCCATACGAACCAGGCAAATCCGGCCAACAGGAGAGCGACCGCGAGGCCATTGAATTCGTGGAAAAGCCGGCGAAAGGTCGGGTCGCTGTTCCAGCGCGCGCCCAGGACATAGCCGATGTAAGCGAGCCCGAAACACCACGGCCACGAGCCGAGAAAAGTGTAGATCTGGAACTTCAACATCGGCATCCGCGCCAGCCCGGCCGGAAAGGCGATAAAGGTCCGCACCACCGGCAGCAGACGGCCGACGAAGACGGTAACCGAGCCGTAGCTGGCAAAAAACTGTTCGGCGCGCTCGATCTCGTGAGGACGGATGAGGATGTACGCGCCCCAGCGTTCGAATGCCTTCCGGCCTCCAGTGGCCGCCACGTAGTAGGCGACGGTCGAGCCGACATTGCAGCCCAGCGCGCCCATCGTCGCGGCGCCGACCAAACTGAACTGCCCGATGGTTACGAGATAACCCGCGAACGGCATGATCACCTCGGACGGCAACGGAATGCAGGCCAACTCGATGGCCATGAGAAGGACGACACCGAGGTAACCGGCGGCGGAAATCATCTCGACGATGAAGGACACGACCGCCGAGATGAGCTGGTCAGCCATTGCTAGAATGAAATGGCGCGGGACAGGTCAGCGCCGTTTGCGCGCGCGGCGGCCTTCGAGCACGACAATTTTGCGCCGCGGAAAATCCTCGGGCAGCTTCTTCGGCACCTTCTCGGCGATGCCCAGGAGCCGCTCGCGACGGTCCATCTCTTTCCAGACGTCGTCCGGGCGGATGCCAGAGGCGACCCACAGCACGACGAGATTATAAATGAGGTCGGCGCTTTCCTTGACCACGGCATCGCGGTCGCCGTGCATGGCGTCGATCACGACCTCAACCGCTTCCTCGGCGAGCTTTTTCGCCATCTTGCTGCGGCCCGAGCGCAACAGCCGCGCCGTCCGCGAAGTCGACGGATCGTCGTTCCGGCAGGCCAGCGCCGCTTGATAGAGCCTGGAAATCGAATCAGTCATCGCTCATCAGAATACCGCGATCTTGTCGCGATTGTGTTAATTCGTTCGTCCGTAAGGGTTTCATGCGGCCCGATCCTTACTCGTCTTGGGCCAGCAGACCGGCATTGCCGCCCGCAGCCGCCGTATTAATCGTAACCACCTGCTCGGCCGCCAAGCGGCGCAAGTAGTTCGGCCCGCCCGCCTTGGGACCGGTGCCGGACAAATGCGTACCGCCGAACGGCTGGGTGCCGACCACGGCGCCGATCATGTTGCGATTGACGTAGACATTGCCGTGCGGGAGCCGGGCGGCGACGCGGGCGATCGTCAGATCGATGCGCGAATGCACGCCGAGCGTGAGAGCGGTTCCGTTCATCGCGATATCATCGAGCAAGGCATCCAACCCGCCGGCGTTCCAGCGGACAATATGGAGCACCGGGCCGAAAACTTCTTGATCGAGATCAACGGCGCGATCGAGCTCGATGATTGTTGGCGCGACATAAGTGCCTGCCGGCGGCAACGCATTACCGGCACGCAGGCGCAGGCGACCGGCGCGCTCCATGCCGGCGATCCAGCTTTCGAGCTTGGCCTTGGCGTCGGCGTCGATCACCGGGCCGACATGGGTTGCGATGTCGCGCGGATCGCCCACCTTCAATTCACGCGTCGCGCCGATCAGCATGTCCATCATGCGCTCGGCGACGTCGGCCTGCAGGCAGAGCAACCGCAGCGCCGAGCAGCGCTGGCCGGCGGAGCGAAACGCCGATGCAATCACGTCGTCGCTGACCTGTTCGGGCAGCGCGGTTGCATCGACGATCATGGCATTGATACCGCCGGTTTCGGCGACGAGCGGTACGATCGGTCCGGCTTTCTCGGCGAGTGCGTGGTTTATCGCGCGACCGACCTCGGTCGAGCCGGTAAAGACCACGCCGGCAACGCCCGGATCGGCGACAAGGCTCGCGCCGACAGCGCCGTCGCCGGGGAGGAGATGCAGCGCGCTTGCCGGTACGCCGGCCTCATGCAGCAGCGCGACTGCCAGCGCGGCAGTCAGCGGCGTCTGCTCGGCGGGTTTGGCGACGACCGTATTGCCGGCAACCAAGGCGGCGCTCACCTGGCCGAGAAAAATGGCAAGCGGAAAATTCCACGGACTGATGCAAACCAACACGCCGCGGCCGCGATAGCGAAGTTCGTTGCTTTCGCCGGTCGGTCCCGGCATCGGCTGCGGCGAGAGCGCGGTCCGCGCCTGCGCGGCATAGTAGCGGCAATAATCGATCGCTTCGCGTAACTCCGCGAGTGCATCATCGAGCGTCTTACCGGCCTCATTCTGCAACAGCGCGATCAGCCGGCCGCGTTTAAGTTCGAGCCGGTCGGCGGCGCGATCGAGCACCGCGGCGCGCTCCTCGATCGGCGTCGCCGCCCAGGCCGCAAAGCCTGCGGCGGCCGCTGACATCGCGGCGCGCACGATCGCGTCGTCGGCCTCGTAGACGATGCCGATTTGTCTGCCGTCGATCGGCGAGTACACGAGGCGCTCGATGCCGGGCAGCGCGACGCCATCGACGAGCGGCGCAGCCTTCGCGTCCGCAGTCTGCAAAATTTTCTCGCCGTCGCGCACCTCGCGCAACAGCGCGTCGAGGCTCGTTCGGTCGCCGAATTCGATGCCAGGTGAGCCGCGCCGCTCCGGCCGATAAAGATCGCGCGGCGGCGGAATTTTGCGATTGCGCGCCTGCCCGGCGTCGGCGATCCAGCTTTGCGGACGCCTTAAGATTTTTGCGATCGGCACGTTCGGATCGGCGGCAACGGACACGAACGAGGAATTAGCGCCGTTCTCCAACAGCCGTCGCACCAGATATGCAAGAAGATCGCGATTGCTCCCCACCGGCGCGTAGATACGGCAGGCGGCGTCGGGGAATTCGGCGAGGAGCGCATCGTAAAGCGCTTCGCCCATGCCGTAGAGACGCTGGAATTCGTAATCCGCGATGCCGCCGGCATCTTCGATCACGCTGGCGACGGTGAGCGCGTTATGGGTGGCGAATTGCGGAAACAGCCGCGCGCGTGCCGCCAGCAGCTTTTTCACACAGGCCATGTAGCAAAGGTCGGTCATGGCCTTGCGCGTGAATACCGGATAGTCGGGCAGGCCGCGCTCCTGTGCGCGCTTGATCTCGGTGTCCCAATAGGCGCCCTTGACCAGGCGGACGGTCAGCCGGCGATTCTTCGCCGCGGCAACGTCCTCGACCCAGCCGATCACCGCCAAAGCGCGCTTCTGATAGGCCTGCACCGCAAGCCCGAATCCGTCCCAATCGCCGAGCGAGGCGTCATCGAGCACGGCGCCAATGATTTCGAGCGACAGTTCCAGCCGATCCGCCTCCTCGGCATCGACCGTGAACTGCAAGTCATGGTCCTTGGCGAGCCGCGCGAGCTCGAGGAGTCGCGGCCTCAGTTCCGCGATCACGCGGTCATGCGAGATGGCTTCGTAGCGCGGATGCAACGCCGAAAGCTTGACCGAAATGCCGGGACGGCGCGGAAGCGTCGCATTGCCGGCGTGGGCGCCGATCGCGGCGATCGCTTCGGCATAGGCGCTAAAGTATTTGTCGGCGTCGGCGCCGGTGCGCGCGCCCTCGCCAAGCATATCGAACGAATAGCGAAAATCCGCGTGCGTGCGGGCGCGATGGAGCGCCTCGTCGATATTTTGTCCGATGACGAAATGCGAGCCGAGCAGCCGCATCGCCTGCCGCGTCGCCGCGCGCATGGCCGGCAGGCCGAGGCGGCGCACGATCGTGTCGAGAATGGTTTCCGGCGTTTCGCCCGGATGAATGATGCGGGCGGCGACCCCGAGCGTCCAGGCCGAAGCGGACACCAGGATTGCGGTCGATTTGACGTCGCCGTCGAGCCAGCGGCCGGCGGCGAGTTTATCTTCGATCAGCCGGTCCGCGGTCGCGGCATCGGGCACGCGCAACAGCGCTTCGGCCAGCACCATGAGTGCGAGCCCCTCCTTGGTCGAAAGCGAATAAGCGTGCAGGAAATCGTCGACCCCGCCGAGGCCGGTCGCCCGGGCGCGGATCGCCTCAACCAGCCGCCGCGCGCGGACATCGATGCGGCCCTCCGCGGCGCGCTCGCGTGCGGCCTCGGCGAGGAGGACTGTCGCCAGTGCCTCGTCGGGTGGCGCAAACGGAGCTTGGAAACTTGGCACCCGGCTTTCAGGCGCGTCCATCGCGGCAATCTATCCCGAGCCGCGAACGCAGGGGAGTGCCAATCGCCGCCCGCCGGCAACGCTTGCAAGGGAGCGATGCTCCTACTGGCCGGGCTTTTCGCAATTGACCATCCACGGCGTGCCGAACTGATCGGTCAACATGCCGAAGCGCTGCGCCCAGAACGTCTCCTGGATCGGCATGCGCACGGTGCCGTTTTCGCTCAATGCCTTGAACACGCGCTCGGCTTCGGCCGGCGTGTCGACGCCGAGCGTGACCACCATGCCCTTCATCGGCTCGTAAAATTGCGGCGGCGCGTCGGCGCCCATCAACAACATGTCGCCCACTTTCAGCCGGGCATGCATGATGTTGTTCCTGGATTCGGGAGGCATCTTCGCGGCCATCGGGCTGTCGCCGTATTTCATCATCAGCAGCGTCGTGCCGCCGAGCACTTGCTCGTAGAACTTGAACGCCGCCTCGCATTTTCCGTTGAAGCTCAGATGGGGGTTCAGCTGCATTGCTCGCTCCTGTGGTGTGGCGGATTTCTTACGCTTGCCCAACATGGGCCCGTTCGAGCGTTTCGATATCGAACTTCTTCATTTGCATGACGGCGCCGATCACGCGATCGAGCCGTGCGCCCGCGGCATCCGCCAAGAGCTGCGGCAAGAATGACGGCACGACCTGCCAGGACAATCCGTATTTGTCCTTCAGCCAACCGCACTGACCTTCCTGCCCGCCGTGCGAAAGCTTGCTCCAGAAATAATCGATCTCGGCCTGCGTGTCGCACATCACCTGGAACGACACCGCCTCGTTGAATTTGAAATGCGGGCCGCCGTTGAGGGCGGTGAAGGTCTGCCCTTCGATCTCGAATTCGACGACCATGACTGAGCCGGGCTCCTTGCCGTGCACCTCGCGGCCCGCTTTGCCGTAGCGGCCGATCTGTTTAATCGCGGAATTCTTGAACACGGACGTGTAGAATTTCGCCGCGTCCTCGGCTTGCGTGTCAAACCACAGGCAAGGCGAGATCTTCTGCTTGAACGTAGCCATGTCGGATGTCCCCACGCGTTACTTCGCGGTCACCAGATAAGCGGCAAGCCGGTCGAATGTGCCGCCCCAGCCGCCGCGCATGCTGTCGTGCGCCGCGTCGAACGTCTTTTGTTCCTCCGCGCTGGCGTTGAGCGGCGACCAGCGGATCGTCACTTTGGTTTTGCCGCCCGCCTCGTTGTCGAATGTGACGGTGGTCAGCATTTCGAGTGGCCAAGTGGAGCTCAGCGGATGCCGCGTCAGGCCGTCCGCCTCGTCGGAAAACGAGTGCACCCAGACCAGCCGCTCCGGCGCGACGATCTCGCGATAGACGAATTTGGCCCACATCACGCGGCCTCCGGGATCGCGCATCGCGCCGTGATAAATCCCATCGATTCGCAAATCCATTTTTGAGGCGACGATGGTGGAGCCCTTTGGGCCCCACCATTCCTTCATGCGGTCCGGCTCGGTGAAGCACTGCCAAACAAGCTCACGCGGCGCGTCGAACACCCGCGAGGTGACGAAATCGGTGCTTTTGGCTTCGGCTAGCATTGCTCCTCCCCACGGCTGGATAGGCGAAGACGATCGGTCGTGGCGGCCTATTGCGCCATGATCATCCAGTGCACGCCGAATTTGTCGGCGAGCATGCCGAAGCGCGGCGAGAAGAAGGTCTTGCTCATCGGCATCGTCACCTGGCCGCCGGCGCCGAGCGCGCCGAACATCTTGTCGGCTTCCGCTTCGTCCTTGGCCGCGATGGTCAGCGCAAAACCCTCGAATTTCGGCGCTCCGCTGTTGCGGCCGTCCGACGCCATGATGGTGGTTTCGCCGACCTGGAACTGCGAGTGCATGACCTTGTCGGCATTGCTCGCCGTGCACATGCTTTTGTCGGGGCTGTCCTTCCAGCGCATCAGCATTTTCACGTCGGCGCCGATCGCCTTCTTATAGAACTCCAGCGCTTCGTCGCAGCGGCCGTCGAAGAACAGGTAGGGTTGAACTTGCATGGCTTTACTCCTGGGCCTGGAGTTTCTTCAGGTAGTCGTCGAGCCGATCGAAGCTCTCGTCGTAAAAGCGGCGGTAGTGCGCCAGCCAATCGTCGATGTCTTTGAGCGCGCGCGGCTCGATGCGGCATGGCCGCCACTGCGCTTCGCGGGAGCGCGCAATCAGGCCGGCGCGTTCGAGCACTTTGAGGTGTTTCGACACCGCAGGAAGGCTCATGGCAAAGGGCTTGGCGAGCTCCGTGACCGAAGTTTCGCCAAGTGCCAACCGCGCCAGAATGGCGCGGCGGGTCGGGTCGGACAGGGCGGAGAAGGCGGCGTTGAGGCTCAATTTCACCATCCAGTTAAATAACCGGTCGGTTTAGTACGGCCGCCGCGACCCCATGTCAAGTGAGTACGGCTGAAAGCGCGAGCCAGGCAGATGGCGCTAGTTGTCCTTTTGCCTTTCGCCGCTAGAACGGCGTCATGTCCTTTATCCGCATCTACCTTCGCGTCCTCGGGCTGTTGCGGTCCGACGCGAGGCTGGCCGTCACGCTGGCGCTTGCCAATATCGCGCTGGCCGCGGCGCAATTCGTCGAGCCGGTGCTGTTCGGCCGTATCGTTGACGCTCTGTCGGGATCGCTGCCGGCCGGTGTCGAGCCGGCGGCGCGCGCTCTAGCGCCGTTGGTCGGCGCCTGGGTCGGCTTCGGCCTGTTTGTCATCGTCGCCGCCACGCTCGTCGCCTGGTACGCCGACCGGCTCTCGCACCGGCGCCGCAACATGGTGCTCGCGGATTATTTCGAGCACGTGCTGCAATTGCCGCTCGCCTACCATGCCGGCGCGCATTCCGGCCGGCAGATGAAGGTGATGCTCACCGGCACCGACACGCTGTGGTGGCTCTGGCTGTCCTTCTTCCGCGAGCATCTGTCCGCTTTCGTGTTTATTGTTTTACTGTTGCCGGCGTCACTGGTCTTGAACTGGCGGCTCGCTTTGCCGCTGATCGTGCTGTGCGTGGCATTTACGGTTCTGACTGCGTTCGTCATTCATAAATCCTTCGCGTTGCAGCGCGCGGTCGAGCGGCATTATTCCGACCTTGCCGAGACCGCCGCCGATGCGCTTGGCAATGTCGCGCTGGTGCAGAGTTACGCCCGCGTCGAGCTCGAAGTTTCGGGGCTGAAGACCGTCGTGAACTCGCTCCTGAACGCGCAGATGCCGGTGCTGTCGTGGTGGGCCATCGCCACGGTGCTCACGCGCGCCGGCACGACGCTCACGTTGCTCGTCATTCTTCTGGTCGGGACCTATCTCAAGCTCGTCGGCTTGGCGTCGGTCGGCCAGATCGTCAGCTTCATGGCGATCGCCGCGATGCTGATTACCCGACTCGAACAAGCGGTCAGTTTCTCCAATCGCCTGTTCATGGATGCACCGAAGCTTGCCGACTTTTTCGGCGTGCTCGACACCGTGCCCGCGGTGCGCGACCGCGCCGATGCGATCGACCCCGGCCGCCTGCGCGGCCTGGTCGAATTCAAGGACGTATCGTTTTCCTATGACGGCAAGCGCTCCGCGGTGGCGGATTTGAGCTTCACCGCGCTGCCGGGCGATCGGGTGGCCTTGGTCGGCCCGACCGGCAGCGGCAAATCGACAGCGCTGGCGCTCCTGCATCGCGCTTTCGATCCGCAATCGGGCGCGATCTCGATCGACGGCACGGACATTCGCGACTTCAAGCTCTCCGGGCTGCGCCACAATATCGGCGTCGTGTTCCAGGAAACGCTGTTGTTCAACCGCTCGATCGCCGAGAACTTGCGCGTCGGCAAGCCGGACGCGACCGACGACGAGTTGCGCGCGGCGGCGGTGCGGGCGCAGGCCTCCGAGTTCATCGACCGCAATCCCGATGGGCTTGAGGCGCGCATCGGCGAGCGCGGCCGGCTTTTATCCGGCGGCGAGCGGCAGCGGCTCGCGGTGGCGCGCGCCTTGCTCAAGGACCCGCCGATTCTGATCCTCGACGAAGCGACCAGCGCGCTCGATCCGCTGACTGAGGCGCGGCTCAATCTGGCGCTCGACGAAGTAATGAAAGGCCGCACCACCTTCGTCATCGCGCACCGGCTCGCTACGGTGCGTGGCGCGACCCGCATCCTTGTTTTCCGCGCCGGCCGCATCGTGGAGACCGGGACGTTCGACGAGCTGCAACGGCGCGGCGGCTTTTTCACCGAACTAGTGCGGCGCAGTTCGGCTCGCTGTCATCTCCGCGAAGGCAGATGATCCAGTAAACTAGCTATCTTCGCCCCGAATACTGGATGCTCCGCCTTCGCGGAGCATGACAACTACCGCAGCCGCTCCAGGATGCTGACGTAATTGGCGACCGCAGTGCCGCCCATGTTGAAAATGCCGCCGAGCGTGGCGTCCTTGATCTGCATGTCGCCGGCGGTACCGGTAAGCTGCATCGCGGTGAGCGCGTGCATCGACACGCCGGTGGCGCCTATCGGGTGGCCCTTGGCCTTCAACCCGCCCGACGGATTGATCGGCAGCGTACCGTCCTTGGCGACGAGGCCGTCGGCAATGGCGCGTGCGCCTTGGCCTTCGGGCACCAGCCCGATCGCCTCGTAGACGATGAGCTCGGCGATGGTGAAGCAGTCATGCACCTCGGCGAAAGACAGATCGTTCAATCGGACGCCGGCCTCGGCGAGCGCGCGCTGCCAGGCGACCGCGCAGCCTTCAAATTTGAGCACGTCGCGGCGCGACATCGGCAAAAAGTCCTGCACGTGTTGCGCGGCGCGGAACACGATGGCCTTTTCGAGCTTGAGCGCGGTCTCGACGTCGGTAAGCACCAGCGCTGCGGCGCCGTCGGACACCAGCGAACAGTCGGTGCGCTTGAGCGGACCGGCGACAATGGGATTCTTGTCGCTTTCGGCGCGGCAGAAGTCGAAGCCGAGGTCTTTGCGGATTTGCGCGTAGGGATTGCCGACGCCGTTCTTGTGGTTTTTCGCGGCGATGTGCGCCAGCGCGTCCGACTGATCGCCCCAGCGTTGGAAGTAGAGCCCGGCGATTTTGCCGAAAATGCCGGCGAAGCCGCCGTCGATGTCGGCTTCCTCGCGCACGTAAGAGGCCTTGAGAAGATTGCGGCCGATGTCCGCGGGCGCCGTCGTTGTCATCTGCTCGACGCCGACCACGAGCACGATTCTTGCCGATCGCGCTGCGATCGATTGCAGAGCCCCGTGCACCGCCGCCGAACCGGTGGCGCAGGCATTCTCGACCCGCGTCGCCCGCTTAAAGCGCAGATCGGGCGATGCCTGCAGCACCAGCGAAGCGGTAAAATCCTGCGCCGAAAAGCCCGCGTTGAAATGGCCGAGCACGATTTCGTCGACGTCTTTCGCCGCAATCCCGGCATCCGCCAGCGCCTCGGTGGCGACCCGCACAATGAGGCTCTCGACCGTTTCGCCGTTAAGCTTGCCGAACGGCGTATGCGCCCAACCCACAATGCAGGCGGTCATAATTCCTCCCAAGGTTCCGACAATGCCGAACTTTCGTCGCTTTCATTGGCTTAGGAATATCTGGGCTTAGGAACATTTGCAGTCCACACAGCGCTTAAGGATAGCGCTATTCGTCTTTGCCTTCGAGCCCGGCTTGGGGTTACATAGTTACGCGACCCGCTGCGTGAACTCGCCTCTTGAACGTTGCGTGAAACCTTCGCGGCCCCGATAGACCTTAAAATGGGCCCGACTAACCGAACGGACCGCGACACGTGGAATATACGACTTCTCTCCGGGCGCCGTTCTTCGGCATCGTCCTGAGTTCCATCGCGGTGGGAGCGGCCGCTCTAACCGCGGTCGTATTGGCAACTCCCGCCCGGGCCGAGTCGACTATTCTTGTCGACGCCAATTCCGGAAAAGTCCTGCGCGCCAACAACGCGACCTATCCGTGGCATCCCGCTTCCACCACCAAGCTGATGACGCTCTACTTGACGCTGAGCGCGCTGCGCGACCAACGCATCACGCCCGATACGTTGTTCACGGTGTCGACCAATGCGGCCTTGCAATCGCCCACCAAGATGGGCTTTCCGGCTGGCACGCAGGTTACAGTCGACAACGCGATTAAGATGATGATGGTGAAATCGGCAAACGACATGGCGGTCATGCTCGCCGAAGGACTTGGCGGCACGGTCGACCAATTCGCCCAGCAGATGACGGACACCGCGCATCGCCTGGGCATGAGCGAAACCAACTACGTCAATCCGAACGGCCTGCCGGACGACAATCAAATTACTTCGGCGCGCGATCTCGCCATTCTCGCTCTCGCCTTGCTCCACGATTTTCCGCAATACAGCGATTATTGGCACATTCCGGCGATCAAATATGGCCGGCGCATCGTGCGCAATTACAATCCGCTGCTCGGCCGTTATCCCGGCGCTGACGGCATGAAGACGGGCTTTGTCTGCGCTTCGGGCTTCAATCTGGTGGCCACCGCCGAGCGCGACAACAAGAGGTTCATCGCCGTCGTGCTCGGCGCGCCGTCGTCCGGCGAGCGCTCCGTGAAGGCCGCGGAGCTGTTGCAATACGGCTTCAATCAGGGTCCGCTGTCGTTTTTGAAGCCGTCGCTCGGCCCGGTCGAAACGTTGGTACCGATCGATGCGGCGCCGCCCGACCTGACGGACCAAATGTGCGGCCGGCACCGCCGCCATCCGGCTACTGAGGAGGACGATCCCGACGCCGATCTCGGTAACGGCAACAGCGCCTCCGGCGATGCGACCCCCGACAACAGCGCCGAAACCGGCCCGAAATTTTCCGTCGTGCTATCGGCGCTGCGCGCGCCCAGCCCCAGCAACCTGTTATTGGACCCGAGTCCGGTAACGCCGGTTGTCGTCTATACCGGCCCGACGCGCACGCCGGACGAGATCGCCAAGCTCGAGGCAATGATTGCGGCCGAGCCGGTGAAGAAGAGGGCGAAGCGAAGAACGGCCGCCGCCAAGTCCGGCGAACACGAGGCTGTCAAGCCGGAAGACCACAAGCCGGCGAAACCGGAAGATCATAAGGCGGGGAAACCCGCCAAACGCAAGCCGGCGGCGGCAAAGCTCGACGGCAAGGCCGCAGCCACGCCAGGAATGCCCGCACAATGGACGCCGATGTCGGCGTCGGCGCTCGCAGCGAGCCCGCCTCCCGAACTCAAGGCCGACGCTCCCGTCGCGGCTTCGGCGAAACAGTCAGCCAAGCCCACGCCATCAGCGGCGGAAATTCGCCAGTAATTGCGGCGCTGAACGCACCTGCATGACCCCTTCCGGGCGGGTGTAGTGCCGTGCGCGGCGCCGCCCAGGGGGGCACGTGTTACCGGCGCCAACTGCCGTGCTAAAACCACAGCGGCACGAGGGAAGGCATGTCCGCCAAGGTGACCATTGCCGCGCTTCAAGCGATGAAGCGCGAGGGAAAAAAGAGCGTCGGCGTCGTCGCCTGGGATTATCAGCTCGCGCGCATCGCCGACCGCGCCGGATTCGATTTCGTCTCGGTCGGCGACTCGGTCGGCGTCAATCTGTGGGGCCGCTCCGAGGTGGTCGAGGTGACCCTCGACGAAATGCTGATCTGCTGCCGGGCGGTGCGGCGCGGAGTCGAGCGCGCGCTGGTGAGCTGCGACATGCCGTATGGCCCGGTGCAGCAGGGCGTTGACACGGCGCGCGCCGCCGCATTCCGGCTCATCAAGGAAGGTGGCGCCGACATGATCAAGGTCGATGCCGCCGCGGAATTTCCCGATGTCGTGCGCGCCTTGGTCGGCGAGGGCATCCCGGTGTTTGCGCAGTTCGGCCTGACGCCGCAAACGGCCGCCAAATTCGGCATCCCCTATAGCGCGCAGAATTCGCCGCAAGCGCAGGCGAGCGGCGAAGCGGCGGCAAAGCTCGTCGAAGAGGCCAAGCTCCTCGAAGCCGCCGGCGCTTGCCTCCTCGATTTCACCAATTCCGGTCCGGTCGCCGGCGCCGCCGTGGTCGCGGCGATGAAAATTCCGGTGATCGGCGGCTTTGGCGGCGGACCGTGGCTCGACGGCCGGGTGCGGCTTGCACACACGGCAATAGGCTACGGCGAGAAATGGCTCGACGCCAAAACCGAGACCTATTTCAATTCCGCTAAAGCGACGCTCGAGGCGTTCACGGCGCTGATCGCCGACGCCCGCGCCGGCCGCCAGATCAAGGGCTGACCATGCCGAGCGCGGTCATCGACGGCATCGCGACGCGCTACGAGGTGGTCGGCGACGGGCCGCCGCTGTTGATGTATGCGCCCGGCGGTTTTAACGCGGTGGTCGAGGCGTGGACGACGCTTGGCAGCTACGCCAGGATCAAGCTGCTCGATCATTTACCGCAGCACTTCACCTGCATCATGTTCGATCGCCGCGAATGCGGACAGTCCGGCGGCCGCGTCGAGCGCGTGACCTGGGCGCATTACGTCGCGCAGGGCAGGGGGCTGCTGCAACATTTGCGGATACCTCGCACACACCTTATTGGCGGCTGCATGGGCTGCGCGCCGGTCGCGACCTTCGCCGTGGCGCATCCCGAAATGGTCGCGGGCATGGTGCTCTATTGGCCGGTCGGTGGCGCCAAATATCGCATATCGAGCCACCAGCGCTTTGCTGAGCACCTCGATTTCGTGCGAAGCGACGGCCTTGCCGGCGTCGCCGCGCTCGTGCGCAAAGAGGGCAAGCCGTTCGGCGCCGATCCGCGCGGCGGGCCGTGGGCTTCGGTCATCAAACGCGATGAGGCGTTCGCCGCCGCCTACGCCGTGCGCGAGGTGCACGAATATATCCGCATTTGCGAGGATATGCGCGATGCGCTGTTCGACCGTGATACCGCGCCCGGCGCCCAGCCTGAGGAACTGATGCAGACTGAAATTCCGGCATTGATCGTGCCGGGTCACGATGCCGCCCACGCCACCTCGGCGGCGCGCTATCTGGAGGAATGCCTGCCGCAATCGGACTATTGGGATGCGCCGGTCGAGGCCCAAACCGAAGCCGCGACCAATTCGCGTGTCCTGGAGTTTTTGCATAAGATCATCGCCTAAAGGGTTCATGCCCGATGGTCGATTATTATTCCTTGTTGCTGCGTGCGGTGACCGCGCCCGGCGCCGGCGATGCGCAGTGGCGCCGCGACATTTACGACCGCGCGCGGCGCATGCTGGCAAGCCGGCTGCGTACGCTGCGTCCACCGCCGCCGCTGGCGGAGATCGCAGCCGAGGAAGCGGCGCTGCAAGCGGCGATCGAGCGCATCGAATCGGAACTGTCGTGGACCGAGCATGGCACGATCGCGCCCGACGCGCGGACGCACGACCGCTTTGGCGACATCGGCAGCGAGCCGTGGACCGCGCGCGAGCAAGGATTGATCGCAACGCCGTCGCGATGGAGCCGGGGCGCTTGGATCGTCGTCGCCATCCTCGCTGCGGCGCTTGGCGCCGGCGGCTACGTCTATTGGGCCGGGAAGGCGCAAAAATCGGCGCCGCCGTCGAGCAAGGCCGAAGCGCAATTGAGTTCGCCGCCGGTCCGCACTGCCAACACTGCGGCGAACGGCGAGCTTGCGCCCGGCGTGGACGGCGGCAATTCCGATCCCGACATGTCTTACGTGTTTCGCCGGCAGCCGACCTTTTATCGCACGTTGCAACCGGTCGGCACGGTCATTGTCGATAAGCCGCAACATTATCTGTATTTGATACAGCCCAACAATGTCGCGCTACGCTACGGCATTGCGGTAGGACGGCAATGCGCCAACCTCGTGGGATTGCGGCACGTTGCGAGCATGGCGGAATGGCCGCCCTGGCAGCCGTCGCCCGACCTGCTCAAACGCAATCCAGCCATGATGCCGGGCGGGCCCGGTAATCCGCTCGGCGCACGCGCGCTCGCTCTCGACGACGGCACGTCGCGGATCCACGGCACCAACGCGCCGAAGACCATTGGCAATGTCGTCACCTTAGGCTGCATCCGCCTGGTCAACGACGACATCGTCGATCTGTACAACCGCGTGAAGGTATCGACGCCGGTTGTGGTGTATTAGCTCCGCAACGGGTCGTCTCCACGAGACCATGCCGCGGCGGCGGCGCCGGTTGACCGCGTCGTCCGAACGGATAGCATCACGTCGGCGCGATTGCCGATACAACCGGTGCTAAAACCCATCGGGACGGAAGCATGTCGAGTGAGCGAGAGCACCGCACCGATTGGGAGCATCTGTTCTTTCTCGCGATCGTTCTGATCTTCCTGGTGTGGTATCTTTGGACGGCAACCGCTGCGTCGCCGACTTTTAGCAATCTTATTCTCATCGCTCCGATAGGAGCGGTCGCCGGAATTCTCGCTCTGTATATCGGAGCGGTCGAAATCTTTGGACACACGGCGGTCATGAAGGCCGCGGCATTCGGTCAAGGCGCTGAAGCGGAAACCGCACCGTCACGCTTCCGCGCCGGCTCGCTCACGACGATCGGGTTGTTGATGGTGCTGTTCGGCCTGTTCGTGGTGGCCATTCCCTATGTCGGATTTGACGTTGCGACCTTCGTCTTCGTGCTCGCGACGCTGTGGCTGCTCGGTGAGCGGAGCGTCCTGTTTTCGCTGTCGCTCGCGCTCGGCATCGCCGTGGCGCTGAGCATTGCGGCGCTGACGTTGCTGACGTTCCCAATGCCGTTGGCGATCGCCCGCTCGCTATGGAGAGCGCTTTGATCGACTGGCAAGCACTGGCGTCGGCGTTCCATATACTGGGAAGCTCTTACAGCGCGTGGTTGCTGACGATTCCAGGCATCGCGCTCGGCATGCTCGGCGGCGCGATCCCCGGGGTTTCTTCGGCGCTGATTTTGGCAATCGTACTGCCGGCGACGTTGTGGATGAGCCTGCTTTCGGCGCTAATCTTCATGACCGCGATCTATACCGGGGCGGCGTTCGGCGTCGCTATCCCCGCGATTCTGATGGGAGTGCCCGGCTCGCCGGCCGCGGTGGCGACGTCGTTCGACGGCTATCCCATGACGCAGCGCGGCGAGCACAATCTCGCGCTGGGGCTGGCGCTCGCCGCGTCGACGCTCGGACACATGGGCGCTTATCTGATCCTCTTTCTCGGCATCGGGGTAATATCGCACGCCGTGCTCAAGCTCGGTCCCCTCGAAATGCTGCTCCTGATGCTATGGGGGCTCACGCTGATTGCGGCGCTGCGCGGACGCTACGTGTCGCGCAGTTTGCTGTCGGGGTTGATCGGCATACTGATCGCCACCATCGGGCTTAGTCCGCGCGACGTGATCCGCGGCACCTTCGATCTGCCGGAATTGCTCGATGGCGTGCCCATCGTGCCGGCGATGATCGGGCTATTCGCGGCGAGCGAACTCTTCAACCTCGCCGGCACCAGCTATCTCGTGCAGCGCTCCGATTTGCGCAATGTCAGCGTGCGCGAAATTGCGCGCGGCATGCTCCAAGCGCTGCAGCACCCGATTGTCATTCTGCGCGGACTTCTCATCGGCGCGACCATCGGCGGGCTGCCCGGCGTGGGCGCGGCGGTCTGTAACCTCGTCTCCTATGCCGAGACTAGGCGCGGCGACAAACATCCCGAGACCTTCGGCAAGGGCAATCCGAAAGGGGTGATCGCCGCGGAAGCCGGCAATGCCAGCTCGGAAGCCGGATCCATGGCGACCTTGCTGGCGCTCGGCATTCCGGGCGGCGCATCTTCAGCGGTGATGCTCGCCGCGCTCTCGCTGCACGACGTGACCAGCGGTCCGCAATTCCTGGATGCGTCGAAGGACATCGTTTACGCCATCATTCTCAATAATTTCGTCCAGGGCGCGATCATGCTGGTGCTCGGCCTAGGCCTGATCGGGCTCATGGCCAACGTCATCCGTATTCCGGTGCGCGTGCTCATTCCAGTCATTTTGGTCCTGGCGACGTTCGGCTCCTATGGCCTGTCCGGCAACATGGCCGGACCCGCCACCATGGTGGTCTTCGGCTTTCTCGGCTGGTTCATGCAGCGTCACGATTACTCGGTGCCGGCCTGCGTCGTCGGACTGATCCTCGGCGGCAAAGTGGAAAACGCCTTGCTGCAGACCTATCAGATCTCGGGCGGCGGTCAGCTTAGCTATTTTGCCGGCCGTCCGATCGCATTGGTGCTGCTCGTGCTGTTGTTGTTTTCGTTGTTCAGCCGCCCGATCATGCAGTGGTGGCGTGCGCGCAAGCCAACGCTCGGCGATGCCCCGCAAGAAAACGCAGTCAAGTCCACTTGAGGGAATGCCCATGGCAAGGACGACAAAGAATTCCGCCAAAGAAACAACCGAGACCGCACGCGCGATTGCGCGACGGCCGTTCCTGTGGATGCTGGCAGGCGCGGCAGCGGCAGGAAAATTTGCGGCGCGCCAAGCAGCCGCCGCTACGTGGCCGGATGAACCGATCACCATCGTCGTCAGCACCAAAGCGGGCGGCGGCTTCGACATGATGGCGCGCAATCTCGCGCCGGCGCTCAGTAAAGAGCTGGGCGTTCCCGTCAACGTGCTCGACAAAGAGGGCGGGGCGATGGTGATCGGCACGCGGTATTTCCTGAGCCAGCCGCACGACGGCAACACGCTCCTCGTATCGGGGCCGGCGCCCTACTGGTATGCCGACATCAACAAATTTCATGCCGGCTACGATCTGAAAGATTTCGACATTTTGAACGTTCAATGGACCGACAAGACCGGCGTCTTTGTTCCCAAGGGCGGCAAATACCAATCGTTCAAGGCCATCATCGACGCCATCAAGGCGCATCCCGGCGAAGTCAGCTGCGGTGTGGTGCGGGACTCCGGCGAATTCTTCAACGTCGGGATCCTGATGAATGCGCTCAAGCTGCCGCTTTCGGCGATCCGGCTGGTCACCTACGAAGCGAGCGCGCCGCTGCGCACCGCGGTCGCCGGCGGCCAATTGGACTTCGCGCTGGTATCGCTTGAGGCGAGCCTCAGCATGCTCAGCCTCATCACGGCTGTCGCCATTTTCAATGATGTCACGATCCCGGAGCTTCCCGGTACGCCGACGGCCAGTGATGTCCTCAAAGCCGAAGGCATCACCGCGACGTTCGTGCCGAGCTCGATGCGGGCGCTGATCACCTATGCCGATTTGAAGGAAAAACATCCCGACCGCTATGAGCGGTTACGGGGCGCCTACGAGAAGGTTCTGCACGACCCGGAATTCCTCGCCAAGGCAAAAAAGCAAGGTGTCGGCACCGATTGGCTGGGGCCGGAGCAGTCATTGGCGCAAATCAAGGCCGCCTATGCGATCTTCGATCAATATAAGAGTCTGTTGAATCAATAATCGCCGGCTGTGCGATTGCATTGCAACCGCCTGCCTTGATCGAAGTGAGAGGATAGTCTCTTAAGCCGACAGCCACGGATAGGCTTTTGCGTGGCCTTGCTCGAAGCGCCGGATGGCAGCGGCATATTCCTGAGTGTGGGCGATCTCGTCCAAGCCTCGCAACAAACGCTTCTTGCTCAACGGCTCGATTTCAAAGCGGTAGATCTTGCCGTCGGGGCCGGTGACCGTCTGATTGGGCAGATCGACCGTCATAGGCGCGCCGCGCTGCTCCTGAAGCTGGCGCATCAGCGTGTCCACCGTCGCGGCCGGCAGCCGCACCGGGAGCAAGCCGTTCTTGAGCGAATTACTGAAGAAAATATCGCCGAAATTCGGCGCAATAACGGAACGGATGCCGAACGTCATCAGACCGAACACGGCGGTTTCGCGCGACGAGCCGACGCCGAAATTGCGGCCGGCGACTGCGATTACCGCGTGCCGATAAGGCTCTTGATTGAGGATATAGTCCGGCTTCTCCGAGCCATCCGCATTAAAGCGCCGGTCGTGCAGGAGGATCTGCGCGAAACGCGGTCCGCGCGGCACTTTGTTGAAGCGGGTCGGGCAAATCTGGTTGGTATCGATGTTCGCTTCGTCGAGCGGTACGGCGATGCCGGTCGAAGTCGAGAACGGTTCCATGGCTTACTTTGCTCCAAAATCACGCACGTCGACGAGATGACCGCGGAGCGCCGCGGCGGCCGCCATCGCCGGACTCATCAGATGCGTGCGCCCACCGGGCCCCTGTCGGCCCTGGAAGTTTCGGTTCGAAGTCGATCCGCAGCGCTCGCCCGGCTTTAATTGATCGCCGTTGAGCGCGGTGCAGAGCGAACAGCCGGCGTCGCGCCACTCGAAGCCGGCGTCGACGAAAATGCGATCGAGGCCCTCGGCTTCCGCTTGGCGCTTCACGCTCTCCGAACCCGGCACCACCCAGGCCGGAACGACCGCGCGGCCGAGCTTGGCTACGGCCGCCGCGGCGCGAATATCGTCGATCCGGCTGTTGGTGCACGAACCGATGAAGATGCGGTCGACGGCGATATCGGTGAGCGCCATACCCGGCTGCAGGCCCATGTAGCTCAAGGCTTTGCTGTACTCAGTGCGCCGCTCGGCATCCGGCTCCTGCGCGGGATCGGGAACGCGGCCCGTAATCGGCAGGGACTGCTCCGGATTGGTGCCCCACGTTACCATCGGGCCGACCTGGGCGGCGTCGAGTTCGACTTCCTTGGTGAACTTCGCTTCTGCGTCGGAGGGCAGCGTGCGCCAATATTTCAACGCCTCATCCCAGGCTTTGCCCTTCGGCGCGAACGGACGTCCAGCGAGGAATTCGTAGGTGGTGTCGTCCGGCGCGATCAGACCGGCCTTGCCGCCGGCCTCGATCGACATGTTGCAGATCGTCATCCGCTCGTTCATCGACATCCGCTTGATGGTCGAGCCGGCATATTCGATGGCGTAGCCGATGGCGCCGCCGATGCCGATTTTGGCGATGACGGCAAGAATGATGTCCTTGGCGGTAACGCCGAAGCCGAGCGCGCCGTCGATTTTGATGCGCAGCGTGCCGGGGCGGCGCTGCCAAATGGTCTGCGTCGCCACGACATGGGTCGTTTCCGACGAGCCGATGCCGAACGATATGTTGCCGAATGCACCATGCGTCGAAGTGTGCGAGTCGGCGCCGACCAGCACGATGCCCGGCTGACTGAGGCCGAGCTCGGGACCGGCGACATGGAGAATGCCCTGCCGCGCGTCGCCCCAACCGAACCGTGCAATCTTGTATTCGTCGGTGTTGCGGATCAGCAGCTCGACCATGTTGCGTATGTCCGCATCGGCAATGCTGGCGACGCCGCGCGCCCGGGCTTGCGGATCGGTCGGGATGTAGTGATCGGAAAATGCAAAGACCTTTTCGGGATGCGCCACCGGCAGGCCGCGCTCGTGCAAGGTATCGAAAGTATGCCGGGAGCCTTCGTGGATCAGACAGCGATCGACGTAGAGGAGCGTCTCGTCTTCCTCCTGCGCGATGACGTGCCTGTCCCATACTTTATCGAAGAGCGTTTTCATTTTATTCGTTGCTCCAATGCGCATTGCTTTGCCGGCGGCTTCGCGCGTGAGGTCCGCTAATCGAGGTGAAATCCTTTGCGGCGGACGAAAGCGCCGAAATCCGTGCGTGTCGGTTCGGCATATTGCCGCGCCTTGTCTTCGGACCAGCCGTAAGTCTGCGCCTCCCCCCAACGCCCGACATTACGTTGGCGGCGATAGGGCCGCAACGCAGCACGGCGCCGATCGTAGGCGTCGATCTCGCCGGCTAGGTTGTGCTCGCTGTAGGTGCTCTCAACCAGTGTGGTGTCGAGCGAAAGCCGCGGCGTGATTTCGCCTGGCTGCGCCGGCCAGCCGACGCACAGGCCCGCGACCGGAATAACGCGCTGTGGCAGATTGAGCGCGTCGCTTACAACTTGCGGATTATCGCGGATGGCGCTGATCGGGCAGCAGCCGAGGCCAATCGCCGCGGCCGCTTGGATGAACGTTGCCAGCACGATGCCCGCATCGACCGCGGCATTGAAGAACTGATCGAGATGATCGTTGGGAAACGGCTTGCCGCGCATCTCGCATAATGCGGGCAGCCGCGCGCCGTTGGCGGCGAATACCAAAAACGCCGGTGCGTCCAAGATCCAAGGCATGTCCGGAATGGTCGCGACGATTGTTTTTCGTATCGCCGCATCGCCGACGACGACGATATCGCATTGCTGTAGGTCGCTTTTCGACGGCGCCGACAGCGCGCAGGCGCACAGCAGCCTTAACAGGCCGGGCTCGATTGCACGCGGCGCGTAGCGCCGATGCGAACGATGGCTGGCGATTCTTGCAAGCTCGTCCAGCCCGGGCAGTCCGGCATCGATGGCAAATTCTTCGCCGAAACGCTCGAACAGCGCCGTGCGGATCGAGCTTACGATCTCGTCATTCGCCATGGATGCAATCGCGATGCCGCGGTTACCGAACGCCGGCTACTTGGCGCTGCGATCGAGCAGCTCGATCGACACGCCTTCCGGCGCGCGAATAAAGCAGACGCGCACGCCCGGCCGTACGGTGGTCGGTTCGCGCGTGAACTCGACGCCCTTCTTCTTGAGATCGGCGGCAATCGCATCGATGCCGCTTACCGAAAGGCCGAAATGATCGAGCCCGCGATACGGGATGGTCGGTGCGGCATTGGTGCCGTCGCCTGCGGCCACCGGAGCGATGAAGATGTTGGCGCCGCCGAGCTTGAGATCGATGCGCGGCTTGCCCTCTTGCATGCTGCGCAGCACCTCGGCGCCGAGCATTTTCTCGAACCACTGCGCCATGGCCTCCGGATTGGTGGTGCGCAGATGAATGTGGTCCCATGTGTAGCTGGTCATCTGGTGCGTTCTCCCTATTACCCTTGTCGCCGGAAGTTAGGATATGTCGGCAACAGTGCCAATGTCATTTTGGGCCAACGCCATTTTGGCGCGACGACCGCGGCGACACAATCTTCAATGGCATGCTTCAATGGCGTGCCGGCTTGGTATCGGTCGCAGCCGGCGTCGGCGTAGATTGCGGCTTTACCGGCGCCGCCACCCAGCCGGCTTTACCGATTTCGGCTTGCAACATCTGCAACATGCGTTGCAGCTCGGCCCGCGCAACGAGCCCTGCTGCGCCATCATCGCGCATTCCGCGCAGCTCGAAACGAAAGCCGTCCGCCTGCTGCGAAATCGTCAGGCGCTCGGCAAGTTCGGCAGTCTCGGCGGTGGAATTAAGGACGCCACCCGAGGTGACCGACATCGCCGGTGCGGTCTTGGCGATGGCCGCGTCGCGCTCGAACGCAACCATCTCGCCGCGGAGGTCCGCCGGGGCGCGTTGCGCCAGACCGGAGCTGCCGGTGATGTATTGCGTCGTGCGCTCGAGGACCGCCAGCGCCAGTCGTCGCGTCAGCCAGCACGACCAGGTATCGCGATGGCCGGCATTGATGGCGGTCAGGATGCGGTCCTCGCGCGGCACATAGACAAACGTCACGCTTCTCAGCGCTCGCAGCATTGCCCACCCCGGATGGAACAGCCAATCAAGACCAATGCCATCGGCCATGCAAGCGTGCCGGTTCGCGCGTGCCCTTTTTGAGGCCGCAACCGACTGCCGCGACCGGTGGCGAGTTGACTTAAATCAAAGAATATCCTGAGAAAAATGCACTATTGATCAATTATGCCGATCCGGCCAATAAGCGTCGCATCGTCATCGCAGGGAGGAGTGTTATGCGCAAGCCAATTACGGCCATGATCGTGGCGGCGGCTATTGCCGGCGCGACAATCGCCACGCCAAAACCCGCGGAGGCTCGATGCTGGGGCTGCTGGGCGGGCGCCGGCATCGCGGCAGGCTTGATCGGGAGCGCGTTGGTTATCGGAGCGGCTAATGCCTACGGCTATGGGTATGGGCCGTATTACGGCTATCCCGCCTATTACGGCTATCCAGCTTACTACGGCTATCCGGCCTATCATGGCTATAGCTACGGATACGCGCCCTATGCCTATGCGCCGGCCTATTACGGCGGATACTACGCCCCGCGGATCTACGGCGGCTATTATGCGCCGCGCTTCTATCCGCACCGTTATTATGCGCACCCATACTATGCGCATCGCTACTATCGGCGTTACTACCGCTAAGCGATTTCTGATCGGGGCTTACGTCGATGCCCGGTGCAGCGGTGCGTTTGTCACTTTCTGTAGCGCATCGAAGGTCAGGCCGGAGACCATCTCGCGCACGACAAAGCCTTCGTTGGTGACGTCGAGCACGGCGAGGTTGGTATAGACGCGCTTGACCGCGCCGATCGCGGTCAGCGGATAGGTGCAGCGGCGAACAAGTCGGCTGTCGCCGGATTTGGTCAAGTGCCCCATCAACACCCAGAGCTGCCGGGCGCCGGCGGCGAGGTCCATGGCGCCGCCGACTGCGGGCGCCGTGTCGTTGTCGGAGATCGACCAATTAGCGATATCGCCGTTCTCGGCGACCTGAAACGCGCCGAGCACGCACAGATCGAGATGGCCGCCGCGGATCAGCGCAAAACTGTCGGCGTGATGCATGTAGGAGCCGCCGGTGCGCAGCGTGACATATTGCTTGCCGGCATTGATCAGCCAGCGATTGATCTGATCCGGCGCCGGCGCCGGGCCCATGCCGAGCACGCCGTTCTCGGAATGAAAAACGACTTCGCGCTCCGCCGGTACATAGTCGGCGATTTGCAGCGGCGCGCCGATGCCGAGATTAACGTACCAGCCTTCGGGAATATCGCGGGCGACCCGTGCGGCCATCTCGCTGCGCGTCAACGGCTTGCAGTTATCGAGCACGCTCACCGCATTCCCCTCAAGTCACCGTCGGTTCGCCATAAGGCACATGAAGCACCCGTTTGACGTAGATGCCGGGCGTGGCGATTTTTTCCGGATCGAGGGTGCCGAGCTCGACGATGTGCTGCGCCTGGGCGATGGTCAATGCCGCCGCCGTCGCCATGACCGGATTGAAATTGCGGGCCGACGACCGATAGGTGAGATTGCCCCAGCGGTCAGCTTCCCACGCCTCGATCAGGGCGACGTCGCCGGCAAGCGCGTGTTCGAGCAGATATTTGCGGCCGGCAATTTCGCGCTCCTCCTTGCCGGCGGCGAGCTTGGTGCCGACGGCCGTGGCGGTAAAGAAGGCGGGGATACCCGCGCCCGCCGCGCGCATGCGTTCCGACATGGTGCCCTGCGGTACGATTTCCAGCTCGATCTTGCCGGCGCGATAGACTTCCTCGAACACCACCGAGCCGGCGCTACGCGGATACGAACAAATGATTTTGCGGACGCGGCCAAGTTCAAGAAGCCGCGCCAGGCCGGTGCGTCCCGTGCCGGCATTGTTGGACACCACGGTCAGGTCTGTCGCGCCTTGCTCGATCAGACCGTCGATCAGCGCGTTAGGCTGACCGATGCTGCCAAAGCCGCCGAGCAGGACGACCGAGCCGTCGCGGATGCCGACCATCGCGTCGGCCATGGTTTGAACGAGCTTGTTGATCATCGGAAGGGCTGTATTATCCGCTCGTCCCCGCGAAAGCGAGGACCCAGAAAACTCCGCCGTAACGGTTGTTCATCCCATCTGGATTCCCGCTTTCGCGGGAATGAGCGGAATAAATATCACCCCACCACGCGGGCACGCGCCTTGTCGGCAAAGGCCGGCATCACTTCGCGGGCGAAGCGGCTCAAGTTGTCGTTGGCCTTGTCGAGCACCAAGCCGCCGCCGTTGAGCAGGAGATATTCCACGCCGAGCCGCCGCAGCTTTTCGAGTTTTTGCGCGATCTCGTCGGGGGTGCCGTAAAGCGCGCTTTCCTCGCTTGCTTCGCGGGTGTCGGAATAGGTCATGATGCTGGCTCTGCTCTTGGTGCCGTCCGGCGCACTCGAGATCGCCTCGAGCCGGCGCTGCGCCTCCATGCGCCGTTCCAGCGCGGCGTCCTTATCCGCTTGGCTCTTGGCGACGTAGAAAGCGCGCGCAACGCCGACCTCCAAGGGATCGAAGACGCGGCCGCGTTCTTCCACGGCCTCCTTGAAAATGGCGATGCGTTCGGCAACCGCTTCGAAAGACGCGAACTGGTCGAGCAAGAGATTGTAGCCGCGCGCGGCGACCTGACGGATCGAATTGGGGCTGCCGGCGCCCATCCACATCGGCGGATGCGGTTTTTGCGCCGTCGGCGGCTCGACGATGATGTCCTCGAAATTCCAATATTTGCCGTGATGCGAGAAACGTTGCTTCGAGGTCCAGGATTGCACGATCACGTCGAGCGTCTCGTTGAAGCGCGCATCGGCTTCCTCGATCGGCACGCAGAAACCGTGAAACTCGTTGTGGCGGTAGCCCTTGCCGACGCCGAAATCGAGCCGCCCACCGGAGAGAAGGTCGATCGTTGCAGCTTGCTCGGCAAGCAGCACCGGATTGTGCCAGGGCAGCACTAGCACCGCGGTGCCGAGCCGCAATGTCTTGGTCTTCGCCGCCACCCAGGTGAGCAGTGCGAGACTGGCCGAAACTTGGCCGAAGCCGGTGAAGTGGTGCTCGACCAGAAAGGTCGAATGGTAGCCGAGCGCCTCGGCCTCAACATTGTAGTCGACGAACTGCTTGTAGCCTTGGCCGGAATCGACGTCCGGACCGCCGTGGCGGGCTGTCGCACTACCGAATAGACCGAACCGCATAAGGGCGCTCCGTGCGTTGCGGCGGTAATGTAGCGCATGCCCGGCGCTCGGAGCTATAGTGGCGAGGGGAGGAAATCACAATGTTGCAACGAGTCGTTCTCGCCGGGCTGGCCGCGGCCGCCATGATCGCCGCCTTCGCTTTTCCCGCGCCGCAACCGGCCGCGGCTGACGATTATCCCAGCCATCCGATCACGCTGATCGTGCCTTATCCGCCGGGCGGCGGCGTCGATTTCATGGGCCGGCTTGTCGCGCAGAATCTTTCGGCGACGCTCGGCCAGCAGGTCGTCGTCGAAAATCGCGCCGGCGCCGGAGGCATGATCGGCACGCGCGACCTCGCCAAGGCGGCGCCCGACGGCTACACGATTGGGATGATGCTGACCGGCATCAGCCTCGGCGCCAATACCGGCTACGACATCAACAAGGATTTTTCTCCGATTGGGATCGTCGCCTCGACGCCGATCATCGTCGACGCCAACCCGACGCTGCCGGCGAAGTCGCTGGCGGATGTGATTGCGCTGGCGAAGAAGGAGCCCGGCAAGCTTTCGGCCGGCACGCCGCCGGCGCCGACGCTCAATTACTTCGCCGCCAAATTGTTCAATCTGATGGGCGGCGTCGACATTACGACGGTCGCCTATAAAGGCACCGGTCCGCTGACCACCGATCTTCTCGGCAATCACGTGCCGCTTGGCTTCAACACCATCCCGGCGTCGGTGAGCCAGATCGCAGCCGGGCAGTTGCGCGGCCTCGCGGTGACCTCCGCCACCCGTTCGGCGGCGCTGCCGAACGTGCCGACCGCGGCGGAATCCGGTCTGCCCGGTTTCGAGGCGGTGCAATATTACGGCGTGACTGCGCCGGCCGGAGTGCCGCGGCCGATCGTCGATCGGCTCAACAAGGCGCTGCGCGCGATGTTGAGCTCCGACGACATCAAGAAGCGCCTGATTGCCGCCGGCAGCGATCCCGCGCCGTCGACGCCCGACGAATATGCGCAGAATATCAAGCGCGAGGAAGGTAAGTGGGCCGCGCTCATCACGAAGCTCGGCCTGAAAATTGGCGAATAAGGTGAAGCGAAATGGAACTGGGACTGAAGGGTAAGGTCGCGCTGGTGACCGGATCGAGCCGTGGCATTGGCCGCGGCGTGGCGCTCGCTTTGGCGGCCGAGGGCTGTGACGTCATGCTGACCGGCCGCGATGCGGCCGCGCTCGACGAAGTCGCAAACGCCATCCGCAAATCCGGACGCCGCGCCGGCGTCGCCGTGCTCGATCTGCGCGAGAAAGGCGCGGCGGAGAAATTAATCGACCAGGTGCGGCGCGAGTTCGGCGGGCTCGACATTCTGGTCAACAATGCCGGCGCCACTAAGCGCGGCGATTTCCTCACTTTGACCGACGCCGATTTCGAGGACGGCTATGCGCTCAAATTCTTCGCCCATGTGCGGTTGGCGCGCGCCGCCTGGCCGCTTTTGAAGGAGCGCCGCGGCTCGCTCATTTCGATCGGCGGCACCGGCGGGCGCAAGCCCACGGCGGAGTTCACCATCGGCAGCTCGGTGAATGCCGCCGTCGCCGCCTTCAGCAAATGTCTTGCCGACCGCGGCAAGGAGGAGGGCGTGCAGGTCAACTGCATCCATCCGAGCATGGTCGAGACCGACCGGCTGTGGCGGCGCATCAAGGCCGAGATGGAGCGCACCGGCTGGCCGGAGGACAAAGCGCGCAAGGAAATGTGCCGCGGCTTCGGCATTACCCGCTTCGGCACCGTCGATGACGTCGCGGATCTCATCACTTTCCTGGTGTCGGCGCGCGCCACCTGGATGCACGGCGCGACTATCGACCTCGACGGCGGCGAGATTCCGACCCTGTAATGTCATGCTCCGCGAAAGCGGGGCATCCGGTAATCGTCGAATGGTGAAATTAATATGCCGAGCACAAACGAGTGATGAACTCTGTTTACTGGATCGTCCGCCTGAGCTTGTCATCGGGCCGGCCACTTCGGGCCGGACCCGTTGGCGGACAATGACATGGCAATCATGAACGTGCTCCTCACCCCGGCCCGCATCGGCCCGGTCGAAATCAAAAACCGTATCGTCATGCCGCCGATGACGACACGCACGGCGGACGCCGAAGGCTTCGTCACCGACGACAGCGTCGCCTATTACATGGCGCGGGTGCGCGGCGGCACTGGGCTGATCACGGTGGAGATGGCGTCGCCGGAAAAGTGCGGTCGGCATCGGCGGCACGAGGTCGGCATCTACGACGATCGCTTCATCCCCGGCCTGACGCGGTTGGTCGGGGAAATCCATGGCGGCGGCGCCAAGGCGTCGATCCAGCTCGGCCATGGCGGCGGCCATACCCGCGTCGACATCTGCGGCGAAACGCCGATCGCGCCCTCGGCTGTTCCGCATCCGGTTTACGAAACGACGTTCGAGACCATCATTCCGCAGGAGATGACCAAGGAGCGCATCGCCGCGACGACGGCAGCCTATGTCGCCGCCGCGCAGCGCGCGCAACAAGCCGACTTCGATTGCGTCGAAGTTCATGCCGCGCACGGCTATCTGATTTCGCAATTCCACGCGCCGTTCGAAAACCGTCGCACCGACGAATATGGCGGCTCGCTCGAAAACCGCGCCCGATTCGGGCTCGAAGTGTTGCGCGCGGTGAAAGCGGCGGTGCCGGGCCTGGGGGTGATTTATCGGCTGTCGGTCGAGGATTTCTTCCCCGGCGGACTGCCTTATAGCGAAGGCCGCCAGATCGCGATCTGGGCCGCCGCGGCTGGCGCCGATGCGCTGCACGTCACCGCAGGTCATTACCGCTCGCTGCCGTCGGCGCAAGTCGTGCTGCCGCCGATGAGCTTGCCGGACGCGACCTTTCTCGATTTCGCCGCCGACGTGAAGAAGCACGTCGGCGTGCCGGTGATCGCGGTCGGCCGGCTCGGCGATCCGGCGACGGCGGAAATGGCGGTCGAGTCCGGCAAGACCGACTTTGTCGCGCTCGGCCGCACCCTGGTCGCCGATCCGCAATGGGTGGAAAAGGTCGAAAGAGGCGAGCCGATCCGGCGCTGCCTTGCCTGCAATACCTGCATCAACGAAATGCGCGGTGGCGCGCGCATCGGCTGCGTGGTCAATGGCGCCGCCGGCCGCGAGACCTTGTTCGCCGCTCCGCATCCGCCGCGCG
Organism: uncultured Alphaproteobacteria bacterium; assembly: GCA_963780925.1. Lineage (GTDB taxonomy): Bacteria > Pseudomonadota > Alphaproteobacteria > Rhizobiales > Xanthobacteraceae > BOG-931. Next base: position 50,028 of record CAWAEV010000020.1, on the reverse strand, counting down.
GCGAACGCATCGCCGTGATCGGCGCCGGACCGGCCGGGCTGACCTATGCGGCACTGGTTGCCGAGGGCAATAGCGTGACGATTTTCGAGAAAGGTGCGCGCCCCGGCGGCAGCTTCCGTTATGCCGGCAAGGCGCCGCTCTATCAGGAGGTCGAAGCCAGCGAAACAAGCTTCGAGCGCTACATCGCCGATCTGGTGGCCGCCTGCGAATTAAAGGGCGTGGTGTTTCGCTTGGCGACCGACGTCAATACGCTTCCCGGATTGCTGGCGCCGTTCGATCGCATCGTCGTCGCAACCGGCGCCGAATATCGCTTTGGCTTCGCGGATGTCGCCAATTGGATGCTCGACCACGGCCTCGCGCGTGCGCCGGGCCTGGCGCGTTTGTTCTCATGGCCGGCACTGCGCGAGTAGTTCTATTATCGTGCGCGCAGCGCCACCGGGGAGCGCTTCCGGCATTTGGCGGCGCCGGACCAGGCCGTCATGGTGATCGGCGACGCGGTACGCGCCGGCAAGAGCAAGCAGGCCATCGCCAGCGCGTTCGAAGCGGCGCTGCTGCGCTCGTAAATGCTCAAGCAGACATTTTGGCGCCGTAGGCGGTGCGCAGCAGGCGCGAAAACGTCAATCCTTGGACGACGATGGTGAAAACGACAACGGCATAGGTCAGGACGAGCAGTTGCGTCCGCCATGGCGAGTCGGGCAGCGTCAAGGCGAGCGCAATCGAAATCCCGCCGCGCAATCCGGCCCAGGTCAGGATCGTCGTGGCCCGCCATTTTTCGTGAATTTTGTCGCCGGTCAGCGCCACCGGCACCGCAACGCTGACGAGGCGCGAGACGATTGCCAGCGGGATTGCGAACACGATCGGCACCAGCTCGACCGGCGTCACGACCAAGCCGAGAATTTGCAGCCCCATCAGCAAAAACAGCATGGTGTTCAAAATCTGATTGAGCGGCGACCAGAAGCCGATCAGCACCGAGCGCGTATCGGGGCTCATGCCGAACCGCGGCGACGGCGAGCCGAGGCAGAGCCCGGCCGCGACCACCGCGATTGGGCCCGACAGATCGGCCAGGATCGCAAGGCGGTAGCAGCCCAGCACCAGCGCCAGCGAAGTGAGGAGCTGCAAACCGTCGTCGTTGATCCGTCGCAACAACAGCGCCGCAAGCCAGCCGGCGACAATTCCGAGCAGTGCGCCGCCGGCAATCTCGCGGAGGAACGCGACGAGCACGTGGCCATGGCCGAGATGAATGGTGTCGCCCTGTGTCACCCCCACTGCGAGCAAAAACAGCACGACGCCGGCGCCGTCGTTGAACAGGCTTTCGCCGACGATCGCCGCGCGCAGGCTCGCCGGCAGGCCGGCGCGGCGCAACAGGCTTTCGACCACGACGGCGTCGGTCGGGGCGAGAATCGCGCCGAGTACGAAACACCAGACGAGCGGCACGGCTGCGCCGAAACCGAGCAACGCCCACATGCCGTAACCGAAGACCGCGGTGGACAGGATCACGCTCACGGTCGCGAGCAGCAGAATGACCCAGCGCCGCCGGTTCAATTCCGCGACGTCGACATGGAGGCTTCCGGCGAACAGAAGAAGCGCCAGCGCGCCGTCGAGAAAAAGATGCGGCAGATCGGCTGCACCGAGCGTGCCGCGAAACCACCGCATCACGTGCAGGTGCAGCACGTGATCGCTGCCAACGATGAGGAGCGAGACGACGAGCGAGCCGAGCAGCATGCCGATCGCCGGCGGCAGCTTGGCCCAGATGTGATTGATGCAGCCGATGAGTACCGCCAGCGCCAGCACCACGGCGAAAAGATCGACCGGCCCCATTGCACGCGCCTCACGTGTGACGGACCAGCTATTGGCAGCTTTTTACGCGGCGCGAAAGTCGGTCGCGGCCGAGGCGGGCGCTACTTGAGCGCCGTCGAGACCGTCGAGAACGTGGTCTTGAGCTTGGTGCCGAGCCCGGTGATCACCGGAATGATCGCCAATGCGATCCCGGTCGCGATCAGGCCATACTCGATCGCGGTGGCGGCGCTCTCGTCTTTGAGGAATTTGACGATCAGGTGCATGGTGATGCCTCGACTATGCGCCCGATCATTAGGTTTCGAATCTTATTAGGTGCTTAAAGTCAATCAAGAAATCGAGCTTCAAAGCCGCATCGTTGGCCGCTAAGCAAGCCTTTACCGTCATAGGACATACAAAGGCGCAGTACGGTTGGGAGAGACCTCATGTTGCGCGCACCGAATATTGCTTTGTTTGTCATTTCGGGCTGCTTGGCGATGCTCGGCATCCTCGCCGCATTGCCGATTGCCCTGCCGATCCCGGGTCTGACCGGCAATTCCTCGTGGTACATTTTCGCCGCGTGGTTTCTGCTTGCCGCCGGAAGCGCGTTGCCGCCGGTCTCCCAGAGCGGCCAAAAGTAGCCAAGAATAGCGCGCACGCCCGCGACGCTTGAGTCGCGGGACGCCCGTTCAGGCATGACCAACGGTCAGGATCTGCCGGCAAACTTGCGCGCGGCGTCCAGATGTCCGTAGCTGCGGACCGGTGCGCACATCAGAAACCGGTAACCTTCTTTGACGATACGCTCGGCGTTGTGCGCCTCGACATGGGGATGGCCGACGACGACGCCCGCCGCCTTGCAGGTATTGACGATCTGCGCCATCGCCTCGAGCACCACCTTGTGCTCGTATTGGCGCGGGTAGCCAAGTTCCTGGGACAGGTCGCCTTCGCCAATGAGAATGGCGCCGATGCCCGGCACGTTTTTCAGGATGTCCTTGAGGTTCTTGATGCCCTCGGTGTCCTCGATCATCAGGATCACGAATATCTCGCCCTTGGGGTTGAGCGGCCACACGTCGGCGCGTTCGTAATATTCTTGTTGGGTCAACCCCCAGTAGCGCACCGCCGAAGTCGGACCGTCGCCGCGGATGCCGGCCGGTTCATATAGCGGCTTATCCTTGAGCCGCGGGTAACGGCAGGCAGCGACCGCGTTGTAGGCCTGCTCGACATTGCTGATATGCGGCCAAATTATTCCGTAGGCGCCGAGATCGAGCACCTGCTTGGCATGGAATTGCGCCTTTTCGCCGCCGTTCGGCGGAATGCGCACGTGGGGCGTGACGGCGGGCGCCAACGAGCCGGACTTCGCGATCTGGCTGCGGTTGAGCATGTATTGCAGGCAGTCGCGGAAGGCGCGGATGTCGTAGGCGTTGTGCTCCATCTCGTAGAAGACGCCGTCATATTTCGCGGTCGCGAGCGCGATCGCCGACTCGACGTCGGCCGGCGAGAAAGTCACCAGAGCGTGTTGGCCCTTTTCCAGCGCGCCGATGACGCTGTTGAGCCGTGGTAGTTCAGCCATTCCTTGGTCTCCCTGATTGCGGCCGGCATCCTAGCGCATGATCCCGAAATGTGGATACCGGTTTTCGGAAAAGAACATGCGCAAATAAGGCCGCCGCTTGGCGGGTTTGACAATCGCGCCGTGCGCCGTAGCATCCGGCCTCCCCAACCCAGGTATGGCGCTGTCACATGATCATCGATTGCCACGGCCACTACACCACCGAGCCCAAGGACCTGCATCGTTTCCGCAAGGAGCAGACCGCGGCCGCTAATGCCAAGGACAAGACGGCAATGCCGTCGCGCGCCGGTCTGAAAATGTCCGATGACGAAATCCGCGAAAGCATCGAGCAGAACCAGCTCAAGCTACAGCGCGAGCGCGGCACCGATCTGACCATCTTCTCGCCGCGCGCCTCCGGCATGGGCCATCACGTCGGCGACGAGAGCGTCAGCCTGGAATGGTCGCAGATCTGCAACGATTTGATCGCACGCGTTATATCGCTCTACCCGAAGAACTTCATCGGCGTGTGCCAATTGCCGCAGTCGCCGGGCGCCGATCCTGCGCACTCCGCCGCCGAGCTCGAGCGCTGCGTGAACATGGGTTTCGTCGGCTGCAATCTCAATCCGGATCCGTCCGGCGGCTATTTCAACTCGCCGCCGATGACCGACAAATCGTGGTTCCCGCTGTACGAGAAAATGATCGAGCTCGACGTGCCGTGCATGATCCATGTCTCGGGCTGCTGCAACCCGGCGATGCACACCACCGGCTCATATTATCTCAACGCCGACACCATGGTGTTCATGCAGGTCATCCTGTCCGACCTGTTCAAGAATTTTCCCAAGCTCAAATTCATCATTCCGCACGGCGGCGGCGCGGTGCCGTTTCATTGGGGCCGCTTCCGCGGCATCGCGCTCAACAATGGCAAGCCGGAACTCGCCGAAATTATGGGCGAGAATATTTTCTTCGACACCTGCGTCTATCACCAACCCGGCATCGACCTTCTCACCAAAGTGGTGCCGATCGACAACATCCTGTTCGCCTCGGAGATGGTCGGCGCGGTGAAGGGCAACGATCCGCGGACCGGCTTCGGCTTCGACGACACCAAGCGCTATGTCGACAAGGCGCCGCTCAGCGACGCCGACCGCAAGAAGATCTTCGAGGGCAATGCGCGCAAGGTCTACGGCCGGCTCAACAAGGCGGCCGCGGCAAAGGCGACGGCATAAGGCCGGTTTGGGTTGGCGAAGGCTCCGCAAAGGACTGCTTCCGGACGGCCGTCGCGGACGCACGTCGTGCGGGTCGGCGCCCGCGACGTCGAGACCCGCGGCCTGGCCGAGGGCTTCTGGACCGATCTCTATCACCGCTCGATGACCGTCTACTGGCCGGTGTTTTTCGGCAGCGCCGCGGCGATCTTCGTATTTCTTAACGCGGTGTTCGCATTCATCTATTGGTTTGGCGACCAGCCGGTCGCCAATGTGAGCACCGAGCTGCCGCTGCCGCTCAGCCTGTTCTACTTTTCGATCGAGACGCTGGCGACGGTCGGCTACGGCGACATGCATCCGCAGACCAATTACGGCCACGTCGTCGCCACGATCGAAATCTTCACCGGCATGTGTTTTCTCGCGGTGATGACCGGCCTGATCTTCGCCCGCTTCTCGCGGCCGCGCGCCCGCTTCATTTTTGCCCGCCATCCCATCGTCGGCATGCATCAGGGTCAAAGGACGCTGATGATTCGCGTCGCCAATGAACGGCACAACACGATCTCGCAAGCCACCGCGCGGCTATGGCTGCTGCGTCTTGAAAAGGTGAAGGAAGGCGATCAGCTGCGCCGCTTCTATGAATTGAAGCTTGACCGCAGCGAGCATCCGATGTTCGCGCTGAGCTGGACGATGTTTCATGTCATCGACAACGCCAGCCCATTGCACGGCGTCACCGCGCGCGATCTGGCCGCGGCCGACGGCGCCTTGGTGCTCAATCTCAGTGGCGTCGATGACAGTTCCGCGCAGCATCTCTACGCGCGGCGCATCTATTCGCATAACGAAATACGCTGGAACCACCGCTACCGGGATATCACCAGCTATTCCCAAGACGGCCGGTTGTTGCTCGACTACAGCCTATTCCACGAAGTCACGCCCGAGGAGGCGTAAGCGCAGCGGCGTCAGCTCACCTTGCGCGCCAGGGAGTGCGCCGATCGGCCGATCCAATTGCCGAGCGCCCTGACCGCGCTCGGGGTGGTCTTGCCGTAGTCGAGTGCGATCACGTGTTCGACCGGTGCGGCGGGAGCGTTGCGGCTGCGCCTGCCGCCGTTTCGGGCAACGCGCCGCGATTTTCCGCGCACGAATTTCTTGGCATGGAATTTCTTGGCATGATTGAGCGCGATCGGGCCGACATGCGTCAGGAACACCTTTTCGTGCGGCCGGGTCAGCGTCTCGACGGCCTGCTTGAGCGGCAGGAACTTCACCGCTTTGACGTCGCCCATCAGCTCGCGTACCGGCGCGCCCTCGGTGCGCATCAGCCAGAACTGCACGATCTTGATCCGGCCCTCGACCATGTACGACATCGAGCCGAGGAATTCGTGGATCGAGACGTCGTAGCCGGTCTCTTCCAGCACCTCGCGCTTGGCGGCGACATGGGCGCGCTCGCGCGGCATGAGCTTGCCCTTCGGCAGGACCCACGCCTTCTCCCGGCGCAACCGCACGATGGCGATGCGCGGCCGTGCCTCGCCACGCAGCACAATCCCGCCCGCTGCCAGGATCGGCGCGTAGCCCTTCGACGAATCAGTCATGACAAATTTATGCCGAACGCCGCAGCGCCGGGCAAGCCGGGAATTGCCGGACTTTCTTTATGACATGGTGATGACGATCTTGCCGAAATGCTGGTTGGCGCGCATGACGCCCAGCGCGTCGGCGATTTGCGCTAATGGATAGGTCTTATAGATCGGCAAGGATAGCTTGCCGGCCTCGAGCGCCGGCCACAGATCGGCGCGCAGCAGGCGATTGATCTCGCGAACCTCCTCCGGCGTGCGGGTGCGGAAGGTGACGCCGATATAGTCGATGCGCTTAAGCGCATGCTTGTCGAAATCGAACTCGCCCTTGTTGCCGCCGAGCCGTCCGACATTGACGATGCGGCCGAGGATCGCCGCCGCTTCGAGGTTGCCGTTGGCGACGCCGGCGGAGATCAGGTCGACGATCAGGTCGACGCCCTTGCCGCCGGCCGCCTTCTTCGCCTCGGCCGGCCAGTTCGCGTCGCTCGAATCGAGCGCGAGATCGGCGCCGTATTCCTTAAGCCGCGCCCGGCGCGTCGCATTGGTCGAGGTGCCGATGACGAGCGACGCGCCCATGAACTTGGCGATCTGCATGCCCATCAGGCCCATGCCGGCGCTGGCGCCCTGCATGAGAAAGGTCTCGCCGCGCTTCAAGCGGCCGGCGGTGACCACCGCGTTGTGCATGGTCTGCAGCGCGACCGGAAAGCACGCGGCCTGCTCGTAGGTCATGTTGTTGGCGGGGATGCGGTGCACCCGACCGGCGTCGGTTGCGACAAATTCGGCGAAGCCGCCCGGCGCCGATCCCATCACGCGGTCGCCGGGCTTGAAACCCTGCACGTCGGCGCCGACGGCCTCGACCTCGCCGGAACATTCCAGGCCCAACCGTGCGCCGACGCCGCCGACGCTGCCATGCTGATGACCCGATGCGACGATAAGATCGGCACGGTTGAGGCTCGATGCCCGCACCCGGATCAAAACCTCGTTCGGCTTCGGCTCGGGCTTCGGCAGGTCGCGAACTTCGACATTTTTCTCGCCGACAACGGCAGCTTTCATTGCGGTTCCTCCGGTTCAATTCTCGAGTGCAGAATGTAATTTGCAACGATGACGGCTTTTCGCCTCGTCGCAGCAGGTCATCGCGTGCCGAGATAGCGGAAGACGGTTTGCTCCCACCAATTGCTGTGGATCGCGCCAAGAATCGCCACGTCGAGCGATTTTCTGAGCGGACTATTGCCCGGTATGGCGAAGGCATATTCTTGCGGCGCAAACGTAGCGTCGACCATCTCGATCGAGGATGAATAACCCTGCTGAATAGCCCAGGCCAGCAACGGTTTGTCGTACACAAATGCATCGATTTTGTGCGCGCGCAGGGCTTCGAGGCCTTCCTGCAAACTGGCGAATTTCCGGTATTTTATTTGCAGGTGGGACAGTGTGTCCTCGGTAGAGGTTCCGGCCAGTGCACCAATGCTGACAGCCGATAGATCGCTGACGCCGTGAACTGTCCCCTGCAGGTGCTTGATCGTCAACACTGAGGTGATGCTCGCCGTGAATACGGCGATGGTGACGATCGAGGCGATCATCCATACGATCGCCACGATGCGTCCGAGCACCGTTCGCGGACCGAAATTACCGGTGCTGCGCTGTGTCATTGCCACGGCTGACCACCACACGCCGGAGCTCAGTCCCTTGGCGACGCCGCCGCCGAAATCCTCGTTGTGGCGGCGCTCGAACAGCCAGACGAGAAACCCGACGCCCAATGCCAATCCAATCAAGGCCATGATCGCTTGGGCGAAACCGAACGATGTCATGGTGCGGATGATCGGCAACCAGCTTGCCTCTCCTCCTACTGGAACCGCGATACCGAGCCCCGTCGCATAGAACGGCTGGGTGAAATCCAAAATTCGCTCGCGACCGGCTGTTACGGTCAACGCCGCTACCGCGACATCGAACTTTCCGGCTGCGACGCCGTCGAGCAGTCCTTGCACATCGGGCTCCTCGACGAGGCGGTAATGCAGGTGCAAATCGTCCGCGACGCGGCGCCAGAGATCGATGCTGATGCCTTGCCAAGTGCGGTCGGCAGCCTTCATCGCAAACGGCGGCGCTTGCTTGGTGCCGATCACCAATTCACGTTGCGACGAAACGTCGGCATTTCCCGCCGTCTGTGCGCGGCACGGTCCGGCGAAAATCGACGCCGTGACGGTCAGTGCAGCGAGCATCGGCGATAGGCGCATTGTCACGCGCTCCTGGGCATCGCTTCCTTCCCTATGTCCGCAACCTAGCATCAAACAGCGGCCACGCGGCGAAGTTTGATGCGTTCCGGTCCGCTCGGGTGACGGCTGGTCCCGAGCCGCGGCGGCGGCAGCCCGCTCCTGCTCGAACCAAAGGCTTCCGAGCAAGGCACCATGTGCTATCGTCCATGGCGCTGCCGGGGTTCAGCCGGGGATTGGGCACGGCTAGAAGGCATCGTGCGATAATGAATCAGGCCGTCCGCCCGCAAAGAATTGCCGCTTCGGCCTGTCCGCACGACTGCCCGTCGACCTGTGCGCTTGAGGTCGAAGTGCTGGATGCGCACACCATCGGCCGGGTCCGCGGCGCCGCCGACAATGCCTACACGGCCGGCGTGATCTGCGCCAAGGTCGCGCGTTACGCCGAGCGGCTGCATCATCCCGACCGGCTGTTGCATCCGTTGCGCCGCACCGGCGCCAAAGGCTTCGGCCAATTCGCGCCGATCTCCTGGGACGACGCGCTCGATCTCGTCGCGGAAGCTTTCACCCGCGCCGAACAGCGCCACGGCTCGGAAGCGGTGTGGCCGTATTACTATGCCGGCACCATGGGCTACGTCATGCGCGACGGCATTCATCGCCTGCGCCATGCCAAGAAATATTCCGGCTTCTTCTCGACCATCTGCGTCAATCCGGCCTTCACCGGCTTCATCGCCGGCACCGGCAAGCTTGCCGGCGCCGATCCGCGCGAAATGGCGAAGTCCGACGTGGTCGTGATCTGGGGCACCAATGCGGCGAACACCCAGGTCAACGTGATGACGCACGCGACGCGCGCCCGCAAGGAGCGCGGCGCCAAGATCGTCGCCGTCGACGTCTACATGAACGCGACGATGAAGCAGGCCGATCTGCCGGTGCTGATCCGGCCCGGCACCGACGGTGCGCTCGCTTGCGCGGTGATGCATTGCCTGTTCCGCGACGGCAAGGCCGACTGGGATTATCTGGAGCGCTACACCGACGCGCCGCACGAGCTCGCCGCGCACGTCAAATCGCGCGATCCGGCCTGGGCGTCGCGCATCGCCGGCTGCCCGGCCGAGACCATCGAAGCCTTCGCCCGCCTGGTCGGCGACAACAAGCGCACGTTTTTCCGGCTCGGTTACGGCTTCTCGCGGTCGCGCAACGGCGCGGTCAACATGCATGCGGCGAGCTGCATCGCCGCGGTGACCGGCGCCTGGCAGCTCGAAGGCGGCGGCGCCTTTCATAACAACGGCGCCGTCTTCCACCTCAACAACAGCGTGATCGAAGGCAGCGATTTGCGCGACCCCTCGATCCGCATGCTCGACCAGTCGCGCATCGGCGCCATTCTGACCGGCGACGCGGAGGCGCTCATCGGCGGGCCGCCGGTCGACGCGCTCTTGATCCAGAACACCAATCCGGTGTCGGTCGCGCCCGATCAGGAGGTCGTCAAGCGCGGCTTTGCCCGCGACGATCTGTTCGTCTGCGTGCACGAGCAATTCATGACCGACACCGCCAAGGCCGCCGATATCGTGCTGCCGGCCACCATGTTCATGGAGCACGACGACTTCTATACCGCCGGCGGCAGCCAATACATTTTGCTTGGGCCGAAGCTGGTCGAGCCGCCCGGGCAATGCCGCTCGAACCACGAGGTGATTTGCGCGCTGGCAAAGCGGCTGGGCGCCGCGCATCCGGGCTTTGCCATGACGCCGCGCGAGCTGATCGACGTCAGCTTGCAAAAGTCCGGCTGGGGCACGCTTGCGGAGCTCGAGGCCAACCGCTGGATCGACTGCCAGCCCGATTTCGCCAAGGCGCATTATCTCGACGGCTTCGCCTATCCGGATAAGAAATTCCGCTTCAAGCCGGACTGGCCGCAAGTGCCGTTCCAGCGCTGGCACCGCGACGAGTCGCGCCGGCCGCTGCCGGCCTTGCCCGACCACTGGGACGTCATCGAGGAGGCCGATAGCGAGCATCCGTTCCGGCTCGCCACCTCGCCGGCGCGCGGCTTTCTCAATTCGACCTTCACCGAAACGCCGACCTCGCTGGAACGCGAGCGGCGGCCGGAAGTGATGATCCATCCCGATGACGCCGCCGCGCTCGCCATCGCCGACGGCGACACGGTCGTACTCGGCAACGGCCGCGGCGAAGTGCGCCTGCACGCCAAGCTGTTCGACGGCGTGCGCCGCGGTGTGCTGATCGCGGAATCGCTGTGGCCGAACTCGGCCTATGCCGACGGCCGCGGCATCAATACGCTCACCGGCGCCGATGCAATCGCGCCGTTCGGCGGCGCGGCGTTTCACGATAATAAGGTGTGGGTGCGGAAGGCGTAGGTCATCGCGATTTTTCGCGGCGTGAATCCGTCACCCTGAGGCGCGAGCGAAGCGAGCCTCGAAGGGCGACGGCTCGGGCACCTCGGCCGCATCCTTCGAGGGCCGCTTCGCGGCCACCTCAGGATGACGGGAAACGATCGGTGCTCCCCGATGACCTTGTGTGGTATACTAGTTTTATGGTCAAAACACTTCAAAAAGCCATTGCCGAAGTGGAGCGCCTTCCCGCCGAGGATCAGGAACAGATCGGGCGGACGCTGCTCTCTCATGTCGAAAAGCTGCGCGCCTTGCGCGCGGAAATCGACAAGGGCATCCACTCGCTCGACGCGGGACAGGGAACAGAGTCCAGCATCGACGATTTCATCCGGCAAAAGAACCGGTAGATGGCCGAAGCCAAGCGCGCGGCTCTCTGGTCGCCCGAGGCGCTCGACGATCGCGAGAGGATTTGGGATTACTACGTTCGGGTCGCCGGCAAGCATACCGCAGAAAAGATACTCCGCGAAATCGCCGAAGTTATTGCGCTGATCGAAGACCATCCGTTTGCGGGACGTGCGCGAAACGAGGTGCGTCCAGGGCTGAGATCGTTTGCCGCCGCCCCTCACGTCGTCTTCTATCGTGTCGTCAATGACGCGCCGGAAATCGTGCGCGTGCTGGATGGGCGGCAGGATATCGAGGAGAAGTTTGCGGCGCGGGAAGGGCAGTAACAGCTCGGTCCTGGCTGGAGCGACCCTCCTACGCCCGCTCTGCGAGCTTCGGGAACGATTGACAAGCCGCCCCGGGTTTCGGGGACCCGAGGGCTTCACCCGGGCTACTTGCTAAGGACCCAGTGGACGACAATTGAGACATCGTCTCACCTTTTCGGAAAACCGTTATCCACTTTTCCGGATCATGTTCTAGCGCCTCAGGTCGCCGCGCCCGGATACCGCGGCGCCGCGTCGGCCGGCACGATCTCCTTGCCGATCGGCCACAGCGCGATGCCGGCGAGCTTCAAATGCGCCCAGGCGAAGGGGATGCCGATGATGGTGATCGCCAAGAGGATCGCGGTGATGAGGTGGCCCAGCGCCAGCCACCAGCCGGCGAGAACGAGCCAGATCAGATTGCCGGCAAAGCCGAATAGTCCGGTGCCGATATCGTGGCGGCCGGAATATTCGGCGCGCGACACCGCCTTGCGGCCGAACGGGAAGAGCGTATAGGACGCGATGTTGAACGCCGCCCAGGCCCAGGGCAGGCCGATAATGGTGATCGCCATGATGACGGCGGCAATCACCCAGGCGAGCGCCATCCACAAGCCGCCGAAGACGATCCAAAGGATATTCAGGAGCAGGGAGACCGGGCCCATGGGCTCTATCTAGAGCGATCCGGCGCGGCTTCAATAGCGGCATCAGTCCGCCAGGGGGGAACCGGTCACAATTGTTGTGACCAGCTCTTGACATTGGTCCCTATTTACGTTACATCGTGCGAATCAAAGCTCGCTCGCCGAAGGGACGTCGATCGGTGACTGCCGGTCGGTGGAGCGAGTGGCGGTGCCTGCGGGCGGGACTTGTAACCCCGCTCCCGGGCGGCCCGGGCATCATGCCTGCCGGCATTACGACCGGCGTGTGAGGTGCTCACTGGACTGGGACAGGCGAAGACGGGTAACGCCCGCAAGCGGTTTTTGCTTGCGCATGATCTTTTCGGAAAACCGGTTTCCACTTTTCCGGATCATGCGTCAGACCAAGTCCCAGGAAGCATGGCCTGGGTTGCGCCTTGGGTGACGTAAGTCCCCTTGGCGAGAGCCGTGGTGGAACGCCGGCAGGCGAGCGCGCCCGAGAGCGGAAGGGCGGCGCAAGCCGCTCCTTCCGTGGCGCGACCCGCGCGCCGTGTTTGCGTGCGGGGAGGTTTTGACCTGCGTTTGCCGGCGTTCCGCTTCCCTTATTTCTTTTCGTAGCCCGCAGAGCGAAGCGACATCCGGGATGGGCTTGAAAGCTTGCTGATCGTACCCGGATATCGCTCCGCTCATCCGGGCTACGGCGACGAGTACGGGTCGTTCGACATCGCTGTTTGACATCACTCGCGCGCAAACGCGCCGCGAGAACGGGATTGCTTTGCTTTACCCTCCCCTGGAGCGGGAGGGTTCATCTGCCGTAGCTCGAAAATAGCGAGCGAAGGCGTGGCGGGGTGGGGTACGCGGTGTCGCGGGGAGGGCAGCGACGCTCCCTCACGGATTTTGGCTCTTCTTCGCGCGCAGGCCTCTTATGACTGATATGGCGGCAGGGATAAGAAATTTATGCGTGGCGGCATCCAATGGGTCGTGCACGAATCCGGCAATTCTATCCTTGACCTCTTGGATGTTTTGACCGAGCGAGTCGGCCGCAACCTTTAGATCGCGCGCGTCATCCTGAAGGGCATCAATCGCCATCTTGCGAACGTCGAAGGCCAGGTCCATCTCGGGTCCCGGTTGCGAACTCCTGCCTATCAGCACGACGATCGCGGCGAGAACGAAATCGCCGATGGCGACGAGTGCGGCCGCCCAAACGGGCCCCCACGACGCCTGCAAAGCGTAGAAACCCGCCACATTCGTCATTCCGAGCCCGAAGACCGCTATCAAGCCGGCAAACGCAAACAGGCCGAACCGGCGGACCATGCTGTTAAGCCAGATCTTCGCAATCAAGGAATCGGCCTTTTGCAGCAGGCGAAGGTGGTGGAGAAAATCCTCGATCATAGTGCAACTCCTAGCGTCGCCCGAGCAGACGACCTATCAGTATCCCAACCAGCATGGCGCCGATTACGCTCGCGGTCGGATGCGCCGATACGTTCTTTTCGGCATCGTCAAAAAATTCTTTGATTTCGTTGACGAGATCGCGAAGCTGTTCACGGAGCTCCTTATCTTCGGCCGCATCTTCGGGCTGATCGGCTGGCGCAGCTGTTCCACCGCTTGCGGATGCACGATCCGCGGACGGCGACCGGTGCTGCCGATGCGAAGCTGACAGTTCCTCTTGGAGAGCCTTCAATTCGCGCGACAGTACGGTATCCTTCGCCACAACATCCTCCCGTTCAAATCAGAGCCGTTTCAAGCCCTGTCAGCGCATACTTCGCAAAAGCAACCCGTGCGCTAATCGAACAGCGCCACCGCACGCGTCCAGCCGGCCGAGCCGGCTTTGATCTTGTGCGGGAAACAGGCGACGATGAAGCCGTGGTCGGGAAGCTGTTCGAGATTGCACAGCTTCTCCATGTGGCAATAGGGAATCTCCCGGCCGGCTTTGTGGCCCTCCCAGATGATCGACGGGTCGTGCGTCTCGAGCCAGCGCTTGCGGGTATGGACGAACGGCGCGTCCCAGCCCCAGGCGTCGATGCCGGTGACGCGCACGCCGCGCGAGGTGAGATAGAGGGTCGCTTCGCGGCCCATGCCGCAGCCGGCAGTGAGATAGTCGTCACTGCCGATGCAGCTCGAGGCGCGGGTATTGACCAGCACGATGTCGAACGGTTTGAGCTCATGACCGATGCGCTTGAGCTCGTCCTCGACCTCCGCAGCCGTCACCACATGGCCGTCCGGTACTTTGCGGAAATCGAGCTTAACGCCGGGGCGGAAGAACCAGTCGAGCGGCACCTGATCGATGGTCATCATCGGCTTGCCGTCGATCGACTTCGATTGAAAGTGGATCGGGGCGTCCATATGGGTGCCGTTATGCGTCGTCAGTTGAATTTGCTCGATGGCCCAGCCTTCGCCGTCCGGCAGGTCCTCGCGGCGAAGGCCGGGAAACAGCTCGCACAACAGCGGCGCCGTATCGGCGTTGCTGCGGTACTCGATCTTGGGCCGCATGAAGGGCGGATCGTACACCGTCTCGTTCTCGAGCGGCGACGACAGATCGATCATGCGGCTCGGTAGCTTCATTGTATCCCCGATACAATTTCTTGGAGCTTCAGCGCATCTTCCGGTTCTCGGATCAAACTATACCGGTTATTGATGGGTGAGAAAGGGGTGGGCGTATGATCCTGATTACCGGTGCGAGCGGCTTCATCGGCTCGGCAGTGGCGCGAAGTCTGCTGCAAGCCGGCGAAGAGGTGCGCGCGCTGGTTCGCCCGACGAGTTCGCGGATGAACCTCGCCGATCCGCGATTGCAGATCGTCGAGGGTGACATCTCCGATGCCGACTCGATCGCGCGCGCCATGAGTGGCGTCCGTTACCTCTTCCACGTCGCCGCCGATTACCGGCTGTGGGCGCGCCATCCGGACGATATCGTGCGCACCAACGTCGGTGGAACGAAGACGGTGATGAGCGCGGCGCTGCGCGCCGGCGTCGAGCGCGTTGTGTACACTTCGAGCGTCGCCACTCTGGCATCGCGGCGCAATCGCGAGCCGAGCGACGAGACCTCTCCGCTCGCAGCGGAAGACGCCGTCGGCGCCTACAAATACAGCAAGGTCGTTGCCGAGCGCCTGGTCGAGGCCATGGTTGCGGAGCAAAAATTGCCGGCGGTCATCGTCAATCCGTCGACGCCGATCGGGCCGGGCGACGTTCGTCCGACGCCGACCGGACGCATCATCATCGAGGCGGCGGCGGGGCGCATGCCGGCTTACGTCGATACCGGCCTCAACCTTGTCCACGTCGACGACGTCGCCGCCGGTCACGTGGCGG
This sequence comes from uncultured Alphaproteobacteria bacterium, assembly GCA_963780925.1. Lineage (GTDB taxonomy): Bacteria > Pseudomonadota > Alphaproteobacteria > Rhizobiales > Xanthobacteraceae > BOG-931. The sequence continues at coordinate 34,778 of CAWAEV010000020.1, read as the reverse complement.
CCTTGCACAAGGGCCGCGTCGGCGAACGCTACATCCTCGGCGGACAGGATGTTCTGCTCGGCGACATGCTGCGCGAGATAGCCCGCCGCGTCGGCCGCGCGCCGCCGAAAATCCGTTTGCCGCGGCAACTCATTTTCCCGATCGCTTACGGCGCCGAGACCATCGCGCGTTTCACCGGCCGCGAGCCGTTCGTGACCACGACCGGGCTAAGGCTGGCAAAGGATCATATGTTCTTCACGTCGGCCAAGGCCGAGCGCGAACTTGGCTACCAAGCGCGGCCCTATGGCGAAGCGATCGCCGAGGCCATCGCCTGGTTTGGACAACACGGCTATTTGAAGTGAGCGATCGGTTGGAGCATGTCCTTTTCGCAAAACCGGTTTCCACTTTTGCGGGACATGCTCTAATGCGCCGCGCTGCGCTCGCGCAGGAAATGAAAGAACTCGACGCCCTCGCGCAAGCGGCGCTTCATCATTTGCGGACTGCGAACCATTTCGCCGACGATCGAGGCAATCTTGCCGGAGCGGAAATAGAAGCGGCGGTAAAAATCCTCGACCGAGTTGAATATTTCCGTATGCGTCAGATGCGGATAATGCAGCGGCGCGATCTGCACGCCGTCGTCATTGACGAGTTCGGCATTGGCTTCATCGAGCCAGCCGTTTTTCAGCGCTTGGTCGAACAGGAACGTTCCGGGGTAGGGCGCAGCGAGCGAAACCTGGATGGTGTGCGGATTGATGTCGGTGGCGAAGCGGATGGTCTCTTCGATGGTTTCCTTGGTCTCGCCCGGCAATCCCATGATGAAGGTACCATGGATCGTGATGCCCAGTTCGTGGCAGTCCTTGGTAAAGCGGCGGGCGACGTCGATCCGCATGCCCTTCTTGATATTGTGCAGGATCTGCTGATTGCCGGACTCGTAACCGACCAGCAGCAGACGCAGGCCGTTGTCGCGCAGCACTTGCAGCGTCTTGCGCGGCACATTGGCCTTGGCGTTGCACGACCAAGTCACGCCAAGCTTGGACAGCTCCTTGGCGATGGCTTCGGCGCGCGGCAAATCGTCGGTGAAGGTATCGTCGTCGAAGAAGAATTCCTTCACCTCCGGGAACGCCTTCTGCGCCCACGCGATCTCCTCGACGACGTGCCCGACCGAACGCGTGCGGTAGCGATGGCCGCCCACCGTTTGCGGCCACAGGCAGAACGTGCAGCGCGACTTGCAGCCGCGCCCGGTGTAGATCGAAAGATAGGGATGTTTCAGGTAGCCGATAAAATAATTCTTGATGTCGAGATCGCGCTTGTAGACCGGCGTGACGAACGGCAGGCTGTCCATATTTTCCAAAATCGCGCGCTCATCGTTGTGCACGATGACGCCTGCCGCATTGCGGTAAGACAGGCCGGCGATGTCGCCCCAGGACCGCCCGTCCGCAACCTCCTTGATGGTGAAGTCGAACTCATTGCGCGCCGCGAAATCGATCAAGGGCGAGGCGTTCAGGCTGCCCGCCGGGTCGACGGCGACCTTGGCGCCGACCAGCCCGATTTTCAGATCACTGTTTGCTTCCTTGAGCGCCTTGATGGTCGCGACATCGGATGCAAAAGACGGCGCCGAGGTATGCAGCACGACGAGATCGTAGTCCCGGGCGCTTGCGGCCACCTCCGCAAGCTTGGTGCGGTGCGGCGGCGCGTCCACGAGCTTGCTGCCTTCGACCAAGGCCGCCGGCTGCGCCAGCCAAGTCGGGTACCAGAACGAGCGAATTTCGCGGCGCGCCTGATAGCGCGAGCCGGCGCCGCCGTCGAAACCGTCGAACGAGGGGGCCTGAAGGAACAAAGTCCGCATCACGTTTCGACCTCGCCGTAATAAGCAAGCCGGTTGTCGGCCCGCACGCCATAGCGATGGCCGCGCCATTCGACGCCGCGGCCGAAGAAACTCATGACAAAAATGGCGAATGAGAGGAGATCGCGCAGCGGCCCGAGCCAAAAGAACTCGCCGGGCAAGTGAAAGGCCCGATCGATCTCGCTCTGCAGCAGGAAACGGCAGACGAGCGCAGCGACGACGATAAGTCCCGCCGCATTGAAGCCGCCGAGCGCGAGACCGAACAGAGCGAGCGGCAGGGCGTGGGTAATCGCCAGTCCGGCAAATCCGGGCGGATCGATCAATCGGATCGTTCGCGCCCAACGCAATTCGTGACGGATGAGGTCGCGCGCAGATCGCTCCGCGCAGACATGCGTGACGATGTAATTGGGGATCGCGACGCTCAACCCGGCGCGCCGCACCAGCGTGCCGAGCGCATAGTCGTCGGCCAATTGATCGGCCACCGCTTCGAACCCGCCGATCTTGGCGAGCGTTAGCCTGCGCAGTGCGATCGTCGAGCCGAAGCATGGTGCGGCAAGGCCAAGCTTGAGCCCGACCAGCACGTTGGGCAGGAAGTGATAGTCGATCGCCGCGGCGCCGAGCCGCGCCCACATGCCGGCGGCGGCGCTGCCTCGGTAGAGGCAGGTCACAAGCCCGACGTCTGGATGCGCCAGAGCGGCGGCGATGTGCCGCAGATAGTCCGGCCCGACGACAATGTCGCTGTCGGAGACGACCAGCATTTCATGGCGCGCCTGCCGCGCCATATTGATCAAATTCGACACCTTGCGGTTCTCGCCGTATCGCTTCGCATTGATCACCAATGTCAGATCGCGCTCGGGAAAATCGGCAACAAGCCTGCGTACGATGCCGACCGCCGGATCGGCTGGATTGTCCACGCCAAATACGATTTGCACCGGGCTTGGATAATCCTGCGCGCAAAAGCCGGCCAAATTTGCGTAGAGATTTGACTCCAGTCCGTGTAGCGGCTTGAGAATGGTCACGGTGGGGCACGCTCCACCTGGCAGGATTGTCGCCCGGACAAAGCTGCGTGCGGCCCATGCGGCAAAAAGCGCATAACCGCATCCCAGTGCGGCCGCCACATAGCAAATGACCGACGCCCAAGTGGCGATATTGGCGAAAAACGCGTACAAGCTGACCTCTGCCGGCCGTTATCGACCGCGGACTATATTGCTCATCTGCGGTCCATGCACGCTAAAGCAGTTGGCATTTTTGCTGGGCTCCGAACAGACGACAAAATCGGGCCGGGATTGCGCAGGAATATTCCTTCAGGCGCCCGCTATTTACCATGGGATAGTAATCGCTTGCCCTCTAGCGCCTGCCATCCCACCAACGCTGGTACCCCGAGTACCAAATCGGGAACCCGCTTGATCAGCGCCATGGCCAAAGCGGCGTCTGCCGGAATGCCGAATATCGCACATGCGGCAATAAGCGCGCCGTCCTGAACGCCGAGCCCGCCGGGCAGGATGAACGCGGCGGCCCGGCTGCCTTGGCCGAGACTCTCGATCGCCACCGCTTGAGCGGTGCTCACCGGATGGCCCATGAAGCCTAGCGCAATCCAGACCTCAATCGCGCCGAAAAAGACCGTGGCGAGATGGATCAAGAACGATGCCGACAAGCCGCGATGATTTCGCCAGATCTGCTGTAACCGGCCGCCGAGATCGACAACGTGACTGAATGCCGCCCAGTCGTGGCTTTCGCCGAATGCAACGAGCCGGCGGACGAACGGTTCGAAAGCGCCGAAATTCAAAGCGAGGAAGAATCCGCTGACGGCCGGCAGGGCGATGGCCAACATGACGAAGGTCATGGTCGAGAGCCGGTGGGTACCGACCAGATCCAGCACGACACCGATCCCGGCCGCCACAAAGACCAAGAGGCACACGACCTGGATAAAAATATCGATGAGAACACTCGCGATTGCCACATTCATGGCAATGCCGAACTGGGTCAGTAACCTTGCTCCGATGATATCGCCGCCTACGCCGGCGAACGGAAACAGTGCGTTGATCGCCTCACGTACAAAGCGCAGACCGGCGAAAATGTAGGGTCCACGACGCAGCGGCGTGAGGAGAAACCACCAGCCGACCCCAGCCGCGGCCAATGCCACGGCCCTGGCAGCAATGACAAATGCCGTCCCCCATCGTGAGCTGACAAGCGCCTGCAAAACCGAGGTAAAACCGAAATACGCAATCAGAGCGGTTAAGAGCGCCAAGCCGAAAATAACGGCAAGCGGGGCGAATATCTTCATTTAGCCGCCATATAGCGAATTTTATGCATCATATGGTCCATGCGAGCCCATGGCGCCTAATCGGGTGTCAACTGTGTCTTTTCAGCACTAGTAGAGCCCGGCCGCCGTTTCTATCCTCTCTCCTCGTACCAACAGTATGGGGGCACCCATGAAAAAGATCGCGTTTGGAACAGCCGTTATTCTCGCGCTGCTCAGCATTGCCGGTTGCGCACAGACCGGCAAGGGCAAGGCCCCGCCGCCAGTTGTGACAAAAGGCTGATCGCACAGAAGAATCACGCCTTTATCTGTCGCGCGTAGGCATTGCCGAGGGAAGAGCCGGCCGAATTATGGCTTGCCTTTTGCAACGCAGTTGAACGGGGAAGCGGGGACAACGTGATTATCGTCGTCGGACTTGCGTTTGAAGCGCGCATCGCCGCGGGACCTGGGGTGCACGTCATTTGTAGCGGTGACGGGCGCAACTTGGCGGCCAAGCTCACAGCGGCTATCGCGGAAGCCCGCACGCTGGTGCGCGGATGTCCCGGAATTATCAGCTTCGGGGTGGCCGGCGGCCTGGCGCCGCATCTGCGGCCGGGAACCTGCGTTGTCGGCTCGGCGGTGATCTCCGGCGCGAACCGCATGCCGATCAGCAGGGAATGGTCGCAAAAATTGCTGCAAACGATACCGGACTCGGTTTCGGGCGCTCTGCTCGGCGTGCCGGCACCGATCGCGCATCCCGACGAAAAGCGCGCGCTCTACTTGAAGACCGGCGCAATCGCGGTCGACATGGAATTGCACATCGTCGCCGCCGTAGGGCTGGCGCACGAGGTGCCGGTCGCCGCGATCCGCGTCATCACCGACCCAGCCAGGCGCGCCTTGCCGGTTTCCGCCGTCGCCGCTATGCGGCCGAACGGAACCACCAATATCGGCGCCATGCTGCGCTCAGTGTTGAGCCGCCCGCGCGACTTGCCCGCGCTGTTTCAGACGGCGCTCGACGCGCGCGCTGCGCGAGCGACCTTGGTGCGCGGCAGGCATTTGCTCGGACCCGCCTTCGCTTCACCGCTGACGACTTGAAAGGCTTGCAGCCATGTTCAAGTCCGCCGCAGAAGAAATAAGCCAGTGGGCAGATCAGTGCCGGCGTTGGGCTAAGGATGCCCGGACCCGCGAGCAGCGATTGACCTTACAGAGCCTGGAAAGGCTTTTGGACGACGCGGCAATCGAAGCCGAGCAAGAATTTAGCGCAAACGCTCCGCGTCCTCTGGCGTCGACACGATCCCGATAAGACTCGCGTCGTAGCGCAGCCGTTGCCATCGGTGTAAAATGATGGCAACGAGGCTCGTAATGGTTCCGCAAACTCCCGCTCCGCAAGCTTTAGGTTATGTCGGCGTGCGCGCCAAGGGTTTGGGCGACTGGGCGAACTATGGCTGCGGCCTTCTCGGCCTGCAACGCATCGACAAGTCGCGCTCTACTCTCGCCTTCCGCATGGATGACCGCAAGCAGCGCATCATTGTCGATGCCGACGGCGGCGAAGGCATCGCCTTTTTCGGCTGGGAGGCCGCCGACGCGGCGGCGCTCGATGGCCTGGCGGCGCATCTGGACAACAGCGGGGTTAAAGTCGCCCGCGGCGCCCGCGCGCTCGCCGATGAGCGGCACGTGAATGATCTGATCGTGTTCGACGATCCGCTGGGCAACCGGCTGGAGATTTTTCACGGCGCCGAAACGGCAACGGAACCGTTCAGACCCGGCCGGTCGATTTCGGGCTTTCGCACCGGCCCGCTGGGCTTGGGCCACGTCGTGCTCAATGTCGACACGGCGGCTACGATCGAGCGGCTGATGGCGTTCTATCGCGATACGCTCGGCTTCCGGCTGACCGATTATTATTCGCAGCCGTTTGTCGCGCGCTTTCTCCACCTCAATCCGCGCCATCATAGCCTCGCCTTCATCCAGACCGGCAAGAATGCGGTCCATCACATCATGATGGAGCTGTTCAGCTTCGACGATGTCGGGCAGGGCTACGATATCGCGCTCGGCGAAGCGGGCCGCGTTGCCACCACGCTTGGCCGCCACACCAGCGATTTCATCACCTCATTCTATACCTGGACGCCGTCTGCTTTCATGGTCGAGTATGGCTGGGGCGCGCGCTCGATCGACGTCGATACCTGGCAGGCCTATGAGCGCAAAGAAGGGCCCAGCATGTGGGGCCATGATCGGGCCTGGCTATCGGCAGAAGACCAAGCGAAGGCCCGCGCGCTGCGGCTGAAGAACGCCGAAAGCGGCTATCGCCGGCCGGTCCAGGTCATGGACGGCAATTACCAGGTGATGTCGGGCGTCTGTCCCTGGTGGGACAGCGTGAAGTCGCGATCCGCCGCGCAATAATTCAGGCATGGATGCGCCGGCGAACAACGTCCACACCCGCGCGATCGCTGAATTCGTCTCAGGTCTGACCTACGAGCAGATCCCGGCGGAGGTCCGCGAGCGGATAAAACTTCTGATCCTGGATTCGCTCGGCTGCGCGATCTACGGCGCCAATCTCGAATGGTGCCGCATCTTGCGCCAGACGCTTGAAGCGCTCGATATAACGCGCACCGCCTCGATCTGGGGAACAAACCGGCGGCTTTCTTCCCCGCACGCGGCTTTGGTGAACGGCACGCAGGTGCAAGGCTTCGAACTCGACGATGTGCACCGCACCGCTGTGCTGCATGTCGGCGCGGTCACGCTGCCGCCGCTGATCGCGGTGGCGGAATGCCACGCCAGACTGTCCGGTCGCGATTTCCTCACCGCCGCCGTCGCCGGTTACGAAATCGGCCCGCGCGTCGGTTTGTGCATGGGCCAGGAGCATATCGGCCAGGGCTGGCATTCTGGTGCGACCGTCGGCGTATTCTCGGCCGTAGCCGGCGCCGCGCGAGCGCTTAAGCTTTCCGCGGACGCCACCGTGCACGCGCTCGGCATCGCCGGCACGCAGTCCTGTGGGCTGATGGCGGCGCAATACGGCGCCATGGTCAAGCGCATGCATGCTGGCCGCGCCGCGCAAAGCGGGCTTTATGCGGCGCTGCTGGCGAGCCAAAACTTCACCGGCATCGTCGACGTGTTCGAGGCGCCCTATGGCGGCTTCTGCACGACGTTCTCGCGCTCGCAGGACCGCTTCAATCTTGCGGCCTTGAGCACCGGCCTTGGCGAGCGCTTCGAGACCATGCGTATCTCGCTCAAATTCTATTCTTGCGTCGGCAGCAACCACACCACGCTCGACGCGCATGTCGCGATATCCGCAAGCGGCATCCGTTCACGCCCGAAGACATCGAGAGCATCGTCGTGCACGCGTCGCAGGTCTCCGTCGATCACGCCGGCTGGCCGTATAAGCCTGAAGGGTTGACCGCGGCGCAGCTTAATCTGCCGTTCTGCGTCGCAACGCTGCTGATTGAAGGCGACGTTTTTGTCGACGAGTTCACGCCGGATTGCGTCGACGATCCGGCGCGCATCGCGCTGGCGCGCAAGGTGAAGGTGGTGCACGACCCCGCGATCACGGCGCTCGGCGCCGCGCACCGCCACAAGGTGCGCGTAGAGGTCCATTTCCACGACGGCGCAGTCGAGACCGAGACCCGGGAGGCGCTGCGCGGCAGCGAGCAATCGTTCGCCAGCGTCGACGATATCGCCAAAAAGTTTCGTAAGCTCGCGGAACCTTCCATGGGCAAGCAAGTCGATGCGATCATCGGCATGACCTTGGACCTCGACAATCTGCCGGACAGCCGCGTGTTGATCGATTTATTGCGGCTGCAACCCTGAGCAGGATGACGGCCTCGCTTAATCCGGGCTAAGCTCGTGTGATGGGTACGGAAAAAATCGAATTCGGCGTCTTCGATCATCTCGACCGCACCGGGGCCTCGCTGGCGGACTACTACGAGGACCGTCTCAAGATCGCGGAAGCCTACGACCGCGCGGGCTTTTACGGCTATCACCTGGCCGAGCATCATGCGACGCCGCTCGGCATGGCGCCGTCGCCCAACGTCTTTCTCGCCGCACTGGCGCAGCGCACGCGGTGGCTTCGCTTCGGGCCGATGGTGTTCGTGCTGCCGCTCTATCATCCGCTGCGCTTGATCGAGGAAATCTGCATGCTCGACCAGATGAGCGGCGGGCGCCTCGAGATCGGGTTTGGCCGCGGCGCCTCTCTGATCGAGCTTGCGATCTACGGCGAAGACCCCGCCGCGGCGCAGGAAATCTACACCGAAGCCGTTGAGTTGATCCTCAAGGGCTTGACAGAAAAGCGGCTCGATTTCCACGGCAAGCATTTCTCGTTTGACGATGTACCGATGGCGCTCGAACCGTTGCAGAAGCCGCATCCGCCGATCTGGTACGGGGTCCATGCACCTGACAGCGCCGAGCGCGCGGCCAAGCGGAACCTCCATGTCGTTAGCCTCGATCCGCCCAGAGACACCCGGCTGTCGATCGAACGCTATCGCGCGACTTGGCGGCCGCCCTACGCAGGAGCCGTGCTGCCAAAGCTCGGCCTTGGCCGCTTCATCGTTGTTGCGGAAACGGATGCCAAGGCGCTCGCTCTTGCGCGCCGCGCCTACCCGGTCTGGCATCAAAGCTTCACGTACCTGTTCCGCTTGCGCGGGCAGCCGCAGAATCATCCGCGCCCGGCCGATTTTGATGCGCTCATGGAACGCGGTCAGGGCGTTGCCGGCTCGCCGGCGGCGGTGACGGATTTCCTGAATCGCCAGTTGGCCGAGACGCAATGCAATTACGTCGTCGGCCAGTTCACCTTCGGCGATATGACGCGCGAGGAAGCCTTGGGTTCGATCGGACTTTTTGTCAGCAACGTCATGCCGGCAGTGCGTGCGGCAGATGCCGAAGCACTGATGGCGGCCCGATAGCTCTAGCTGTCGCGCGACGCCTTTAGGTGCTGCAGTACTCTGGCGCGCAGCGCCGCTTGCTCCTCGGCGCTCCACTTGCGGAAGCCTTCGCCCGATTTGAACCCGAGCTTGCCGTCCGCCACAAGCTTTTGCAGATAAGGCGAGGCGACCGGCCGGCTGTCGATCGCCGGGAGCACCGTATTGTGGATGGCGAGCGTCAAATCAGTGCCGACCAAGTCGGCATTTTCGAGCGGGCCGAGCACCGCGAGCCGCCGTCCGAACGAGGCCTTGATCACTGCATCGACGGTCGCCGCATCGCAGATGCCGTTTTCGACGAGCGAGATCGCTTCGCGCCACAGCGCGTGCTGCAGCCGATTGCCGATGAAGCCCGGTACGTCTTTCTTGACGTGGGCCGGCTTCTTGCCGGCCGCCCGGTGCAGTTCCATGATCCAGGCGACGACCTCCGGCGAGGTCCATTGCGTCTCGATCACTTCCACGAGCGGCACCAGGAACGGCGGGTTCCACCAGTGCGTGCCGAGCGCGCGTTCGCGCTTTTTCAAGCCCTGCATGATCGAGGTGATCGGTATGACCGACGTGTTGCTGGCAAGGATCGCTTCGGCCGGGGCGTGACGCTCGATCTCGGCGAACAGCTTCTGCTTGAGCGGCAAATCCTCCACGATCGCCTCGACGACGTAATCGGCCTCGCGCACCGCTTCGGCGAGTTCGAGACAGGGTCGTATCCGCGCGATCGCCAGCGGGTCGTCGCCGAGGTCGCGCAAATTGGCGGCAATGCGCTTGGTGACCGTATCGAGATTCTTCATCACCGTGTCGGTGATGGTCACGTCGTGACCGGCCAGCGCGAAGACCTGCGCGATGCCGTGTCCCATCAGCCCGGCGCCGATGACGGCGATGCGGGCTTGCGCCACGTCCTTCGCCATCGTTCAGCCCGCCGTGTAGCCGCCGTCGGCGTAGAGAATGTGTCCGGTGTAGAAATCGGAAGCCTTCGAGGCGAGGAACAGCAGCGGCCCGGCAAGGTCCTCCGGCTCGCCGAGCCGGCCCCTCGGTACGCGCGTGAGAAAGCCGGCGCGCACCGTTTTGCCTCGTTCGTCGTCGGCGAACATCCATTCGGTCAGCGGCGAGCGGAAGACAGTCGGGCCGAGCGCGTTGACGGTGATGCCGGTTGCGCCGAGTTCGCAGCCGAGCGCCTTGGTGATGCCGTCGACCGCCGATTTCGACGCGCAATACGCGGTGTAACCGGCCGGATGGCCGAGCAGGCCGCGCGCCGACGACATGAGTATGATCTTGCCGCCGCGACCCTGCTTGATCATCTGCCGCGCCGCGGCGCGCGCCATCAGCCAGGATTGCGTGACGTTGGCGTCCATCACGTCGAGGAAGTCCTCGGCCTTCTGATCGACGATCTTCGCCACCTTGTTCTGACCCGACGCAACGACCAGGATATCGAGGCTGCCGAATTTTTCGACTGCGATGGCAACGATTGTGTCGCAGTTTGCTTCCGAGCTCGGGCGCTTGGCGACCGTTTCGGCCTTGCCGCCGAGCTTGCCGCATTCCGCCGCGATCTTTTTCAAGCCTTCGGCATTGTTCGCGGCAAGCACGACGCTGGCGCCGGCCGCCGCCAAGGTCTTCGCCGCGATCGCGCCGAAGGCGCCGGTGGCGCCGGTGACAATCGCTGTCTTGCCTTTGACGTCGAACAACGACAGCGGGTTTTTCAGGAAGTCTTCGGACATGGACGCGTCCTCACATTTTCATCTATTGCTTTGTCATGCCCGATCTTGTGCCAGGCATCCACGTCTTTGTGCTCGGGACGAGACGTGGATGGCCGGGTCAAGCCCGGCCATGACGCCTGCGGCGTCACTTCACCGGGGCGACCGCGACGGCGATGGTGCAGACCTCGTTGCTGCGATTGATAATTTCGCGGCTTTCGTTTGGGCCGATGTAGACGCTGTCGCCCGCTCGCGCGACCGTCTCCTTGCCGCCGGCGATCACCGTGAGCTCGCCGGCGAGCACATAGTAGATTTTCTCCGGCGGCGAGGCGTCGGGTCCGGCGCCGCCGCCCGGCAGGAAGTGCGAAATGCCGAACACCAGCGTCTGCGAGCCGCCCATTTCCGCGCCATATACGCGGAACGATTTATAGCCACGATGGTTTGGCGCTTCGTAGGCCTTCGCTTCCGAAAATTTCCGCACGATCATGCGAACTTCTCCCCCTTTTCGATCCGGTAGGCGCCCTTCGGATCGACGATCGCCACCAGCCGGATGATGCAGCCGTCGCCGCGGTCCCAATTCCACGGGAAGAACGCAAAGGTGCAGCGCCGGCCGGTGACCTTGTCGATGTCGCCGCCGACGTTCTCGATGCCGAGGATGCCGTTCTTGAACAGGATGCGGTGCACCGGCTCCCAATCGGGAAAATCGGCCTTCCAATCGCGACCGCCCGACCATTCCTTGTATTCGGCGGCGAGGTGCGGATGCAGCGGTCCGTTGCGCTGCGGGCCGATGGCGGTCGCCAGCGGATGATCGTTGGCCTGGGTGTCGTGGCCGACGACCTTCACCTGCTTTTCGACGAACCATTGGCCGGCGGACGACACGAAGCCCGGCGAGTAGCAGAAATAGTCTTCGCTATCCTCGTACTTCTCGTGCCAGCCGGTATTGATGATGACGACGTCGCGCGGCCGCACGATCTTGCCGGCCGCTTTCTCCAGATCGTCGTAAGTGATCTGCTCCCATTTCTTCTTCGGCAGCGCCACCACGATGCCGGAGCCGAAGAAATGCGGCAGCGGCACCTCGTCGATGAACGGCGTGCCCTGCACCACATGCGCCGGCGCGTCGATATGCGTGGTGTTGTGCATCGAGGTTGTAATGCGTTGCGACAGCACGCCCGACTTGGCCATGTAATGGATGCGTTCAATCTTGACGTCTTCGAAATACGGCCAATTGGGCGACTGATAGCCGAAACGATGGGACAGGTTAAAAAACTCGAGCCCCATCGAATTGTTGAGGTTTTCCTCAAACGTCACCCCGCGAATTTTCTGCGTCACGGGCGTTCCTCCACTTAAACCTTAAGCCACTGTTGTATGGTCCGCTGTTTCTAGCGAATATCGGTTATAAGGTACAGAGAGCCGCGCAAGTACAATCGTTCGGGGGAGGCATGGTCAAAAAAATCGCGCTGGAGGAGCATTTCCTGTCGCCGGGGTTCGAAGATTACTGGGGACCCACGGTCGCTACTGTCGATCCGAAGTTCGCAAGCAGCCTGCTGGCGCGGCTCACCGACTTTGGCGACATGCGATTGCAAGCCATGGACCAGGCGGGAATTGCGCGTTCGGTGCTGTCGATTGCCGGCCCGGGCGTGCAGAGCGAGCGCGACGCCGCGACGGCGCTCCGCCGTGCCCGTGAATCCAACGATTTCCTGGCGCGCGAGGTGCAAAAGCGCCCCGACCGCTATTCCGGCTTCGCGCATCTGCCGATGCAAGACCCGCTCGGCGCCGCCGACGAGCTGGAACGCTGCATGCGCGACCTCGGCTTCGCCGGCGCCATGGTCAACGGTCACACCAACGGCCAATATCTCGACCACCCGATGCTGCACGTGTTTTGGGAGCGCGCCGAAGCGCTTGGCGCGCCGATCTACATTCATCCCACCGATCCGGTCAGCCTCGCCCCGGTGCTCGAGGGCTATAACGGATTGCGGCGCGCGACGTGGGAATGGGGTTTCGAAACCGGTTCGCACGCCTTGCGGCTGGTGTTCGGCGGGCTGTTCGACCGTCATCCTGGCGCCAAGGTTGTGCTCGGCCATCTCGGCGAGACGCTGCCGTACCTGCTGTGGCGCTTCGACAGCCGCGCCAAGCTCTATGGCGTCAAGCTCGTCAAGCAGCCGTCCGACTACATCAAGCAGAATTTCATGGTGACGACGTCCGGCATGTGCTCCGCCGAACCGCTCGACTGCTCCATCGCGGCGCTGGGCCGCGGTCGAGTGATGTTCGCCGCCGATTATCCCTTCGAGTTGGCGCAAGAGGCCGGCGAATTTCTCGATCACGTGCCGCTTGCGGGCGACCTGCGCGAGGATATCGCTTCCAATACTGCCGTTCGCTATTTCGGCTTGGCAAAAGCCTGATCCCCAAGCATGCCATTTGCATGAGTACAAAGGTTCTTATCGTCGACGTCCACGCCGAGATGTATCGCGACCGGTTGCAGGCGGAATTCCCGGAGCTGCAATTCGCGCTGTTCCGCGGCGCCGCAGAGGTGACGGGCGATCTGTCCGACGTCGACGCGATGATCATGTTCGGCATCGAGCTGCGCGATCACATGCTCGTCGGCGCGCCGCGGTTGACATGGATTCAATCGCTGGCAACCGGGGTCGATCATTTCCTGCGCTGCCCGGCGCTCAAGCCCGACGTTCTCATCACCAGCGGGCGCGGCATTCACGGCCCGCCGATGCGCGAGCAGGTCGTCTATATGATGATGGCGGTCAGCCGCGATGCGACGCGCCAGGTCGAAGACCATCAGCATCGCATCTGGGCGCGGCGTTTGTGGAGCACGCTGCACGGCAAGACTGCGGTAATCGTCGGTACCGGCGTCGTTGGCGCGGCGATCGGCGAGCTCCTCCAAGCTTTCGGCATGCATGTCATCGGCGTCAGCCGCACGCCTCGCCAAGAGAGTGGCTTCGATGAGATCATGCCGATGGATCGTCTGCACGACGCCGCGGCCAGGGCCGACTACCTCATCAACGTGCTGCCGGCGGCGCCTTACAACTTCACGCTGTTCGACGCCGCCGCATTTGCCGCGATGAAGCCGACCGCCCATTACATCAGCGCCGGCCGCGGCCAGACCGTCGATGAGGCGGCGTTGATTGCAGCGTTGCGCGAGCGCCGCATTGCCGGCGCCGCTCTCGACGTGTTCCAGACCGAGCCGCTGCCGCCCGATAGTCCGTTCTGGAACCTGCCGAACGTATTCATCACGCCGCATGTCGGCGGCTATATCGTCGAATACGAGGATTTCATCATGCCGCTCATTATCGACAATATGCGGCTATTCCTCGCAGGGCGGCAAAGTGAGATGAGGAACATAGTTGCCCGCTAGCTCGTCATTTCGGGGCGCGGCGAAGTCGCGAGCCCGGAATCCATAACCATCGATCGTGCGTTCTTTGATGGCTTGAGACAATCTCTCACGACAGGGAGTATGGATTCCGGGCCCCTCGCTTCGTTCGGCCCCGGAATGTCAAGCCCGGGGAATTATTGCAAAATCGGTTCCGGAAACGCCGGAGGAGGATGATGTTCGCCAAGCTCAAATTCCCGATCATCCTGTTCGGCGCGGCGCAGCTTCTCAAGCGGGCGGCGCAGCGGCATCCGGAGTTCAGCAATCGCCTAGAGGAGCATGACTTCGTCGCCCAGATTGTGGCGCGCGACGAAGGCATCGGTCGCTGGTTCCAGTTCAAGAAGGGCATCGTAACATCGGCTGCGGGTCTGCACGACAAGCCCGATATCAAGCTGATGTTCAAGAACGCCAAGATCGGCGCTGCGCTGCTCATGCCGCCGATCAACTGGCTCGACCAGATCAACGCGCAGAAGGACTTCGTCCTTACCGTCGACGGGCCGGAATATCTGACCAACTGGTTCGCGCAAACGCTGATGATGAGCCAATCGGCCGGCCTCAAATACGGCACCAAGCTTCGCCGCGGCGTCACGCGCTATTGCAACATGACGAATGGCGGACCGGTCTTCGTCTACGTCAAAGACGGCAAGATCCTGCGCATGACGCCGATCGATCTCAAAGACGAGGACGGTGCGTCGTGGACCATCGAGGCGAAAGGTCAGAAACTCACGCCGCCGCGCAAGACGACGCTGGCGCCGCACGGCCAGAACGCCAAGTCGATCGTCTATTCGCCGGATCGCTTGCTCTACCCGATGAAGCGCGTCGATTTCGATCCGAATGGCGAGCGCAATCCGCAGAACCGCGGCAAGTCGGGCTACGTGCGCATCTCGTGGGACGAGGCGATCAAGATCGTTACCGACGAGATCAAGCGGCAGAAGCGCGAATACGGTCCGGGCGCGATTACCTTCTCGCACGGCTCGCATCATACCTGGGGCAATGTCGGGTATTACCTCTCCGCGCTGTTCCGCTTCGCCAACGCCGTCGGCATGACGCGCATCCACCACAACCCGGATTCATGGGAGGGCTGGTATTGGGGCGCGGTGCACCACTGGGGCTACACCTTGCGCGTCGGCCAGTCCGAGACCTACGGCACCGTCGAAGACTGCTTGCAGAACTGCGACATGATCGTGTCGTGGGCCGCCGATCCGGAATCGACCTCAGGCTCCTACGGCGCGCAGGAGGGCACCACGCGTCGGCAATGGCTGAAAGATCCGAAGCTCGGCATCAAGGTGGTTCACGTCGATCCCTATTACAACGCCACAGCGCAATTCCTGCCCGGCAAATGGTTGGCGCCAAAGCCGACCACATCGGTCGCGATGGCGATGGCGATCGCTTACGTCTGGATCAAGGAGGACCTCTACGACAAAAACTACGTCGAGACGCACACGGTCGGCTTCGACAAGTGGAAGGCGTATTTGCTCGGCGAAGAGGACGGAATTCCGAAAACGCCGGAGTGGCAGGAAAAGGAAACCGGCGTTCCGGCCAAGGACGTGCGCGCGCTGGCGCGCGAATGGGGGAAGAAGCGCGTCTACCTCGCGCCCGGCGGCTGGGGCAACGGCCACGGCGGCGCTTGCCGCAACCAGACCGGCATTCCTTGGGCGCGCGTCATGGTCTGCCTCGTCGCGATGCAGGGGCTCGGCAAGCCCGGCATCAATATGGGCAATCTGCAATGGGGCACGCCGATCGATTTCAATTTTTATTTCCCGGGTTACGCCGATGGCGGCATGTCCGGCGATCTCGAAAATACGGCGATGCCGGTCGAGCTCTATCAGCGCATGCCGCAATTGCCGACCATGAATTCGAACGGCCAGCGCATCCCGCGCATTTTCGTGCCGGAGGCGATCGTCGACGGCAAGGCCGAAGGGTACCCTTGGGTCGGTAAATCGATCGAGCACCAGTTCGCACGCTTCGCCTATCCGGCGCCCGGCCATTCGCCGGTGCACATGCTCTACAAATACGGCGGCTCGATCCTATCCACCATGAACAACACCAACCGCTGGGTGCGGATGTATCAGTCGTCGAACCTGGAATTCGTCGTCAACCAGTCGATCTGGTTCGAGGGCGAGGCGAAATTCGCCGACATCCTGCTGCCGGCCTGCACCAATTTCGAGCGCACCGATATCAGCGAATGGGCCGGGCTCGGCGGTTACGGCCATCACGGCCAGCAGCAGCTCAATCACCGCGTCATCGTATTCCAGGCACCGGCGATCAAGGCGCAGGGCGAGTCGAAATCCGACTACTGGATCTTCAACGAATTGTGCAAGCCGCTCGGCCTCGCCAATTACTTCTCCGAAGGCGTTAACGAGATCGACTGGGTCAAGCGCGTCTATCTTGCCTCCGACATGCCGAAAGTACATGTCGTGGAAGAAATTCTTAAAGCGCGGCTATTTCGTCGTGCCCGCAGAGAAGGAGAAGCTGCGCGCGCCGGTGTCGTTCCGCTGGTTTTACGAAAACCGCAAGAAGGACGTGCCGGAGGCGCAGCCGCTGCCGTCCGATTACACCGAGGAATATTTGCGTGGCCTGCAGACCCAGTCTGGCAAGCTCGAATTCGAGTGTAATTCGCTCAAACGCTTCAACGATCCGGAACGGCCGCCGATCGTCAAATACGAGCCGTCCTGGGAGGGCGCGCATTCCGGCGAACTGTTCGAGCGCTATCCGCTGCAACTTCTGACGCCGCACTCGAAATATTCGTTCCACACCCAGGGCGACGGCAAGGACTCCTTCCTCCTCAATATCGAGGACCATCGCGTCAAGGTCGACGGCTATTATTACTGGATCGTGCGCATGAACGCGGACGACGCCAAGGCGCGCGGCATCAACAAGCACGACCTGGTCAAGGTGTTCAACGACCGCGGCGCGGTGATTTGCGCGGCGCTGCCGACACAGCGGCTGCCGCGCGGCGTCGCGCACGGCTACGAGTCCTCGGCGATCTACGATCCGATGGGCGAGCCGGGAAAATCGGTCGACCGCGGCGGCTGCCTCAATCTGCTGACGCCGGAGCGAACGCAAACCAAGAGCACGCATTCGCTCGCCGGCGCCAATGCGCTGGTGCAGATCGAGCTGTGGGATCGGCGCATCGAGCACATGTCGGCTGCGTTCGCGGCCATGGAACAGGACAGGGAAATCAAGCGCACGCTGAAAGAAGCGCATCTGGTGCCGGCGAAGTAGCCCCATGAAAAAATGGAACATGATCATCGACGTCGCCGAGTGCACCAATTGCAATTTGTGCACGCTCGCTGCCATGGACGAATATGTCGGCAACGATTGGCCAGGCTACTCGGCGCCGATGCCGAAGCACGGCCACAAGTGGATCAACATTTTGCAAAAGGAACGCGGGCAATTGCCGATGATCGACATCGCCTACGTTCCGACCATGTGCAACCACTGCGACGACGCGCCCTGCATGAAGGCGGACAAGACCGGCGCGATCAAAAAGCGCAAGGACGGCATCGTTCTCATCGACCCCAAAAAGGCAAAAGGCCAGAAGCAGCTCGTCGATGCCTGTCCGTACGGCCAGATCTGGTGGAACGACGAATTGCAGCTGCCGCAGACCTGGACCTTCGACGCCCATCTCATCGACCAGGGCTGGCAGCAAACGCGCGGCCAGCAATCGTGTCCGACCGGCGCCATGCGCGCCGTCAAGGTCGAGGACGACGAGATGGCGCGGCTCGTGCAAGAGCAGAATCTCGAAGTCATGAAGCCCGAGCTCGGTGCAAAGCCGCGGGTCTATTACCGCAACCTATGGCGCTATTCGAAATGCTTCATCGGCGGCACGCTGGCCGAGGAGAAAAACGGCGTGGTCGATTGCGTCGAAGGCGCCAGCGTCCAGCTGGTGAAGGACGGCGCCTCGATCGCGCTGACCACGACCGACAATTACGGCGACTTCAAATTCGATAAGCTCGACGAGAATTCGGGCCGCTACACCGTGCAGATCTTTTCGCGCGGCCGCTCCAAGAGCGTGGAGGCCACTCTCGGCGCCAGCATCAATCTCGGCGAAATCAGATTGTAACGGGTCCATCATGAAAAAATATCTCGTCGTACTGGTGCTGTTGATTGCGTTCTGCGGCGCGAGCCAAGCGCAGGCGCCGGATTATCCGTCGCGGCAGGTCACGCTGGTCGTCACCTCGGTGCCCGGCGGCGTCACCGACGTCGTCGGCCGCGCGCTGGCGCAGGCGCTCACAAAAGACTGGGGCCAGCAAGTCATCGTCGAGAACAAAGGCGGCGCCGCGCACATCATCGGCGCCGAAGCCGTCGCCAAGGCCGCGCCCGACGGCTACACGCTTTTGGTCGGCGAATCCGGCACTTTCACCGTCAATCCGACGCTCTTGCCCAAAGACAAAGTGCCCTACGACGCCGACAAGGATTTTACGCCGATCACCGGCCTGGTGCGCATCTACCAGTCGATCCTTGGCGCCAAATCACTGCCGGTATCGAATATCGCCGAACTGATCGCACTGGCGAAACAGAAGCCCGGACAACTCACCTACGGCACGGCCGGGGTCGGCTCGGCGCTGCACATGAATATGGCGTTGTTCGACAGCATGGCCGGCGTGAAAATGGTTCCGGTGCATTATCGCGGCGCCACTCCGGCGCTCAACGATCTCATCGGTGATCACATCAATACCATGGTCGTCAGCGTCGCCTCCGGCATGCCCGCCTACAAGGCCGGCCAGATCAAGATGCTTGGCGTCGGCGCGCCGAAGCGGATGCCGCTGGTGCCGGAAGTGCCGACGGTGTCGGAGAGCGGATTGCCGGGCTACGAGGCGACCGCATGGTTCGGGCTGTTCGGCCCGGCCGGCCTGCCGCACGACATCGTCATGAAGGTCGACAATGAAGTGATCAAGATCTTCAGCGATCCGGCCTTCCGCGCGCGCTTTCTCGATCCGCAAATGTTCGAATCGATGGCGGGACCGCCCGACGCGTTCGCAGCCTACATCAAGGCCGAACGCGCCAAATGGGCGAAGGTCATTCACGACGACGATATAAAAATTCAGTGATCGTTCATTCCGGCGGCGTGCCGTTTAGGGCCAAGACCTCGCCGGCGAGGTAAAGCGAGCCGGTAATCAGAATGCGCGGCGCCGGGTGCAGATCGAGCTTGCCGGCAATGGCGATTGCGCTTTCGAGGTCGTCGCGCGCCAGCGCCGGAATGCCGACGCTGTCGGCGATCTCGGCGAGTTCGGCCGCGGGCACCGCCTTGTCCTGATGGATCGGGACCGCAATGATCCGGCGGGCAAGCCCTGAAAAATTCTTCAAGAAACCCGCGGAATCCTTGGTCGCCAGCATGCCAACGACGAGCACGAGCGGCCGCGACACGCGCTCCTCGAGATCGGCAAGCGCGGCGGCAATGGCCCGGCCGCCGTCGGCATTGTGGCCACCGTCAAGCCACAATTCGCTGTCGGGCGGCGCCAAAGCCGCGAGCCGGCCGTGCGACAGCCGCTGCATGCGCGCCGGCCATTCGACCCGTGTCATGCCGGCCTCGTATGCGGCCGGCGGTAGTTTCAGCCCGCTGGCGCGCAACGCAGCAATCGCTGCGCCGGCATTCTCGAACTGATGGCGGCCATAAAGTTTTGGCGGCGGCAAATCGAGAAGCCCATCGCCGTCCTGGTAGACGAGCCGGCCGCGTTCTTCGGTCGCGGTCCAGTGCTCGCCGGCAATGTGCAGCGGCGCTTTGAGCCGCGCCGCCTGGCGTTCGATCACCGCTAGCGCCTCGCGCACCTGGGTGGTGACGATCGCCGGCACATTGCGCTTGAGTATGCCGGCCTTCTCGGTGGCGATTTGCTCGATCGTGTCGCCGAGAAATTCGCGATGATCGAGCGACAGCCGCGTGATGATGCTCGCCAGCGGGTGCTCGATCATATTGGTGGCGTCGAGCCGGCCGCCGAGCCCGACTTCCAGCAGCAACACGTCGGCCGAATTGCGTGAAAACAACAGAAAAGCCGCTGCGGTCTCGATCTCGAAGACGGTGATCGGCGCATCGCTGTTTTTGGCCTCGCATTCAGCGAGCGCCTCGCCAAGCTTGGCATCGCCGACGAACTTGCCGCCGTCTTTCTGTCCGATGCGGAACCGTTCGTTGAGGCGAACCAGGTTCGGCGACGTGTAGACGTGCACGCGCTGGCCCGCCGCCTCGAGAATGGCGCGCATGAAGGCGATGGTAGAGCCCTTGCCGTTGGTGCCGGCGACATGAATCACCGGCGGCAGATGCCGCTCCGGGTGATCGAGCGCGTTAAGGATGCGCGCCATGCGATCGAGCCCGAGATCGATGCGCTTGGGATGCAGCGCGAGAAGCCGCGCCAGCATGGCGTCGATCGGCACGGCGTTGGCCGCTCGGTCGCTCACGTGGCTGCAGGTTCGGGCGCCGGCAGGCTCACACGCTCCACTGGCGCACTGGCAGGCGCCTTGGTGAAGAGCCGGCACAGCTTGGCGATGGTTGCGCGCAATTCATGGCGATGCACCACCATGTCGACCATGCCGTGGTCGCGCAAATACTCGGCTTTCTGAAAGCCGTCGGGCAGCTTTTCGCGGATGGTCTGCTCGATCACCCGCGGACCGGCAAAGCCGATCAAGGCGCCGGGCTCGGCGATGTGGACGTCACCGAGCATCGCATAGGACGCCGTAACGCCGCCGGTCGTGGGATTGGTCAGCACGACGATATATGGCTTGCGCGCCTCGCGCAGCCGCTGCACCGCGATGGTGGTGCGCGGCATCTGCATCAGCGACAGGATGCCTTCTTGCATGCGCGCGCCGCCGGAGGCCGCAAACAGCACGCACGGGCAGCCCTTCTCAACGGCGGTGTCGAGACCCTTGATGACTGCCTCGCCTGCCGCCATGCCGAGCGAGCCGCCCATGAAATCGAAATCTTGCACGCCGATGACGGCGGCGAAGCCGTCGAGCTTGCCGTAGCCGAGCTTGACTGCGTCGTTCAGGCCGGTCTTGCTCCGCGCGTCCTTGAGCCGGTCGACGTAGCGGCGTTCGTCGCGGAATTTCAACGGATCGACCGGCACTTCCGGCACCGCGATGTCGAACCAGGTTTGGTTGTCGAACATCGATTTGAGCCGCGCGGTTGCGCTCATGCGCATGTGGTAGTTCGAGCCCGGAATGACGAACAGGTTGGACTCGACGTCCTTGTAGAACACGAGCTGGCCGGTCTCCGGACATTTGATCCAGAGATTTTCCGGCACTTCGCGCCGCAGGATGCTGCGGATTTTCGGCCGTACGACGTTGGAAATCCAGTTCATCGACGCTTCACCTGACTCGGGACTCCGACTTTTCGCCCGACATTATAGCATCGTCTTCGCTGTCCGCCGGGAACCCGCAGCAAGCCTCAATCGTTGCGTTCCGGGTACCCAATAGCCGCCCAGGAGCCGCCGCGGCGCCGGCACAATTTCGCCTATCTGATCAACCAAGTACGAGGGTAAGGGCCGACGCTGCTTCGGGCTTAACCATACCGGTAAGACCGAGGTAACCAAGTTATGCGCACAGTGGCACCGCGAACGGCGGCCACCTTAAGGCGCCGACGCCAGTGAGGCCGGAAATTCAATGATGAACAGGCTTATCGCCGGATTTTTCGCGCTTGGGGCGCTACTTGCGGCGCAGTGTGCCGCGGCGGCCGATCTGTCGGTCGCGCCGCTCTACACCAAGGCGCCGCCGGCGGAAGTGACCCAAGCTTACAACTGGACCGGGTTTTACCTCGGCGCCAATGCCGGCGGCGGTTGGGGCCGTTCGTGGTGGAGCGCCACCTCGACGCCGGTCGACCTTTCCGGCGCTCAGGTCGGCGGCACCGCCGGCTACAATTGGCAATTCGGCAACACGGTGCTCGGCCTCGAAGGCGACATGGACTGGTCGAACCTCAAAGGCACGAGCGCGACCGGATGCGCAGCCGGCTGCACCACCGAAAATATCTGGCTCTCGACCGTGCGCGGCCGCGTCGGCTATGCGTTCGGCGGCATCTTGCCGTATGTCACCGGCGGTCTTGCCGTCGGCGATATCAATGCCTCGACGCCGGGCTTTGCCGGCGCCAGCTCGACCAATGCCGGCTGGGCCGTCGGCGGCGGCCTCGAATTCGCGCTGCCTGGCAACTGGAGCGCCAAGGCCGAATACCTCCACGTCGACCTCGGCCGGTCCAATTGCGGCACCGGCTGCGGCATAGCGCCGACCGACAATGTGTCGATGCACGACAATGTCGTGCGCGCCGGGCTGAACTACCACTTCGGCTGGGGCAAGTAGGCTCTCGCGCCAGCCGCGTAGTACCTGTGCGGTCGCGCCGGTTGACTTATAGCTCCGGCACTGGTGTCATTTCGACAATGACCCGGGCCACATCCAATCTCGACTTCGATAAATACCGGCTGCGCAGCTTCGTCGAGCAGCTGATCGATCTCGGCGAAGTGGAGGTGCACGAGCGGCCGATGCCGCTGACCGAGCTGAGCGCCGTCATCGAGCGCACCGACAAGGCCGTGCTGTTCAAAAAGGCGGGACCGGAACAGGTCGAGCTCGTCGCCAAGACCGCCGGCAGTCGCAAGCGCCTCGCCGTCGCTTTCGAAACCACCGAATCCAAGCTGTACGACGAATATTTCAAGCGGCTCGCCAATCCGCAGCCGGTCGTCGAAGTGCCGTCGGCGGATGCGCCGGTGCATGCGATCAAGATCACCGGCAAGGACGTCGATCTTACCAAGCTGCCGTTCCACCCGCAGCACGCGCTGGACGGCTCCTGCTACATGAGCTCCGCCATTGATTACACCATCGATCCGGCGACCGGGCGACGCAATGTCGGCTGCCGGCGGCTGTCGCTGCGCAACCGCACCGAATGCGGCATCAACGTCACCGCGCCGTCCGATCTCAAGCGCATCTACACCGCGAGCGTGGCGCGCGGCGAGAAATTGCCGGTGACCTTCACCGCCGGCGCGCATCCGCTCGATTTTTTTGCCGCGACGACCCGGCAAGGCGGCGACGAACTGGCGCTGGTCGCGCAATTCCGCGCCGAGCCGGCGCCGGTGGTGAAGAGCCTGACCAACGATATTCTGGTGCCGGCCGACGCCGAGGTGACGCTTGAAGGCTATCTCGACGAACGCGGCTATGTCGAACCGGAAGGGCCGTACGGCGAATATATGGGCTATTACGGCTCGATCCACATGGACCCGGTGTTCCATTGCACCGCGATCACCATGCGCGCCGACGTGATGCACCACACGCTGTTGCACGGCTCGGCATTCAAGCTCGACGAGACCGACAGCGCGGTCATATCGGCGTTGCGCGCCGAGGCGCAGGCGATGCGGATTTTGAAAAATTGCGTGCGCGAGCCGATCGCGGTCTATCTGCGTGAAGTCTCCGGCGGCTCGAACACGCTGCGGGTATCGATCCGGCAGCGGGTCTATGGCGAGGCGCGCGCCGCCATCGCCGCGCTGTTCGGCGGCATCATGCCGCTCAAGCACGTCTATGTGTTCGACGAGGATATCGATATCCGTGACAACCGCCAGGTCGATTGGGCCATGGGCACGCGTTTCCAGGCCGATGAGGATCTCGTGGTGCTGCAAGGCATGATGGGCATGACCATGGACCCGTCGCTCAACGGCCGGCGCACCGGCGCCAAATCCGGTTTCGACTGTACGCGGCCGTTCGGCCGCGACGGCGAGATTCCGCTGATCCGATGCGCGGCCAAAGTTTTCCAAGGTCCGGCGCGCTATCAGACCGTCGAACAGGCGCTCGGCTCTGGCCCGATGTTCTATGCCGACATCGTCGAGGGCATCGGCAGCCGCGACGGCCGTGAAGTCGCTTGCGCGCTCGACGAACTGCGCCAAGCTGGACGATTGAGCCGCGATCGCGACGGCCGCTATTACCTCGCCGAGGCCAAGCCCGGTGTCACCGGCATCGTCGGCGCGCTCTATCACGACCCCAATGCGGGGACGTGATTAGATAATCGCGATCTCGTCCCTTTCGGCAATCTCTCCGCCCTCGATCACCTCGGCATAAATCCCGCAATCGGCGTGGTCCAAATTGCGCAGCAGCGTCTGCGGAATATTCAAGTCGCGGATGCCGGTTAAGGGATCGACATTGGTAGCGGCGCAGCGGACGATGCGCTTGACGACTTTCAGGCGCGCGCCGCCGCTGCTGAGTGTTTTGCCGACGAGATCGAGCTCGCTCCAGGCCGGCCAGCCTTGCACATAGACATTGCCGCGGAAGCGCAGGGGGTTCACCGTCGCGCCGACCATGTCCTCGATCGCGGCGACCGAGGCGAGGTTGATGATCGAGACGACCTTGCGGGCAACGTCGGAGAAGCTGTGGCCTTTGGCGTGGAGGATTTTCGGCGGCCCGCGCAATTCGTCGGCGCAATATTCGGCGAAAAAGCGCTCGACCGCCGCGCGGCCGGCGTCGGTGCGCAAGTCGGCGCAAACCTTCGTCTCCCAAAATCGTCCCCCGCTCGTGGGGGAGGGAAGGGTGGGAATTTCAATGGTAAGCATGTGGCTGTCCTGATCGAACGACGTGCGCAGGCTGGCGAGGCGCTCGTTCTTCATCAGCATCAGGAAATGCGTCTTCGATAAATAGCTGGGCGAAGCGGGATCGAAGCCCGAAGGGCCGTTCTCGATGGCATAGAGGCGGTCGCCGGGAACGGTTTGCCCGGCTTGCAGGGTGGTGCGCGCTAGCCGCTCGGGGGTGAGCCCCTTAATCGGATAGCGGTAGATCGATTGAATTTTAGCCATACGGTTCGCACTGCCTCTTTTCCCGGCGGCTTTCGATACCATATTTTCATCCAGCGGATTGCCTTCGGGGACCCGCCGAGCGTGGGCTGAAACCTTTGACTTACATCATGGTTTTGCCAGCGCAAAAGCCTAAACGAACCCAATGACGATGTTCCGGTTGTGCTTTAAAGGCGCCGGAATAGGCCGAGGGAAGTGACATGGATTTCGAGAAATATACCGACCGCAGCCGCGGTTTCGTTCAGTCCGCCCAGTCGCTCGCGCAACGCGAGGGACACCAGCAATTCGCCCCCGAACACTTGTTAAAAGTCCTGCTCGACGACCCGGAAGGGTTGGCGGCCGGTCTTATTGACCGCGCCGGCGGCAATTCGCGCGCCGCGCTTGCGGCCACCGAGGCCGCGCTTGCCAAGCGGCCGAAGATTTCCGGCGGTGGGGCCGGTCAAATTTATCTCGATCCGGCTTTGGCGCGCGTGTTCGACACCGCCGAGAAGGCGGGCGAAAAGGCCGGCGATAGTTTTGTCACTGTTGAACGACTCTTGCTCGCTCTCGCCCTCGAGAAGAACAGCGAGGCCGGAAAAATTCTAGCCAATGCCGGCGTCACGCCGCAGACGCTTAATGCGGCGATTGAAGCGTTGCGCAAGGGCCGCACCGCCGACAGCGCCTCGGCGGAGAATGCCTACGATGCGCTGAAGAAATACGCGCGCGATCTGACCCAGGCCGCGAGGGACGGCAAGCTCGATCCCGTCATCGGACGCGACGAGGAAATCCGCCGCACCATCCAGGTGTTGTCGCGGCGCACGAAAAATAACCCGGTCCTCATCGGCGAGCCCGGCGTCGGCAAGACCGCGATCGTCGAGGGTCTCGCTCTGCGCATCGTCAACGGCGACGTGCCGGAAAGTCTGCAGGACAAGAAGCTGCTCGCGCTCGACATGGGCGCGTTGATCGCCGGCGCCAAGTATCGCGGCGAGTTCGAGGAGCGGCTCAAAGCGGTGCTCCAGGAAGTCACCGGTTCGGCCGGCGCTTACGTGCTGTTCATCGACGAGATGCACACCATCATCGGCGCCGGCAAAGCCGACGGCGCGATGGACGCGTCGAACCTATTGAAGCCGACGCTGGCGCGCGGCGAATTGCATTGCATCGGCGCCACCACGCTCGACGAATATAAGAAGCATGTCGAGAAGGACGCCGCTTTGGCGCGGCGCTTCCAGCCGGTTTACGTCGAGGAGCCCACGGTCGAGGACACGATTTCAATCCTGCGCGGCTTGAAGGAAAAGTACGAGGCGCACCATAAAGTGAGGATCACCGACGGCGCGCTCGTTGCCGCGGCGACGCTGTCGCACCGCTACATCTCCGACCGCTTCCTGCCCGACAAGGCCATCGATCTGGTCGACGAGGCGGCGGCACGCTTGCGCATGCAGATCGATTCCAAGCCGGAAGAGCTCGATAATTTCGACCGCGAAATCGTGCGGCTGAAAATCGAGCAGGAGGCGCTCAAGAAAGAGAGCGACCCGGCGTCGAAGGATCGGCTGAAGCGGCTGGAGAAGGATCTTGCCGGCTTGCAAGAAAAGGCCGATGCGCTCACGGCGAAATGGAAGTCCGAGAAGGACAAGCTCAGTTCGGCTGCGGAATTGCAGAAGCAACTCGACAAAGCCAAGAACGATCTCGCCGACGCCATCCGCCGCGGCGATTATCAGCGCGCCGGTGAATTGCAGTACAGCGTGCTGCCGCAGCTCGAAGCCAAGCTGAAAGATGCCAGCGGGCCGACCGCGAGCGGAATCGTCGCCGAAGAGGCGGTGACCGCGAACCATATTGCGCAGGTAGTGTCGCGCTGGACCGGCATTCCGGTCGATCGCATGCTCGAAGGCGAGCGCGAAAAGCTCCTGAAAATGGAAGACCAGATCGGCAAGCGCGTGGTTGGCCAGGCCGAAGCCGTCAAATCGGTGTCGACCGCCGTGCGCCGCGCCCGGGCGGGGCTACAGGACCCGAACCGGCCGATCGGTTCGTTCATGTTCTTAGGCCCGACCGGTGTGGGCAAGACCGAACTGACCAAGGCGCTGGCGCAGTTCCTGTTCGACGACGAGCATGCGCTCGTCCGCATCGACATGTCGGAATATATGGAGAAGCATTCGGTGGCGCGGCTCATCGGCGCGCCGCCCGGCTATGTCGGCTACGAGGAGGGCGGTGCGCTCACCGAAGCAGTGCGGCGGCGGCCTTATCAGGTCGTGCTGTTCGACGAGATCGAAAAGGCGCATCCGGACGTCTTCAACGTGTTGCTGCAGGTGCTCGACGACGGCCGTCTGACCGACGGGCAGGGCCGCACCGTCGACTTCCGCAATACGCTCATCGTCATGACCTCGAATCTCGGCGCCGAATATCTGGTGGCGCAGGCTGAAGGCGAAGACACCGACAAAGTCCGTGATTTGGTGATGGCCGACGTGCGCGCGCATTTCCGGCCGGAGTTCTTAAACCGCGTTGACGAGATTATTCTGTTCCATCGGCTCAAGCGTGAGCATATGGGGCGCATCGTCGACATCCAGGTCGAACGGCTGCAAAAGCTCCTGGAAGATCGCAAAATCGCGATTGCGCTCGATGCGCGGGCGCGCGAGTGGCTCGCCGAGAAGGGCTACGATCCGGCCTATGGCGCGCGGCCACTGAAGCGCGTGATCCAGAAGCATGTGCAGGATCCGTTGGCCGAGCTCATTCTCTCCGGCCAGATCAAGGACGGTGAGAAGGTCAAGATTTCGGCCGGCCGCGACGGCTTAAGCTTCAATGGCGCAGTGGCGGCGGCGGCGTAACTGCGCTGTCGTTGATGCGCTCGCGCACCTGCTCGACGAAGTAGCGTGCTCGGCCTTTCGGCAGGCCGCGCACGCGCAGCGGATTGAGCCCGCCGGAGCTTTCCACGCTGATCGCGTCCCAAAAGAAACCGCGGCTGTGGATCACTTCGGCGATATGAGACAGCGGCAAATGCTCATCGACGCGCCGCCACGGCGTCAGCCAGAAGTCCACGATATTGGTGGAAACCCCGATCTGATCGGCGACTATGCGGGCCGGAAAAATCAAACGCGTGAGACTGAAGCGGCAGAGCGCCCACAGCCGGCTCGACGCCACTGCGATCCGATCTTGCGCCATTCAATCCCTAATGCGCCTGTGCGATATGCGACAGCGGCGCGGCCGCCAATACGGCATCGAGCTGCGTACGGTCTTTCTCGAAGCTCGCCAGCGTGTCGCCGTCGAGCACGCGACCGCGCGGCAGCTTGACCCGCATCGGATCGACGAAGCGGCCGTTGACGATAATTTCGAAATGCACGTGTGAGCCGGTCGATAGACCGCTCGATCCGACGAAGCCGATAATCTGGCCCTGGCGCACGCGGCTGCCGACCTGCAGGCCGCGCGCGAACGCGGTCATATGGCCGTAAGCTGTCTCATAACCGTTGGCATGACGGATGCGCACATATTTGCCGTAACCGCCTTTGAGCCCGATCTCCTCGATCTCGCCGTTACCGGCGGCGAAAATCGGCGTGCCGAATGGCGCGCCCCAGTCCACGCCGGTATGCATCTCGCTGATGTGGAGCAGAGGATGCGTGCGCCAGCCGAACGGCGAGGTCTCGATGCCGGTCGGAACCGGCTTGCGGACCAAGAACTTCTTATCGCTGACGCCGTCTTCGTCGTAGTAGTCGTAAACGCCGTCGTCGGAAGTCTGAAAGCGGTAATATTTTTTGGTCTCGCCGCCAATCGTGAGCGCGGCGTAGCGCACCTCGGCCGCACCCTCGCCGTTTTCCTCGTTCGAATACAGCACGTCGAAACTGTCGCCGGGCTGCACTTTGCGCTCGAAATCGACGTCGTACGAGTAGATGCGCACCAGATCCTCGATCACCGGCTTCGGCACATTGTTGCGCAGCGCGGTCTCCCACAGGCTCTGATAAAGGCCCACGCCGCTCGTGTCGTTTTGGTCGGCTTCGTCCTCGCCGGTGTCGGTGACCTCGGTGTCGATGTTGCGAGTGTCGACGGGAACGTATTGGCCGAGGTCGGACAGCGCCACCGCGGCCGTAATGCCGGCATCGCCGGCGATGATGACACGCAGCGGCTCCATGTGACCGAGGCCGGCAGGCGTCATCAGTACGCGCAGCTTCTCGCCTTCCTTGATGCCGCCTTCCAGCGCCGCCGGTCCGATTACGCCGATGATGCTCTTGATCTCGTCGGGCGCGGCGCCGAGCTCGCGCAGGATCGAACCGACCGTCTCGCCCTTTTTAACGATGACCTGGCGTTCGCTCCAATCGCCGCCGCCGTTGATCTGCGTGGTCGTCTTCGGCAACAACGTGACGTTCTCAGGAACGACGCGTGGTGCGAAGCCGAAATAATTGTCGCCGTCGTGTTCGGGCGCGTAACCCAGTTTCAGGCTTGGCGTCCAAGCCGCGTTGGCAAGGAGGCTCTTTCCCATCCCGACCGTGGCGGCAACGTCGCGGACCTGGGTGAGCACGTCATCGAGCGGCAACAGCGTCGACGACTTGACCTTCGACAACAACGAATTGAGGTCGCACACCGCCGGCGACACTGCGGGCAACAATGCTTTGACAGATCTGGCGGGGGGCACCAGATCGCAGGTAACGAACGAAACTTCGGCGTCCGGTTCGGCCGCCGGCGTCTGATCGTCGCCGGCGACGGAATCAGTCAGCAGTTTTTGCGGATTGAACGGCGGAATATTGGCGGACAGGTCGCTCGCCGTGAGCGAGAGGTTGCCGGTGACGCGTTCGTAGGAACGGACCCGGATTGTTTCGCGGTTGCGCACGCGCGAGGAGATCGGCACGCGCAGTACCTCGCGCGCGACGGCCGGCTCGCTGAGCGCCGGTAGCCGGTCGGTCTTATGCACGCTGCTCAAGCGATCGCCGATGCTGGAAATCGCGCCGCGCAAAGCGCTCTCGACCTGCTCGGGGGCGCTGGCAAAATTGGTCTCGCCGTCGAGCGACGCAAAAACGGCGCCGCCCATCAGCGCCGCGCCGCACAGTCCGGTGAGGATTGTTCCGGAAAACCATTGCACCGAGAGCCGGCGCCGGTCGACCAGGCTGCCGGCGCCGTCTGCCGAAAGCGGCGGCTCGTTGCCGAGATCAATCGCCTCGGCATGAAACCTCCGAGGCGGAAAGTCTCTTGCGCCGCGCGGCCTAGCTTGGTCCAAGATTACGTCCCCAAGTCGTTGCCCACGTCCTTGGCCAGATTGCCTCGACCGCGGCCTTGCGCTCGCGATCGACTTCGCATTTCGAGACGATGCCCTGACCGTCCCCGGACCGTCAACAAGCCCCGGTTTTGTCGAGGCGCAAAACTTGTGTGATGCTGTCGCTTCCCCTGGCTGCGACATCCCGATAGGGTCATGCCAAGAACGGCGGAGGAATGTGGCCGTAGTACGGCGCGGCGCGAGCGAAAAATCGAATGGGGACCGCGACCTAGCGGCTCTGCCTGACAGACGGCCCGCGTCGGTCCGCCCTGCCATCGCAGCGTCAGGTCAGGCAAAAATTGCCGTCCTTTCGGCGATCCACAGGCGCCGAATTCGCATGTCAGAAGGTTGACAATTGCGCCCGCCGAAGACTATATAGCACCTCTTGGGCGCGCCGCCGCCGAGCGCGATGGCGCGTCCGCGAAGCCCCTCACTGTTCACACGGTGACCGAGCATCCGGCCATGCTCCTGATGGCCATGTTCGCGTCGCCGCGTCGGATGTGCGGGGTTCTGGTTTCTCCGGCCTAGCCGGATCAAGTCTACTGGACGACGGGCCGCAAGGTTCCGGGCTGTTTGACAAGTGAATCGGAAGAAAGAGAAACGTGGACGGCGGTGTCCTTGCGGGCCGCTTTCGCGATCGGGGCAACCTTGTCGCGGAAAAGGCCATGGAAGAGACTTCGGCGGTCTTACGTTTCAAGGTTTTCTACATCGGCCGATCGCGCAAGCGATCGGACGTGTAGGGACCTCGTCAAACGTTGTGATCAGCCGAGATCAGATCTCTCTCCAACTTGAGAGTTTGATCCTGGCTCAGAGCGAACGCTGGCGGCAGGCCTAACACATGCAAGTCGAGCGCCGTAGCAATACGGAGCGGCAGACGGGAGAGTAACACGTGGGAACGCGCCCTTCAGTTCGGAACAACCCAGGGAAACTTGGGCTAATACCGGATACGTCCGTAAGGAGAAAGATTTATCGCTGAAGGATCGGCCCGCGTCTGATTAGCTAGTTGGTGAGGTAACGGCCCACCAAGGCGACGATCAGTAGCTGGTCTGAGAGGATGATCAGCCTCACTGGGACTGAGACACGGCCCAGACTCCTACGGGAGGCAGCAGTGGGGAATATTGGACAATGGGCGCAAGCCTGATCCAGCCATGCCGCGTGGGTGATGAAGGCCCTAGGGTTGTAAAGCCCTTTCGGCGGGGAAGATAATGACGGTACCCGCAGAAGAAGCCCCGGCTAACTTCGTGCCAGCAGCCGCGGTAATACGAAGGGGGCTAGCGTTGCTCGGAATCACTGGGCGTAAAGCGCACGTAGGCGGCTTTTTAAGTCAGGGGTGAAATCCTGGAGCTCAACTCCAGAACTGCCTTTGATACTGAGAAGCTTGAGTCCGGGAGAGGTGAGTGGAACTGCGAGTGTAGAGGTGAAATTCGTAGATATTCGCAAGAACACCAGTGGCGAAGGCGGCTCACTGGCCCGGTACTGACGCTGAGGTGCGAAAGCGTGGGGAGCAAACAGGATTAGATACCCTGGTAGTCCACGCCGTAAACGATGGATGCTAGCCGTTGTCGGGTTTACCCGTCAGTGGCGCAGCTAACGCATTAAGCATCCCGCCTGGGGAGTACGGTCGCAAGATTAAAACTCAAAGGAATTGACGGGGGCCCGCACAAGCGGTGGAGCATGTGGTTCAATTCGAAGCAACGCGCAGAACCTTACCAGCTTTTGACATCCCGGTCGCGAGTACCAGAGATGGAACTCTTCAGTTCGGCTGGACCGGAGACAGGTGCTGCATGGCTGTCGTCAGCTCGTGTCGTGAGATGTTGGGTTAAGTCCCGCAACGAGCGCAACCCTCGCCCTTAGTTGCCATCATTCAGTTGGGCACTCTAAGGGGACTGCCGGTGATAAGCCGCGAGGAAGGTGGGGATGACGTCAAGTCCTCATGGCCCTTACAGGCTGGGCTACACACGTGCTACAATGGCGGTGACAATGGGATGCAATGGAGTAATCCTGCGCAAATCTCAAAAAGCCGTCTCAGTTCGGATTGTGCTCTGCAACTCGAGCACATGAAGTTGGAATCGCTAGTAATCGCAGATCAGCACGCTGCGGTGAATACGTTCCCGGGCCTTGTACACACCGCCCGTCACACCATGGGAGTTGGTTTTACCTTAAGACGGTGCGCAAACCGCAAGGATGCAGCCGGCCACGGTAGGATCAGCGACTGGGGTGAAGTCGTAACAAGGTAGCCGTAGGGGAACCTGCGGCTGGATCACCTCCTTTCTAAGGATGATCCCTTCAGAGACGCCCTCACGCGTTTCTATCGGATCTCTTGGAAACATCAGGGCAGATCGGTTTCACGATCGTTTTGCCCACTGGCAGGACGCCGCCGTCTTCATTTCTCTTTCTTCGCGAACGAGCAGGCCAGGAGTCAGTAATCAGTATTCGGTAATCAGATAGGACGAGAGTGTTTCTGATCGCTGACCGCTGATTACTGACTCCTGTTCCGGGCTTGTAGCTCAGTTGGTTAGAGCGCGCGCTTGATAAGCGTGAGGTCGGAAGTTCAAATCTTCCCAGGCCCACCAGCCTTCGCTCGCGCAGCGCAGCGAAGGCTGCCACGCCGTAGCCCGAAGGGCGAAGGCGGGCACTTCCGGCGCGCGAGCTACGGCTTGGCAAGCCAGTTAATACTGACTTATCAGCGCCGACTGGTGCGGGGCCATAGCTCAGTTGGGAGAGCGCCTGCTTTGCAAGCAGGAGGTCGTCGGTTCGATCCCGTCTGGCTCCACCAGACACGTGGCCGACTTCCGTCTTCCGCCGGCTTCAAATAGCCCGTGCAAAAGCTCGTTCGTGAGAAAATTCAATCAGCGTGCTCTCGGCCGTTGTCCGTTCTTGGACGAGTGCCGATGGCGCGCAAGTTATCTGACATCGTGAAGAGGAGATCGATCCGAGCGCTGCGCGTGGCGTGAGCTACGGGCGGTGCGCTATCTCCATTCGGGGATTGGAAGTCGGTGATCGGTAATCAGAAGCGTTGTTCTGACGACTGACATTCGATGACTGATGCCTGAAACGTCGGCAAAGCTTGACCGCAATGCCGTTGGGTCGATCTTATGAAGCAAGCTGGTCTTTCTAATCAGTGTCCGCCGCGACAAAATCTGGTTGAACGCAAATGCATTCAGCTCGAATTTGCTGCGGGCCATCGCCGAGATGGATGGGCATTGATAATGAGAGCGATCAAGTGTCTTAAGGGCATTTGGTGGATGCCTTGGCGCTGAGAGGCGATGAAGGACGTACTACGCTGCGATAAGCCGCGAGGAGCTGCGAAGGAGCTTTGATCCGCGGATTTCCGAATGGGGAAACCCACCTTCGATAGTGGAATTCCGAGACCTCGGTCTCGGAAACGAGGCCGAACATCCCGCACAAGGGATTGAGAGGTTTCGGACTTCCGCTATCAAAAGAAGGAATAGGATCTCCGAATAAAATAGGGGGTTTTAAGCTAACCCGGGGAACTGAAACATCTCAGTACCCGGAGGAAAGGACATCAACCGAGACTCCGCTAGTAGTGGCGAGCGAAAGCGGACCAGGCCAGTGACGATCCAGAGACAACCGGAAGCGTTTGGAAAAGCGCGCCGCAGTGGGTGAGAGCCCCGTACGGGTAATGCGAAGGATCGTCCTCGAGTAAGGCGGGACACGTGCAATCCTGTCTGAACATGGGGGGACCACCCTCCAAGCCTAAGTACTCCTCAGCGACCGATAGCGAACAAGTACCGTGAGGGAAAGGTGAAAAGCACCCCGACGAGGGGAGTGAAAAAGACCTGAAACCGAATGCCTACAAGCAGACGGAGCCCAAGGTTCGTCCTGGGTGACGTCGTACCTTTTGTATAATGGGCCAGCGACTTAATCTGACGAGCAAGCTTAAGCCGATAGGCGTAGGCGCAGCGAAAGCGAGTCTGAATAGGGCGTTCAGTTCGTCGGATTAGACCCGAAACCTAGTGATCTAGCCATGACCAGGCTGAAGGCAGGGTAACACCTGCTGGAGGGCCGAACCGGTGTCTGTTGAAAAAGCCTCGGATGAGTTGTGGCTAGGGGTGAAAGGCTAATCAAACTGGGAAATAGCTGGTTCTCCGCGAAAGCTATTTAGGTAGCGCCTCGGACGAATACTGTGGGGGGTAGAGCACTGGATGGGCTAGGGGGACTTACCGTCTTACCAAACCCAACCAAACTCCGAATACCCACAAGTACTATCCGGGAGACACACGGCGGGTGCTAACGTCCGTCGTGAAGAGGGAAAAAACCCTGACCAACAGCTAAGGCCCCCAATTCGTGGCTAAGTGTGGAAGGATGTGAGAATCCCAAAACAACCAGGAGGTTGGCTTAGAAGCAGCCATCCTTTAAAGAAAGCGTAACAGCTCACTGGTCTAAATAAGGGTTCTTGCGCCGAAAATGTAACGGGGCTCAAGCCACGAGCCGAAGCTTTGGGTGTGCACGCAAGTGCATGCGGTAGCGGAGCGTTCTGTTAGCCCGTGAAGGGAGACCCGTGAGGGCTCCTGGAGGTTACAGAAGTGCGAATGCTGGCATGAGTAACGAAAAGGAGTGTGAGAGACACTCCCGCCGAAAGTCCAAGGGTTCCTGCGTAAAGCTAATCTGCGCAGGGTCAGCCGGTCCCTAAGGCGAGGCCGAAAGGCGTAGTCGATGGGAACCACGTTAATATTCGTGGGCCAACGGGTGGTGACGAATTGCGTATGTTGTCTGCGGTTAATGGATTCCGCGGGCAGCGAAGCAGTTCCAGGAAATAGCCCCCGTATAGACC
>CAWAEV010000019.1:0-22988 GCA_963780925.1 uncultured Alphaproteobacteria bacterium | reverse complement strand
CTTCAGCTTAGAAGGCTGTTGCTCTATCCCCTGAGCTACGGGGCCGCGGAAGCCCGATCATATAGTAAAACCTGCCCCCAAATGCCGGGTAAATCGCGCCTTCGGCGGCGGTAAGCGCGACGATGGGTCAAGTTTTGCAACGCTTATTCGGCCTTGACCCCGACACGATCATTCCCCACGTCGGCGCGGGGGCAGGAAACCGATGGCAGCGCTTCCCCGCTGAGGTGCAATTCACTATTGTCGGCTGGCATTTAGGACCACATGCCGAAAGCCGTCCGCCCGGCTCCGATGCGGGCTTTGGACCGGTGCTCGGACAAGATAATGCGTCAACGATAAGCCGCTTATGAGCACGACCAGCAGCTGGGGATCGCGGTCCGGCTGGCCCGCCAAGGGCTTAACCGCGCTGTTCGATTACGCCGCAAGCTCGCACCGGCGGGCGGCGGCCGTGCTGGTGCTCATCGCGCTCTTCGCCTTCCTGCCGGGTTTTTTTCAGATTCCGCCGGTCGATCGCGATGAGGCTTATTTCGCGCAAGCCACCAAGCAGATGATCGAAACCGGCGATTATGTCGATATCCGTTACCAGGACGACGTGCGCTATCGAAAACCGGTCGGCATCTACTGGATGCAGGCTGCCGTGGTGAACACGGCGAGCGCGCTGGGGCTGCCCAATGCGGATACCACCATCTGGCTCTACCGCGTGCCGTCCTTGCTCGGCGCCATTGGCGCCGTGCTGGCGACCTATTGGTGCGCGCTCGCCTTCGTCAGCCGCCGCGGCGCCGTGTTGTCCGCTTTGATGATGGCGGCCTCGACCATTCTCGGCGTCGAGGCGAGATTGGCCAAGACCGATGCCGTGCTGCTCTTCACCGTCATTCTCGCCATGAGCGTATTGGCGCGCGTCTATCTTGCCCCGCGCCGCGACGAGGCTTCGCCGAGGCTCGGCCTGCTCGCGGTATTTTGGACGGCGATTGCGGTCAGTATTTTGGTCAAGGGTGCGCTCATATTGATGGTCGTCGGATTAGCCGCGGCGACCTTGTCGATCCTCGATCGCTCTGCGCGCTGGCTGTTGGCGCTGCGGCCGTTGCCGGGCATTGCCTGGATGTTCCTCCTCGTCCTGCCATGGTTCATCGCCATCTACTGGCGTGTCGGTAGCCAATTTCTGGTCGCTTCCGTCGGCGAGGACATGCTCGCCAAGGTCGCAAGCTCGCAAGAAGCCCATGGCGCACCGCCGGGCCTCTACGTGCTTTTGTTCTTCGCCACCTTCTTTCCGGCTTCGATGTTGGCGGGATTGGCGGCGCCGGCGGTGTGGGCGGTGCGCCGCGAGCCTGCCGCGCGCTTTCTTCTGGCCTGGCTGGTGCCGTCGTGGATCGTGTTCGAGCTGGTGGTGACCAAGCTGCCGCATTACGTGCTGCCGCTCTATCCGGCGATCGCCATTTTGATCGCCGGCGCGGTGGAGACACGCGTGTTGTCGCGACGGGTGTGGCTGGTCCGCGGCATCATGTGGTGGTTCCTGGTGCCGGTGATCGTCAGCGTGATTGCGGTGATCGCCGCGGTTGTGATCGATCGCGATCTAGCGTTGCTCGCTTGGCCGTTCTTCGCCGCGGCCATCGTCTGCGGGCTCTTTGCCTGGCAACTATACGATGCCGACGGCGCCGAGCGCGCGTTTATGCGCGCTACGGCCGCGTCGGTACTGATGGCCTTTGGCATGTACGCCGTTATTGTGCCGTCGCTGACGCCGGCGTTTCCCTCGGTGGCGCTCGTGCAAGTGCTGCATGAGTTCGGCTGCCCGCATCCGGTCGCCGCCTCCACCGGCTACCAAGAGCCGAGCCTGGTTTTCCTCGCCGGCACCAATACCCGCTTCACCGATGCCGACGGCGCCGCCGATTTCCTGCGCGGCGGCAGCTGCCGGTTCGCCTTTGTCGACGCGCCGCAGGAGCGCGAATTCGCGCTACGCGCCGAGGCGATCGGCTTACGCTACGACCGTGGGCCGCGCATCGAGGGCTACAACATCAGCGTCGGCAAGCCGATTACCATTGCGGTGTTCCAATCGGCAGGCGCGCCGTGAATGGGCCGAAGGCGCCGCCCGACGAAATGGCAGTGGTACGCGGCGCTGATCCCGCTCGCGGGCTACGCCCGATCGAGCGGCTTTGCCGCAATGCGCTGAAAAATCTCGAGCGTTGGACTCTCGCTGTCGCGCCGCCGCCGCCGGCCAAGATGCTGCGGCCATCGCTGCCTGCTATCGCCGCCACGGTGGCGACGCTCTATGTGGTCGTCGCTTCGATGTTCGCCGTCGATGCGGCGGCAAGTCATTGGGCACGCCATGAGCCAGGCCGGATTCGGGACGCGTTCGAGAACATCACCAATTTCGGCCTGTCAGGCTGGTTCCTCATTCCGTTCGCCGCCATCGTGCTGTGCTTGGCGGCGCTGGTGTCGCCCGCGCTGTCCCGGGTTTCGCAAAGCGTGCTCACGGCGCTCGCCGCCCGCGTTGGATTTTTGTTCCTGGCGATCGGCGTGCCCGGCCTATTCGTCGCCATCGTCAAGCGCCTGATCGGGCGGGCGCGGCCCTATGTCGGCGGCGGCGGCCACGACGATCCGTTTCTCTATATGCCGTTCGTATGGCGGCCCGAATATGCCAGCATGCCGTCCGGCCATGCTACGACGGCGGTATCGGCTGCAATTGCGATCGGCGCCATATGGCCGCGCACGCGCCTCGTCATGTGGCTCTATGCGCTCATCATCATGGTGAGCCGGGTCGCGGTGCTGGCGCATCATCCGAGTGACGTTATTGCCGGCGCGTTGACTGGCGCCGCGGGCGCCTACTTGGTGCGGCGCTGGTTTGCGGCGCGGCGGCTGGTCTTCTGCGCGCGCGATCTACGTGCCTATCCGGGGCCGTCGTGGCAGCGGATCAAGGCGGCGCTTGGCGAGGCCATCCGCGTCGCCTAGCGCTGCCCAGAATTTCCATGCGATTGAACCCAAGCCGGATGCGCCTTAGAAGCTTGCGCCATGTCAGAAGACAATTTGCAAAGCCGCGGGCGCGAAGCTTTACCCGCAATATCGGTGGTGGTGCCGGTGCGCAACGAAGCCGGCAATATCGCGCCGCTCGTTGCCGAGATCGCCGGCGCCTTGCACGGTAGCGCGTTCGAGATCGTCTATGTCAACGACGGCTCGGCCGATACGACAGAACAGGAATTGCGCGGCTTGATGTCGGAGCGTCCGTATTTGCGGCAAATCCGGCACGAAAAATCCTGCGGCCAGTCGGCTGCCGTGCGCACCGGCGTTGCCATGGCGCGTGCCCCGATCGTGGCGACGCTCGATGGCGACGGCCAGAACGATCCGGCGTTCATTCCGGCGCTTGTTGCCGCGCTCGAAGCCGGCGCGCCGCGGATCGGGCTCGTCGCCGGTCAGCGCGTCGGCCGCAAGGCGACGGGATTTAAGAAATTGCAGTCGCGCATCGCCAATGCCGTTCGTAATGCCGTGCTCAAGGACGGCACGCGCGATACCGGATGCGGACTGAAAGCGTTCCGCCGCGATTTGTTCTTATCGCTGCCTTATTTCGACGGGTTGCATCGTTTCTTGCCGGCGCTGGTTCGCCGCGAAGGTTTCGCCATCGGCTATGTCGACGTGGTCGACCGGCCGCGCGCCCACGGCACGTCGAATTACGGTTTCTGGGACCGGCTGTGGATCGGTATTCTCGATCTCGCCGGCGTGTGGTGGCTTATCCGGCGCCGAAGGCGCGTTCCGCAATCGCAGGAGATAACCCTTGCTCATTGATATGTCGCACGCGGTCGGGGCCTATCTTACGGATGTCTTCGTCACCAGGCTGGATTGGTGGGTGATCCTGGGTCTGATCGCCCAAGGCCTCTTCACCATGCGCTTCGTGGTGCAATGGATTGCATCCGAGCGCGCCGGACACAGCGTCGTGCCGACGGCGTTTTGGTTTCTGTCGATTGGCGGCGGCCTCTTGCTGCTCGTCTATGCGCTTTACCGCAAAGACGCGGTATTCATCGCCGGCCAGGCCTTCGGCGTGTTCGTCTATCTGCGCAATCTCTATTTCGTCTTGCGCGACCACAGAGCGACGACGGTCGTCTGAGCAGAGATTATGTTGCCGCGGCGAGCGCGGCAAAGCCGCGCTCGAGATCGGCGGTAAGGTCCTCGACCGCCTCAAGCCCGATATGGAAGCGCACCGTCGGTCCGCCCGGTTCCCAGCGCGTCGCGGTGCGCAATGGCGCGCAGTCGAACGGAATGGCAAGGCTCTCGTAGCCGCCCCACGAAGCGCCGATGCCGAACAGTTCCAGGGTATCGACGAAGGCGTGATAGGCCTTTTTCGGCACCGGCTTGAGCACCATGCTGAACAGCCCCGATGCGCCGGTGAAATCGCGCTTCCAGATGGCGTGGCCGGGATGGCTCGGCAGCGCCGGATGCAGCAGGCGCAAAACCTCGGGCCGGCCTTCGAGCCAGCGCGCCACCGCGACGCCCGATTCATAATGGCGGTCGAGCCGGATGCCTAGGGTGCGCAAGCCGCGCAAGCCCAGATAGACATCGTCTGGTCCTTCGCACAGGCCGGTCAGACGCACGGTGTTCTTCAGCGCCGCCACCGATGCCGCATTGGCCGAGACCGTGCCAAGCATCACGTCGGAATGGCCGCCGATATATTTGGTGCCGGCCTGGATGGCGAGATCGACGCCGTGGTCGAGCGGCCGGAAATAAAGCGGCGTCGCCCAGGTGTTGTCCATCAGCACCAGCGCGCCTTTGGCGTGAGCGGCCTTGGCGATCGCCGCCACGTCCTGCATTTCGAAGGAGAGCGAGCCCGGCGATTCCAGATAGACGGCGCGTGTGTTCGGCTGAATCTGCTCGGCGATCGCGCCGCCGATGCTGGGATCGTAATAGCTGGTGGTGACGCCGAGCCGCGAAAGTATCTGTCCGCAGAAATTCCGCGTCGGCCCGTAGGCGCTGTCGGTGACGAGCACATGATCGCCGGCATGCACGACCGACAGCAAAGCAGCCGAAATCGCCGCAAGCCCCGACGGCAGCAGGGAGACTCCTGCGCATTGCGGCCCTTCCAGCTCCTGCAAGGCGAGTTCCAGCGCTTCGGTGGTCGGGGTGCCGCGGCGGCCATATTGGTAACGCGCGCGATGCGCGAGGAAATCCTCGGCATTCGGATAGAGCACGGTCGAGGCGTGATAGACGGGCGGATTGACGAAGCCGTGGTAGGAACGGGGATCGCGCCCCGCCGTCACTATTTTTGTCGCCATGCGACTAGATCGCGGCTGACCGTTGTTTCCCTCATCGTTCATGGTTCTATCTCGGCACTATCTCGGCTCGAATTCGCAAAACAGCGTTGCTTGCGCATTACCTCGGGATTGGCCGCTCTCGTCAACCCCTTGACCTTAAAGCGCGATCGTTCTCAGATGGCGAAAGCTAGTTCGACCGGCAGGCCACCATCCGTAACGCGCGCTTCATCGCGGGGCATTTGCGCGCACCTCATGCTGAAAGGCCAGATCATGATTCGCATCATGAAACGTGTAGCCACGGCTTTCACCTTTGCCATAGCGCTCGCAGGTATGGCGCTCCCATTCGGCGGGCAAGCGGCGTCGGCGCAATCGGCAACGCTCAAGGCGGTGCAGGACCGCGGCGTGCTCAATTGCGGCGCGAACGGCCAATTGGCTGGCTTCGGCATACCCGATCCGCAAGGCAATTGGACCGGATTTGACGTCGATTTCTGCCGCGCCCTTGCGGCCGCCATTTTCAACGATCCGACCCAGGTCAAGTTTGTGCCCCTGATCGCCGCTAATCGCTTCACCGCGCTGCAGTCCGGCGAGGTCGACGTCTTATCGCGCAACACCACTTGGACCATGGAGCGCGATACCACGCTCGGCATCGACTTTGCCGCGGTCCATTTCTACGACGGCCAGGGATTTATGGTGCGCAAATCGCTGAAAGTGAATTCAGCGCTCGAACTCAACGACGCCGCGGTCTGCGTGCAGCAAGGCACCACCACCGAGCTCAATCTCGCCGATTATTTCCGGCAAAACCACATGTCGCTCAAAACCGTGACCTTTGCGACCCTGGATGAAGCGATCAAGGCCTATGACTCTAGCCGCTGCGATTCCTTCACCACCGATTCATCGGGACTCTACGCCTCGCGGCTGCAGCTTGCCGACCCGAACGCCAATATCGTGTTGCCGGAAATCATCTCCAAGGAGCCGCTCAGTCCGGCGGTCCGCCAGGGCGACGATAGCTGGGAAGATATCGTGCGCTGGACGCATTACGCGATGGTCGATGCGGAGGAACTCGGCGTCAACCAGCACAATGTCGACGACATGCTGAAATCCGACGCGCCGGATATCCGCCGCCTGCTCGGCGTCGAGGGCCAATTCGGCCAATCGCTTGGACTGAGCAAGGACTGGGCCTATCGCATCATCAAAGCGGTCGGCAATTACGGCGAAAGTTTTGAGCGTAACGTCGGTCAGGGTTCGCCGTTGAAGATTGCCCGCGGTCTCAATGCGCTGTGGACCAAGGGCGGCTTGCAATACGGCCTGCCGATCCGCTGAGCTGGTTGCGCTCGCCGGCCGTGGCAGCCGCGGGCTCTCCGATGCCGGATCTCGTTCAGACGCCGCCGACTTCGTCGCATGTCGTGCGCCGGACGGGAAACATCGCGCTGCAGACTGCGCTGGTCGCCATCGCCGGCGGGATTGCCTATGCCGCAATTCATAACACGACGCAGAACCTCGCCAACGCCCATATCACTTCGGGCTTCGGCTTCTGGAACAATACCGCCGGTTTCGACATCAGCCAGGCGCTGATCGACTATTCGGCCAGCACCTCGACGTTCGGGCGCGCCTTCTGGGTCGGCCTTCTCAATACGCTTTTGGTCGCCGCCATCGGCGTCGTCCTTGCAACCGTGCTCGGCTTTGCTATCGGCATCGCGCGGCTGTCGCGCAATTGGCTCCTCGCCCATCTCGCGGGCGGCTATGTCGAACTGATCCGCAACGTGCCACTCTTGTTGCAGCTGTTGTTCTGGTACAATTCCGTTCTAAAAGCGCTGCCGCTGGTGCGCGGCAGTGTGACGCTTCCCGGCGGCGGCCTTCTCAACAATCGCGGGCTGTTTCTGCCCCGGCCGGAACTCGCCGCAGGCTTTGGCTACGTCCTCATCGCGCTTCTGTTCGGCCTCGTCGCGAGCCTTGTGTTGCGGGTGTGGGCGCGCCGCCGTCAGGACCGCACCGGCGAACCGATGCGGATTTTTTGGCTGGCATTCGGCCTCATTGTCGTCATGCCAGCTGTGGTGTTTGTGGTTTCCGGCGCTCCGCTGTCCTTCAGTTTCCCCGCGATGGGCCGCTTCAACGTCATGGGCGGCGTCGAAATACTTCCGGAATTCGCAGCGTTACTCTTGGCGCTGTCGGTCTATACCGCAGCCTTCATCGCCGAAGCGGTGCGCGCCGGCATTTTGGCGGTGCCGCACGGCCAGACCGAGGCGGCGCAGGCGCTCGGCCTGCGATCGAGTACGGCGCTGCGGTTCGTCATCGTCCCGCAAGCGATGCGTGTCATTGTACCGCCGCTGACCAGCCAATATCTCAATCTGATCAAAAATTCCTCGCTCGCGGTCGCCATCGGCTATCCCGATCTGGTGCAGGTATTTGCCGGCAGCGTGCTCAATCTCACCGGCCA
The DNA here is from genome assembly GCA_963780925.1 of uncultured Alphaproteobacteria bacterium. GTDB lineage: Bacteria > Pseudomonadota > Alphaproteobacteria > Rhizobiales > Xanthobacteraceae > BOG-931. The sequence goes on along the minus strand of CAWAEV010000019.1, from coordinate 15,326 downwards.
GGCCGTCGAAGTGATCGCCATTACTATGGCGGTCTACCTGGTCATCAGCCTGGTCACGTCGCTGCTCATGAATTTTTATGGGTATGCGATCGCCGTCGAGGAGCGCTGACGGCGATGACGGCAACGGCCGAGCGAAACTACTTGCGCACCGTGCCGGCGGAACGGCTGCCGCCGCCGGCGGAGCGCGCCGGTATGCTCGCTTGGCTGCGGGAAAACCTGTTTTCATCGCCGGGCAATAGCGCGCTGACGCTCGTCTGCATTATTTTCATCGTCTGGGCGGCGCCGCCATCGCTGCGATTTTTCGTATTCGATGCCGTATGGTCGGGGGCCGATCGCGAGGCTTGCCTGGCTTCGCCGGCAAATCCCGATCCCGGCGCTTGCTGGGCTTTCGTGCGCGTCTGGTTTTCCTATTTCGTTTACGGCTTTTATCCGATCTTCGAGCGTTGGCGCGTGGACGTATTCTTCCTGACGTTGGCACTCGGCATCGGCTGGCTCGCCTGGCTTGCGGCGCCGCGCCGCGATCTCGGCGCCGTCTATTTCTTCATCGCGCTGCCGGTTCTGTCCTACGTGCTTTTGAGCGGCGCGCCGCGCCTCGGCCTTATCGACATTCCGACCGCGCTGTGGGGCGGCATCCTGGTCACCATCGTGGTTGCTACCGTCGGCATCGTGGTTTCCTTGCCGCTCGGCATTTTGCTCGCGCTCGGGCGGCGCTCCGAGATTCCGGTCGTCAAGCTGTTCGCCGTGACCTTTATCGAGTTCGTCCGCGGCGTGCCGCTGATCACCGTCTTGTTCATGGCGAGCGTCATGCTGCCGCTGTTCGTTCCCGAGCGATTGTCGCCGGACAAGCTCGTTCGCGCGCTGATCGGCGTTGCGCTGTTCGCTTCGGCCTATATGGCGGAGGTCGTGCGCGGCGGGCTTGCGGCAATCCCGCGCGGCCAATACGAGGCGGCGCGGGCGCTCGGCCTGCCGTACTGGCGCATGATGGCGCTCGTCATCTTGCCGCAGGCTTTGCGGGTGACGCTGCCGAATATCGTCAACACCTTCATCGGCTTGTTTAAGGACACGACGCTCGTCTTCATCGTCGGCATTTTCGATTTTCTGCGCACCATTGAGGCGGCGCGCGCCGATCCGCGCTGGGCGACGCCGGTGACCAGCGTGACCGGCTATGCTTTTGCCGCTTTGTTCTACTTCATCTGCTGCTATGGCATGTCGCGTTACGCCCGCAACGTCGAAACGCGGCTGACGAGAGCGCATCGGCACTAAAGGTTTTTGCGATGGCAGATCGAACCGACGTGGGTCCCGATGTGGCCCAAGCTGACGCCGGAGCCGGACCGGCGGTCGAGATCGTCGGCCTGCACAAATGGTTCGGCGACTTTCACGTGCTGCGCGACATCAATCTCACGGTGGCGCGCGGCGAGCGCATCATTATTTGCGGGCCGTCCGGCGGAGGCAAGTCGACGCTGCTGCGCTGCATCAACCGGCTGGAGGACTGGCAGCGCGGCCGAGTCGTCGTCGACGGCATCGAGTTGACCGACGATCCCAAGCATATCGTCGCGGTGCGCCGCGACGTCGGCATGGTGTTTCAGCAGTTCAACCTGTTTCCGCATCTGACCGTGCTGGAGAACTGCACGCTGGCGCCGATCTGGGTGCGGCGCATGCCGAAGAAAGATGCCGAAGAACTGGCAATGCGCTACCTGGCCCGCGTCAAGATACCGGAGCAGGCGCAAAAATATCCGGCGCGATTGTCCGGCGGCCAACAACAGCGCGTCGCCATCGCGCGCGCTTTATGCATGAGCCCGGACATCATGCTGTTCGACGAGCCGACCTCGGCGCTCGATCCGGAAATGGTCAAAGAGGTGCTCGACACGATGGTGGAGCTGGCAAACGACGGCATCACCATGCTTGTCGTGTCGCACGAAATGGGCTTTGCCAGGGAAGTTGCCGACCGCGTCATTTTCATGGACGACGGGCAGATCGTCGAAATCAACGAGCCCAAAACCTTCTTCGCGCATCCGCAACACGAGCGCACGCGGCTGTTCCTGCAACAAGTGCTGCGGTGAACGCGTGCGGTCGCCAAGCGGCCGCCAAAATGCCGCGACTTATACTGTAGGTTTGTTCAGGAACATTGCAGCGCGGAAAGTATTACGCAGTTGTCATTCATTGAAAAGCCCACATGTCGAAACTTTAACTTGTCTTGGCGCCTCCGCGGTCTTCTAGTTGCGGCACGTTTGAGATTTGAGGAGGATTACATGCTCAAGCCAGTCAAGTTCAAACCAATCTTGGCCGCGACGGCATTATTTGCTCTCGCCGGCTCCTCGTTGGTTTACGCGCAGCAAGACGGTCCGCACCTCGAATACGGTCACCGGCCGAGCCCAGCCGACATCGCCGCATTCACCGACGCGCGGATCGCCGCACTGAAGGCGGGCCTCGAACTCACGCCGGACCAGACCAAAAACTGGCCGCCTTTCGAGCAAGCCTTGCGCGATATGGCGCAGTTGCGCATTCAGCGCATTCAGGCCCGCTTCTCCGGCCAAGAGCAAACGCCGACCACGCCGTTCGATCGGCTGGAACGGCGCGCCGACAACATGGCCAAGCGGAGCGCGGCACTGAAGAAGGTCGCTGATGCCGGCGCGCCGCTTTATCAGAGCCTCACCGACGATCAGAAAGCCCGCTTCATGAGGCTCGCGCGGATTTTGCGGCCGCACCCGCGCATGCACGCGTTCATGGAGCACCGCTGGCGGCAGGGTGAAGGCTATGGCCGCGATGGCGATGGCACCGGCCACGGTTGGCAGCACGGCCGCCACTTCGGCCAAGCGAACGAGGGCGGCGCCGATCAGGGCTCGCAGCTCTAAGGTCGGTTCGATATTACCGGTGCCCGCTGAATTCCCTCCCTGCAGCGGGCGCAACGACGGAAGCCGCAGGACTTTGCTCCTGCGGCTTTCGCGTTCGATTAATCCCGAATTTGGTCGTTTCTGGCGTGCCGAGGCCCATACGCGGCCGAGTTTCCTGTGCTATTTTGGACGCTCGGGTGCCATTTTTCAGCCTAGGGGAAGGCAGTGCGACGGCGTTCCACGGCTGGCCGCAAACCCATCAAACCGCAGCGCCGCAAGGCGACGCGGAAGCGTCGTGCTGCGTCAAAGCCTTCACGCGGTCATAGTTCCTCCGCTGCCGCTCAGCAAACGGAGATCGCGCAGCTCACACGCGAGCGGGACGAGGCGCTGGAGCAGCAGAAAGCGACCGGCGAAATCCTTGCCTCATCTCAAATTTGCCTGGCGAGCTGGAGCCTGTATTTCAGGCCATTCTGGAAAACGCCACGCGAATTTGCCAGGCCCAATTCGGTACTCTGAATCTCTATGACGGAAGTGCTTACTGCACTGTTGCGCTACACAATCCACCGCCCCAATTCGCTTTCCGTCTTGGTGTCGTCATGCACCCCCACCCAGAAAGTGGCCTTGCCCATGTCGCTCGGACCAAGCAGATCGCGCACATCGACGACATTCGAACCCATCAACCCTACCTGGATGGCAACAAAGCCGTGATCGATCTTGCCGACCTCGCCGGCGCCCGCACGCTTCTCATTGTCCCGATGCTCAATGCGGGCAAACTAGTCGGCGCTATCTCAATCTATCGTCAGGAGATCACGGCCGTTCACGACGACAGATCTAACTGGTCAAGAATTTCGCCCCAAGCGGTATTGCGATCGCGAATGTGCGGTTGTTCGAGGCCGAGCAGAAGCGCACCAGCTAGCTCGCCGAATCGCTGGAACAGCAGACCGCCACGTCGGATGTTCTGCGGGTCATATCGAGTTCGCCGGGTGAGCTCGAACCGGTATTTGCAGCGATCCTAGAAAATGGAACGCGTATCTGCCAAGCCAACTTCGGAACGCTCTATCTGGTCGAAGGCGACGGCTATCACACGGCGGCGATGCATAACGCACCGCTTGCGTTTGTGGAATCCAGACAGCACGACCGAATGGTGAGAGCGACTGGCGACACTCCGCTCGCGCGCATGTCTAGCGAGAAGCGGGCTATCCGAGTCGCCGATGTAGCCACAGATCCGGCCCTTCAGGTCGATGTCCAGTGCCGCAATTTCGTCGCGCTTACAGGGGCGCGATCCACCGTTTATGTGCCAATGCTCAAGGACGACGCTCTGATCGGCGTCATCACCATCTTCCGGCAGGAAGTCCGGCCATTTACGGATAAGCAACTCGAGCTGTTAACGAACTTCGCCGCCCAGGCCGTCATCGCCATCGAGAATACGCGGCTGCTCAGCGAATTGCGCCAACGTACCGCCGATCTTACCGAGTTGCTGGAGCGGCAGACAGCGACATCCGAAGTCCTCCGTGTGATCTCAAGCTCACCGGGCGAATTGCAGCCTGTGTTCGACAGCATGCTGGCGAATGCCACGCGCATCTGCGAGGCCAAATTCGGGTTGCTGTACCGCTTCGATGGGAAGGAGTTCCACCTTGCGGCAGCAGTTGGTACTCCACCTGATCTTGCCGAATTCCAAAGGCAGCGAGGGGCGTTTCAACCGAGACCCGGCACGCGGCTCGATCTCGTCATGCGGACGAAGCAGGTGATCTCCACCGCCGATGTCACCGCTGAAGCCGTGCCCGATGTTGCGGCCAACTGGGTGGCGCGCGATCGCTGGTGATCGTTCCGATGCTGAAAGAAAATGCGCTGGTCGGTGCCCTCAGCATCTATCGCCAAGAGGTTCGGCCGTTCACGGACAAGCAAATCGAGCTGGTGCAGAGCTTCGCCGCTCAGGCCGTCATCGCCATCGAGAACACGCGGCTGCTCAGCGAACTGCGGCAATCGCTGGAGCAGCAGACGGCAACAGCGGACGTGCTCCGCGTCATTAGCTCGTCGCCCGGCGAATTGGAGCCGGTGTTCCAGGCGATGCTTGAGAACGCGACGCGCATTTGCGAAGCCAACTTCGGCACGCTGTTCCGCTTCGACGGCGCGGCATTCGCCGTGGCAGCGCAGTTCGGCACGCCCGCCGAGCTTGTCGAGTACCAAAAGCAACGCGGAACATTTCGACCAGCACCTGGTACGCCGCTCGAACGGCTTATGCGGACAAAACATGTGCATCACACCGCCGATGCCGCCGTGGAATCCGTCCCAGGCGATGCGGCGACGTACGGTGGCGCGCGCTCCATCATTCGCGTGCCGATGCTCAAAGACGACGCGCTCGTCGGCGCAATCGTTATCTACCGTCAGGAAGTACGGCCATTTACCGACAAACAGATTGAGCTTCTCAATAATTTCGCTGCCCAGGCCGTCATTGCCATCGAGAACACGCGTCTGCTTGGCGAGTTGCGCGAATTGCTGCAGCAACAGACCGCCACCGCCGACGTGCTCAAGGTCATCAGCCGGTCGACCTTCGATCTTAAATCAGTACTCAATACGCTGGTTGAATCGGTCGCTCGGCTTTGCGAGGCGGACATGGCGTCGATTTGCCGGCCGAAAGGCGCGGCCTTTCTTCATGTCGCCAGCCATGGCGCGCCGAGTGAATATATCGATTATATGCAAACTCACCCGATCGAGCCGGAGCGCGGGTCGGTCTCCGGGCGCGTTTTGCTGGAAGGTAAACCCGTTCATATTCTCGACGTTCAAGCCGACCCGGACTATACGATGGTCGGAATCGCAAAAAGTGCCGGGTTCCATACCACCCTTGGAGCGCCGCTGCTGCGTGAAGGAAATCCGATCGGCCTTATCCTCTTGGGCCGTAAAACGGTGCGGGCCTTCACTGATAAGCAAATCGAGCTCGCTACCACCTTCGCCGACCAGGCAGTCATCGCGATTGAGAACGTAGCCTGTTCGAAAGCGTTGAAGCGCGCACGCGCGAACTGGCGAAGTCATTGGAGGATCTGCGCACCGCGCAAGACCGCCTGGTGCAGACAGAAAAACTCGCGTCGCTCGGCCAACTCACCGCCGGCATCGCCCACGAAATCAAGAACCCGCTCAATTTTGTCAATAATTTCTCGGCCGTCTCGGTTGAGCTGATCGACGAATTGCGGGAGGCGCTGGGCGGCGCGCAGCTCGACGCCAAGCTGCGCGCGGAAATCGGTGAAATCGCGGATATGCTGCAAAGCAATCTCGACAAGGTGGTGCAGCACGGCAAGCGCGCCGACTCGATCGTCAAGAACATGTTGCTGCATTCGCGGCAGGGCTCCGGCGAGCGCCGGCCGGTCGATGTCAATGCGCTCGTCGAGGAGAGCCTCAATCTCGCCTATCACGGCGCGCGGGCCGAAAAGCAGGGCTTCAACATTACGCTGGAGCGGTCTTTCGATCCGGCGGCCGGCAAGGTCGATCTGTTCCCGCAGGAGATCACGCGGGTGCTGCTCAATCTGATTTCTAACGGCTTCTATGCAGCCACCAAGCGCAAAGCCGACGCCAATGGCGGCGACTACGAGCCGACCTCGCCGCAGCCACCAAGAACCTCGGCGACAGCGTCGAAATCAGGATTTGCGATAACGGCACCGGCATACCTCCCGAGGTCAAGGAGAAGATGTTCAACCCGTTCTTTACGACCAAGCCTGCCGGGGAGGGGACCGGGCTCGGCCTCTCCATCAGTCACGACATCATCGTCAAGCAACATGGCGGATCGATAGAGGTCGAGACGCAGCCCGGCGCATTCACCAAATTTCGGATCGTGCTGCCGCGGGCCGGCACGCCGCTTTCATAGATTGCGACCGGCATCACCGACGCTGTTTGCCGACTTGCCGCGCGCCCCGCCGCGAACTATCTGAAGATTGCGGGCAGGCACAGGAAGAGGTTCACGATGAGACGACTGGCTTTCGCTGTTACCGTCCTGGCACTCGGTTTCGCCGCTTCGAGCCCGGCGCGCGCCGACTACGCCGTCGTTCGATTGGAAGACGGCTGGTGCAAAATCTGGTGGGACAGCGCCGATAATCCCTGGGGCGCCGGCTGGAGCAAAATCGCGTTTGGACTGCCGGATTGGTCGGCGGCCTCGGCGGCGCTCGATACCGCCCGCTCGCAAGGGGTTTGCCGCTAGCGGCAAGCATGCGGCGGACCGTTCCGGTCGCGGTTTTTATGTCACCGCGCCAGCGGCCCGTTCGCCTTCTTCCAGGCGTCGATGCCGCCGGCAATGTGACAGGCGGTTTTCAGCCCGGCGTCCTGCGCCGCCTGCACCGCCATCGCCGAACGCTCGCCGAAAGCGCACAGGAACACGATACGTTTGCCTGCGGCGGTCGCCAGTTCGTGCAGCATGCCGCCTGAGCCGATTTCTTCCTGCAGGCTCGGATAGGGCGCATGCAGCGCGCCCGGAATGACGCCGTGCTTTTCGCGCTCGCTCTTTTCGCGCAAATCGACGATCGCGACCTCAGGGCGGCCGCGCACCGCGATGGCTTCGGTCGCGGTCAACGCCCAGCCTTTGCGCGCCACCTCCTCTTGATGCAGGCCGACGTGCATATTGGCCGGCACCGCGACGTCCATCATCTTCGGGTTGGGTAGCTTCAGGTTGTTCATCAGCTCGGCATATTCGTCCATCGATTTCACTTTAAGCCGCGGATTAAACAGCTTCTCCTCGCCGATGGTCGAGACCGTATCGCCCTTATAATCGTGCGCCGGATAAACGAGCGTGGCGTCGGGCAGCTTCAACAGCTTGTTAAAAATGGAATTGTATTGCGCGCGCGGATCGCCGTTCTGGAAATCGGTGCGGCCGGTGCCGCGAATGAGCAGCGTGTCGCCAGTGAAGACCCGGTCGCCGAAGAGGTACGAATAGGAATTGTCGGTGTGGCCGGGCGTGTAGAGGACGTCGAGCCGCAGGCCCTCGATTTCGAGGCGGTCGCCCTCGGCAAGGCGCATCGACACGACGTCGGCTTTGGTGTTTTCGCCCATGACCGTGATGCAATGGGTACGATCGCGCAGCGCGCCGAGCCCGGTGATGTGATCGGCATGCAGATGGGTGTCGACCGCCTTGACCAGTTTCAGGTCGAGCTCGCGAATGAGCTGCAGATAGCGGTCGACCTTCTCCAGCACCGGATCGATGATCAGCGCTTCGCCGCCCGGCCGGCTGGCAAGGAGATAGGTATAGGTCCCGGACGTGGCGTCGAACAGCTGGCGGAAGATCATGGGCGCATCATAACGCGGAATCGGGCGGAATTATTCCTGGTAAATCATCTTCCGCGTCATGCCGCCGTCAACCACGAAATTGGCCCCGGTGACGAAGCCGGAGCGCTTGCCGTCGAGAAGCCAGGCGACGATTTTGGCAATGTCTTCCGGCTTGCCGACACGGCCGACGGGATGTTGCGCGTGATCCTTGCGGCGCAGCGCGCCATAGTCCTTGGTCGCGATCCATCCGGGGCTGACGCAATTGACGCGTATGTCCGGGCCGAGGCTGATGGCGAGCGCGTGAGTGAATGCGACGAGGCCGCCTTTGGTCGCGGAATAGGACTCCGTGTCGGGTTCCGACATCAGCGCACGCGTTGAGGCAATTGTGACGATAGCCCCGCGCGCCTTGCGCAGGTGCTTTTCGGTGGCCCGCGCCAGCAGGAACGCCGCAGTCAGATTAGTGTCGATGACGCGGTTCCATTCCGCGAGTGTGAGGCCGCCGAGCGGCTTGCGGATCATGATCCCGGCATTGGAGACGACAGCATCGAGCCGGCCGAAGCGGCGGACGATTGCATCGACCGCGTCCGCGACGGTGTCTTCGTCGCGCACGTCGCCCTCAATGGTGAGCACGTTTCGCTTGCCCGAGGGATAGGCCCGAGGCAGTCCGCTATCCGGTAAATCGATTATGCCGACACGCCAGCCGCAGTCGAGTAGATGTTGCGCGACGGCGCGGCCGATACCCTTCGCCCCTCCGGTTACCGGAGCGACAGGTTTGGCGTTGGGCATCTTCAGATGGCGATTTACTTGTCGCGTTCGACCGGCAGGTCGGGGCGCGAGCCCCATTCCGCCCACGAGCCATCGTACAGGCCCTTCGGTGTCTTGCCGAGCGACTCAAGCGCGAAGGTCAACACCGCGGCGGTAACGCCGGAGCCGCAACTGGTGATGATCGGCTTGTCGAGATCGACGCCGGCGGAAGTGAACGCCTTCGTGATCTGCTCGCGCGAGGCGAGGCGACCGTTTTCAAGAAGCCGGTCGTACGGCACGTTGAACGCGCCCGGCATATGGCCGGAGTGCAGGCCCGGACGCGGCTCCGGCGCCTTGCCGGCAAAGCGTTCGGCTGAGCGCGCGTCGATGATCTGCACGCTGTCGTCGGTAAGCGCCATGCGCACGTCGTCGAGCATGGCCACAGCGCCGACATTCATCTCCGCGGTAAACGTCTTTGCCTCGCGCTTGGTGTCGCCGGTCTCGAGCGGACGGCCTTCGGTCTTCCACTTCGACAATCCGCCGTCAAGGATGTAGACCGATTTCGCGCCGAACACCCGGAACGTCCACCATACGCGCGGCGCGGAAAACACTCCCGGCCGAGGCGGATCATAGCTGTCATAGACGACGACAGTATCGCCGTCGCCGATGCCCAGACCTCCGACCACCGCGCCGAATTGCGTCGTGCCGGGGAGCATATGCGGCAGATCGGTGGAATGATCGCTGACCGCTTCGACGTCGAAGAACACCGCGCCGGGAATATGGCTGCTGCGATATTCGGCAAGCGCGTCGCGCTTCTGCGTCGGCAGAAAATAGGAGCCGTCGACGGCGACCACATGCGGATCGCGCAGCCGCGCGGCGAGCCAATCGGTCGATACCAAAAAACGGCTCGTAGGCGATGGGGCAGGGGTATTTTCGGTGCGCAACATGATCGTTCTCAATCAGCTAACGCGGGTGAATTGACGAAGTTCATTCGCACAGATCACTCATAAGAAACTTTGATGCTCGACTTGCGCTCGAGCCAAGCCGGCACCGGGAGGTTCTTTTCGCGCAAGAACTGCGGATTAAACAGCTTTGACTGATAACGCGTGCCGTAATCGGCAAGGATCGTCACGATGGTGTGGCCGGGGCCGAGTTCCTTGGCGAGGCGAACGGCGCCGGCGACATTGATGCCGGAAGAGCCGCCGAGGCAGAGGCCTTCATGTTCGAGCAGATCGAAGATAATCGTCACCGCCTCGGCGTCGGGAATCTGATAGGCGACGTCGATCGGTGCGTCTTCGAGATTTTTGGTGATGCGGCCCTGGCCGATGCCCTCGGTGATCGAGGAGCCTTGCGACTTCAGCGTGCCTGTCGTGTAGTAGCTGTAGAGCGCGGCGCCCATCGGATCCGCAAGCGCGATGCGGACGGTCTTGCTGCCCGCTTTGCGCGCCAGCTCCTTAAGCGCTATGGCGACGCCGGCGAGCGTGCCGCCGGTGCCGACCGCGCAGGAAAAGCCGTCAACCTTGCCGTCGGTCTGCCGCCAGATTTCCGGTCCGGTCGTCTCGATATGGCCCTGGCGATTGGCGACGTTATCGAACTGGTTCGCCCAGATCGCGCCGGCGCGTTCGGTCTTGGCCACTTGCGCGGCAAGCCGTCCGGAAAGCTTTACGTAGTTGTTGGGATTGGAATAGGGCACCGCAGGGACTTCGATCAATTCCGCGCCGCACAGCCGCAGCGTGTCTTTTTTCTCTTGGCTCTGCGTTTCCGGAATGACGATGACGCTGCGGAAGCCCATGGCATTGCCGACCAAAGCGAGGCCGATGCCGGTATTGCCCGCCGTCCCTTCGACGATGACGCCGCCAGGCCGCAGCTCGCCCTTTTGCACCGCGTCCTTGATGATGAATAACGCCGCGCGGTCCTTGACCGACTGGCCGGGATTCATGAATTCGGCCTTGCCGAGGATAGTGCAGCCGGTCGCTTCCGAAACGCGCTTGAGTTTGATCAGCGGGGTGTTGCCGATCGCCTCGATGATCCCGTTGGCAAATTGCATGGTTATGCGCTTCCCAGCCGGGGGAAAATAGGGGGCCGCCGGCTAGGAAACAAGGCTATCGAAAATGCCGTCAATTCGAGAAACGCCGTCGAAACCATATGCATGCATGGCCGCCCGACGGTTACGGCTATTCACCGATTTTTTCCCGCAGCCGCGCTAAGCCGGTACGACGAATTTTTCAGCACGCGTCGTCCGCGTCCGGTCAATCTGGTTCTGCGCGATGAATCTCGACGTCAATACCTTGTTTCTGGTCACCATCTATGTGGAAGCGATCCTCGGATTGCTGCTGTTGTTCGCGTGGGTGCAGAATACGGCGATCTACGCCGTGGCATGGTGGGGTTTCGCCGATCTGTTACGAGCAGCCTCGGTCGCGCTGTTCGGCATGTACGGCTCGGCCCCGGATCTGATCTCGATCGATCTTGCCAATGCGCTGCTGTTTACCGCGTTCGCGCTGACCTGGACGGGCGCCCGCGTCTTCGATCACCGCCGGCCGCTGCCGATCCTGTTGTTCGGCGGCGCCGCACTATGGCTCGTGCTGTGCCGCATCCCGGCCATCGCCGCGTCTTGGGACGTCCGCGTGCTGCTCTCCTCCGGCATCATCACGGCCTATACCTGGGCGACGGCATACGAATTCTGGCGCGGCCGCGGCGAGCCTCTGGTATCGCGCTGGCCGGCGATCTTCATGCTGTTCGCCCACGGCGCGCTCTATCTGTTGCGTACTCCGCTCGGCGCCATGCTGCCGTGGTCGCCGAATGGCACTGCGGTGTTCCAGAGCGTCTGGCTCACCGTGCTCAGCTTTGAGGCGCTGTTGTTCACGATCTCGATCGCCTTCATCCTGCTGGCGATGGCGAAGGAACGCACCGAATACCGCCACCGGACCGCCGCGCTGGTCGATCCGCTCACCGGCATTGCCAATCGCCGCGCCTTCCTGCAAGACGGCGAAGCGCAACTGCGCCGGCAGGCGACCGACCCGCGCCCGATCGCGGTCATGCTGCTCGACCTCGACAATTTCAAATCGATCAACGACCGCTTCGGCCACGCCATCGGCGATCGCGTGCTCCAACTGTTTGCCAATGTGGCGGGCAATTGCATGCGCCGCGCGGATCTGTTCGGCCGGCTGGGCGGCGAGGAATTCGCGGCACTGCTGGTCGATGCGACGCGCGAGCGGGCGATGGCCGTCGCCGAGCACATCCGGCGCTCGTTCGCCGACGCCAGCTGCGAAGTCGACGGGCGGCCCGTCATTGCAACGGTAAGCATCGGCATCGTCATCAGCTATGATGCCGTTCTCGATATCTCCGCGCTATTGGCGCAGGCCGACCACGCGCTTTATCGCGCCAAGGACAACGGCCGCAACCGCATCGAGATTGCCTCCATCGAGCTTATTCTCGATCGGGCCAAGCGCGGCGTTGCCGAGGCCGTCGCCGTCCCCAAATCGGCGGCTCGCTCCGCTGCATAACGGACTTCCGTCCCGACAAGGCTGCAATCTGAAACAACTGTATGGGATGCCGCCCATCCCGGCAGCGCCGAAGGTTTCGCGTCTGCTTGCCTAAACGCGCGCAATGGTGCTGAAACCTCTGTCGGCGGCAGGCTCTCCCCGGCAGTGAGGGCGCGGCGGGAGAGCTCAATGAAGCGCAGCAGCAATCGCATTCTCACAACGCATGTCGGCAGCCTGATCCGGCCGCCGGCATTGCAGGATTTCTTGCGCGCTAAACAAGCCGGCAAGCCGTACGACAAGGCCGCCTATGATGCCTGTCTGAAACAATCCGTCGCCGACGTGGTGCACAAGCAGGCCGAAGTGGGGATCGACGTCGTCAGCGACGGCGAGTTCGGCAAATCGATCAGCTGGTCGCAATATGTTCTGGAACGGCTCTCAGGCTTTGAGCGGCGGCCGATCAAGCCGGGCGGCAATCCGTTCACGCGCGGCGTCGACCGCGAGCATTTCGCCGAGTTCTATGCCGAGCTCGATGCGCGCGAAGGCGTCGCGACGACAGTGGAAGCCGTTTGCGTCGGACCGATCAGTTATACCGGCCAGGCCGAGCTTGAGCGCGATATCGCCAACTTCAAGGCGGCGCTTAAAGACGCCAAGGTAGAGGAAGCATTCCTGCCGGTGGCCGCGCCGGCGAGCGTCATTCCCGACCGCAAAAACGAATATTACAAAAGCGAGGAGGAATTGATCCGCGCCATCGGGGCGGCGATGCGCACCGAATATCGCATGATCATCGATGCCGGTTTTATCCTGCAGCTCGACGATGCGCGCGCGGCCGTCACTTACGACCGCATGGTGCCGCCGGCGAGCTTCGCCGAATACCGTAAATGGCTCGCGATGCAGGTCGACGTGCTCAATGAAGCGATTGCCGGCCTGCCCGCGGACCGCATCCGCTATCACGTCTGCTGGGGCAGTTGGCCGGGGCCACACACCACGGATGTGCCGCTCAAGGATGTCGTCGACCTCATTCTCGGCATGAAGGTCGGGGCTTATGTCATTGAAGGCGCAAATCCGCGTCATGAACATGAGTGGCGGGTCTGGGAAAGCGCCAAGCTACCGGCGGACCGCCTTCTCATTCCCGGCGTGATCAGTCACGCCACCAACGTGGTCGAGCATCCGGAGCTTGTCGCCGAGCGCATCGTGCGGCTCGCCCGGCTCGTCGGGCGCGAAAATGTCCTCGCCGGTACTGATTGCGGTTTTGCTCAGGGACCGTTCCATCGCCGCGTGCATCCCAGCATCATGTGGGCGAAGCTCGGCGCGCTGGTCGAAGGCGCCAAGCTCGCCAGCGACGAACTGTGGCCCTAGCCGAAGGCGCCCCGCGAGACCTGTCGTCTCGGCGGGGGAGGGCCTTATCCGGATGGGTTCATGAACCTGGCGGGATTTGCTAGGTTAAGCGCTCAACGAGCCTTTGAGGGAGATCGATCATGCTCGACGTCACCAAGCGAACGGCCCCGTTCGACACTACACGGCTCGACCGATTCATGGACGACGCCGGGATGGATGTGCTTGTCGCGACGTCGAAGCATAACATTCAATATCTCCTCGGCGGCCATCGCTCGTTCTTTTTCGAATCCATGGATGCGATGGGCTTGAGCCGCTATCTGCCGGTTTTCGTCTATGCCAAAGGCGAGCCGCAGAAGGCGGGTTTCTTCGGCCACCGCATGGATCGATTTCAAAATGAGGTGACGCCGTTCTGGACGGCCGAAATCAACACCAAAAGCTCCGGATCCATCGACGCGATGGAAAAGGCCGCCGATTATGCACGCAAGCTTAATCCCAAGCCGAAGCGGATCGGCATCGAGACGGCGTTCTTGCCGGTCGATGCCGCGGCCGTGCTGCGTAAGACATTCCCGAACGGTGAATTGGTCGACGCGCTGTTCGTGCTCGAGCGGTTGCGCGCGGTCAAATCTCCGCAAGAACTCGAAATGCTGCGCATCGCTTCGGACAAGGTCATCGATTCAATGCAGGCGGTCATCGCGAATTTCGGCGCCGGCACGACTAAGGCCGAGCTGGCCGAAGCGCTGCGCCGCGAAGAAACCACGCGCGGGTTGACCTTCGATTATTGCTTGATCGCGGCGGGTTCGAGTCTCAACCGCGCGCCGTCCAATCAGCGCTGGGAAAAGGGCGACGTGCTGTCGCTCGATTCGGGCGGCAATTACCACGGCTATATCGGCGACGTCGCGCGCATGGGCATCATCGGCGAGCCGGATGCCGAACTCGTCGACCTTTTGGCCGAAGTCGAAGCCGTCGAGCAGGCCTCGATGAAGCCGATCCGACCCGGCGCGCTGGGCAAGGAAATCTACGCCGCGGCCAACGCCGTGCTGCACAAATCCAAGGTGCACAATCACACCGAATTTCTTGCCCATGGCATGGGGCTGGTCAGCCACGAGGCGCCGCGGCTCACCAATTCGGGTCCGGTTCCCTACGATGCTTATGACGCAGATCGCCCGCTCGAAACCGGCATGGTGGTCTCGGTGGAAACTACACTGCAACATCCGCAGCGCGGCTTTATCAAGCTCGAAGACACGGTGGTAGTGACGCCGACCGGGTTTGAGGTTTATGGCGACCGCATTCGGGGCTGGAACAGAGCCGGCGGCTGAGCGGCGTCAGGTTGCTTTCTGACGCGTGACCGCGGGGCGCTCCTGCGTCATGCTTGCTTCGCGGCGCAGCGCATACAGATAGCCGAAGCAGACGATGCCGGCTAACACCCAGGATATGCCGGTGATGTAAACCACTGACGGCGGCAGGCTGGGCGAAAGCGCAGTCAGGATCCAGTACGTCGCTCCCCACCCAAGCAGTACAAGGACCGCGCGTGGAAGAACATAGCCTAGATTTGGCCCCATGATTCGTGCCCCGTCGTTGCGAGGCAATGCTGGCCGACTGTGGTTAATGGTTCATGAGCGCCCACGGCGACACCCAACTCGCCTTTTGAAGTTGGATGACCGGAAACTTCGCGAAGTGCTTGATTTGGCTC
>CAWAEV010000018.1:0-9754 GCA_963780925.1 uncultured Alphaproteobacteria bacterium | reverse complement strand
GTAGTTTGCTTTTACTTAGCCGGCGCACTCTGGGCCACGAATTCGAGCACCTCCGTGATCTGCTCGCGGGTTACGTCGAATTGCTCCATCACTTCCTCGATGCTGAGGTCCTCGAGATTCTCGATCACGGTCGCAACGGGTAGACGGGTCCCGCGGAATACCCATGCTCCGCTCACCTTACCGGGTATGCTTTCCACCGCCGGGCACCGGGACCAATCGAGTGATGCCATAGGTCACCTCCTTTATTCTCATCAATTTAGCACATTACGAGCGCGGCAGCACGCGTGACCGACCGCGCAAAACGGACTGCTTTACCCCGCATCCAATAGCCTGATCGCCTCGTCACGGGCGAACAGATAGAGCAGGTCGCGCAGCGCCTGTCCGCGCGGCGATTTCAGCTTCGGATCGCGCGTGAGCACCAACGTAGCGTCGTCGCGCGCCGCTCCGAGCAGCTTGGCGTGAAACTCGAGCCGAGCGATGCGAAAACCCGGCTCGCCGCTCTGCCGCACGCCGAGCACGTCGCCTTCGCCGCGCAGCTTGAGATCTTCCTCGGCGATGCGGAAACCGTCCTCGGTCTCGCGCAGGATGGCGAGCCGCGCCTTCGCGGTCGCCCCGAGCGGCGCCTTATAGAGGAGAATGCAGGTCGAGCGCTCGGCGCCGCGACCGATGCGGCCGCGCAATTGATGCAATTGGGCGAGCCCAAACCGTTCGGCGTGCTCGATCACCATGACGCTCGCCTCCGGCACGTCGACGCCGACCTCAATGACCGTGGTTGCCACGAGGAGCCGCGTCTCTCCTTTAGCGAAGCGTTCCATGGCGCGATCCTTGTCGGGCCCGCGCATGCGGCCATGGACGAGATCGACGGCATCGCCGAACCGCTTCTGCAAAGCCGCTTGGCGTTCCTCGGCGGCGGCGAGGTCGATGCTTTCGGATTCCTCGACCAGCGGACACACCCAATAGACGCAGCGGCCGGCATCGAGCGCGCGCGCCACCGCCTCGATTACCTCGGTAAGACGATCCAGCGGCACCGCGCGGGTATCGACCTTCTGCCGGCCGGCCGGTTTTTCGCGCAGTTCCGAAATGTCCATGTCGCCGAAATAAGTCAGCACCAGCGTGCGCGGGATCGGCGTTGCCGTGAGCACCAGAAGATCGACCGCATCGCCCTTGCGCGCCAGCGCGAGCCGCTGGTGCACGCCGAAACGGTGCTGCTCGTCGACGATCGCGAGCGCGAGATCGCGGAACGCCACGTTCTCCTGAAATAAAGCATGCGTGCCGACGACGAGATCGATATCGCCGGCCGCAAGCCCGGAGAGAATGTCCTCGCGCTCGCGGCCACGCTCGCGCCCGGTGAGGATGGCGAGCCGGATGCCGGCGGCCTTGGCCAGCGGCGCGATGGTGGCGAAATGCTGCCGCGCCAGAATTTCGGTCGGCGCCATAAAGGCCGCCTGCCGACCGGCTTCGATCACGTGCGCGGCGGCGAGCAGCGCCACCACCGTTTTGCCGGAGCCGACGTCGCCGTGCAGTAGCCGCAGCATGCGCTGCGGCTGCGCCAGATCGGCGATGATGTCGCCGACCGCGCGGGTTTGCGACGGGGTGAGCGCATAGGGCAGGGCCTTGACGATCCGCGCTCGCAGCAAACCCTCGGCAGCGCTGCCGCGGCCGGCGCGCGTGCGCATATGCGCGCGCAACAGCGCGAGCGCGAGCTGGCTCGCCAGCAATTCGTCATAGGCGAGCCGCGACCAAGCCGCGCTGTCCGGTTGGATATCCTCGGGCGCCGCCGGGCGATGCAGCGTGCGCAAGGCGTCTGCAAAGCTTGGATAGTCATTGCGCTTGAGCCATTCCGCATCTTGCCATTCCGGCAGCGCCGGCAGCCGCTCGAGCGCCAAATCCAGCGCCTTGCGCACCTGGTTCGGGTGCAGCCCTTCGGTGAGCGGATAGACCGGATCGATGAGCGGCAGCTTGGCAAATCCCGCCGCATCGACCACCCGGTCGGGATGCACCATTTGCAAATGGCCGTCATAGAGCGTCGCGGTGCCTGACACGTAGCGCAGTGCGCCTTCGGGATACTGTTTTTCCAGGTAATCCCGGCGCGCGTTGAAATAGGTGATCATCAGCGTGTTGGTGTCGTCCGACGTATCGATATTGTAGGGCGCGCGCGGCCGGTTCGGCGGCGGCGGCCGGTGCCGGTCGACGGTAACCGCAACGGTCACCACCGTATCGGGAACGACGTCGGAGAGCTTCGGCTGGTTGCGCCGGTCGACAAAGCCGGCCGGCAGGTGAAACAACAGGTCGATGACGCGGGCCGGCTCGCCGTCGCGCGCCAAAAGCTGGCCGAACAACTTCTCCAGCTTCGGCCCGATGCCGGGGAGAGCCGACAGCGACGCGAACAGCGGATTGAGGATCGGCGGGCGCATGCGAAAGCTTATAGCGTAGACCCGTCATCCTGAGGTGCCCGCCAACGGGTCCGGCCCGAAGTGGCCGGCCCGATGACAAGCTCCGCGGCCCTCGAAGGATGCCCGGCCCGGGCCGTCGCCCTTCGAGGCTCGCCATAGCGCGTCGAAGACGCGCGTAAACGCGCTGATGGCTCGCACCTCAGGGTGACGGTGAACAGGCGCTGACATCTTCGCATCGACCCTCTATATACCGCTCGCCCGGCACGTCCGGGCTTTTGGCGTTTGCAAATCACGGGGCAGGACGATGACGGAACGTTCGAGCCAAGGACTGGATGTGCGCCGCCGCCGGCTGTTGTTCCGGGCCTGGCGGCGCGGCGTGCGCGAGACCGATCTGATCGTCGGCCGCTTCGCCGACGCCTATATCGACAAGTTCGACGAGACTTCGCTCGACGATTTCGAGCGGCTGATCGAAGTGCCCAATGCCGCGCTGTATGCCTGGGTGGTCGGCGCCGAGAGCGTGCCCGCGGATTACGACACCGCGGTGCTGCGGCAGCTGATCGGCTTTCACGACACCTTTCACGATCTGGCCGGGGCGGGGCCGAAGGGCCCAAAGGCGCAATGACGGCGCAGGTCCCTCATTCCGCGCTGATCAAATCGCCGGCCGAGCGGCTATCGCCGGGGCGGGTGCTGACGCTGGCCGGCATCGCCGACGGCGCCGAAGGCTTGGTGCTGGCCGATCTCGCCCGCGCTATCGCCTCCGGTCCCAAACCGCCGGCGATTTCGCTTGCGGTCGTCTGCCGCGATGGTCCGCGCATGGCCACGCTCTCCCGCGCGCTCGCCTTCTTCGCCCCCGACATCGAGGTGCTGGAATTCCCGGCTTGGGATTGCCTGCCTTACGACCGGGTGTCGCCGCACGCGGCCGTGGTGGCGCAGCGCGTGATGACGCTTGCGCGGCTCGCCCGCGTAACCGGCCGCGAACATCCGGCCGTGCTCCTCACCACCGTCAATGCCGCGCTGCAGCGGGTGCCGGCGCGCGATCTCATCGCCAAGCAGTCGCTCTCGGCGGCGCCCGGCAATATCCTGCCGATGGCCGGCATCACCGCCTGGCTAGATCTCAACGGCTTCAACCGCGCCGCCACTGTTCGCGAGTCGGGCGATTACGCCGTGCGCGGCGGCATCGTCGATCTGTTCGCGCCCGGCATGGACGGGCCGGTGCGGCTCGATTTCTTCGGCGACACGCTGGAATCCATCCGCAGCTTCGATCCGGAGACCCAGCGCACCAATGCCGACCTGCGCGCGCTCGATCTCGTCCCGATGGCGGAGTTCCAGCTCACCAGCGACACCATCCGGGCCTTCCGCACCGGCTATGTCGCGGCCTTCGGCGCGGCCGCGCCCGACGACGTGCTCTACGAAGCCGTCAGCGAAGGCCGCCGCCATGCCGGTATGGAGCATTGGCTGCCGCTGTTCCACCAGCGCCTGGAAACGGTGTTCGATTATGTCGACGGCAGCCCGATCGCCATCGAGCCGCTGGCCGAGGAAGCCGCGCACGAGCGGCTGGCGCAGATCGAGGATTACTATCAGGCGCGCAAGGAAGCGCTCGATCATGCCGGCGCTGGCGCGCCCTATAAGCCGCTGCCGCCGGACCGGCTTTATCTCGCCGAAGCCGAATGGCGCGCGCGCCTCGATAAATCCGCTCTGGCGCGGCTGACTTCGTTCGCGACCCCGGAACAGGCCAATGTCATCGAGGTCGGCGCGCATGCCGGCCACAATTTCGCTGCCGAACGCGCAATCCCCAGCGCCAATGTGTTCGAAGCGGTCGGCAAGCACGTGCATTTGCTGCAAGCCGCCGGCAAGCGCGCGGTGATCGCGCTGTGGAGCGAAGGCTCGCGCGAGCGCATGGCGCATGTGCTTGCCGAGCACGGCCTTCTCAATCTCGCGCCGGTCGCGTCATGGCCGCAGGCGCTCAGCTTACCGCGTCCCCAGGTCGCGCTCGCGGTGCTTGGCCTCGAATCCGGGTTCGCGACCGCCGATGTCGCGCTGATCACCGAGCAGGACATTTTGGGCGAGCGGCTGGTGCGTACGCGCCGGCAATCCAAGCGCGCCGACAATTTCATCGCCGAGGTGACGAGCCTCGCCGCCGGCGATCTCGTCGTCCACGTCGATCACGGCATCGGCCGCTTCATCGGGCTGCGCGCCATCGAAGCCGCCGGCGCGCCGCACGACTGCCTCGAAATCCATTATGCTGGCGGCGACAAGCTGTTCCTGCCGGTCGAGAACATCGAGCTTCTGTCGCGCTACGGCTCGGAGGAGGCCGGCGCCGAGCTCGATCGCCTCGGTTCGACGGCGTGGCAGACGCGCAAGGCGCGGATGAAAAACCGCATCCGCGAAATCGCCGGCGAGCTGATCAAGGTCGCCGCCGAGCGGCAGCTGCGCGAGGCGCCGCGGCTTGCGGTCGGCGCCGGGCTTTACGACGAATTCTGCGCCGGCTTCCCTTACGAGGAGACCGACGACCAGGAGGCGGCCATTGCCGCCGTCAACAACGATCTGTCGTCCGGCCGGCCGATGGACCGGCTGGTCTGCGGCGACGTCGGCTTCGGCAAGACCGAAGTGGCGTTGCGCGCCGCCTTCATCGCCGCCATGAACGGCAAGCAGGTCGCGGTCGTGGTGCCGACCACGTTGCTGTCGCGCCAGCATTTCAAGACTTTTTCCGATCGGCTGAAGGGCTACCCGGTCCACGTCGCGCAGGCGTCGCGGCTGGTCTCAGCCAAGGAACTCGCCGCCGTCAAAAAAGGCCTCGCCGAAGGCACCGTCGACATCGTCATCGGCACCCATGCGCTGCTCGGCAAGAACATCAAATTCAAAGACCTCGGCCTGATCGTCGTCGACGAGGAGCAGCATTTCGGCGTCGCGCATAAGGAAAAGCTCAAGCAGCTGCGTTCCGAAGTCCACGTGCTGACGCTGACCGCCACCCCGATCCCGCGCACGCTTCAGTTAGCGTTAAGTGGCGTGCGCGACATGTCGATCATCGCTACGCCGCCGGTCGATCGGCTTGCCGTGCGCACCTTCGTCTCGCCGTTCGATCCGGTCGTGGTGCGCGAGGCCTTGCTGCGGGAGCGCTATCGCGGCGGCCAAGCGTTCTATGTCTGCCCGCGCATCGAGGACTTGGCCGACGCCAAGAGCTTCCTCGACAAGGCCGTGCCGGAAGTGCGCGTCGCCGTGGCGCACGGCCAGATGCCCGCCACCGCGCTCGAGGACATCATGGGCGCGTTCTACGACGGCAAATTCGACGTGCTGCTTTCGACCACCATCATCGAAAGCGGCCTCGACATCCCGACCGCGAATACGCTGATCGTGCACCGCGCCGACATGTTCGGGCTGGCGCAGATCTACCAGCTGCGCGGCCGCGTCGGCCGCGCCAAGCTCCGCGCCTATGCGCTGTTGACGCTGCCCGCCGGGCGCAAAATCACACCGCAGGCCGAGCGCCGGCTCAAAGTGCTGCAATCGCTCGACACGCTCGGCGCCGGCTTCCAGCTCGCCTCGCATGATCTCGACATCCGCGGCGCCGGCAATCTTCTCGGCGACGAGCAGTCCGGCCACATCAAGGAAGTCGGCTTCGAGCTTTATCAGCAGATGCTGGAAGAGGCGGTGCTGTCGATGAAGGCCGGGATCACAGCGCCCGCCGCCGACAAATGGTCGCCGCAAATCACCATCGGCACGCCGGTGCTGATCCCCGAAGACTACGTCACCGACCTGCCGGTGCGGCTTGCGCTCTACCGCCGCCTCGCCGAGATCGAAACCGACCGCGACATCGAAGCCTTCGGCGCCGAGCTGGTCGATCGGTTTGGCCCATTGCCGGAAGAAGTCGAGTATCTGTTGCAAATCGTCGCCATCAAATCGCTGTGCCGCCGCGCCAATGTCGAGAAGATCGAAGTCGGCCCCAAGGGCGCGGTGCTATCGTTCCGCGACAACATTTTCGCTAATCCCGAGGGGCTGATTTCCTACATCGCCAAACACCCGGTCGGCGCCCGGGTGCGGCCCGACCAGAAAGTCGTGTTCTTCGACGAATGGGACATGGCGGAGGAGCGGCTGAAAGGCGCTACGGACATTTTGCGCACGCTGGTGGGGATTGCGGAGAAGGGGAAGAAGGCGGCGTGAGGCGTACACCTTCGTCGCTAATTGCTCCTCGAGATGACAAGTGAGGGTGTTCGCCCTTCTGAGTGGCTGCGGCCGACTTCGCAACCGGAAAGTAGCGTCAAGCGAATCGACCCTTGTAGGTTAGCTGTGGAGGCAATGTCGCAATGTCCGAAGACTACGCCAAACACCTCACCGACGCAGAAGCAAGTTTCTGCAAAGTTGTCGATTTCGGAATGCGAGTATCGTTAGAGCCGAACGGCAAACCTGCGACCGAACAGTGTTGTCGCCCCCGATTGATCGGACACCGGTCAGGGATTTCCACGAGCTGCGATGAACTCGCGGGGTGAACGATATCCGAGAGCCTTGTGCGGGTGAACCTCATTGTAGTGGGTGATCCACGATGACAGCTGGAGCATCACGGTTCGGGCATCCGGGCATGGATTGACGCGAACATAATCGCGCTTGAGGGTGCGAACGAAGGCTTCGGCCATGCCATTGCTTTGTGGGCTCTCGACGGGGGTTGTCCTCGGTTCGAGACCGATGTTGCGAGCGAAGCTGCGGGTATCGCCAGCGATGTAGCAGCTGCCGTTATCGGAGAGCCATTCGATGGTGATCGGCAGGCGATTGACCCGACCAAACCGATGTTCAACGGCAGCGACCATCAGGTCACGCACGTCCTCGCCTCTGATGCCGCTCGTGGTGGCCAGGAAGCTCATGGCCTCACGATCACAGCAATCCAGCGCGAACGCGACCCGGACTTTGTCGCCGTTGTCGCAACCGATCTCGAAGCCGTCAGAGCACCAACGCCGATTGCGTTCATCCACTGCGATCCGACCATCATGCCGCCGCTCGACACCGCCGGTGTGGCGATCGAGCAAGAGCCCGTGAGCCTTCATCACTCGGTAGATCCGTTTGTGGTTGGGCGGCTTGCTTGCCGCGGCCAGGGCCTGCCGCTTGAGGATGGCATGAACCCGCCGGTAGCCGTAGGTCGGCAACTCGGCGATGACCGCCTTGATCTCGGCCACAAGCTCATCGTCCGGTAGCGGTGGCCGACCGATCCGCTTCGGCGGCTGCTTTTGCAACCGTTTAATCAGATTAGAGCGGGACACCCCAATCACCTCGGCGACGGTCTTCATCGGGAACCGTCCTTCGGCAGCGGCGGCAGCCGCAGTTGTTTTTTTGAGCCCGCGGCGTGTTCGAGCGCCTCTTTGAGAATCTCGGCCTCAAGGGTCTTCTTGCCGAGCAGCCGGTGAAGCTCACGAACCTGGTTCTGCAAGGCCCGGTAATCCGACGCCGGCACGACTTCTTCGCCACTGCCGGCCGCGGTCAGACTGCCTTGCGACACCAGGCGGCGCCATGTGAATAGCTGGTTCGGCGCAACGCCACGCCGCCGAGCCACCAAGCTTACCGTCATGCCCGGCTCGAAGGTCTCCTCGACCATGCGAACCTTCTCGGACGCCGTCCAGCGTCGACGACGCTGAACCGACGTAATGATCTCAACGCGATCCGTAGGGTTGGTCATAGACACGGTTGTATGCCTCACACTTAAAAAGTGGGAGACCGTGTCCGGTCACTTCGGGGGCTATCTCAAACAGTCTGCACTTGCATCTATCCTGCACACCAAAATGTGCATAAATGGTACGACCCTAGAGCATGCTTTCAAAGCCAGCCTGACTGACCATTCGGCGGTGATCGTTTTGTCTCGCATGCTCACGGAGGGATCGATATTTTATCAATATCTAATGCAGCCAGTCGAGGAGCAGGAATGGGCCTGTAGGCTCCTTTGTTTGAAGCTTCACGACACTACCAACAGAATTAAACTGATGCGAGGGTTTCAAAGGGCGGAGGAGCACGCCGACCTTCGCTTGGGCCGTGATAACCTTCTGCATGAACTAAAGAGGAATTCTTACTTTAAATCTCTTCCGAAAGAGACGCTTTAGCGACCCCTCGGACGCCCAACTTTCAGTTATGGTGACGTCGCTGAGCATAGCGGAATATAGTTTGTTAAAAGCGTCGCTGTTGTACTTGAACACAACGCCGCAATGTTCGTCGAAGTTCGCTGCAAGGGAATTAGAGGACATGGAACGCGGGTTGGTGGCGTGGAAAGTTCATTTCGAGAACTAGGCTTGGGATAGTAGGAAGGACCCGATTTGCGATTTCTTGAGCGAGTAAAAGCGCTATTTCATCTCAATTTGAAGGAAGGCGACGGTTCAAAGCGGCCTCTAAGTCGCGGGGAGATTTTCGCAGCTGGAAACATCGCTCCCGAACCTTCTGAAAAATATCTCAAAAGAATTGAAATGCTTGATAACGTAGTCCGGGATTGCATCGCGGTTTCTAGGGAATACGCTGGGATCGCTTCGCCTACGCCCAAACACTTCTATGCGTCGGTTCTGTTCACTTCGCTCATTTCGCGAGCGGTGAGTCTCACCATTCTTGCACCACATACGCCGTGGGCAAAGAAACTAATCGAACATTGGGATTACGCATCCGCGTCAATAATAGTTCGAACAATGATCGAGATCAGAGCTGCATTTCACTACCTTTGCGTTGACGTTTGCTCTGAAGCTGAATGGAACTGCCGATGGAATCTCCTGAACTTGCACGGTTGCATTTCTCGCCGGCGGCTCCTTGAATCAAAAGAAGGAGATGAGGAGCAGGTGAGGGAGCTAGAAGGGCAAGCCGACGAGCTTCGTGACCGTTTAAGAACGAACGCGCATTTTATGAAATCTTGCACATCAGAAGAAATTACTAAATGGGCAGACAGCCTATTTGTATCCGATAGAGGATATGATCGAGAAGGCCGGCATAGAAAAAGAATCGTACCGCTGGATCTACATATTACTTTCGAGCCACGTCCATGGTCTGCCCATGTCCTATTATCGGATGGGGCAACAAGAACGTGGAAGGGGCGTACCGAGCCCCATCGAAGAGGATTATACGTCTCTCTGTCTTACGCTGGCTGTGAACTTGCTAGTGCGCACCCGCGACGATGTTCAATCGCTCTTCGCGGGGCTTTCTAAGCAAGCGTAGGGTAGGGTGGGCTAAGGCGCGAAGCGCCGTGCCCACGTCTTTGCTTCCACAAAACAAACCCGCGTGGGCTTCGCTTTGCTCAGCCCACCCTACACGACTACGGTATTTGCGTTTATTCCGCCAACTCGACCGCGGTCTGACCGCAATTCGCCTCTCCCCATCGGGCGAGGTAGAACGACGACAATGGTCGCGCAAAC
>CAWAEV010000017.1:0-80004 GCA_963780925.1 uncultured Alphaproteobacteria bacterium | reverse complement strand
GCTGGCTCAGCGACGAGCCTGATCCTCGCGACTTGCTGCGACCATTCCCGGCCGAGCCCATGCGGATGTGGCCGATCTCAACCCGGGTCAACAAGCCGGAGAATGACGACCCTTCTATCCTTGAGCCGATCAAACTGACGAACTTCGCTGCATAAGGTTGCGTAAAGGCCGCCGGATCAGTTCTTCGAGCGATGAGCAAGACTTACGCCATAGCTGATCTGCACGGCCGCTTCGATCTTCTTGAAATCGCGCTGGCCAAGATCGCTGACCATGCTGATCTACCCGCCACACTTGTCACACTCGGCGACTATGTGGATCGTGGCCCCGACAGCCGGCAGGTTATCGAGCGGCTGATGGGCGGCTTGGGTGACGAAGGCTGGCGGCTGATCTGCCTCAAAGGCAATCATGAGGACATCATGTGGCAGACCTGTCTCGGCGTCGTACCGGACTGCGACTGGTGGCTAACCAATGGCGGCGGTGCGACGCTGATCTCCTACGGCCAAAACCAAGGCGAAGAAGCCGATGCTGCGGTCGTACCCGACGAGCACTTGAGATGGATCGAGCGACTGTCACTGATGCACGTCGATGATCACCGCATTTTCGTTCATGCGGGTGTCGATCCGAATTTACCGCTGGACGGACAAGACCCACAGCATGTTATCTGGAAAATCTATGATGACAACGACAAAGGCGGATACGGGCAGCGCCATGTTGTACACGGCCATGATCGGCACGCGAATGGCCCGATCCTGAAGAAGAACCGAACTAACCTTGATACCTTCGCTTGGTATACTGGGCGTTTGGTGATCGGCGTGTTCGATGACGACATGCCAGGTGGCCCGCTCGAAATTCTGGAAGCGCATGCTCAGCCGATGGGGGCAATCCGATTGGCTCATGGCAGGCGGCTTTTAGCCCGCCATCGAGCGGTTCAAGTGCAATGCGCCCTTGCTCCACCTCGACCCTGTCACCGACCACGATGTGGATTTTGGCGCGCTGGGCCTTCAGACGGTAGCAGCAAATCTTCGTCTATGAGCAATTCGCGCAGATCGCCGATCGCTTCGATGGCTTCTTCCTCGGTCTTGACCGTCTTGATCGGTGCACAGTTCGCGCCACGGGTTCGGCCGGTGAAGCCGCATCGCCTCGGCGAGGTAGTCGCGCGCCGCCTTCAGCGTCGTGAGCCGCCGCGGCTTCGGCGATCTTTGACAATGAACGGCGGAACAATCGGGAAGTCGTCCATCAAAGAGCTTATGTGATCTTTGCCCGGGCGTGGCGCCGCGAAGCTGTTTTGGGGCGAGCTCACGCCGCCGTGGATTAAGCCCGGCCTCCACTCGCGCGAAAATGAGACTTTTGCGTTTGTAGCGCGTGAAGTCGATGAAGGCGCTTCGCCAACTGCCGAACGGCCGGCAGCGGGTCAGGATTTGCCTTAGCCAGAACGGGCGCAGCTCGCGCAGGAAGATGTTCGTAGTCACCGGGCCGATGCCGTAAAATGCGAGCAACCTTTGCTCAAGGTCACGCCCATCGCGCGCGGCCTCATGCAGCCGGGCCAAGCTGCTATCGTAGTCGGCGATGAGCTTCTCGCAGTCGCGCAGGACCTGCGTCGACTTGCGACCGTCATAGCGCACATAGCCGCCCTCGCGCATCACCGGATAGACGAGGAAGTCCCATCCGGCCGCCACGATCTTGATCGGCGTCGTTAAGCCATGGCGGATGAACGCGCGAAATGTTTTCTTGGCTGTCGTTTCAGAAATTCGGGCACCGAATAGGAGCTTGCAAGGAACCAGCGGAAGTACACAGCGTCCGTTCCCCGCGCTAATTCAATACCGAGTTTCTCCGAATAAAGCGCGCTTTGCTCCAATGCGCGTCGCGTCATCTTGGCATGCTGCGAGTGCCGATGCGGCAAGAACCGAAACGCCGTGATTTTCGCGGTACTCATCTGCAACATAAGCTTAAGGAAATTTCCGAGCGGGTTCGCCTTTCTGCCAATGCAACTAGGCGCTGGCTGAGAGAACAAGTAATCGCCTCACGACGACCGCTATCACCTAGCCCAAACATGATGCAGACTAAGCGGTTTTCGGGGGCTTGGATTTGATCCGAGTCAATAATGAAGGCCAATATTTGGAATATCGGGCACGCTCAATCTGCTTCTGCCCTGAGGTTTCCGATGTCGAACAGCGCAAAATCGAACGTCACAAGACGTGACCGTCCGGTCGGCATATGCCCCCGATGTCACACAATTATCAGGGCGTTTGACCAACTCGGCAAGAAATGCGCGCGGCCGCTTGCTTCCGGGCCAAATGTCCAGGCGTCATTCGAAGTGCGTTAGCTGCGGAGGAATGGACGGAATGTCCGGACTGCCGTGCAACTGGCCGCGCAGACGGCGGGCTCTGCACGCGATGCAACGGAGAAGGTTGGCTCTACGACAGTGGAGCCCCCTAGGAATTTGTGATGCGAGAGGACCGCAAGTGCGCTAATGTCTGATGGGGCTGCGGGGCTTCCGACAAGGGAGTTCCAGAAATGTGTGACTACAGCCTTCAAAACGTCAGGTCGCGGCCTGCGAAGGTTGGCGACAAGCTCACAACGAGCGACTTCGGTACGGGCACGCGAGGCTTCGCTGCGCAGGAAGATTGCAAAATGGCGGTTTGCGTCCTGCCAGGAACCGAACTGGCCTTTGCCGACGACGTGGTGTGCCTGCCGGCTGGCTTATTCCGCTGGAATGCGAAAACCGTCAACCACAGGACGGCCATCTTTCGACAAATCAACAAAGACAAAATGATAGCCCATCACGATGCGCTCGAATTTCCAGACGGGCAGATCGTGAATTTAAGACCCTTTTGCGAGGGTCAAGAGGCAACGGTGCTTC
The DNA here is from genome assembly GCA_963780925.1 of uncultured Alphaproteobacteria bacterium. GTDB lineage: Bacteria > Pseudomonadota > Alphaproteobacteria > Rhizobiales > Xanthobacteraceae > BOG-931. The sequence goes on along the minus strand of CAWAEV010000017.1, from coordinate 77,144 downwards.
AGCTGCCTGCGCAGCCAACCACCGCGGTCGAGGCAGAAGCCCAGAGGCGCGTCGCCCACGTGGGCTGACAGTACGTGGCAGACCTGTTTAGGCCGCGTTCCGAAGCGGCCTACTTTTCTATCATGGCCCGCCGGTTCCGTGGCCGCGTGCAACTACTACGACGCGGTCAGGCGCGGCGGTGAGCGATGGATCATCCACAGCTCGATAGCGGCGATCACCGCAACGATCAACCCGACAATGACATCGGTGCGCATCGCGTTGGTGCTGGCTGAGAATTTGAGCGCCCAGGGCGAGACCACGATCGACAGCCCAACGGCGAGATTGAGCCACTCCTCCCATTCCGCGAATGCCGACAGGGCGGCAATTGATAGAACGGCGATAACGCCGCCGCCGGCCCAAGCGTTCCAACTTTCGACGCCCGGAGCAAAATGAAGAAGCCAAGGGCTGAGGACCAGGAACACGCCGAGGATCAGGTTGGCGACATCACAAGCTGCTGCATTTTTCCACTTACCCATGGCGACCTCCATCGCACACATGCCGATGATCCAGTCGCCCAGCGGAGAACCACCGGCTGTGCTTTGTGATTAAACGGCTTTTGCAGCCTTGGGTTCCGCATCCGCCGTTACTGCCTGGGCAGTCGGCGGCTGTGACAATTGCGCTCACCCGAGAGATTTCTGCTCGTCCCTCACTCGGCTCGCCGGTCTTCCACATTGATGTCCAAAAGTTTTCGTAAAGTTTTCGTGGGTGAACACCCTGCAAGCGCGCATGAGCGCGGTGGCGGGGCGGCGGCTGGGTTCCTTGCCACAAGAGGGACCAGAACATGCCCAAGGAGGAAATTAGCTCAGACCACGTCACCAATCCGACGGTATCGAAGACTGCCCAGGCGCAATTTGCCGAAACAGGGAAGAAAATCGGCGAGGCAGCGCTTCAGGCCCAGAACGAGTTGTTCAAGGCACTGGAGGAGATGGGCCAGGAAGTCATGTCGTGTGCGACAGCCGAAGTCGAAATCGGCCTCAAACTATCCAAAAAGTTGACCGCAGCTCATTCGGTCCCTGATGCCTTGGCGGCGTATCAGGAATGGCTGAGCGAGGAGCTAAGTGCACGCGCCGAAAACGCCCGCCGGCTCATGACCAACAGTCAGAAGCTCATGGACACCAGCACACGTCTGCTTTCGAACGGCTGGTCGAGCGTTGGTGCCAGCGCGTAGTTTTTGCGTAGCCAGTTCGATGTGAGGCAGTGAACCCCGGGCATTCGCGACGCATGTTCGCGTGAAAGTCATTGTCCAAAATTGGGAGGACATTCGTGGACACCTATTTACAAGGTCGAAAAATTCCTGCTGTGCAAGGCGATGACCGGCCATCTGTGGAAGCCCTCCAATTCATTCGAAAGCTTCGGTGGATGGGGATGGAAGAAGAAGCGGAACAGGCTCAAATGGAATTGCGGTACACGAGGACCGCCGGTGCCGTCGTCACTGCCCCGCCTGAAACTGATTAGGTCGCGAAATAGGCGGATCGGGACCTGCGTGGCCGCGTTAACCAGCTCTGTCGCCTTTTGCGCGCGCGCGAAGGGCAGCGGCAGCCGCACGCGTCCGAGCTCTGAATCGGCGCGCCGTTTGACCCCCCAATCGGCGTCTAATTATTCAGAGCCGAACACACCGATGCTGGCTAGTCTGAGTGAGGAGCGCCCTTATTCACGGGCGGCTGAGCAATTCATACAAGGTCGCTGATCTTCAAATCTTCGGACCAACATCGCGCCGATCTGTCCCGCAAGATCGTTCGGCCCGACCTAACTACACATTTTAGGAGTCCACGCTCCAAACTCATATGACTTTAAGTCCCGATACCGCTACCGCATCCTACTGAAAGACCGGGGAAATTTACACTCATCAGATTGACTGTGTAAGAAATTGTGTAAATTTCCGCGAAATCTTGCAGGTCCTCCAACGTCTCGTAGATAGCAGAACGCGCCCTAAAGGGTCATTAAAAATCGCTCGCCCTGCCCTTCATGGCACTTCACTGTGACTCACAGCAGACTCATTTGCGTGATCTCATCTAGTCGGATGATCCCGTTAATCAGCCATACGTCCGGATATAGAGAGTGAGTCCCCATCGCCAAAACCATGCCCTTTTTTGGATAATCCTCGCCGAACACGCGCTGCATAGTCTCAAGGGCTTGCTCTTCCCCATAGTGACGATTCCAATTGTAGAACGCAGCGTCTGTCTCCCAATCCTGGCAGGTGCCTTCCCGATTGCCGTCGTCGGTCGTGTAGCAGTACTTGAACGCATAGGGGCACGGTTCGTAGGGAATGAGTGGTGAAGAGTTGAAGAGATCGGGCTGCGCCGCCAGCGCCTGAAACTTCGCTTTCTCTTCCTGAAGCGCTTCGGCTGATTTCTTCTCGATCAGAAATTTGAGATTCCGTGGCCGCAACAGGGCCAGCGTTTTCCCCTCTGCCTGGGCCTTATTGATCGAAGTCACTTCCAGCCGGGCCAGAAAGTTCAACCGCTCTTTGGGTTTCAACTCGCCGATTATTTCGATTGACTGGTGATCGACCCGCAAGCTCTCGGGCCGGTTGTCATCCTGCGGCTTTTTCCAACGGAAGCGAACACGGTCCCAGCGTCGAAATTGCTTTGCCTGGTCGAGGGTACGAAAACTGACGGGGTAGAGCCTTACCCATTCGCCCTTGTCGTTGACACCGGCGCAGCAAACCGTTTCGCCATGACGCCTACCAACCTGGGGCGATGCTTTGACGAGAATAATTGCTTTGGATGTGCCTTCAAATTCCGACATGAACAGGTTGGGTGAAGGAGTCAGGCGCTAAGAACGCGCCCCGAGATTTTTGCACGGCCAACGGCGTCACCGTCAATTGCGTCATTTGAGCAAGCCGATCCGCAACAATACTGCGGTGGCAATTGCCATGGTTGCATTCGAAGCACATCAGGCAGGCACGGCGGTCTCTGACGAGGTCGGCGGCGATTTCAAGATCGCGCAAAGCGATATCCGTCTGCATATGACGGCTGAAGATTTCCTGAAAAAGATCATATTTGCCTGCGCGCGCGGCGAGACGGCCATCCTTGGGATCCCCAAGGCCCTTCAGGTGAACGTATTCGATATCGGCGTGGGCCAGAATTTGCGCCAGCGAATTTTTCGAGAAGCCCTTCTTTCGCGAAAGCGGCAGGTCACGCACGTCGATCAGCACGTCGATCGACACATACCTAAGCGCAGCGACGAAGCTTTCGATCGTCGATCCCTCGTAGCCGATGGTTGAAATCGTGCGTTTCATGTTTTGCTTACCTGAACAGGCAGCCTACACAGTGTTATGCTGGCTGTTAATGATTCGTTAAGTCTGCCGCTAGCAGCGACATTCCAGGGTCGTTTCTCGTTCAAAACGAACAGCCAACAGACCATGACCTATCGCGCAAAAGAGTTCGTGGACTACTGGGAAGCCGAGCACGTCGAAGTCGTAGCCGATTCCGAGAAAGCCAAAGAAGCGGAGCAACTTGCATTGGCCTGCCGAGAAGACGCCCTTCGCGCCGGGATCGCGGAACAGGACTTGGAGGAAGCGGTTGGCGGCGATTTGATAGGCAATATGTTGCAAGCGTTCGACTTCGTCTCGTTTGGTCAGGCGGGAGAGTAATCTTCCGAAACTATGGCTTCGGCGGCGCTTGGTCGTCGTTCCTCACTGTGAAAAACGGAATTGCGAACTTGTAGAGATTCGGCGCGTTCGCGATTTTTGTCCCGGTTCCGATGCGCGGACTTAAGACATGATCGCCTAGATGGCGCGAGACGATAGCGCGCATCAAATACAGGAAGAAGTCGGTCATTTCGTTGGAAACCGACATGACCTCGTCCATAATCTTCGCGAACGCCTCGGCAGTATCTGTCTTGCCGGTCGCTCTCAGAATTCCAGCGGAGATCACCATATCGGACGCCAGATAAAATGAATTATTGATCGTGTCGGAGGGATACCAAGCCCAATCCTCATCTTCGGGAACATCCTCGAAAGCCGCCTCCAGCTCTTGCGCGGCTGGATGATGATACGCGATCGTGTTCCGTAATTTGTGCAATAGGTTCGATTCACCGAAGTGCTGTTTAAGCACGTTGTACGCGGTCACGCCCTCGGCCTCGATAACGCCAATGTAGTCTTTCCCGATAAGCTTTTGATTGACGGGACGCTTGACCATTTCCCATGCCTCGGCCAGCGCACCAAATAGGAATTTGAGAATGGTCTGCGACTGACCGGCGCTAAGCGTGTTTTCTATTTCGCTATCTGAATCGTAATTCAGCGAGAAAATGAGTATCTTGCGGAGGATCGATAGTTGATTGACAGCATGGCTCGCCAATAGAAGCAGATTACGCTCGTCGGCAGGGATCGCGCGAAGCTGCGCCTTGGAAATTGGTATTCTAAATATCTCGATCATTGCATCGGCCTTAGAACGGGGTCCTCATTGTGCTACACAGATTGAGGACAAGCGGCAGCAATAAAATGAAACAACCGACACAAACTGACATCTCGCTCATTCGGAGGGTCAACGCGTTTGTCGCTCCGCGCGGCCGGGAGGGTTCCGATTACGACTTTGAAATCGACTGCCATGGTTACGTCATCTGCGCCGACGCCAAGTGCAAAATCGAAGAGACGCCGCTGAGCGCCAGGACCATCACGCAAACGCTCACGAAGGCGAGAAAGCAAATCCCGGCCGACGCGCCCGGAATTTCTTCGTTAAATTCCCGCAAAGTTGGACAAACGAGCCTCGCTGGCAGGAGACGACGATTTAAGGCGCAATGGATTTCTTCGCCCAAGGCAGCGGAAGGATCGTCTCCGTCGTCTTCTACGTCGAGACGTACCACTTGGTCGGTGGCCGGCTGGCGGCGCAAACGCAACTGCGCCGCGAAGTGCTTAATCCACGGCGGCGGTACGGCAAGGATATCGATTGGAAATTATTTTCCCGGTGGCAACCGCCCTCCAACGTCGTCGATGGCATGCCGCCGAAATGGGTGCGATTGTTCGACTTTCCAAATCGGATAGCCTGGCCGGCCGTAAACGACGGACCGCCAATCCCGCTCGTGTGAACGGAGCAAAGAGCTTCACCACATCCGCGCGGCGAAGGCTCGCTCCTCCACGCCGCAACATCGCCGTTATATAGATGTCGTCCGCAGTGACGCAGATTGCCGTGTGAATGCCGTGCGATTCGCACGGAATTCCGCGGAAACTGGCGCGCCCGAAGAGATTCGAACTCCTGACCCCCAGATTCGTAGTCTGGGGTTGGATAACCAAAGGCGCTTCGGCGTACTTAGGCCAGTCATGCGGCACAGCGCAATGAAGCGTGCGCTCACCTTGCGGATGGCACTGCCATTGTCCTTGCGGAAGTCGGCAATCGTCTTGTTATCCGGTACAAGCCGACCTGTCAGCCACATCACCTATGCCCAAAAGCGGAAGCAAAATTGGAGTCGCTGCTGCATAACCCCCCGATGATGACCTGTTGCCAATGACTGTTGCCACTGTCGCCAAAGAGTCAGCTAAGTAATTGATTTTATTATCTGGCGGTCCCGGGAAGACTCGAACTTCCGACCTTCGGTTTAGGAAACCGCTGCTCTGTCCGGCTGAGCTACGGGACCGATTGAGGAATTTCCGTTCGGTGCGGCTGCACATTAGCCGACGGCTCCTATAGCATATGTGTCGCCGTTCCGGTCCAGACACCGCCCCAGTGCCGCCGCATTCCGACCGCTACGGACGCATCGTCGCCTTTGCCTATACCGAACGCGACGGCGACGAATTGTTCGTGCAAGGCGAACTGATTACGGCCGGCTTTGCCCGGGTCAGCGACCAAGTCGGCAGCCGCGCCTGCGACGCGGCACTGTTGGCCCGCGAAAAGGCCGCCCGCGAGGCCAGGCTTGGCCTATGGGCCGATCCGTATTATGACCTGTTCGACGCCAAGACCCCTGCGGATGTGCTGGTGCATAAGGGCCGATTTGCGCCGGTCGAGGGCCATGTGGTGTCGGTGCGTCAAAGCGGAGCCACGATCTACGTGAATTTCGGGCCGCATTGGTCCGAAGATTTTGCGGTTACGGTCCGGAAACGAAACGAGCGCAGTTTCGCCCCGGCGGGACTTGATTTGCAAAGCCTCGCGGGGCGGCGCGTCACTGTCCGCGGCTTTATCGAAGCGCGCGGCACATGGGGCAGCCCGTCAATTGAGGCGACGCGTCCGGAGCAGATCGAGACCGCGGATCGCGATTAATCTCTGCCCGGCCGGATGCGCGGCTGATTGGGTGAAGTGGTGAAACGGGGACGATCGGGCATCGCAAGCCATCGGCTGTGCCGAGCGGGCGTCGCGCTCGCGGCGGTCCTCCTTGCAGCCTGCACGGCCAGCCCCTCCAACAATGTGCCGCTGGCGGGGATTGCGGCTCCGGCAAAGCAGGCCGATTCCGGCATGTCGCCTGCCGTACTGCGCGAACATCAGCGCATTCTTGCCACCTATGGCGGCGTCTATAACGAGCCGCGGCTGCAGACCGTGATCGAGCAGATGGTCGAGCGTCTGGTGGCCGCGTCGGAAAAGCCCGACTTGCATTACAAGGTCACGATCCTCAATTCGCAATCGATCAACGCTTTTGCGCTGCCGACCGGCCAGCTTTATGTGACCCGCGGACTGATCGCCCTTGCCGACGACGATTCCGAGCTTGCCTCGGTGATCGCGCATGAGATGGGCCATGTCATCGCGCGACATGCCGAGCTTCGCGAGAAGGAGGAGCAGCAAGTCGATCTGGTCAGCCGCGTCGTCAACGACGTGGTCAGCGACCCGGAGGAGGGCGCGCTGGCGCTCGCCAAGTCGAAGCTCGAACTGGCAAGCTTCTCGCAAAAGCAGGAGTTCGAAGCGGACGCGATCGGCATCGGCATCGCCGCCCGCGCCGGCTACGACCCGTACGGGGCGGCGCGTTTTCTCACCGCCCTGGAGCGCAATTCCGAGCTCAAGCCGGAGCAAAGCAACGCCATCAACCCGGCGGCCCCGGATTTTCTATCCTCGCATCCATCGACCCCGGAACGCGTGACCCGGGCGATTGCCAACGCGCGCCAATACAAGCCTCCGGCCAGCGTCAGCTCGCAGGAACGCGAGCAATCGAGAGACGCCTACTTTGGCGACATCGACGGTGTGGTTTACGGCGAGGACCCGAGCGAAGGTTTTGTGCGCGGCCGGCGCTTCCTGCATCCCAAGCTTGGCTTTACTTTCACCGCGCCGGAGGGTTTCGCCCTCGACAACACCGCGCAGGCCGTTCTCGGCGTCAAGCACGGCGGCGGCGAGGCGCTCCGGCTCGACGTTGTGCGCGTGCCAGCCGAGCAGACGCTCGCTCAATATCTCACGTCGGGCTGGATCGAAAACATCGATCCGGCGACCGTCGAAGAGGTCACCGTCAACGGTTTCCCCGGCGCAACTGCGGTCGCCAAGGGCGATCAATGGGACTTCCGGCTGTATGCCATTCGCTTCGGCAGCGACGTCTATCGCTTCATCTTCGCGGCCAAACATCGCACACCCGACACCGACCGTGCGTTTCGCGACTCCGTGAACACGTTCCGCCGCATGAGTCTGGCCGAAATCGAACAGGCTAAGCCGTTGCGGCTGAAAATCGTGAAGGTTGCGACCGGCGATACGGTGGAGAAGCTGGCGGCGCGGATGGCCGTTGCCGACCGCGCTGCCGACCGTTTCCGCGTGCTCAATGGACTCGAGCCAGGCGACCGGTTGAAGCCGGGTAGTGAGGTCAAGATCGTCGTCGAGTGACCCTATTCCCCATTTACTTCACCGCCTTTCCCCTATTTTCTCTGTGCTTTACCTTGGCTATCATGAGCTAAAGAGCCGGAAAGGCCGCGGGGATTGCTTTGGGGGGAAGTCATGCAGCTCGTGAAAGCAGCGCTGCCCATTGCCGCAGCGCTGGCGATCATATCCGCGGTCACCGCGGTTCTGTGCGCGGTTAGAGCCGAGGAGGTCGGACCGCAACATCTTGTCTTCTTTTATTTGTTGCCGACCGCATTAGTGGCCGTGCTTTATGGCAGCCTGCCGGCCATGCTGGGCGCGATCGCCGCGACGATCTGCGCCGCCTATTTCCTTTACGACCCGCTCTACAGCTTTTCGGTTACCAATCCGTTGGAATTGGGCGAATTGTTCTGTTTTGTCGGTTTGGCTCTTATCGGCGCCAAATGCACAGCCGATCTGCTGCGACCGCCGCCCGCGAATCTTTCCGAGGAAACGCCGGCGACGGAGGATTAATTCGGCTTATGGCGTTCGGGAATCAGAATTCCGACGCGAGCTGATCGAGCCCCATGACGTGGGCGAGGTCGCGGACCTGCTGCTTTTGCTCGTCGTCAAAACTCATGATCAGCGGAACGGCTGCGGATTTGAGGCCTTCCACGCTCTCCGGATCGATATCAGCCACCTGCATGGTGTCGCCGGAAATGCCCCGCCTGCGTGCCTGCTGCGCGCGCGTATAGGCGATGTTGCGGAGCGCGCCTTCGACCGCCGGCCACATTTGCTCCTGATCCGGCGTCAGATGCAGCCGTTCCTTGATGCTCGCAATTTGCGCGTCGTCGAGCATGAAGCCCGGCCGGTTCATGGCGACAACGCGGCGAACGGCGGCGGGCGCGCGATTTGCACGCAGCGGAGCGGCGGCGACGGCCGGCGATTTGTACGAGTGCACTGGCTCTGCCGCGATAGCCGCTGGCGGCGCTGCCTCCCGCGTCGCGCTTGCGTCGAGTGCAGGAGTTGAACCGGCGTCGGCCGAGGCCAGTTGCACGGCCGCAGGTGCTAGCGAGACGGCTTGATGGATCGGGTGCGGCACCATCGGTTCGGGGTCGAACAGCGCAAACTGGGGACTGTCTCCGCTGGCTGCCGCTGTCGTCGCCGAGGCGTCGGATACCCTCACGGCCGGCGAAAGGCCGGCTACGCTAGCTGCCGGCGCGGTGGTGTTCCATTGTTGCGGAAATCGCAAAGCGACTGATTGGGCCGCCGAGAGGCTCTGGGTTCGCGTTGCCGCCGGATGCCAGCCGGCGATCAGATAGCCGAACAGGCCAGCGACGAGCGCCGGATAGGCTCGGTTGCGCGCTAACGCCTTTTTTTGCCCCATTTTCGGCCCCCGTGCCTCGCGCTGTGCTTCTATCTCCTTTCAAATGAAGCTTAATTTATGACTAACCATAGGTGTTTTGTCGGCATTGCCCGGATCATTCTGCGTATCGTTAACGGCGATGATCAAAAAAAGGCCCGGCAGTTCCAGGCTGTGTGGAAACGAGAGGCACCGGTATCCGGGGCCTCATTTCTGTTTCAAGCGACTACGGCCTTGATGTTGGTGGCGCGCAATACGTTCGGAAGCGAGGATCGCGAGTCAGGCGCCATCTCGGCTGCCGGTTCCGTTTGAGGATTATCTGGTCAGGAACTGATGCGCCCGTCCGATCATCGACGCTTGATGGATGCGCAAAAGGATGCTCAGCGAGCTGCATTCGGTCGATCGGTCGCCAGGCAGTATCGGGAGTGGCTCTCGCATTACGATCCGAGTGAGCGCATCTTCGTCCAGATCGCATTTGATGAAACGGCGCTATTTCAACGAGGTGCGCTCGTCGGCTTGAGGCCTGCAGCCGGAATGCCATCGCGATGACACATAGGTCGACGTTGCTGCTTGCGCCTGCTGCAATCCTGACTTGCAAGACCAGCGCCGAGCTTCCAGCCGCGACAACGGCGTAGCGATGATCGGGTATGCCGGGCCTTCGTAGGTAAAGGCGCTGCGATGCGAACAGCTATTCACGGTGCGGCTTGATTGTTCTGACGGCCCGAGTTGGCCGGCGCGCACGCCAGGATGCCGTCGCGCTCACAGACGCTGGCATGGGGCGCAGGGCGATTGCCGAATAACCCGCATCGGCTCGACCACAAGATCACCGGCTCTCTTGCCCGAACATCTCCTTGGCGGCCATGGGACATCGGGTGAAGCAGGCCGGTTGTCGGTCACCTCATCCGTCACATCGTGGTGGACGATGCAGGCCCGTATGCGGCGAACTCGACCGGCTCGTCTGCGACATTCGATAGGAGGGCCGCTTGGGGCCGTTGCCCTTGCCCATGCGGTCTTGCAAGTCCTCCTCGCCTTCGACGATCGGTCGCAGCGGCCCTCATCATCGAGTTTGGCGGCAAGCCGGTCGAGTTCGCCGCGTACCGGCCTGCAAAGTCCGCCATGATGCCACGGGAGGTACCGACATCCGGCCTGCTTCGTCGGGTGTCCGCATCGTCAGCTTCGTCGATGCCGCGGCGAGATAGCCGGCGATCTTGCGGTCGAGGCGATACGGCTTCTTCCGGCGATCTCCCATGCCAGCGCCCATGATCTTCTTGCCGCTCGCTACCGCCGGAACTTGCGAGCCGTCCAGCCGGGAGCGATCAGCCGCGCCGTGAATAGGCCCGCTGTCCCGGTCACAGCATCACGAAGGCCCGGCACGCCCCGGATTATCGCCACTACCGTTGTCCGCGCCGGAAGCTCGGCGATTGTCTTGCAAGTCAAGGCTGCAGCCGTCGCAGCAGCCACATCGACCTACGATCATTGCGACGGCATTCCCGCTCCAGGCGTCGCGACGCAATGCACCTCTGTTGAAATAGCCGTTTCATCAAATGTCGAGCTTCACGAAGATGCGCTCGCTCGGATCGTAAGGCGAGAGCCGCTCCCGTTGCTGCCGGTACCGATCGACCAAATCCGAGCTCGCTGACATCCTTTTGCCCATCCATCAAATGCGTCGATCACCCGAACTGGCGCATCAGTCCTGACCACATAATCCTCGATCGCCGCCGGCAGCAGATGCCGCCTGACTCGCGATCCTCGCCCACGAACGTATTGCGTGCCATGGACATCAAGGCCGCATCGCTTGATCGAAATGCGGCCCTTCTGATACCGGAGCTCGCTCAGTTCTCACACAGCCTGGTTCTGCCGGGCCTTTGTAGCCAGCGATGTTCGTAAGGCTATGCCGCCTCTTCCTCGACAACGGCTTCCTCATCCGTCTCGGGCTTCGGACCGCGACGCGGGCCCTTGGCCAGCGCTGCCTCGATCTCCTTGATCGCTTCGGTCTCGGTAATCCGCTGCACAGCAGACACTTCGCGCGACAGCCGATCAAGCGCAGCTTCATAAAGCTGTCGCTCAGAATAAGACTGTTCCGGCTGCGTCTCCGACCGATAGAGATCGCGAACGACCTCGGCGATGGCGACAATATCGCCGGAATTGATCTTGGCCTCGTATTCCTGGGCGCGCCGCGACCACATGGTGCGCTTGATCCGTGCACGGCCCTTCAGTGTCTCGAGCGCCCGCTTGACTATCGGCGTCTCGGCAAGCTTGCGCATGCCAACGGAGGCCACCTTGGAGGTCGGCACCCTCAGCGTCATCTTGTCCTTGACAAAATTGATGACGAACAGCTCCAGCCGCGCGCCGGCGACCTCCTGCTCCTCGATCGCGGTGATCTGGCCGACGCCGTGGGCCGGATAAACGATGAATTCGTGAGTTTTGAAGCCTTGTCGTTGAGTAGTCTTCTTCGCATTCATTCCCAAAGTTGCTCCTTCCGGCTCCGGCCTGCGCCGTTGCACGGGCTTTGCCACGCTGACCCGGCTCCGGGCCGCGGCTCGCGTGGACTGTGAGGGCCTCCGGCTCGCGCGGGAGGAGGTTTTCGTTGCCTTCCGGCTCATGCCGGCCGCACTCTTTTTAGAACGACGACGAGTTTTCTCTGCCACTGCTCTCGCGTGGAATTCACGCCTCTATTGACGGTTCCTCGAAAACGCCCCGAAAAAATATGCTCCCAACGGGGGGAGCAGCGTTTCGGGGGTGTTTTTCATTATCTAATATTCGTATATCACATTTTCAGCCAAAATCAAAGCGTTATGGCGTTGCGAAACCGTCGCATCAGCCATCGCCCGGGCGGAATCGTTAATAACGGTTAACGCTCACAACCTTTGATTGTTCCTAATCGCCAGTGCCAGGATTGGCGGAAAATTGCTCCTCGAACTTGTTGGCGACGCCTTCCCATTCCTTGGCGTCGGCCGGAGGAGTCTTCTTGGCCGTGATATTGGGCCAAATTTTTGCGTATTCGGCATTGACTCCAAGCCACTTTTCCACACCGGGCTCCGTGTCGGGCTTGATCGCCTCGACCGGGCATTCAGGCTCGCAGACGCCACAATCGATGCATTCATCCGGGTGAATGACCAGCATATTTTCGCCCTCGTAAAAGCAATCCACGGGGCAAACTTCCACGCAATCCATGTATTTGCATTTGATGCAATTGTCGTTGACGATATAGGTCATTTGCACACTCTGAACGGCCTTTTTGCAACTTTGCTCCTAACGCATGGGTCAGGGGCGCGCAAGGCTGGCTGGCGTCCAGGCCAACCGGCAATCACTCCAGATCTTCATATAGCTCGGCAACGCCGCCAGCGGGACCCCGGCGCTCGACAAAGCCCCTCACTTTCAACACGCGGATGCGGCGGTCGAGCGCGACCGTGATCACGTCCCCGGTCCGCACCATGCGACCAGGTGCATCGATACGCGCGCCATTGACGCGGACATAACCTGCGCCCGCAAGCGCTGCCGCGGCGCCACGCGTACGCACCAAGCGGGCATGCCATAGCCATCGATCGATGCGCTGGCGCTCAAGCGCGGCCGGCACTCAACGTCGCTCCTTGGCGTCGGCCTCCAGCTGCGCCTTCAAGGCCGCGAGCTTGGCAAAAGGCGAATTCGGATCGGGCGCTTTCTCGCGCCGTTCGAAGCGCTTGACCGGCGGCCGATCGCGGTCGCGCTGCGGCCGTTCACGCTCGCGCTGCGGTCGATCCGGGCGATGCTCGCCGCTATGTCTGCGGCGGTGGCGCGGCTGCCGTTCTTGCTTGGGTGCCGCAGCGCCAGCTAGCCCGGTCTGCTCAGCCGGCGGCGCGGCCGCCGCGTCGCCGACGGGAGCGGCGGCCAAGGCCGTCTCCTGCGGGTGCTGTGGCGAGACAGTCTCCGCCCGTTCTGGCACGCGCCGATCGCGATGCCTCTGGCGCGGTCGATGACTGCCCTCGGTCCTTCCCGGCCGCCACACTTCGATTAAAACCGGCTCGGTGGCAGTCTCGTTTTGCACCGCTGCAGCCTGCGTATTGCTCGCACCGGTCTCATCGGACGAGGCGGAGCTTATCGCCTCACTCGGTTCAGATTCGGTCACGACCTCCGCGGACGGCAGCTCGCTCGGTTCAACGCCCGTGGCGGCGGCTTCGGCGTTAACGGCGAGACCTGTTAGCGTTGCCGACTCTGCAGCGTCAATTGCTGGCGCAATTCCATCGACGGCGGCCGTGGCGGGAACCTCCGCACCGGCCTGCGCATCGCCCGCTTCGCCATTGCTAATCGCGGCACCGTCTTGGATCGGCGCGACCGGCGATGGCTCAGTCACCAGCTCGGCCACGGGGGCAACCGGCTCTGGCGGCTTCGGCCGGCGCTCCATGCGATAACCGAGCGAGCGCAGGATCGAGGCAAAGTCTTCGCCTGACGCGCCAGTCAGCGATGTCATGCCGCTGACGACGGTAAAACCGCCGCCGACGACCGCGCCGGGCGGCTTCGGTCCGCTGCCTTCGCGCCAGGAGAGCGCGGGCCGGATCAAATCCGCCAGCCGCTCCAGAATATCGACACGCACGGCGCGCTCGCCGCTTACGCGATATCCCGCCGTGCGGTAAAGCACCGTATCGATCTCGCGATTGACCGGCATCGACGTGCGCCCGCTGCCGGCGAGGTGCAACAGCTCGTCGAGGCCCTTGCTCTGTGGCCCATCGTGGCGGAGCGCCCAAAGTTGCGTGGCGAGCGTGCGCGGCGCCGGTTTGAGCAGCATCGGCAGATAGATGTGGTAGACGCCGAACCGCACGCCGTATTTGCGCAAGGTGGCGCGCGCTGGCTGCTCCAGACCCTTCACGTCCTCGGCGACGCGTTGGCGATCGAGCACGCCGAGCGCCTCGACCAATTGGAAGGCGACGCCGCGGGCGATTCCAGTCACGTCCGCGGCCGCCGCCAGTTGCAACAGCGGCCCGAGCAGCCTTTCGATATGGACTTTAAGCCAAGCGTTGAGCCGCGCCTCGACCGCGTCGCGCGGCGCGCCGGTCAGATGCTCGTCGGCGATGAGGCGTACGCGCGGATGTAACACCTCCTCGCCGGCCTGCAGCTTGCCGACCGCGGCGCCGGTCCAACGCAACGCGCCATCGGCCGCGAGCACGAATTGTGCGTCAGGCGCCTCGGCAAGCCGCGTGGCGCGCGCGGCAATCTCGCCGGCGAGCGCCTTTTGCGCGGCATTTTGCAAGGCCTTCGCCTCCGAACCGCCCGACGACGCATCCGGCACGAAAACAAATCCGTCGAGCCGGCCGATGACATGGCCTTCGACCGCGACTTCGCCGGTCTTGTTGAACTCGGGCTCGAAGGTCGCGTTCTCGCGCAGCCGCCGCATCAAGACGCTGGTGCGGCGATCGACGAAACGCTCGGTCAGCCGCTCATGCAAAGCGTCCGAGAGCCGATCCTCCACGCCGCGCGTGACGTCCTGCCAATGCTCGGGATCGGCAAGCCAATTCGGCCGGTTGGCGGCAAAGGTCCAGGTGCGGATATGAGCAATGCGGTTGGACAGCGTATCGATATCGCCATCAGTGCGGTCGGCCTGCGCCACCTGATGGGCGAACCAGTCCGTTTTGATCGCGCCGTCGCGTTGCAGGAAGCCATAGACCGTGACCACGAGCTCGGCGTGGTTCGCCGGCGCGATTTTGCGGTAATCGGGCAGCTGACAGACGTCCCAAAGCCGTTCGACGTCGGCGGCCGTCCGCGTCATGCCGCGAACGTCGTCGTCGCGCGCCGCATGATCGAGCACCAATATGTCTTCGGCGACCGGCGCGCGCGCCAACGCGTTTTCCGTCGGCGCTGCAGCAAGCGTCGCCTGCAAGGCGCCAACCGAGGAGAAGTCGAGATCGGTATTGCGCCATTGCACCAATTTCACCGACTCGAAAGTGTGCGATTCGAGCGCCTGCACCAACTCGGCCTCGAACGGCGGACAGCGGCCGCTGGTGCCGAACGTACCGTCGCGGGTGGCGCGCCCGGCGCGGCCGGCGATCTGGGCGAGTTCGGAGGGACTGAGCTTGCGAAACTGGTAGCCGTCGAATTTGCGGTCGGAGGCAAAAGCGATGTGGTCGACGTCGAGATTGAGTCCCATGCCGATCGCGTCGGTCGCCACCAAGTAGTCGACCTGACCCGACTGATAGAGCTCGACCTGGGCGTTGCGCGTACGCGGCGACAACGCGCCGAGCACCACCGCGGCGCCGCCGCGCTGGCGGCGGATCAATTCGGCAATGGCGTAAACCTCCTCGGCCGAAAACGCGACGACGGCGGAACGGCGTGGCAGCCGCGTCAGTTTCTTTTCGCCGGCGAAAGTGAGCTGCGACAGGCGCGGGCGGCTGACAATGCTGGCGCCGGGCAAAAGCCGCTCCACGATCGGCTTCATGGTGGCGGCGCCGAGCACCAGCGTTTCCTCGCGACCGCGCCGGTTGAGCATGCGGTCGGTGAAGACATGGCCGCGCTCGAAGTCGGCGGCGAGCTGGATCTCATCGATGGCGAGGAATGCCACATCGAGATCGCGCGGCATCGCCTCGACGGTGGCGACCCAAAAGCGCGGGTTCGGCGGCTTGATCTTCTCTTCCCCGGTAATCAGCGCGACCGCTTCGGCGCCGACCCGCTCCACGGCCCGGTTATAGACTTCGCGCGCCAAAAGCCGCAGCGGCAGGCCGATCAGGCCCGACGAATGCGCCAGCATCCGCTCGATCGCGAGATGCGTCTTGCCGGTATTGGTCGGGCCCAGCACGGCGGTGACGCCGGCACCACGGGCACGCAAATAACGGTCGGCGGGAGGCGAGAACGAAATCGGCATCAAAAGCCCGGCATTGACGGCCCGCCATTACCTCCCTCGCTTGCGGGAGAGGTCGTTGGGGATTGTCTTCTGTATCACAACGTGACGCTGGAAAGCCCTGTGCTTAACGTGTGGAACGAGTCTGGAACGAATCGCGGCCGAATCGGCGACTCCGAACGTGTTCAGGTTCGTTCACTGCGATATATGGCGCGATGGTCTGCATTGAATACCAGATCGGGTGGAATCTGCGTTTTTGACCAGCGGCGCTGGAGCCAAAGATGTTAACGGATGCCACGATCACGATTTCACGCCGAGTTAAGGGTTACCATCCTGTGGATAACGGGGAAGGAGGCCGGCAAGTCAGCGTCGCGGCAGCGACGATTACTGCGTTTTTGCGGCCGTACGCGGCGGCTGGGCGACCGAGACGAATTCGGTGGCTTGCAACAGCCCGGTGCCAAGCGGCGTGGGCATCGCGAAGCGGAACGGCACCAGCACGCGGGTGCCGGCGATCGGCGCCAACCACACCTCAGCGTCACGCAAGGTAACGAGATATTTGATCGCCGGCCGCTTGGGTACGTAACCGGAAATCGGCGTGAAAAAAACGGCGCAGACGACGGCCGGCCCGGCATAGCCGCGATCCGCTTTGACGGTTTCCATGCGCTTATATTCGCTGTGTAGATCGTAGCGCACCCGGCCGTCGAATACTGCGACCTTGCGATTGCAGGCCTGCGGCGTGAGGGGATCGCCGGTCCCGGCCACGCGGTTGAGCATTGAGGTCATTGGATCGAATACTCCGCGGCGATCCGTATCGGTCACCGGAATTCGATCGGGAGCCGGCGGCAGCGGCGGCTCGACGGCATAGTCCGTGACATTGCCGCCGGCGAGCGCCATGCGCACGTCGTCGACTTTGCGATCGTAAGTGATGGTCTCGCCGTAGCTCGTCGGCAGCGGCTGGCCGCCGGTGACGATGCCGTGGGCGGCGCCGGTGCCATGGGCGCCGGTAAAGAACTTGATGAGACCCGTGGTCGTGCCGCTCGCCGCCGCGGTGTATTCGTCGTTGGAGATTTCGATAATCCAGTTACCGCGGCCGATCGGAATCCCGGCAATGCTGACGGTATATTGGGCCTCGAGCCGGCCCTGCGCGGCGGCGCGATGGCCGGCGTCGGCCGCCACGGCAGCGAGGACGGCCATCATGAAAAACGCCGCGGATGCGGCGCGGCCAAAGCGGCTGACACGCGATTGCGCTGCGATAATGGAGGGCAATGGTCTTCCTCGAATTCCCGGCCTGGAACCTATTGTTTTGGCCGAGAATGCGTCGTTTCTGTGGTTTGGCGCCGTTGCCCGGCGGTGCGGGAATATATCCGCGTCAGACGTATTATTCGCCCGCGCTTGACGCTCAAGAGAGCTCCGCTTATAGGTCCGCGCCATCTCCCAAAATCGTCTCAGGCGGCCGCGGGAACGAGGTATTCGGGTTTGAAGGATATTGCACCATGGCATGGCGTTGCGAACTCACCGGCAAGACGCGCCAGATCGGGCATCGCGTCAGCCATTCCAACCGCAAGACCAAGCGCCGGTTTCTGCCCAATCTCCTCAATGTCACGCTATTGTCGGATGCGCTCGGCCGCTCGTTCCGCTTACGGATTTCGGCCAATGCGCTGAAAACCGTCGATCATCGCGGCGGGTTCGATGCCTTCTTGCTGAAGGCCAAGGACGCTGAACTTTCGCCGCGCGTGCTTGAGCTCAAGCGCCAGGTCGTCAAAAAGCGCGCCGCCGCGGCGGCGTAACTTTACTAGAACTCCTCGAGAATCCGCCCGTAGCCCGTGACGCGATCATCGATGCCGCAGCGGCGCAGTGCATCCCAATAAGTCACGGCGTTAATCGCCAGCACCGGCTTATTGAACCAACGCTCCGCCTCGGCCGCGATCGCGACCGTCGGCAGCGCGGTGCCGACCTGAAGCAGCGCGTCGACATCGGGCCCGTCGAGATCTTTGAGCGAATTTCGGATATCCGCCGCGGGCACTTGGGCGATGGCGCGCGGGGTGGCGCATTTCAATCCCACAAGGCGCACGATCTCGAATCCCGCTTCGCTTAGATAGAGCCGCACCATTTCGTCGCCGCGCGGCTGATGCGGCGTCAAAACCGCAATCCGCCTGGCGCCAAAGGCTCTCAACGCGGCGACCGCGGCGGTCGAGCCCATGGATATGCCGACGCCGGCGCGCTGCGTCAGCTCGTCCTGCAGCTTGGTCGCCGCGGCAACGCCGCCCCAGAAGGTCTCGAGCGCAATGCCGACGATGAGATGATCCAAGCCCGCGGTCATGATCTGATCGATCGCGGCGGCGATGCCCTCGCGCATGTCCGCCATGTGCTCGAAGAAGGCCTGCTCGGTATTGAGCGGCCGCTCTTTGATGGTCGATCGTGCGGTATGATTGGTGACGCCGCGCGGCCGCAACGCCTCGCATTCCGGCTGCACCGTGGTGTTGGTCGAGGGCACCACGATGCCGATGCGTTTGCGAAATCCCAAGGTGTCGGGCACTGTGATGTCCTCGGCTTGCGAAGATCAAACGATGACATTAGGCAAAATAACCGCGGTGTGACCATGCCTCACCTGACGGCCGATGACGGCGTCAAACTCTACTATGAGGAAACGGGTTCCGGCTTGCCGATCGTTTTCGTGCATGAATTCGCCGGCGACTACCGCTCCTATGAGAACCAGATTCGCCATTTCAGCCGCTTCTACCGCTGTATCGCCTACAATGCGCGCGGCTATCCGCCCTCCGACGTTCCCGACAACGTCGAGCGTTACTCGCAGGATCGCGCGCGCGACGACATCCGCGCCGTGCTCGATGCGCTAAAGATCGACAAGGCGCATATCGTCGGACTGTCGATGGGCGGCTTCGCCGCGCTGCATTTCGGATCACTTATCCGCAGCGCGCCCGTTCGCTCGTGGTGGCGGGCTGCGGCTACGGAGCGTCGCCCGACAAGCGGGCGCAGTTTGCCGCGGAGACGGAAGCCGCCGCGGCGCGGTTCGAGAGCTTGAGCATGGCGGAGGCGGCGCAGAGTTACGCCCAGGCGCCGGCGCGGGTTCAATTGCAGAACAAAGACCCGCGAGGCTTTAGGGAGTTCGTCGAACAGCTGGCGCAGCATTCCGGCACGGGAGCGGCGCTGACCATGCGCGGCGTGCAAAAGCGGCGGCCGTCGCTGTTCGAGCTTGTCGACAACATCAAAACGATCGCGGCGCCAACCTTGATCATGACCGGCGACGAAGATTTTCCCTGCCTCGAACCCGCGCTGCTGCTCAAGCGCACGATCCAGACATCGGCGCTGGTGGTGCTGCCCAATACTGGGCACGCGATCAATCTCGAGGAGCCGGAACTGTTCAATCGCCATGTCGGCGATTTCCTGCACAGCGTCGACATCGGCGCCTGGCGGCCACGCGACCCGCGCGCAATGGCAGCCTCGATCCTGGGCGGCAAGTCCGCCTAACGGGCCGGGATCGTCTTTAGCACCGGGAACCAAGTTTCCTGCTGCTTGTCGACAAACGCCAGCGTTTGCTCCGGCGTCATGGCGATCACGTAGCTGCCGGTCGCCAGCAGCTTCTTCTTAACGTCCGGATCCTTGAGCACTTTGGTGAGGTCGGCGCTCACCTTGTTGATGATCGGCGCCGGCGTGCCGACCGGCGCCGCCACGATAAGCCAGCCCGCAGCGGCAAACCCCGGAATCGTTTCGGCGACGGTCGGCAGATCGGGAAACTCCGGCAGCCGCTGCGGCGAAGCGACCGCAATGAGCTTCACCTGTCCCGCATTGACCGCGCCGATGATGCCCGGATAGCCCTCGATGATCATGTTCACGCGCCCGGAGGCGACGTCGCTCAGCGCTGCCGACGGGCCGCCGTTATACGGCACCGGGATGAGCTTGATGCCGGCCTGCTGTTGCAACAGCAAACCCGTCAGATGCGTCATGCGGCCGATGCCCGATACCGCGATCGAAAGCGTTCCCGGCGCCTTCTTGGCGCGATCGATGAACTGCGGCAGCGTGGCGATGCCGCTCTTTGGATCGACGGCAATAAACATCGGCTGGTTGGCGATGAAGCCGATTGGCAGGAAATCGCGCGGCAGCATGACCGGCAGATTGGGCGCCACCGTCGGCAGCGCCAGGAAGGTCGATAGCGCCGGTGAATAGAGCGTATAGCCGTCGGGAGCGGCCTCGCTCGCCGCGCGTGCGGCGATGCTGCCGTTGGCGCCGGGGTGATTGACCACCAAGGCCTGCTGTCCCCAGATTGCACTGAGCCTCGCGGCAACAATGCGCATAGCGACATCCGGGCTAGAGCCGGTCCCTGCGTCCGAGATGATCGTCACTGCCTTGTCGGGGTAATTCGCGGTCTGGGCGTTAACCAGCGATGTGCCGGCCAATATCAGCAAACCGATTTCGGCAAGCTGCAGCCAAGTTTGGCGTCGAGTCATGTCGTCCTCCCCATCGTTCTGTGCACGCTTCTGTGGACACGGCGCGCAGCGGTATGAGTGAAAGCAAAATTTTACGAGCGACTCCGAGCTTGCCCCTTACGCATTCAGCCGGCGCGGCGCCCGCGCCGGGCGCGCCGGTTGCTCGACCGGCTTTTCCTCGAACAATTCGGCAAGCTTCTCGGTCATCACGCCGCCAAGCTCCTCGGCGTCGACGATGGTCACCGCGCGCCGGTAATAGCGCGTGACGTCGTGGCCGATGCCGATGGCGATCAGTTCCACCGGCGAGCGGGTCTCGATGTCTTCGATCACCCAGCGCAAATGTCGCTCCAGATAATTGCCGGGATTGACCGACAGCGTTGAATTGTCGACCGGCGCGCCGTCGGAAATCATCATGAGAATCTTCCGCGTCTCCGACCGCGCCAACATCCGCTTATGCGCCCAATCGAGCGCCTCGCCGTCGATGTTCTCCTTGA
Organism: uncultured Alphaproteobacteria bacterium; assembly: GCA_963780925.1. GTDB lineage: Bacteria > Pseudomonadota > Alphaproteobacteria > Rhizobiales > Xanthobacteraceae > BOG-931. Next base: position 56,322 of record CAWAEV010000017.1, on the reverse strand, counting down.
GCAGACCCTCGCGCATCATCAGACCGAGATTCTTGCGCGCGCGGCGCCACGGCGCGTCGGCCGCCTTGTAGATGATGTGGCGCAGATCGTTGAGCCGGCCGGGATTCGGCGGCTTGCCCGCGGCGAGCCAGGCTTCGCGCGACTGGCCCGCCCTTCCAGGCCCGGGTGGTGAAGCCCAAAATCTCCACCTTGACGCCGCAGCGTTCCAGCGTCCGCGCCAGAATGTCGGCGCAGGTGGCCGCCACCGTGATCGGGCGGCCGCGCATCGAGCCGGAATTGTCTAACAGCAGCGTCACCACGGTGTCGCGGAAATCGGTGTCTTTCTCGCGCTTGAACGACAGCGGATGCATCGGATCGACGATGACGCGCGACAGCCGCGCCGGATCGAGCAGGCCTTCTTCCAGGTCGAATTCCCAGGCGCGATTTTGCTGCGCCAGAAGCAGGCGCTGGAGACGATTTGCCAGGCGCGCGACGACGCCCTGCAAATGCGACAGCTGCTTGTCGAGATAGCCGCGCAGCCGGTCGAGCTCCTCCGGTTCGCATAATTCCTCGGCGCCGACCGTCTCGTCGAATTTGGCGGTGAACGGCCGATAGTCCGGCCCGCGCGGCTCGTTGCGCTGGTGCCGCGGCCGCCACGGCTCGGCGGCGGTTTCCGAATCGCCCATCTCGGCGTCGTCGGCCATTTCGGCGGCGGGCGCGTCGACCGCTTCCGACGCGCTGTCCGGCAATTCGTCGGCCGAAGCTTCGGCCTCGGCGCTCATCTGATCGCTTTCAGCGGCATCGGACGCCTCGCCGTCCTGGCCGGTCTCGTCCTTCTCGTTCTGCTCCTCGCCCTCCTCGCCTTCCTCCTCGTCGGATTCACTCGAGCGATCCTCACCCATGTCCAGGCAATCGAGCAGGTCGTGCACGACGTCGCCGAAGCGGCGCTGATCGTTGAGCACGCGTTCCAGGCGATCGAGATCGCGGCCGGCGCGTTCCTCAATCAGCGGGCGCCACAGATCGACAAGCTTACGCGCGGTGGGCGGCGGGACCTCGCCGGTCAGTCGCTCGCGCACGATCATGGCCAGCGCGTCTTCGATCGGCGCGTCGGCGCGGTCGGTGATGTCGTCGAACTTGCCGCGGTGAAACTTGTCGTCAAGCATGGCGGCGAGATTCCTGGCAACCCCGCCCATGCGCCGCGAGCCGATTGCCTCCACCCTCGCCTGCTCGACGGCCTCGAAAACGGCGCGCGCCTGCTGGCCGCCGGGCGCGAGCTTGCGATGCACCGCCGGATCGTGGCAGGCGAGCCGTAGCGCGATGGAATCGGCATGGCCGCGCACGATGGCCGCCTCGCGCTCGTTGAGCCGGCGCGGCGGTTCCGGCAACCGCACCTTGCCGCCGGTCAGGCCGGGGCGCTCGGACGCGAAACCGACTTCAAGATCGCCCTTTCCGGCGATCGCGCGCAGGCAGACGCCGACGGCGCGCTTGAACGGCTCGGTCGGCGCCTCTTTTGCAGTGCTCTTCGGCTTGATGTTGGAGTTCATTTCGGCGCCTTCGGCGCGGGCGGCGTCAACTCAACGCCACGTTGACCGCGCTCTCCGGCAGTTCCTGACCGAAGCAGCGCTGATAGAATTCCGCCACCATCGGCCGCTCCAGCTCGTCGCACTTGTTGACGAAGGTCAGCCGGAAGGCAAAGCCGATGTCGCTGAATATCTCGGCGTTCTCCGCCCAAGTGATCACCGTGCGCGGGCTCATCACCGTGGAGATATCGCCGTTCATGAAGGCGTTGCGGGTGAGGTCGGCGACGCGGACCATCTTGGAGACGATGTCGCGGCCCTCCGCCGTGCGGTAATGCTTCGCCTTGGCCAGCACGATCTCCACCTCGTTGTCATGCGGCAGATAATTGAGCGTGGTGACGATCGACCAGCGGTCCATCTGGCCCTGGTTGATCTGCTGGGTGCCGTGATAGAGGCCGGACGTGTCGCCTAAGCCCACCGTGTTGGCGGTCGCGAACAGGCGGAACGCCGGGTGCGGCTTGATCACCTTGTTCTGGTCGAGCAGCGTCAAGCGGCCGGACGATTCCAAAACCCGCTGAATCACGAACATGACGTCGGGACGCCCGGCATCGTATTCGTCGAAACAGAGCGCGATGTTGTTCTGCAGCGCCCACGGCAATATGCCGTCGCGGAATTCGGTGACCTGCATGCCCTCGCGGATCACGATGGCGTCCTTGCCGATGAGATCGACCCGGCTGATGTGGCTGTCGAGATTGACGCGCACGCAGGGCCAGTTGAGCCGCGCCGCCACCTGCTCGATATGGGTCGATTTGCCGGTGCCGTGATAGCCGGTGACGATAACGCGGCGGTTCCTGGCAAAGCCGGCAAGAATGGCGAGCGTGGTCGGTTTGTCGAAGCGGTAGTCCGAATCGACCTCGGGCACATGCTCGTCCGGCTCGGAATAGGCCGGCACTTCCAAATCGCTATCGATGCCGAACACTTGTCGGATCGAAACCTTCATATCCGGCAAGCCGGATTCACTGTCAGTTGCGAGGCTCATTGCTCCTCCGTGCCCTCGGTAAATCCGAGGCGCGAGTAGGCTTGCACCGGCGGTCGGATGTCGCGGTACATCTAGCAGAAAGGCCCAAGCCGATAAAAGCCCGGCGAAAGGGCGCTGGAACTACCCACAGGATCAGCAAAAACCCGCTGTCTTCAGGTAGTTATAGGCTTGGATAATCTCCCGCAGCCGCGCTTCAGAACCGCGGTCACCACCATTTGCGTCGGGATGGTGCCGCTTCACCAACATCTTGAACCTGGTCTTGATATCGGCACGTTTGGCGTCGGCTTCAAGGCCGAGCGCATCGAGCGCCCGGCGCTGTGCATTGAGAATCTTGCGGCCCTCCGGCACGGTCTTCGCATGGCCGCGACGGCTTCCCATTTCGTCGAACAGCGAGAACGGATCGTCGGTCGGCCAGTCGTCTTCGCGAAATTGGCCACGATTGCGCTTGGCGGCGCGCTTACCGCCGATCGAGCCCATTTTCCAGGTCGGACGGTGTCCGGTGATCGCCTCCTTCTGATATTGCGCGATTGCGTCTTCGCTCATGCCGGCGAAAAAATTGTACGAATTATTGTATTCGCGCACGTGTTCGAGGCAGAACTGCCAATATTCGGATGCGCGCAACCGGCCTTTCGGGGCGCGGTGGGTCGCCGGCGCCTGGCAGCTCGGCCATTGGCAGCCGGGCAGCTCCGCGCGCAAGCGGCGGTCCTGATCGGGCTTGACCCGGATCCGATCGAACAGCGGAGAGTTGGTGCTCATTATTTGCGATTATGCGGGTGCGTCGCTGACAGCTTCAAGACTTGACAGAATCAAAACCGGACTTTGCGGACGTTGACCTTAATGCTCTGTTCTCGCTAAGCCAGCCCTATGGGAATGCAGGATATCATCACGACGAAACTGCTGGCGGCTTTCGCGCCCGAGAGCCTGCATGTGGAAGACGAGTCGCATCTGCACCAAGGACATGCCGGACACCGGCAGGGCGGCGAGAGCCATTACCGTCTCTATATCGTATCGGAAGCCTTCCGTGGGAAGAGCCGGCTCGAACGCCACCGCATGATCAATACGGCGCTGGCGAGCGAGCTCAAGGGCCGCGTCCACGCGCTCGCCATCCACGCGCAGGCGCCGGGAGAAAGCGGCTAACGGCCCGAATTTCGCCGATGCTCGGTCCGGCCTACTGATCCACGGTCGCGGGCTGCGGTGTTTCGATCTCGCGCAACAGCCCCGTCAGATCGAGCCGGTGGGTGAACATCGCAAGCTTGCCGTCGGCGTCGCGCGGCCACTCTTCCTTCGGCCGGTCCCAATAAAGCTCGACGCCGTTGTCGTCGGGATCGCGCAGATAGAGCGCCTCGCTGACGCCGTGATCGGAGGCGCCTTCGAGCGGGATGTTGGCCGCGATCAGGCGGCGTAAGGCGTCGGCGAGCTGCGCCCGGGTCGGATAGAGGATGGCGAGGTGATAGAGCCCGGTCGTCCCGAGCGGCGGCGGCGAGCCGCCGTAGCTCTCCCAGGTGTTCAGCCCGATGTGGTGATGGTAGCCGCCGGCCGAAATGAAGGCCGCGCCCTGCCTGCGCTGCGTCAATTCGAACCCGAGTACGCCACAATAGAACGCGAGCGCCCGCTCAAGATCGGCGACTTTGAGATGCACATGGCCGATGCGAACGCCGGGATTGATGGGTGGATTGATCATGGTGAGCTCGTCTTTTCAGCTTGCTTTTTCAACTTGCCTTGGCCGTGACTTTGCGCGCCAGCGGTGCGACGCGCAGCGCGGTGATGCGATTGCGGTTCTTGCGTAAAACCTGAAAGCGGAAGCCGTGAAAGGTAAAGCTCTGGCCCGGTTCCGGGATTGAGCGCGCTTCGTGAATGACCACGCCGGCGATGGTGGTCGCTTCATGGTCGGGAATATTCCAGTCCATCGCCCGGTTGAGATCGCGGATCGGCACCGCGCCGTCGACATTGACGGAGCCGTCCGGCAGCGGCCGCACTCCGGGAACCGCGTTATCGTGCTCGTCGGTGATATCGCCGACGATCTCCTCCATGATGTCCTCTAGCGTCACCAGCCCTTCAAGTTCGCCGTACTCATCGACGACAAGCGCCAATGCCGTCTTGCGGTGCAGGAATGCCTTGAGCTGGTCATAGAGCGGCGTCGTGTCGGGCACGAACCAGGGCGGCGTCGCCAGCGACATGATGTCGATCTTGGCGGCATCGCCGCCGGCCGCATGCAGTGCGCGCAGGAGATCCTTCGCGTGCAAAACTCCGACGACATTGTCCGGAGAACCTCGCCAGATCGGCAGCCGCGTCACTGCCGCCGCAAGGGCGGCATCGACGATCTCCCGGGGCGGTTCGTCGGCATCGAGCATGACCATCTTGGTGCGATGGACCATCACGTCAGAAATCGTCAGTTCGCGCAGATCGAGGAGCCCCCCCATCATGTCGCGGTCGAGCTTCTCCACGATGCCGGCGCGGTGCATGAGATCGACGGTGCCGCGCAATTCCTCGCGCGGCGACAGAATAGACTGGATCTTGCCGACCGGCATGCCCAGCCCGCGCAGGATGATCTTCACCATCCACTCGACGGTCCGCAACACCGGCGCGAACAAGCGCACCGTGCTTTCGATCGGCTGCGCCACCAGCAGCGCCATGCGGTCGGGCGCGTTGAAGGCGGCGGTTTTCGGCAGTACCTCGGCGACGACGAAAATGAGAATGGTCATCACGAAGGTGGCGTAAATCTCGCCGGTCTTGCCGAAGAAGGCAAGCAATAGACCGGTCGCCAAGGTCGATGCAGCGATATTGGTGAAGTTGTTGGCGAACAAGATCGCGCCGAGCAGCCGCTCGCGCGTCGCCATCAGCCGATTGACGATGCTGGCGTCGCGATTGCCCTGCTTTTCCAGCCGATTCATGGCGGCACGCGAAGAAGCGGTCAGCGCCGTCTCGCTGGCCGAGTAGAAGGCCGACACAACGAGGCAGATCGCGACCGCCGCGACCGTGAGCCAATCCATGAACGTCATCGTTCGGCAAGCTTCTCGCTAAGGAACGCACGAACCTCGCGCCCATCGACGCCGGCCTCGACGAAGGCCGCGCCGATGCCGCGCACAAGTATGAATGTAAGCATGCCGCGCTTCACTTTCTTGTCCTGCGCGATCAAAGCCAACAATTGGTCAACAGAGGGTAGTTCGCCCGGAATGTTCTGAATCCTCGTCGGTAAGCCGACTTCGGCCAGATGGCGGATGGCGCGCGCGGCCTCGGCCTTCGAAACCAGCCCTTGCCGGCGCGCCGAGAATTCGAAGGCCAAGGCCATGCCGATCGCAATCGCCTCGCCATGCAGCAGCCGGTCGGAAAAGCCGCAGGCCGCTTCCAGTGCGTGACCGAATGTGTGGCCGAGATTAAGGAGCGCGCGATCGCTGGTCTCGCGCTCGTCGCGGGCGACGATCGCGGCCTTGGTGCGACAGCACACCGCGACGGCATTTTCGCGGGCAACGCTTCCTAAAGCATGGCCGCCGGAAAAGATTTCACGCCAATTGGCCTCCAGCCAGGCGAAGAAGCCGGCATCGCCGAGCAGACCGTATTTGGCGACTTCGGCATAGCCGGCGCGGAATTCCCGATCCGGTAAGGTATCGAGGAGCGCGGTGTCGGCCAGCACCAGGACCGGCTGATGGAAGGCGCCGATGAGATTCTTGCCGTGCGCGGAATCGATTGCGGTCTTGCCGCCGACCGAGGAATCGACTTGCGCCAATAGCGTCGTCGGCACTTGCACATAATCGAGCCCGCGCCGCACCACCGCTGCGGCGAAGCCAGCAAGGTCGCCGATGACGCCGCCGCCGAGCGCAATGACAAGATCGCCGCGTTCCATCCGCGACGCGATGATCGCCTCGCAGACTTGCTCGAACACGGAAAAGCTTTTCGAGGCTTCCCCGGCGGGCACGATCGCGCGGTGCGCCGCCACTCCGGCATCGGCTAGCGCCGCTTCGGCGCTCGCCAGCACGTAGCGCGCGACGTTATCATCGGTGACGATGAAAGCCTTGGCGCCAGGCCGCAGCCCCGCGATCCGCGCGCCGAGCGTATCGATGACGCCGCGCCCGATGACGATCTCGTAGCTGCGGACGCCGAGCGAAACTTCGACGACAGTTCGATCGGTGCGAAGCGTTGCCGTCATGCGCCGTCCTTTGCGCCGTCCTTTTCCGCCGACGAAGCGCGAGCATTGAGGAAGTCGCCGAGGGCGCGGATGATCTCGGCGACGATTGCATCGTGCGGCACTTCGCGCGATTGCACGGTGATATCGGCTTGCGCGTAGACCGGCTCACGCTCGTCAAGTAATTGGCGCAAGGTCGCGGCCGGATCGGCGGTCAGCAACATCGGCCGATCGTTCTTACGCTTGTTGATACGACGCATCAGCAGGTCGAATTCAGCGGACAGCCAGATCGAGACGCCCTTTGCCTTGATAGCGGCGCGGGTATCGGCATTCATGACGGCCCCGCCGCCGGTCGCCAGCACCTGCGGGCCGCCCTCAAGGAGCCGCGCGATCACGCGAGCTTCGCCGCCGCGGAAATAGGCCTCGCCATGACGCGCAAAAATATCCGCAATGCTCATGCCGGCAGCCTTTTCGATCTCGGCATCGGCGTCGACAAAAGGCACGCCCAGGCGGGCGCCGAGCCGGCGGCCGATCGAGGATTTACCGACCCCCATCATGCCGACCAGCACGATCGAACGGCGGCCGAGGGCCGCCGCGATCGCGGTTGTAGAAACCGCCGAATTTTCATCGTTTTGTACTGTAATATCAGACATTCAACGCATATCCCCGACTGCCCGCCATGCCTCATCGACAATGTCCATGGCGAGACCCGGACGGCGCGGCGAATAACACAATGGAGGTCACTTGCCAGCCCGAGCCGAACATGATCGTACTCGGTCCGGTTCGCCGGCACCAATGGGATGGGCGCGGGCATGCGAGCTTCGGAATCGGGACGCTAGACGATGCCGAGCCTGCTGCGGCTACTTTCAGTCATCGCGTTAATCTGCGCGGCCGTCTATGGCGGCGTTTATGCGCTCGCGCACTTCGTCCAGCTGCACCCGCGCGACATGTCGGTGTCGGTCCCGCCCGACCGGTTCTTCAAGGATCGCTGAGGGCTTGCCGATGGCTCGTGCAACGGTTCGCGCCAAAGCCCACACACCCGCTCACGCCGCGCGGCACGCCGATGAGCGCCTCGTGGCGCTCTATCTCGACATGTTGGCGGCGGAACGCGGCGCGGGGAAAAATACGCTCGCCGCCTATAGCCGCGACCTTGAAGATTTTTCGGCCTATCTCAAAGGCGCCGGACGCTCCATCGCCAAAGCGAACACCGCCGATCTGCGCGCCTATCTCGGCGAGCTTTCCCGACGCGGTTTGCGCGTGACGACGGTGGCGCGGCGGCTCTCGGCGATCCGTCAGCTTTACCGGTTCCTTTATGCCGAAGGGCAGCGCGGCGACGATCCGGCTGCCGTGCTCGAAGGCCCCAAGCGCGAGCGTGCTTTACCGAAAACGCTGACGCTTGCTGAAGTCGATCGCCTGCTTAGCGTTGCCGGCAAAAGCGGCCCGGCGGCGCCGTTGCCGGCGCGGCTGCGCGCGGCGCGGCTCGCCTGCCTGCTGGAAGTTCTTTATGCGACCGGATTGCGCGTCTCCGAGCTCGTGGCGGTGCCGCTATCGGCCGCCCGCAAGGACGCGCGCGCGATTGTGGTGCGCGGCAAAGGCAACAAAGAGCGGCTGGTGCCGTTGAACGAGGCGGCCAAGCGCGCGATGGTCGCCTACCTCGATCTGCTGGCACAATCGGGGAACGATCCCCCATCGAAATGGCTGTTCCCCTCGTTCGGCGAAAGCGGCCATCTCACCCGCCAGCATTTTGCCCGCGAATTAAAAGCGCTGGCGGGCGCCGCGGGACTGCGCGCCGCGCAGCTCAGCCCGCATGTGCTGCGCCACGCCTTTGCCAGTCATCTGTTGCATAACGGCGCCGACCTGCGCGTGGTGCAGACGTTGCTCGGCCACGCGGACATTTCGACCACGCAGATTTATACCCATGTGCTGGAGGAACGCTTGAAGAGCCTGGTGCGCGACCTGCACCCGCTGGCCAGGATTAATGCTTTCCGGGAATAGGCCTAACTATCATAAAATGATTGATTTTTACGAGTTCATACCGGATGCTTTTGTAAGGTAGAATGATCTAAAAATTTGGGGCGAGATGCAGATGAACAAACGTGACGCCATCAAGATTCTACGTCGACATCAGGACGACCTTCGTGCCCGCGGTATCGTTCATGCGGCGCTGTTTGGCTCGGTCGCGCGAGGCGAAGCTGGTCCGCAGAGTGATCTCGATATCATGATCGAACTAGCCCCTGATGTTTCGCTCGACATCTTTGCCTACGTCGAACTCAAGAATTTCATTTCCAGACTGTTTCCGGGGCCGGTGGACGTCGTGAATAAAGACGCGCTCAAGCCTTATGTTCGGCAGCCTGCGACTGCCGATTCGATTTATGCCTTCTGATTCCGCCGTCGGTCCGCTGGTCGATATTTGAGAAAATATCGGCTTGGCTTTTTTATTCATCGGCCAAGCCTCGATCGATCAATTCCTTATGGATCGCCGCACGTTTATGCCGTGACGCGTTGCCTTGAAGTCATATCCGAAGCTTCGCGAAGATTGCCGGCGGAACTGAAAGCTCGTCATCCGCACATTCGATGGCAGGGAATGGCCGGCGCTGGAAACGTCTACCGCCATGACTATGAGCTTGTACTCGACCGGGCCGTTCGGGACACCGTACATGGCAGCCTCGAACCACTGCTCGCCGTCGTCGAGGAGGAACTCCGTCGGCTGGAAGGCGGCTAGGAACACGGCCTACGCTGTTTCTTCGCTCCAACCTTCCTTGACTTAGACGCGATGTGCAGGCGAGTTAACCGCGCGTTGGCACAAACTGGCGAAGCGTTGGCACAAACTGTTCCAGTTTTTTGTCAAGTTCCCGGTGATGCGTAGCTATCTCGACTTCGAAAAACCGGTGGCCGAGCTTGAGGCCAAGATCGACGAATTGCGCGCGCTCAACAGCGACGGCGACGCCATCGCCGAAGAAATCAACCGCATCGAAGGCAAGGCGGGGCAGGCGCTCAAGGAACTCTATGCCGGACTGACGCCGTGGCAGAAGACGCAAGTGGCGCGGCATCCGCAGCGGCCGCATTGCCTCGACTACATCGCAGCGCTGATTTCCGATTTCGTGCCACTCGCCGGCGACCGCAAGCACGGCGAGGACCCGGCCATCGTCGGCGGCTTCGGCCGGTTCCGCGGCGAAGCCGTCTGTCTCATCGGTCATGAAAAAGGCTCCGATACCGAGAGCCGGCTTCAGCACAATTTCGGCATGGCGCGGCCTGAAGGATATCGCAAGGCGGCGCGGCTGATGGGCATGGCCGACCACTTCGATATTCCGGTCATTGCGCTCATCGACACCGCCGGCGCCTATCCCGGCATCGGCGCGGAGGAGCGCGGCCAGGCCGAGGCCATCGCACGATCCACCGACGCCTGCCTCGAAATCGGCGTCCCCAATGTTGCGGCGATCATTGGCGAAGGTGGTTCGGGCGGCGCCATCGCTATTGCGACGGCCAACCGCGTGTTGATGCTGGAACACGCCATCTACAGCGTGATCTCGCCCGAAGGCGCTGCCTCCATCCTGTGGCGCGACACCACCAAAGCCCAGGAGGCGGCATCGAGCATGAAAATCACCGCGCAGGATCTGGTGCGCTTCGGCGTCGTCGACGTGATCGTCGGCGAACCGACGGGCGGCGCGCATCGCGATCCCGGCGCCGCTATCGCCGCAGTCGGCGAAGCAATCGCGAATGCTCTCGGCGAATTGCGCGGTCTTGACCGCGCTACCATCGTACGGCTGCGCCGTGAAAAGTTCTCAGCGCTGGGGCGGACGCTCGTCTAAGAGTGCGTTCTGCCCGGCCGGCGCTTACGGTCGGAAAATACGCTTCGCCACAATCCCGCCCCGATTGGTCCCCCGGCCACGGAATGCTCGCTAATCCCTTGGATTCGGCCGTCAAATTCGACGATAATTTACCATTCATTTATCTGGTGCATGGTTGAGGCCACCGCCGAGGGCCGGCTGCCTTGCGAAAGCGGCTGCTTATGGATAACGATTAGCAAGTAATGGCAAGGGGATGGCCCATCTGTCGGGGAACTTTACCTTGATCCGCGCCTGCGTTGTCCGCGCGCTTTCGTCATGCGCATTGAGCTTGCGCCTGGTCATCACGTCGGCGCTGCTCGGCGCCGCCGCGTTGGCGCTTGCCGGCTGTTATGGCGAGGAAGGCTATCAGCTGCCGACCCGCGCGATGAAGGAGCTGTCGCCGGAAATGCTGGCGCTGCTACAGCAGAAAAATATGCCGAAGGATTTGCCGATCCTCGTTCGCGTCTTCAAGGAGGAATCGGAGCTCGAAGTCTGGAAACAAGACACCACCGGCCAGTACCAGCTGCTGAAAGTCTATCCGATCTGCCGCTGGTCTGGCGAACTCGGGCCGAAGAAAACCGAAGGTGATCGCCAGGCGCCCGAGGGCTTCTACGCGATCTCACCCGGATTGATGAATCCCAATTCCAACTACTATCTCGCCATCAACATCGGTTTCCCCAACGCTTACGACAAGGCGAACGGCTATAGCGGCGCGTTCCTGATGATCCACGGCGACTGCTCATCGCGCGGCTGCTACGCCATGACCGACGAGCAGATCGGCGAAATCTATTCGCTGGCGCGGGACTCCTTCCTCGGCGGGCAGAAGGAATTCCAGATCCAGGCCTATCCGTTCCGGCTGACGCCGGCGAACCTGGCCAGACACCGCAACAATCCGAACATGCCGTTCTGGACGATGCTCAAGGAAGGCAACGACCATTTCGAGGTGACGCACCTCGAGCCCAAGGTCGATGTCTGCGATCGCCACTATGTGTTCGATGCGCAGCCGCCGGATAATTCGGCCAAGCCGCTCGTCTTCAGTCCGACCGGCCGCTGCCCGGCTTACCAAGTGCCGCAGGAAATCGCCGGTCCGGCGCTGGAGAAGCAGCGCAACGATGAATATCAGTTCGCCCAGCTGGTCAAAGAAAACGCGCCGACCGAGCCGCTCGTCTGGGGCACCGACGGCGGCATGAACCGCGTCTTTGCTAATAAGCTCGCGGAGACTCAGCCGGTCTATGACAACGAAGGGCGGCTGCATGCGCCGCCGATCCATCCCGGCATGCCGGCGCCGATGCTGAGCGGCCCGCGCGAAAATCCACAGGACGGATTTGCTCAAACGCAGGTGGCTAGCTCGTCCGCCGGATTGTTTGGCGGTCTGTTCAACGCTAAATCGAGCGGGCAGTCGAGCGGGCAGCAAAGCCAAGCCGCCTCAGAAGATGATGGTGCCGGCGCCGCCCCCGACACGAGTTCGCAGAGCCATTCGAACTTCTTCGCCAGCCTGTTCGAGCCGAAGAAGTCGCAGACGCCGCCTCCCGCCGATGCCCAAGGCGCCGTCCTTGCCGGCTTAAATCCCAATCCGCGCAGAACCGAGCCGGCGAAGAGCGAAACAGCGCGGGCCGAACCGCAGCAGGCCGCGCCGCAGATGGCGCAAGCACCGAAGACGAAGGCCAAATCGCAGGACGCTTCACAACAAGACGCCACTGCCGCGCCGCCGTCGGTCGGCAGCACAGGCCTGATGCGAGGCGCACAGCCTGTGGTTCCCGCGGGCTCCTTCGACAGCCGCTGGGCGGGATTACAGTAGCCAGTGATCGGTAATCAGTAATCAGATTAGTTTGGTTCTTCTGATTACTGACATCTGGTTCCAGATCCCTGACTTCTGTTACACGTATTTTCCGTGACAGTGCTTGAATTTTTTGCCCGAGCCGCAAGGGCACGGCTCGTTGCGGCCGACTTTACCCCAGCTTTGCGGGTCATTGGGACTTCGCGCCGCGGCCGCTGCCTGCGGCGCGCGGGCCGGCATCGTCCCGGCAAGCGGCGAACCGACGGCTGGCGCGGTCGCCGCGCCGACGGCTTGGCCGATGGCTTGACCAATTCCGTGGCGCGCCAGCGTTTCGGCGCCTGCCAAAGCGAGCGCCATCTCGTCCTCGCCGGTCGTCGGATCGATCTTGTGCGCCGCCATGGCCGGCAGCGCAGCAAGCGGCTGCTCCGGCGGCGGCGCTGCCTGGATTTCGACGCGCATCAGCTGCGCGGTCACCGCCTCGCGCAGGCTCTGACTCATCGCCTCGAATAGGCTGAAAGATTCCGCCTTGTATTCGTTGAGCGGATCGCGCTGGCCGTAACCGCGCAGCCCGATCACGTTGCGCAGATGGTCGAGCATGACGAGGTGTTCGCGCCAGAGATGGTCGAGCGACTGCAACAGGATCGACTTCTCGATGTAACGAATGACGTCGGGGCCCCATTGCGCGACCTTCGCCGCCATGTGCTCGTCGGCGCGCCGTTCGACACGGCTGAAGATTTCCTCGTCGGCGATGCCTTCTTCCTTGGCCCATTCGTCGACCGGCAGATCGAGGCCGAGCACGCGTTTAAGCTCCTCGCGCAAACCGGCGACGTCCCATTGTTCCGGATAGGCGTGTTCCGGCACGTGCTTGGCGACCAGATCGTCGATCACGGTATGCCGCATGTCGGCGACCACCTCGCCGACCGCCTGATCCTCCATCCATTCGACGCGCTGATCGAAAATGACCTTGCGCTGATCGTTCATAACGTTGTCGTACTTCAGGATGTTCTTGCGGATATCGAAATTGCGCGCCTCGACCTTCTGCTGGGCTTTTTCCAACGCCTTGTTGATCCAGGGATGGATGATCGCCTCGTTCTCACGCAGCCCGAGCTTTTGCAGCATGCCGTCGAGCTTGTCGGTGCCGAAGATGCGCATCAGGTCGTCTTCGAGCGACAGAAAGAATTTCGAGTGACCGGGATCGCCCTGGCGCCCGGAACGGCCGCGCAACTGATTGTCGATGCGGCGGCTCTCGTGCCGCTCGGTGCCGAGCACGCAAAGCCCGCCGGCGGCGAGCGCCTTCTCCTTCAACCGCGCGACTTGCGCGCGAATTTCGGCGGCCCGCGGACCTTTCTCCCGCTCGCGCGGATCCTCGATATCGGCCAGCTCCTGGCGGATGCGCATGTCGGCGTTGCCGCCGAGCTGAATGTCGGTGCCGCGGCCGGCCATGTTGGTTGCAATGGTGATGGCGCCCGGCACGCCGGCCTGGGAGACGATATAGGCCTCCTGCTCGTGATAGCGGGCGTTGAGGATGGCGAACACCTTGGCCTTGGTGGCGCCCTCGTCGCCGGAATAGAGCGCGGCGAACGCGTTCGGATCGGAGAAGTCGTGCTGCTCCCAGCCTTCCTTGCGCAACATCTCGGCGAGCTGCTCGGATTTCTCGATCGAGGTGGTACCGACCAGCACCGGCTGGCCGCGTTTCTTGCAGTCTTCGATCAGCGCGAGGATTGCGCGGAATTTCTCGACCGCCGTGCGATAGACCTCGTCGTCGTCGTCGAGGCGGATCATCGGCATGTTGGTGGGGATTTCCAGAACCTCGAGATTGTAAATGTCCTGAAATTCGTCGGCTTCGGTCAAGGCCGTGCCGGTCATGCCGGCAAGCTTCTCGTACATGCGGAAATAGTTCTGGAAAGTGATCGAGGCGAGCGTCTGGTTTTCCGGCTGGATCGGCTGATGCTCCTTGGCCTCGAGCGCCTGGTGCAGACCCTCCGAATAGCGCCGGCCCGGCATCATGCGGCCGGTAAACTCGTCGATGATGACGACCTCGCCGTTGCGCACGATGTAATCCTTATCGCGCTGAAACAGCTTGTGTGCGCGCAGCGCCTGATTGACATGATGGACGACGGAGACGTTCTCGACGTCATAGAGGGAGTCGGACTTGAGCAGGCCCGCGCCGCGCAGCGATTGCTCCAGCCTTTCCATGCCTATCTCGGTGAGATTGACGGTACGCTGCTTTTCGTCGAGCTCGTAGTCGGTCTTGTCGAGCCCCGGGATATAGGCGTCGATGGTGTTGTAGAACTCCGAGCGGTCGTCCAGCGGGCCGGAAATGATCAGCGGCGTGCGCGCCTCGTCGATCAGGATCGAGTCCACTTCGTCGACGATGGCGTAGATGTGGCCGCGCTGCACCATATCTTCGAGCCGGTATTTCATATTGTCGCGCAGATAATCGAAGCCGAGCTCGTTATTGGTGCCGTAGGTGACGTCGCAGTCGTATTGCTTCTTGCGCTCGTTATCGTCGAGCCCGTGCACGATGACGCCGACGGTGAGGCCCAGGAATTTGTAGATCTGGCCCATCCATTCGGCGTCGCGCTTGGCCAGATAGTCGTTCACGGTCACAACATGAACGCCGCGCCCGGCAAGGGCATTGAGATAGACCGGCAGGGTGGCGACCAAAGTCTTGCCCTCGCCGGTCTTCATCTCGGAAATCTTGCCTTCGTGCAGCACCATGCCGCCGATCAGCTGGACGTCGAAATGACGCTGGCCGAGCGTGCGCTTGCCGGCTTCGCGGACGGTGGCGAAGGCCGGCACCAGGATGTCGTCGATGGTCGCCCCCTCGCCGAGTTGCTTCTTGAATTCGTCGGTGCGTGCGCGCAACGCCTCGTCGGAGAGCGCTTCCAGCTCACTTTCCAATGCGTTTATCTCATCGACGCGAGGCCGGTACGAACGGATGCGGCGTTCGTTGGAGGAACCGAACAACTTGCGGGCGACAGCGCCGATCATCGCATCATCCTTCTAGATTTCGGGCTTGCCCAGCGGCCGGCTTGATTGCGCACAATCGTGTCGGAAAACCGGTTCCCAGTACTGGCGATCATGCTTTCGTCTTTTCGGCCGGCGGTGGGCCCAACCGACGGAAAATGCGGCGCTATTCGGGCTACTGCAAGGCGACGGAACGTCCCAATGTCTTTTCGAGAGATAGGAGGGGGTCGATTTTTTGTCAATGCGACGGGCTTGCCCGGCGCATGCCGGGATCGACCCGGATGCCGCCATTGCCAAGGGATTGCCAAGACCTGGAGATTCGGCGAGTGTCCGCCCGACCCCGGGCCGCACATTGATGCGTTCCACAAATCTGCAACAATAACCCGGCGAATCGCCGCTTCGCCAAAGGATCGTGTTTATGGCTTCCACCCGCCCGCTCGCCCGCGCGTTCGGCGCATTCGCGCTCGCGGCGTTCCTCGTCGTACCAGCCGCCGTCATGGCGCAGGATTCCGATCCGGTCGTGGCCCGGGTCAACGGCGTCGAGATCCGGCAGAGCGACCTAGCACTGGCCGAGGATGAGGTCGGCGCCAGCATGCCGCAAATGGCGCCCGAGCAGAAACGCGAATATCTCATCACTTATCTCTCGGACGTCGTCATTTTGGCGCAGGCCGCGGATAAGCAGAAGATCGGCGATCGTGACGACGTCAAGCACCGTCTCGCTTTCGAGCGCAACAAGGTACTGATGGAAACGCTGCTGCAGGATACCGGCAAAGCGGCCTTGACCGATGACGCTATGCATAAAGTCTATGATGAGGCGGTCAAGCAGATGCCGCCCGAGGAAGAAGTCCACGCGCGGCATATCCTGGTACCCACCGAGGAAGAAGCGAAAGAAATCGAAGCGGAGCTGAAGAAGGGCGCGGACTTCGCCACCCTGGCGAAGCAAAAATCCAAGGACCCGGGCGCCGCGGACGGCGGCGATCTCGGCTACTTCACCAAGGACCAGATGGTGCCCGAATTTTCCGACGTCGCGTTCAAGCTCGACAAAGGCCAGATTTCCGACCCCGTGCATACGCAGTTCGGCTGGCACATCATCAAAGTCGAGGATAAGCGCACCAAGCCGACGCCGACCTTCGACCAAGTGCGCGGCCAGATCGAGAATTTCGTCGCCCATAAAGCGCAAGCCGAACTGGTCGAGAATTTGCGCAAATCCGCGACCATCGAGCGCCTCGACCAGCCGGCGCCGGCGCCGCAGAATCCCGCGACGCTCAATCCAGCGGCGCCGGCGAAGAAGTAGCCAGCGGGAAGCCGAAACGGTAACTTTTGCCGTCATCCTGAGGTGGCCGCGAAGCGGCCCTCGAAGGATGCACGGCCCGGGCCGTCGCACTTCGAGGCTCGCTTCGCTCGCACCTCAGTGTGACGGGAAACAAGATGTCCACTCCTATCTCCCCCCTCGCTCCGAAAACAATTCCCGACATGCCGGCCATTGCCGGCGTGCGGCTCGCTACGGCTGCCGCCGGCATCCGCTACCGGGACCGCACCGATGTCCTACTGGCGGTTTTCGACGAGGGCGCCAGCGTCGCCGGCGTATTCACCCGCTCCAAATGCCCGTCGGCGCCAGTGGAATGGTGCCGCGCCAGGCTTAAGGGCGGCCGCGCCCGCGCGCTTGTCGTCAATTCCGGCAATGCCAATGCCTTCACCGGCAAGAACGGACGCGAGGCCTGCGCCTTTACCGCCAAGCTCGCGGCCGCCGCGGTCGGCTGCAAAACCGCCGAAGTGTTTCTGGCTTCGACCGGCGTCATCGGCGAGCCGCTTGCGGCGCAGGCTTTCGACGGCGTTATGACCAAGCTTGCGGCCGAGGCCACCGCCAATGGCTATACTGACGCCGCCGGCGCTATCATGACCACCGACACGTTTCCGAAACTCGCGACCGCACAGGTCCGGCTCGGCGGCGCGACTGTGACCATCAATGGTTTCGCCAAAGGCGCCGGCATGATTGCGCCGGACATGGCGACCATGCTCGCTTTCGTCTTTACCGACGCGCCGATCGCGGCGCCGGCTTTGCAGGCTCTTCTGCGCGAGGGCGTTGTCGACACCTTCAACGCCGTCACCATCGACGGCGATACCTCGACCTCGGACACGCTGCTCGCTTTCGCCACCGGCGCCGCGCAGCGGCGCGCCACGCATCGCGCGAGCGCGTGATCCGCGCCTCCTTCCATTCCGCAAGGCGCTCAACGCCGTACTCGCCAATCTTGCGGAACAAGTGGCGCGCGACGGCGAGGGCGCGCGCAAGCTGGTTGAGATCGTCGTCGAAGGCGCGGTATCCAAACTTTCGGCGCGCCGCGTTGCGCTGTCGATCGCCAATTCACCGCTGGTCAAGACCGCGATCGCCGGCGAGGACGCCAATTGGGGCCGCGTGGTGATGGCGGTCGGCAAGGCCGGCGAGCCCGCCGATCGCGACCGGCTGTCGATCTGGTTCAACGGCATCCGCGTCGCGCATAACGGCGCGCGCGATCCGACCTATGACGAGGCCGCCGTCTCGGCGGCGATGAAGAAGCCCGAGATCGCGCTCAAAGTCGCGCTCGGCCTCGGCAAAGGCCGCGACCGCGTGTTGACCTGCGATCTGACCAAGGAATATGTCGCGATCAACGGCGATTATCGCAGCTAGCGCCCAAAACCACCCAGATGCCTGCCACGATCAAACACATCCGCACTTCGACGCTCGATGTCGCCTATGAGGAGACCGGCGCGGCGGACGGCGTGCCGGTGTTTTTGCTGCACGGCTGGCCGTATGATCCGCGGTGCTACGATGAAGTCGTCCCACCGCTCGTCGCCGCCGGCTGCCGCGCGATCGTGCCCTATCTGCGCGGCTTTGGTCCGACGCGGTTTCTCTCCGCGCAAATGCCGCGCTCGGGCCAGCAGGCGGCGCTCGGCAATGACTTACGCGAACTGATGGACGCGCTCGCCATCGAAAGCGCCGTGCTGGCGGGATATGATTGGGGCGGCCGCGCCGCCTGCATCGTCGCGGCGCTGTGGCCAGAGCGCGTGCGTGGCCTCGTCACCGGCAATGGTTACAATCTGCAGAATATCCCCGCCGCCGCAAAACCGCTCGATCCGGCGTCGGAGCACCGGCTCTGGTACCAATATTACTTCCACAGCGAGCGCGGCCGCGCCGGGCTCGAAGCCAACCGCCTGGCCTTGGCCCGCCTGCTTTGGGAACTATGGTCGCCGCCGTGGAGCTTCGACGACGCGACCTTTGCGCGCAGCGCGGTTTCCTTCGACAATCCGGATTTTGTCGCGGTGACGATCCAATCCTACCGGCATCGCTTCGGCTATGCGCCGGGCGACCCGGCGCTGGAGGAGATCGAAGCGCGGCTTGCCGCGCAGCCCAAGATCGCGGTGCCGACGTTCGCGTTGCAGGGCGAAGCCGACGGCGTCCAGCCGCCGCAGTCCACGGCCACGCATGGCGCCCATTTCGCCGGACCTTTTGCCCGGCGCATGCTGCCGGGTGTCGGTCACAATCCGCCGCAGGAGGCGCCGCGGGCCTTTGCCGATGCGGTTCTGGAATTGATCTAGCCGGCGAAAGCCTGACCGGACCTACATACCCTTCGTTAACCAGTGCGCCGAATGCGGTAGTGTAATGGTTCGGGTTGAATATGCCTTTACCGTCCACTCCCTAGATTGAGGCGGGCCGTGAGCGTCAGACTGATTCTCGTCGCCGCCTGCGCGCTAATCGATCCCGATGGCCGCGTGCTCATCGCACAACGGCCGCCGGGCAAATCGATGGCGGGGTTGTGGGAGTTTCCGGGCGGCAAGGTCGAGCCTGGCGAACGGCTTGAGCAGAGCTTGATTCGTGAGCTGAAGGAGGAACTGGGTATAACCGTCAAAGAGGAGTGCCTCGCGCCGCTGACCTTCGCAAGCCACCTCTATCCCGACTTCTACCTGCTCATGCCGCTCTACGTCTGCCGGCGCTGGGAAGGCTTCGTCGAAGCGCGGGAGGCACAGCAGCTCAAATGGGTACGGCCGCAGGAGCTACGCAATTTTCCGATGCCGCCCGCCGACGAACCGCTGATCTCGCATCTCACGACGCTGTTATGATCTGAACGCCAGAAGGGCTAAAGACCATGTCGAAGCTCGAAAAAACGCCGATCGTCGCCCTTGCTCTGCGCTTCATCCAGCACGAAGGCGGGGCGACCGCTATCGAATACGCGATGATCGCATCGGGCATCGCGGTCGCCATCGCTGCAACCATCGTCACGCTCGGTTCTAGCGTCACCAGCATGTATTCGAGCGTGCTGACGGCCATGAAGTAGGCCTACCTGTTGCCGGCCTTTTCGCCCGCAGAGATTTCCTTGGTTTCCAGCGCATCGGCGAGCCGCGCCCGTGCCGTGCCTGGCTTGAGCGGCTGCTGCTGACCGGGATGCGGCGCCCAGCCCGACAGCCAAACGATCTCGAACGTCGCGCGCACGCGTCCGTCGCTATCGGCAAACCTCTGCGTGTAGATCTCGGCCATCCGCATCAGCGTCGCTCGCTTGAGCGGCGCGCGACGGCGCGCATTGAGGGCGTTGGTCGCGCCCATGCGCCGCAGATCGTGCATCAAATCGAAGGCGGAATCGTAACGCACGGTCAGCCGGTCGACATCGGTCACCGGCAAGGCAAACCCGGCACGCTGCAACAAGGCGCCGAGCTCGCGCAGATCGGCGAATGGCGCCACGCGGGGCGAAGCCCCGCCTTCTACTTCGCTCTCCGCTGCGGCGAAGGATTGGCGCAGCTCGGTCAACGTCTCGCCGCCGAGCAGCGCAGCAAGAAACAACCCGTCGGGCTTTAAGGTACGGCGTATCTGCACGAGCACCCCGGGCAGATCGTTGATGAATTGCAGCGCCAACGCCGACACGACAAGATCAAGCGTGCCGTCGCCAAATGGCAGCGCCTCCTCGTCGGCGCCGACGAGTTTTTCAGCACGCGTCGCATCGGCCGGCAGGACCGATTCGGTCCTAATGATTGTTCCAATCGAGCCGAGACGGGACAGCGCCGCGCAAACCGCCTCGCCGGGCGTGCCGAGATCGAGCGCCAGATCGAAACGGCGCAGCACCGCGGCAAGTCGGTCGGCAAGATCGTCAGCCGCGCGGTCGAGCAAAAACGTCGCCGGACCCAACGCCGCCGCGCGACGGCGACGATCGCGAAGCAGCGCGTGGTCGAAAATTTCGGAACCTTCGGTCATAACTCTCTTTGGGACGATGACATTTTCATTATAGCGCGATAGCGTGGCGTCATGACGCCCTCGGCCGGCATGACTTTGCCCCTGCAGATCAAACGCGCCGCCGATGCCGTGCGCGCGGCGCTGGGCATAGCCCTCGATCTTGCTCTGCCGCCGTTGTGCCCGACTTGCCGCGAACCCGTCGAGGGCCGGGCGCTGTGTCCGGCGTGCTGGTCGAAACTTTCCTTCATCACTCGCCCCTATTGCGAGCGGCTTGGCATTCCGTTCGTGTATGACCCGGGGCCGGGCATTCTGTCCATGGAAGCGATTGCCGACCCGCCCGCCTATCAGCGCGCCCGCGCAGCCGTTCGTTTCGACGAAATATCACGCGCGCTGGTACATGCCCTCAAATATGGCGACCGGCTCGACCTCGCGCCGATGATGGGACGGTGGGTCAGCCATGCCGGGCGCGAACTGTTGGCCGAGGCGGACGCGCTCGTGCCGGTGCCGTTGCACTGGCGCCGCTTGTGGGCGCGGCGTTTCAACCAATCCGCCATGCTCGCCGCCGCGATCTCGGCCGAAAGCGGCGTGCCTATCGCAGCCGGCATCCTCAAGCGCGTCAAGCCGACCGCGCAGCAAGTCGGGTTGTCGCGATCCGAGCGGGCCGCCAATGTCCAAGGAGCATTCCGGGTGCCGCCGGAGGCAAAAGGCGCGGTCGCCGGCCGCCGCCTGGTTCTGGTCGATGACGTGCTGACCTCCGGCGCCACGGTCGACGGCTGCGCCCGAGCGCTGCTTCGTGCCGGAGCCGCCAATGTCGATATGCTGATTTTTGCCAGGGTTGCCGAGCCGGTGCGAACGTCCATATAAGCAATTTACTGGAGATCACGTCGCATCATCGGCGAGAGATATCCGTACTAACATGGCTGCAATCGACATCTACACTATTCCCTACTGCCCCTATTGCTTCGACGCGAAGGAACTGCTCTCCCGTAAAGGCGTAAGCTTTCATGAGATCGACGTCAGCGGAAACCGGGACAAACGCAAAGAGATGATCGCGCGCGCGAACGGACGCAGCACTTTTCCGCAGATTTTCATCGGCTCGACCCATGTCGGCGGCTGCGACGATCTCTATGCGCTTGACGAGGCCGGCAAGCTCGACCTGCTGTTAGCGCAAGCGAATGAACAGCCCGTCAAAGGGCCGCCGGCATGAGCGGGACAACGGCATCAACCTTCAAGGTCGGCCTGGTTCAGATGCGCTCGGGGCTCGATCCGCAGGACAATCTTGTTGCGCTATTGACGGCCATCGACGAAGCCAAGCGCGGCGGTGCCGATTATGTGTTGACGCCGGAGATGACCAATATTCTGGCGCTCAAACGCGACCAGTTGTTTGCCAAAATCGTCGGCGAAGAGCACGACCCGACGCTGGCGACGCTGCGGGAGCTTGCCCGCAAGCTCGGCATCTTCATCCATATCGGCTCGCTCGCCATCAAGGCGTCGCCGGAGAAAGCCGCCAACCGTTCCTTCCTGATCGACCGCAAGGGCGAGGTGGCCGCCCGCTATGACAAGATTCATATGTTCGACGTCGATCTTGCCGGCGGCGAGAGCTATCGCGAATCCAACAATTATCGCGCCGGCGAACTCGCCGTCGTCGCCGACCTGCCGTGGGGCCGGCTCGGTTTGACGGTGTGTTACGACCTGCGCTTTCCGGCGCTTTATCGCGCGCTGGCCGAGGCCGGCGCGTCGTTCCTGGCGATCCCGTCGGCTTTCACCCGGCAAACCGGCGAGGCGCATTGGCATGTCTTGATGCGGGCGCGCGCCATCGAAAACGGCTGCTTCGTGTTCGCCGCAGCGCAGGGCGGCAAGCACGAGAACGGACGCGAGACTTTCGGCCACTCGCTCGTCGTCGATCCGTGGGGCCGCATTCTTGCCGAAGGCGGCATCGAGCCTGCCGTGCTGATCGCGGAGGTCGATCCGGCTGAAGTCGCGGCAGCGCGGGCGCGAATTCCGTCGCTGCGTCACGGACGGCGTTTCGAGCTGGTCGAGCCGATGGCCGAGCCGACTTATCTTCACGCCGTGCGGGAGCCGATATGATTCGTTACGCGCTCTCCTGCGACCACGGCCACAGCTTCGAAAGCTGGTTCCAAAATTCGGCCGCATACGACAAGCAGGCGAAGCGCTCGCTGGTGACGTGTCCGGATTTGCGGCTCGGCGAAAGTCGAGAAGGCGATCATGGCGCCGAATCTCGCTTCCGGTTCGGCGCACGCGGAGGCGGCCGGGCCGCAGCCGCCTGGCCCGTCGCCCGCACCGCCGAATCCGGCGCCGCCGCCGCTCCAGCCGGCGCCAATGCCGCCGATCCCGCCAAAGAATCCGGTCGCCATGATGTCGCCGCCGGAGCGCGAATTGCGGCAGAAGCTGAAAGAGCTGCGCGAGCACATCACCAAGAATGCAAGTTATGTGGGGCCGCGATTCCCCGAAGAAGCGCGCAAAATCCATTACGGCGAGACCGCGCACCGTTCGATCTACGGGGAAGCGTCGCCGGAACAGGCCAAGGAATTGCACGAAGAAGGCATCGAATTTCATCCGCTGCCGATCTTGCCGGACGACAAGAACTAGACCGTCACGCCGCTTTCTCGGCGACGACCATGTAATTGACGTCCATATCGGCGGAAAGCTGCCAGCGGTCGGCGAGCAGATTGTAGACGACTCCGGTCTCGCCGGCGATGTGCAAGCCGCTTTGCGCGACGGCGATTTCAAGCTCGTTGGGAGTGATGAACTTGTCCCACTGATGGGTGCCGCGCGGCAGCCAGCGCAGAATATATTCGGCGCCGACAATCGCCAGCGCAAAGCTTTTCACGGTGCGATTGAGCGTCGCGACGAAAAGAAGTCCGTTCGGCCTGACCATGTCGGCCGTAACCTCGACGAACCGCCCGACGTCGGTCACATGCTCGACGACTTCCATGGCGAGCACCGCGTCGAAACTTTCGCCGGCGGAAGCGAGCGCCTCGGCGCTGGTATTGCGGTAATCGATCGACAGCCCTGATTGCGCTGCGTGTTGCTGCGCCACCGCGATATTGCGCTCCGAAGGATCGGCCCCGACGACCGCAGCGCCGAGCCGCGCCAATGGCTCGGA
Source organism: uncultured Alphaproteobacteria bacterium (assembly GCA_963780925.1). GTDB lineage: Bacteria > Pseudomonadota > Alphaproteobacteria > Rhizobiales > Xanthobacteraceae > BOG-931. Next base: position 32,769 of record CAWAEV010000017.1, on the reverse strand, counting down.
CAAGATGCCGCCGCCGCAGCCGATATCGAGCACGCGCAGGCCAGCGAGGCTGTCGAGCCGTCTCGGATCGCGGCCGAAATGGGCGGCCATGCGGTCGCGGATATAGGCAAGGCGCACCGGATTGAACTTGTGCAGCGCCGCCATCGGGCCGCGCGGATCCCACCATTGCCCGGCGATACGTGAAAACCGCGCGACTTCGTCGTCGTCGATTGTGCCTGCGGAGCTCTGCTGCCGGTCCATATGCAATGACCCCCGTATTCCATCGTTCTCGACCGCGGCTCAACGGTCTGACGCGCGCTAGGCGGGCCGTGGCCCACTCCTACACTGCGTCAATAAACACGCGTTGCACTCGCATTCAACCTGGACGAGGATATGCCCTGAAATCGCGTTAAGCATCACGCGAACTGGGAGGGAGCAATGCAAAAGTTTCTGATCGCATTCGCCGGCTTGGTGCTGGCGCTGCTTGGCGGTTCAGCCAATGCGCAGGACGCCGTCAAGATCGGAATCATCAACGAATATTCCGGGCAGTTTGCCGACACCGGCGCGCAGATCGACAACGGCATTAAGCTTTACGTCAAGCAACATGGGGACACCGTGGCCGGCAAGAAGATCGAGCTCATCCGCAAGGACACCGGCGGCATCGCGCCGGACGTATCAAAGCGGTTGGCGCAGGAGCTCATTGTCCGCGACGGCGCCGACGTCCTTGCCGGTTTCTCGTTGACGCCGAACGCGCTTGCCGCCGCCGACGTTTCCGCCGAAGCGAAGAAATTCATGGTGGTGATGAACGCCGCCACGTCGATTATCACCGCCAAGTCGCCCTATATCGCCCGCACCTCATCGACGACGCCGCAACTGAACTACACGCTCGGAACCTGGGCGGCGAAACATGGAATCAAAACCGTATACACGATGGTCTCCGACTACGGTCCCGGCATCGACGCGGAAACATGGTTCCAGACCGGCTTCAAGGAAGGCGGCGGCAAGGTCGTCGGCTCCGTTCGTATTCCGGTCGCCAACCCGGATTTCACGGCATTCATCCAGGCGGCGAAGGACGCCAACCCGGACGCCATTTACATCTGGATTCCCGGTGGCGCGCAGCCCGGCGCCGCGGGCAAGGCGCTTGCCGAGCGGGGGATCGACGTAACCAAGACAAAAGTGCTCGGGCAGGACGCGCTCGGGACAGAAACCGCGCTCAAGAGCATGGGCAATGCGGCGCTCGGAATCATTACCGTCGCGGACTACGACTACAATCACGATTCACCGCTCAACCACGACTTCGTGAAGGCCTTCAACGACGAATTCCATCGTAACCCCGACTTCTTCGCCGTCGGCGGTTATGACGGCATGCACCTGATCTACGAAGCACTGAAGAAGACCGGCGGCAAGGCCGACGGCGACTCGCTGATTGCGGCCGCCAAAGGCATGAGCTGGGAGAGCCCGCGCGGCCCGATCAGCATCGATCCGGAAACGCGCGACATCGTCCAGACGGTCTATATCCGCCGCGTCGAGAAGGTCGGCGACGAGCTGCGCAATGTCGAGTTTGACAGTTTCCCGAACGTCAAAGACCCGGCAAAGGCGCGAATGACCCATTAGCGCGGGTCATCTCGAAGCGCCCCCGCGTCAAAGCGTAGCGCTTCTCTTGATCCAGCGAGTAGGGCATCCTGGAACTGAAGAACGACAATGGGAGGATACAATGAAGCGCGTATTGTTAGCTGGCATCGGCCTTTTGGCGGCAAGCCTGTTGGGGGCAGCCTATTGCCGACGGCCGGCCATGCTCAGGGCACGGTGAAGATTGGCCTCATCCTGCCCTATTCGGGCCAGTTCGCCGATACGGCGACCCAGCTCGATGACGGCATCAAGCTCTATCTCAAGCAACACGGCAACAAGCTCGGCGGCATGAATGTCGAGATCGTGCGCAAGGATGTCGGCGGCATCAATCCGCCGGTCGCCAAGCGCCTCGCCGAAGAACTGGTCACGCGCGACAATGTCGACATCCTGGCCGGCTTTGCGCTGACGCCGAACGCGCTCGCCGCCGCCGAAGTTTCGGCGCAGGCGAAAAAGTTCATGGTGGTCATGAACGCGGCCACGGCGATTATCACGACCAAGTCGCCGTACATGGCGCGCACGTCGTTCACGGTGCCGCAGGTCAACGAAACGCTCGCCACCTGGGCGGAAAAGAACGGCGACAAGAGCGCCTATACCATGGTCACGGATTACGGTCCCGGCATCGACGCGGAGACCGCGTTTCAGAAAGCATTCTCGGCCGCGGGCGGCAAGGTGCTCGGCTCGGTGCGCATGGCGGTGCAAAACCCCGATTTCTCCGCCTATGTGCAGCGCGCCAAGGATCTCGATCCGCAGAGCATTTTCGTCATGATCCCCGGCGGCTCGCAGCCCGGCGCCTTCGGCAAGGCGCTGGCCGAACGCGGCATCGATCCGAAGAAGACCGAAGTTTTGGGCCAGGCGGAAATCGCCGACGAACACGCGATAGCCAGCATGGGCGACGAGGCCGAAGGCATCATCACCTCGGGCAATTACGACTACAATCTCGACAATCCGATGAACAAAGAGTTCGTGAAGAACTACAACGCCGACTACAACCGCAATCCCGACTTCTTCTCGGTCGGCGGCTACGACGGCGCGCACCTGATCGACATTGCGCTGACCAAGGCGGGCGGCAAGACCGACGGCGATTCCCTGATCGCCGCCGCCAAGGGCGCCAGCTGGGACAGCCCGCGCGGGCCGATGTCGATCGACCCGGAAACCCGCGACGTCATCGAGACCGTCTATATCCGCAAGATCGAGAAGGTCAACGGCAAGCTCGTCAACGTCACGATTGCGAGCTTTCCGAACGTGAAGGACCCGTTCAAGGCGGCGATGAACAAGTAGGCCGCCGCGGCAAACGCCGGCCCTGGTATGAAACATCGCGCGGCGGGCTGAAATGATTTGGCCCGCCGCGTGTTGATTTGATCTCGTGCGCTGCATAGGGGCCGTTCGGCCATGCTTCCTCCCATTTTCGGCGTCCTGTTCGACGGTTTCGCGTATGGGATGCTGCTGTTCCTGCTGTCGGTCGGTCAGTCGGTGACGCTTGGCATGATGAATTTCATCAACCTGGCGCATTGCAGCTTTGCCATGCTCGGCGGCTACGTCACGGTCGCATTGATGACCCGCTACGGCTGGCCGTTCTTCGCCACGCTGCCTCCGGCCTTTATTGTCGCCGCCGTGGTCAGTATCGGCTTCGAACGCACGCTGTACCGCCGGCTTTATCGGGCGAGCGATCTCGATCAGGTATTGCTGACCATCGGCATCGTCTTCATTTCGGTCGCCATCGCGGCCTATATCTTCGGCACCGAGCAGAAGCCGCTGCCGCTGCCGGAATATTTGCGCAGCTCGTTGACTGTGTTGGGCCTGCGATTCGCCGTGTACCGTCTTATTTTGACGGGCATCGCGCTGGCGATCACGCTGATCCTGGTGCTGACGGTCGAATACACGCGCTTCGGCGCCAGAGTGCGCGCAGCGGTCGATAACGAACGCATGGCGCGCGGCCTCGGTATCGATGTCGATCGCACGTTCGCCATCACCTTCGCGCTCGGCAGCGGACTTGCCGGCCTTGGCGGAGCGCTCGCCATCGAGATCGTCGGGCTCGATCCGTCGTTCGCGCTCACCTACCTGGTCTATGTCCTAATCGTCGTATCGGTCGGCGGCCTCGGTTCGATTTCAGGTTCGTTTGTCGCTGCGGCGGTGCTCGGCATCAGCGACGTCGCCGGCAAATATTACGTCCCGGCCATCGGCTCTTTTCTCATCTACCTGGTGATGATCGCGCTGTTGATGTGGCGGCCGCGCGGCCTGTTCGGGAGGCGCTGAGCGATGGCGTTGACGCAGAGCATGGATGCGCCGGCGCTTTATTTTCAGTCGCGCACACGCTGGCAGCCGGTCGAGATCGCATTTTGGCTGGCGACGTTTTTGCCGTTTGCGCTGTTTCCGAATTATCTCGTGCTGGCGAGCCAGGTGGCGATAACGGCATTGTTCGCGCTGTCGCTCGATCTGATCCTCGGCTATGCCGGCATTGTCTCGCTCGGCCACGCCGCGTTCTTCGGCGTCGGCGCTTATACCGCCGGCTTGCTCTCCAAATATGGCTGGGGCGAGCCGATCAGCGGCCTTTTGCTGGCGGCGATCGCGGCCGGCCTTGTCGGCTATGCCACGAGCTTCGTCATCTGCCGGTTTCGCCATCTGGCGCTGATCATGCTGACGCTCGGATTCGGCCTGATGCTGGAAGAGCTCGCCAACAGCGCCGGCGGGTTGACCGGCGGCTTTGACGGACTGCAAGGCATCGCCACCTGGAAGCTGCTCGGCGTTTTCGAATTCGACCTCTACGGCTACGTCGCTTATGCCTATGCGCTTGTCGTGCTGTTCCTGCTGTTCGTGTTCGCGCGGCGGCTCATCCATTCGCCGTTCGGCCTGTCGCTGCGCGGCATCCGCGAAAACTATCTGCGCATGCCCGCCATCGGGGCGCCGAGCCGCGCGCATATCCGCACCATCTATACGATCTCCGCTGCCATGGCCGGAATTGCCGGCGCGCTGCTGGCGGAGACCACCGAGACCGTTTCGCTCGATTCGCTCGGCTTCGAACGCTCTGCCGAGCTTCTGGTGATTCTGGTGCTGGGCGGCGCCGGTCGGCTTTACGGCGGGCTCGTCGGCGCGGCGATCTATCTGGTCGCCCGCGACCGCTTCTCCGGCGTGGAACCGCAATACTGGTACTTCTGGATCGGCGTCCTCCTGGTGACTGTCGTTACGTTCTTGCCCAACGGCATTCTCGGCGGATTGGCCAAGCTTGCCGCGCGCTGGAGCCGTTCGTGACTGCGCCGGCGCTGTCGACACGGGGCCTCGCCAAGCGGTTCGGCTCGCTCGTCGTAGCCGAGGATATCGCCATCGAACTGCCGCCCGGCGTGCGCTACGCGCTGATCGGCCCTAACGGCGCCGGCAAGACCACGCTGATCAATCTGATGACCGGAATGCTGCGCCCCGACGCCGGCGCGATTTTTCTTGGGCCGACCGACATTACCGCGCTGCCGCCGGACGAGCGGGTGCGGCGCGGCCTGGTTCGCACCTATCAGATCAATTCGCTCTTTCCGCATCTGACTGCGCTGGAATCGGTCACGCTCGTGGTCTGCGAGCGCCGCCGCGTCGCGCAAACCTGGTGGCGGCAACTGCCCGCCTATCGCGAAGAGATCGACGAGGCCCACGACATTCTCGCCGCCTTGACGCTTGCGTCGGTCTGCCATCGCCTGACCCGCGAACTGCCCTACGGCCAGCAACGCCTGCTCGAAATCGCGCTGGCGCTGGCGACCAAGCCGAAAGTGTTGTTGCTCGACGAACCGGCGGCGGGCGTGCCGCGCGACGAAAGCAAGGACTTGTTTGCCGCTATTGCCGGCCTGTCGCGCGACATCACCGTTTTGTTCATCGAACACGACATGGATCTCGTGTTCCGTTTCGCCTCCCGCGTCATCGTGATGGTCGGCGGCCGCGTTCTGGTCGAAGGCACGCCAGCGGAGATCGCCTCGGACCCGCGCGTGCGCGCGGTCTATCTCGGCAAGGGGCACCAGGCCGGCTTGCAACAAAACCGGATGGGACTCGCGCCGTGACCGCGCCGCTGCTTTCGCTCTCCGACATCCGCGCCGGTTATGGCCCTGCCGTAGTGCTCGACGGCGTGTCGTTCGAGGTGCCGGAGCGCGGCGGGCTTGCCGTGCTCGGGCGGAACGGCGTCGGCAAGTCGACGCTCCTTCTCACCATCATGGGCTACACCCAAGTCGGCCGCGGCCGAATTCTGTGGCGCGGCGAGGACATCACGGCCCAGCCGCCGCACCGCCGCGCGCTTGCCGGCATCGGCTGGGTGGCGCAGGAGCGCGAGATTTTCACCACCCTGACGGTGGAGGAAAACCTCACCGTCGCCGCGCGGCCCGGGCGCTGGGACTTGCCCGCGGTGTACGATCTGTTTCCCCGCCTCGCCGAACGGCGGCGCAATTTCGGCAATCAGCTCTCCGGCGGCGAGCAACAGATGCTGGCGATCGCGCGCGCGCTGATGACCAATCCGGCGCTGCTGTTGCTCGACGAACCGCTCGAGGGCCTGGCGCCCATCGTCGTCGACGAGCTCGCCGCGGCGATCGCCCGCATGACCAAGGAAGGCGCCAACGCCTTCATTCTGGTCGAGCAGCACGTCGAAATCGCGCTGCCGCTGACCCAGCAGCGCGCTCGTCCTCGAACGCGGCCAGATCGCCCACAGCGGCCCTTCGGCAGAGCTCCTTGCCGATCACGCCACGCTCGACCGCCTGATCGGCCTGCGTCTGGCGGAGGAGTGAGATCTTCCCGCCCCGCGCGGGGACCCCGCCGCGTAAGCGCGGCGGGGAGCCCCGTTTGCGGAAGGACCGCGCTTAGCGCGGTGGGAGAGGCGCGGGCCGCGACGCGACGAAGATTCGTTGTGTTGCATGTTGACGTCCGATTTTTTCCTGCAACGGCAACGAAGCGGCCAGTCAGACGCCCCCTCCACCACCCTTCGGGTGGTCCCCCTCCCCCGCTTTCGTGGGGGCGGATGAAGCAATCCCGTTCTCGCAGCGCGCTTTGCGCGCGAGTGATGTCAAACAGCGATGCCATACTCCTCGTCACCACCGGTCTTGACCCGGTCGTCTATGCTGAGGTGCAGCGAGCAAGAGCCGAGTCCGGGAACGACTCTAACCAGCTTCACCGCCGCATCGCCGGATTCACTCCGGCAATGACGAAAATAAGAAAAGAAATAAGGGAAGCGGAACGCCGGCAAACGCGGGTAACACCTCCCCGCACGCAAACACGGCGCGCGGGTCGCGCCACGGAAGGAGCGGCTTGCGCCGCCCCGTCCGCTCTCGGGCGCGCTCGCCTGCCGGCGTTCCACCACGGCTCTTGCCAAGGGGACTTACGTCACCCAAGGCGCAACCCAGGCCATGCTTCCTGGGACTCGGTCCGAACGGGCGTTACCCGCCTTCGCCTGTCCCAGTCCAGTGAGCACCTCACACGCCGGTCGTAATGCCGGCAGGCATGATGCCCGGGCCGCCCGGGAGCGGGGTTAATGAAACCCCGCCCGCGCGCACCGCACTCGCTCCACCGACCGGCAGTCACCGATCGACGTCCCTTCGGCGAGCGAGCTTTGATTCGCAGCATGTAACTGTAAATGGGGACGTATGTCAAGGCGTGGTCCTAGTAATTGTGACGAGCTCAGATTGGGCGACCCACTCGGCCGCACTCCTCAAGCGCGAGCTATGGGAAGGCCCGAGGTTTTCCGGCCACCGCTGCGCCCACTGCGAGCATGGACAATTGCTCGGCCGACGATAACCTTGACGGGGGCCGGACGGTGACAGCCGGTCCGATGCGTGCATAAAGACCGAAAATGGGGAGACAACACCTATGAAAACGATCGTGCGACTCTTGCTGGCGGCGGCGATCGGACTGGGCATGCCGGCTTGGAGCCAGGCGCAAACCTATCCGGTGCGGCCGATCAAGATCATCGTGCCGTCGCCGGCGGGCGCCACGACGGACACGCTGGTGCGCATGACGGCGCAGAAGCTGCAAGAGAAATGGGGCCAGCCGGTGATCGTCGACAACCGGCCCGGCGCCGGCGGCAATATCGGCGCCGAAGAGGCGGCCAAAGCCGCGCCGGACGGCTACACTTTGCTGTTCACCTATCCGGCGCCGCTGGTCGTCAACAAGACGCTTTACAAAGAGCTCGCCTACGATCCGGACAGCTTCGTTCCGATCTCGCTCGAAGCTACCGTGCCGCTGGTGCTGGCCGTGCCCCCGAAGGAGGAGGCGACCAGCGTCCGAGCAGCTGATCGCCTTCGCCAAGGCGCATCCGAACCAGCTGAATTTTGCCTCGCAGGGTTACGGCACCAGCGGCCATCTTGCCGGCGAGCTGTTCAAATCGATGGCGGGGATCGCGATCGTCCACGTCCCCTACAAGGGCAGCGCGCCGGCGCTCACCGACATTCTCGGCGGCCGGATCGACATGATGTTCATCGAGCTCTCAACGGTGCTGAACCAGATCAAAGCGGGAAAGCTGCGCGCGCTTGCCGTAGGCAGCGAAAAGCGCAATCCGTTCCTGCCCGACGTCCCGGCGATGGCCGAAGTGCTGCCGGGATTCCAGGCGTCGACCTGGTTCGGCATGGTGGCGCCGCCGGCGACGCCGCCGGAGATCGTCGCCAAGCTGTCGTCGGCCGTTGCCGCGGCGATCCGCGAACCGGACATGGCAAAGCGGCTCGTCGACATGAGCGCCACCGCGGTCGGCGACACGCCGGCGGAGATGGCTGTTTTTCTCCGCGACGAACGGCAGCGATGGGGCGGCGTGATCCGCGCCGCAGGCGTCAAGGCCGAATAGGCGAGACAGCGGCGTAGGGTGGGTAAAATCGCCGCGCCTGCGCCACCGCGTGGGCCAACCGCGTTCGCACGATTTTGCCCACGCGGCTTGGCGCGGACATCGCGGTGCCCGCCCTACGAGACTACGAAACTAAGCGCGCCGGCAATTTAACCGCCTGCGCCTTGGCGATCCCCTCCAGCTCGCTCCACAGCTTCGCCGGAATCGGAATGCCGGATTTGCGGCGCTTGGCTTCGGTGCGGGCCGAGCGCTCGCCGGGCAGCGTGATTTCGTCGAAGCCCGATTGCCGCGGCAGCGCCTTGAGGATGGCGGCGAGCACGTCGGCGTCGTGGGTGTAATCGGCGAGCGGCCGGAAGCTTGAGATGTCGATGACGAACATCGCGGTATTGCCGGTGTTGCGGTCGCGTTTCTCGGGGCCGAGAGCGCGCGCCTGGATTGGCGCCGCGGCGAGCACGCTGGCCAGCAATTCGAACATCAGAGCGAGGCCCGCGCCTTTCGGGCCGCCGAGCGGCAGCAGAATCTCTGCCTTGTTCGGATCGTTGGTCGGCTCGCCCTCGGCGCTGAGCACCGTATTCGGCGGCAGCGGCGTTCCGGTGGCGCGCGCCTGCAAAATCTTGCCGTTCGAGATCGTCGAGGTCGCCATGTCGAGAACGATCGGGCCGTTGCCGCCCGGCACCGCGATAGCGATCGGGCTTGTCCCCATGCTCGCCACCCGCGCGCCGTGATAGGCCATCAAAGCGGGTCCGGCGCCGATGAGCACCGCGGCGCAGCCGCGCGCGGCGATCCACTGCGCGTAGCGGCCGATGGCGCCGGTATGGGTGGTCTCGCGAACAAGCCCGAAACAGATGCCGGTTTGCTTGGCCCGCTCCACCGCGAGCGCGGCGGCCTGCATCACCGCGACCGGGCCAAAACCGTGGCCGCAGTCGAGCACGAAAGTCGCGCCGCGGTCCTGCGTGAGCTGCGGCTCGATTTTCATATCGATCTCGCCGTTATCGATGAGTTTGAGATAGCGCGGCAGCCGCGATACGCCGTGGCCGTCGCCGCCGCGCAGATTGGCCCAGACCAGACCTTCGGCGATCACCGCGGCGTCGCGATCGCGCGCGCCCTTGGCGACCAGCACGTCGCGGATGAAGCGGCCGAGCTCGTCGTGGCCAACGACGATTTTCCCGCTGCTCATTTTGCCGCCGGGAAATAGAGGTCGAGCCAATTGCGCAACAGCGACCACACCCGCGTCGAATTCTCCGCGAACAGGAAGTGATCGAGGCCGCTGAACAAATGCAGCTCGGCGGGCTGGCCGGCGCGCTTGAACATTTCGATCGATTGCTCGGTCGGCGTCACCGAATCGTTGGCGGCATGGATCAGCAACAGCGGGCGCGGCGCGATCCTGCCGACCACGTCTCTCGGCGCGGAAGTCGAACATGCTCTGCGCCGTCTCGGCCGGAAACATTTCGACCGAATTGGGCGCCAGCATGCCGACCTTCTGGCGTTCCAGGTTTTGGCGGACATGATCGGGGATCGGCACGATGTCGTAGCGCGGCACCATCAGCGATTGCCCGGTGCGGGCGCGGTGGGTGCGGCCGTCTTCGAGCATTTTGGTGAATTTCGCCCAGGCCTCCGGGGTGCGATGCTGGCCGCGGAATTTGCGCTCGCCGTGGCCCCAGCCGCCGTTGGAGACGACCGCGGCGACGCGCCGATTGGTGCCGCCGGCATAGACCGCGACCGCGCCGCCGAAGCTCGAGCCGATGACGCCGATGCGGCCGGGATCGACGGCGGGATGATGGCTGAGAAAGTCGAGCGCATTGCCGAGGTCCTCGACCTGCTCGAGGCAGATGATGCGGCCGAACTCGCCCTCGCTCTTGCCGCAGCCGCGCATGTCGAAGCGCAGCGTCACATAGCCGAACTCGCTCAATACGCGCGTCGGCGCCAACACGTTCGGCCCCTCGCTGTTGGAGCCGAAGCCGTGCAGCACCAGGAACGCGGCGCGCCGCTCCGACGGCCGCAAACCCTCGGGCACGCCCAGGACGCCATGCAGGCGCAAGCCCGCGGAGTGAAAACTCACCACTTGTTCTTGCACGCGTTTCCTCCTCGCCATCGGCGGCCGCCAATGTACCGATTTAGCGCAATGAAGGAAGGGGATGGGGCGATATCAGACCGCGTCGGCACGCCCGGCCACCGGCGCGCTCGGCCAGCGCTCGTGGGTGAGCGGCACCACCAGTTTCACCGCCAGTCCCTTGCGCGAGAAGGTGCGGATCACTTCGCCGTTGAGCTGCCGCGCGATGACGAGATCGATGAGCCGCGACCCGAAGCCGACCTTCCGCGGCCGCCGCGCCGGCGGTCCGTTCTTCTCGACCCAATCGAGCGTCAGGGTTATGCCGCGCTCGGTGCGATTGACCGACCAGCGCAGATCGAGCTGGCCCTTGGAGCGCGACAGGCTGCCATGCTTGATGGCGTTGGCGGCCAGCTCGTGCAGCGCCGCGCTGAGATTGAAAACCGGATCCGGTTCGAGATCGATATTCGGGCCGTCGAGCGACGCCCGGTCGACGTAAGGGCCGAGCACGACGTAAACCAATTCCATGATCGGGATCGATTGCCAGCCGCCCTCGGTGATCAGGCGGTGAGCGTTGGCCATGGCCAGCACGCGCGCCTGGTACTTGCTGGCGAGATCGGCAATGCTTTTCGAGGTCCGCGCCGTCTGCGAGAACAATGCCAGGAGCTGCGAGAACAGGTTCCCGGAGCGATGGCGCATGTCGCGGATCATCAGTTCGTGGCGCGCTTCGAGCTGCCGGCGCTGAATGGCGCCGGCCAGAAGATTGCCGACGGCGGTCAGAAACGAGGCGTCCCGCGCGGCAAATGTCCGCTGTGCGGTCGTGGCGATGCCAAGGATACCGTAGGCGCGTCCATCGCGGCCGGCGATGGTCACATGCATGCCGCCGACACAGCCATGGTCCTTGAGATATTGTGGGACGTCGAACCTTGTTTCGGTGGCGAAATCGGCGACGATGATCGGCGCGGGAGAATCCAACGTCACTTTGGCGTAGCTGTTGGGCTCCGTCGTCGTCAGGACCGATCCCATGAGGTCGCTCTTCCAACCGACGCCGGCGCGCAGCATAAGCCCGCCGTCGCCGGGCAGCAGCTCCAGGATTTTGACGAACTCCACCGACAACGTCAGCGCCACCGTTGAGACGGCATCGTTGAGAAGCCGCTCAAGGTTGGGCTCGATCAGCGCGTGCGCGCCGAGCTGCGCCAGGGCTTCCTGCTGCTTGGCGCGGCTGCGCAGCTCATATTCGAGATTGGCGAATTTTTCCGGCAGCGGATATTCGGGCTGTTCCGGCGCAGTAGGTTCCGGTTCGATTGCGTCGGACTCAGGCATGTCCGTGCCTTTACGCTTTCACTTTACGGCCAATGCCTAAAGATCGTGATTGGTTGCAATAAAGAGAAGAGGCCGGAGCCCGATTATGCCGGATTCCAGCCCCGACGGGAAAGTTCTTAGCTTGGTGCTAGGCTAGCTCAATAGACGCCCGCCGCGCGGAAACCGGGCAGCGGCGCGCTCTGCGAATCCTGCGGTACGTCTTCGCTGGCGACGCGGCGGCCGTCGTCGATCGAAGCTTGCCCCTGATCGCTCGGCAGCACGACGACTTTGGTGCCGATGCCGACGCGACTGTAGAGATCGATCACGTCGGCATTGAGCAAGCGAATGCAGCCGCTCGACATGTGCTTGCCGATCGAGGTGGGATCGTTGGTGCCGTGGATGCGGTAATCGGTGTTGCCGAGATACATCGCGCGGGCGCCGAGCGGGTTACCGGGACCGCCGGCGACCCAACGCGGCAAATAAGGCTGTCGGGCGACCATCTCCGCGGGAGGAATCCAGTCCGGCCATTCGGATTTGCGCGTAATGCTTTCGACGCCCGACCAAGTGAAGCCCTGGCGCCCGACGCCGATGCCGTAGCGCAGCGCCTTGCCGCCGCCGAGCGTCAGATAAAGGTAGGCGTGCGCGGTATCGATGACGATGGTGCCGGCCGGTTCGTTGGCCGGATACGCCACCACCTGCCGGCGAAGCGATGCCGAAAGGTCGCCGTCGCCGGACTGCTCGGCCGCGGCGCATATTGCGGTAACGCCGCGGACGTCTGTGCCGCGGCGGGCGCGGCCGGCAGCGCAAGCGCGCTCGCAACCAGCATCGCCCAGAGAATTGCGGTTCGCTTATTTGCCCACATGGCACACTCCCTTGGCACACTCCCGTGTCGAAATGCCATTCGCCACTGCAACAATTGTCGGCGAGGTGTAAAAGTTCCGCGATGCGCATCAATACGCACCAACAAACAAATAAACGCCTACAAAAGACGGGCCGCTTGCGTGGCGTTGCGCAAACCGGCGTTAACTCTGTTTTGGGTGAGACGCGCGTCGAGCTGAATTGGTTCAGCGCAGAACGCCGGCGGCGACAAGCTTGTGCCGTAGCGGCAACCGATGGATAAAAAACTGCGCTCAGCCGTTTCCGGCTACGACAAGCAACGGCCGTAGACATAAGCCAGTCGCGGCGACGAAATCGGGGAGAAGGAAGCATCGCAGCCGAACGGGATTTCGCGGGGCGCCTGCGCCCGCGCCTGGGATCCGAAGACCTGGGGTCCAAACTCCGTTTGCCACGCCGACGAATTGAACGCGGCATGGATCGGCAACCGGTCGCCCTTGAATTCGCGGTTCACGGTGAAGCCCGGCGTACCGGGGACGAAGCCCGCGCCCGCTGTCGGACCCGCGCTGAGAAACGGAATGAGACCGAGGAAGCACAGCGCCAGCGCCGTCACGCCCAAGGCTCCCCCGATACGAACACAGAGCTTGACCATCGGACTTCTCCGCACCGCCAAACCGGTCGCCGCAACGACCGATCAGGCACACCGAAAAGCCCCCAAGCCGACCGCAACACCGGCAATCAAACGTGCGCCGGCGATCCGGGTTCCGCGACCCCACTGTCACTGTGTCGTGATTGCGCGCCCGCTGGTTCACGCTTCGGGAGCCGAGGGACAAAATATTTCTTATGTGGCTGCGACATAAGTGCCGGCGAGGAACCAACATGACGGTCCGTGCTTGTCATGGCGGACGGCCATTCTTCCCCCCTCCCCCCGTGCTTGGCCGTTCATGTTGGGCGCAGCCGATATGCCGATCGACTGCGCCCTAAACTTTTTCCGTCATTCTGGATTGCCGCAACCTGCCTACGCTCGCTTAAGCGAGCTACGGCGGGTGCGAGTCCGCCGAAGCGCGGAGCGCGAAGGCGGAAGCGGCGAATCCGGAATCCATAACCACCGACGGAACAAAACTCGCACCGACGGTGAGTATGGATCCCCGGCTCCTCGCTGATCGCTCGGCCCCGGAATGACGGCTTCGATAGTTACAGCGTCGCTTGACGCTCGGTGGGCCTACGCTCGCGCTGCCGCGCCTTGCGTCCGAAGAACAGCGCCTGACTGACCACCGCGGAGACGACCGCGACTTGGAACGGCTTGGCGATCAGGAAGGCCGGCTCCGGCCGCTGCCCGGTCAGGAAGCGTTCCGGATAGGCGGTGATGAAAATGACCGGCACTTCGAACGAGCCGAGCAGTTCGTTCACAGCGTCGAGGCCCGAACTGCCGTCGGCCAGCTGGATGTCGGCGAGAATAAGTCCCGGCCGTTTCTGCTTTGCCAGCGCCAGCGCTTCGCTATGCGTGCGAGCGATGCCGATGACGTTATGACCGAGGCTTTCGACCAAGGCCTCGATATCCATGGCGATGAATGTCTCGTCCTCGATGATCAGGACATCGGTCGCGATCTCGGCGGCGAGCTCGCGGCCCGATTCTTCGACCAGCGCGCGGAGCGTCTGCAGGTCGCAATCGAGAACCTCGGCGGCGTCTTCTTCCGAAAAGCCTTCGAGCGCCACCAAGAGAAAGGCTTGCCGGGGCCGCGGCGTGATCTGGGTCAGGTGCTGCTCCGGCGGCAGGACGACCTCGCCGGCCTCCGCTTTGCCGTTCACCGTCACCGAATTCCAGATTTTAGTGAACAGCCGATACAGGGCGACCCGGGAATTGGAGCCCGATTCCAGGATTTTCGGGCTGGCAATCAGCGATTCGACGGTAGCGACGACATAAGCGTCGCCCGAGGCCTGACTGCCGGTCAAGGCGCGTGCGTAGCGGCGCAGCGACGGCAGGTGCTGCAGTACGGCTTGCGAAGTGGACACTGCACCCTCCCCTTCCATAGTGCTGAGGTTACTGGCAAAAACGCCGCAGCGCAAAAAAAGTTCCAACCCGATTTTCGGAGCGGAACTATGGGGCCTCTCAGTGCGTTAGCGCACGTTGAGTGGGGTTCCCAGGGATGGGCAGCATGGGTGAACGGGGAAAAGATGACACGATGAAGCGCCGTAAGACCAACCTTGAACCGTTGGAGCCGGTCGCAGACAAGCCGGAGAGCGAAGATCCAATGGCCAGGTCAGCCGCCACGGCCCACAAGCCCGAAGCCCGACTGGGACGCGAAGTTCAGGCCCGGATCGGGCAGCAATTGCGCGCCATGTACAACGACGTCGTCAATCAGGGCGTGCCGCAGCATCTCACCGATCTGGTTCGCCGCTTGAGCGATCAAGACCAGGATTGATGGTGGACAAAGGCAGCATGAAACTCGACCCTGCCATACGCGACCAAGTTCTCGCCACCGTGCCGAGCCTGCGCGCGTTTGCCATCTCGTTGTGCGGCAATATCGACCGCGCCGACGACCTGGTGCAGGAGACGCTGTTGCGGGCGCTGGCGCATATCGATTCGTTCCAGCCCGGCACCAATATGCCGGCATGGCTGTTCACCATTTTGCGCAACCTATTCCGCTCCGAATACCGCAAGCGGCGGCGCGAAGTGGAGGATGCCGACGGGCGTTACGCGGATACGCTGAAATCGCAACCCGAACAGACCGGCCGCATCGAATTCGAGGAGTTCCGCGCGGCGCTGGCGAAACTGCCGGCCGATCAGCGCGAAGCCCTCATCCTGGTCGGCGCTTCCGGCTTTTCCTATGACGATGCCGCTGCGATCTGCGGCTGCGCGGTCGGCACCATCAAGAGCCGAGTTAATCGCGCACGCACCCGGCTTGCCGATTTGCTGGCCATCGACAGCGTCGACGATTTCGGCCCCGACCGGGCGACGCGCGCCGTTCTCGCCGGCGGCGGCCGGAATTAAACTTCCCGAATAAGCCTCACATATGTGACGGCAGCCACAGCGCCAAAATCGGAAACGAGATCAGGATCACCAATCGTATCAGGTCGGTGACGATGAACGGCAGCACGCCGAGAAAGATCGTCGAAAAGCTCACGTCCTGCACCACGGTCTTGATCACGAAAACGTTCATGCCGACCGGCGGATGAATGAGCCCAAGCTCGACCGTCATCACGATGATGACGCCGAACCAGATCGGATCGAAGCCGAGCTGCGTGATCACCGGAAATATGATCGGGATGGTCAGGATGATCATGGCGAGCGAATCCATCAGGCAGCCGAGCACGATGTACATCAGCATGATCAGCGCCAGCACGCCGTAGCGGCCGAGCCCCAAGCCGGTGAGAAATTCCGTCACCTTTTGCGGCGTCTGCGTCACGGTGAGGAAATAGCCGAACAACAGTGCGCCGATCAGCACCGTGAGCACGGCAGCCGCGGTGCGCACCGCCTGCAGCAGCGAGCGCCGGATTTCCGCGCCCGACAGTTTCCCGCGCGCCACTCCGATGATCAGCGCGCCGGAGGCGCCGACGCCGCCCGCCTCGGTCGGCGTGAACAGTCCGCCATAGAGGCCGCCGATGACAAGAACGAAAAGTAGCAGCGTCGCCCAGATGTCGCGCAGCCCGGCGCGGCGCTCGGCCCAACTGTGCCGCGGCGCCGACGGCAGAAATTTCGGCCGCAGCTTGCCGATCAGCACCACCGTTATCATGTCCATGGTTGCGGCGAGCAGGCCGGGGATGATGCCGGCAATGAACAGTTTGCCGATGTCCTGCTCGGTGATGATGCCGTACACCGCAAGCACGGTCGACGGCGGCAGCATGGCGCCGAGCGTGCCGCCGGCGGCGATCACGCCGGTGGCGAAGCTTTGCGGATAATCGTAACGGCGCATTTCCGGATAAGCGACGGTGGCGAAGGTCGCCGCGGTGGCCACCGACGAGCCCGAGATTGCGGCAAAGCCAGCGCAGGCGGCGATGGTGGCGATACCGAGTCCGCCTTTGAAGTGACCGACGAAGGAGTTTGCCGCGCGGAACAGTTCGCGGCTCATTCCCGAATTGGACACGAAGGCGCCCATCAGCAAAAACATCGGGATGACGCCGAAAGTGTAGTCGGTCACAGTGCGCATGGAGGTCAAGCCGACGCTTTTTAACGCCGGACCGCCGCCGACCAGATAAGAAAAGCCGGTGACGCCGACCAGGCCCATCGCCATGCCCACCGGCACGCGCAACAGCATCAGTCCGAACAAGCTTACGAAGCCGAGAATCGCGACGGCGTCGGAACTCACATGAAAACTCACATCGGCCTCATACGCTGCCGCCTCATTCGACCGGCTTGTATTGATACTTGCCGCCGAGCAGTTCGGGGTGGAAGACGAGCCGATAGGTGCGCACGGCGATCAGCAGCACCGCCGAGACGTCGCCGAGCCAGGCGACGAGGAAAAACGGCCACACCGGCAGCCGCAGATCGAACGTCAGCACGTTGTCGGCGTATGTATCGTGGACCTTGTCGAACAACGTGTAGGTCTGCACCGTCACCACGAACAACAACACCAATGTAGCGAAGACGTCGATGACGCGCTGCATGCGCTCGCCGACATTGGCATAAACAAGATCGACGGTGATGTGATTGCCCCGATAGGACGTCGCGGCGATGCCCCAGAAGATGACGATGCCGAGCAGCAGCCGGCCGAAATCGTAGCCGTCGGGAATCTGCATGCTGAAGAAGTAACGCAGCATCACCGAGACGAAAATATCGAGCGCGACGAGGCCGATGAAGAACGCGGCAATCAGCTCGATGCCGTCGATGAAACGGTCCATCGCGCCGGACTTGCGCGCCGGCTCGGGCGCGACAACTCCGGCGACGTCAACGTCGGCTTCCGGCATCGGCACTAGTCCCGTATGGCGGCGGCGGCGAGAAACCCGCCGCCGCCCTCATTGCGTTCGTGTCGGTCAGAATCCGGCGTTGTATTGCGCGAGCGACGCTTCCAGGCCTTTGTAGATCGCGTCGGGATCGCCGCCCGCCTTCTTCACAGCGTCCGCCCACTTCTGCTTGAGCGGCTCGGCCGACTTTTTCCACTCGGCGAGCTGCTCGTCCGAGATCTTGTAGACCTCGTGGCCCGGCGTCTGTTGCATCTTGGCAAGCCCGGCGTGCTCGAAATCGGCCCACGGATCGGCGAACCGGGCGGCCCATTGCGACGTGCAATGGTCGTCGATCACCTTCTGTTGCGACGGCGACATTGCCGCGTAGACGTTTTTGTTCATGATCCACACGAACATCACCGAACCGAGCGGCTCGTCCATGTCGTATTTGGTCACCTTGTCGATGCCGAACAGGAACATCGAGCCCCAGGGGAAGGTAACGGCGTCGGCAACGCCCTTGGCGAGGACGTCCCGCACCTCCGGCGCGCTGGATTCGACATTAGTGCCGCCGAGCTGCGTCACCCAGGCGGCGATCGTGCCTTGGGCCGGCCGCACCTTCATGCCCTTGATATCGCCCGGCACCACGATCTTCTTGTTGGTGGAGTGCCAGACCAGCGGGTCGAGCACGAAGGCGAAGCAATAATGCACGTCCTTCATCTCGGTCGCCGCGTACTGGCGGTACCAGGCGTCGACCGCGAGATTGCCGCCTTTGGCTTTGCCGACCAGGAACGGCAGCTCGCCTGCCGCGATGATCGGGAAGCGTCCCGGCTGATAGCCCGGATTGACATAGGCGAAGTCGGCGATGCCGTCGCGCGCCATGTCATAGTGGTCGAACGCTTTGCCAAGCTGCTGCGACGGATAAATCTGGTACTTGATGGTTCCGTTCGAGGCCTTCTCGATGTCGTCGGCCCAGTCCTGGATCGCCTTCTGCAACGGATGCGACGGCGGCACCCAATGCGACATTTTCAGAGTGAAAGTCTTGTCCTGCGCCGAAGCGGTGCGAACACCGAGACAGAGCGCGAGGCCACAGACGGCAAGAACGAAAAGCTTTATCAGGCGCATCTGAACTCCCCCCTTTGTCGCCGCATTGCAAAGCGACGTTAGTTTCAAAGCCAACTGTCGCATTTAATCGCAGAAACGGCTCGCTGTAAAAGCAATTCCAACGCGATCAATAAAATTGTTCGCAACCGTTTGGCGGTTGTTACACGCTGATTTCGTTCCGCCGCCCGCACAGCCCGTCTTTTAACCGGACGGCAGCGGCGGCGGGGTTATGGCGTCTCCGAACAACAAACCGGGAGAGAGCGCATCAGCGCCGGACCCGGCAGTTCGGGGACGTCAAAATGTTGCGTCGCTTCGCGGCGTTCTGCTTTGCCGCATCTCTCGTTGTCTGGCCGGCAGTTGCCGGCAGTGACACCGACACGTTCTGGAGCACGCCGTCGGCGGCGGTCCTCGCTTCAGCGGCAGCGCCTGCTTTCGCGCCGGCGCAACAGCCGGTCGCTGCCGTCGCCGCCGACAACCTGGCGGAAAAATCCGGCGGCAAAGACGAAGCGCCGATGCAAAACACGCTGCGCGCCGAGGTGCCTGCGCAGGCGGCAGCGGCCGATATGGTGGAAACGCAAATCCTGCGGTCGCGCCCCTCGCCGCCGGCGTTGGCGCCCGCATTAGCACCCACGCAACAGCAAGTCACCAACGCCGCCGCCGAAGCCGGGCCGGCCGATAAATCCGACGGCAAAGACGAAGCGCAAGGGGAAAATAAGACGCACGCCGACGGATCTGCGCGGACGGCCGCACTCGATCCGGCGCAACCGGGAACCCCGCCGTTGTCGCCGCCACCGATGTCGGAGCCGTTCGGCCTCGCCGCTACGCCCATCGCGTTCGGGCAGGTTTTGACGAAGTGGCACGGCGTCGAATTGAGAATTCGCGCCGACAACGAAACTTTCGCGCAATGCGCCAGCAGCGAAGCTCGCTGCCCGCAAGCGGCGCACAATTTCCTCGCCATCGTTACGCAAGGCCGCGCGCTGAGCGGCCTGGCCCGCATCGGCGTCATCAACCGTGCGGTCAACATGGCGATCGAGCCGATGAGCGACATGGCGCAGTGGGGCGTGCCCGATCGTTGGAGCCCTCCGCTCGAGACGTTCAGCACCGGCCGCGGCGACTGCGAGGATTACGCCATCGCCAAATACGTCGCGTTGACTGCGGCGGGCATACCCGCACAGGACGTCAAGCTGGTGATCGTCCGCAATATCGCCGCCAACGAGGACCACGCCATCGTCGCCGTACGCAACGGCGGCGATTGGATCATGCTCGACAATCGCTGGCTGACGCTGGTCAAGGACGTCGAGATGCCCAAGATCGCTCCGCTGTTCGTGCTCGACGACACCGGTGTGCGGGAGTTCGCGCCGTCGGCAATCGCCGTCGCACAGCGGATGCCGGCACCGGCCTCGGTTCGCTTTTAGATATCGCTACTTCGATTCGGCTTCGTAGACGCCGTCCCAATCCGTTCCGGGCGGCTCGGCGCGATAGGCGGCGATGCGTTCCTCATACATATCGTAGAGACCCGCGACGTCGAGTCCGTCAGCGATCTTGCGGCAGCGCGCGATCAGATCGAGCGCCTCTTCCCATTGTTGCTTGCGGAAGCAAGCCAGCATCTGCGCGTTCAGCTCGCGCAACTGGCGGCAGCGCGGGTCCCGCTCGACCTCGGCACGGCCGAGCACAGCGAATACCGCCTCGGGCTGCGTTTTGCCCTTCACTTGGATCAGATCGATCTCCATCGTGGCGAACTGCTGTTTGGCCCCTTCGGCGGTGCGCGAGCCGATCACCAGCGGCAGGCGATAATCCTTGGTCCGCGCTTCGAGCCGCGACGCAAAGTTGACGGTGTCGCCGAGCACCGAATAGTTGAAGCGGAAATCCGATCCCATATTGCCGACGACGCACGGTCCGGTGTTGAGTCCGACGCCGATGCGCAGCGGCATGTAGACCCCGCCATTGGCCTCGGCCTCGCGCTTGAGTTCGACGTTGAGCGCCGCGGCGCGGGCCTGCATTTCCAGCGCGGCATCGCAGGCATTGGCCTCCTGTTCGGCGTCGTCGACCGGCGCGTTCCAGAACGCCATGATGGCGTCGCCGATATATTTGTCGATCGTGCCTTTGCGCTCGATGATGGCGTTGGTGAGCGGCGTGAGGAAGCGGTTCATCAACCGCGTCAGACCCTGCGGATCGTCCTTGTAGTGCTCCGAGATGGTGGTGAAGCCGCGCACGTCGCTGAACAGGATCGTCATGCGCCGCTCCTCGCCGCCGAGCACGAGCTTTTCCGGGGAGCGCGCCAGTTGCTCGACCATGTGCGGCGACAGGTAATAACCGAAGGCGGAACGGATTTGCCGGCGCTGTTTCTGTTCGCGGAAATAATTCACGAATGTCAGCACCAGATAGATCAGCCACGTCGAAAGCAGCGGATAGGTGAAATCGATGAGCAGGTTGTGCTGGGCAAACAGGTAGAGCGACATCCCGATCAGGCCGGCGATGACGACGGCGCCGAGAAGCACGACGACGGTCGCGGACAGCATCGGCGCGGCGATGATGATTCCAAGCCCAATCAAGACCGCGAGCGTCAGTTCGGCCCCGATGGCATAGTCCGGATTGGCGAGAAGCGACTTGGTCAAGACGCTTTCGAGGATCTGAGCGTGGATCTCGACGCCCGGAATCAAGGCGTCAAGCGGGGTTGTCTTGCTGTCGAGCAGGCCGATCGCCGACGTGCCGATAATCACGAGCCTGCCGCGAAAGCGGTCCGACGAAGCCACGCCTTGCAGCACATCCTTGGCGGAAACGAAGCGTGCCGGATCGTGTTTGTTAAAATGAACCCAGAGCTGGCCGTTCTGGTCGGTAGGCACTTGGAGACCCGGCACCGCCACCGACTGTACGCCGGCCTCGTTGGCGGTCACCAGGATCGCGCCTGACTGGGTGACGACGCGCAGCATTTCCATGGTGAGCGAAGGCGCCATCGCGCCTTGGGCTTCCATGATCACCGGCACCCGGCGGACGATACCGTCGCGCTCGGGATTTATCGAGAACAGGCCGCGGCCGGCCGCCGCTTCCTCGATCGACGGGACGTTGCGCAGTATTCCGGGAAAAGTCACCAGATAAGGCGCCGGATTGGGTCCGCGAACGGCGAAGCCGGTTTGCAGCGCCGCCTCGCCCGGCGGCGTCGGCACCGGGGTCGCGGCGCCGGTCTGGCCGACGACGACGCGGGAGCGCTTGATCGCATCAGCCAGCACTTCATCATTGCTCGGCAAGCTGTCGAGCTTGGCGCGCGTCTCCGCATCGATGCCGTGGAAGCTTTGCTCCGCGATCGCCGGCGACATGCGGTCCGGCTCGGGGAAGATGACGTCGAAACCGATGACGAGCGCGCCGAGCTGCGTAATTCGCGTGACGAGATCCGCCACGGTGGTGCGGGGCCAAGGCCATTGCCCGATCGCTTTGAGACTGTCCTCGTCGATATCGACGATGACGACCGGATAGCCGTCCTGCACGCGCGGGCGCAGGACCTGGAAGAAATCGAAGGCGCGCAGCCGCAGTTCCTGCAACGGCCGCGGATCGGCCAGCCGCAGCGGGATCAGCGCGAACAACAGCACGAGGCAAACCGCGCGCGCCACCCCAAACCGGCGCGCCCAGCCGACTATCCTGTTCATGGTCCTGAGAGTCCCCGCAACACGCGTGTCATTCTATCCTACTTGGCGTAGCGCGGGAGGATGGAAAGACTTTTATTTTTCCCGGAACGACCGCATCAGCTGATCGTGCAAGGGTTTCAGCAGATAGGACAGCATGGTGCGTTCGCCGGTCTCGATATAGGCCTCGACCGGCATGCCCGGCGTCAGTTTGACGTCGCCAAGCCGCTTGATCTCGTCGTTGGCCATGGCGATGCGAACCGAATAATAGGTCCGGCCGGTGCGCTGATCGGTGGTGGTATCGGCGCCGATCCGCACTACCTTGGCGTTGATCTCCGGCGTCGTGCGCACGTTGAACGAGGTGAAACGCAGCACGACGGGCTGATCGAACTGCACGTCGTCGATGTCCTTGGGATCGACCTTCACCTCGACCTGAAGCTTGTCGTCCTCGGGCACGATCATCATGATCGGATCGCCGGCAGTGATGACGCCGCCGACCGTATTCGCGGTCAATTGGAAGACAATGCCGTCTTGCGGGGCACGGATGTCGGTGCGCTTGAGCTGATCTTCCGCGGTCACTTTGCGCTCGACATATTCGCCGATTTTGCTGTCGGTCTCGCGCAGCTCCTTGGCGACGTCGCTGGCGAGGTCCGCATCGACCTGAATGATTTGCAGCTGCGTCTCGGCGATCTTGCCCTTGGCCTCCGCGGCTTGGGCGACGAGCTGGCCGCGTGACCCTTCAAGCTGCGCTTCGTCGCGCTCGAGCGAAGTGAGCCGGTTAAGCTGCACCAAATTCTTCGCATAAAGATCGCGGACGCCCTTTAGTTCCTGCTCGATCAGCGCGACTTCTTGGTCCTTGGCATTCTGTTGTGCGGTGAGCCCGGTGATCTCCTGCTGCAGCTGGGTAACCCGCTCCTGGAGCTGCTTCTTCTGGCCGTCGCGAGCTTGCCGCCGCAAGTCGAACAGCCTGCGCTCGCTGGCCAACGCCTCTGCGACGCTCGGATCGTTGAGATGGTCGGCAAGCTCTTTCGGCGCGGCGACCTGGTCGGCACCATCACGTTCGGCGGCGAGCCGCGCCTTGCGCGCATAAAGCTCGGTAAGCCCCTTGGTGACGATGGCCAGATTGGCTTGCGTGACGGTCTCATCGAGTTGAATGAGAATTTGTCCCGCCTTCACGTGGTCGCCGTCATGCACAAACAATTTGCCGACCACGCCGCCGGTCGGGTGCTGCACTTTCTTGATGTTGGAGTTGACAACAACGTCGCCTGGCGCGATCAGCGCGCCGGAAATTTCGGCAGTCGAAGCCCAGCCGCCAAGGCCGAATGCCAGAACGCCGACCAGGACGCTGCCGGCGATGATGTGCCGGCGAATCGATTCGTTGGCGCTATGCGCCGGGCCCGTTTCGCCGAACGCCCAGTGCAGCCCGGCTGTGGCAACGCTGATGGCCCTGACGATCGGCCCGGTCAGCCAGGACAGCGTGGCGTTGCGGCTCCGGGTTCTGGCGCCGCTCATCCTACGCCTCCTTGTTCCGCTACTTTTAAGGCACGCGGCGCTGCGTTCGGCGGCGTCAGACGCGTGAGGATTTCCTCTTTCGGCCCGAACTGCTGCTGGCGGCCCTTGCCCATGATGAGAATATAGTCGACGCCTGCAATCGCGCTCGGGCGATGCGCCACCACGATGGCGATGGCGCCGCGCGCGCGCAGACCGAGAATGGCCCTGGTCAGCGCTTCGTCGCCTTCGGCGTCGAGATTGGAATTGGGCTCATCGAGAACGACGAGGAACGGATCGCGATATAGCGCGCGTGCCAGCGCGACGCGCTGCGCCTGGCCGGCGGACAGCGCGCTGCCCTGTTCGCCGACCATCGTTTCGTAACCGTCGGGGAGATTGATGATGAGATCGTGGACGCCGGCGGCCTGCGCCGCGGCAATGACGGCGTCCGCATCCGGTGGATCTTCGAATTGGGCAATGTTCTGCGCCACCGTGCCGTTGAACAATTCGACGTCCTGCGGCACGTAACCGACGTGCCGACCAAGCGCCTCCGGCGACCATTGATCAAGCGTGGCGCCGTCGAGCCGGACGGCGCCGCGGACCGGCGTCCAGACCCCGACCAGCATGCGCGCGAGCGAGGATTTCCCCGACGCCGTCGGCCCGATCACGCCCAGCGCCTTACCGGCCGCGAGCGTGAAGTTAATGTCCTGGCAGACGATCCTTTGATGACCGGGCGGGGCGACTGCAGCATTTTGCACCACGAGCGAACGGGCCGGCGGCTTGAGCGGCATCGGCTCGCTTGTCGGCGGCAAGTGGCCGAGCAATCTCGACAACCGTTGCCAGCTTTGCCGCGCCCCGACAAACCCGCGCCAATTGGCAATCGCCAGATCGACCGGGGCGAGCGCGCGGGCGCCGAGGATGGAGGCGGCGATCATGATGCCCGGCGTCGACTCCTGCTGGATGACGAGCCAGGCGCCGACCGCCAGAATTGCGGACTGCAGCAATAGCCGCAACACCTTCGAAAACGCGCCGAGACCGCCGCCGACGTCGCTGGCGCGACCGCTCAATTCCACGAAGTTGCGGTTGAGGTCGTGCCAGTGTTTGGAGATGCGGCCGGCCATGCCCATCGCCGTGATCGCCTCGGCGTTGCGCCGGCTTGCCTCGAGAAGCGCGTTCCGCGCTACGGCGAATTGGGCGGCGCTGCGCGTCGGACGTCGGGTCTTTATCTCGGTCACCACCGTCAGCGTGACGAGGATGATGGCGCCAAAGAGCGCGGTGAGACCAAGATAGGTGTGGAACAGGAAACAGACGGCGAGGTAGACCGGCATCCACGGCAGATCGAAGAAGGCAACCGGCCCGCTTCCGGACAGGAAGCTGCGCACCGAATTGAGATCGCGGATCGGCTGGGTGCCGTCGCCTTTGGCGCCGATTTTGAGCGGCAACCGCACGATCGCGTCGTAAACTCGAAGACTTATCGTCTCGTCGAGGCTACGCCCCACGCGCACCAGGATGCGGCTCCTGATCATATCGATGAGGCCCTGCGCGCCGTAGAGCCCGGCCACCAGGATCAACAGCCCGACCAGGGTCGGCACGCTGCGGCTGGGCAGCACCCGATCGTAAATTTCGAGCATGAATAGCGCGCCGGAGAGCATCAAAATATTGCTCATCCCGGAAAACAGCGCGATGGCGATGAAAGCCCGCCGGCAAGCGCCGAGCGCTGCGGCAAGTTCGGAACTCGCGGGCTGCTGCCGCAGCGGGCCGAGACTATGGCTCATGGGACGTGCGTACCATCGTAGCAGGCGGAATCCACACCCGCGTTTGGGAACGACCGGCGGCGGCTAGCCTGTGCCGGAACTTGCGATCCCCCGACCAGATCAGGAACACTATACCCTTAGTTTCATATAGTTACATCTACATTGGGGCGGGTTCACGACCGTTAGTTAATATCGCGGGCCGGGAACCGATGCACCCGAAACGCGCCGGCCGACGCCGACATCATTCATAGCGGCCGTGACGGCTTACCCCGTTACCACAATGAGGCGGTGCCACGCCAGTGACAGCGGCGAAGCCGTCGCCGCGCCACCAAACAAATTTCCACGTCGCGGCGTACCGGCCCCTGAAGTTCAGAGGCCGGCGCCGATCAACGCGTGCAAAGCAGAGAGGTGCTGCTGGAAATCAGGAACGAGAGTCGAGCGAGAGCCCGATGCTGAAGGCCTTCTGGCGCGTGGCGCCCTCGGTCCTTTTCAGCTTTTTGGCAATTTGCGACGCCGAAGTTTTCTTGCGCGCCATTGTCTTCAGCTCCCGGACTTCGCTTGAAGTCCACGAGCGCCGCTTTTTCTTCCTCTTGGCCATAATGCCTCCCTTTCAAGAAAGCCAGCTTGTATCCCTTACGGATGTAAAAGAAAAGCCGTTTGGTTGGATGGTGATCACCTTTGAGCGAGCCGAGCAGCTGCCACATATGCGATCATGGAACTCACTGCAATAGTGGTGATCGCAGATACGGCAGGCGAGTTAACAAATGCTTTTGTTAGATCGTCTTAGCGCGCCCGTGCAGGGGATGCAAATCGAATGACCGCAATCCGCGATTTCAGAATCTTGCAATCTGGAACATGGTCGGCATGGACAAGGGCTGCCCGTCGAGATCTACACGGATCGGTAAGGGTGGATTGCAGTCCTTCAGAGACGGCTACCCATGACAAACAAATATCAACACTAGACATTATTCAGACCCATTGCTGGCAGTATCGCTTTTGATACGGCCAACATCGGGCGACACCGGAGAACATTACGGGATCACTTGTACGTGCATTGTTGTCGTTGCTCGCCATTCTCGTTGCGTTGTCGCTCGATCACCGCGCCGGCGAGGCGGCCGCGCCTCATCCCGTTCCGGCGCCGGCCTTTAAGCCACCATCACCGCCGCCACCGCATCCGGCGCCGCCATCACCACCGCATCCAGCGGCGAAGCCAAGCTGTCCGCCGGGTAGAACGGCCGCTCTGTCGGGGTGCAAATAATCAAACACCCAGCTACGCTCGCCGGCCCGAACAGTGGGAGGCCGGCGAGTGACCCGATGCGTGTCGCATTGCTTTTAGCGCTCAGCGTCGTCGTGGTGGCGGCGGCTGGAAACTGTAGCCGCGCCCAGACTTCGGGGCTGTCTTGTCATGGCGCACAGCAGCCTAAACAGGTCGCCGAGCTTTTGTTCGGCCGCGATATCGGCCGTCGCCTTGGCGTCAGCGAGGGCGCTTTCGCGCAATTCGTCGCCCGCGAGTTGACGCCGCGCTTTCCCGACGGCCTAACGATTACCGATGCGACCGGGCAATGGCGCGATCCCGCGGGCGGCGTGCCGGTGCGCGAACCGACGAAACGGGTTGAAATCGTGCTGCCCGGCAATGCCGACGACCAAGCAAAGCTCGACGCCGTCGTGACGGCTTACAAGCGAGTATTCCGCCAGCATTCGGTCGTCATCATTGTGCGGCCGGCCTGCGTGTCGTTCTAATGCGATCCCGTAGAACGCAACGCGCAGGGGCTTGCGGCGTGCGCGCGCTCTTCCTAGCTTTGCCAAAGCGGAGGAAAGCGCGACCTAACGGGGCGATCGATGAATGCGTGCACGGACGATCTCAAGCTCGTTGCCCTCGACAAAGATGATATCGAGGTCGTGTCGGCGCACGTGCAGGACGCCGTGGTCAAGGTCGGCGATATCCTTTGGCAGCCGCGCGAGCATCGTTTCATGATGGCGCTCAACCGTTTCGACTGGATGAGCGCGATCGACGGCAAAATGGACAAGGCCGATTACCGGCGCTGCCGGACCGCCCTGCGCTTCGAGCGCGTCAACGCCTGCAAGTGTCGCAATCTCGATCAGACCAATAAAGAGGCGCCGCTTAATCTGCTCGCCGTCGAATTTTCCGAGAGCGATGCTCCGGCCGGCGTGGTGTCGCTGATTTTCTCCGGCGGCGGCGTAATCCGTCTCGAGGTCGAATGCCTGGAAGCAGAACTAGCGGATCTCGGCGAAGTTTCGGTCGCGGCACTGTGCCCGGATCATTTTGCCGCCGGCTCGGCGGCCACCTAATTTAGGCGGTGCGCGGCCGCTGAGCCGACGGCGCGGCAAAAAACTTCATCAGGACGGCGATGGTGCCGAGCGTCGCCACATAGACGACCAACTGCATGGCGGTCGGCT
Organism: uncultured Alphaproteobacteria bacterium; assembly: GCA_963780925.1. Taxonomy (GTDB): domain Bacteria; phylum Pseudomonadota; class Alphaproteobacteria; order Rhizobiales; family Xanthobacteraceae; genus BOG-931. The sequence continues at coordinate 4,935 of CAWAEV010000017.1, read as the reverse complement.
GATCGACGTAGCCAATCAAGGTGTGCAGCGCCCGGCCCAAAAAGCTGGAATTGCTCAAAATCCAGGATGTGTCCCACACCGTCTCGTCGAGCACGGTGACGATATTGGCCTGTTCGAGGAATGCGATGGCCTGCGCCGCCATGCCCGCGGCGAGCAGCGCGATCAAGGCGCTGGTCACGCTGAACAGATAGCGCGTCGGGATGGTGATGAGGCCGAGATAGGTCAACAGGCAGACCGAAGAGCCGAGCAGCAAACCGATGAACCCGCCGGCGACCATGGACCAGCTGGCGCCGCCTTGCGCCGCGGCGACGCCATAGAGGAACAGCACGACCTCGGAACCTTCGCGTAAGACCGCGATCGCCACCACGATGGCGAGGGCGAAAAGCGATTTCGATCCGGCAACCACCGCCTCGCCGGCGGCGCGCAGCTCGGCGACAAGCTCGCGGCCATGGTGTGCCATCCACACATTGTGCCAGGTCAGCATCAGCACCGCGAAACCGAGAATGCCGGCATTGAACACTTCCTGGCCGCTGCCGCCGAACAGGTCCGATAATCCGGTCGTGAACAGCGCCACCACGCAGGCGCCGAGCACGCCGGCGGCGACGCCGCCCGCGATCCATAGCGAGCGGCCGGCGACGCCCGCAGTCACCGCCATAACGATGCCGACGATAAGGCCAGCCTCGAAAACTTCGCGGAACACGATCAACAACGCGGCAAGCACGGCGACCTCACGACATGACTTTCATTCGACGTTTCATTCTTACGGAACCACCAGATAGCCCTGCGTTGCATGGTGGAAATCGTCGTAGAAATTATAGCGGCCCGGCTGCAGCGGCCGCACATGGACCGCGGCCTGGCTCCCAGCCGGGACGATCTTCTCAAAGTGCAGATCGGAACTTTCGAATTCGGACACGATTGGATTGAGATTTTTGACCTGGATTTCAATCGCCTGGCCGGCCGGCGCATGTAGCTCGGCGGGGTCGAATTTTTGATCTTTGATCGTGATCGAGAGCTTGACGGCATCGTCGGCGCGCGCGGCGCCTGCCGTCAGCGCCAGCGTCGCGGCGAGAACAAGCGACGGCAACAGCCGCCGGCCCAACCCTTGGAGCGCGCAAACATTCATCGCCGGCAAGACACCTTCCGTATGCCGTGAATGGATCACTCAAGGAGTTGGGCACCAGCGGACTTTTTGTCAATCTAAAAGCGGAATATTAGAATTGTTATAATTACAGAGGGCTGCTACTGAGCGCTGCAAAGCCGGCAAAATCGGTATTGACGCAGCACCCGGCCGAAATCCAGTTCAGTATCATGGCAATCCACCTCGATAGCCGCTCCGGCGATTTTGCCCAAAAATTTCGCGCTTTTCTCGACACCAAGCGCGAAGCGGCAGCCGACGTTGAAGACACCGTCCGTGCGATCGTTGCCGACGTTGCCGCCCGCGGCGATCGCGCGCTCAACGCGTACACGTTAAAGTTCGACAAGCTCGATCTCGACCGCGTTGGCCTGCGCGTCACCGCGGCCGAGATCGCAGCTGCTGCGGCGGCATGCAGCCGCGATGCGCTCGATGCGCTCGAATTCGCCCGTGCCCGCATCGACGCCTATCACCGCCGGCAAGTGCCGCAGGACGATCGCTTCACCGACGCGCTCGGCGTCGAGATCGGCTCGCGCTGGACCGCGATCGAGGCCGTCGGCCTCTATGTGCCTGGCGGCACCGCCGCTTATCCGTCCTCGGTTTTAATGAACACGGTGCCGGCCAAGGTCGCCGGCGTGCCGCGGATCGCCATGGTGGTGCCGGCGCCCGGGGGCAAACTCAATCCCCTGGTCCTGGCGGCAGCCAGCCTTGCCGGCGTCGACGAAATCTTCCGCATCGGCGGCGCGCAGGCGATCGCAGCCTTGGCATACGGCACCGCGACCATTGCGCCGGTCGCCAAGATTGTCGGGCCGGGCAATGCCTACGTGGCAGCCGCCAAGCGCGTCGTGTTCGGCAGAGTAGGCATCGACATGATCGCTGGTCCGTCGGAAGTGCTGATCATCGCCGACCGCACCGGCAATCCCGACTGGATCGCCGCCGACCTGTTGGCGCAGGCCGAGCATGACGAAAGCGCACAGTCCATACTGATCACCGACGACGAACGGCTTGCCGGGGCAACCGAACGGGCCATCGAAGGCCAACTCAAGGGACTTGCGCGCGGCAAAATCGCCGGCGCTTCGTGGCGGGATTTCGGCGCGATCATCATGGTCCGCAAGCTCGATGACGCGGTGCCGCTGGTCGACGCCATCGCGCCGGAGCACCTCGAAATCGTCGCCGCCGATGCCGAGCGGCTCGCCGGGCGCATCCGCAATGCCGGCGCGATTTTCATCGGCGCGCATACCCCGGAGGCGATCGGCGATTACGTGGCCGGCTCCAACCACGTGCTGCCGACGGCGCGCTCGGCCCGCTTTTCCTCCGGCCTCGGCGTGCTCGACTTCATGAAGCGGACGTCGATTTTAAACGTGGCCCCGAGCAATTGCGCGCGCTCGGCGGCGCGGCGATCACGCTCGGCAACGCAGAAGGACTTGAGGCCCATGCCCGCTCGGTCGCTATCCGGCTCAATCGGTGATGGCGCGAAAAGGCTCACTGCAGGAAGATACCGGCCGCCTCACCGCGGTCACGCTCGATGAAAGTTCGATCGGCAGTTCCAACGACGACGTCGAGCACGAGCGCCGGGTCGCCATCTACGACCTCATCGAGGAAAACAAATTTCGCCCGGTGGGCCACGACGGCGGACCTTACACCCTGCAGCTCGGCATCAGCGGCAACCGCCTGGTATTCGACATTCGGCTGGCCGACGGCGCGGCGCTGATCGCCCATATGCTGTCGCTGGCGCCGTTCCGCCGCATCGTCAAAGATTACTTCGTCGTCTGCGACAGTTATTACGCGGCAATCCGCACGGCGACGCCCGACCGCATCGAGGCGCTCGATATGGCGCGGCGCGCCTTGCACGACGAGGGCTCGCGCCTGGTGATGGAGCGGCTCAAGCGCAAGGTCGATATCGATTTCAATACGGCGCGGCGGCTGTTCACGCTGATCGCGGTCTTGCACTGGAAGCGCTGAGGGCTGGATGCCGCCGGCAGCAACGCCGCCACTTGCCGTCCTGTTCGCTTGCAGCCGCAATGCGGTGCGCTCGCCGATCGCGGCGGCTCTGTTTACGCAGATTTTCGGACGCGCCGTCTATGTCGGATCGGCCGGCGTGCGCAAAGGCGAGCTCGATGCGTTTGCGGTCGCCGCCATGGCCGAGATCGGGCTCGATATTTCGCGGCACAAGCCGACGACGTTTGAGGAGCTGGACGAGTGGGAAGGCCTTAATTTCGATCTCATCGTCACGCTGGCGCCGGAAGCCCATCATCGCGCGCTCGAACTCACCCGCACCAGCGCCGTGGACGTCGAATACTGGCCGACCGCGGACCCGAGCGCCGTCGAAGGCAGCCGCGAGCAACGGCTCGATGCCTACCGCGAGGTGCGCGATCAGCTCTTGGCGCGTATCCGGGCGCGCTTTGTCAGCCGCGGCACGGGCAATGAATGAAACCGAGAGACACAATGCACGCCAGTTGTGAAGCGGCCCGTCATCCGCTAGGTTCCGCGCCAATTTTGGCCGAGACATCGTAAAATGTCTCCGTAAAATGTCCCCGTAGGTTGTCGCGGCCAGACAGCAGCACTTTCCGGGAATTGAATGGCGAAGGAAGAACTTTTGGAGTTTCCCGGTGTCGTGACGGAACTGCTCCCGAACGCCACCTTTCGCGTCAAGCTCGAGAACGAGCATGAAATCATCGCTCACACCGCGGGCCGCATGCGCAAGAACCGCATTCGCGTGCTGGCCGGCGACAAGGTGCTGGTGGAGATGACGCCCTACGATCTGACCAAGGGCCGGATTACCTACCGGTTCAAATGATCGGCCGCCAAAAATTAGTGCTCGCTTCCGGCTCGCCGCGCCGGCTCTCGCTCGTCAACCAGGTCGGCATCGAGCCGGACGCGCTGCGCCCGACCGACATCGACGAGACGCCGAAGCGGGGCGAGCTGCCGCGCGCCTGCGCGACGCGGCTTGCCCGCGAGAAGGCGGAAGCGGCGCTGGCCATGGTGCGCATCGATGACGAACTCAAGGGCGCCTACATCCTGGCCGCCGACACCATCGTCGCGGTCGGCCGCCGCATCCTACCGAAGGCCGAGTTGCTCGACGAGGCGGCGCAGTGCCTGCGGCTCCTCTCAGGCCGCAATCACCGCGTCCACACCGCCGTCTGCCTGGTGACACCGAAAGAGACGTTCCGGCAGCGCTATGTCGAAACCCGCGTGCGCTTCAAACGGCTCTCGGACGAAGACATCGAGGCTTATCTCGCTTCCGGCGAATGGCGCGGCAAGGCGGGCGGCTATGCGGCGCAGGGAATTGCGGGCAGCTTCATGGTCAAGATCGTCGGCTCTTATTCCAACGTGGTCGGCTTGCCGCTTTACGAGACCACGACGCTGCTTGAGGGCGAAGGTTTTCCGATCCATTTCGGCTGGCTCAATACCGTGTGACGTTGGCGCGCGGTATTGCGCGCCCCATATTGCCGTTATGGCCGATAGCAAAAACCGCGAGGCAACCACTTGAATGTCCGATCTGCGGTAAGTCCGCCGACGAAATGTTCCGGCCGTTCTGCTCGAAACGCTGCGCCGATGTCGACCTACACCGCTGGTTCTCAGGCGTCTACGCGGTGCCGGTGACCGTGGACGAAGAAGAAGACGAGCGGCGCGAGGAGGATAGCGGCCCGCCGCAATGACGCGATTGCGCGAGGCGTACGGACCTATTCTGGACAGCGCGGAATCCAGCCTCTATAAGCCCCGTTTCGTGGGCCCAGGTAGCTCAGTTGGTAGAGCACTGCACTGAAAATGCAGGTGTCGGTGGTTCAATTCCGCCCCTGGGC
>CAWAEV010000016.1:0-39549 GCA_963780925.1 uncultured Alphaproteobacteria bacterium | reverse complement strand
ATCCGAACGTGACCGCGAGAAACCAGCCAGATGTACCCGAAATAATGGATATGGTCGGCATGAGAAAAAGAGTTCGCGGCGTCAACCGCTTCATGATTTCTCGGCGGACCGGAAGATCAACCCGGCGCAGGATCGGGCCGAGCACAAATCCCATGAAAAGATCAATGCCGGTCCATAAAAGGCTGGAGAAGACGTGAACGAAGTCCAAAATCCACACATTCCCGATCACGATTATACAGATCATGACCGCGATGGCCGCTAGCGCACACCAAAAATAGCCCCAACGGATGAGGCGTTCCGGCGCTGCAATGACGGCGACTGTCATGTTCGTATTAGCTAAGGAGGCATTCAAAAGTGAATGTCCGCCAAGCAATTCTGCCGATCATTGATCTGGCGCAATAAGTCCAAGTGATTTCGTGCGATAAGTCGCATAATAGCTAGTATAATAATGCCCATGACCAAAATAATTGAGACTTTACGCCAAGAGCACCGAAACATCGAAGAGTTGCTTCTTCTTCTGGAGCAGGAATTAAATGTCTTCAATCGCAATGAGCAGCCTGATTATGAAATTGTACAGGCGGTCATCAGTTACTTTCAGGATTATCCCGATTGCTGCCATCACCCAAAAGAGGACATGATTTTTGAGAAACTGAAGACGCGTGACCCTGTCGCAGCCGAAAGCGTCGGTGATCTTGAAACTGAACATCAAAATGAACGCGAACGGTTGCGACGAGTTGCCGACGTGATCTGGAGGATTCGGACCAATCGTGAGGTCCTAGGGAAGACGTTCGACAACGTGATGCGCAACTTTATCGAGCACGAGCGAAAACACATGGAAATGGAAGAGCGATTTTTATTTTCGATAGCGGCCAACGTCTTACGAGCCGAAGAATGGGCAGAAATCGATGCGAGGTGGAGCAATTGGGAGGAATCGATATTCAACGTGGCTTTTGAAGAAAGATGTCAGTCCATTCGCGAGCGTATCTTGCATTGGCACCGGAGAAACCAAGCATTTCGATAACGCGACATGCCTGATTTGATCCTCGATTTGATCTATCGCAAACCTTTGCGCCAAAATGTGGCGGAGCATGTTGTATGCGAGCGCTGGGTTTGTAAGTGAGCGACAAATGAGCCGCAGTCGTTCAATCCGTCGGAAGCTCTCCGGAAGTCATCAATCGATGACGCAAGTCATCGGTATATTGCGCGAGGAGTATCATCCGGATAGCTGCCACCATCCTAAAGAGAACATGATCTTCGAGAAACCGAAAGCGCGTGACCCGATAGCGGCGGCAAGCATTAGTGACCTCGAAGCTGAACATGGAAAGGGAAGCGCGTCAGTAGCCTCGACCGAAGAATTGCACGGGGAATAAACGACCTAGGAGGGCCTCATGGCTAAGCAAGACAGTCAACTCGATCCAATGTCGATTCCAATCGGCGCCAGTGCAGTAGCTGCGTCAACGCTCGCGCGGGGGTCCAATATCGCACCGCATCTTGCCTACCACGATCTCCGCAACTGGATTGAAGAGGCGCGGAAGCTCGGCGAGATCAAAGAGGTCAAAGGGCTATCCTGGCAACACGATATCGGCATGGTATCCGAGATGGCGCTGCATGACGATAATGCGCCGTGCTTCATCTTCGAGGAAGTGCCCGGCACCATCGAAGGCAGCCGCGTACTGGTCAACTTCTTCGGCGGTAAGCGCAAGAATATGACACTTGGCTTCCCGACTGAACTTTCCAAGGTCGAATTGAGCGAAGGATTCCGCATCAACTACGCCGCCGACATGAAGCGCATTCCGCCGAAATTCGTCGAGAATGGCCCGATTATGCAAAACGTCATGACCGGCGAAGCAGTCGATGTTACGAAATTCCCGGTGCCGCAATGGCACCAGCCCGATGGGGGACGTTACGTTGGCACCGGAAGTTACAACATTACGCGCGATCCCGATAACGGCTGGATCAATTGCGGCACCTATCGGGTGATGATCCACGACGAGAAATCAGTCGGCTTCTATATTTCGCCAGGCAAGCACGGCCGCCAGATGCGCGACAAATATCAGGCGCGCGGCGAACGTATGCCGGTCGCCATCGTCTGCGGGGGCGACCCCATGAGCTTCCTCATGGGCTGTAGCGAGGTACCCTACGGCGTAAGCGAGCTCGACATCATCGGCGGCATCCGCGGCACACCGGTCGAGGTGATCAAAGGTCCGGTCACGGGATTGCCCGTCCCGGCCAACGCCGAAATCGTGATCGAGGGTTTCGTCGAGCCGGGCAATGTGCGCATCGAAGGTCCATTTGGCGAGTGGACCGGCTATTACGCCAGCGATGTGCGGCCCGAGCCCGTATTGAACATCAAGGCCATTTACTACCGCGACAATCCAATCCTACTCGGTTGCCCGCCCGAGCGTCCGCCGGACGAGATCTGTCGTTATCGCGCGGTCGTTCGTTCTGCGTTGCTGCGCGACAACATCGAAAAAGCAGGCGTCCCGGGCGTCGTTGCCGCTTGGGCGCACGAGGTCGGCAGCGCGCGGCTCCTGCTCGTGATTGCCATCAACCAGCGTTATCCCGGCCACGCCCGGCAGGCCGGCCATATCGCCTCCATGTGCCACGTCGGAGCCTATTGCGGCCGCTACACAATCGTGGTCGACGAAGATATTGATGTATCGAACCTCGAAGAGGTGGTCTGGGCACTCATCACCCGGTCCGATCCGGCGACCTCGATCGACATCATCCGAAATGCGTGGTCAACGCCGCTCGATCCTCGCGTCGAGCCGGAGCGCAAGGCAGTGGGGGACAACACCAACAGCCGCGCCGTCATCGACGCCTGTAGGCCATGGCACTGGCGCGAAAAATTCCCCGCAGTCAATGCCCCTTCACCGGAAGAGCGGAGCGTCGCACTACAGAAGTTTGGACATCTGTTCAGGAAGTAATCGCGGCAACTGAAGCAATCGCAGAAACGCTACATCGCCGTTCGCGCGTTTCAACGCCAAGCGACGCGGCGAGCAACGACCGGCTGAGCCCGCAGCCGGTCGTATCGCAGAGTTCGAGCAAGGGGGTGTCAGCTATTCCCCGCCCTTTGGTTTTCGCCGAGATAGGCTTGGTGCACGGCGGCGTCGGCCCGGATCGCGGCGGGAGAATCGGAGGCAATGATTCGGCCATCGACCAGGACGCTAATTCGATCCGCCAGGGCGAATACTGTGTCCATGTCGTGCTCGACCAGGAGGATGGTGATGCTGCCTTTGATCCGCCGCAGCGTCTGCACCAGGGTTGCGGATTCTTCGGGGCCCATGCCGGCGGTCGGCTCATCGAGCAGCACCATGCGCGGCTGGGTCGCGAGCGCCATGGCTATTTCCAGCTGACGGCGATCGCCGTGGCTGAGATCGGCGACCAGCAGGTCGGCGCGCTCAGCGAGACCGACACTATGCAGCGCCGCTTTCGCCGGCTGGTGCAGTTCCGCCTCGCGCCGCGCGTTGCGCCAAAAGTGAAACGAATGGCCGCTGTGCGCCTGGACGGCGAGCGCTACATTATCGAGCGCCGTGAAGTCGGGGAACAGCGAACTGATCTGAAACGTGCGCGCCAGCCCGAGTTGGCTGCGCCGGTACTCCGGCAGCGTCGTGATATCGCGGCCAGCGAAAAGGATGCGCCCGCCGTCGGGCGCGACCTCGCCAGTCAATTGGCCGATCAGCGTGGTCTTGCCGGCGCCGTTCGGACCGATGACCGCGTGCAGCTCGCCGGACCTCACCGCAAGCGAAATTTTGTCGGATGCCAGGATGCCGCCGAAGCGCTTGGTCAGGGCCGCGATCTCGAGCAAAACCTCAGCCATAACGCGCGCCCCCGGCAATCAATTGGTCGTTTTGCGCAAATCCTTGACCCGCACGGCCTTGCCCTGCGAGCGCGGCACCTCACCCGACTTCTTGACGGCAACCGTGCAAGTTACGCCGATCATCGATTTCAGATGCTGGCGAATTTCGTCTGCTTTCTTCGCGAGGAATGGCTCGTCCGACGGCGCGTCGACGACGAGCTCGACCTCGACGGCAATGGCGTCAAGCGGGCCGTCGCGCGTCAGTACGATCTGGTAATGCGGCGCGAGGCCGGGAAAGCCGACGAGGAATGCCTCGATCTGCGAGGGGAAGACGTTGACGCCGCGAATGATCAGCATGTCGTCGTCGCGCCCTGTGACCCGCATGATGCGCGCATGGGTCCGCCCGCAGACGCAGGGCTCGTTGGTCAACGTCGTGATGTCGCGCGTGCGATAGCGGATCATCGGCAGCGCCTCTTTGGTCAGTGTCGTGATAACGAGTTCGCCGGGCTCGCCGCTCGGGAGCCGCTCGAGCGTCTTCGGATCGATGATTTCGAACAGGAAATGGTCCTCCCAGCCGTGCAAGCCGTTCTGCCCTGCGTCGCACTCGCAGGCGACCCCCGGTCCGATGATCTCCGACAATCCATAAATATCGACCGCCTTGATACCGAAGCGCGCCTCGAGATCGCGGCGCATGGCTTCGCTCCACGGCTCGGCCCCAAAGGCGCCGCAACGGACCGGTAGCTCGCGCATGTCGACGCCCAAAGCGTCAGCAACCTCGGCGATGTTGAGCGCATAAGATGGCGTCGCGCAGAGCACGTCGGCACCGAAATCTTGCAGCAGAGCGACCTGACGTTCGGTGCCGCCGCCGGAGACCGGGACGACGGTGCAGCCGAGCCGCTCGGCGCCATAATGAGTGCCAAGCCCGCCGGTGAACAGGCCGTAGCCGTACGCATTATGGACGATGTCACCCGGCCGGGCGCCAGCGCACGCCAGCGAGCGTGCCATCAGGTCTGACCACAAATCGAGATCGCCGCGCGTGTAGCCGACCACCGTCGGACGGCCGGTGGTTCCGGAGGAGGCATGGACGCGGAGTACCTCCTGGCGCGGCACCGCGAACATGCCGAACGGATAGTTGTCGCGCAGATCGGTTTTCAGCGTGAAGGGGAAGTGGACGAGATCGTCGAGCGATTTCAAATGCTCCGGCTTGACGCCCGCCGCATCGAATTTGCGGCGAAAGTGGGGAACCTTGTCATAGGCGCGTTCGAGCGTTTTCTTGAGACGATCAAGCTGCAGCGCGGCGAGTTCGGCGCGGGGCATGCACTCGGCGCTGCGATCGAACATGAATGGCACGGCATCGCGAACTGCGGGTTGCGTCCTCATGATGCGGCCTCCCAAACGAGAATATTGTTGATCATGTGCGCGGTAGGATGTCGCCGCGACTGCGGAGCGAGCGTAGTCATGGCAATGTCCAACCCGGTTTGACCCATGGACCGGCGGTTCCAGAGCCGCGCACGGGGGTGTGATTGAGCGCAAAACCCTGATTGTATCCGGCGTGTGTGACGAGAATGAATTTCAAGGCCCAGCCGGCGGCAAAGGCGGAGAAGCCGCCAAGCGCAAACAGCGGGGTCGCGATCGTCGTGACAATGAACCCAAGCGTGACAGCGATGGCCGGGACCGCAAGTCCGAAAGCAAGGAACCACGGCCGATAGGCGTTAGGTACTTCAAACGCGCGGGTCGGTGCACCCGCATTTCGCACGTCTGTTGAATAAGTCATCCAGGCCAGGCCGCGCGCGGCGACAAGCACAAGCATCGCGGCCGCAACCGGCGGCGCGACCGGCGCCAGTTCCGGTAGCAACGGCAGCATGACGAGAAACAGGCCGGCGCCCTCGGTGAGGCCCGTCACGGCGATGAGCGGCACGATCTGCGGTACGCGCCAGGCGGGGATGCCCTTTGCTTCCTTGAGCATCATGCCTTGGCAATAGAGGAACAAGAGTCCCAAAGCGGCGGCGATGCCAACGAGAGCGCCGTTCTCGGACCAGACGGCGAGCAGGGCGATCGGAAAGAAAAAGGCGGCGACCCAGGCCTCGCGGCTCATCCACGATCGCTGCGGCTGTCGCAGCACGTAGATGGAGCGCAGGGGACGTCCGATCTTGAAGAGCAGCAGAAACAGTCCGAATGCGACCACGGCCATCGCGATCAGAGCAGGCGCCGCAAAGGGAACGCCGTCGAGGCCCGCGACTGCCGCAACAGCGAACAGCCCGGTCCCGGCGCCGCCGCACAGAAAATTGCCGGCCGCCTTCCAGTTCCAATGCGGCTGGTGCCAGGGCTCGATGCCGCGGGTGCGGATTTTATCCGTCTGTTGCTCTGCGAGCGCCGGCGATGTGTCGCCAGCAGGCGTTTCGACATCGCCCGCCTTGGCGTAGAGATAAAAGAAGCTCGGCTCGGTGCCGAGTTCATCGTGCATGCGAAAGTGCTTCTGCTCGCGCAATAGCCGCGAGACGTTGCTGTTCGGATCGTCGATATCGCCGAAGTGCAGCGCGTCGGCAATGCAGGAATTAACGCAGGCCGGCGTCGCGCGCGGCTCGAGCCCCGGCGTCAAGCCGTTTTCGAGACCAAAGTCGACGCGGTCCGAGCAAAACGTGCATTTTTGCGAAACGCCAAGGCGCGCGGGGTCTTCACGCTCGATCTCGTTTTGCATCGCCGCGCCGTAAGCGAAATGCGGCGCGTCGACGAGAAACCGGGCCTGGTACGGACAGGCGACCTCGCAATAGGCGCAGCCGATACAGAGATCATAGTCAATGGTGACGATGCCGTCAGTGCGCTGGCGCGTCGCCGTCGTCGGGCAGACATACATGCACGGCGGGTCGGCACAATGCTGGCAGCCGACCGGCACGAAGGTGCGGCTCACGTTGGGAAATGAGCCAGCCTCGATGTCGAGCACCTTGCGCCATTGCACGGCCGGTGAAGTAGCATTGGCATGCCGGCAGGCTGCCGTGCAGGTCTGACAGCCGACGCAGCGCTCGAGATCGGCCACCATCGTCCAGCGCGTCATGGCGCGCCTCCGAGCCGCGTGACCTTGACCTTGACGAGATCGGCGCTGGAACCAGTGGCATCGGTCAGCTCGAGCAGCATCGGCATCAGCGCATTCATGCTCGGTGCATGAAAATCCTTGGCGTAGGGCGTCGCCCAATGGTCGAACTGGCCGATCATCAGCAATGTGTCGGGGCGAATCCCTTCGCACAGCATGACGCGGCCCTGCGTGCCGTTGAGCGCCGAGCGTACCTCGACCAGATCGCCGTCGGCGACGCCCAGCCGTTGGCCGGCCGCGCAGTTCATGACGACACTGCCGTGACCGGCGACATTGTCTGCCACCTCTTTCATGAGCTGGATGCCGACATTGCCGCCCCAGGAATATTGCATGCTGCGTGCGGTGACGAGCCAGAACGGATAGTCTTCGATGCGCACATTGTAGTGCTTGGCGAGCGCGCCCTCCCACAATGCAGCGAGGTCACGCCAATGCGGCAACGGCTCGTATTCCTCGAGCTGGCGGTCCCACCAATGAATGTCCTGCTCGTGCAGACGCCGCTTGAGCTCCTGGCCGATGCGAAACAGCCGTTCCTGATAGGGCTGCTCGAACCGCAGGCCGGTGTTGACCAGCTTGGGGTAGAGATACCACTGCAGCCGCGAGAACGGCTTCACACGGAAGCCGTGTTGGCGGAACCAGTCGAGCCCCTGCGTCTCGTTCCCGTCGGTAAGTTCGGCGCTCGCTGCGCGGCACGTGGCGTCCCAGATCCTCTCAGTGTCGTGCGTCTTCGCCGGATCAAGCGAGAAGTCATAGTTCGACCCGGACAATTTTACGCCGGCAGCGCCGCGGTTGATCGCCGTGTTGTAATCGGCGAGCAGACCCGTGCGCTTGGCGAGTTCCGTCGAAATCCAGGTGAAGTCGCGTGCCTCGCCCTGCGGCGGGACGGCGGGATCGCGCAGCGCAAAGCCCTGATAGTCCCAGAACTGTTCGACGTATTTCGTGCCGCCGATGCGCAGCAGCTGCAACCCTTCGAGGTCGGTGCAGTCCGGCAGCAGCACGTCGGCCATGTGATTGGTTTCGTCGTGCGTGAAGGCGAAGCAGACGGTGAACGGAAACTTCGCCATCGCCTCGCTGACTGCCTTGGTATCCCAGAACGAGATTGCCGGGTTGGTGCGGTAGACCAGCCAAACCTCGGGTGGGGTCGCATGCGGGAACTTGTCGAAATCCTCGGCCTGCATCATCCAGGCGAGGTGCGTGGGACCGAGCGCTTGGCTCCAGGCCGAATTGGCGACGAGCGGCACCAGCGTGCGATGTGCGCTACGCACCGACGGGCGCGCAGCCCATCCATCCTTGGCGGTCGAGTTCATCGGATACTGCATGAAGCCGTCGGGTCCGGGCGTCACGCTCGACCAGCGATAATCGGCGGGACGGTTGAGGCGAACAGTGGTGCCAAGCGTGCCACCTGGAACTTCCAGAGCACCAACGAGACAAGGCAGCAGCGTGCGCGCCCAGCAGCACTCGTAGCCACCCCACCCATTGTTCACGGTCTTGCCGAGCGCGATTGCAACCGGCCGGTAGGGCAGTGTCACGCCCTCGATCTCGATGGTCTCGCCGACACGGGCGTGCGCGAGGAACTCGTGGGCCACGCGTCGGATGACCGTGGCCGGAACGTCGCAGACCGATGCCGCCCATTCCGGCGGATAGGCTTTGGCAAAGTCGACGAGGTGCGCAAAGGCCGGGCGTACTCTGCAGCCGGGGCGGATTGTGGCTTCGTCATCGGCGCCGACCTCAATGCCGTTGGTGTCGAATTCTCCTTCCAACACGGGTTCGATGTCCGCGGTGTCAAAGGCGACCGCCCGGCCGCGCCGCTGGTCGAAGACGAGCGGCTTTCGGCTGTCGATGTCGCGCAGGAAGAAGCCGTCGGGACCGATCAGATATGGTGACGAGGTGCGGTACTTAAGAAAGGCAAGGTCAAGCCGCTCGCGCGAATGTTCGTGCAGCAGCACGTGGATCATCGCAAAGAGAAAGGCCGCATCAGTCTTTGGCTTGATTGGAATCCATTCCGCCGAGCAGGCGCCGGTGACCGACAGGTGCGGTTCGATCTGCACGCGCTTGATGCCGCGCTTGCGGGCATCGGCATGGCGCTTGACGCCGCAAACGCCGCCCGACGCCTCCACGTTGGCGCCAAAGGAAATAAGATATTCGCACAGCGGCGTATCCGGCGAGACGGTGAAGGCGCGATGCCACAGTTCGCCGTAAAGATGTTCCGAGTGGTAGCACTTGACGCCTTGGCCGGAGCCGAAACTCATATCGACCGGGCCCCAGGCGGCGAGAAAGGCCGGCAGCGTTCCCATATAGGCGGTCGGCGTACCGCCGCCGCCAAAACTGGCGGCAAGCCGCGGATATCCGACCTCATCGAGCAGGCCCTTTTGCCGCGCGGCGTTGAGCTTGGAGGCGACGAGATCGAGCGCCTCATCCCAGGACACCCGGACGAAGCCAGGGTCTTCGCCGCGGCCCTTCTTCGGATTGGTCCGCTTCATTGGATGAAGGACGCGGTCGGGATGATACGCCTTCTGCACCAGCCCGAAGGCCTTGACGCAGACCTTACCACCAGCCGGATGAATTTTTGCAGCGTCGAAGTTCGGATTGATCTCCGTCGCCACTTCGTCCTGGATGCGCACGGTCAACAAATCGGGCCCCGCCACGCATTGGTAGCAATAGGATGAGACGGTGCGTTCGCTTCCAGGTCCGGTGGTAGACATGATGCTCCAAAATCATCCGGCGCGCGCGGCGCGTTTCGCCGCCTTCGCTCGCAGGCGTTCGTAGGTTTTCGCCACATCCACGATGAAACGGGTATGCTTACCTGAACCTATCGGTTCCAGTTCGTCCTTGGCGACGACATCGAAACTAACCTTGCGGCCCTCCACCGCAGTGACCGTGGTCGTGATCTCGACCTCCATGCCCGGCAGTGTAGGTGCCGTATGCCGTATTGTTAGCTCGATGCCGACCGAGTCCTCCCCGGCGTCCGAGTGGTCGAGCAATGCCTCGCGGCAAGTGAATTCGATGTCGCGACACAGTTCAGGGGTGCCGTAGACCCGGCCCTGCTCCCCCATGAAGCTAACGGTGCGGTCGCAGTCGACGATGATACGGCGCACCTTCGATAAACCCGGTCGCAGACTGTCCTTCATCGGTGTGTCCCGAACGTCGAAAAATTGCATTAGGCTATTCCGGGGGCGCTTCCGATATATTGACTAAGATCAATCGCTCGATCCCCCGCATTCACACCCCGAGATAGGCCTCGCGGACCCGTTTATCGCCCTGAATGTCCACCGCTGCTCCGCTCACAGTGATCGTGCCTGTCTCGAGCACATAGCCGTGGTCGGCGATGGCGAGCGCAGCGCCGGCATTCTGTTCGACCAGCAGCACGGTCAATCCGTTGTGCTTAAGGTCCGACACGAGACCGAGGATTTGATCGACCAGATTGGGCGCAAGCCCCATCGAGGGCTCGTCAAGAAGAAGCAGACGCGGCTTCGCCATTAGAGCGCGGCCGATTGCCAGCAACTGCTGCTGGCCGCCCGACAGCGCACCGGCGGTGGCGCGCCTCAATTCGGCAAGCATCGGGAATAGCTCGTAAATTCGATGAACGTTGGCGTCGAGGTCGTCAGCGCGCCGAGTCCAGGCCCCAAGCTTCAAGTTGTCTTCAACCGAAAGCGGAGCGAACAATTGGCGGCCTTCAGGAACCTGCGCGATACCAAGCGTGATGCGTGCGTGCGCGGGAATATCCTCAATCGAGCGGCCCTCGAAGCGGATGTGGCCTGCCGAGATCGGCTGAACGCCAGAGATGGCGCGCAAGAGTGTCGTCTTGCCGGCGCCGTTTGCGCCGATCAATGTTACGATCTCGCCGGCCGCAACCTCGATTGAGATGCCGTGCAGCGCCTCGATGCGGCCGTAGCTGCTCCGGAGATTCTCAACCGACAGCACCTGCCGCCTCCCGTGCTCCTCGAACGCCGAGATAGGCCTCAATCACCGCCGGGTTCGCGCGCACCTCGACTGGGCCCCCTTCGGCAAGCGTGCGGCCGTTGGCGAGCACATGAACGCGGTCGGAAACGTTCATGACCAGCCGCATATCGTGCTCGACCAGCACAACCGTGATGCCGTCCCCGGCGAAGCCGCGGATGATGTCTTCGATTTCTCTCGTCTCCACCGCATTGCAGCCGGCGGCCGGCTCGTCGAGCAGCAGCACCGTTGGCTCGCTGGCGAGCGCGCGCGCGATTTCCAGACGCTTGAGATCGCCGTAGGCCAAGCCACCCGCCGGCCATTCGGCAATGTCTCCGAGGCCGACGCGGACGAGCGCTTCGGCGGCTGCTTCCCGGGTGCGTCGGTTTTGCCGACCGACCGCGGGCAAATGAAGGAGATCGGCGACAATTCCGGTCGCCTCGTGGCGATGTCGGCCGATCATTACATTCGCGATCGCGGTCAGGTGCGAGAAGATTTGCGGATTTTGGAACGTGCGTGACAAGCCGCGGCGAGCAAGCTGTTCTGGGGGGAGCGCAGTCACGTCTTCGCCGCAAAGCCGCACGCGGCCATCGTCGGGTGGGCAGACCCCGGAGATCAGGTTGAACAGCGTCGTCTTGCCGGCACCATTCGGCCCGATGATCGAGAACACGATGCCAGGTGCAACATCAAAACTCACGCCATCGAGCGCGCGAACGCCGCCGAACGCGATCGATAGACGCTCGGTCGACAGCACGCTCATTTACGCCTCCCGCCGAGTGCGGCGGCCAAACTGGGCACGACCCCCCCGCGCAGGAAAATCATGACGCTCATCACGATCAGTCCCAGCACCATGTGTTCGTAGTCTTGGAAGAGGGTCAAAGCCTGCGGCAGGATCACCAGGATCGCCGATCCGACGAGCGAACCGGTGACCGATCCCATGCCACCCAGCACCACCATGGCGACAAGTTCGATCGAGCGCAGGAAGCCGGACACATCCGGTGTGATATAACCGTTGATCGACGCGACATACGAGCCGGCGACCGAGGCATAAACCGCCGAGACGACGAAGATCATAAGCTTCTTTTGCGCCACATCGACACCGAGTACCCGGGCGGCGATTTCGCTGTCGTGGATTGCGCGCAGCGCGCGTCCCGTCGGGCTCTCGATCAGGTTGAGAGCGAGCATGGCGCTGACGAGAAAACTGACTGCCGATATCCAGTACCAGGTGTCGGCGCCGCGCAGTGGCCAATTGAGCAGTGTAAACCGCGGCACTGTCATGCCGTCCGGGCCGCCGGTCCAGTTCGCTTCGTTGGCGAACACGATGGCGAGCAACACTCCGAAGCCGAGGGTGGCAACCGCCAGATAATGTCCCTTAAGGCGCAAGATCGGTCGGCCGACGACAAAGGCCACCAGCGCCGAAAGCATCGCCCCAAGGACGAAAGAAAATATCGGCGCAATCCCCAGGTAGGTCGGTCCGATCGCGACGGCGTAGGCGCCGATCCCCATGAAGCCGGCATGGCCTAGGCTGACTTGGCCGGCGAAGCCCATCAGCAGGTTGAGCCCGAGGCTGGCGATCGCGAAGATAAAGACCAACGCCGCGACACGATAGTAATAGGCAGATGGAAACACTAGCGGCAGGATTAATATCATCGCGCCAAGCGGGACAAGGGAGATCAGCCGGTGCCGCGATAGTAGCCGAAATCGAGCGAGCAGGGCGAGCACGCTCACACCCGCTCGACCTTCGCCTTACCGAAGAGGCCCTGCGGCATGGCGAACAGCACAGCCAGGATGACGAGAAATGCAACGGCATCCTTGTAGCTCGCGGACACGTAGCCGGCCGCGAAGGCTTCGAACAGGCCGAGCAGGACACCGCCGACCACGGCTCCTATAGCGCTGCCGATGCCGCCGAGCATGACAGCGGCAAAACCTTTCAATGCTAGCAGCGTGCCGGCATTGTAGCTGGTCAGTGTGATCGGCGTGACCAGAATGCCCGCAATTGCGCCGATGGCCGCCGACAGCGCGAAGCAGGTGCCGACGATAATCCGCGTATCGATTCCCACAAGTCGTGCGGCAACGCGGTTCGCGCAGGTCGCAATCACTGCCTTGCCGAACAGCGTTCGGTCGATGAAGGCCCACAGTAACACCACGATGGTTACCGCGCCGGCGAGTACGATCAGGCTCTGGGGCAGAATGGCGGCACCGCCAACGTGGATTGGGTCGCTGCCGAGGAGCGGAGGCAGGCTGTGAAAGCGCTTGTCGAACACAATTTCCGCTGCCCCGCGGAGAAAAATCGAGGCACCGATGGTAATGATGATGAGCGTCACCGCGTTTGCCTCGCGCGCGGGTGCGATGGCGAAGCAGTAAAGGGCAAGGCCAACAGCAGTGACAACGAGAATGGCAACGGCTGCAGCGAGCGGCAGTGGCACGCCCGCGTAACCGAGGAAGACGGTGGTCATTCCCCCCAGCATAACGAACTCGCCCTGGGCGAAGTTCACCACATCGGAGGCGTTATAAATCAGCGTGAAGCCGACCGCGACGAGAGCATAGATAGCGCCCACGGTCAGCCCAGAAAAGACGAATTGCAAGAACTCCGTCATCGGAGCAAGCGCCTATCGCCGGAGGTCGAACGACACAGGACGAGGTGAGCCGTCCGAGCGGGGCGGCTCACGAGCCGTCCTACGAGCTTGAATCGGGAACCAGCGTCCAGTCGCCGTTCTTGATTTCAAGCATCCGAAAGGCCGACAGATTGAGGCCCAAGTGATCAGTCGGCGACATGTTGACGATGCCACCGGTGCCAATATAGCCCTTGGTCTTTTCAATTTCGTCGCGCACCTTGGCCTTGTCGAAACTGCCGGCCCGTTTGGCCGCTTCGGTCAAAATCATCAGCCCATCGTAAGCGTGGCCGCCAAAGGTGGAGACCGGCTGCCCGGTCTTGTCCTCAAAAGTCTTCTTGTACGCGACGACGACGGCCTTTTGGGGGTCGCTGTCCGGCAGTTTGTCAGCGACGAGCAGCGCCGCGGCCGGCAGGCGCACGCCGTTCGCAGCGGGGCCGGCGAGGCTGATGTACTGTTTCGAGGCGACGCCGTGGCTTTCGTACAGCGGGTACTCGATGCCGAGCTGCCGGTAGTTGCGCGTCACGATGGCCGGACCTTGCCCGAAGCCAGTATTGATGACCGCTTGCACGCCGGCAGCGGCCTTGATTTTGGTGAGTTGCGGCGTCATATCGCTGTCACCCGGGCCGTAGTTTTCGACGTCGGCGATGGTGATGCCCGCTCCGGACGCCACCGAAATGCACTGGTCGCGCATCGAATGGCCGAAAGCGTCGGTGCCTGAGATCAATGCCACAGTCGTCAGGTGGC
The DNA here is from genome assembly GCA_963780925.1 of uncultured Alphaproteobacteria bacterium. Taxonomy (GTDB): domain Bacteria; phylum Pseudomonadota; class Alphaproteobacteria; order Rhizobiales; family Xanthobacteraceae; genus BOG-931. The sequence continues at coordinate 25,370 of CAWAEV010000016.1, read as the reverse complement.
GCCGCTTGAGATCGGCAAATATCTTTTCGCAGGCCATCCTGTCGGTATGCGGTGTCTTGAAGACCCATTTGCGCACCGGCTGGATGATCTCGATGGCGCCCGCCAGCGAGATGAACGGAATTTGTGCATCCTCGAAGACCGGGATCATCGCCATTGTCGTGCCAGTGGTCGAGCCGCCGACCATGGCGACGACTTTGTCCTCCTCAACCAGGCGGGTGGCGAAGGTGCGCGCGGCACTGGCGTCGCCGCCATCATCGTACACGATGAGTTGTAGTTTCTGGCCGTTAATCCCGCCCTGCGCATTGATCTCGTCGATGTAAATGCCGAGCGTCTTCTTCTCCGGATCACCCAGGAATGACGCCGGCCCGCTAGCAGAGAGCACTGCGCCGACCTTCACCTGAGCCGAAGCGGGGCCGCCCAGCAGCGCCGCCGCAAGGCCAATACCAAGTGCGGCGGCAAGCCTGAGATTGTTCGTCATCATCGAGCGCTCCTTTTGGTTTGGGTATTGGCGAAATCCTCCTACGTAACGCACGCATGCAACTGCACACCTTCCGTCGACGCATTCATCCAAAGTTATCAAGCATCTTTAGACGGGACTGGCTGCCGCCACTTTGCGTTAAATCAAATCCGACCGTCCATGATCCGACGCCGCTCAAGCCAGGGGTTTCCCGCCTGACCTCGCGGGGCAAGAATCTCGGATGCGTCGACGGCAGGTGCCGGCCGCCGGATCCGCCATCGAAGCGAAGGATGCAGGCATTGCCGACCAAGCCAAAGTTGACTTCGATCAATGCGCGGGGGTGGATCGTCCAAATAGGTTGTTTAGCTACGACCAATATGGACGCGTAGCGGAGCCAGAGGGAGCACGGGATGCGGGTTGATGATCCAAAATCTGAGTTCACGCCGCCCGGAGAAGTGCTGGATGCCAGCGGCACGTCAAACATGCGTCCAAAGGACATGCGGACATGGATCGCCGATCTGGACGCCGCTGGCGAACTTGTCCGCATCGACAAGGCGGTCGATCCGCTGACTGAGATGGGTGCATTGCTCTACCAGTCGCGCGAAAAAGCGCTCCTGTTCGAGAAGCTTCCGCACGGCTGGCGTTCCTTGGGGCAGGGTCCGGCCAATGTGCGCCATGCGGCTCTGGCCTTTGGTACCAGCGAGGAAGCGCTGGTACCGTGTGTGGCCGACCGCATGGGCCGTCGCGTCTACCCGATCAGGGTGAACGATGGGCCAGTCAAGGAGGTGAAGCTGGGGCGCGACCAGTTCAACCTCACCGAGCTGCCGGTTCACGTCGCCGGCCTGCGGGATGGCGGGCCGGTCATCGGTTCCGGGTTAGTCGTCAGCAAAGATCCCGACAGCGGCCAGCGCAATGTCAGTTTCCATCGCCTGCAGATCAAAGGCGCGCAAAAGTCCGGCATTCTCCTCTACCCGCGGCATACCTGGAAGAACTACCTGAAATACCAGGAGCGGAACGAGCCGATGCCGGTGGCGATCTTCATCGGGCATCATCCGCTTTATTACGCCGCCGCCGCCACCACCGCCGCCTATGGCCTTGATGAGTTCGAGATCGCCGGCGGCTATCTGGGCGAGCCGGCGCGCCTGGTGAAATGCGAAACGATCGATCTTGAAGTGCCGGCAGACGCCGAGATCGTACTCGAAGGGCACATTCCGCCGCACTATCGCGAGGACGAAGGGCCGTTCTCGGAGTTCCAGGATTATTACATCACCGGGACCGGCAAGAATCCGATTGTCGAATATCAATTCATGACGCGGCGGCACGACGCGATCTTCAAGAATCTCCAGAACGGTTCCGAGATGGAGGGTTGCGTCTTTCACAAGATTCCAATGAGCGCAGCGATCTTTCGTCGGCTCAAGAATGTAGGCGGCGGGCCGGATATTCACAACGTCATGGCGTTGCCCGGCATATTCGGCCTAGTGGTGCAAATGACACCGCGCGCCTACGGTGAGGCCAAGAACGTGCTACTGGCAGCGCTGTCATCCGAATACCAACATCCGAAAATCGTGATCGCTGTCGATGCCGACGTCGATATTTTCAATCCGTCCGAACTTCTCTGGGCGCTGTCTACCCGCGTAAACCCCCAGCAGGACGTGGTCATTATCCCCGGCACTCATAACCACGCGATGGACGCAAGCCTTCCAGAACTCGGAGCCCCCGGCACCACGTTGTGGCAGCGTTTCGGCTCCAAGATGCTGATCGACGCGACGATTCCGCCACCGGCCGACGCGACCGCCCGCGCGATGTTCGAGCGGATTTGTCCGCGCAATCCGCAACTGCGTCTCGAAGATTTCGCCGCGCAAGAATTGCTCGCGCTGGTTCGATCGCTCTCGCAACGCTTCTTTGGTTCCAAGCTGTTGCTGTAGCGGGCGGGTTCAGCTATGAGCGCCGCCAAAATCGATTAAACCATTGCTTTTGTCGAATTTTCTCCAAGTTCGAGCGTGTCCTTGTGACCGAAGCCGCGACTGTTGTCGATCAGTACGAGCCGTGTCGGCTCGAGCCGGTAGAACTCCGCCCGTTGGTAAGCCTCGGGCAGTCCTTGGGACATCCGCCGCAATGACGGGTAGCGCGCGTGGAGCATTGCTCCCGCATTGGCGCGCTCAGGTGCATGGGCGATCATGTGAGCCTGCCCTGAAATCTGCACGCCGCGGATATTGGCAAACTCGAAATAATCGGGCGCGACCGTTGCTGCGACACGCGAATTGACCGCAAGCTCGGTAGAATGCCGGCTGTTCGGATCGGAAACCCAAAGCAACGCGAGGCCGTCGCGAACGTAGAATACGTTGGCCGCGTGCGGTCCGTCCAAGCCGCAGGTTGCCAACGACACGACATGATTCGCATCAAGGAAAGCGGCGATCCGAATGGCCGTCTCAGCGTTCATTTTTTAGTGCTCCAATTTAACGACTTGAAATCAAGCCCTATGGAACACGGGAGCGTTTTGAGCTTGGTCAATTGATGCGGCTTCCCAGTTCAACCCTGCGGCCTTGGCGGATCGTCATCGTCCGCCCACGAGTCCGGCGGCTTTGGATACTTGCGCAGCAGCCGATGGACGAGGTTGACGTGTTCGGCCTCCTCTTCGACGAATTCAGCCGCCATGTCCTTGATTTTTGCATCTTTCGCCGTCTCCAGGATGGAGGTGAAAAAGGCGAGCGCCTGTTGTTCGCCGGTAAGCGCGAGCTGCAGGGCATGCCAGGGCGTCATCAGATAGTGCGCAGCGCTGAGATCGGCCTGCTCCGGGCTGTCGCCCTTTTTCCATCGCCCGAGCCGCTGCGCCAGTCCCGGCAGGTCGACGTCGCCCGCCATTTTCCGGATTTCCTCGGCATGAATTCCTTCGGCGCGGGCAAGATCCCGAAAGACGTTGACCAGTTCGCGATTGTTGTGCGTTTCCATCTGCTCGGCGAGCTCAGTGTAGCGCTGCACGGCGTCGGCCTCGATCTGGTGGGCAAGGGCGAGCAGGTCGGTAATATTGGCAATCGGGCGTTCGGAGGGCGTCTTGCTCACAGCTCGAAGTCCTTCTCCAGATCGGCGAGGTCGACGTTCTGATCTCCCATTCGTGGCTGATACGGGCGGCGCTCGCCGCGATAGAGAGTGCCGATATTGAAGCCGTCGTCGGTCATGATGCGGCGCGCAGCCTTGGCCGGGTCGCTGGTGGCGGCGACCGGCGCCGGATGAACGAGGCTCTTCCATTCCCTTTCGTCAGGCCGGAATGTGACGCATGGACTGAGAATTTCCACGAACGAGAAACCGGGATGGCGGATGGCTTCAACAAGAATACTCGCCGTCTCGTTCGGCGCGCCCGAGAAGGCGCGGGCAACGAAGTTGGCGCCCGACGCGAGCGCGATCACCAGCGGATGAAAAGGGCTCAGCCCGGTGCCGCCCGGGGAAAGGGCAGTATCGAAGTCGGGCTCCGTAGTCGGCGAGGGCTGACCCTTGGTCATGCCATAGACGCGGTTGTCCATTACGACATAGGTCATGTCAACGTTGCGCCGGCAGGCATGGACGAAATGATTGCCGCCGATCGAATAACCATCGCCGTCGCCGCTCGCCACGACGACCGTCAGGTCAGGGCGCGTCACTTTCAGCCCGGTGGCGAGCGCCAGCGAGCGGCCATGCACGCCGTGGAAGCCATAGCACGTCGTGTACGCCGGAATGCGCGACGAACAGCCGATGCCCGACACCACAACAATATTTTCGGGCGGCAGACCAAGCTCGGCAAACGCCCGGGTAAACGACATCAGCACGTGATAATCGCCGCAACCGGGACACCAGATCGGGCTAACCTCGGATTTGTAGTCGGCCGGCTTGCAGGTCGGACGCAGCTCGATCGTTGACATCAAGATCTCCATTCCATGATGGCTTGTTCGATCTCGCTTGGCTTCATTGGCAGTGGGCCCGGTCGGTTGAGCACGCGGACATCCTGCGGCAGGTCGTAATGGGCACGCAGATATCGATGAAATTGCGCGCCATGCGATTGCTCGACGACAAGGATATGCTTTACGCCGTCGAGCGCAGCTGCGAATTGCTCGGGCTGGATTGGCAACAGCAAACGCGGAGCGACGAGGCGAACGCCGAAACGGTCGTGCACGCGCGCGACCGCTTCGCGCGCGGCGCCAGTGAGTGAGCCCCAGGCGATGACTGCGAACTCGCCATTGCCCTCGATAGTTGCCCAATGGTCGCCGTAGGTGAACCGATCGAGCTTGGCGCGCCGCTTGTCGAGTTGGATGCGATGATCGCCTTCATTGCTGGTGGGAGTTCCGCGTTCGTTGTGGGTGAGCCCATCGGCAGTGTATTGGCCGCCGCGCAGACCCGGGATTGCCATCGGCGAGACCCCGCTCCCCGTGACGGCGTAGCGTTTGTAGGCGCTGACATTATCGGCCGCCCTTGTGCGTTGGCCGATGAAGGCGATGTCAGCGAGCCGGTCAGTAGCCGCGACTGTTTGTCCGAGGACTTGATCGGACAGCACGATCGCGGGCGCCTGAAGCGTCTCAGCGAGGTGAACCGCCCATTGTGTGGTGAACAGACAATCGACAACCGACTGCGGCGCTAGTACGAGATGCGGGGCGTCACCGTGAATTCCGTAGACGGCGATGTTGAGGTCGGCTTGCTCGGATTTGGTTGGGATGCCAGTGGAGGGGCCGGCGCGCATCACGTCAACCACGACGATCGGGATCTCGCTGGCGGTGGCAAGTCCCAACGCTTCCATCATCAACGACAGGCCTGGGCCAGAGGTCGCCGTCAAGGCGGGCGTACCGCCATAGGACGCGCCGATGATCATATTAATGGCGGCCAGTTCGTCCTCGGCCTGCAACAGCACTCCGCCCACTTTGGGGAGATTGGGAGCGAGCCATTCGAGGATTTCCGAGGCCGGCGTAATCGGGTAGGCGGCGGCAAAGCGCACGCCACCGCGGAGTGCTCCGAGCGCCGTTGTCTCGTTGCCAGACACGAGCCACCGCTTGGCGCTGCCTACTGGTTTCGTCTGCGTCAGCCGCAGGCCGAGATCCAGATCGGTGGCAGCGGCCATGCCGGCCTTCAACCCGGCGTGACTAGCCTCGATGGCGGCCACACCTTTGTCGGCCAGCCGCTTCTCGATCACCGGCGTGAAAGCGTCCTCGGCGAGCCCGAACAGTCCGGCAGCAATGCCGAGCGCAATCATGTTCGGGCGCCCGCCAGGAATGGCTTTCGCCATTTCCTTGATCGGGACCTCGACCACGCGCGCACCGATGCGGCCGACCACGGGTGGCAAGTCGCCGCCGCGTGGGTCGCTGATGACCAGGCTGTGCGGACCCACGTCAATTTCCGCGCCGAACCGGTTGGCGTTGAGCCAGTCGATTCCGATCAGCACGTCATATTGTTCGGGCATGCATTCGATCGGGTGGGTTGCCAAGCGGACCAGAGCCGCCGCCTCGCCACCGCGGATTTGCGGCCCCACGGTCCGTGTCAGCAACCCGTACCATCCCGCCGCGCATGCCGCTTCAAGTAGGAAATTGCCGGCGGTAAGAGCGCCGGCGCCGCCGCTACCGAGGATTGCTATAGCAATGCTGTCCAGCATGCCGCCGTCTCCAGCTGAATGGCGTCATTAGACGCCAAAATTACCGAGGCCAGTTTGATTCATATCAAGCACTCACGCACGTACTTAGATTACGAGTCTCTGGATTTGTGCTGCGTCGAACCTAAGACGGCGGCACCTTGAGAGTTTTTAAGATGCTGACAACGCACGGAGAGAAACAATGAATGCAGCGGTCCGGTGGACGATGACGAGCCCGGGCGCGCCGCTGGTCAGTGCCGAGTTCAACCCTTCCCCGGGATCTGGCGAGGTGGTCGTCGAAATTGCCGGTTGCGGCGTCTGCCACACCGATCTCGGTTACTACTACGACGGAGTCCGCACCAAGCATACCCTACCGCTGACGCTCGGACATGAGATCAGCGGTCGTGTCGTCGATACTGGATCGGATGCCCGCTGGTGGATGGACCGCGCCGTCATCGTCCCCGCGGTGATTCCCTGCGGTACCTGCGATGCCTGTCGCCGCGGCAAATCCACCATTTGCCCCAATCAGAAAATGCCGGGCAACGATATCCACGGCGGGTTCGCGACGCACATCGTGGTCCCGGCGCGCGGTTTGTGCGCAGTCGACGAGGCGCTACTTAAGATCGCTCAACAAGATCAACCGAATTTTCGAGGCGGTCCATCACGCCGAACTCAAACGTCGAGCAGTGCTCGTCCCAACCCATTAAGGAGTTAAATCATGAGCGCCGAAGCAGTCCGTGTCACAGCCAGTTCTCGCAGTGAGCCGAGGGAACACATGCTCGTTCCCGAGCATGTACGTAAAACGGCGAGCAAGGGCGTCATTTATGAAAAGCGTCCAGTCAAGGACGCCGCCGGCAAGCCGGTCGCCGGCCTTTTCAACGCCTGGATCACGCTCGATAATCCGACCCAGTACAATTCCTACACGACCGACATGGTGAAGGGCGTCATCCTCGCATTTCGCGAGGCGAGCGCCGCACGCGATGTCGTCGCCGTCGTGTTTACCGGCTCTGGCGACAAGGCATTCTGCACCGGCGGCAACACCAAAGAATATGCTGAATACTACGCCGGCAACCCGCAGGAATATCGCGGCTACATGCGACTCTTCAACGACATGGTCTCGGCGATCTTTGCCTGTGACAAGCCAGTGATTTGTCGCGTGAACGGCATGCGTATCGGCGGCGGCCAGGAAATTGGCATGGCCTGCGACTTTTCCATCGCCCAGGATCTCGCGCGATTCGGTCAGGCGGGACCCAAACACGGCTCAGCGCCGATCGGCGGTGCGACCGACTTCCTCCCCGTGGTCATCGGCGCCGAGCGTGCGATGGTGGCGTGCGTGCTGTGTGAGCCGTTTTCTGCACACGAGGCGTATTTCATGGGCGTGATCACGGACGTGGTGCCAGCGCTCAAGGTAGACGACCAGTTCATTGCCAACCCCCTGGTGGAAACAAGCCGTATCACCGATGAGTACGGACGATTCGTATTCGGCAAGCCGAAGACCGGCGATTTGCTGAAAGCCGGGCAAGAGCTAATGAAGCGCGGCACGGTCGATCTCAGCGGTCTCGACAACAAGGTCGAATTGCTGTGCACCAAGCTGCTCTATACGTTCCCTGACTGTACCACTAAGACGGTCGAAGAACTGCGCAAGCCGAAGCTCGACGCGTGGAACCGCAACAAGGAGAATTCGCGGGCCTGGCTCGCGCTCAACATGATGACCGAAGCCCGCGCCGGCTTCCGCGCCTTTAACGAAGGCACGCGGGAGACCGGTCGCGAGATCGACTTCATCGGCCTGCGGCGAGCGCTCGCCGCTAACACGCCGTGGAGTGACGAGCTGACGGAACGGATCATGCCCAGGGCGAGAACGACGTCATGACCTCAGGGCTCAAAGTCTGGTTCGATGCGGAGGGTCGGCTCTTGCGCCTGACTTTGAGCCGGCCGAAAGCAAATTTGATCGATGCCGCTATGATTGCGGCGCTAGACAAGGCGTTATCTGAACATCTGGCAAGTCCCGGTGTGAGCGCCGTGGTGCTCGATGCGGACGGTCCGCATTTCAGCTTCGGGGCCAGTGTCGAGGAGCACCTGCCGGCGCAGTGCACCGCGATGCTTCGCGATATTCACGGTTTGATCCTGCGCATGGTGGAAGCGCCGGTTCCCATCCTGGTTGCCGTGCGCGGACAATGTCTCGGCGGTGGGCTTGAAGTTGCGCTTGCGGGCCATCTCCTGTTCGTCACGGCCGATGCGACGCTTGCTCAGCCGGAGCTGAAACTCGGCGTGTTCGCTCCGGCCGCGTCCTGCCTGTTGCCGGAATTGATCGGGCCGCAACGCGCATTCGATCTGCTCGTGTCCGGCCGCAGCATCACGGGCGCACAAGCCGTCGCCATGGGGCTTGCGCACGAAGCAGCACCCGATCCGACGCGCGCGGCGATCGCCTATTTCGATGAGTACCTCAAGACCAAGAGTGGCAGTTCACTGCGTCACGCCGTCAAGGCCGCGCGCCTCGACTATGTCACGCGCGTGAAGGCTAAGCTTGTGGCCGTCGAGCGGCTCTATCTCGACGGGTTGATGACTACGCACGACGCGGTGGAAGGCCTCGAAGCCTTTATCGCCAAGAGGGCGGCACGATGGACGCATCGGTGAAAAAGTCGGCCACGGTCGACATCGTCGCTCGCGCCAATGCGCTGTTCGAGGATTTGTCGTTCGCTGCCGCGCGGGAGTGGAAGGCAGCAATGCCAGGCCGCAAGGTGGTCGGCTACATGCCGATCTACGTCCCGCGTGAACTCATCCACGCCGGCGGCATGCTGCCGCTGGGCATCCTTGGCGGCGGTGATCAGCTCGAGGTTATCCATGGCGACGCTTACTATCAGAGCTACATCTGCCGTATCCCGCGCTCGACCATCGAACTGGGAGTTTCCGGCCGGCTCGATTTTGTCGATGGCATGCTGTTTCCCTCGATCTGCGACGTGATCCGAAATTTGTCGGGCATGTGGAAGATGCTGTTTCCCACCGTGTATGTCCGCTATTTCGACGTTCCGCAGAACTATCGCGACGACATCGGTGGCAATTACTACGTCAACGAGCTGGCCGAGCTGCGGCACGACCTCGGCGAACTGCGCGGCAAGCCGATCACCGACGAGGAGTTGCGCAACTCGATCGCGCTCTACAACAAGAATTGCCGGCTGGTTCGCGAGCTCTATGCCTTCCGTGCCGAATGCCCGTGGCAGGCCCCGGCGGCGGAAGCCTACCTGGTGCTCCGCGCCGGCATGGTGCTCCCGGTCGAGGAACATTCGGCGATGCTGCGCGACTATCTCGCCGCCGCCCGCACCGAGCAGCGTCCGCGCCGCGATAATTGCCGCGTCGTCGTCACCGGCGCATTCTGCGAGCAGCCGCCGCTCAATCTGATCAAATCGCTCGAGCTCGCCGGCTGCTACGTCGTCGACGACGACCTGCTCTTGGTCACGCGCTGGCTCACGGCCGACACCTCGAGCGAAGGGGATCCGCTGCGGAACCTCGCCAGCGCGTTCCTGCATCAGTCCGAATCGACGGCGGCCAAATACGAGCCGGACCTGAACGAAAAAGGCCAGCATCTCGTGCGCGCGGTCAGGCGATCCGGCGCCGAAGGCGTGATCTTCGCCGCCCCGAGCTTCTGCGATCCGGCGCTGCTAGACCGGCCGATGCTGCAACATGTGCTCAAGGACGCCGGCATTCCCTACATCGCCTTTAAATACGCGGAAAATTCCGGGCAGATGCAGCCGATCCGCGAGCAGGCCGGGACGTTTTCCGATTCGATCAAACTATGGAGCGGGACATGACAACTACATTCGTCACGCCGAAGGCTAAAGCGGCGAAAGAAGTCGTCAAGGACGCCTCCATGGTCAAGCAGAAGGAAATGATGGCCGGCCATTACGATCGACTCACCTGCGCGCCGCAGACCGGCGAGAAGGTTGCGGCCACTTTCGTGCCGGGCAACCTCAACGAGCTGATCATGTGCTTCGGCCTCGTCAACAACCTGCCCGAGGTCAACGCCATTCAAAACGGGCTGCGGCGAACGAGCGGAGCCTTCGTGCTCGAAGCCGAAAAGATTGGCCACTCGGAGGACGTCTGCACTTACGTGAAATCGGACATCGGCATGATGGCGAAAGGCAACATCGCGCCGAACGGCAAAAAATTTCCTGATCCCGACGTGCTGCTGCTCTCCTATACCGGCTGCTTCACCTTCATGAAGTGGTTCGAGCTGCTGCGCGAGCAATACAAGTGCGAGACGATCATGCTGCACACGCCTTACATGGGCGACGGCAAGATCACCAAGAACATGACCGAGTACATGGTGAAGCAGCTCAAGGACGAGGTGATTCCCAAGCTCGAGCGCGTCTCCGGAGTGAAGTTCGATATCGACCGCTTGCGCGAATATCTGAAGAAGTCGGTGAAGGCGGAGGACGATCTCGTTCGCGTGCTGCAGAGCGCGAAGAACAAGCCCTCGCCGATCGATGCCTATTTCGGCGCCATCTATTACATCGGCCCGATCTTCGGCGCTTTCCGCGGCACCGATGATGCCATCGAATATTACAAGTTTCTGCGCGCCGAAGTGGAAGACCGGCTCGCCCACGGCCTAGGGCCGGTCACACCCGACGGCGACATGGGCAAGGAGAAATATCGCCTGGTCGTCGAAGGTCCACCAAACTACACGAGCTTCCGCCAGTTCTGGAAGATGTTCTACGACGAAGGCGCTGTGGTCGTCGCTTCGAGCTATAGCAAGGTCGGCGGCGTCTACGACCTCGGGTTCCGCCACGATCCCGACAAGCCGCTGGAGACGCTGGCCGAATATTGCCTCGGCGTCTACACCAACCGCAGCCTGCCGATGCGCATCGATATGCTGTCGAACTATATTAATGAGTACGATGCCGACGGCCTGCTGATCAATTCGATCAAGAGCTGCAACAGCTTCTCCGCCGGCCAGCTGTTGATGATGCGCGAGGTCGAGAAGCGGACCGGTAAGCCGGCGGCCTTTATCGAATCCGATCTCGTCGATCCGCGCTACTTCTCGGCCGCCAACATCAAGAACCGGCTGGAGAGCTATTTCCAGATGATCGAGCAGAAACGAGCGGGCGCGCTTGCGGCCGCCTGAGGACAGATCCAGGGAGATACTGATGAAGACCTTTGTCGGAATCGATCTCGGATCGACCACCACCAAGGCGGTTCTGCTCGATGAGAACTGCGACGTCATCGGCCGCGGGATCACCAACTCGCGCTCAAATTACGCCACGGCGACTCGCGTGGCGAGCGAAGAGGCGCGCATCGATGGACGCTTCACGCTGTTTCGCCGCGCACTGAATACCGGAGGCGGTAACAGCAGCGAGCTCGACGAGTTTCTCGACGCGCTTCATCGGTCCTTCCGCCTCGTGCAGTTCCTCGAACAGCTCGAAGATCTCGAGGCGACCTGCCGCGGGCAGGTCAAGGGCGAGCGTTTTGCCAAGGTCGAAATCGAGGTCAAGGACGCCATCGGCGAGGTGTTCAAGCTGCTGCGCGAGGAAGCGCCGTCGCTCTACGCGCCCGGCGCCAAGCGCAAGTCGGACTTCTTCCGCGACATTGCCGGCTCGCGCTACCACGTCCATGCCGAGGACGTCGCCCGCGCGGCGCGGCTACCTTACGAGCTGCTGCTCAACGTCTACGACAAGTCGATCATCGAGGTGGAGAACCGGCCGCCGTCGGGTGGCTTGAGCGAGAAATTCCGCCGCGCCCTTGCCCGCGTCCTCGCTGCGGACGGTGCGGTCAAAACCGGATCGAGCGACGTGCCGAAGACGATCGAAGCCACCCTCGACATCGATCTGGAAGAAACCTACCTGGTCGGCACCGGCTATGGCCGGGTGACGCTACCGTTCTCCAAGGAGCACATCCGCTCGGAAATCCTCTGTCATGGGCTGGGCGCCCACATGATGTATCCCAAGACCCGCACGGTGCTCGACATCGGCGGCCAGGACACCAAGGGCATCCAGGTCGACCCCAAGGGCATCGTGGAGAACTTCCAGATGAACGACCGATGTGCGGCGGGCTGCGGACGCTATCTCGGTTACATCGCCGACGAGATGAATATCGGTCTGCACGAGCTTGGTCCCATGGCGATGAAGTCGGACCGTCCGGCGCGCATCAACTCGACCTGCACCGTTTTTGCCGGCGCCGAGCTGCGCGATCGCCTGTCGCTGGGCGAGAAGCGCGAGGACATTCTGGCGGGACTGCACCGCGCTATCATCCTTCGCGCGATTTCGATCATCTCCCGCTCCGGCGGGGTGACCGACGAGTTCACCTTCACCGGGGGCGTTGCCAAGAACGAAGCGGCGGTGCGCGAGTTGCGCAAGTTGATCAAGGAGAATTACGGCGACGTCACCATCAATATCAATCCGGACTTGATCTACACCGGCGCACTCGGAGCGGCCGAGTTCGCGCGGCGGGCGCATCTGGGACAGACCGATGGGAGTGAAGTATGACGATCGCAGTCGGAATTGACGTCGGTACCTCTACCGTCAAGGCGGCTTTGTTCAAGGTCGAGAATGGACAGAGTACTTGGCTGTCGCGGTTTTCCATGCGCATCCGGCAACGCGACCCGATGGAGCTGTCGCGGCTCGCCTTCGATCAGATGCTCGAAGACGGCAAAATCAATGAGAAGGACGTCGACTATGTCGCGACGACCGGGGAAGGCGAGAGCATCCCGTTCCATACCGGCCACTTCTATTCGATGACGACGCACGGCCGCGGCGCCATCTATCTCGATCCCGCATCACACGCCGCGCTCGACGTGGGCGCGCTGCATGGGCGCGCTATCAGCATCGACGAGCGCGGCAAGGTTTTGAACTACAAGATGACGAGCCAGTGCGCCTCGGGCTCGGGACAGTTCCTGGAGAACATCGCGCGCTATCTCGGCATCGCCCAGGACGAGATCGGGGCGTTGTCGCGCAAGTCGGATAATCCTGAGGTGGTGTCCTCGATCTGCGCGGTGCTCGCCGAGACCGACATCATCAACATGGTGTCGCGCGGCATCACGGCCCCCAACATCCTCAAAGGCATTCACCTGTCGATGGCGACGCGGCTGTCGGCGCTCTTGAAATCGATCCGCATGACCGACGGCGTCGTCATGATGACCGGCGGGCTTGCGCTCGACAACGGCCTGGTCGCCGCGCTGGCGGAAGATGTCGCCAATATCAAGGACATGAAGACCATCATCCGCAGCCATCCCGATTCGATCTATGCCGGCGCGATCGGGGCGGCGTTGTGGGGCGCCTTTCGTTTCGATAAGCTCGCCGCGCTCGGCAACGTCCCGAAGGCGGCCTGAGGGGCCAAGGAGACGAGTTATGGCCCTGATGATCAACGAAGCCTGCACGGCTTGCGATGCCTGCGAGCCGGTCTGCCCGAACAAGGCCATTACCGCGGGGAATCCGATGTACGTCATCGACCCGATGAAGTGCACGGAATGCGTCGGTGCCGAGGACGAGCCGCAATGCATGCTGGTCTGTCCGGCCAAATGCATCGTGCCGAATCCGGATTGGGAAGAAAGCAAGGACGACCTGCTGACGAAGTACCAGCAATTGCATGGCTGATATTTGCGCGGTGGGTCGGCACGCCGGCTTGGAGCATGATCCCGAAAAGTGGAACCGGTTTTCGGAAAAATCATGCTCAAACTAAAATTTAAACCGTGATCCGATTCAATTGAATTAGATCACGACCTAATCGAATTGCGCGGGCGCGCAATGGTGCGATCGAAGCAAAGATACGACGACGGGCGAAAGCCGCAGCGATCGAGGAAACCCAGGAGATCGCGGGCACTCCAGTCGACTTCAGTGAGAACCTTGTCGACCCGCAGCGTCATGAGGTTGACCAGAAGCTGTGTGACAAGCGCATGGCCAACGCCGCAGTTGCCATAATCCGGATCAACTCCGATCGTGTCCATGACGGCGGCGGAGTTGGTACGACCGAACTCGCCGAGATCGACGCGAGCCATGATGAAGCCGACTGGCCGGCCGTCGCGCTCGGCCACGAGCGAAATCCGCACGTCGGATTCGCGCAGCGCCTCCTCGAGTTTGCGCTCGAAATAGGCCGAACGAGTCCGTCCCGTGATGCGGCGATCGATGGCGATGAGGGCGTGCAAATCGTCCTCAACCATCGAACGTACAGGGATGAGGTCGCGGGTGAGCGGTCCGAAATCCGCATCGGCGGGTCCTCCGTAATTGATTTCCGCCGCTTCGCCGACGCGCTCGGGAATGTTGATGTTTGCACGATTGCCCATGACCTCGCTCACGCTTTCTCCCGCTGAGGGGGTGGGATTCACACTGCTTCGCTCGGTTCTGCCAGCGGCTCGGCGACGGACCGCTCCAATACCACACGGTGGGCAAGTTTAAATCCGGAAGCATCGAAAAATCGCATCAGCCTGTGATTGGTCCACTCGGCCTGCGACTGCAGCGTATGCACGCTGGCGCTGCACATCGCTTCGATCAGTCCATCCATGAGCGAATGGCCGACGCCACGCTCCTGGACTTCTATCTCGACGCCGATCGCATCGAGCATGGCGATGGCAGGCTCGCGACCGAATTCGCCGCAGAACACGCGGGCAATGGCGAAACCGCGCAGCGAACCTCCGCGCATAACGCCGATCTGGATGAATTCGTGCGGATGCGCGGTCGCCGCTGCAAAGCGCTTCTCGAAGAAATGTCGCCTTGAGCGCCCGCTATGGGCTCGGTCGATGGCGATCACCCGTTCGAGGTCACCGCCGCTGAGTGCGCGAACGTCGTCATGAAATGTCGTGCTAGTTTCCGCCATGGCGGACCTCATCCATTGTCGACATATTCGCCGTAAAGTTTGGCTTCGGTTTCTGCATCCATCGAATCTTCGAGCAACGGCAACAAGGCCATATCCTCCTTGTGCGCGTGGGCAAGCAGGCGGTCGCAAAGTTCCTGCCCGATTGTGCGAAATTCATCCCAGCTCGGCGCGTCGAAGCCAGCGATCGCGGCGCGTGAAAGTGCGGCGAGGCGCAGTCCGAGCGGACGTATCGCCTTATGTTCCTCGGTGAGGTGGGCGCCGATGGCGCTGGCGCCGACCGCATCGAGGCAGGAGAAAAGCCGGTTCTCCTCGAATGCAAAATGTCGCTCAATATCGGCCTCTATTGCCGGCGATATCTCCGCGAGCAATTGGGCGACGGCGCGGTCATTGGCGTTGGGCGGATTGCCGCGAGGATAACGCCCCAACAAGTGCGTGATGCGCTCCATCAGCGCCATTGTCGCGGCGTGCTCGTTTTGCAAGGTCTGACAGATGCGGTTGGAGAACGTCATGTTCTAAGGCCTGTGGGACGATCGATGTTTTGAAGTCTAGCCCCTTGGTTCGGACCGCTCGTTGACTTTTATCAAGCCGGCCCCGCGGTAAGATGATGCGTTGCAGCAATCGCCGCTCATGACGAACCGCCGGCCTGAGAAAAGAGGTCGCCGGCAAGCCGGCGCGCGAGCGCTGCCGCCACAAGCCGGCGATAGTGAGCTGAGGCAAGTGTGGTGCGCATCGGTTGAACCTGTTTTTGCACGAGCCGTTCGAGCCGTTGCAATGCCCCTTCGTCGAGCGCGCGGCCGATGAAGGCGTCGGTGCCTTCGAGCAGGAACGGCCGCGAATTCGTGCCGGTCAGCCCGACGCGTAGCGTTAGGACCTGTCCGTTCTCGGCGGTGAGCGCAACGGCAACGCCTGCCAGCGGGAAATCGATGGCGCCGCGCACGCGCGCCTTGGCATAGTTTGAGGGCGGCGGGTCGGGCGGCAGGTGCACGGCCACCACGATTTCCTCGGCACCAAGCGTGAGATGCGCGCGGCCATCCTCCGCATAGAGATCGGCGAGCGGAATGGACCGCCGTCCGGCGTTCCCGGCGATTTCGACCTCGGCGTCGAAAATCATCAGCGCCGGCGCCAGATCGCCGCTGAAGGCGGCGTGGCAATGCTGGCCTTGGGGCGCCACGTGGCAAGTATCGCCGCGATGCTTGAGGCAAAAGTGGTTCGACCGCCGCCACCATTCACTCTGGTTGAAGTAAATACACCGGGTGTCGAGGCAGAGATTGCCGCCTACAGTTGCCAGGGTGCGCATGCTCGGGCCGGCAATTGCCGCCGCCGCCTCCGCCACCGCACGGTAGCGCTCGCGGATCGCCAGTGTGTCGAAAAGCGCGGCAAGAGTTGTACAAGCGCCGATGCGCGCCCCGCGCTCCGTCACTCTTAGCTCGCGCAGTTCGTCAATGACGGAGAGGTCGATGAGCAGCGCCGGGGTGTCGAGGCCATGGCGCAAGTTGACGACGAGATCAGTGCCGCCGGCGAGGTAGCGGCTCGATGCCTCCGCGCCGCGCAGCGCCACCGCCGCTTGAACGTCGCGCGGGCAAACGACACGGAAATCTGGCAGGGGCAAAGTCATGACGCGGCCTTCTGCAAGGCGCCAAGCCGCATGCGCCGGCGGCGCTCGACCAGCGCATCCATGACGCGATCCGGCGTCACCGGTATTTCGTCGAGATCGATGCCGATGGCGTTCGCGACCGCGTTCACGAGGGCAGGGGCAAAGCCGGCGAGTGCGCCTTCGCTCGCCTCCTTGGCGCCGAACGGGCCGTGCGGATCGTGGCTTTCCACGATGTGGACCTCGATCGGCGGCGATTCGACAATGGTGGGAACGCGATATTCGAGCAGGCTCGCATGCGCCGGCAAGCCGTCGAGATAGCGCGTCTCCTCGCTCAGCGCTTGGCCCATGCCCATCCACACCGAGCCCTGGATTTGTCCTTCGACGGCGAGCGGATTAATGGCGTGGCCGCAATCGAGAGCGGCCCAGACTTTGTCGACGGTAACGGCACCCGTCGCCTCTTCGACGCTGACCTCGACCACCTGGGCCGCGTAGCTGAAGCCCATGGTCGAGCCGACTGCGCCGCCCCGGTGTCTGCCGCCTTGAGCTTCCGGCGGACAGGTGAAGGTTCCTTTCACGGTGATCGCACCCACATCGGCCAGCGCTGCTTGCACGACATCGGCGAACGGCAGGACAGCTTGCCCGCCGCTGCCAACGCGGAATTGCTCTCCATTGCATTCGATATCCTCGGGCGTCGCTTCTAGTTTTCGGGCGGCCGCCTCGATCAAGATTTTTCTTAGATTTTTCGCCGCATCGATCGCTGCGTTTCCCACCATGAACGTGATGCGCGAAGAATAGGCGCCGTTGTCCTTTGGCGTGATGGCGCTATCGCCCGACACGACGCGCACGCGCTCGATCGCGACGTCAAGCGTCTCTGCGACCGCGATCGCCACCACGGTCGAGGAGCCCTGGCCAATGTCGGCCGCGCCGGTGAAAGCGGTAATACTGCCGTCGAAATCGAGTTTCAGATTGACCGCGGCGTGCGGCTCGCCGGTCCAATGGATTGGTTTGGCGGCGCCGCTGACGTAATGCGAGCAGGCCATTCCCAGACCCTTGCCCGGCGGCAGCTTGCCGATGCGCTCGCGCCAACCGCTCGTCTGCTCAACCGCATCGAGACATTCCGGCAGCCCGTAGCTATTCACCATCAGATCGTTCATGGTGCGGGTGGGCGCGTGCAAAAGGTTCGCCCGACGCACCGCGAAGGGGTCGAGCCCAAGCTCGCGCGCCATACGATCGAGCAGGCATTCGAAGGTATGGCGCGTATCGACCGCGCCGTGGCCGCGCATGGCGCCACACGGCGGCAGATTGGCGTAGACGCGATAGCCGTCGTACTTGATCGCCGGAATATCGTAGATCCCCTGCAACAATGCGCCAGCGTAAAGAATGGTTACGATCCCATACCCGGCATAGGCCCCGCCACGCTGCGTCACTTCGCACTCGCAGGCGGTGATCCGCCCGTCGCGGCACATACCGAGCTTTAGCTTAACCTCGGTCTGTGGACGCGCGCGGTGGGTGAGGAAGTTCTCCTCGCGGGTGAGCTGCATCATAACCTTGCCGACGGCCGCGCGGGCGAGCAGTGCCGTTATGATTTCGAAGTTGAGCACCTCGACGCGCGCGCCGAAGCCGCCGCCCACGAACGGCTTGATCACACGGATGCGCGACGCGTCCATGTCGAGGCAGCGCGCCAACATGAGGTGCAGGTAGTAGGCGACCTGCGTCACGCTCTGCATCGTAAGGCGTTGCGTGAGCGGCTCATATTCGGCGAGCGCTGCGTGCGGCTCGATCTGCGCATGGTTGAGTTCCGCGCAGCTGATGCAGTCCTCGCGTACAAGATCGGCCCGCGCAAAGCCCGCCGCAACGTCACCGAAGGCGTGATGGACTTCGCGCTCGAGGTTGCCTGGCTTGTTGTCATGGAGGGGCATTGCGTCCGCCGCCCGCGCCGCGGCGGGTGTGTAATAGGCCGGCAACTCACGCACCTCGAATCCGATAAGGTCGAGGGCACGCTGTGCGGTCGCGGCGTCGATGGCGGCCACCGCTGCGACCGGTTCGCCACGGTAACGCACGCGCCCGCGCGCGAGCGGGAATTCGTTCATGGCGACCGGCAGCACGCCGTAGCTGTGAGGGCAGTCCTCGCCAGTGAGCACCGCGAAAACGCCGTCGAGTGCACGGGCGTTCGCAACGTCGAGCCGGACGATCTCGCCATGGCTCACTGGACTGCGAAAGATGCGCCCGACCAGCGCACCGGCATGGTCGAGATCGGCCGTATAGGTAGCGCGACCGGTCACTTTCTCTACGCCGTCAATCAGCGGAACACCGCGCCGCGGTACTGCCGTCGCGATGGCGGTGGTCTGCGTCATGATGTTGTCTCCGCGGCGACCTGGACCGATTCGATGATCTTCACATAACCGGTGCAGCGGCACAGGTTGCCGGATAAGGCTGTGCGGATATCGCTGTCGCTGGGTTGCGGGTTACGTCGCAGCAATGCTTCCGCGGCCATAATCATACCGGGCGTGCAAAAGCCGCACTGGGCGCCGAGCTTGTCGTGGAAAGCGCGCTGCAATCGATGCAGCCGGCCCTGCGATGCCAGCCCTTCGATCGTCTCGACCGACCGCCCCTCGCACCTGACAGCAAGTACAATGCACGAGGGCATGCCCTGATCGTCGACCAGCACCGTGCAGGCGCCACATTCGCCGCCGTCGCAGCCGGTCTTGGTCCCAGCTAGGCGGACAACATCGCGCAGATACTCGACTAGCAAAAGATTTTCGGCAACCGCATCCTCGCGCCATCGGCCGTTGAGTTTCAGACGTAGAATACGCCTCCGGCATTCCACTTGCGCCTGCGCCATGGACAATCCTCGAGCATTTTTGCAGGTCAAGCACAGCATCCCTGGCCTGGCGCGCCATGACAAAGATCAATTAAGCTTGGTTCGCGCCTGGATTTTTTTGGCCCGCCACAGCCGCGCTATGCATTATTGCGGTGCCTGATATGGCTGCCGGACAGTAATCGCCCAAACGGAGGCGGCGAGGCGAATTTCTTTGGCCCGGCACTGCGGCTGCGGGGCCGGTTTCTGATTTAAATCAAGGAATTCGATCGCGCCAAGGTCTTTAGTGGCCTTTTGCACGCGCTGGGAGCGGAGCGATGGATATCGAACGCAATTACAATGCGGCTGTCGACTTCATCGACCGGAACGTCGCGGAAGGCCGCGGCAATAAAGCTGCATTCGTCGATGCGTCGCGCGCCATCAGCTATGCGCAATTGCAGGATGCCGTGGCGCGCGTGGGCCCGGTGTTGGCACGATTCGGAGTGGAGCGGGAAAATCGGATTGCCATCATACTGTACGATTCGATCGAGTTCCCGATCCTGTTCTGGGGCGCGATCCGGGCCGGGGTTATTCCGGTGCTCCTCAACACGCTGCTTACCGTAGACCAATATCATCATCTGTTTATCGATTCCCGCGCCAAGATGGTATTCGTTTCGTCGCCGCTTCTTCCCGTCGTGCAGCGCGCCGCTGCGGACGTGCCGACATTGCGGCAGATCGTCGTGATCGGCGATGGGCCTCAATCGCTGCCGCGATTTGACGCGCTGCTCGCCGCCGAACGCGTACCTGCCGCGGTAACTCCAACCTGCGCGGACGAGGTCGCGTACTGGCTCTACTCATCCGGTACCACCGGGATGCCGAAGGGCGTGATGCACGTGCATTCGAGCCCGATGGCGATGACGCGGCTGGCCGGTCAGAGTCGGATCGGGATGCGCGAGGACGATGTGATTTTTTCCGCGGCAAAACTGTTTTTTGCATATGGTATCGGTACTTCGATCTGTTCACTGGGCGTCGGCGCGACATTGGTGCTGTACCCGGACCGGCCAACGCCGCAGACCGTGTTCGAAGTGCTGCGGCAACACCAGCCAACCATGTTTTTTGCGGTGCCGACGCTCTATGCGGCGATCCTCGCCGATCCCGAATGCACGCCCGAACTCGCTTCAAGACGTCTGCGGCTGTGCTTTTCGGCAGGCGAGCCGTTGCCGCCACATATCGGTTTCGGGTGGCGTGAGCGTTTCGGCCTCGACATCGTCAATGGGGTCGGTTCAAGCGAACTGGGACATCTGTTCCTGACCAACCTTCCTGATGCGGTTGAATACGGGACTTCTGGTGTGCCGGTGGAGGGCTACGACGTGCGCCTCGTTGATGCCGCGGGAGATGACGTTCCCGACGGTGAAATGGGCGAGCTATTGGTGCGCGGCCCCTCGACCGCGGCGGGATATTGGAACCAGCGCGAGCGCACGCGCCGGACTTTCGAGGGTGAGTGGACACGGACTGGCGACAAATATGTTCGACGGCCCGACGGCGTCTACAGCTACTGCGGTCGCACCGACGATATGTTCAAGGTCAGCGGCATCTGGGTTTCACCCTTCGAGGTGGAGGCGGCGCTCGCCAGCCATCCCGATGTGCTCGAAGCAGCTGTCGTTCCCGCGGAGGACTCTAAAGGTCTGGTTAAGCCGATGGCTTTTGTGGTTCTTAAAGGCAACGCCGGCGAGGGCGCCGGCAGGTCGCTCTATGAGGGCCTCAAGGCGCACGTCAAGCGCACGATCGGCCCGTGGAAATATCCGCGCTGGATCGAATTCGTCGATACGCTGCCAAAGACCGCGACCGGAAAGATCCAGCGTTTCAAGCTGCGCGAGCTTGCGACCCGACAGGCGGGCTCGGTAGGGATGGAGCACTGATGATCGATCTTGCTCATCTCGCCTGGCCATTTTTTGGCAATTCACATCGGCAATTCGCTCCGGCGCTTGCGCAATGGGCGAACCGAAATGTTGTCGCTCATATCGATCACGCGGATGTCGATCGCACTTGTCGCGTCCTCGTCCGCGAGCTTGGCGACGCCGGCTGGTTGAAGGCCATCGTGCCAGCGGCCTATGGCGGCCTGTCAGACAAAATCGATGTACGCACGCTTTGTCTCGCACGGGAAATTCTCGCCTGGCACGAGAGCCTTGCGGACTTCGCTTTCGCGATGCAGGGACTGGGAACCGGCTCGATATCGCTTTTCGGCAGCGAGGCGCTGAAGGCGAAGTACCTACCGCCGGCGCGCGACGGCCGCCATATCGCCGCCTTCGCGCTGTCGGAACCGGAAGCCGGCTCTGACGTCGGTGCGCTCGTAACTACCGCGACAGCTGACGGGCCCGGCTATGTTCGTATCGACGGGAGTAAGACCTGGATCTCCAACGGAGGCATTGCTGACCACTACGTCGTGTTCGCACGGACCGGAGAAGCACCCGGCGCCAAGGGCTTGTCCGCGTTCGTCGTCGACGCCGACACGCCCGGACTTTCGATTGCCGGTCGAATCGAGGTCATCGCGCCGCATCCGCTTGCCGCGCTGCGTTTCCACGGCTGCCGCGTGCCGGTAGCAAACAGATTGGGCTCGCCGGGTGATGGTTTCAAGGTGGCGATGGCGACACTCGACATTTTCCGTTCGACGGTTGCGGCGGCGGCGCTCGGTCTTGCGCGACGGGCATTGCACGAGGCGATCGAGCAGGCGGCGACGCGGAAACTGTTCGGCGGGCCGCTCGCCGATCTGCAGATGACGCAAGCTTCGCTCGCCGACAGTGCTGCTGAGATCGATGCGGCGGCGTTACTGGTCTATCGCGCCGCATGGACCAAGGACCAGGGCGCCGCGCGCATTACGCGCGAATCTTCGATCGCGAAAATGTTTGCCACTGAAATGGCGCAGCGCGTGATCGACCGCGCAGTGCAGATTTTCGGCGGCAACGGCGTGCGCGTCGGTGTAAAAGTCGAGGCGCTCTACCGTGAGATTCGAGCATTGCGCATCTACGAGGGCGCGACCGAGGTGCAGAAGGTCGTTGTCGCCCGCGAGTTGATGAAGTCGCGCCTCACCGCGCTGACCATGGAGCGCATGCGAGCATGATCACGCTAACGCATGGCGACGGTATTGCGACGCTCTCGTTGAGCCACCCGCCGGTCAATGCGGTGAGCGATAAATTCATTACCATGTTGGACACAAAACTCGACGAGCTGGCGGCACAACCGGATTGTAAAGTTCTGCATGTGCGTTCCGATCAGAAGGTTTTCTGCGCCGGCGCGGATCTTGCTCAGGTTCGCGAGCGTTTCGACGCTCCCGATGGACCTGATCGCACCTATCGCTTTGTTGTGAAGCTGCAACGCCTATTCCAGCGGCTCGAGCGGTTGCCACAAGTGACGTTGGCCGAGATCGGCGGCGCCGCGATGGGCGGGGGGCTCGAATTGGCGCTCGCCTGCGACCTCCGCATCGTCGCGCTCGAAGCCAAGCTTGGCCTGCCCGAGGCCCGGCTTGGACTCATCCCCGGCGCCGGCGGCACGCAACGACTGACCAGATTATGCGGCCGATCGGTGGCATCGCGCCTCATTCTGGGAGCCGAAACCATCGATGGCGCAGAGGCGGTTCGCCTCGGCATCGCACAATGGGCCGTTGCCCGTGCCGAGCTTCCGGCTCATGCCGCCGCGATCGCCCGGAACATTGCCGGATTGCCGGCCCCGGCGTTGCGCGCCAGCAAGGCATGCATTGCGGCGGCCGAAGAGCCCGGCGATCGCGGATACCTCGGCGAACTTTCAGAAACACGGCAGCTTTCGACCAATGTCGAGACGCGCGAGCGCGTCGCGGCGTTTCTCGCCAGCCATTGATGAGATCGCGGCACAAAGGAAAGGAACGTGCTCATGAGGCTTGACGGTAAAACGGCGCTGATCACGGGCGGCGCGTCCGGCATCGGCAAAGCAACGGTCTTGGAATTTGCCCGCTGTGGGGCGCACGTCATTTGTGCCGATATCAACCAGGCCAAGGCGACGGAGGTGGCCAAAGAAGCCGCCGCTGCCGGGCTTGCGGTCGAGGTTGTCGAGGTCGATCTGGCCGACCCGAAATCGGCGCGGCGCTGCGCCGCCGAGGTGATCGCCCGCCGCGGCCGGGTCGACATGCTGGTCAACGCGGCAGGCTGGGGTGACATGCAACCATTCATCGACAACGCGCCCGACTACGTGGATCGCCTCATCGCCATCAATCTCGGCGGTCCTGTGCATCTCACGCAGGCGCTGCTGCCGCCAATGATCGCCGCCGGAAGGCAAATCGTCAATGTTGCGAGCGATGCCGGCCGCGTCGGCAGTACCGGCGAAACGGTTTATGCGGCCGCCAAGGGCGGCGTCATCGCATTCACCAAGTCGCTGGCGCGCGAGGTGGCCCGTTACGCCATCAACGTCAATTGCGTATGCCCCGGCCCCACCGACACGCCCATGCTGGCCACACGCCCGGACAAGATACGGGAAGCCTTTGTCAAGGCGATCCCGTTTCGCCGCTTCGCCAAGCCGCAGGAGATCGCCGACGGCATCCTGTTTTTCGCCAGTTCGCGGACTGATTATATCACCGGGCAAGTCTAGAACATCAGCGGAGGGCTGACGTTCGCGGGATGACATGCGCTCGACGCATCTAGACTCACAGCTTTTCGCACACATCGAAAGAGGAGCATCGCCATGAACGACGCAGCCCAGCACTTCCAGTCTTCCGGGCTCGAATTTTACGCGACTTCAAGGCCGAGCATTTCTTTGGCAGGTCAACGGCGAGGTCGCGACAGTAACGTTGACCCAGCCGGAGCGGAAAAACCCGCTCACTTTCGATTCCTGTGCGGAACTGCGCGATACCTTCCGCGATCTCGTCTATTGGGATGCCATCGAGGCGGTCGTCGTGCCAGGCACCAGCGACGACTTTTGTTCTGGCGGCGACGTGCACGAAATAATCAGTCCCCCGCTGGAGGACGATGCAGCGCAAAACAGTTAAGTGGCCCTCAGCTTGCCTTCGCCTGGCGCGTGACCGGCGACCTCGTCGAGGCGATGCGCGCCTGCCCGCGGCCGATCGTCGCAGCTATCGATGGCGTGTGCGCCGGCGCCGGTGCAGTCCTGGCGATGGCGTCCGATCTGTGCGCTGAGGCACCGCGCGCGGCGAAGATGACGTCCCTGTTCGTCCAGCTCAGGCTGGCCGGCGCCGACATGGGTGCCTGCAACATTCTGCACCGATCTGGGGTCCGTCCATGCCGCCGAACTCCCCTATTGCCGGGCGGTCGATGGACGGACCAGAGAAGACGGAGGCGGATGAGGACTTCTACCCGATGAGCTGTGCGAGCCGAGGGCCGTGCTCTAGAGCCAACACGCAGGCAGCAGCAAAATCAGCTCGCCGACGGACCGACTTCGCCCATGCAGTGAGACAGAAATGCATCCACCAGGAATGGAATATGGGCATCGATGAAGACCATCGAGGCCGAGGCGCGAGTGACCAAGACCGTAAGTACCTGCGGACCAAGGACTACGAACGTGCCTATTTGGCCTTTTTGAAGCAGCAGCAGGCCTACCTTCGCAGGAAACTGAACTGACGCTCGCAGCATGCGGAGGTCAGCGTTCAGGAGCATTTCAGATGTCGATGCGCGTTTTGCTTCCAGCCGGCTCGGCGTCGGCCGGGCGGTGCGCCAAACGGGCTTAGGTGTCGGCCGGTCCCCTCGTGTTCGTCGCGGGCCAGGTCGGATGGGATGCGGCGCAGCAGTTGCCGACGACGGGGAAACTTGTTCCTCAGTTCGAGCAGCTTCTCGAGACGTCCTCGCGGTGCTCGCCGAGGCCGGCGGCGCCCCCGAGCACGTAAGCCGCTGACCGCCTGTAGCACCGACGAAGCCCGCTTATCTGGCCGACCGGCGCAAGCTGGTCCTCCTGTGGCGCCGCCTCATGGGCACTCATTACCCGGCCATCGACGTCGTTTTTGTCGCCGACCTGCTCGACGCTCCGGGCAAGATAGAGTTCGAAGCGACTGCGGTTTAGCCATAGGTTCGTGTAGAGCTAGCAATCGAGGCTGGAGAAACCTCAGATGTCCATATGTGGCGCGGCTCTTCTTGCTGGTCTCAATATTGTTTTGATTTTTATC
>CAWAEV010000015.1:0-46687 GCA_963780925.1 uncultured Alphaproteobacteria bacterium | reverse complement strand
CCTAAAGAAATCAATCAACCGAGTTCGGAGGGGTAGACACTTTATCCATCTGATTTTCAAAGAATTCTTGGTAACGAGGCGTTAACGGGTTATGGCCGCGGCTCAAGCAGGCTGATGAGGCCTTTGAGCAATTGCAGCGGGTTCGGCGGGCAGCCGGCGATGTGCAGATCGACCGGCACGACGGCGCTGACGCCGCCGACAACGGCGTAGCTGCCGGCGAAAATGCCGCCGTCCACCGCGCAACCGCCGACGGCGACGACCCATTTCGGGTCCGGCGTGGCGGTGTAGGTGCGTTCGAGCGCCTGGCGCATGTTGCGCGTGACCGGGCCGGTGACGAGAAGCACGTCGGCGTGGCGCGGCGAGGCGACAAAGCGCAGGCCGAAGCGCTCGAGGTCGTAGAAGGCGTTGTTGAGCGCGTGGATTTCGAGTTCGCAGCCGTTGCACGAACCGGCGTCCACCTGCCGGATCGAAAGGCTGCGGCCAAGCCGTCGCCGCGCTGCACGCTCGACGCTCGCCGCCAATTCGGCGAGCGCGGCATCGTCCGGCGCCGGCGGCGCTTCGGTCAGCGGCCGGTGCGTGAGGCTCTCAAACAATGTTCTACGCATAAGGTCTCTTCCCGAACATGCGCTAGAGTCTTATCCCCGTTCTGATTCAATCAGAACGGGGCTCTAGCATTTGTTTGAGCATGATCTTTTCCGAAAACCGGTTTCCACTTTTCGAGATCATGCTCTAGAGATCGTGCCCCGAATACGAGCAGTTGAACGATTTGTTGCAGAGCGGAAAATCGGCGACGATGTTGCCTTCGATCGCCGCTTCCAGAAGCGGCCATTGAAACCACGACGGATCGCGCAGGTGAGCGTGCGCGACGCGCGGCCGGTCGAGGCGCACCCAGGCCAGCACGTCGCCGCGGAAGCCTTCGGCCAGACCGAGGCCTTCGCCGGCTGCAACGCCGCTATCGAGCGGCGCGGCGATCGCGCCATCCGGCAGCCGATCCAGGATCTGTTCGATGATCGCGATGCTTTGTTCGACTTCGCGGATGCGGATCCAAACGCGCGCATTGACGTCGCCGGCGGTCAGCACCGGCACAGTGAAGTCGAGCCGATCGTAAGGTGCGTAGCCGGGCGTTTTCCGTGCATCGACATTGCGTCCGCTCGCGCGTCCGACATAGCCGGAGGCGCCGAACTGGCGAGCAAGATCGGCGCGCAGAATGCCCGTTGCGGCGGTACGATCTTGCAGCGACGCGGTATTGTCGTAAAGCTCGATCAAGCGCGGAAAACGCTGTTGGACCTGCCACAACAATTCGCGGATACGGGTTATGCCGTCCGGATTGAGATCGGCGGCGACGCCGCCAGGCACCACCCGATCCATCATCAGCCGATGACCGAATGTGTCGTTCGCCGACCGTAACACGTGTTCGCGTAAGATCCCGCAATGCGCGTGCATGAGTGCGAACGACGCGTCGTTGCAGATCGCGCCGATATCGCCGAAATGGTTCGCCAGCCGTTCAAGTTCCGCCATCAGCGCGCGCAAGAATTGCCCGCGCGGCGGTGCTTCGATGGCAAGCGCCGCTTCGACCGCATGCGCGAACGCGATGCCATAAGCGACGGTGCTGTCGCCCGAGGTGCGCGCGGCTAATTTTGCCGCTTGCGCGATGGGAGCACCCGCCATAAGCGACTCGATCCCTTTGTGCACGTAGCCGAGCCGCTCTTCGAGCCGCACCACCGTCTCGCCGCCGGCGGTGAAGCGGAAATGTCCCGGTTCGATGATCCCCGCATGCACCGGCCCGACCGGAATCTGATGCAGGCTCTCGCCCTCGACCGGAAGGAATTGATAGGCCTCGTGCGCCGCCGGTTTGGTTGTGCGCGCGCCAAGCGGATGCCGCACGTTCCAAAAACCGAGATCGAGCCACGGCCGCGAATCCGGGGCGTCGACGGCGACGTAGCCATAAAGGCTGTGGATGGCGCGTTCGAGCCGGATGGCTGGCGGGTGCAGTGCGCCGACCGAGGGAAAACTTCCATCCGGGCAGGCGAGGCTCGCCACTACAACGCCGCCGGTCACGTCGTTCATGATCGCCATGTGAATCGTAGGCAGCATCGCTTGCTCGGCCCACAGCCCGAGCAGAGTGGCCTGGCCGGCGGCGATTTCGCTCGCCACACGGCGCCAGCCGTCCGCCGTCACGGTGAAGCGCGACCACGGCCGATGGCTCTCGGCACGCTCGCCCTGTTTGATGATATCGAGGACAGTCGGCATCGGATTACCCCAGCAATCCGGCAACGTTCTGAAACCACGCTACCAAGGCCGGCGGCATGTAGATGCCGGCGGCGAGCACGATTGAGAGATGCGCGAACATCGGCACGTAGGACGCCTGCGCCTGGGCGCTCGGCCCGCGCGGCTCGCCGAACGCGATACTGTTGATGCGCAGGAAAAGTCCGGCAAGACCGACGAGCAGGCCGAAGACCAGGATGATCGCGAGTGCGGGCGCGCGGGCGAAGGTCGAGCTCACCACCAGGAATTCGCTCATGAATATGCCGAGCGGCGGCAGCCCGGCGATCGCCACCACACCGAGGATCAGGCCCCAGCCCAGCGTCGGATGCGTCTCGGTAAGGCCGCCCATGTCGGCGATCCGCTGCGTACCCTTGACCTGCGCGACGTGGCCGACGGCGAAGAAGATCGCCGACTTGGTGAGCGAATGCATGGTCATGTGCAACAGGCCGGCGAAATTGGCGATCGGACCGCCCATGCCGAAGGCGAAGGTGATGATGCCCATATGCTCGATCGACGAGTAGGCGAACATGCGCTTGATGTCGCGCCGCCGGTAGAGCATGAACGCGGCGAACACCAGCGAAATCAATCCGAGCGTCACCATCAACGGCCCGGGCGCGAGCGCGCCGGGATTCGCCGCCAATAGCATCTTGAACCGCAACAGCGCGTAGAGCGCGACGTTGAGCAGCAATCCCGACAGCACCGCCGAGATCGGGGTCGGTCCCTCGGCGTGGGCGTCCGGCAGCCAGGCATGCAGCGGCGCGAGGCCCACTTTGGTGCCGTAACCGAGCAAGAGAAAGACGAAGGCGAGGTTGAGCATCGCCGGGTCGAACCCGCCGGCGCGCTTGACCAGCACGGTCCACACCATGGCGTCGAGGCCTTCGCCGACGACCGGCCGCGC
Source organism: uncultured Alphaproteobacteria bacterium (assembly GCA_963780925.1). GTDB lineage: Bacteria > Pseudomonadota > Alphaproteobacteria > Rhizobiales > Xanthobacteraceae > BOG-931. Next base: position 43,524 of record CAWAEV010000015.1, on the reverse strand, counting down.
CGCCATGTAGACCAGGATGGTGCCGAACAAAGCGAGCGCGATGCCGACGCTGCCGAGAATGAAATACTTCCACGCCGCTTCGAGCGCTTCGTGAGTGCGATAGATGCCGACCATGAGCACCGTGGTCAGCGTCGCCATCTCGATCGCCACCCACATCAGGCCGATATTGTTGGCGACGAGCGCGAGATTCATCGCGAACATCAGCACCTGATACATGGCGTGATAGAAGCGCACGAATGGCGGCGTCAGCCGTCCGGTTTCCAGCTCATGGGCGATATAGCTCGCGCTGAACACGCTGGTGGTGAAGCCGACGAAGGTGGTGAGCACGATGAAAGTGGCATTGAGGTCGTCGACCAGGAGATAGGCGCTCGTGGGTGGCCGCCGAAAAAACATCGACAGCGCGCAGAGGAGCGTCAGCGTCGTCGCCGCGACGTTGAGCCGCGCCGTCATGCGGTAGCCGGGCAGTGCCGCCAATAGCGCGGCGGCAAGCGCCGGAATGACAAGGACGCCGGTCAGCGCATCGACGTTCATCGGCGCTCTCCGCGAAACTGGTCGAGCGCCTGCACGTCCACCGTGTCGAACCGTTCGCGGATGCGGAACAGAAAAATTCCGACCACGATGAAGGCGATCAGGATCGAGAAGGCGACGCTGATCTCGACCACGAGCGGCATGCCCTTGGCGCCGGTCGCCGCCAGCACCAGGCCGTTCTCGAGCGACATGAAGCCGATCACTTGGCCGACCGCGTTGCGCCGCGTCACCATCATCAAGAGGCCGAGCAGCACCACCGCAAGCGCGAAGGCGAGGTCTTCCTGCGCCAGCGGATCGGCGTTGTGCGTCACCCGCAGCATGACCACCATGGACAGCGCGACCAGTCCCATGCCGGCCAGCATGGTGGACCCGACGCCGACCGCTTTCTCGATCTCGCGATGAATGCCGAGCTGAACGATCATCCGGTGCAGGACGACCGGGATGACGATCGCCTTGAACACGAGTGCAATCCCGGCAGTCACGTAAAGATGCGGCGCATCCTGGATCAAAGCCTGCCACGCGACGGACGCCGCCAAGACCAAGGCATGGAGCGCATAGACGTTGAGCAGCGCATAAAGGCGGTCCTGGTAAAGTTCGAGAAAACTGATCAGCACTAGCGAGCCGGCCAGCAGGTGGGCGACGTCGAAATCGATCCGGCTCATCAGAAGCTCTCCGACACGAACCGCAGGAGCGTCGCAAGAAGCCCCAGCATCAGCGCGACGCCAAGAAATTCCGGTACGCGGAATACCCGCATCTTGGCGATCGACGTCTCGAACAGCGCCAGCAGAAAGCCGCCGACGGCGAGCTTACCGATATAGGCGGCGGCCCCCAGCGCGAGTGTTGGCACTGCGGCGCCGGCCGATTCGATTCCCCATGGCGCGAACAGGCAGGCGATCAGCGAAACGTAAAGAACGAGCTTGAGCGCGGCGGCGAGTTCGATCAGCGCCAGATGCCGGCCCGAATATTCGAGCACCATCGCCTCATGCACCATCGTCAGTTCGAGATGGGTCGCCGGATTGTCGATCGGGATGCGGCCGTTCTCGGCGATCGCGATCATGATGAGCGCGACGAGTCCCAAGCCGAGCGAGACCCGCAGCCCGACCGCCGGCGAAGCCATAAATGCGGCCATGGTGGATAGCTGCGTCGAGCCCGCGATCAGCGCCAGCGTGAACACGATCATGATCATCGCCGGCTCGGCGAGCGAGGCGATCATCACTTCGCGGCTCGAGCCGATGCCGCCGAAGCTCGTCCCGACATCGAGACCGGCGAGCGCCAGGAAAAAGCGCGCGCTGCCGAGCAGCGCAATGAGGGCGATGAGGTCGGCCGACCAGGAGAAAACGAGATCGGTGCGAAAGGTCGGCACCAGCGATGCGGCGACCCAGATCGCGGCGAACACGAGATAGGGGACGACGCGGAACAACCAGGAAGCGCTCTCCGCCAACACCACCTCCTTGCGCATCAGCCGCGCCAGATCGAGATAGGGCTGGATGAGCGGCGGACCCTGCCGTCGCAGCAGCCGCGCCTTGATCTTGCGCACGAAGCCGACGAACAGCGGCGCCACCAGCAGCACCAGCAGCATCTGCGCGACTTGGATGGTCAGATCGCGGATCAGGACCATATGGCGAGCACCAAAAGCAGGATGACAAGCGCGGCGAACACCAGACTGAGGAACTGGCGTATGCTTAAGAATTGCAGACGGTTGAGGCGGTCGGCGGCGATGCCGATGCCGGCAGCAAGCGGCGCATAGACCGTGTCCCAGATCAAATCGCGCATCTCGACCGTCAGCCGCGCCGGCCGCGTGTCGCAGGGCGGGGGCATCTCGGCCAGTTCGCGGGCGTGGAACACTGTCGTGCCGAAGACGCGGCGGATCGGCTGCGCGAAGCTCATCGCCGTGTATTGCGTCGCCGGGCTTGCATCGGGGTAGCCGCAATCCCAAGCCGGCGCGCGGCGAAGCCGATCCGAGGCCAGGCGGTGGATCGCCGATGCCGCAAGCGTTCCCGACATGCCCATGAACAAAAACACCAGGAGGCCGTCATAGGAGCTGCGGCTCGCGGTGATCGGGATGATGGCGAGCCATTGCGCGCCGAGTTGCGGCGGCATGTGCGCGCCGATCAGCGCCGTATTCACCGGAGCCAAGGCGTCGATGAACAGACCTGGCAGGATTCCGGCGACGAGGCATAACGTCGCCAACAGCGTCATTGCGGCCAGCGAAAAAAAGTCGGTTTCCTTGGCGGTCTGGGCGACCGGGGTCCGCGGCCGTCCGAGAAACGTCACGCCATAGGCTTTGACGAAGCAGGCCGCCGCGAGCGCCGCCGACAGCGCCAGCAGTCCGCCCACCGCCGGCACCAACAGTTTCAATCCCCATGACGGCAGCGCCGGACTGAGCAAGATCGCTTGGAAGGTCAGCCATTCGGACGCGAAGCCGTTGAGCGGCGGCAGCGCCGAAATCGCGACGCAGCCGACCAGGAAGACGAACGCCGTCTGCGGCATGCGGTGGATGAGGCCGCCGAGATGCTCCATGTCGCGTTCGCCGGTCGCCGTGAGCACCGCGCCGGCGCCGAAGAACAGCAGGCTCTTGAACACCGAATGATTGAAGACGTGAAACAGCGCCGCGGTAAGCGCCAGCGCCGCGGCGAACGGCAATCCGTAAGTCTGGAATGCGAGCGCGAGCCCGAGCCCGATGAAGATGATGCCGATGTTTTCGACCGTGTGATAGGCGAGAAGTCGCTTGAGGTCGTGCTGCATCAGCGCATAGAGCACGCCCATCACCGCGGTAATGCCGCCCGCGGCAAGCACGAGAATGCTCCACCACCAATCCGGTGCGCCGGCAAGCTCGAACACGATGCGCACGAAGGCGTAGACAGCGATCTTGGTCATGACGCCGCTCATCAGTGCGGAGACGTGGCTCGGCGCCGCCGGATGCGCCAGCGGCAGCCACGCGTGCAGCGGCACGATGCCGGCTTTCGAGCCCGCGCCGATCAGCGCCAAAATCAAGGCGAACGCGCCGATCGTCGCGGACGGATGCGCGGCGCGCATCGCGTCGAAGGTATAAAGTCCGGTCGGTCCGGCGAGCAGGCCGAAGCCGAGCAGCAATGCGAGCGTGCCGAAACTCGCCATGATCAGATAAACGTAGCCGGCATACACGTTTTCCGGCTCGCGATGATGCGACATCACCAGCGCCCACGACGAAAGCGACATGAATTCCCAGCACAGCAAAAAGGTAAACGCATCGTCGGCAAGCACGACGAGCGTCATGGCGGCGAGAAAGGCGGCATAGAACGGCAGCACGCGTTGCGGCGCCGTCTCGTGCTCGCCATAACCGAGCGCGAACAGGCTCGCGCCGAACGCGCCGAGATCGACCACGACCAGGAAAAAGGCCGACAGCGCGTCGAGCCGGAAATGGGCGCCGATCCACGGCACGCCGAGCGGCAGCGTGACGGTCAAAGGCGCCGCCGCGGCGACGAGATGCGCCGCCGCGGCGATCAGCGAAATCGCCGTCACGATCATGCACGCGCCATAGATGATGCGGGTCGCCGCCGCCGCGCGGCCGATCGCGACGGCGAGCGCCGCGAGCGCGAGCAAAGCCGCGGCAGAGGCAAGCGCAATCGTCAGCGTCACGTCGTCGCCCTCTTCAGCCGCACGCCGCGGCCGCCGCCCTGGCTTGTCGTATTGTCGGGGATCAGCTCGATGCCGAGCTCGTCGAGCGCCGCGACAAGCTTCATCAGCGAATTGACGTTGCCGCGGACCACGCCCTCGCTCGCTTCCATGCGCTGGATCGTCGGCAGCGACAGGCCGGCCGATTCGGCGAGCGCGCGCTGATCGATGCCGAGGATGGCGCGGGACGCCCGCAATTGACCGGCAGTGATCATGGATTAGACATTAGAAGTCATGTTTTTTATATCAATTATTGCGATTGCCACATGATTCTCGATAGTGCAAGCCTGATTTTTGAGGGGAAATGCATATTTCCCGGACAATGACACCTATTTCGACGCAACTTCCGGCCGGCGCGGAATGCCGTTACCGTCCCCGCCAGATCCCGTTGGGAAATCCGATAGATGCACGCTAAATCCTCGCCGCGTTCCGCGGCCTCACGCCGTTCAGCTTCGGCCGGCCGGCTCGATCCGGACCTGGTCCCGGACTTGGTCGACGATCTCGTCGCCGCCAACCGGACGCTGGCGCGGCTCAACGTGCTTGACGCTTTCGGCCATGTCAGCGTGCGCGACCCGCGCGACCCGCGCCGTTATCTGATCTCGCGCTCGATCGCACCGGAGTCGGTGACCGCGGCTGACATTCTGGTGCTCGATCTCGACAGCCAGACCGTCGATCCCAAGGATGACGGCAAGCTCTTGTACCGCGAGCGCTTCATCCACGGCGAAATTTACAAGGCGCGGCCGGACGTCAACGCGGTCGTGCATAGCCACTCGCCAACGGTGGTGCCGTTCACGGTGACGCGCGCGAAGTTGCGGCCGCTGTTGCACAACGCCGGATTCCTTGGGCTCGGCGTGCCGCTGTTCGAAATTCGCAAAAGTATGGGCGACGGCACCGATCTGATGATCCTCACCCCGGATCTCGGCAAGGATCTGGCGAAAAAGCTCGGCAAGGACGCCGCCGTCGTGCTGATGCGCGGGCACGGCGACTCGGTCGTCGGCCCGTCGCTGCCCAATGCCGTGTTCCGCGCCTATTACACCGAGATCAATGCGCGCCAGCAGCTCGCCGCCATCACCATCGGCGGCCCGATCAATTTCATGACGCGGGCCGAGGCAATGACCTCGAACGAGGCGATGCTCCGCGCCTCGGCGCGGCCGTGGGCGCTGTGGCAGAAGCGGGCGCTGGCGGAACGCTGACATTTCACGGAGTGCTTGGATGTTTCGGCTTGCAGTCGCCGACTTGGATTCGCCGTCGTATTTCGTCGCGACAGCGGCGGTCGAACTCGGCTTCTTCAAGGACGAGGGGATCGATATCGAGCTTGAACGCACGTTCGGCGCCCGCAACGGCCCGGAACGCCTGCGCGACGGTTCGCTGCATTTCTTCGGCGGCCCGGCTTACGCCGCGACCCGCGCCTTCCCGGCCTGGCAGGGCGCCAAGCTCTTGTGCGCACTGGCGCAACATTCCTATTGGTTCCTGGCCATGCGCGCCGACCTTGACGTCAAGCGCGGCGATCTCGGCGCGCTGAAGGGCCTGCGGATTTCGTCGTCGATGCAATTTCCGGTGCTGGGGCTGCGGCACCTTTTGGCCGATGCGGGTCTCGATCTCGAACGCGACAAGGTGCAGATCGTGCCGGCGCCGCCGATCGTCGAAGGGCGTTTCATGGGCCATGCCGGCGTCGACGCCATCGCGCAAAATCTTGCCGACGCCTATTGGGGCAACGGCATGCGGGTCGCGATCGGCGAAGCGCGCGGCATCGCCAAGCTCCATCTCGACCTGCGCCGCGGCGACGGGCCGCCCGGCGCGCGCTGGTACAACTTCGCGGCTTTGACGACGACCGAGCGATTGATCGACGAGCAGCCGGAAATCGCCGCCGGCGCGGTGCGCGCCATCGTGAAAGCGCAAGCTGCGCTCAAGGCGGAGCCTTCGCGCGCTACCGCGATCGCCGAGCGGCTGTTCCCGGCGGAGGAGGCGCCGTTAATCGCGCGGCTGATCGCGCGGGATGCGCCGTTCTATGACGCGACCATTTCGCCGGAGGCGATCGATGGCTTGAACAGGTTTGCCAAGGCCGCAGGGCTGATCGGCGAGGCGGTTCCCTATGACCGGCTGGTCGCCACGCAATTCCGTCCGCTGTGGCGCACGTAACGGCCCATCCGCAGCCTGTCATTCACCGCCCGCGCCGTGTCTGCTTATCGGCCGATTACCGACTTGAGGTGCAAATCTGCAAGCGATCGGACATTCGATCGTTCGCGGTTGCGCATTGATGGCGCTCGTCCGCGTCGGCTAAATCTTCGCAGCGCGCCGGATAAATCGCGCGCTCCCATAGATCAAAATTCATTCGTCGATAGTGGAGTTGCTCTTTCCTGTGCGGCAGGCTGTGCGTTGGATGATCCTGTCTGCTGCTTGCCCAGCACGCGCAGTCTTTGGCTGGGGCTTAGCAACTGAGCATCGTTTGAGGAAGGCTGTGACATTTCGGAAATATACCGGTCGATATCTCGATAAGCGCTTTCAGCCGCCGGGCCGTCCGCTGCACTTTCTGTCATGATGTGCATCCCCGCTCGCAAATCACGCAGCTAAAGTTTAGCGAAACTGGGGCAACTTGTCGATTGAAGCGACTCCGAGCTAGCAGCTTGCCAAACGAGTGGCGCCAAACCTCATTTTTGTTTTAATCGTTTGCCAAAGCGCCCGACGCAATATGTCGGAGTTGGGGTCAAAAGCGTCGACTTTGGGATGTCCGCAGCATGTCCGGTTGGCGGGCAATCCCGGAAATGCCGGTTGTCCGATTTTGCCGGTTGATGGCAGCGGTGTGATTACTGGATCGTCCGCGGGAGCTTGTCTTCGGGCCGGCCACTTTGGGCCGGACCCGTTGGCGGACGATGAAGCAAAACTTACACCGACGCGTGCGCGACGCCGGTCTTGGCCTTGAGCGCGTCGCCGGCGGCTTCGTAAAAGCTCGCGCCCTCCGGCAGCACGATCGCGCCCGAGCGCACGGCGTGCGTCGCCGGATCGACGCCGTCGGGCGTCGCGCCCTGCGCCACTGCGAGCGCCGCCTTGCGCAGACGCGCCCGCGCCATGATGACGCCGTTGTCGGTCGAGACCAGGTTCTCTTTGCTGCGGTCCTGGATCGGGCCGCAGCTTTCCTGAATCGCCGCGTCCTGCATGGCGATGCCTTTGACGCCCGAGTAAGACTTGTGATGCTGCTGCGCCACGCGGTCAATCATGTAGTCGTTGTCTTTGTTGACCACTGGGCGGAACGAGCCGGGAATGAGATTGACGTGGATGCCGCCGCCGTGGCGCATGGTGTCGAGCTCATGCGCCGACAACGGCCGCGCCGGATGGTGGGTAAAACACCATACCATGCAGTTTTCGTCGTCGACCGGCACGAAAGCGTGACCGTTGAGCGCGTTGTCGCCGTAAGGCGGGATCATGGTGTGGAACGGCATGATCCATTGCGTGATGCGCCAATAGAGTTTGCCCGGCGTCGCCGGCCGCCGCACGCCGATGACCATGCCGCCTTTGGTTTCGATGACCTCGAAGCGCGCATCGGTCTCGCGGGTGAACTCGGCGCCCTGGCTGACATGCAACGGATCGCTGCGCAGATCGTGCCGGTGTAAAAACGAGACGTGCACGGAATCGATGCCGCCTTCCAGCGCCTGCAGCCAGTTGCATTCCTGCGTGCGCTTGCTGACGAAGCGGTGCGTTCCTGGGACGGTGGCCCATTCGAAGTTCGGCAGCGGCGGTTTAAGCGCCGCCGGGCCCATATAGACCCAGATCACGTCGCCCAGTTCGACGCAGGGATGAGCGGTGAGCTTGATCTTGTTGCAGAAGCCGCTTTCGACCGGCTCCGATGGCACTTCGATGCATTGGCCGGAGGTGTCGTATTTCCAGCCGTGATAGGGGCAGCGCAGCCCGTTCTCTTCGTTGCGGCCGAACCACAGCGACACGCCGCGATGGGCGCAGAATTCGTCCATCACGCCGATGCGGCCGGCGCTGTCGCGGAACGCGATCAGTCGTTCGCCAAGAAGCTTGACCCGCACCGGCGGGCAATCGGGCTCCGCAATTTCCGCAGACAGCAACGCCGGGATCCAATAACGCCGCACCAAATCGCCCATCGGCGTGCCGGGGCCGATGAGCGTGAGGAAGTCGTTCTGCTCGTGCGTGGTCATGGCCGCAGGATAGCGCATTACGTCAGCACCCGCACCGGCTTGCCGTCGAGGAAGCCGCGGATGTCCTCGACCACGCCGGCGAAATAGCCGCGGTAATTCTGTTCGGACACGTAGCCCAGATGCGGCGTGATGACGACATTGTCCATCTTGCGCAACGGATGATCGAGCGGCAGCGGCTCCGTGTCGAACACGTCAAGCCCGGCGCCGCCGATCTTGTTGTCACGCAGCGCGGCAAGCATCGCCGCCTCGTCGATAATCGGGCCGCGCGAGGTGTTGATGAGGAAGGCGCTGCTCTTCATCAGGCCGATTTCCCTTGCGCCGACCAGGCCGCGCGAGCGGGCCGACAGCACGATATGAATGGTGATGAAGTCGGACTGGCGGAACAGATCGTCCTTGCTCACATAGCCGACGCCGGCCTCCTGGCATTTCTCCGCGGTCAGGTTCTGGCTCCAGGCAATCACCTTCATGCCGAAGGCCTTGGCGATGGTCGCGGTGCGGGCGCCGAGCTTGCCGAGGCCAAGAACGCCCAAGGTCATGCCTTCGAGATCGGGGCCGATGGTGGTCTGCCACTTGGCGCCGGCGTGCAGCCGGGCGTTTTCGGAGCCGATGTGGCGGGTCAGTTCGAGCATCAGCCCGATGGCGATGCCGGAAGTCGGACTGCCGAACGAGCCGGTGCCGCAGACGGTGACGCCGCGCGCCTTGGCCGCCTCGGTGTCGATCGAGGCGTTGCGCATGCCGGTGGTGATCAGGAGTTTCAGGTCGGGGAGCGCGTCGATCACAGCCTTGGGAAAGCCGGTGCGCTCGCGCATGGCGACGACGATCTGGAACCCTTGCAGGGCCGCGATAACCTTGTCCGGTCCGCCGAGGTGCTCGTTGAAAACCTTGAGCTGCGACGTCGCCCGTGACCTTCGACCAATCGGCGACCTTGAGGACGACATTCTGGTAATCGTCGAGAATTGCGCAGCGAACCGCCATGATTTCCACCCCGATACACGCGTGTCGGTGGATGCTTGTAAAGCATGGCTGGCTGGAAAAGAAGTTGGTCCGTCATCCTGAGGTGCGAGCGGAGCGAGCCTCGAAGGATGCGCGGTCCGGGCCGTCGCCCTTCGAGGGCCGCTTCGCGGCCACCTCAGGGTGACGGGAAAGCTGGCTTACGCGCGGTGTTCGGCGACGTCGCTGAGTACGGGGCGCGAAGGAGCCGGTTCCTGCGCCGTCTTATTCATCAGGCTACCGTACTTGGCGTGCCACTTGGGGCCGGGGCCGCGCATATAGTGCTTGTCGGGCCGGTACGAACCCGAGCTGCAGCCGGGGATTTCCAATAATTCCCGAAGCGCCTTCGAGATGCCACGCCACATGATACGCCCCCTTCGCCCTTCACCGGGGCCGTTCTTGGGATGTCGTTCGGCGTTCCCTGAGGGCAACGCCCGCCATCAAACGTCAGTTCCATTTTCAAACGTCTGTTTGACATACAGCGTAGGGCAGAAATCATTAAAATTTGTTGCGATTTCGGCAGAGCTTGGCCGTAAATGTGATCAGGCTTAGCGAAGCTTTAGCGCGGTCCGTAAAAATGGAGCGAAGTTCCGGGACGCGGTGCGCCGATACCGGCCGGTGGGACCGTTCTTGCTCTCGATGGCCCGGATCGCTACATCAACGCCAAGATTTTTCCCGAAATGAGCGCCTTCGCGGTCGTCACGCCTCTGCCGGCGGATTGGCCGCGCGGCGCCAAGCCAGAGGGGCAGGGCGCTGATGGCCCGTCAATTCGTCTATCATATGGAAGGCCTGTCCAAGACTTATCCGGGCAACCGGAAGGTTTTGGAGAACATCAATCTGTCCTTCTATCCCGATGCCAAGATTGGCGTTCTCGGCGTCAACGGCGCCGGCAAATCGACGCTCCTGCGCATCATGGCAGGCCTCGACACCGAATATTCCGGCGAGGCCTGGGCCGCCCAAGGCGCCCGCGTCGGTTACTTGGCGCAGGAACCTCAACTCGATCCGCAGAAGTCGGTCCGCGAAAATGTCATGGAGGGCGTGGCGCCGCAGAAGGCGATCGTCGACCGCTATAACGAGCTCGCCGTCAATTATTCCGACGAGACCGCCGACGAGATGACGAAGCTCCAGGACGAGATCGAGGCCAAGGGGCTGTGGGATCTCGACTCCAAGGTCGATCTGGCGATGGACGCGCTGCGCTGCCCGTTCGATGAGGCTGACGTCAGCAAGCTCTCCGGCGGCGAGCGCCGCCGCGTCGCGCTGTGCCGGCTCTTGCTCGAACAGCCCGAGCTGCTGCTGCTGGACGAGCCGACCAACCACCTCGACGCCGAGTTGGTGGCGTGGCTCGAAAACCATTTGCGCAATTATCCCGGCGCCATTCTCATCGTCACCCACGACCGCTACTTCCTCGACAACGTGACGGGATGGATTCTCGAATTGGATCGCGGCCACGGCATTCCCTACGAGGGCAATTATTCGTCCTGGCTCGGTCAGAAGCGGAAGCGGCTGGAGCAGGAAGGCCGCGAGGAGGAAGCGCGCCAGCGCACGCTTGCCCGCGAGCAGGAATGGATTTCCGCTTCGCCGCGCGCCCGGCAGGCCAAATCCAAGGCGCGCTACGAGCGTTACGAGGAACTGCTCAAAAAGGCCGGCGAGAAGCAGACCCAGACCGCGCAGATCGTGATCCCGGTCGCCGAACGGCTCGGCCAGAACGTCATCGACTTCGAGCATTTGCGCAAAGGCTACGGCAACAATCTCTTGATCGACGATCTCACCTTCAAGCTGCCGCCGGGCGGCATCGTCGGCATCATCGGGCCGAACGGCGCCGGCAAGACCACGCTGTTCCGCATGATCACCGGCCAGGAGAAGCCCGACGGCGGCACGATCGAGATCGGCGAGTTGGTGCATCTCGGCTATGTCGACCAATCGCGCGATTCGCTTGACGGCAAAAAGAGCGTCTGGGAGGAAATCTCCGGCGGCGCCGATATGCTCCAGCTCGGCAAGCGCGAGGTGAATTCGCGCGCCTATTGCTCGGCCTTCAACTTCAAGGGCGCCGATCAGCAGAAGAAAGTCGGCTCGCTGTCCGGCGGCGAGCGCAACCGCGTGCATCTCGCCAAAATGCTCAAATCCGGCGCCAACGTGCTGCTCCTTGACGAGCCGACCAACGATCTCGATGTCGACACGCTGCGCGCGCTGGAAGAGGCGCTGGAGGATTTCGCCGGCTGCGCCGTCATCATCAGCCACGACCGCTGGTTCCTCGATCGCATCGCCACCCACATGCTCGCCTTCGAGGGCGACAGCCACGTCGAATGGTTCGAGGGCAATTTCCAGGACTACGAGAAGGACAAGATGCGCCGGCTGGGCACCGACACGGTCATTCCGCATCGGATCAAGTACAAGAAATTCTCAAGATGAGCCGGCCTGTTAACGACATCGGCAGGAGTGGCGATTACTCTTCGCGACTTATATATAATGACTAGCGATAGCCTCCTGGGCGTTTTTCGAACTCAGACGGAGGTTAGGTTGCGCGTTTCCCGCGCAAAAGGAGAAGACATTGGCAACGCGAGCAAGTGAGGCCCGGGCGACTGAGACCAAGGCCCGTGCCGAAGCAAGTTTCAAGAAGGAAGAGCGCGCCAAAGAGGGCGCCAAGGCAATGATGGAATATCAGGCCAATAGCCGCGTCGTTCGCGAACAAATGGCACGTTTGAAGGCGCTTCGGCTGGCCAAACAGGCGGCCGACGAAGCGGCCGGCGTGGCGCCTCAAACCCCCGTCAAAGCCGTCAAAGCCGTCAAAGCCGCCAAGGCCGCCAAAGTGGGTCGCGGCAAACGCTAACGTGGGATCAGGTGGCGTCCCCGGACGGGGAGCGGCCGCGCCTTGAAACCGACACATCAATAGTCCATATGAGATTTGCGGCCTCTATAGGCCCGCTGCGAGCCGCGTGTACGGGATCCCCGACGGCTAAACCCCGTTAATTGGCTTCTGGCTCGCTCTTTTCAACCTCATCGACAGCCCAGATCGCGCGGGATGTCTTTTTATCTCCCGCACAACGGGCCGCAGCGTTTACCGCAGCGGCCGTGACGATGTGCACAACGGAAAGATGATTCTTTGACCGACTTTCACGACTTTAAGCTTAACGACGCCATTAACCGCGCTCTCGTAGAAGAGAAATACGCAACCCCAACACCGATCCAAGCACAGACCATCCCGACCGTGATGTCGGGCCGCGATGTCATCGGAATTGCGCAGACCGGAACCGGCAAGACCGCGGCCTTCGCGCTGCCGATCCTGCATCGCCTCGCCGCCAGCCCCCGCGCGCTGGAGCACAAAACCTGCCGCATCCTGATCTTAAGCCCGACCCGCGAACTGTCGGGCCAGATTCTCGACAGTTTCCGCGCCTACGGCCGGCATCTGCGGCTTAAATCCGCGCTGGTAATCGGCGGCGTATCGATGGGCGCGCAGGTCCGCAGCCTTTTCCACGGCGTCGACATTCTCGTCGCCACGCCCGGCCGGCTCCTCGATCTCGTCAAAAGCAATGCGCTTCGGCTTAGCGGCGTCGAGTGTTTCGTCCTCGACGAAGCCGACCGCATGCTCGACATGGGCTTCATCGACGACATCCGCAAAATCGTGGCGAAGCTGCCGGCCAACCGGCAGACGCTGATGTTCTCCGCCACCATGCCGCGCGCCATTGCCGAACTCGCCGCGCACATGCTGCGCGATCCGGTCAAGGTCGAGGTAACGCCGGCGTCTTCGACGGTGGAGCGCATCGACCAGCGCATTATCCGTGTCGACCGTGCCGCCAAGCCGGCGATCCTGGTCGACGTGCTGCGAAGCGAAGCAGTCGACCGCGCGCTGATCTTCACGCGCACCAAGCACGGCGCCGACAAAGTCGTGCGCCGCTTGGTGCAAGCCGGCATCGCGGCCGAGGCTATCCACGGCAACAAGTCGCAAGGTCAGCGCGAACGCGTGCTCGCGGCCTTCCGTACCGGCAAGGTTCGGACGCTGGTCGCCACCGATATCGCCGCGCGCGGCATCGACGTCGACGGCATCAGCCACGTGGTGAATTTCGATCTGCCGCACGTGCCGGAAACTTATGTGCACCGGATCGGCCGCACCGCCCGCGCCGGTGCGGACGGCATCGCCATCTCGCTGTGCGATACCGAGGAAATGTCATTGCTGCGCGATATCGAAAAGCTCATTCGCATGTCGCTGCCGATGAGCGATCGGCGCTCGCATCCGCACCGCGCGGAGGCGCCGGCCGTCAAGAGTGCGCCCAGCCGTCACGATGCCAATGGACGCGGCCGGCAGCAGCGCGGGCGTGGCGGCAACGGCAACCAACACCATCGTGGGCAGTCACAGCGGGGGCAGCCGCATCGCGCGCAGCCGCATCGCGAGCAGCCGCGCCGCGACGAGCCGCAGAACGCGCAATCCGAAGAATCCGGCATCGCTGCCGTTGCCTTCCTGCGCCGCGATGCTGCGGCGGATCGCCGTGAGGCTCAAGTCGAACCGCGCTGGACCGAACATTCGAGAGGTTCATGATATGACCAAAGAAGAACTCCTGGAATTCGAGGGCCTAGTGACCGAGATCCTGCCCGATGCGCGTTATCGCATACAGCTCGACAATGGACACGCGCTGATCGCCTACACCGCGGGACGGATGAAAAAGAATCGGATCAAGACGCTCGCCGGGGATCGGGTCACGGTCGAGGTCTCGCCCTACGATCTCGAAAAGGGGCGGATGATCTTCCGCCACAAAGACGAGCGCGCCGGAACGGGCCCGCGCCCCCCGCAGCGCCACCAATTCCGCCGGCGCTGATCGCCGCTAGAGCATGATCCCGAAAAAGCCTGCCCCGGACTTGATCTGGGGTGGATATCGGTTTCCTGCCTTCGCGAAGCCCGCTTCGGCGAGCGAAGGAAGGTCGGAAAAGATCGTGGTCAGTCAAAAATTAGCCGTTAGCACCACGGCTTGACTGGCTTGATATCGCCCGGCGCGATGCCGCCGAGGTGTTGCTTGATTTCCTCATATTGCGGATCGTCGGGCGCGTAGCGCAGTTCGCCCTCGGCGATCGGGTCCGGCCACAGCGAGCGCAAGTGCAGCGTGATGGTGCCGTCATTGGCCATTTCTGCCGTGCCGATGCTGTCGATCGCCGCGCAGGGTATCGAATCGCTCGTTTTGTCTTGCGCCGCGGCGGCGCCGGCGAAGCCTGCAGCGACCAGAAGAGCGATCGCTACGCTCCGGTAGGACATCGGCGAAAACTCCTGCTAGGAGGAGAAAGCATAATCGAATCGCCCGGGAAAGTCGCAAATTCTGGACGGCAAACGCCATGGAAGACTGGAGCGCCCGCCAATATCTCAAGTTCGAGGATGAACGCACCCGCCCGCCGCGGGATCTGCTCGCGCAGGTGCCGCTGCAACGCCCGCGGCTTGCCGTCGATCTCGGCTGCGGGCCCGGCAATTCGACCGAGCTGATCGTCGAACGTTTTCCGCAGACCGAAGTCGTCGGGCTCGATTCGTCGCCGGACATGTTGCGCAAGGCGCGCGAGCGGCTGCCGAGTTGCAAATTCGTCGAGGGCGATATCGCGACCTGGACGCCCGATCCCGGCACCGACCTGATTTTCGGCAATGCGGTCATGCAGTGGCTGCCGGAGCATCCCGCAATCATGCGGCGGCTTCTTGAAGCGATGCCGCAAGGCGGCGTGCTGGCGATCCAGATGCCAGACAATACCCGCGAGCCGGCGCTGCGTTTTCAGAAGGAAGTCGGCGAGAGCGGCCCTTGGAAAGATCACCCCGAGGTCAAGGCGGCGCCGCGCGACGACCTGCCGCCGCCCGAAGCCTATTACGATCTGCTCAAGCCGGCGTGTTCGCACATCGATATCTGGCACACCGTCTACAACCACGTGATGGCGTCGCCGGCCGCGATCACCGAATGGTTCAAGGGCTCCTCGCTGCAGCCGTTCTTGTCGCCGCTTAGCGCCGCGGATCGCGAAAAATTTCTCGTCGCCTATACCGCAAAGTGCGTCGCTGCCTACAAGCCGCGCTACGACGGCAAGGTGCTGTTGCGCTTTCCGCGGTTGTTCATCCTGGCGGTGCGATGAGATTCTGCAGCGCTCTGCTCGGCATTGTTTTGCTGAGCGGCACGCTCGGCATTCAACCCGCTTCTGCCGACACCGCGTTCGAGGCCTGGCTGCAAGCGCTCTGGCCGCAAGCCGCATCGCTCGGCGTCTCACGCGCCACGTTCGACGCCGCGACAAGCGGGCTTGAGCCCGATCTCACGCTGCCCGATCTCGTCTTGCCCGATCGGCCGCAAAAGCTCCCGCCGGGCCAGCCGGAATTCGTCGAGACGCCGGCCGATTATCTCAAAGAGCCGGCGATCGAACGGCTCGCCGCGCAAGGCCGCAAGCTTTACCAGCAATATCGCGCGCCGCTCGATGCCGTCGAACGGCAATTCGGCGTGCCGCCTACGATCCTGCTCGCGATCTTCGGCCGCGAAACCGATTACGGCCGCGCCGCGGACACCCATAACGCCATCCGCGTGTTGGCGACGCAGGCCTATCTCGGTAGCCGCAAAGATAAATTCCGCGGGGAATTTCTGCTGGCGCTGCAAATCCTGCAGCGCGGCGACGTCACGCTTACCGACATGAAAAGCTCCTGGGCCGGCGCCATGGGGCTCACGCAATTTTTGCCGTCGGATTATCTGAAATACGCAGTGGATTTCGAGCATACCGGCAAAGCCGACATCTGGCACTCGGTGCCGGACGCGCTCGCTTCGGCGGCCAAGCAGCTCGTCGACAAAGGCTGGCAGCGCGGTGTGCATTGGGCCTACGAGGTGCATCCGCCGGCCAATGTCGACTGCGCCGTCGGCGTCCCCGACAACACATTACCCATTGCCGAGTGGCTCAAGCGCGGTTTCGTGCCGGCCTACGGCCGCGTGATCTCCGCGGCCGAGCGCGCCGATCCGGCCTCGCTGTTGCAGCCGGCCGGACTCTACGGGCCGTCGTTTCTCGCTACCGCGAATTATTTCGTGATCAAGCAGTACAATTTCTCCGATCTCTATGTCTTGTTTGTCGGGCATCTCGCCGACCGCATCGCCGATCCGCGACCGCAAACGGTATCGTTCCAAACGCCGTGGGCCAAAGTGGCGCAGCTGCCGACCGCCGCTCTCGACCGCATGCAGCAGATCCTCACCGCGCGCGGCTACTACCACGACAAGATCGACGGCAAGGCGGGCATGCTGACGCGCGCCGCGCTCGGCGCCTATCAAAAGCAAAATGGGCTCAAGGTCGATTGCTGGCCGAGCGCCGCGGTGCTGGCGCAGATGCAAGCGCATTGACGAACCGCCACGCTATTTCCCAGAATGCGTCTCATGCGCATCACGGCAGCCGTCGTCAGCGAGAAGTCGGGATCCTTTGTCATCGACACATTGGAGCTCTGCGAGCCCCGCGCTGACGAGCTCGTCGTCCGCGTCGTGGCCAGCGGCATGTGCCAGACCGACCTGCACGGCCGCGACGGCTATTTCGCCAGTCCTTATCCCGCGGTGTACGGCCACGAAGGCGTCGGCGTGGTGCACGCCGTCGGCGGCGCGGTGCGCGACTTTGCGCCGGGCGATCATGTGGTGATGTCCTATCCGTGGTGCGGCGAATGCGACAATTGCCGGCAGGAGCAAACCAATCATTGTCTGCATGGCCGCAAGCTGAAAATGGGCGGCACGCGGCATGACGGCACGACGCTGTTGTCGAAAGACGGTGCGCCGGTCTACAGCGCGTTCTTTCAGCAATCCTCGTTCGGCACTTTCGCGCTGACGCAAGCGCGCTGGGCGGTCAAAGTGCGCAAAGACGCGCCGCTTGAGCAGCTAGGCCCGCTCGCCTGCAGCGGCCAGACCGGCGCCGGCGCGGTGCTCAACGTCATGCAGCCCGCTCCGGGAGACAGCATCGCCATCTTCGGCGTCGGCGCGGTCGGGCTGTCGGCCTTGATGGCGGCGAAGATCGCCGGCTGCGATCCGATCGTTGCAGTGGACGTGCATGAGCACCGGCTCGCGCTCGCCCAGGAGCTCGGCGCCACCTGCACGATCGACTACAAGAAGTGCGGCGACGTGGTCGGCGCGATTCGCAGCCTCACCGGCAACGGCGTGCGTTACGCCACCGACACCTCGGCAGTGCCGGTGGTCTTACGCCAAGCCATCGAAGCGCTGATGCCGGGCGGCAGCTGCCTCCTGCTCGGCAGCGCGCCCAAAGGCACCGATGCGTCGTTCGAAATGCCGTTCCTCCAGCAGGGCCGGAGCGTGCGCGGCGTGGTGCAGGGCGACAGCGTGCCGAAGGACTTCATCCCCAAACTGGTCGATCTGGTCGTCGCAGGCAAATTCCCGATCGAGAAGATGATCAAGTTCTACGAATTGTCCGACATCAATCTGGCAGCGCAGGAATCTTCTGCCGGCATTACCATCAAGCCGGTGCTGCGGATGCCGCACTGATTGTCATCCTCGCGACAGCGGAGCATCCAGTAAACGCCCAGCTTCACGCTCGATAATCGAACGATTGCGATTACTGGATCATCCGCGTCCGCGATGACGCCGCCATCAATCGTCGCCTGGCACCGCGAGCGGCAGTGAGTCGTCCTCGCCGCTATCGTCGTGCGGAAAGATAACGCCCTAATCAATGAGATAAATCGGGCTTGACCAGGCTTGATGGCCGTCTGCCTGCGTGACCCGCACATAGACGGGCAAATCGCTGCCGCCCTTGAATACGACATCATGGGTGAGCGTCAGCCGCAATTTCCAATCGGTTTCCGGCAAGCGATAGACGCTGAGCTTACGGCCGAGGCCGCCACCCTCAAAGATGGCCGTGTTATCGGCAAGGCTGCGCAGATCGACCTCACCCAACACGATATTCGTGTCGACGCGGAGCGAACCGGCGCGGGCGGTTTCGAGCCATAGATCGATGCCGGCAAGATTTCCGGTGGTCACCGACGTCCATGTAAGCGCCGAACCGGGAGCCGTTTCCTGCAATTTGCGCTCGGGGTTGAGAAAATTCACCGGCGCAAAGCGCACGATGCGATTGCCGGTAACCGCGAGCTTGCCTTGCCACATGGTCTCGCGCCCGCGCCCGCGATATTCGGCGCCCTGCCATAGGACACGCACGCGACGGCCAAGGTCGTCCGGCGTATACGGCCGCGCCGACTGCACAACCTCTTTGCCATGGAGAACGTCGATGCGCTCAAGCGGCGCCGTTCCGATCGCCTCGATCGATAGCTTCATTGGTACGCCGTTCGACCGAATAATGTCGCCCATCATCGCTTCGCGCACTGCTAATTGTTCTGCCGGACCAATTTGCGGATCCTCGGAAAACCCAACAACGTCGCGCGCGAAGGTGCCGCGCACCTCAAGGAACAATCGGGTGCCGGTTGTGCCATAGTGGTGACGGCGGCGTAGCGCTTCAAATAGCGCGTCCCGCGTCAATTTGGGCATGAAATAACAGGACAGCCCGCCGATGGCTCCAAAAGTGGAGGCGCCGGGCATGGTTGCGCCAGGACGGCCTTTGTGATCGTCGCTGTGGCATACCACGCCCACACGAAAGCCTTTCTCGAACGCGTCGTGAAGGAGCCATTCGAATGTGCCCCACGTCGAGTGGACCTCGACTGTGCGCTCGATACGGGCATCATGAGCGTAATTTATGTCGGCATATCGTCCGCCCACGTGCGCGATGACCCGGCAATCCTCCTGCGCCAGAAAGTCGAATAGCTTATCCGCTGTGTAGATGGCCTCGGTCGAGGTCGCGCCCTCCACCAGAATATGAGACGACCGGCGAATTGGCCGCCCCTCCCGGCGATAAAATATGTTGCGGTCCCCGCCCATGCCGGTATTGCCCGACCACTCGTACCCGGGCAGGCAGACGAATTTGCCGGGCTGATCGAATTTCGCGGTAAGCTCGTTTAGCTCTTGCCAAAATCCGTCGGTGATCTGGAAATCGTTGCCTTGGTGGCCAACCATGTCGACGAAGGCTTTGTCGCGGGCGTAGCGAAAATAGTCTTCCGCCGTTCCCATCCCGATGGTCTCGCCGCTCTGGCCATGCAGATCGGCCCAATATCGCCGTAAGGGTGCGGCAGTCACGACCCGCAGCGGATTGGCTCGCGCTATCGGCTTGCCGTTGACCGTAACAGTGACGTCTACGTCTCCGGTGTCTGCAGCCACAAGGTTTTCGATCACCCGCGGACCGTCGCCTCTTCTGATGGCGACGCTGTCGGGCAGTCCACGCAGCGGATGCGAGGAACTCAGCTTTAACGTGCCGGCTGCATCCTCCGTCGGATTGCCCCACATGTCTTCGGCGACGATGCCAAGTCGGAATGGCTGTCCCACAACCGTAAGGGACGGCAAGATTGCTTTCCATTTGACCGCCGGTCCCGGCACCAGATCGAAGACCGGCTGCTCGGGCAGTAAGCAGAATTCATAGGTGGCAAACGCGTCGACCGAGGTTTGCAGCAGCACGTTCTTTTCGACGTTGGTTTGCAGGCGCAAACCTGGCGAGCCTTGCCGGCGATCGCCGAGCCGAATGGTCAGGGTGTCGCCGGCGCGAAGATAGCCCCTGCCGACACGAATAAGCAGCGTATTGGCGTAAGGACGGATATTGAGGCGGTCAAACCACACTTCAAGCTTGGCGCCGTTGCTTGCTTCAACCGTAGCGAAGTTCGGAGCGTCGGGCTTGCTGAACTGCGGCTTGCTCAAGTCCGATGTGGTCCGCCACGATACTTTCACCATTCCGGTGTCGTCGATGCCGAAGGTTCCGACGCTATAGACAAGCACGAGTTCAGCGTAGGAGCCAGCGATGAAAGGTCCCGGCGTCACAAGCTTGATGGAGCCCATGTGTTCGGGAAGATACTTGGAGTAGGGCATGTCGATTGCTTGATCCTGAGAGCCGCGACAGGTTTTGTGGCGCGGCTAGTGCGGCGGGAAAATAGCCGATACCATATCCGGCGCCGGACGGGAAAGAAGAGGGGCATGGAATGCTGAAATTGCGATTCGTCATTTGCGTATTGGGTCTCGCACTCTCGATGCCGGCAGCCATGGCGGCGGATTGGCCGACCCGCCCAATTCATTTTGTCGTTCCGTTTCCGCCCGGCGGTTCCACCGACGTCGCTGCACGTGTCGTCGGCGATTATGTGTCGCGCTCGCTCGGACAGCAGGTTGTGGTGGAGAACAAGTCCGGCGCCAACGGCAACATCGGCATGGAATACGTGGCAAAAAGCGCGGCCGATGGGTACACGGTTCTGATCGGAACCGATGCGGTAAGCGGCAATCGTCATATCTATCAAATGGACTTCGATCCATTGCACGACTTGGTGCCGGTGATCGAACTGTCAACTCAGCCTATCGCCTTGGCGGCGCATCCTTCGCTGGGTGTCACGACAATTGCCGGATTGACTGCCAAAGCCAAGCAACAGCCAGGCATGCGCTTTGCGACCGGAAGCGGGGTGGGCTCGCAACAAGCGATCGTTGCGCTTTGGTATGCGCAACTGGCCGGCATCAACCTCGTTCAAGTGCCCTATCGTGGCGGGGGAGAAGCAATCCACGATCTCATTGCGGGAAACGTCCAGCTCGGCTCCCTTGGGACGACCCCGCTAATTCCGTACTACAAGGCCGGTACGCTGTATCTCCTCGCGCAGTCGACGGCCACGCGTTCGCCGGCCCTGCCCAACGTGCCCACTTTCCAGGAGGCGGGCTTGAAGGAGCTTGTGATCGATCAATGGACGGGCGTGTTCGTTCCCGCAGGGACCTCGCCGCAAATCATCAAGCGGCTAAACGCGGCGGTGAATGCTGCGCTCACCGACGCCAAGGTTCGCCAAAGCTTTATCGATCAGGCGCAGGCGCCGGCAGGTGGCACGGCCGATCAGCACGCCCAAATCGTACGAGATGACTCCGACAAATTAGCGCGGTTGATAAAGCAGCTTAATATCTCGGTACAATAAGTGAGCTCCGTGATCGGACATTCGCCTCTGCCCAGTGGGGAGAGGCCGCCGCATAAGCGCAGCGCATGCGGCGGGTGAGGGGGACCGACCCCACGTCTGATCCCCCCACCTTCGCTCACTTCGTTCGCTCGACCTCTCCCCGATGGGGAGAGGTGAAAGAGCGTCAATGCTCGAATGTCAGTGGATTTCAATCGTCGCCCGGCACCGCTTCCGGCAGACTGTCGTCGTCCTCGCCGGAATAGCTGCGCGTGCGTTCCGGCGCGCCGGTCTTGATCGAGCTGGTGATACGCGGATCGCTGTAGTGCTGGGCGGCAAATTGCGACCGGGCGCGCGCGGCGGCGACTTCTCCCGAAATCGCCGACGGCTCGCAGATATGGCGGCCGTTGTAGTGCCGCATCAGATCGACGTGAATGTGATTGTAATGATAGACGTTGGCGCCGGGCGCCAGCACGGTAGTGAACTGATCGCAGGCGGCGGCCTGCACGTCGTGCAGAAAACCCTGTTCCTCCGGCGTGCCGTGCCAGCCGTATTGCACGCTGACTTTGTGGCCGTCGGCAAGATCGAATTCGGCGATGTCGAGCGCGTTGCCGAAGGCGTGCTCGGAAATATGTGCGTTCGGATTGCCGTTCATGCCGCGGCACGAATAGGCCGAGATTTGCTTGATCTCGACCACCGGCTGGCGAAACCAATGCGCCGCCGCGGGCTGCACCGCGCCGGCGATCCATTGATCGAGCGCGGACATGACCGGACAGGCCAGCGTCGCTGGCGGCTGCACCTGCACCGGTACCGTGGAAGCGGTGACCATCGGAGTGGGAGGACCGAGCGGCGGCACCGGCTCACTTGCCGGTGGCGCCGGCGAATAGATCGGCGCGCTGGAACCGCCGTAATAAGGATGCGGCGGGCCGCCCGGAATGCCGAGGTAGTCGTCCGGCAGTCCCGGCGGCGGACTGATCGACAACGGCTCGCCGGCTTGTGCGGTCGGCAGCGGCGCTGGGTAGGATTGCGGCGGCTGATAAGGTTGCGGCGAGGGATAGGGTTGCGATAACGGATAAGCTTGCGGCGCGGCTTGCACCGGCGGCAATGCGCTCGATTGAATCGTGGGCGACGCTCCGGGCCAATTCTGCGGCACCGAAGTCCGCCGCATCGACGCGTTCGGAATCGCGCCTGGCGGCACTGGTTCGTCGTCGTAAGACAGCGGCGCGCTTTCGCCCAGCGCCGAGACGCGCAGCGGATAATCGATGCCGCAAGCGCCCGGTCCTTCGATCGCGGCGATGCGCACGCGTCCGGCCGTGTCGTTCTCCGCGCCGGAATTCAGACACGTGAGTTCCGCCTCGTGCCGCCATGGTTCGCGCTCGGCCAGCATGTAATGGCTGCAGCCGGCGACGGCGACCAGAGCGACGAGGACGAGGGAGCTGACGAGATACCAACGAACTCCGCGCGTCATGCGCGGACAATGCGAGGAATTCCGTTAAGGACTATTCAACGATAACCGCTGCTGCGCCGGCAGTGGTCCGTTAACCATGACCCCTTGATCCGCACGCGTCTTTCGGGCCACATCGCGGCAACCAAAGAGGGGACGGAAATGCTTTCCGCGCTGGAACTTGCCCGCCGCATCGAGGCCGGCGAACTAAAACCCCGCGACGCGGTCGAGCTTTGCGCCAAGGCCATCGCCGCACGCGAGAAGGACGTCGGCGCCTTCGTTGCGCTCGATCTCGATGCGGCGCGCCGCGCCGCCGATGCGCCCGGCCTCACGTCATCGCCGCTGCGCGGGGTGCCGGTGGCGTTTAAGGATATTTTCGACACCGCCGATCTGCCGACACAATATGGCTCGCCGATCTACGCCGGCTACCGGCCGCCGGCCGACGCCACCGCAGTGGTGCTGACCCGCCGGGCCGGCGGCGTCATGATCGGCAAGACCGTGACGACCCAGTTCGCGTCGCTGGTGCCGTCGGCCACCCGCAATCCGCACAATCCCGCGCATACGCCGGGCGGCTCGTCGGCAGGCTCCGCCGCCGCCGTGGCCGCCGGCATGGTCCCGATCGCGTTCGGCACGCAGACGGCGGGTTCGGTGATCCGGCCCGCCGCGTATTGCGGCGTTGCCGGCTTCAAGCCGTCCTACCGGCTCATCCCCATGGTCGGGGTGAAGGCCGTCTCCTGGCATCTCGACACCGCAGGCCTATTCGGCTCAGGCGTCGCCGATGTCGCCTTCGCGGCAGCAGCGGTGTTGGACCGCGATCTTCGCGTCGACCGCGGCGCGCCCGCGGCGCCGCGCATCGGGCTCATCCGCACGCATCTATGGCCGCAGGCCAGCGCCGCGATGCAGAAGGCGATCGAAACCGCGGGCGGCATCGCGGCGGCGGCCGGCGCGAAGGTGACGGAACTGACGCTGCCGCCGATTCTGGAAGACGCCTACGAGGCGCAATATACGATCCAGGATTATGAGAACATCCGCGCGCTTGCCTTCGAATACGAGCGCTACCGCGACCGCATCGACAAAAGCCTGCGCGAGCATCTCGACGGCGCGGTGGCGATCTCCGCCGACGAGTACGACGCGGCGCGCCGCACCGCGAGCCGTGGGCGGCAAGCGCTGGCGGACGCCATGGCGGACTTCGACGCGATCTTGACGCCATCGGCGCCCGGCGCCGCGCCGGCGGGCTTGGGCGCGACCGGCAATCCGATGTTCAACCGGCTCTGGACACTGATGGGCGCGCCGTGCGTCAACGTTCCGGGCTTGCGCGAGAACGAACTGCCGCTCGGCATCCAAATCGTCGGTCGCTTCGGCCGCGACCGCGCAACGCTCGAAGCGGCGCTGTTTCTGGAGCAGGCGATCAAACGGAAGATGGGCGGGTAATTATCCGCCCCCGCTTTCGCGAGGCAGGAAGGCGCTACTCCGCCGCGGTCTGCGCGCCGGCCAGCGGGTCGTAATTGAGGATCGGCGCCAGCCAGCGTTCCGCTTCGACGAGTGAGAAGCCTTTGCGCTTGGCGTAATCCGCGACCTGGTCGCGTTCGATCTTGCCGACGCCGAAATAATAGCTGTCGGGATGACTGAAATAGAGCCCGCACACCGACGCTCCCGGCCACATGGCGAAACTCTCCGTAAGTTTCACGCCGATGGCGCGTTCGCCGTCGAGCAGCTTGAACAGCGTTTCCTTCTCGGTGTGATCGGGCTGCGCCGGATAGCCGGGCGCGGGGCGGATGCCGTGATACGTTTCCGCGATCAGTTCACTGCTGCCGAGCGTTTCATCCGGCGCATAGGCCCAGAATTCGCCGCGCACGCGCTGATGCATGCGCTCGGCGAGTGCCTCCGCCAAACGATCCGCCAGCGCCTTGGCCATGATCGCCGAATAATCGTCGTTGGCATGCTTGAAGCGGTCGACCACCGCGTCCTCGCCGAGGCCGGCGGTCACCGCGAAGGCGCCGATATAGTCGGCAAGGCCGCTGGCGCGCGGCGCAACGAAATCCGCCAGCGCGACATTGGTGCGGCCTTCGCGCCGCGCCAGCTGCTGGCGCAGCGTGTGCAGCGTGGCGATCGGCTTGCTCCGCGCCTCATCGGCAAAGAGGAGAATGTCATCGCCGTCGCCGTTCGCCGGCCAGAAGCCGATGACCGCGCTGGCGCGGAACCAGTGCTCGTCGGCCATCTTGTGCAGCATGGCTTGCGCATCGGCGAACAGGCTGCGCGCCGCCTCGCCGACATTTTTGTCGTCGAGGATCGCCGGATATTTGCCGCTAAGCTCCCAGGTGGCGAAGAACGGCGACCAGTCGATATAGTCGATGAGTTCGTTAAGCGGGATGTCGGTGAATTTGCGGGTGCCGAGAAACTGCGGCGCCGGCGGCAAGTAACGGCCGGACCAGTCGAGCTTGAGCGCATTGGCGCGCGCATCGGCAAGCGACAGCCGCTGCTTAGTCGCTTCGCCGCGCGCATGCGCCGCCGCGATCCGCGCGTATTCGGCGCGGATGTCGCCGATGGTGCGTGGGCGCGCCTCGCGCGACAGCAGGGCCGCAACCACGCCGACGGCGCGGCTCGCATCGTTGACATAGACCGCCTGGCCGCGCCGGTAGTTCGGATTGATCTTCACCGCGGTGTGGACGCGGCTCGTGGTGGCGCCGCCGATCAACAGCGGCACGTCGAAACCTTGCCGTTCCATTTCGGCGGCGACATGGCACATTTCGTCGAGCGAGGGCGTGATCAGGCCGGACAGCCCGACAATGTCCGCCCGCTCTTCCCTCGCCGCCTGGAGAATCTTCTCTGCCGGCACCATAACGCCGAGATCGACGACGTCGTAATTGTTGCACTGGAGCACGACGCCGACGATGTTCTTGCCGATGTCGTGCACGTCGCCCTTGACGGTGGCCATCACGATCTTGCCGTTCGCCGAAACATGGGCGCGGCCGTCCTTGTCCTGCTCCATATAGGGCATCAGATAGGCGACGGCCTGCTTCATCACGCGCGCCGACTTCACCACCTGCGGCAGGAACATTCGCCCCGAACCGAACAGATCGCCGACCACGTTCATGCCGTCCATCAGCGGACCTTCGATGACGGCGAGCGGCCGCGGCGCGTTGTGGCGCGCTTCCTCGACGTCGGCTTCGATGAAATCGGTGATGCCGTGCACCAGCGCGTGCGACAGCCGCTTCTCCACCGGCCATTCGCGCCAGGCGAGATCGGCTTCCTTCTTCTCCTTGCCATGACCGCGATGACGCTCGGCAAGCGCCAAGAGCCGCTCGGCGGCGTCGGCGCGGCGGTTGAGGACGACGTCTTCGCAGGCCTCGCGCAATTCGGCATCGAGGTCGTCATAGACCGCGATCTGGCCGGCATTGACGATGCCCATATCCATGCCGGCTTTGATGGCGTGATAGAGGAACACCGAGTGCATGGCTTCGCGCACCGCCTCGTTGCCGCGGAACGAGAACGACAGGTTCGACACGCCGCCGGAAATATGCGCGTGCGGCAAGTTCGCCCGGATCCAACGCGCCGCCTCGATGAAGGCTGTGCCGTAGCCGTTGTGCTCCTCCATGCCGGTGGCGACAGCAAAAATGTTCGGATCGAAAATGATGTCCTGCGGCGGGAAGCCGACGCGGTTCACCAGAACGTCGTAGGCGCGCGCGGCGATCGTTTGCTTTTTCTCAAGCGTATCGGCCTGGCCTTTTTCGTCGAACGCCATGACCACGACGGCGGCGCCGTAGCGGCGCACCAGTTCGGCGTGACGGACGAACGCATCCTCGCCTTCCTTGAGCGAGATCGAATTGACCACGGCCTTGCCTTGCACGCATTTCAGCCCGGCTTCGATCACCGAGAACTTCGAGGAATTGATCATCACCGGCACGCGGGCGATGTCGGGCTCCGCCGCGACCAGATTGAGGAACGTGGTCATCGCCTTCTCGGAATCGAGCAGGCCCTCGTCCATATTGATGTCGATGATTTGCGCGCCGTTCTCGACCTGATCGCGCGCCACCGCAAGCGCCGCCGGATAATCGCCGGCGGTGACGAGCTTGCGGAACCGCGCCGAGCCGGTGACGTTGGTGCGCTCGCCGATATTCACGAACGGAATTTCCGGCGTCAGCGTGAACGCCTCGAGGCCGGACAGCCGCAGCCGCGGCGCGATTTCGGGAATGACGCGCGGCGTCTTGCCGGCGACGGCGCGGGCGATGGCGCGGATGTGCTCGGGCGTGGTGCCGCAGCAGCCGCCGGCGATATTGACCAGGCCGGCCGCGGCAAATTCGCCGATCAACGTGGCCATCGCCTCGGGGCCTTCGTCGTAACCACCGAATTCATTGGGCAAGCCGGCATTCGGATAGGCGCAGATCAAAGTGTCGGCGACGCGGGAGAGCTCGGCGATATGCGCGCGCATTTCCTTGGCGCCGAGCGCGCAGTTCAGACCGACCGACAATGGCGCGGCATGTGCAATCGAATTCCAGAATGCTTCCGGCGTCTGGCCGGACAGGAAACGGCCGGAGCGGTCGGTGATGGTGCCGGAAATCATAATGGGCACGGCGATGCCGCGCGATTTGAGTTCGTCAGCGATGGCGAAAATCGCCGCCTTGGCGTTGAGCGTATCGAAGATGGTCTCGATCAGCAGCGCATCGACGCCGCCGGCAAGGAGCCCGCGCACCTGCTCCGCATAAGCCAGCCGCAGCTCGTCGAAAGTGACGGCGCGAAAGCCGGGATTGGAAACGTCCGGCGAGATCGAGGCGGTGCGGTTGGTCGGACCGATGGCGCCGGCGACGAAACGTTCGCGGCCGTCCTCGTCCTGGGCGAGGCGGGCCGCTTCGCGGGCCAGCCGCGCGCCCTCGGCATTCAATTCGTACGCGATCTCCGCCATGCCGTAATCGGCCTGTGCGATGCGAGTCGAGGAAAACGTATTGGTGGAGACGATATCGGCGCCGGCGCGAAAATATTCGAGGTGGATGGCGCGCACTGCATCCGGCCGGCTGAGATTGAGGAGATCGTTGTTGCCGCGGACTTCGCGGTTCCAGGCGTCGAAGCGCGCGCCGCGAAAGCCTTCTTCGTCGAGCCCGAGCGATTGGATCATCGTGCCCATGGCGCCGTCGAGCACGAGAATGCGCTCGGCCGCGAGGCGCCGCAGCGCGGTTTCGGTTTTGGAACGCGGCACAGCTCTACTCATCGATTACGCGCGCTCCTTCTCCGCCTCGGAATTCGCATGCGGCGCAGCACTGTGGTCAGGGCGCAGCCCGAGCAGATGGCAGATTGCGTAAACCAGGTCGGCGCGGTTCATGGTATAGAAGTGGAAATCGGTGACCCCGTGATCGACGAGATCGATCACCTGTTCGGCGGCGACCGCGGCACCGATCAGTTTGCGCGTCGCCGGATCGTCGTCGAGGCCGTCGAAGCGCTCGGCGAGCCAGGCCGGAATCGACGCGCCGGCGCGCGCGGCGAAGTTTTTGGTCTGCTTGAAGTTCTGCACCGGCAGGATGCCGGGCACGATCGGGATGTCGATGCCCGCCGCGCGCACGCGGTCGAGATAGCGGAAATAAAGGCTGTTCTCGAAAAAGAACTGCGTCATCGCCCGCGTGGCGCCGGCATCGACCTTGGCCTTGAGCATGTCGATGTCGGCTGCGATCGACGGGCTGTCCGGATGTTTTTCCGGATAGGCGGAGACCGACACTTCGATGTCGGCCAAGCCTTTGCTGTCCACCAATCGCTTGATGCCGGCGACGAGATCGGCGGCGTTGCGATAGCCGCCCGGATGCGGCGCGTAGCGTTCGCCGATGCCGCCGACCGGATCGCCGCGCAGCGCCACGATGTGGCGTACGCCGGCCTGCGCATAAGCCTCGATTACCGCGTCGATATCGGTGCGGGTCGCGGCGACGCAGGTCAGGTGCGCCGCCGGCGTTAGCAGCGTCTCGGCCAGGATGCGCTTGACCGTCGCGTGGGTGCGCTCGCGCGTCGAGCCGCCGGCGCCATAGGTCACCGAGACGAAATTCGGCTTGAGCGGCGCCAGCCGCCGGATCGATTCCCACAGCGACTGCTCCATCTCCGCGGTCTTCGGCGGGAAAAATTCGAACGAGACGCGCAAGCGGCGCTCGGCGCCGGCTTCCAGGCGGCTCAGGCGCGGCGCATTCATCACGCCACCTCACGCGCGGCGGGTTGGGCGAGCACGATGCGCGGATCGCGCGCCAACCACAGCGATACGGCAATCTTGCCTTGTGGCCCGGGCGGCAATGTTTGCTCCCGCAACACATCGAGGCCGGCGCCTTGCAGCCATTGCGTCACCGTCTCGGCGGCGAAACCGAGCCGGCGATGGGCATGCTCTTCGCGCAGGAATTCGAGATCGTGCGGCGCGAAGTCGACGACCAGGAGCCGGCCGCCCGGGCGGAGCACGCGCGCCGCCTCGCGGATGGCGTGCGCGCTGTCGTCGAGGAAGTGCAGCACCTGGTGAATGATAACGACGTCGAAGGAATCGCGCGGCAAAGCCAGGTCGTAAATGTCGCCTTGGCGCACGCTGCAATGTTTCAACCCGGCGCGATCGAGCCGCGCGCGAGCAAGCGAAAGCATGTCGAGCGACAGATCGAGACCGAGGCCGCGCTCGATATCGCCGGCGAAGAGTTCGAGCATGCGCCCGGTGCCGGTGCCGAGATCGAGCAGCGCTCGGATCGGCTTGTCGGCAAGTGCGGCGCGGATGGCGTCTTCCACGGCGGCGTCGGCGACATGGAGCTTGCGGATGCGGTCCCATTCGGCAGCATGCCGCCGGAAATAATTCTGCGCGGCGGCGGCGCGGGCGGCGCGCACCGCGGTCAACCGCTCGCGATCGCGGACGATGGTGGCGTCGGCGGAATCGAGCCGCCCGATCAGAGTGCGAGCGATGTCGGCGCCGCCGCCGCGCTCGGCGAGGCGGAAGAAGGCCCACGATCCCTCGCGGAAGCGTTCGACCAGACCCGCTTCGGCCAGTAGCCGCAGATGGCGGGACAACCGCGGCTGCGACTGGCGCAATATGTCGGTGAGATCGGAGACGGTCAGTTCTGCCTCCGCGAGCAGCGTCAGGATGCGCAGCCGCGTCGCTTCGCCCGCGGCTTTGAGCGTCCCGGTCAGCGCGGCGAAAGTCAGTTGCTCATAAGTCATCGCGCTATTTCCGACGCCATGCGTGAGCTTCATATAAAGATATCTTTATATCATTAAGCATAACGGGGCAATAGCCCAAGAGCGATGGGATATGGCCCCGTGGGATAAGGAGCCACCAGCGCCCTGGCGGCTCGCCAAAACGCATGCCACTTTGCTTCTATGGTCGAAGCGGCCAAACCCAAAAATCCGGCGCGTAGCGTGCCGTCGCACGACGATTGGTACAGGCTGCGCGAGGGCGAAATCGCGGTCGCGCTGCCGGCGGCGTTCGACGCGTTGCTCTATTATATTGGACGCATCCGCACGCCGTGGAAGCGCCGCGAAGACTGCCCGAAGAACCCGCGCGAATCCGACGCCGTTTGCACCGTCGAAGTCGATCCGCGCTGGGCCGAGGGCCTTAGCGGCCTGGAGACCGTCAGCCACGTACTGTTGCTCTATTGGATGGATAAAGCGCGGCGCGATCTCGTGCTGCAGTCGCCGCGCCATTACACCGAGCGCCGCGGCACCTTCGCGCTGCGCTCGCCGGCGCGGCCCAACCCGATCGCAGCCTCGGTGGCACGGCTGCTGCGCATCGACGGCAATACGCTCTCGGTCGTCGGCCTCGACTGCCTCGACAATACGCCGCTGATCGACATCAAGCCGTATTTTGCCTCGACCGATTCCGTGCCGGACGCCCAGGTCGGCTGGCACAAAGGGCGCAAACGCTAAATTGAGCGCCCTACTCGGTCTGCGCTGTTGCCCACGTTCGGCCGAGCACGCGCAACCAATTTCGAAAGCACAATTTCTCGATCAGCCGCTTGCCGAAGCCGCGCTCGCGCAGCGCCCTCAGCAGAATTTGTAAGCCCGCAGCATCGCCGAGTTCCGCAGGGATCATGGCGCCGTCGAAATCGGAGCCGAACCCCACACCGTCCTCGCCGGCATGTTCGAGCAGGTGCTCGATATGCTGGATGATCAGATCTAAAGGCGTATTTCTATCGTGGCGGCCGTCCGGACGCAGGAAGCTCGTCGCGAAGTTGACGCCGACCAAGCCGCCGGATTGCCGGATTGCGGCCAGTTGCTGGTCGGTCAGATTGCGCGAATGCGGACTGATCGCATGCGCGTTGGAGTGCGTGGCGACCAGCGGCGCAGTGCTCAGTTCGGCCGTGTCCCAGAAACCGCGTTCGTTCAGGTGCGATAAATCGACCAGAATTCGTAAAGCGTTACAGGCGCCGATCAGCGCCTTGCCGAGATCGGTGAGGCCGGGGCCGATGTCGGGCGAAGACGGACAGCGGAACGGCACGCCGTGGCCGAACGCATTCGGCCGGCTCCAGACCGGGCCGAGCGAGCGCAGCCCGGCCGCGTAGAGCACGTCCAACAGTTCGAAATTCGCATCGATCGCCTCGGCGCCCTCGATATGCAGCACCGCTGCCAGCACGTCTTCAGCGAGGCAGCTTTCGATATCGCCGGCATTGCGGCAGACGCGGACGCGGCCCTGCGACTCGCGCTCGATCCGGTAGAGCAGCGACGCCATGGCGAAGACGACGTGCTGCGCCTCCACCGCGTCGACGGCCGGCGGCGCAGAAGTACTGCCAATGTCGCTGCCGGTTTCCTGCGACGGCGTTTTGTTACTGGAGCCATTCTCGCGTTTCGGCGAGGGCACGAAGATCGCGAACAAGCCGCCGGCAAATCCGCCCTTGCGCGCCTTGGGCAGATCCAGATGGCCCTTGTCCTCGCCTTGCAGGAAGGCCGTGACCGCCTCCGCGCTGGCACGGCGACAGAGCCGCAACAGCACGTCGTTGTGACCATCAAAGATTGGAACGCGCTTTGCAGCGGCCACCTACGACCCCTTTGTGATTAAGTCCCGCCAATCGGAAAACGTCGCCGGGCAAGCTCTACCTCAAAAAAACAGCGCCGGCACCACTCCGACCGGAATGATGCCGAGATAGATCACACCGTCGGCCACCCGCAGCGGCAGTGCGATGGCCGGCTTTTTGTCGATCTCGGTCGGCTGACCCATTTTCTTGATATTATCGATCAGGTTGGAATTGGTTTGGTCGCGCACGACGCCGCTCAGCCCCGGCAGCAAGCGGTCGAGCGCGTTCGACCCTTGATCGGATGAGCCGCCGCCGCCGGTGAGCCGATCGATGCCTCGGCCGATCAACTGGTCGATGCCCAATAGCGGCACGATATTCTCGATGCCGGCGACGGCGACGTTGAGAACACCGTCGAGCCTGCCGTGCTGGTTCACGGTCAAGTTTCCGGCGCCGACCACGATGGCATCGCTGCGCTCGATGCGAAACGATTTGATGTCGATGCCGCCGCCGGAAGCCTGCATTTCACGGAACAGCACAGGCCAAGGCTTTGGCGAAAAGTCCTTGAAACCGCGCATTACCGCATCGATGTCGCCCCGCAGCGGCGCGGCGAGCAAAGGATGAAAGCTCGGCGCCAGCGCCGCCACGAAGTGTCCGGTTGCCTCGATCACCGGATTACTGCGCTCCGAACCCTGCACGATGCGGCCGTCGACGTCGGCGCTGTCGGCCTGGAATATCATCCCGCTGCCGGGGCCGGCGACGCGATCGAGGCGCGGCTGCGCGAGGCTGACGGATATGCCCTCGGGGTCCGTCGGCAGGCCGAGGAGGTCCAATTGCGCGCGCGACCAATTGGCAATAAAAATGGGCGGCTGGCCAGGATTTGCCAGCGTCACGGGGCCGGTAATGTCGCCGTGCAACAGAGTCGGGCGGTAAAGCGCGGCCGAGAAGGTGACATTCGTCGCCGTGAGGTCGAACGGCGGGTTGTTGCTGTTGAACGTCGCCGCGGCTTTGTCGCAATGGGTGATGATGCGGAAGGGGAAGCCGCCGATGCTCTGTGAGCCGCAAGCGTAAACCCGGCCGAGCCTGGCCTCCCGCTCCACCCACCCGGCCAACGTGCGGTCGGCGATCGAAGCCGCCAGATACCAGCCCCAACTCAAGCCGACGCCCAGGACGATGATGATGGCGACCGGCGCCCCGTAGAGCCACAGCCGCGATCGGCGCACCTTGGCTGGCCGCTTACGCAGCCGCGGCGGCGCGGAACGCATCATGCTGAGCGGGGATTCGCCGGACATTGCTTGTTATGGCCTATGAAAGACGGCGCCATTGTGCCGCCGTCCTCATCCTGTTAGGCGAGCGAAATGTAGCACGCCAGTCAACGCCGAGGCGCAATGCATACGACTGCCGAGCACGATAGCGGGGATTTCTGGGTATTCGGCTATGGCTCGCTGATGTGGCGTCCAGGATTTACCTATGTCGAGCGGGTTCCGGCGCGGCTCGTCGGTCTGCACCGGGCGCTTTGCGTCTATTCCTTCGTCCACCGCGGTACGCCGGAGCGGCCCGGCCTGGTGCTCGGGCTCGATCGCGGCGGCATGTGCCGCGGTATCGGCTATCGCGTCGCCGCCGCAAAACGTGCCGAGGCAATCGCCTATCTGCGCGGACGCGAACAGGTCACGACGGTCTATTTGGAAACCATGCGGCAGATCGAGCTTGAGGATGACGCGCGGCGCCGCGTCCGGGCGCTGTGCTACGTCGTCGACCGCAGCCACGTCCAATATGCCGGCCGGCTGACGCTCGCCGAGAGCTTGCATCATGTCCGGCAGGGCCACGGCAAGTCCGGGCCCAATCGCGATTATGTGCTGGAAACGGTGCAGGCACTCGAGGCGCTCGGCTATCGCGAGAGCGATTTGCATTTGCTTGCCGAACACTTGCAATCGGGGGTCAGGCATCAGGAATCGGGAATCGGCGATCACAAATCCGCTTTGTGAGCTCGAATTCCTCTTCCTGACTCCTCGATCAGCCGCGCGCTTGCGGTCTCGATCGAATCCTGCAGCCGCGTGAAGAAGCTATCCTTGTCGAGGCCGGGCGGTATCGGATCCAAAACTTCAACGATGATCGTGCCAGGTAATCGAAGCAGTGACCGGCGCGGCCAGAGCAGGCCGGAATTGAGCGCCAACGACACGCAGGGCAGGCCGAGCTTGTTATAGAGATGGACGATGCCGGGCTTGTAGTTCGGCTCGGCTCCGGGCGCGCGCCGCGTGCCCTCGGGAAAAATGACGAGCTGGCGCGGGTGCGCGCCGGCGAGCGCCTGCTGCGCCCGCGCCGTCATGCGCGCCAGCGCCGCCATTCCGGCACTGCGGTCGATCGGAATGAGCCCCGCTTTCCGCATGTACCAGCCGAACAGCGGCAGCCACATCAATTCGCGCTTGAGCACGTAAACCGGATCGTCGAGCACCGCGTAAAGTGAAAACGTCTCCCACAGCGATTGGTGTTTGCAGGCAACGATGCAGGGCCCCTTCGGGAGTTTCTCAACGCCGCGCCACTCCACCTGGGTGCCGCAGACGACGCGCAACAGCCACAGGCTGGTGCGCGCATAGGAGCGGATGAAGACACGCAGGCACGGATAGGGCAGCGCCAATGTCGGCAGCGCCACGATCATGTGCGCGGTCAAATTCAGATAGAACAGTATGCTGAAAGCGAGCGAGCGGATGTAAATCGCAAATGATCGGGCCACGGAGAACCTGCCGGAGGCGGCTTCACGCTCGACGGATTGCGGATGTCGCCAATTCGCTGGTGTCGAAAAAGTCGAACCGCATGCGCACTTTGGCGGCAAGGTATTTGAGATATTCCGACAGCACCAGTCTCGTGGTGTCGCCGCTCGACCACCACGGTTCGATGCGCAAACGGTCGGACACGACCGGGAAGGGGATCAGCGCGGCGTCCGGCAGCTGGTGCGCAAGCTCGGCGAGCGCGCGCGGCATGTGGTAGGCCGAAGTGACGACGATGAGCGAGTGAAAGCCGTGCTGCCGCGCCCAGCGTCGGGCCTGCACCGCATTGCCGTATGTGTTCAGGGCGGAATAATCGAGGTCGACGCAGCACGACAGCAAAGTGTTGTAGTTGACGACTTCGCGAGCGATATCGCCCGTCGTGGTGCCCGGATTGACGCCGGTGATCAAGAGCCTTTTGCCGCGTCCGGAGGCGAGCAGTTCCAGCGCATCGCTGATGCGCGAGGTGCCGCCGGTCAGCACCACGATGCCGTCGGCGCTGCGGTCGAGCGCGATCTGGCGGCTGGGCAACAACCAGATGAATCCGGCAAAGCCGCAGATCAGCAGGATGACGCACAGCGCCACGAGCTTCAGGGCGACCGACCTGATGCGTCGCGTTCTGACCGCGCCCCTAAGACTAAGCATCTGCGCGCGCGTCCCTCGCGCCAAAGTGCATTGCCGGAATCGAGAACTCTGCGGTGAAATTATACCCGCGATTCCGGCACTGGTGCGAATTTCGCAATCGAGACCTCGGTTGAAATCGTCGCGACTGCCTTCAGTCGATGGAACCCAGCGTCTGGTTGACGGTGCGGCGCGAGGTCAACGCGGTCACCGCGGCCATCAACACGATCAGGACGATAATGGCGAGAAAGCCGCCAACCCCTACGGAGAAAGTGCCGAACAAGGCGAACGCTTCCTGCCCCCCAGCGGTGCCGGAGATCCAGCTGCTCGCCGCGCCCAGGATGCCGAACAGCGCCAAAGCCACGCCGCCGCCTATGGCGCCGCCCTTGAAGCCGAGCAGCAGAAAATGGCGCAAAAATTGGCTGGCGACGAAGCCGTCGGTGGCGCCGACGTAATGCAGGACTTCCACGACCGGCCGGTTGGTCGCCATCGCGCCGCGCGTGGCGAAGGTGACCGAGAGCACCGTCACGACGACAACCAGCGCTAGAATTGCGATGCCGATGACGACCAGCGCTTCCGCCATGTCGCGCATGCGGTCGATCCAGCCGCGGTGATCGTCGAGGCTGGCGCTGGGGACGCGCGCGGCCAGCGCCGCGCGGAGGCCGGCAAGATCCGGCGTCGCACCGGAGGCGAGCTTGACGACGATCATGCGCGGTATCGGTAACTCGCTGAGCGAGAGACCGGAGCCAAGCCACGGCTCGACGAGCTGTTCCAACTCCTCTTTCGTATAGGCCCGCACATCGGTGGTGCCGGCAGTGCCGCGCGCGACCGCGATGGCCGCGCGCACGTCCGCCTCGATGTCGCGGCCGGTGACCGGACGGACCTGAATGGTGACCTCGCGTCCGACGGCCGACTGCCAGTCGCTGGCCGAGGTGACCACCATGATCACGGCTCCCGCCGTCATCGCGGCGAGGAAGGTCATAATGGCAACGACGGCCGTCAGCGAGCGTCCCGCAATCGAGCCGCGCGGCACGATCGGGGTCGGAGCGCGCTGCGCCAATAGGTGAGACGACGCCGGGGCGCGCACGTCCCACGGCTCTGCCATCATTTTCACCGGTTCAATCGTAGACATGCAGACGTCCTTCGTGCAGCACCAGACGGGGGGCGTCGTATTCGTCCATCAGCGCAATGTCGTGCGTGGCGATGACGACGGAGGTGCCGGATTTGTTGAGCTCGACGAGCAGCCGCAGCAGGCGCTGGCCGAGATTCGGATCGACATTGCCGGTCGGCTCGTCGGCGAGCAAAAGCTGCGGCCGTGCGATCACGGCGCGGGCGATTGCGGCACGCTGCTTTTCGCCGCCCGACAGCACCGGCGGCAAAGCCGACATGCGCTCGCCGAGACCCACCCATTGCAGCAGCTCGACCACTTCGGCGCGGTAGCTCGCCTCCTCCTTGCCG
Organism: uncultured Alphaproteobacteria bacterium; assembly: GCA_963780925.1. Classification (GTDB taxonomy): domain Bacteria; phylum Pseudomonadota; class Alphaproteobacteria; order Rhizobiales; family Xanthobacteraceae; genus BOG-931. The sequence continues at coordinate 7,039 of CAWAEV010000015.1, read as the reverse complement.
AGCACGCGCAGCGGCAGCGCCACGTTCTCGTAGGTGGTCATGTGATCGAGCAGGCGAAAATCCTGGAATACGATGCCGATGCGCCGACGCAGCGTCGCGCGGTCGTCCTTGGTCAGGGTCGCGGTGTCATAGTCGAACATTGAGATAAGCCCGCGCGTCGGCTTGAGCGACAGGAACATCATGCGCAGCAACGAGGTCTTGCCGGCGCCCGACGGCCCGGTCAGGAATTGGAAGGAATGCCCGTCGATGCGAAAACTGAGGTCGCGCAGGATTTCCGGGCCAAGCCCATAGCGCAGGCCGACGTTCTCGAATCGGATCACGCAGTCCTCCGATAAAACCTCACGCGTGGCCCCCTGCGCCGAGCTTGAGCCTCGTCCATTTTCGACGTGCCCGCTGGGCCGCAAAGCTGATTCGCCCGTTCCGCAATAACTTAGCACCCCCCTGGCAGGATGGGCTTGCCGGGCCGGGTTGGTTTCCAATTCGTTAACGGATCGCCTGTTAGGGTCTCACCCCAAAGGTGCCGCGCCCCTGATTCGTCCTATGCTGATCCTCTGCCCGAACTGCGCTACATCCTACGATGTCGACGTGGCAAGCCTGCAGCCGGATGGGCGGCGGGTGCGCTGCGTGCGCTGCCGCACGATCTGGCACGCCGAACTGCCCCATAAAGACAAGCTTATCGCCGCAGCCGAAGCGTTGGCGCCAGTGCGCCGCGCGGTCGAGGCCGTAGCGGAAGTCGCCGCCGCGGAAGCGGGCTCCGCCACGGAGCCTCCGGCAGAGCAATCTGAAATCGCGATGAGCGCCGAGGCCGAACCGCCGGCTGAGTCCGCGTCCGATCCGTTCGTCGTTCCTCCGCCACCCTATTCGGCTGAGGCCGCCACGGCTGAGACCGCCGAATTTCCCGCCGCGACCGACGAACCCTCGGTCGAAGTGGAATCGCCGCCGATTGCACCCGCCGAAGCCGAGGCCGAACATCCGCCAATCGGGGCCGAAACGGAGCTTGACGTCCCGCCACACGCCGAGCCGCTCGAAGACATCGAGACCATTGCCGCGCGACGCTATCCGCTGCACGCCAAGCGCAAGCGGTGGCAATGGCCGCTGTCGCAGCTGCAGTCGGGCATCCTGGCTCTGATCGTCGCCAATGCCATCGTCATCGGCTGGCGCGGCGATTTCGTGCGCGCCTTGCCGCAGACCGCGTCGTTCTACGCCTGGATCGGCCTGCCGGTGAACATACGCGGGCTCGATTTTGACGGCCTCGCCACCGCGACCGAGCAGCATGACGGCGTCCCGATCCTTGTGATCGGCGGCAACGTCGTCAACGACACCGGCAAGAGCGTGACCGTGCCGCATCTGCGCTTCGCGGTTCGTAATGCCGCACGGCAAGAAATCTATTCCTGGACTGCCGTCCCGCCGCGTACCGTGCTCCCGCCGGGCGTAGCGATCGCATTCCACACCCGGCTCGCCTCGCCGCCGCCGGACTCCCACGACGTGCTAGTGCGTTTCGTCAACCGCAACGACATTTTGGCCGGGACACCCTGATCATGGCTCGCATCCTGATCGCCGAAGACGAAGAGGCTTTGTGCGCCATGTGCGCGCGCGCACTCTCGGGCGCCGGCCACGAGGTGAAAACCGCGTGCGACGGCAGCGACGCGCTCGATTTGCTCCAGAGCGAAAATGGACATTTCGATCTTCTGCTGACCGACATCCGCATGCCGATCATGGACGGCATCGCGCTGTCGCTTGCTGCTGCGCGCGACTATCCCGAGCTGACCATTCTGTTGATGACGGGCTACGCCGATCAACGCGAGCGCGCCCACGGCCTCGACGCCATCATCCACGACGTGATCGCAAAGCCGTTCACGCTCGCAGGCTTGCGCGGCGCGGTCGATGAGGCGCTGACCGTCAAAGCGCGCTGATTGACCCTACTTGTCGTCGGCGCCGGCATAGGGCCGCGGTAGCGGCTCGATCGGCAGATCGGGATGCGCCCGGCCGAAATCCGGCGCCGGCGAATCCTGGCCGATTTCGACGATGCCGCGGCGGATGGCGCGGGTGCGGGTGAAATGCTCGAACAGCGCGTCGCCGTCACCGCGCCGGATCGCCCGCGTCAACTGTGCAAGATCCTCATTGAAGGTGCCGAGCATTTCCAGCACCGCGTCCTTGTTGGCAAGGAACACGTCTCGCCACATGGTCGGGTCGGACGCGGCGATGCGGGTGAAATCGCGAAAACCGCCGGCGGACAATTTCAGGACTTCGGAGCGTGTCACCTCGGCGAGCTCATCGGCCGTGCCGACGATCGTGTAGGCGATCAGATGTGGCAGATGGCTGGTGATCGCCAGCACCAGGTCATGATGCGCGGCCGGCATGGTTTCGACATTGGCGCCGAGCGCGCGCCAGAATGCGGCGAGCCTCTCGACTGCGGCGGAATCGGCGCCTTCGGGCGGGGTGAGAATGCACCAACGACCGACAAACAATTCCGCGAAGCCGGCATCCGGGCCCGAATGCTCAGTGCCGGCGACCGGATGCGCCGGGACGAAATGCACGTTGGCGGGCAGCTGCGCGCCCATGTCGCGCACGATTGCACCCTTGACCGAGCCGACGTCGGACACGACCGCTCCTGCCGCAAGATGCGGCGCGATCTCCTTGGCGATCTCGCCGCATACGCCGACCGGAGCGCAGACGATAACCAGATCTGCGCCGGCGACCGCGGCGGCGTTGGTTTCGAGCACCTGGTCGGCTATTCCGAGTTCGGCAACACGCCGGCGCGTCGCAGCGGAGCGGGCGCTCGCTACGATTTCGCGCGCGGCGCCCTGCGCGCGCGCCGCTCGCGCAATCGAGGAGCCGATGAGGCCGACGCCGATCAGCGCCAGGCGATTAAAGAGCGGTGTGGGGTCGGTCACAGCGTCACGCCGGCTTTGCCAAGAATTCCTTCAGCGCCGCGACGACAAGCCGGTTCGCTTCTTCCGTGCCGACGGTCATGCGCAGCGCGTTCGGCAGCTTATAGGCCGTGGTCTGCCGCAGAATGAGCCCGCGCGCGGTGAGAAAAGCGTCGGCATCCTTGGCGGTGCGGCCTTTCGTTTCCGGAAAATGGATCAGCACGAAATTGGCGACGCTCGGCGTTACTTTTAGGCCGAGCTTGCCGATTTCTTCCGTCAGCCAGTCGAGCCAGCGCGTGTTGTGCTCGCGCGAGCGCTCCTGGTGCTCGACGTCCTCGATGGCGGCGACGCCGGCCGCGATCGCCGGCCCGGTGACGTTGAAGGGGCCGCGAATGCGGTTGACGGCGTCGACGATAGGAGCGGGGCCGAACATCCAGCCGAGGCGGAGCGCCGCCAATCCGTGGATTTTCGAGAACGTGCGACACATGACGACGTTGTCGGACGTGGCGACGAGTTCGATGCCGGCTTCGTAGTCGTTACGCCGGACGTAATCGGCGTAAGCGGCGTCGAGCACCAACAGCACATTGCCCGGCAGGCCGCGATGCAGCCGCTTGACCTCGTCGAACGATAGACAGGTGCCGGTCGGATTGTTCGGATTGGCGAGAAAGACCATTCTGGTCCTCTTCGTCACCGCGGCGAGGATCGCATCGACGTCGGCGGTGAAATCCTTCTCCGGCGCCACCACCGGCTTGGCGCCGGCGCCAAGCGTCACGATCGGATAGATCAGGAATCCGTGCGTGGTATGGATCGCCTCGTCGCCGTCGACGAGATAAGCGTGCGCCAGCAAGTGTAATAGATCGTCGGAGCCGGCGCCGCAGACGATGCGGTCGGGATCGAGCCCGAAGGCGCGCCCGATGGCTTCGCGCAAGTCGCTCGCCGATCCGTCCGGGTAGTCCTCCAGATGATCGGCCCAGGATCGATAGGCGGCGATCGCGCGCGGGCTCGGCCCGAGCGGCGTCTCATTCGACGACAGCTTGAACACCTTGGCGACGCCCGGCGCGCTGCTCTTGCCGGGCACGTAAGCCTCGATATCGAGCACGCCGGGCCGCGGCTGGGGACGCATCGCAGTCATTACTCTCTTCCTTCATCCGCACCCATGAACTGGGAGCAGATTTAGCCTCTCGCGGGGATCGTATAGCGGGTCGCGTGGCTGCCGACGAGAGCCGATGAGCGGATCGTGGCGCCGATCTTAATAAGAGCGGCGGCAACGGCGTCGATGCCGCCATGCTCGACGGAGACCAAAAGCGCGGCGCCGTCGAAGGCGCGGTCGGGCACGGCTATGACATCGGCGAGCGCCGCGACCGCGTTGACGGCCGCCGCGCTCCAGCCGGAAACCCGCATGCTCCACACGTCGGTTTCGGTCACCATGGCGTCCGCGGCGGCGCGGGAGACTACAAAAACCGGCATGGCTGCCGGATGATCGGCGCGTTCGACGAATGGCAGCCGGGCGATGATTTTCGGTGCGGACGCGAATTCCAGCGCCGCCCACCACGGGCCGCCGCCGGCGATAGCGAAAGCGGGAATGAGGCCGAGATCGCCCTTCAATTCGGTGACGGCTTCGACGACGCTCGAGGCGCCCATATGGGGCACGAACGGCACGGTAAAGCCGAAATGAAAGCGCGCGGAATCGCGCATCAGCGCGTCGCCGGCGGAGAGGTCGGCGTGTACGGAAAACGGCGACTGCACATAGGTGAAGGTCGAAATGATGACGCGCCAAATGCTCTCGGCGGTATCGAGCGGCAGGTTGCCGTGATGGCGCTTGACCAGGCGGCGCATCATATCGGCCTCGCGTGCCGGGCGAAATGCGGAGCCGGTTTCTTCGCTCTTCTTCACCGCGATCAGGCGGTCGATTATCTCGCCGCGCTTGATCAGGAGCTCGTGCATCTGTTCGTCGATGCGGTCGATTTCCTGCCGCAGATCGGCGAGCGATTGATTGGCGCGGCGCGGCGGTTTTGCCATGGCTAGACCCAGTAACGGGGCCCGATTGATAGGTGCCGTTAAGGCCGAAAGCAAAGAAAACGTTGACTCCGAGCGGAAGCGGCCTATTTACGCGGTTTTGGCCGCCAAGTCATGAGTGTGACTTCGGCGGCAAGGCCACGCCGGGAAGCGCGGCCGTTTAAGGAAACTTCGATGGCCGACGTCAGCGCCACCCTCGATCTTGCCGACCGCGCCCGCGAAGCGGACGATCCGCATTCGCTCGTCGTGCGCTTTGCCGCGAACAATCCGCTGCATCTCGACGCCGGCGTCGATTTCGCTCCGCTGCAGATCGCCTATCAGACCTATGGTGAACTCAACGCTGCGCGCAGCAATGCGGTGCTGGTCTGCCATGCGCTCACCGGCGATCAGCACGTCGTCAACGATCATCCGGTGACCGGCAAGCCGGGCTGGTGGGAAACCATGGTCGGCCCCGGCAAGCCGATCGATACCGAGCGCTATTTTGTCATCTGTCCTAACGTCGTCGGCGGCTGTATGGGCAGTTCAGGGCCGGCGTCGACCGATCCGGCAACGGGCGTGCCCTGGGGTCTCGATTTTCCCGTTATCACTGTGCGCGACATGGTGCGCGCGCAGGCCATGCTGCTCGATCACCTCGGCATCGAGTCGCTGTTCGCGGTGGCGGGCGGCTCGATGGGCGGCATGCAGGTGCTGCAATGGGCGGCGAGCTATCCGCACCGGGTGTTCGCCGCGCTGCCGATCGCGGCGGCGACCCGGCATTCGGCGCAAAATATCGCCTTCCACGAGGTCGGCCGCCAAGCAGTCATGGCCGATCCGGATTGGCGCGGCGGACGGTACTTTATCGAAGGCATCAATCCGCGCCGCGGTCTCGCGGTCGCGCGTATGGGCGCGCACATTACGTACCTGTCCGACGCCGCGCTGCACCGCAAATTCGGCCGCCGCTTCCAGGACCGCGACAATCCGACGTTTTCGTTCGACGCCGACTTCCAGGTCGAATCTTATCTGCGCCACCAGGGCATCACCTTCGTCGAACGGTTCGATGCCAACTCGTATCTCTATCTGACCCGCGCGATGGACTATTTCGATCTCGCCGGCGACTATGACGGCGCGGTGGCGAACGCGTTCCGCGGCACGCCGACCCGTTTCTGCGTGATTTCCTTCACCAGCGACTGGCTGTTTCCGACCCGGAATCGCGCGCTATCGTGCATGCGCTCAATGCCGCGGGCGCGCGTGTCTCGTTCGCGGAGATCACGACCGACAAGGGTCACGACGCCTTCCTGCTCGACGAGCCGGAATTGTTCGCGATCGTGCGCGGATTTCTGGAAGGCGCGGCCAAGGCGCGCGGGTTGCCGGCGAGGTGACGATGCTGACGCGTCTCAAACACGATCTGACCATGGCGGAAGCCGCGCGCGGCCCGGGCGGCTCGCGCGTCGACTTGCTGGTCGTCGCCGACATGGTGCAGCCCGGCGCGCGCGTGCTCGACGTCGGCTGCGGCGACGGCGAGCTGCTGCGGCTGCTTGAAAGCCGCGGCGTCGACGGCCGCGGCATCGAACTGTCGCGCGAAGGGGTGAACGAATGTGTCGCCAAGGGCCTCGCCGTCGTTCAAGGCGACGCCGACACCGATCTCGAAGACTATCCCGACGACGGCTTCGATTATGTGATCCTGTCGCAGACCTTGCAGGCGACGCGCCGGCCGCGCGTCGTGCTCGAGCACATGCTGCGCATCGGCCGCCACGCCATCGTGTCGTTCCCGAATTTCGGCCATTGGCGGATCCGCCTGCAGCTGTTCTTCGGCGGCCACATGCCGCACACCGACAATCTGCCCTATGCCTGGTACGAGACGCCGAACATCCACTTCTGCAGCATCAAGGACTTCCGCGAGCTGTGTCACGCCGCCGGCGCCAAAATGGAGCAGGCGGCGGCGCTCAACGCCTGGGGCCGCCGGATGCGCCTGAAAATGCCGTGGTGGTTCTGGAATCTGTTCGGCGAGCAGGCGGTATTCTTGCTGAGCCGGCAAGACTAAATGGCTCCTGCTATATAATGTCGTTTGGCGTCACCTTCGCTCGCGCCGGCGTTGCGCGGGCCCGTAGCTCAATGGTCAGAGCTAGCGGCTCATAACCGCTTGGTTGGAGGTTCGAGTCCTCCCGGGCCCACCA
>CAWAEV010000014.1:0-75787 GCA_963780925.1 uncultured Alphaproteobacteria bacterium | reverse complement strand
GGATTCGAACCCCCGATACGGTTGCCCGTATGCCGCATTTCGAGTGCGGTGCTTTCAACCACTCAGCCACCTCTCCGGAAACGTCGTGGCGCAGTATGTAGCGGCGACGCTCAGGCGAAACAAGGGCGGCGGAGTTGCGTCGCATTGCGACGCGCTTCGGAGACACGTTCTAAAACTCGCGGCCGATCAGGCGGTCCAGAGAGTAACGTCCGCCGCCGCCGAGGACAAACCCAAATGCCACCAATCCCAACAGCAGGGCGACCTCAAGGCCGTGGGCCGGCCAGAACATCCCGTGCTTGATCATGATGTCGAATGCGACCACCGCCATCTCGACCGCTATCGCGAAGGCCGCCGGACGCGTGAACAAGCCAAGCCCGAGCAGGATGGCGCCAATGGACTCGGTCAATGTGACGGCCCAGCCCCACGCGTAGGGGTAGGCAAAACCCAGAGCCGCGATTGGCTTGGCGAGTTCCGTGGCGCCGTCGTGGAACAGTCTGTCGAGGCCCACGGGCAAGAAACTCAAGGCGGTCACTACTCTGATGAAGGCGTAGGCGAGCGGGGCAATGCTCCGATAAAGCCCGGCAAGTCCTGGAATAAGCAGCCGACGTTCATCGATATTGCTTGTCTCGTCGCTCATGACTCTGCTTCCGTTGTGCCTGTCTCCCCCGGTGATCCGGGAGATCAGAATTCTTTGCCTAGGAGTCTATCCAACGAATAATACCCACCCCCTCGGAGGACAAATGCAATGCACAGCACTGCAACGAAAGTGGGGTAATGGGGGGATTCTCCGGCCATGACCCACGACGCACCGGCCGGCATGGGCTCGGCGAAGGCGATCGCAGCCCACTCGATGGCAAACAGCAAGGCGATCGGTCGCGTCAGCAAGCCGAGGGCAAGGAACGCGCCGCCAACGAGTTCGAATGCGCCCACCGCTGATGCCGAAATGCTCGCCAGGAATCCGCCAAGCTCGGCGTGCGAGCCGCTTAAGAACAGCCGATCGATGCCGTGCGGCACAATGATCGCGCCGGTGCAGAAGCGGATGAACGCGTAGCCGAAAGTCTCAAACGGCCGATACCACGCGAGTGCCGGTATGAATTTCGGTAATGACGGTTCGGCACCCATGAGTTCCTCCCCCGCAATGTGCAGTCTATTCTGGCAGGAATAACCCCGATGGAATACGGTTTATTTCGGCGCCATCACCAGCGAATAACGCTCGTCGGCCGCGAGGCATTCGGCCAAAGGCAAGCCGAGCTCCTTGCGCACGATGTTAGTGCCGAGCACCAGCGAGACGATCTTGTAGAACGCATGGCGGCGGCTCATGCCCTCGCGGCCCATGCCGCAATCCGTCGAGATGACCATGCGCTCGGGCGGAATGTATTTGAGCGCGGCGCGGATTTTCTCGGCCACCTCGTCGGCGCTTTCGACTTGCAAGGTATGATGATCGATGACGCCGATGGCGATCTTCTTGTCGGTGATGGTCTTGCCGATGGCTTCGAGGTCGATGCCGCCGGAACTTGAGGACTCGAAAGTGATGACGTCGGCATCGACCGTGTTGTAGGTCTCCAGCGCCGGCTTGTAGCTCTGCACGGCCGCGAACATGCGCTGCTGCGAGGGATTGCCCCAGCAGGAATGCGCCCACACTTCGGTCTTGGCGCGCAGGCCCCTCACGGTGCGATTGAACACTTCGACCATCAATTGCGGGGTGATGACCTTGTCCTGAATCTTGCGCACCGCGATCAGATGGATTTGCGGCTCCTCGATCTGGATCACCGGGCAGCCGGCGTCGGCCAGCTCGTGGTATTCCTCGTTGAAAGCGTCGGCGATCGCGAACATGCGGTCGGGCACGCTCTTGTAATGCCGGTCCTGCAGCGCAAAGGCGACGATCTCCGCCGACACCGCGCCGAATTTCACCGGTTTGGTGGTGAACCGCTGCGCCGCCTTCCACATCGCGGTGTATTGCAGATTGCCGCGCCCGATCGGGCCGGTGATCACCGGCATGACGCGCGATTCCAGATAGTCGTGCAGAATGTGGCCGCGCGGAAACAGGATGCCGCCGCGGCCGGCCGGCGTCGGCTCGGGATGCGCCGCGTCGAGCCCGCTCATGTGGTTCGGCGGATAGGCGGTCCAGCTCTGGCCGCCGACGTCGTCGTCGAAGCGGCAGTCGCCGTCGGTGACGATGTCGAGGCCGGCGAGTTCCTGATCGCGCAGATAACAGGTCAGCGCATCTTCGTATTGTTCGCGGAAGCGGCGGCTGACCATCGCTTCGAGAAAATGACGGGTGCCGAGATTTTCCGTGTACCAGCTCGGCCGTGGCAGCGAGCCGGTGATCGTCGTCGGCAATTTGATGTCTTTGGTGCCCCGATACATTTTTGAACGTCTCCCCACACTCTGGAGCGGATAATCGTCCCGCTCGCCGGTCTCGGCGCCTAGCTTAGCAAGCCACGCCGGCTATTGATAAGCAGGTCGCAATGACATCTGGGTCGCCCACGGCGGAGCAATGGGCAGAGGTGGGCAGCTAAAATAGCCGAAGCGTAGGACTATCGCGGCAACGCGCTCAGGTGCCGGTGAACACCGGCTTGCGCTTCTCCATAAAGGCGGTGCGGCCTTCGGTGTAGTCGCGGCTGGCAAAGCACTGTTCGACCAGCTCGGCCGAGCGCGCCAGATTGCGCTTCGAATCTTCCTTGACAACCTCACCGACCGTGACCTTCACCGCCTTGATGGTGAGCGGCGCGTTGGCGCCGATCATGTCGGTAATGCTTTTGACGTAGGTCTCAAGTTCGGCCGACGGCACGACGCGGTTGACCAATCCCATGACGCGCGCCTCCTCGGCATCGAACTGGCGCGCGGTGTAGAAAATCTCCTTGGCGAAGGACGGGCCGACGATGTCGACGAGCCGCTTCAGTCCGCTATAGCCGTAGCCCAGTCCGAGTTTTGCCGCCGGCACCGCGAAGCGCGAATTGTCGGAAGCGATGCGCAGGTCGCAGCAGGTGGCGAGCCCGAGCCCGCCGCCGATGCAATAGCCGCGGATCATGGCGATCGTCGGTTTCGGAAAATCGGCGATGCTGGCATAGGTCGCGTCGGTCTTCTTGTTATAGGAACGCACCGCTTCCAGCGTCGCCCGCTCGCTGCCGAATTTCGAGATGTCGGCGCCGGAGACGAAAGCCTTGCCGCCGGCGCCGGTGAGCACCACGACGCGGATGTCGTTGTCGGCGGCGAAGCCGTTGAGGATTTCGGTGGTCGCCTCCCACATCTCCAGCGACACCGCGTTGTGCCGTTCCGGATTGTTGAAGGTCACGATGCCGACGCCGCCTTCCTTGCGCGAGAGCATCTTGTCGGTTTGCGTCATTTTCTTTGTGCTCCTGATTCTAGAACAGCGGCTCTTCACACCGCATTGGCGCTGCGCAACGCCGCGATGTCGCGCGCGCTGAAACCGAATTCCTTGAGCACGGCATCGGTGTGTTCGCCGAGCTCCGGCGGCCGAACCGCGAGGCGCGACGGCGTGCGCGACAGTTTCACCGGTTGGGCGACCAGCCGCATTTTGCTCTTGTCCTTCTTCGTCACGCTCTGCGCCATGCCGAGATGCTCGACTTGCGGATCGGCGAACATCTGGTCGATCGCATAGATCGGCCCGCACGGCACGCCGGCTTTGTTTAGGCGTTCGATCCACTCGGCGCTGGTGCGGCCGGCCATATAGGTGTTGATCTCGGCATTGAGCGCATCGCGGTATTTCGAGCGCGCCGCGCCCGTCTGATAATTCGGATTTTGCAAGAGCGCCGGCGCCTCGGCCGCCTCGCAGAACCGTTCCCAAATCTTCTGCCCCGTGGCGGCAATGTTGATGTGGCCGTCTTTGGTCTTGAACACGCCGGTGGGGATGCTGGTCGGATGATTGTTGCCGGCCTGCTTCGCCACCTCGCCGCTGACCAGATAACGCGCGGCCTGAAAGTCGAGCATGAAAATCTGCGCCTGCAGCAGCGAGGTCTCGATATGCTGGCCTTTGTGCGATTTCTCGCGTTCGAGCAAGGCGACGAGAATGCCGATCGCAGCGAACAGTCCGGCGGAAAGATCGGCAATCGGAATGCCGACGCGCACCGGTCCCTTGACCCGGCAGGCCGGTAATCGACATCAGCCCGCCCATGCCTTGGGCGATCTGGTCGAAGCCGGGCCGGTTGGCATAGGGCCCGTCCTGGCCGAAGCCGGAAATGCTGGCATAGACGAGGCGCGGATTGATCTTGGCGAGGGTCTTGTAGTCGATGCCGAGCCGCTTCTTTACGTCGGGGCGGAAATTCTCCACCACGACGTCGGCCTTCTTGACCATGCGCTTGAACGCGGCCAGTCCCGCCGGCGACTTCAGATTGAGCGTCATGCTGCGCTTGTTGCGGTGCAGGTTCTGAAAGTCCGAACCCTCGCGCGGCCCGCCCATCGGCTCTTCCGGTCCCGGCGGCGATTCGATCTTGATGACATTGGCGCCCCAATCGGCGAGCTGGCGCACGCAGGTCGGTCCCGAGCGCACCCGGGTGAGATCGAGCACCGTGAAGCGGGCAAGAGCTTTCGAAGCGCGTGGAAAGGGCATTGCTGGCGTCTCCGATGCCGGTCTAGGCCGGCTTCATTTTTGCCGGCCGCAAATCCCACGTTGCGCCGGCCGGAAGGGGCAGAACTTCCCCGATCTCGATCGGCATTGTCTACCGGGCTCGATGAGCAATGCAGCGCGAGTCGTTCCCGCCCTGCAGAAACGATACACTAGCAGCGCGAACGGCCATCTTTCCGGCACTTTCGAGAGGCGATCATGAATGAGGATGCTCTCAATGTCAGCGTGCGCAAATTCCTGAAAAAAGTCGGCATCACCTCGCAGCGCGAGATCGAGCAGGCGATACGTGCGGCCATCGCCGGCGGCCGACTGAAAGGCAATGAGGCATTGCCGGCCAAGGTACTGCTTAGCGTCGAAGGCCTCGGTTGTCGGTCGAGATCGAGGGCGCCATCGAGCTTGAATGAAGAAATGCGCCTGAAGCGCTAATTTCCGGGAAACAGTCATGTTCGATCTGCGCCGTCCGCTTCTTGCTCTCATGCTCGATTGCCGTCGCGGCGACGGCGCTGGCGCAGGATCATCCTCCGCGCGGCAGCGGCGTGCGCGCCGACCGCCAAAGCGAGAGCCAACAGGAAAGTCAGCAAAGCGGCGTCGGACACGAGAGCGGCCCCGGCGTGCTTTCGCTGTTGCCGGGCGATGCCGTCACCGAGCACAGCAATCGATCTTAAGTCCGGCAAGCTCGCCTATACCGCGACCGCTGGAACATTTCCGCTGTTCGATCAGTCGGGTTCGCGGTCGGCCGACATATTTTATACCGCTTACGTCGCCAAGACCGACAAACCATCGGCGCGGCCGGTGACTTTTGTCTTCAACGGCGGGCCAGGCGCGGCATCGGCGTTCCTCAATCTCGGACTGGTCGGGCCGCGCATCGCCGAATTCGGCGATAACGGCCGCGACGGCTCACAGGTTCGCCTCGTGGATAATCCCGATACCTGGCTCGCCTTCACCGATTTGGTGCTGATCGATCCGGTCGGCACCGGCTGGAGCCGTCCGGCCAAACCCGACGATGACCGATTTTTCTGGAGCGTGCACGGTGACGCGGAGTCCATGGCCAAAGTCGTCGCGCTCTATGTTGCGAAAAACAGCCGCGCCAGTTCGCCGAAATTCATCCTCGGCGAAAGCTACGGCGGTTTTCGCGCCGCCAAGGTCGCGCGCGCATTGCAGAACGATCAAGGCATCGTCGTTTCCGGAATCCTGATGGTATCGCCGATGCTCGACGGCGCGTTCCAATTCGGCGGCGACCGTTTCGCGCTCGGCGCCGCGCTGCAACTGCCGTCGCTGGCGGCGGCCGAGCTCGAGCGCAAACACGCGTTCAGCAAGGATGCGCTGGCGCAGGCCGAGCATTTTGCGCTGACCGATTATCTCACCACGCTGGCCGGTCCGCCGCCGCAGGGCGATGCCGCCAAGAATTTTTATGCGCACGTGGCGAAAATGACGGGGCTGTCGGTGGACGCGATTACGCAGTCGCGCGGCTTCATCAGCGACGATTATGTCAAGAACCTCGCCGGCGGCCACAGGATCGTCAGCCATTATGATGCGACCTTCGCGTCGGACGATCCCTATCCCGAAACGCCGGTGGCGCGCGGCCCCGATCCGATCCTCGACGGCATGATCCGCGCCTACGGCAGCGCGTTTGTCGGCTATGCGCGCGACGAGCTCGGCTTCAAGACCGAGATGACTTACAACTTGCTCGACGGCGGCATTTCGAGAAAATGGGATTGGGAGCGAGGTCACGGCCAGCCGAGCATCACCGACGATCTGCGCGTGCTCTTGGCGCTGACGCCGTCGTTCCGGCTCATGATCGCGCACGGCTATAGCGACATGGTCACGCCCTATGCGGTGACGCGCTATCTGTTGCAGCATTTGCCGACGTTCGAAGGCGAAGAGCGCACCGAACTCAAGCTCTACCGCGGCGGCCACATGTTCTATCTCGATCCGGACTCGCGCAAGGCGTTCACCGCCGATGCCCGGACGATGTATGTCGCGCCATGATGGTTGCCCGTGACAACCAAAGTCGCGGGAGAACGCAGGCAGTTGATCTCGCCGTTAACCATGATTTTGTAGCCCGTGAGTGCCGCGGCCGATTCTGAATAAGCGCGGTCGCTTTGTGTATGCGGGGGGAGCGGCGCTTTGTCTCACCGATTGCTAGGGCAAGGGCCCAAGCGCGCTATAATCGGCGATATTTCCTTTCCGACGCGCGTCAATGCACGTGCAATGGCGAAAAAATGGGCGTCGCGGCTTCACTGCCGCGGAGTGCAGTCGGCAATTCGCGTTGCATTCCGCGCCGTTATACGACATTCGTGTAATTGAAACACACCGGTCATTTAGACCTAAACGATCGGCATTCACACGCGATCCAAGAAACAGCATTAGGGAGGGAATAATGTCTCAGGGTCTTATCGGCGTCCCCGTAAAGCGGCGGACGATCCTCAAAGCCGGTCTTGCGCTCGGCGCCATGCAAGTCGCCAGCCCGTTCGTGGTGAAGTCGCTTGCCGACGAAACCGTCAAGCTGGGTCTCGACAACCCGCTGACCGGAACCTACGCCGCGCTCGGCAAGAACGAGCTCGCTGGCTGCCAGCTCGCAATCGAACAGATCAACGCCAAGGGCGGCATCCTCGGCCGCAAGGCCGAGCTCCTGGTCGAGGATTCGACCAGCGGCGACGCCGGCACGACGGTGCAGAAGGCGCGCAAGCTGATCGATAGCGACAAGGTCAACTTCCTGATCGGCAACATCAACTCGGCGCTGGCTCTCGCCATGGCTTCGGTTGCCTACGAGAAGGGCGTGTTCATGATCGATCCCGGCGGCCACACCGACGCGGTCACGGGCACCACCTGTCACTGGAACGTGTTCCGCATTTGCAATACGACCCAGACCGAAGCGAACGCGGTCGCCGGCACGCTGATCAAGGACTACGGCAAGAAGTGGTACTACATCACGCCCGACTACGCCTTCGGCCACACGCTCGAGGCGGGCATGATCAATGCGGCCACGAAACTCGGCGGCACGCGGGTCGGCGGCGACTTGACGCCGCTCGGCACCACCGATTTCTCATCCTACCTGATCAAGGCCCAGGCGGCAAAGCCGGACGTCATCATCTTCCTGGTCCAGGGCGACGACCAGGTGAACGCGCTCAAGCAGGCCGTGCAGTTCGGCCTCGACAAGCGCTTCCATCTCGCCGGCGCCCAAGGGGAGCTGGAGCCACTAGAAGGCCTGCCGCCCGACGCGCGCATCGGCACCTGGGTGTTCGAGTGGTACTGGCAGCAACCCGGCGTGCCGCACGTCGCAGAGTTCGTCGCGGCCATCAAGAAAAGTACCGGCCGCGTGCCGACGGCGCGCACCTGGTTCGGCTTCTCGGCGACCTGGAGTTGCGCGCTCGCAGCCAACGGTGCGAAGTCGCTTGAGGCGGTCAAGATGGCCAAATTCCTCCAGGGCTATCATTTGCCGCCCGAGGTGGCCCTGATGCCGGATGGCGCCTATTTCCGCGCCGGCCAGAACCAGCTCATCGGCGACCTCTATGTCGGTCACGCGCAGGCGCAAGGCAGCGCGCCCGACGATCTGTTCAAGGTCACCGACGTGGTCAAGGGCAGCGATCCCAAAGTCTCCGGTACGCTCGAGGAGACTGGGTGCAAGATGACTTGGCCATCGTAAGGCGCGGGCCGGCGTAGCTGGCGGCCGGGTTGATATCTCGTGGTGCCGGGCGTCGCGGATCGCGCGACGCCCGGTGCGCGACGGTGAAAAAGGGCCCCGGCGCTTTAGGGAGCGCCGGTTTGGCCGAAGGGGATCATTGCCCTCTGGTCGGCCATCGGGTCGGCCTGAGATTCTCAGCTTAGTCTTAGGGTGTGCCGCCCATATGACGCAATTGATTGTGTTCAACGTTTTCAACGGGCTGATCGTCGGCGCGTTCTACGCGCTCATGGCTCTCGGCCTCTCGTTGATCCTCAATCTTTCCGGTGTGATCAATTTCGCCCATGGCGGCTTCCTCGCGATAGGTGGTTACCTCGCCTATATGCTGATTCCCTATATCGGCTTCTGGGGCGCGCTGGTGGTGGCGCCGTTCCTCACCGCCTTCATCGGCATCCTGGTCGAGCGCGTATTGATTCGCCGGCTGTACGGACGCGATCCGCTTTACAGCCTGCTCCTGACCTTCGGCCTCGCCTATATCATCGAGGACGGCACGCGCTTCATCTGGGGCGCGCAGAGCGTGCCATATCAGGTGCCCGACTGGCTGATGCAGCCGCTCAGCGTCGAATATTTTTTCCTCACCGGCTATCGCGTCTTTATGGTCGTGCTGGTCGCCGCGGCGGTTGCGGGTCTGTTTTTCATCTTGACACGCACTCGCCTCGGCATGCGCATCCGCGCCGGAACCCTCGACCTCGAGACCGTCTCGGTGCTAGGCGTCAACGTGCGCATCCTGCGCAACCTCAATTTCGGACTTGGCATCTACCTCGCGGGACTGGCTGGGGTGCTCGCCGCCGGCATGCTCGGCCTCCAGCCGGTGATCGGCACCTCGCTGATCATGCCGAGTTTTGTCGCCATCATCATCGGCGGCCTCGGCAGCCTGCCCGGGACGCTGTTGGGCGGACTGCTGATCGGCGTCGCCTCGGGCATCACGACCGTGTTCTTCCCCTCGGCCACCGAGGCGATCATCTACATTATGATGGCTCTCGTACTGCTGGTTCGCCCACGCGGTCTGCTGGGCGAGGAAGGCAGGTTCTGAGTGGGCAAGCTCGACAACAAGCTGGCCGCGAACGTCATCATCTGGCTGCTGCTGCTGGCGGCGCCGTTCTGGATGCAGTGGATCGGCGGCTATACCGAACTCGGCAGCCGCGTGCTGGTGATGGCGCTTGCTGCCATGGCGCTGAATTTCTTGCTCGGCTTCACTGGCATCCTGTCGTTCGGCCATGCCGCTTACTTCGGCCTCGGCGCCTATGGCGCCGCCATGACCATCAAATATCTGGTCCCGAGCACGCCGCTTGCCATGCTCGTGGGCGTCGTGGTCGGCACCGCCGCCGCCGCGATCATCGGTCCGATGATCGCCCGGCTCAGGGGAGTCTACTTCGCGATGGTGACGATCGCCTTCGGCCAGGTGTTCTACTTCATCACTTTCCGCTGGAACAACGTCACCGGCGGCGATGACGGGCTCACCGACTGGCACCGCATGCCACTCGATTTCGGCTTCGCCAAGCTCGATATACTCCACAACGCCGAGGCGTTCTATTACGTTATCCTCTTCTTCTTCGCCGCCAGCGTCGCGGTCATGACGATGCTGCTGCACTCGCCCTTCGGGCGCACCCTGTTGGCGATCCGCGAGAACGAACGCCGTGCGCGTTTCCTCGGCATCCCGATCAATATCCACATCTGGCTCTCCTTCGTTATCTCGTGCGCTTTTGTCAGCCTCGCGGGCACGCTTTATGCGCTTCTGAACAATTTCGTCGACCCGCGCGCGCTATACTGGGGCCAGTCGGGCAATTTCGTCATCATGGCGGTGCTCGGCGGCATGCGTGCGTTCTGGGGGCCGCTGGTGGGAGCGGTGATCTTTGTTGTGGTCCAGGACTACGTGTCGAGCCATACCGAGAACTGGGAATCCTTTATCGGTTTGTTTTTTGTGCTGATCGTGCTGTTCTTTCCGCGTGGCATTCTCGGCGTGATCGGCCGTAGGGGGGCACCGTGACCCTGTTGCGTGTTGAGAAAGTCTCCAAGCATTTCGGCAGTCTGGTCGCCGTCAACGATGTGTCGATGATGGTCGAGCCGGGCGAGTTGCGCGCCGTGATCGGCCCCAACGGCGCCGGCAAGACCACGTTCTTCAACCTGATCAGCGGGTTCCTCACGCCGAGCGCCGGCCACATCATTTTCGACGGCGACGATGTGACCCATCTGTTGCCGGCGCGGCGCGTATGGCGCGGCATCGCCCGCACTTTCCAAATCACCGAAGTATTTCCGGAACTCACGATCCGGGAAAATCTCCGTATCGCCGTCGAAGTGGCCAGCGGGTATCGATTGCGATTTTGGCAGTCGCAAGATGCCGACGGCGAGGTCAGGGCGCGCGTCGTTGACTTGCTGGAAATGAGCGGCTTGACCGAAAAAGCCGACCGGCTGGTCGGCGAACTCGCCCACGGCGACCAGCGCGCCACCGAGATCATGATGGCGCTGGCGCTGAAACCGCGGCTCTTGCTGCTCGACGAACCGACCGCCGGCATGGGCGACCAGGAGACCTACGACATCACCCAATTGATCCGTAGGCTGCATCGCGACCAGAAGCTTACGATCGTGTTGATCGAGCACGACATGCGCGTCGTCTTCCATCTTGCCGACCGCATCATGGTGCTCGACCAGGGCAAATTTCTCGCCGAGGGCACGCCGCAGGAGATCGCCGCCAACGAGGCGGTGCAAGCAGCGTATTTGGGGAAGGCAGCAGCGTGAGCGGCGTCGTACTCGAGGCCGAGGGCCTCCACACCTATTACGGCAAGAGCCACATCCTGCACGGCGTCGGCCTTGAGGTGCGGGAGGGCGAAATCGTCACGCTGCTCGGCCGCAACGGCGCCGGCAAAACGACGACGCTGCGCAGCCTCGTCGGTCTCACGCATGCGCGCGACGGCGCGGTGCGTATCTTCGGTCACGCCACTACCGACTGGCCGCCGTACCGGGTCGCAAATCTCGGCGTCGGCTACGTGCCGGAGGGACGCCGCATCTTCCCCAATTTGACGGTCGAAGAAAATCTCAAAGTGCCGATCGAGAAACCGGGCCCGTGGACGATCCCGCGCATCTACGAGCTGTTCCCGCGGCTTGCCGAGCGCAAGAACAACAAGGGCCGGCAATTGTCCGGCGGCGAACAGGAAATGCTGGCGATCGCGCGCGCGCTGTTGTTGAACCCGAAACTGCTGCTGCTTGACGAGCCGAGCCAAGGCCTCGCGCCCCTGATCGTGCAGGATGTGTTCAAGGTCGTCACCTCGGCGCGCGAGCAAGGCATTTCGGTGTTGCTGGTGGAGCAGAATGTGCGCGCCGCCGTGGAAGTCGCGGACCGCGCCTACGTGCTCGACGACGGGCACGTCGTCTATTCCGGTCCGGCCGCCGAGTTTGCCAAGGACGAAGAACGGGTGCGTTCGCTGGCCGGCGCCAGCGTCGAGGAATGGTCGCCGCGGGCCTAGCAGGACGCGGCCTGGGCAGCAGCGCCGGTCAGCTGGATTTATTCGGGTCGAGACCGTACTTCGCGCACATCGTGGCGACGATGGCCCGATCTTTGCCGCCGGCAATGAGACCCATGACGGCGGATTTTACCTTGTTGCCCGCCATCTGTGCTTCCACGATATAGGCCTGTTCGCCGTTGTAGGCTGGGTATGGGCTTTGGGCATCAACCATGGCGCAGTAATTGACGGATTGGTCGTTCACGATCGTCGGGATTTTCGCCCAACGATATTTTGCCGATCCGGGATTCCGCAATGACGGCGCGACCGCTTCGATGATGGCTTTCTTTTCCGCCGCCGTGAGATCCCTCATCGGGACGTTGGCAGGGGCGCTATTATCGGGGGACGCCGGCATGGCGGTCGCCGTTGCCGCCGCGCCGTCGGTCCCATTCGTGGCGCAGCCGGAAAGACCAAGGCCAACCGCCAATGCAGCAATCACGCTGAATCTCGATACTTGCACGTTTCGTCCGTTGTTTAGGAGGAAGAGGGAGGCGAGCTAATTGGCCGTTCGGCTCGAAACCCGCACGGGACCGATCGTCACTTTCGGCGTCGGCGTCGCCCGCACGACCTTCGACTCGGGCTCGCCATTCGGGCCGATGGTGTAGACATGGTTATTGATCATCGCCCGGCCGTCGCGCGTCGGGTTGCTCATTTCCTTGACGTTGTCGCTGACCAGCGTTTCCGCCGCTTCCGGATGTCCCGTATTCATCAACCGAAGATGGGTTATGAAAACCTTGGGATAGATCAGCGACGAGGCCGGCACCTTTAGCCCCATGAAGTTCGCAACGTCGCCGACAAACGCGTTGCAGTTATTCAGTTCCGCGCTCCACACATGCGAACGGCTTTGCAGTTTCTCGATGTAGGCCAGATCGCGATCGTATGTGTCTTTATTCATCAGCACGCGAAAACGCGCCGTCACATATTTGTTCTCGAGATCGCCGTCGGTCCAACCGGTTTCAGCGGGCACCGGCACATAGTGGCCGATCACCCAGGCCGTCGAATCATCGCCGACCGGAGACAAGCCCGCGACGTCGGCTTTGGTCGGCGGCACGCCGACCCGGCCGTGAACGAGATAGGTATGACCGTAGTCCCACGCGTAGCGGGCGCGGAACTCGATGTAATAGTCGCCGGAGCCGGTGGTGACCACGGACGGCGTCGGCTTGCCGGTGCGCAGGATTGTCCTTGAGCTTTGCCCATTTGCCGCCGACAGCCCGAGGCCTGCCACGGCCGTCAAAACAAAGGCGATCGCCAGCCCCACCAACCCTGCGGGCCGTCGACGGTCTGTCAGCCTAAGGCGCATGATGCCCTCCGAGACCATGACACGGGTCCATAATCAGCTATCGAGGTCACCTCCCGATGACTGAAAGCCCCCACATTGTCGCGGCGCGGCGCGATTCGCTTCGGTTGATCGCGTCCGATGCCTTAATCGTACAATAACTAGCCTTTGCCCGATGGCAAATGTTCGGCAGCCTTTATGGATTTTTGCCAGTGCGCCATATTTGCAACGCCGCTAATTTGGCTTTGGGCAATGAATAACTCGGCCGCCGGCCGTCGATTCTAATCGGCTTCAGCCCGAAATGAGTGAGCCAATGGCCCACTTAGAGGGCGGCTCGCACCGCAAACCGGAACCGCAAATGCGGTGCATTCAGATCATGACTGTGTCTTTTCAGCACTAGAGGACCGGATGTCCCCTCTGTATGGTTAACCCTGTCATGACAAGGGGGAGTACCCTATGAAAAAGATCGTTATAGCAACAGCCGCGGTGTTGGCTCTCCTGAGCATCGTTGGCTGCGCTCAGACCGGCAAGGGCAAGGCCCCGCCGCCGGTGGTTACCAAGGGGTAATGCCTTACGGCATTGTATGGGGGAAGGGCCGGCTTCGTGCTGGCCCCTTTCTTTTTGGGTCCCGTTTTGACGCGCTAGACTAATCGTCCGCCGGCTATTCCGCCGCCCGCTTATGGACGAGCGTCGCGGCGGCGCGGTCATAGCTTTCCTCGCGCGCCAGCTGCTCCTTAAGCCCGACCAATGCGTAATAGTCTTCGAGCGGCAACAGGTGCTCGAACGTCGCGGTTAGCGAGTTTTCCCGCTTAAGGATGCGCAACACGTTGCGCACCGCTTGCGCCGCGGCAAACAGGGCGAGCGACGGGAACGTCGCCGCTACGACGCCGGCGGCTTCGAGTTCCGCAAGGCTCCGCTGCTTGAGCCCGGCCGCCTGGGACAGCGTCGCCATATGCGGGCCGCCGACTTCGCGCATGACCCGCTTGATATCGTCGACGGTGTCGACGCCCATGGGCTTCGCCATGTCGGCGCCGGCGTCCATGAACAACTGGCAGCGCCCGATCGCGGCGTTGAGGCCTTCGACGCCGGCAGCATCGGTGCGGCCGGCGATGAAGAAGTCGGGATCGCGGCGGGCATCGAGCGCAGCCTTGATCTTGGCCAGCATCTGCTCGACCGGGATCACCTGCTTTCCGGGCAGATAGCCGCAGCGATTGGGAAACACCTGGTCGCTGATGAAGACGCCGGCGACGCCGACGGCCTCGAAGGCGCGCACCATCTGCCGCACGTTATTGACGCCGCCGAATCCGGTATCGGCGTCGACATAGACCGGCACTTCGACCGCCGCACAAATACGCCCGTAGTGATCGGCGTAATCGCGCATATTGGATTGGCCGGTATCCGGCTGCGCCAGCATCGAGCCGATGGCGGCATAGCCGCCGGCGCACAGCGCCTCGAAACCCTCGCCTTCCATGATGCGGGCCGACAGCGCGTCATAGGCGCCCGGCATCAGCACCAGCCGCTTGCCCGCCATGATCGCCCGGAATTTCTTGCGCACGCTCATCACGCCGCCCTCCCTTTTTGCTCTGTGCCGACTAGCGGCTGTCCTGCGCCGTCTGCAACCACGGCTGCGCCGTCGCCGCGCGGCGTTCCCAGCCGACGATATCGTCCATGTGCTTGAGCGTCATGCCGATATCGTCGAGGCCTTCGAGCAGCCGCGTGCGATCCGCCGCCGCAATTTCGAAAGCGATTTCCGGCCCGCCCGGACCGCTGATGCGCTGCGTCACGAGATCGACCGCAAATGGCGCCGCGCCGTCGACGGCAAGGACACGGGCGATGAAAGCATCTGCATCTTGCGGGCCGAGAACTATCGGCAACACGCCGTTCTGCAGGCAATTCTCGCGGTAGATATCGGCAAAGCTCTTCGCCACGATAACGCGGATATTGTTCGCCACCATGCTCCACACCGCGGATTCGCGGGACGAGCCGGCGCCGAAATTATGACCGGTCACCAGAATGCCGGCGGCGCGGAACTGCGGCTTGTTGAGGACAAATTCCGGATCTTCGCCGCCGTCCTCGCGCTGCCGTGCGCGGTGAAACAGCATCGCTTTGTAGTCCTCTTTGAGACTGCGCGAATGCATAATCGGCGCGATCTGGTCGGTGTTGATGTCGTCCGTGAGCAGCGGCGCAGCGATGCCGGTGTGCGCGCGAAACGGCTGCATTACACGACCCCCGCCAGCAATTGCCGCACATCGGCGATGCGTCCGGCAATCGCGGTGGCCGCTGCGGTTGCCGGGCTCGCAAGATGGGTGCGCACTTTCGGCCCTTGCCGGTTTTCGAAATTGCGGTTGGTGGTCGACACGCAACGCTCGCCAGGCTGGCCGCGATCGCCATTTCCCCCGGCGCACATCGAGCAGCCGGACTCGCCCCAGAAGAAGCCGGCGTCGCGGAACACGCGATCGAGCCCCGCCGCTTCCGCTTCGCGCTTCACGCTCGACGAGCCGGGCACGACCATCGCGACGACGCCCTCGGCGACGTGCCGGCCGCGCACCACCGCCGCGGCAGTCAGCAAGTCCGGCAGCCGGCTATTGGTGCAGGAACCGATAAAGACGCGATCGACCGGCAGGCCGGCAAGCGGCGTTCCCGGCGCAAGACCCATATAGGCGAAGGCGCTTTCCGCAGCAGCCCGACGGCTCGGATCGACCGCGGCCGGCTCCGGCACGCGGCCGGAAATGCCGACGACCTGGCTCGGATCGGTGCCCCAGGTGATCTGCGGTTCGAGGCTATCGCAATCGAGCACGACTTCGCGGTCGAACGTGGCATCGTCGTCCGATTGCAGCGTGCGCCAGTATGCGAGCGCGCGTTCCCAGAGCGCACCCTGCGGCACATAGGGCCGGCCTTCGAGCCAGGCGAAGGTCGTCTCGTCGGGCGCAACGAACCCGGACCGGCCGCCCATTTCGATATTGAGATTGCACAGCGTCATGCGTTGTTCGACCGGCATGCCGCGCGCCGCGGCACCGGCATATTCCACGGCATAGCCGCGGGCGCCCGCCACCCCGAGCTCGGCGATGAGCCGCAAAGCGACGTCCTTGGCGTTGACATGACGGCCAAGAGCACCGTCGAGACGCACGCGCATGCGCTTGGGCCGCTTGAGCGCCATCACTTGCGTCACCAGGATGTGCGCGAGCTCGCTGGTGCCGCAGCCGAAAGCGAGCGCCCCGAGCCCGCCGACGGTGCTGGCGTGACTGTCGGGGACCGCATGCGTCGCGCCCGGCAGCACGATGCCGAGCTCCGGCGCCACCACATGCGAAATGCCCTGCTCCGGATCGTCGATGTCGAACAGCCTGATGCCGTTGTTGCGGCAGCCTTCGCGCATCGCCTTGATAAAGGCGGTGCCCGACGGATTGGTGTCGTCGTCGCGGCCGGGCTTGGTCGCCACCGTATGATCCTGCACCGCGAAGGTCAGGTCGGGCCGGTGCACTTTTCGCTGCTGCTTTTGCAGCTGCGCAAAGGCATGATGGGCGTGCAATTCGTGCAGTACATGGCGATCGACATAGAGTAGATCGCGGCCGTCGGCGCGTTGGCCGACGCAATGGAAGTCCCAGATTTTGTCGAACAAAGTGCGGGGCAGGCTCGTTGATATGGCGATTGACATGGCGGTTGATATGTACCGCCGCAGCCCGGGCTAGAGCAACCCGCCATAGAGGAGGACAATGCCATGCCGCGCGTCGTCGGTATCGACCATCTGGTTCTGAGCGTCGGCGACTTCGCGCGCTCCAAGGCGTTTTACGACAAGCTGTTAAAATTCCTCGGCTTCAAGCTGAAGCATGAATACGAGGACATGGCCGGCTGGAGCAACGGCAAGACGCTGTTGTGGATCGCGGAGGCGGATGCGGAAGGCAAGAAACATAAATACCGCAAAGGCGACATCGGTTTTCACCATTATGCATTCGAGCTTGCGAGCCGCAACGACGTCGACGCGCTCGGCGCCTTTCTCGAAGACAACGATATGAACGTCGTCGATCCGCCCGGCGAGTATTACGGCCGCAATTATTATGCCGTCTATTTCACCGATCCCGACGGCATGAAGCTCGAGGGCATGATCTGGGCGCCGCCGGAAAAGAAACGCCGGACTGCGTCACAGAAAAGGCCGTTAAAGAGAAGAAAACGCAAAAACTGATTCGCCGATGCTGACGTTCAGGACGCCGCGCGCAATAGCTGGCGAACGTGCGCGATCACATTATTGCGGCCGCGGCGTTTTGCGGCATAAAGCGCAGTGTCGGCCGTTTCGATGAGGTCGGCGGTGGTTTGAAACTTGTCCGGAATAACGGATTCGACGCCGATGCTCACGGTGACATGACCGCACGGCGATTCCGAATGATTGATTTGCAGGTCTTCGACGGCTTTCCGCGCCTCCTCGGCAATCGCGCTGGCCCGTTCGAGATCGAGACCGGGCAGCAGCAGTGCGAACTCCTCGCCGCCGTAGCGGGCGACGAGCACCGCCTCGTCGAGCGTCACCAGCGACAGCGTCTCACCGACCGCACGCAGACAGGTGTCGCCGGCGACGTGGCCATAACGGTCGTTGAACAGCTTGAAGTGATCGATGTCGACCATCATCAGCGCGAGCGGCTCGCATTTCTCGCTGGCGCGCTGCCATTCACGCTCGATCTCGCGGTCGAACCCGCGCCGGTTGGCGAGCCCGCTCAAACCGTCGAGGCTCGCCATCTCCTCGAGGTGCTGATTGGCGATCTGCAGTTCCTCTTCGCGGGCGGCGAGCTTGGCCGCCATGTCGTCAAGCGCGGCCGCCAGCGGCGCGAATTCGGCAACCCACGGCTCCTGCGAGGCGCGCACGTGCAGATCGCCGCGCCCGAACCGCGCCGCGGTACGCACCAGCGATCGGATCGGCTTCACCACCAGTTGCTCGCCGCCAAACCAGGCCAGGAGCACGACGAACAGCCCGAACGCGAAAAGCTGCAGGTAGGCGAAATTGATCTTGCTATCGATGCCGCTATGCACCGCGTTTTCGTCGAGGCCGACCGCCAGCCGCGCGTTCGTCCATGGCACGCGGACATAGGCGATGATGCGGCGAACGCCATCGAAGCCGGTCGCCGTCATGGTGCCTTCGTCGTTGGCGAGCATCTCCTGCGCGAAAGCATGCCCGGCGAACTGCTTTCCGATGAAGCGCTGCTGGTCGGCGGAGCCCGCAACGAGCGTGCCTTTGCCGTCGAGCAGCATGACCGACGCTCCAGGGTGCTGCGCGGCGCTCGACGCCAGGTCGCCGATCCATTGCAGATTGATCACTGCAAGCACGACCCCTTTGATGACGCCGTCGTCCGCGATCACGGGAAAAGTGGCGACCAAGCTTGGCGCCTGATTGGTCCGATTGATCAGATAATTGCTGAGCGCAAATTCGCGCGAATGCAGGGCATTCTCAAAGTGCGGACGATCGGAAACATTCAATCCGATCGCCGCCGGTTCGGTCGAGCACGTGATGCGCCCGTCGGCCGAGGCCACGGAGAGGTCGCGGATCCAGGGAACTTTGCTGGTCAGGTCGGCCATATAATGCTTGCAATTGGACCGATCGATCGGCACTTCGGCAAACACGCGCGAGACGATCTGCAAGACCGCGCGGATCGAGGAGATGATCTCGCGTTGCGCCTCGACGCCGCGCCGGGCGAGCTCGATCACGTCGGCGTTGGCGCGTTCGGTGCGCGCGGCGCGGGCGGCTTCGAGTCCGTGGACGCGCTCGACCATCAATGGAGCGATTGCCAATAGCGCAAGCACGAGCAGCCGGGCACGGATGCTTAAAAATGGCGTCTTCCGTCGCAATGAGGTCTGCGATTTTGCTTGGTCGCTCGGCATAATGCTCTTCCCACCCCGGTTCCATAATCTAGTGGGCGCGCGTAAAAATGGGCCTCGCGCGATCGCTAAACTGTTCGCACAATCGTTGACCGTATGGAAACCATGGACAGGCAGGACGGCATCACGTCGGTGCGTGAGGAAATCGCGCGGGCCTGCCGCGACGCCGGACGCGATCCCGCGACCGTCACGCTGGTGGCGGTGTCGAAGACATTCGGCGCCGAGGCGATCGAGCCTGTTATCGCCGCCGGCCAGCGCATCTTCGGCGAAAACCGCGTGCAGGAGGCCAAGGCCAAATGGCCGCCGCTGATCGCGCGCCATATTGCTGCAACAGGCCCCGGGCGCGATGGCGCCATTGAATTACATTTGGTCGGGTCGCTGCAATCGAACAAGGCCAAGGATGCGGTGGCGCTGTTCGACGCCATCCATTCGGTGGATCGGGCAAGCCTTGCCGAGGCGCTGGCCAAGGAGATCGCCAAACAGAATCGCCATCTGCTCCTTTTCGCGGAGATCAATACCGGCGCCGAAGCGCAGAAATCCGGCGTGCTTCCAGGGGAGGCCGATGACTTTCTTGCCGCCTGCCGCGATTGTTACGGGCTCGTTATTTCCGGCCTGATGTGCATCCCCCCGCACGATGAGGCGCCGGCGCCGCATTTTGCGCTCACCGCCAAAATTGCCCGCCGCAATGGGCTGAAATTCCTGTCGATGGGAATGAGCGCCGATTTCCCGACGGCGATTGCATTCGGCGCCACCCATGTGCGCGTCGGCACCGCGATTTTCGGGGCGCGAGCGTCGATTAGAAGTGAATTATGATTTGCGTTTTTGGCGAGAGAAACCGAAGCAATTGCAGCAACTCGTTCCGCCGCAAGCCGACGCAGCCGGCCGTCGGGGAAAAGCCCTCCCGGGCGACATGGATAAACACGGCGCTGCCCCGGCCGGCCACGCGCGGCCGAGTATTATGGTCGATTTCGATAATCAGATCGTAGAGGCCGTCGTCGCGGCGCAGCCGGTCGCCTGGTTCATTGGCCGACCGGCGGAACGCCTTGTTATAGCGGCGATCCAAGGGGTCCTCGCACCAGGCATCGTCGCGCCCGATCCGGCGCACCGGAAGCAATGTCCGCGGCCGCGGCAGGCGATCGGCCCGCCACCACAGGCGGACGGGATGAAATCGGCCGGCCGGCGTGCCGCCGTCGCCTTCGTGCTTAGACGCCTTGATTCCGGCGCGGCCTAAGGCGACGGGCGATGGGCTAAACGCCCTGGAGCCGGGAAATAGCCAACCTTGCGAATGCCGGCCCGGCCGGGCATGGATGCGAATGAAGCGAAACGAGGTTCGTCGCATCCCGACCCCCTTGGATTCCCAATCTATGCCTGCTCCTGTATCCTTCACTTTTGCACTTCGCGCCATGCGGCGCGGCAAAGCGGCGGCGGGGCCCGGAGTTTCATGCCGAATACGCGAAAGATTCTCATTGTCGATGACGACGCGGAATTGCGCGACGCGCTGACCGAACAGCTGTCGCTGCACGAGGAGTTCGAGGCCGAAGCGGTCGAGAACGGCAGCAAGGGCGTGCAGGCGGCCAAGACCGGTCAGATCGATCTCGTCATTATGGACGTGGGCCTGCCCGATATCGACGGCCGCGAAGCCGTGCGCATCCTGCGCAAGAACGGCTTTAAGGCGCCGATCATCATGCTCACCGGCCACGACACTGATTCCGATACGATCCTCGGCCTTGAATTGGGCGCCAACGATTACGTGACCAAGCCGTTTCGCTTCGCCGTGCTGCTGGCGCGCATTCGCGCGCAGCTGCGCCAGCACGAGGCGAGCGAGGACGCGGTCTTCACCATCGGCCCCTATACGTTCCGGCCGAGCTCCAAGCTCCTGCTCAATCCGAAGGGCAACAAGGTGCGGCTGACCGAAAAGGAGACGTCGATCCTGCGCTACCTTTATCGCGCCGGTCAGCGGCCGGTGTCGCGCGAAACGCTGCTGCAGGAAGTCTGGGGCTACAATTCGGGCGTCACCACGCACACGCTGGAGACGCATATTTATCGATTACGGCAGAAGATCGAAAAAGACGCCGCCGCGCCCGCTATCCTGGTCACCGAAGCCGGCGGCTATAAGCTGGTGCCATGATCTGGCGCCGTGACCCAGCGCCATGACCCAGCGCCATGATCGCGGATGGTCATGACCATCGAGGATGACATCGCGTTCCTTAGCCAGGTGCCGGTTCTCCGTCGCCTCGGCGCACCCGCGTTGCGCATCCTCGCCATCGGCGCCGAAAGCTATTCGGTGGAAGCCGGCCAAATGCTGTTCGCCGCCGGTGACGCCGCCGACTGCGCTTACGTTGTCCAGCGCGGCTCCTTTCAGCTAACCCCGGAACGTGCCGCCGAGGCTGAGCTTATCGCCGAGCCGGGCAGCTTGCTCGGTGAAGCCGCGTTGCTGTCGCAATCGCAGCGGCCTCTCACCGCGGTTGCGCGCGAAGATTCCATCGTGCTGCGCATTTCCCGCACCATGTTTCTGCGAATGCTGGACAGCTATCCGGAGGCCGCGCAGCGGCTGCGCGAGCTGATCGCAGCGCGCGCCGAGCAATGGGCCCGGGAGATGGAGAACGTCCGCGCGGCGCTGGCCCGCGATACCGGACCGCGATCCTAGACCCTGATTCAATTCAATCGAATCGGATCAGTGTTTAGACCAGCCGCCCTCATCCGCTAGAGCTCCAGGGTCGCCGTCACCGGGACGTGGTCGGAAGGCCGCTCGGCGCCGCGATAATTCTTGGCAATATTTATGACCGAGACGCGGTCGGCGAGCGCAGCCGATGTCCAGACGTGATCAAGCCGCCGCCCGCGGTCGGCGGCGCGCCAGTCGGCCGCGCGGTAACTCCACCACGTGTAGAGCTTCTCCGGCTCCGGCGTCAGCCGGCGCATGCTGTCGATCCAGCCGCCGGCGCCTAGCGCACGCGTGAATTTCTCGCACTCGATCGGCGTATGCGACACCACGCGCAGCATCTGCTTATGGCTCCAAACGTCGTGTTCGCGCGGTGCGACGTTGAGATCGCCGACCAAGATCGCGCGCTCGGACGGCGCCGGCCGCAATGCCGCCGAGTCCCGCATCTCGTCGAGAAAGGCAAGTTTGTGGGCGAATTTCGGATTCACCGCCGGATCGGGAATGTCGCCGCCGGCAGGAACGTAGAAATTATGCACCGTAACGGAATCGCGCAGTCCGGCGCGTTCGCCGAACACCGCGGAGATATGCCGGCAGTCGGTCTTGCCGCAGAAGCTTTGGATATTAAAGCTTTCGAACGGCAATCGCGAAAGCACGACGACGCCGTGATAGCCCTTCTGGCCGTTGAGCGCGACGTTCTCGTAGCCGAGCCGCTTAAAGCGCTTGCGCGGAAAGGCGTCGTCCGGACACTTCGTTTCTTGCAGGCAAAGAATGTCGGGACGGACCGCCTTGATGAATTTAGCGACCAGATCGATGCGCAGCCGCACCGAATTGATGTTCCAGGTTGTCAGGGTGAGCTTCATTTCAGCAATCAGACATCAGTAATCAGTTCGCGGGGCATATAAATAATAGACAGCGAATGAGCCAACTGCTTTCCGATTATTGACCGACTACTGGTTGCTGATGCTGCCCTGATTGCCCTGATAGTTGATCACGAACAGGTTCGGATCGGGCTTTTTGGTGGTGTCGAGATTATAGACCGCGACCGTGGTGTCGAAGCCCTGCGGATCGGTGACGGTCCACTGCTTGAGCGTGAGGTCCTTGGCGTCGAACATGATCATCAGCTTGTCGGTGCCGATCATCAATTGCTTTTGTTCGATGGTGACGGTGGAGAATGTATCGTCGGATGAGACGCTGATGACGTCGGTGTCGCGCAACAGATCGATGCGGTCGGCGAGCAGATAGCGCAGCGGGGTTTCCGACAGCGGATAAAGGTCCTGCGTCGCGAGCTTGCGGTCGCGCACGACGACCGAGGAGCCGTCGGCGATGATGTCGATCGGGCTCGGCGGATTGTATTCGAAGCGCACCCGGCCGGGCTTCTGCAGATAGAACGTCCCTTGCGTTCGCCCGCCATCGGGTCCGATCTGGACGAAATTCCCGACCATGGTCTGGATGCTCGACAAATACATGCTGATGCGGTCGAGCAGCGCGCGCTGTTTGCCGTCGAATGCGGTCGCTTGGTTCGAGGAGCCTTTATCGGAAAACGGGAAGAAACCCGGCGTGTGGGCCGGTTGCGATGCCTGGGGCGCCTGCTGCGTCTGCGGCGCCTGCGATATCGGCGCCGGAGGAACTGGAGTACTGTCGGTCGCCGCGGGCGATGGAGCGACGCCCGTTTTCGGCAATGGCGCCGGCGTCGGCAGCGG
Source organism: uncultured Alphaproteobacteria bacterium (assembly GCA_963780925.1). GTDB lineage: Bacteria > Pseudomonadota > Alphaproteobacteria > Rhizobiales > Xanthobacteraceae > BOG-931. The sequence continues at coordinate 52,532 of CAWAEV010000014.1, read as the reverse complement.
CACGGTCTCTGCGTACACGGTTGCGGGCCTGAGAATAACCAGCCCGAATATCAACGCCACGAGTACGATCGCCGGGCCGAGTTTAGCCAAGCCCCTTACCGCCATATCGCTCTCCTGCCGATGCACCAGGAATGATGCATCTTTAAGCACGCCCGACCAGAGCCGGGCTTTGATGGAATCAAAACCGGGCTCTAGCTTCATGATTAAGCATGATCTTATCCGAAAACCGGTGTCCGCTTTTCGGGATCATGCTCTAACGCATTCCGCTAAGCGCCCGGTATGGCGAATTCGCGGCTACTGTTGTTGGCTTAAGGGCCGAACGCGCGATTCTCAATAGGGGTCATCGTCGGCGCCCTCGACCAGGATTTCGCGCTTGCCGGCATGGTTAGGCTGGCCGACGATGCCTTCTTGCTCCATGCGCTCGATCAGCGAGGCGGCGCGGTTATAGCCGATTTGCAGCCGGCGCTGGATGTAGCTCGTCGAAGCTTTGCGGTCGCGTGTGACGATTTGCACCGCCTGCTGGTAGAGTTCGCCGCCCTCGGCGCCGCCCATCGCGGTGGCGTCGAATATCGGATTGCCGTCCTCGTCCTGCGGCTCTTCGGCGGTGACGGCTTCGAGATATTCCGGCTGGCCTTGCGATTTGAGGTGGCGCACCACCTTCTCGACCTCTTCGTCGGAGACGAACGGCCCGTGGACGCGGCTGATGCGACCGCCGCCGGCCATATAGAGCATGTCGCCCTGGCCGAGCAGCTGCTCGGCGCCTTGCTCGCCCAATATGGTGCGGCTGTCGATCTTCGAGGTGACCTGAAACGAGATGCGGGTCGGGAAATTGGCCTTGATCGTGCCGGTGATGACGTCGACCGAGGGCCGTTGCGTCGCCAGGATGACGTGCAGGCCGGCGGCGCGCGCCATTTGCGCGAGCCGCTGCACCGCGCCCTCGATGTCCTTGCCGGCGACCATCATCAGGTCCGCCATCTCATCGACGATGACGACGATATAGGGCAGCGGTTCGAGATCGAGTTCTTCGTTCTCATAGATCGCTTCGCCGGTCTCGCGATTGTAGCCGGTGTGAACGGTGCGGCTGAGTTTTTCGCCCTTGGTCTTGGCCTCGGCGACGCGCGCATTGTAGCCGTCGATATTGCGCACGCCGAGCTTCGACATTTTCTTGTAGCGTTCCTCCATCTCACGCACCGCCCACTTGAGCGCGACCACCGCCTTCTTCGGATCGGTGACGACGGGCGTGAGCAGATGCGGGATGCCGTCATAGACGGAAAGCTCAAGCATTTTCGGATCGACCATGATCAGCCGGCATTGATCGGGCTGCAGGCGGTAAACCAGACTGAGGATCATGGTGTTGATGGCGACGGATTTGCCGGAGCCGGTGGTGCCGGCAATCAACAGATGCGGCATGCGTTGCAGATCGACCAGCACCGCTTCGCCGCCGATCGCTTTGCCGAGGCACAGCGGCAGCCGCGCGGCAGTCTCGGCATAATCGCGCGAGGCGAGCAGCTCGCGTAAGTAGACTTTCTCCCGGGTCGGATTCGGCAGTTCGATGCCGATGGCGTTGCGTCCGGAGACCACAGCGACGCGCGCCGAGAGCGCGCTCATGGAGCGGGCAATATCGTCGGCGAGGCTGATGACGCGCGACGACTTTATGCCGGGCGCCGGCTCGAGCTCGTACAGCGTCACCACCGGGCCGGGCCTGGCATTGATGATCTCGCCGCGCACGCCGAAATCGCCGAGCACGCCTTCGAGCGCGGTGGCGTTTTCCTGCAAAACTTCCGAGCTGACGGTGGCGCGGCCGACTTTGCTCGGTGGGGTGAGCAGTTCGAGCGGCGGCAGAATATAGCCGCTGCCGGAGCGGCGCGGCGCCTTTGGCGCGCGCGGCTTACGCATGCGCGGCGCTTCGGTCTCATCGGCGACTGCTTCCTCCTCGACGTCGCGCTCCGCGGCACTATCGAAGCGCGGCTCGACACGCCGGCGGGGCATCGCGATGTCGTCCCGCGACGGCATCGGCGTGCGCTGCCGGCCGCGGAACAGCCGCGCCAGCCGCGCGCGAAAGCTCAAGAGCGAATGCGCCAAAAAACCGAGCGATATCCAGCCGCCCTCGTCGTCGTCCTCGGCCGGCTTTTCAGCTTCCTCTTCATCCTCGTCGACCGCGTCGCGCCAAAGAATGCCGGCGGCGCCGGCGAAGGTGAAAAGCGCGGTGACGCCGAGCACGATGGCGGCGCCAAGGCGATGCGTGCCTGAAAGCGGCGCCTGCAGCACATAAACCGGCAGGCGCAGCACCGCGTCGCCGATGACGCCGCCGAGCCCGGACGGCAGCGGCCAGCGCGGGCTCTTCGGCAGGCAGGAGGCAAAACCGGCGGCCAGTACCGCGCCGGCGAGCCAGAGCAGTACGCGCAGCCGCTCATGGCTGAGTTGCCGGTGGCCGAGCAGCCGATAGCCCCACACCGCGATCGGCAACAACAGCGCCAGCGAGCCGAGCCCCAATAGCTGCATCATCAAGTCGGCGGCGATTGCGCCCGGCATGCCGAGGAGATTGTGCACCGGCGCGTCGGTGGCGTGGCTCAGCGACGGGTCCTGCACCGACCAGGTGGCGAGCGCGAGCGCCGCCATCATGGTGAGGCTGATCAGCGCCACGCCGCCGAGCTCGCGCAGCCGGCGCTGCAAAATGGCGCCGAGCTGGCCGGACAGGTGGGCCATTCCGTCGAGGCTGCGGTCGATCATCGACATTGCTGCGATCGATCCATCTCTGTATCAGCCAAGTACCGCCACCAGGCGATGCATTGCCTCGGCGGTGATCTCGTTGTTGTGCACCATGGCGACGCGGATATAGTCGGCGCCGGGATTAGAGCCGTCGGCTTGTTCGCGCGCGAGATACCGCCCGGGCACGACGCGCAAGCCCGCCTCGCGCCATAGCCGCAGTGTCGCCGCTTCGCTGCCGCCTTGCGCCGACACGTCGAGCCAGAGGAAAAATCCGCCGGCGGGACGGCGATAGCCGTAACGATCGCCGACGATCTGGTCGGCCAGATCGAACTTTTCGCGGTAGAGCCGCCGGTTCTCCTCGACGTGCTTTTCGTCGTTGTAAGCGGCGATGGCGACATGCTGCATCGGCGTCGGCACCATCGGCGCGGCGACATTGCGCAGTTCCAGATAAGTGCGCATGAATGTGCGGTCGCCGGCGGCGAAGCCGATGCGCAATCCCGGCAGGCTCGAGCGCTTCGACAGCGAGTGAAAGACCGCGACGTTGGCGAAATCCGGTCCGGCAGCTTCGAGCATGCCGTGCGGCGGGCGATCGCTGTAGATTTCGCAATAGCATTCGTCGGAGAAGATCAAAAAACCGAAGCGCCGCGCCAGCGCGGTGAGCTTTTCGAGGTAAGCGAGATCGGCCACCGCGCCCTGCGGATTGGACGGCGAGGCGATATAGAACGCCACCGTGCGCGCGAGCAGCTCCTCGCCGAGCGCATCGAGGTCCGGCAGGAAACCGGTTTCCCGCGTGGTCGGCAGATAAACCGGCTCGCAATCGGCGCCGATCGCGCCGGCGGCATAAGCGGCGTAAAACGGATTGGGAATGAGCACGGCGGGGCGGCCGGGGCGCGGCGCGACCCAATTCTTAGCGGCGAGCGCCGCCAGAAACAGTCCCTCGCGCGTGCCGTTGAGCACCAGCACTTCGCTTGGCGGATCGAGCGGGCGCGCCAGCCTGTAGCGGCGCCCGAGCCATCCGGCGACGGCGACACCGAATTCATCGAGTCCCTTGTTGGCGGGGTAGCGGCCGAATTCCGCGACATGGGCGGCGATCACCGGACCGACGAACGGCGGAATCGGATGCTGCGGCTCGCCGACTGCGAGACTGATCGGCGGCTTGCCCGGCGGGGTATCGCCGAGCAGCTCGCGCGTGCGCACGAAAGGCGAGCGCCCGTTGGGCGCGCGCACTGACGCCGCACCTGCTTCGGCGCCATGACTGATAGGGGCAAACTCGCGGGTCATCCTGTACATCATGAACAGCGGGGCCGCCCGCCGCATCACCGGTGGCATAGCATAGGAGGGCTGAGGTTAAGACCCGATTAACCATCGTGTCGGTGACCGGCCTTCTGCCGGCCCGGATTAACGGGTCGGGCCGCTACGCCGCGATTTTCACGTATTCGAAATCGCCGGGCTTGTTGTCGATGCCGATGCGGGGCGGGGCGATCCAGCCGGCGAATTGGCCGGGCTCGGTGACCGGCTTCATCAGGCTGCCGATGAAATCGCCGTCGTCCCTCGACGGCAGCCATTGGCTCTTGTCGCGGTTCCAGGTCGCCTCATCGACGATTTGTCCCGCCGGCGAGACATGGACGTCCTTGAATTCGCCGATCTGGCGGTGGAAGCCGACATGCGGCAATTCGAGCCTAAAGGCCACGCCGGTCTTGTCGATGATCTTGTTCCAGCGGTCGAGCCCGCGCTGGCAGTCGGCGGTGTAATCGTCGCGCAGCCGCATATTGATCGCGGTCAGCGCCGGCTCGTCGATCCGCTTGATCTCGCCGTTGACGAATTTGAGCACCGGATAGGTCGAATGTTCGAGCCGGTGATCGTCGTCGATCTTGGTTTCCTGGAAGCGGCCCTTGAGCCCGGCGCTGAAGCAGTTCGCCGCGTTGGTCGAGACTTCGGAGCCGAACAGATCGAGCGACAGCGTGTAATGCAGATTGAGCTTCTTCTGGATGGTCGGCAGGTCGATGACGCCGAGCGCGCGCACCTTATCAATGTCGGTCGGGTCCTCGATGCCGGCCGCCTTCATCGCCTCGCAGGTGCGCTGGATGGTGCGGCCGACCCCGGTTTCGCCGACGAACATGTGATGCGCCTCTTCCGTGAGCATGAAGCGGCAGGTGCGCGATAGCGGATCGAAGCCGGATTGGGCGAGACTCTCCAATTGCATCTTGCCGTCACGATCGGTGAAGAAAGTGAACATGTGGAATGACAGCCAGTCCGGCGTCGCCTCGTTGAAGGCGCCGAGCATGCGCGGCTTGTCGGCATCGCCGGAGCGGCGCTGCAACAGCTCGGCGGCTTCCTCGCGGCCGTCGCGGCCGAAATATTTCTGCAACAGATAGACCATCGCCCACAGGTGGCGGCCTTCCTCGACATTGACCTGGAACACGTTGCGCAAGTCGTAGAGCGACGGCGCGGTCTTGCCGAGATGGCGCTGCTGCTCGACCGAGGCCGGCTCGGTATCGCCCTGGATGACGATCAGCCGCCGCAGCATGGCGCGATATTCGCCCGGCACGTCCTGCCAGGCCGGCTCGCCGTAATGGCGGCCGAATGGGATTTTGCGGCCGTCCTCGCTGGGCGCCAGCAGAATGCCCCAGCGGTAATCGGGCATCTTGACGTAATCGAATTTCGCCCAGCCCTTGGGGTCGACCGACACCGCGGTGCGCAGATAAACCAGCGCCTGTTGAAAGCCCACCGGCCCCATATCCATCCACCAGTCGATATAGCCGGGATGCCAGCTTTCCAGCGCCCGCAGCACTTGCCGGTCTTCCGCGAGATTGACGTTGTTCGGAATTTTGGTCGTGTAATCGACGTTCTGAATGTCCATGTCGGGCTCCTGTTACACCCTGCGCGTATCGAACACCGGCTTCTGCCCGGTGCCGTAGCGCTTGAGCGCGCCTTCGTCGCCGATGGCGTTGGGGCGCTGAAAAATCCAGTTCTGCCACGCGGTCAGCCGCGCGAAGATCTTCGATTCCATCGTCTCCGGCCCGGCGAAGCGCAGATTGGCCTCGAGACCGGTGAGCGCGTCGGGCGAGAAGCTTGCGCGCTCTTCGAGAAACACGCGCACTTCGTCGTCCCAGTCGATGTCGTCCGGCGCGAAGGTGACGAGGCCGAGCCTCTCGGCGCGTTCCGCGTCGAGCATCTTGCCGCGCTCGGCTTTCGCCGCAGCGAGATCGGCGGGATTTGCCAGGAAACGGGATTGGAGCCGCGTCAGCCCGTTCGCCATCGGATAGGCGCCGAAATTCGCGTCGCCGAGCGCGAGCGCGGCCGGAGGCTTGTTGTCGCCGTCACGCAGCCCGATCAGCATATAGGAGCGGTCGCTGGCGAACGGCAGTTCGGCCAGCGTGCCGGCGAAACACGAACCCGGCTCGATCAGCGTGACGAGCGAGCGCGACGTGAGATCGACGCGTTTGAGCACGCGCTTCCACAACAGCCGGATTTCGCGGGCGAGCCAGTGATCCTTGTTGGCGTCGAGAAAGCGATCGTAGGCCAGCACCTGGGCCGGATCGCCGGACGATTTGAAGACGATCGCTGCGACATCGAGCTCGTTGAGCCGGATATGCAGGATCGCGTCGTCGAGCTCGCGCGCGAGTTGGAGCGGCCAGAAATTGGCGCCGAGCGCCACCATGGCCTCGCTCGACGCGGGCGGCGGCGCAGCGGGACCGCGCAATGTCACGGTCGCGATGCGCTCGGCGCGCTGAAGATCGACCGCGACCGCGCCGTACGCGACGCCGTCCGCCGCAAACGTGCGCGTCAGCGGCGCGAGCTTGATGCCGGCGCCATTGCCGTTGCGATGAGATTTTGCGGCGAAGTCCTTGGCGCGCGCGGCGATCGCCTCATCGAATTTCGAGCCCGGCACGACGTCGTCGACCAGCCGCCACTCGGCCGCGCGCTTGCCTTTGACGCCTTCCTCGGTGGTGCAGAACACGTCGGCATGGTCGCGGCGCACTTTGCGCTTGTCGGAAACGCGTGTGAGCCCGCCGGTGCCGGGCAGCACCGCGAGCAGCGGCAATTCCGGCAGCGACACCGCCGCGGCGCCGTCGTCGATCAGCATGATGTGATCGGTGGCGAGCGCCAATTCGTAGCCGCCGCCGGCCGCGGTGCCGTTGATGGCGCAGATCGATTTGATCCCGGAATGCTCGCTTAAATCCTCGATGCCGTTGCGCGTCTCGTTGGTGAACTTGCAGAAGTTGACCTTATGGGCGTGGCTCGATCCGGCGAGCATGCGGATATTGGCGCCGGCGCAAAACACCCGCGGCTTCGCCGAGCGCAGCACCACGACCCGCACCTGCGGATATTCGAAACGCAGCCGGTCGATGGCGTCGGCCAGCTCGATATCGACGCCGAGATCGTAGGAATTGAGTTTCAGATCGTAGCCTTCGAACAGCCCGGCCTTTTCGTCGACGTCCAGCGTCAGCGTCGCGACGTCGCCGTCGACCGCGAGCTGCCAGTGCCGATAGCGCGCCGGCTCGGTCTGGAAATCGATCCGCGTCTTCCCGTTGGCGAGCGGGCGCGGCGTGGCGTGATCGGCATCGCCCATAGCGTTCGTTTCGGCCCTAGTCCCGATAATGTATTATACTGCATATTTGCGCTAAAGCGGCGAGTTTATATGCATTATAATTCACGATAAGGCAACTCCGGAATTGGCGCGCCGTTCCCCTTCGCGGTGGTCGCGCAACAGCCGATTGATGAAGTCGGTAACGGCCTTGAGCGTCAGTTCCGGGGCTTCACGCTGCGGCACGTGGCGGACGCCGGGCAGCACCAGGGTCTCGACCGGACAGAAACATTCCCGTTGCGCCGTCTCGACTTGCTTGAGCGAGCCGAATTGATCGTCCTTGCCCTGCACGATCAGGATCGGCACGCGGATATAACCGAGCGCTTCGGTGATGTCCCACTTGCGCATATCCGGATTGAGCCACGGCTCGTTCCAGGAGCGGAAGGCGCAATCGACGTCGGCATGCCAGGGCTTGAGCTTTTCGCGCAGCCCGCCGGATGCAAACGACTTGCGCTGCACGGCGAATCTCGGCGAGCCCGATCTCCTCGGTGAAAAAATGCGGCGCGATCAAAACGAGGCCGCGTACGCGATGGTCCTGCACGCTGCCGGCATAGATGGTGGCGATCGAGGCGCCGTCGCTGTGGCCGAGCAACAGCCCGCGCCGGAAGCCGATTGCCCCGAGGATGCGCGGCAGCACTTCGCTGCGCCTCTTCCTCCATGAAAGAGGTCGAGCGCGGCATAGCGCCGGGGCTCGACCGGCCGTAGCCGGCGCGCGAATAGGCGAACACGCCGGCGTCGGTCGCGGCGGCAATTTGATCGGGGAACGATCCCCATGATTCCGCGCTGCCGAGGCCTTCGTGCAACATGACGACGGTGGGCGCCGCATCGGGCCGCGGCCCGATCATGCGGTATTCGAGCCGCAGCGGCGCGAGATCGAGAAAGCCTTGATCGGCAAGCGTCACGGCGATCCCGCTTGCGGGCCGAGTAGTTTGGTGATGACCTTCAAAAGCTCGGCAAAACTCTGCTCCAGCGCCGCGCCCGACGTGTCGACCTCGGCCTCGGCGCGCGCATAATCGGCGCGGCGCGCTTCGAGGATCGCCACAAAGTCGGCCATCGCCTCGCGGTTCTCCGCCATCGGCCGGAAATCGCCCTGCGCCATCACCCGGCTCATGTGATCTTCGGGCCGCGCCTTGATCCAGACCGTGTGGCTGTGGCGCAGCAAGAGCGCGTAGGTCTCGGGGTCCGACACAATGCCGCCCGCGGTGGTGATGACTGCGGCCTCGCTGCGTGGCGATGACGCGCTCGAGCGCGCTCCGCTCATGACGGCGAAACGTCGCCGTGCCGGCCATCTCGATCAGATCGGGGATGCTGGCGCCGTAATCCTCCTCGACGACGCGGTCGAGCTCGATGAACGGCCAGCCGAGATGTTGCGCCAGCATCCGTCCGAGCGTCGACTTGCCGGCGCCGCGCAGCCCGACCAGCGCGATACGCCGCGCCCGGTCGGCGCCGGCGGCGCGCGCAACGCGCGCTTCGATCAGTTTGGCCAACTCCAGCAACTCGCATTCCGGCACCTGCGCGACAAGATCGAGCACGGCGCCGAGCGCCGCGGTGCGCGCGCCGGTCGCCGGCAGCAACGCGGCCGCCGGCAGATCGAGCGCCTGGGCGATGGCGCGGATGCACGCTCGCCGACGGATTGCCGGCGCCGCTTTCGATCTGGGCCAAATAGCGCTCGGAGGTTGCGGACGCTTGCGCCAATTGCCGGCGCGTCATGCCGCGCTTGGCGCGATGGCGCCGCACCTCGCGCCCGATCGCGGCGAGAAATGCTGCGACGGCGGCTGCGCTACCCGGCGCGGCAGGGATAAGCTTTTGACGGGTCTTTGATTTTGTTGGCGGCACGGCGGCGAGGTCTCATGCAGTATAGTTCATGTTCTATAATGCATAAGACCAGCCGAAATAACAAGCGACCGGCAGTGGTGAGGCCGCCTTTACCCGAAAATCTTCCGCCACCCGCCGCTGTCTTGTTCGGCATGTGGCTCGCTCTCCTCGATGGCATCGGGCCCAGGATCATCGGGGGCGTGCACCAGCGGGATAATCGGCTCGGGCTTTGGCTCGAGATTAGGCTCAAGTTTGATTTGGGTGTCCTCGCTGCGGCGAGCTGGAAGTGCCTCGGCGTCCGGCGAGCCAGCGGTTTCTGGCGCTGGCGCGGCAGAAATTTCCGCGGGCGCCGGTGTCGCCGGCTCTGGCTCGATCACTGGCGCGCTTGCCATTCCGGTCACCGGCACGCGCCATTCCAGCGCATCGAGCCGTCCGGTCACCGGCGATGCCGGCAGCCAGTGATCGGAGACATGGCCGTCGGCGGTCCAGGCCGGGTCGGGCGGGGCGTGGACCGCGCGCGCCAGCCATTCGCGGGCGCGGCCGACATCGTTGCGCTCGACGCGCTCCAGTTCCGCCATCAGTAAAGCAATCCGTCTGGTCGGCGCGGCGAGATAGGGTTCGAGCGCGGCGCGCGCTTTGGCAAATTCCTGCGCGTTGAGCGCGGCGCGCGCGGTTGCCAGCGCGCCTTCGACATGGCCGGGCACCTTGGCCGCCAGCGCTTCGATCCGTTTCAGCTTGTCGCGCGCGGATTCGCCGGAGCGGAGCTCGCTATAGGCTTGCGCCAATTCGGGATGCGGATTGGCGCGCCAGGCCTTGTCGATAACGCGGCCCGCTTTACGTATCTGACCGCCTTCGGCAAGGAGCCGTGCGGCAAGCGATGCGGCCGGCACCAAAGTCGGCGCCAGTTTCTGCGCTTCGAGCGCCAGGGCCTTGGCGCGGTCGCGATCGGTGTCTTCCAAGGCATGAGCGTGGGCGGTGAGCAACACCGCGCGTTGCCGGCGATAGACGTCCCTCGCGAGCGTGCGCGCATTGGCCTCGAGCAGCGCGAGCGCCCCGGCCCAGTCGCCGTCCTTGCAGCGCGCCTCCAGCACGGCGCGGCTGGCCCAGCCGAGCGACGGCGCGGTGCGAGCCGCTTCTTCCGCAAAAGCCCGCGCGCTCGCCGCATCGTTACGGCGATGCGCTTCGACGAACAGGCCGCGCAGGCCGAGCGGCTTGGTATCGGCGCGGCTTGCCATGGCGCGGAAGGTGCGCTCGGCGGCCGCGCGGTCGCCGGAAAGCTGCGCCGATTGCGCGTTCAACAGCAGTGCGAGCGGCTCATGCGGCGCCAGCCGGTTGACCGCGGCGGCGTGTTTCTGCGCGGCATCGATGTCGCCGGCGCCGACCGCGATCAGTCCGTTGGAAATTGCCTCATAGGCGCGCACGCCGCGGCGATGGCGCAAGTGCCGCGACAGCAAGCCCGGCGACCTCAAGATCGCGCGGATGAGGCTCCAGATCAGGATGAGCACCACCAGGCCCGCGACGAGACCCGCGCCGAGCACCATCAGCGAAGTTTCGATGCGCAGTCCCTGCCAGACGATGACGACGTCGCCCGGCCGGTCGGCCAACCAGGCGACGCCCAGCGACAGCGCGCCGATCACGATGAGGAAGAGAACGATGCGGATCATTGCGACGCCGGCTTGCTCAAGCCCGCAAGCGCGGTGGCGGCGATCTGCCGAGCCTCCGCAATCGCCGTCTCGCGCGCTTTGGCTTTCCCGGCCCAATCTGCGGCGAGCGGTTTTGCCGTCTCCGGCAGTGCCGAGATGTCGGTCAGCGCCGCACCAATGTCGGCGCGCGCGGCATCGACCTCGATCCGCGCGACGACCGCCGACGGTTCGTTGCCGGTAGGCGCATCGACCGGCGTGACGCGGACAAGATGCTGCGCGTGGGCCTCCAGACGCTCAAGAAACGTCGTCCCGCCGGATGGCGTCTCGGCGGCGCGGCGCAGATCCGGCGCCAAGGCCGCAAGTTCGTGCGCCAGCGCGGCGGCACTGGGGACGCCGGTTGCTGCGAACGGTTCGAGCGGCGCGGTGTCGTTTTGCGCAACACCAAGCGATCGTACCGCTGCAAGCTCAGGCTGGTAGGGTATGCCGCGTTCGACTGCGGCCCGCAGCGCCTCGGCGGCGATGGTCAAGCGCGCCGCTTGGTCGTTGGCGCCCTCGGCAGGGTGGGCGGCATTTTCGGAGAGCGCTTTGACCGTGCTTTCCAGCGCGGCAATCCGGCTTGCCAGCGCGTCGAGATCGCCCTTCTGAACGTTCGTCTGGTTGGCTACTTGGCTTGCGACCTGGCTTGCGGCCTGACTTGCTGCCTGACTTGCGGCCTTGCTTGCCGCTTCATTTGCCGCCTGATTGACGCTCTGGCTTGCTTTTTCACTTGCGGTCTTCGCTGCCTCCGCCGCCGCCTGGGCCGCGTCCGCCACTTTCGCTGCGCTTTGACTGGTCGCGGCGATGTCATCGACACGGCGGCTCACGGCTGCAAGCGAATCGGCAAGCGCTTTGGTCTGGGCTTCCGCCGCTGCCACGCGATTGCTCTGGCCCGGCTCCGTTCGCTGGGCTTGGATCGCGCGTTCGATCTTGTCCAGCCGCGCCGAGATGGCGGCCTCGTTCTTCGGCGCAGGCTGCATCGCCGCCGATGTTTCCGGCGCTGCGGGAGGCGAGGGCGCCGCGGCCTCATGCGACGGCACAAAGCCCGCGAACCATAACGCGGCAATGATGACCGCCATCGTCACGGCGCCAAGAATCGCACCCACGGCATGGGATTTCAGGCGGCTGGTGGACGCGGCGCTCGGTGGCGGGCCGGGCGATGCCGGATTTGAGGATTGCGGTGGAGGCGTGTCGGCCGCGGCGGTTTCGCCGGACTGCGCCGTCGCATCCGGCTGTTCGACTTCCGTCGCCTTCAGTTCGATGGTCGGCGGCCGCCGGCCTGGTTTGCTGTCAGGCTCGCTTGTCATGCTTTCCTCAAAGCGAGTTCGACGTGGTCACCGGATTAAGACATGGTCACCGAATCGAAGCTCCCTAGCCAGCCCCGCGACGGCATAATACGGGGCGGCGGCAGCGGCAACATGCCGAAAAAACCCTAACAAGTCGGCATAATCGCGTCGGTTCAGCCGCATAATGCCATCAAGGCAGCCTCGTCGGGCCGCGCCGCGATGCGCACACTGGCGGCTCCGGCTTCCTGGAGCGGCTCGGCGACCCGCGCCGACAGACAATAATGCACCGGCTTGGTCAGCGCGGCTTCGAGGAGGCCGGACTTACGCACAGCGGCGAGAAACGCCTCCGCGCTGCGCCGCGAGTAATGCAGGACGCCGTCCAGCCCGCCGGCCAGCGCTGCGGTCGCTTCGGCCGGGAGCGTTGGCGCGGCCACCACGCGATAGACCGCGACCGTGTCCACGACGAAATTCTTCGCCCGCAATGCGCCGGCGAGGTCGCCGGCGCGTTCCTCGCCGGCGAGATAAAGCAGGCGCGCCGGCGGCTTCAGCCGCGCGGCGGCCAGATCGGCGAGGTCGTCGACATTGCCGTCGGCGGAGCTCACTTCGGCGAAGCCCGCGGCGCGCAGGTCCCGTGCGCTTTGCTTGCCGACGACGAATGCCGGAATGCGGCGCAGCTGTTCCCGGCGCTTATGCACGGCGATCGCACGCGCCGTGTTGGCGCTGGTGACCAAAATCGCCGACCAAGGCCCGTCGCCGAGCTCGGCATCGGGTAAAAGCGCCGCTGTCAGGAGCGGCGCGACGATAACTTCGTGACCGCGGGCGCGTAACGCGACAGCGGTGCGTTCGGCGTCGGCAGCGGGCCGGGTAATAAGAATTCGCACCGTTTAGTCTCGCTCGAAAAAATCCGGCCCGGCCCGCCCTTTAAGCTCGCGGCCGGCATCGGCACCGAGCGCCGCGGCGTCGGCGCGAGGACCCTCACGCGATACGTCCAGCGCTGCGCTGCCGTCGGTCTTGGCGATCAGGCCGCGAAAGCGGAACGTCTCGTCGATGATGCGCGCATGGCCGGCAATCGGCGTTCGGCACGAGCCGTCAAGCACGGCAAGGAAGGCGCGCTCGGCCGCAAGCGCCGTCGCCGTGTCGGGATCGTTGATGGCGCCGACGAGGGTTCGTGTCTTGCTGTCGTCCGCGCGCGTCTCGATGCCGATAGCGCCCTGGCCGACCGCCGGCAGGAACTCGTCGAGGTCGAACACGGCGGTCGCCGCCGCGGCAAGCCCGAGCCGCTTCAGTCCGGCGAGCGCCAGCACGGTTGCGTCAGCGTCGCCGGCTTCGAGCTTGCGCAGCCGCGTCTCGACATTGCCGCGCAGCGGCACGATGGCGAGATCGGGCCGCAAGCGTTTGAGCAAGGCCTGCCGCCGCAGCGACGCAGTGCCGACCACGGCGCCGTTCGGCAATTCGCTCAAGCTTTGGGCCTTGCGGCTGATAAAGGCATCGCGCGCGTCCTCGCGCGGCAGAAACGCAGAAAGCACCAAGCCGGCCGGCAATAGCGTCGGCATATCTTTCGACGAATGCACGGCGAGATCGATGGCGCCGGCGAGCAGCGCCTCCTCGATTTCCTTGGTGAAGAGGCCTTTGCCGCCGGCCTCAGCGAGCGGCCGGTCCTGAATCATGTCGCCGGTGGTGCGGATGGTCTTGATTTCGATTCGCTCAAGTGCGACGCCGCTCGCTTTGGCGAGACGGCTCGCCACCTCGCGGGCTTGGGCGAGCGCCAGCGGCGAGCCGCGCGAACCGATGCGCAAAATGGATGCTGCGGTCGAAGTTTGGGCCATCAGGGGCATATAATACACCGATGATCGTTCTCGGCATCGAGACAACCTGCGACGAGACCGCCGCCGCCGTGGTCAGCCGGACCGCGGACGGCCGCGGCCAGATTCTGTCCAACGTGGTCCTGTCGCAAATCAGCGAGCACGCCGAATTCGGCGGCGTGGTGCCCGAGATCGCCGCCCGCGCCCATGTCGAGGCGCTCGATCACATTATCGCGAAGGCGATGGCCGAAGCGAAAGTTTCATTCGAGAGCCTGGACGGCGTCGCCGCCGCGGCGGGGCCGGGCCTGATCGGGGGCGTCATCGTCGGGTTGACGACGGCGAAGGCCATCGCGCTGGCGCACGACAAGCCGCTGATCGCCGTCAATCATCTCGAAGCGCATGCGCTCACGGCGCGGCTCACCGATGCGACGCCGTTTCCCTTTTGCCTGTTTCTCGCCTCCGGCGGCCATACCCAGATTCTCGGCGTGCGCGGCGTTGGCGACTATCTGCGCCTTGGCGGCACCGTCGACGATGCGATCGGCGAGGCTTTCGACAAGACGGCAAAATTGCTCGGGCTCGGCTATCCCGGCGGACCGCTGGTCGAGAAGGAAGCGGCGCGCGGCGACGCCGCACGCTTTGCGCTGCCGCGGCCGATGATCGGCCGCCGCGATGCCGATTTCTCCTTGTCGGGCCTGAAAACCGCGTTGCGGCTCGAAGCGCAGAAAATCGCGCCGCTGAGCGATCATGATGTCGCCGACCTCTGCGCTTCGTTCCAGCAGGCGGTGGTCGACGTCGTCAAAGACCGGCTGCGCTCGGGCTTGCGCATGTTCCGGCTGCGCGTCGGCACTCCGACCGCGCTGGTTTGCGCCGGCGGTGTCGCCGCCAATCAAGCGATCCGCAAAGTGCTGCATCGCGTCGCCTTCGAAATCGGCGCCGAATTGGTAGCGCCGGCGCCGGCTTTGTGCACCGATAACGGCGCCATGATCGCCTGGGCCGGCGCCGAGCGGTTGGCGCTGGGCCTGACCGACCCGCTCGACGTCGCGCCGCGCGCGCGCTGGCCGCTGGATGAGGTGGCGAAGGGGGCGGGGCGGAAGACGGCAGCGTGTTAGGCCTACTGCTCGAACCGGTCGATGAACCAGCGCAACAGGCGCGTCCAGATTTCGTCCTTGCCGACAGTATCCTCGATGCCGTGCTCGAGGCTGGGATTATCATTGACCTCCATGACTACGATGCCATGGGCGGTTTGTTTGAGATCGACGCCGTAGAAACCGTCGCCGATCGGCCGCGCCGCGCGGACCGCGATGTCGATCACCTCGGCAGGGGCCTGGTCTAGACCGAAGGCGCGGAAACCGCCCTCGTGCGAGGAGCCGTCGGGCCGGTATTTCACCACCTGCCAATGGCCGCGCGCCATGCGGTACTGGCACACGAACAACGGCTCGCCGGCAAGCACGCCGACGCGCCAGTCGAAATCGGTCGGCAAGAATTTTTGCGCCAGCAGCAGGTCGGTCTCTTCGAACAATTCATCACAGGTGCGTTTGAATTCGGCCGCCGATTTAATTTTGTGTACGCCGCGCGAGAACGATCCGTCGGGAATTTTCACCACCAGCGGCAGACCGAGCTCGTCGATCACCTTAGATGGCTCGGTGTCCTCGCTGATGATAATCGTCGGCGGCGTCGGCACTTGGTTCTGCTGCAGCAGCTCCACCAAGAACACCTTATTGGTACAGCGGATCATCGAGATCGGATCGTCGATGACCGGCATGCCTTCCTGCCAGGCGCGCCGCGCGAAGCGGTAGGTATGATTGTCGATCGAGGTCGTTTCGCGGATGAACAGGCCGTCGAATTCGGCGAGCTCGGCAAGTTGGCGTTTGGTGATTCGCTCGACGTCGACCGACATTTTCTCCGCGATGCGGGCGAAATGCTTGATGGAATCCGGCGAAGAAGGCGCTGTTTTCTCGTTCGGATCGTAAAGCACGGCGAGATCGTATTTGGCCACCGAGCGCGCTTTGGGATCGCGCCATTCCCGTTTGGTGTGGTTGTGCAGCGACTCGCGGAAGAACTCGGCTTCGCCGTTGGCAAGTCGCGTGATCGTGCGTGGGCGGATACGGTCGATCGATAGCCACGTGCCCCCGGTGTCGATGATCACTTCGAGGGCGGGGCAGCGGAACCAGTCGAACAGCAGCCGACCGAACGGCTCGAAGCGTTCGTCGCGCGCCAAGCCGAAACAGGCCAGGAGCTTGAATTCGCCGTCGGGCTGGAAATCGGCGCGCCGGGCGCAGCGGTTGAGCTCTTCTTCGAGCTCCGGCAGCGCATGCTCGTAAAGCTTCTGCTCGCGCAGCTCCAGCATGGTCTCGACGGTCGGCACCACGCGATGGCCGCGCGCCTCGGCAAGGAGCGAGGCGTAATAGCCCTTCGACTGGTAGGCGTAAGAGCGGGCGAGATTGACGAGCTTCGGGCGCGCCATGTCGAACAGGCGTGGCCGCGCCAAGTATTCGCTCGTGGTGATGACCTTGTGCGGGGTCTCCGCGTTGGGCAGGTCGCGAGGCTGGTCGACCAGGATGACCCAGCCGGTCATGGGCGGGTCCCTTTCCAGTCGATGACGATATGTAAGACTTGGCCGATCATGCTTTCGAAGTCAGGCACGGCGCGATTCGTCATAGCCGGAATCGAAACGATTGGCGACTGCGCCGGCCGCGATGTCCACCATGAAAGCCGATTCGCGGATCGAAGTCAGGCGGGTCTATGACGGAACCCGCGGGCGAGCGGCTTTTCGAAACGGAGCGCGTCGCCGCGATCGTCATAATAGCGGCGATGCCGGCCGAACAGCCGGTAGCCCGCTTTTTCGTAGCGGGCAATGGCGCGGCCATTGTGCTCGTGCACTTCGAGCCGCATCGCGCGGCGCCCGCGGCGCCGCGCCACCCGCTCCCCGGCCGCAAGCAGGAGCGGGCCGACACCGCGCCGGCCGATATGCGGCGCGACCGCGATCGAATAAAGCCGGGCGAGCGTCGAGCGCGGCGGATAGAGCACCAGGACATAGCCGGCGAGCTTGCCGGCCGCTTCCGCGACAATGACAGCTGCGGTTTTCGCGGCGAGAAAGCGGCGAAAGCTGCGCCGCGACAGGATATCGCTTGTAAAGACCGCCTGCTCGATCGCAACCAGCGCATCGACATCGGTCATCCGGCCGCGGCGGAGTTTTGCGGCAGGCGAGTGCGGCGGCTTCCTCACGGCACGCGCCCCTGTCCCTGTTCGATCTCCGCGATCATCGTCTCCAGCCGCTCCAAGCGGTCGGCTTCGCCCGGCGGCTTGTCCCAGCGCAGCCGGTTGATGCGGGGAAATCGCATCGCGAGGCCGGATTTATGTCGGGTCGAGCGCTGCAGTCCCTCGAAAGCGACTTCAAGCACCAGTCCTTGATCGGCGTCATGCACGACCTCGCGCACCGGACCGAACCGCTCGGTCGTGTTGCGGCGAACGAAGCGGTCGATCTGCACCAGCTCCTCATCCGTGAAGCCGAAATAGGCTTTCCCCACGGGCACTAACTCTTCCCCGGCTTCGCCATTCTTCCAAACGCCGAACGTGTAGTCGGAATAAAACGAGGAGCGTTTGCCATGGCCGCGTTGCGCATACATCAGGACCGCATCGATGATGAACGGATCGCGCTTCCACTTCCACCACGGGCCTTTCGGCCGGCCGGGCAGATAGAGCGCGTCGCGGCGCTTGAGCATGACGCCTTCGACCGCCGCGGCATCGGGGCCGGCGCCTGCCGCTGCCGGATCTTTCCGCGCCGCCGTGAGTTCGTCCCAGCTTGCGAAACTGATCATCGGCGACAGGTCGATCCGCTCGTCGACAAGCCGCGCCACGAAATCTTCAAGCCGCGCGCGGCGCTCGATAAAGGGAAGCGTGCGTAAATCCTGATCGCCGTCGGCGAGGAGATCGTAGGCGCGCAAGTGGGCGGGGAATTCGTCGATCAGTTTTGCCGTGACGTTTTTGCGATTGAGCCGCTGCTGCAGCACGTTGAACGACTGTACGCGACGATCGCGCATGATCAAGAGTTCGCCGTCGATGGCGCCGGGCAGGCGCAATGCATCGAGGAGATCGGGAAAGCTCTTGGAAATGTCCTCGCCGGTGCGCGAGTAGAGCCGCGCGATCAGGTGGCCGCCAAATTTGTCGTCATGTTTGTTATCCCGGTGCCCGGCAACGGCCTGGATGCGGATACCGTCCCATTTCCATTCCGCCAGGAAGTCCGGCGCATCAAGATTTTGCAGGTCGGCATCGTCGAGTGCGTGCGCCAGCATCGGCGGCCGGAACGGGGCCACTTCACCGCTTGCCGGCTTCTCGGCGCGGCCTTCGAGCCAGGCGAACAGGTCGCGATAAGGCGGCGTCAGGCCGGGCCAGATGAGCTCGATCTCTTGGGCATCCTTCTCGGCGAGCGCGCCGACGGCAGCCTTGGCGAGCCGCGCCGAAACGCCGATGCGCAAGCTGCCGGTGACGAGCTTGATCAGCGCCCAGCGGCCGGTCTCGTCGAGCGCATCGAGCCAGCGCGCCAGCTGTTGCGGTAATTGCGCTTTGCCGAGGGTGGTGAGCGTTTCGATGACGGCGGTGAGGCTCAACTCTCCGCCCCCGCGCGCGGGGGAGGATGAACGGGGCCACATCAGCGCAACGGTTTCGGACAGGTCGCCGACATAATCGTAAGACAGCTCGAACAGCACGAGATCACTGCGCTCGGCGATCAGGCTGCGGACAAGGCCCGCTTTGGCATGCGGAAAGCTCAAGCTCCCGGTGAGCGCGGCGAGCGCCCAACCGCGCTCCGGATCGGGGGTGGAGCGAAAATAGTCCGTCATCAGCCGCAGCTTGTTGTTGCGGCCCGGTTCATAAGCGAGACGGTCGAGAAGCTCGGCGAAGCGGTTCATTGCTCTTCGCTGCCGTCTTCTGCGTCGTCGCCTTCCTCCTCATCGCCATAGCCGACGATGTCGAGCGGCCGGGCCTTGAGCCCGCGCGTGCCGCACCAGTGCACCAGCGCCTCCTCCTGGCCGTGCGTGACCCAGATTTCGGCCACGCCCGTCGCGGCGATGGTCGCGGTGAGGCTGTCCCAGTCGGCGTGATCGGAAATAACGAGCGGCAGCTCGACGCCATATTGCCGGGCGCGGGCGCGCACGCGCATCCAGCCGGAGGCAAACGCGGTGAGCGGGTCGGGGAAGCGCCGCGTCCAGACATCCTTGAGCGCCGAAGGTGGGCACAGCGTAATCGTGCCGGCGAACTCGGTTTTGCTCGTGCCGCGCACCGGGCGCACCTCACCCAAGTCGATGCCGCGGCTAGCATAATAATGCGTGATGCTCTCCATCGCGCCGTGCAGATAGATCGGCGCGTGGTAACCGGCTTGGCGCAGCAGTGCGATCACGCGCTGCGCCTTGCCGAGCGAATAGGCGCCGACCAGATGTGCGCGCTCGGGAAACAGCGCGACCGAATGCAACAGCTTCGCGATTTCGCCGTCGGCGTCGCTATGCCGGAATACCGGCAGCGCAAAGGTCGCCTCGGTGATGAAGACGTCGCAGGGGACCAACTCGAACGGCGCGCAGGTGGGGTCGCCAACGTTCTTGTAGTCCCCGGAGGCGACCACGCGAAGCCCGTTCGCCGTGACCGCAATTTGCGCCGAGCCGAGCACATGGCCGGCGGGGTGGAACGTCACTTTGACGCCCTCAAGCGTTACGCTCTCGCCGTAAGCAATGGTCTGGGTCGCACCGGCGAAATTCTCGCCGTAGCGCAGCCGCATCAAATCGAGCGTTTCTTGCGTCGCCAGCACGGCGCCATGGCCGGCGCGGGCGTGGTCGGAATGGGCATGCGTGATCAGCGCGCGCTCGACCGGGCGTGTCGGGTCGATATGAAAGCCGCCGCGCTTGCAATGCACGCCGGCCGGCGTCGGCACCAGGATGTCTTCGGCACGCATCTACGTTAGATAAACCCTGCAAATAAACTCTGCACGTCATTCCGGAAGTCACGAAGCTATGACCGATACCGGCCCGCTTTTTGTCTCGTCCAGCGATCTGATCGCCGACCGGCGCTACAAGGCGGCGATTGAGCTCGCGTCACGCGGCGATTTTTCCGCCGCCGCCGACATTCTGGCGCAGACGGTGGAGCTTGCGCCGAACTTCGCCACCGCCTGGTTCGCGCTCGGCGCCATCCGCGACCGGCTTGGCGACCGCGCCGGCGCCGTTGCCGCATTCGAGCGGACGCGCGATGCCGATCCGGCGGACTATCATGGCGCGCGGCTGCAACTGGCGCGGCTCGGCGCGGGCGAAGCCACACCGGCCATGACCGAAACCTATGTGCGGCGGCTATTCGACCAATATGCCGGCCGCTACGACACCGCGCTTACGGAACATCTGCATTATCGCGGGCCGGCGCTGCTGCGCGATGCGGTCGAAGCGGCGATGCGTGCCGCTAAACGGCCGATGCACTTCGGCGCGATGCTCGATCTCGGCTGCGGCACCGGGCTTGCCGGCGCCGTTTTCCGTCCTTTCGTCGACTTGCTGGTCGGGGTCGATCTGTCGCCGGCGATGATCGCGCAAGCGGCAGCCAAGGGACTGTACGATCGCCTGACGACCGCCGATCTCTTCGGCTTTCTCGCCGAGGAAAGCGCCGCGGGCGGAAAATATCATCTCGTCACCGCCGCCGATGTTTTCGTCTACGTCAACGATCTCGCGCCGATCGTCGGCGCGATCGCGCGCCTGCTGGCGTCGGACGGAGTTCTTGCCTTTACGGTCGAAACTTATTCCGGCGACGGCGTAAAGCTATTGCCGACGCTACGCTTCGCTTACGGCGCGGCCTATCTGCGCGCGGCAATCGCGGCAGCAGGTCTAAGTCTGCTCACGCTGTCTGCGGCGGCCATTCGCACCGAGAACGGCGTTCCGGTCGATGGTCTCGTGGCGGTGGCGATCCCGGTGATCGGCGCGAGACATGAGGGGTAAACGAGCCCGCGCTGCTGGTCCGGCGCAGGATCGATCGTAGGCAGGGACATAATGCCGGCTCCTTAGCGCGCATCTTCCGGCACGTCCGCCGCGTCGCCATGCTCGACCGGCACGCGCTGTCGCGGTTAGGTTGGAACATGACTTTGCTCGACAGGATTTCACCGCTCCCCGACCATTTCACGCGCTGGTTCGCCAGCCGCGGCTGGATGCCGCGCGCGCACCAGTTGGAACTTTTGGCGAAAGCGGAGGCCGGCCGCTCGGTCTTGCTGATCGCGCCGACCGGCGGCGGCAAAACGCTCGCCGGCTTTCTGCCGAGTTTGGTGGAGTTGAGTGCGGCGGCAATTCTTCCACGATCTCGTACGCACCCGCTTGCTCAGTCGGCTCTCTCCCCCCTTGTGGGGGAGGGTGGGGGAAGGGGGTCGGGAGGTGACGGAATAACGTCGACGATTTCGCGTTCCCTCTCGACCCCCACCCCTATCCCCTCCCCACAGGGGGGAGGGGAAGAGCGAGCGGAGAAACGCCGACTCATCTCTGTCGACCGCGGTGTGCGGCGCGCCGGCGGCCTGCACACGCTCTATATCTCGCCGCTGAAGGCGCTCGCGGTCGACATCGCGCGCAATCTCGAAACGCCGGTTGCGGAAATGCGCCTGCCGATCCGCATCGAGACGCGCACCGGCGACACGCCGACCTCGAAGCGCCAGCGCCAGCGTCTCGATCCGCCGGACATTCTGCTGACGACGCCGGAACAGCTGGCGCTCCTTCTCGCATCTGCCAATGCGCCCTATCTGTTCGGCGCGCTCAAGCGGGTCATTCTCGATGAGCTGCATGCGCTGGTGACGTCGAAGCGCGGCGATCTGCTCTCGCTCGGTCTGGCGCGGCTGTTCCGCCTCGCGCCCGGTCTGACCAGCATCGGTCTTTCGGCGACCGTCGCCGAAGCGGACGCGCTTTGCCGTTTCATGGTGCCGCAGCGTGATGGCGCAGCGCGCGCCGATCTAGTCATCGCGGAAGCCGGCGCCGCGCCGGACGTCGCCATGCTCGACAGCGACGAACGGCTGCCTTGGGCCGGCCATTCCGCTCGCTATGCGCTCGGCGAGCTCTACGCGCTGATCAAAGCGCATCGCACCACGCTCGTCTTCGTCAATACGCGCAGCCAAGCCGAAGGCATTTTTCAGGATCTCTGGCACCTCAACGACGACAACCTCGCCATTGCGCTCCATCACGGCTCGCTCGACGTGGCGCAACGTCGCAAGGTCGAAGAGGCGATGGCGGGCGGGCGGCTGCGCGCGGTTGTCTGTACCTCTTCGCTCGATCTCGGCGTCGACTGGGGCGACGTCGATCTCGTCATCAATGTTGGTGCGCCCAAGGGAGCGTCGCGGCTGTTGCAGCGCATCGGCCGCGCCAACCACCGCATGGACGAGCCGTCGAAGGGCGTGCTCATTCCGGCCAACCGCTTCGAGGTCCTCGAATGTCGTGCGGCGCTCGATGCTATCGCGGCGAATGCGCAGGACACTCCGGCGCCGCGTATCGGGGCGCTCGACGTGCTCGCCCAGCACGTGCTGGGCTGCGCCTGCGGCGAGCCGTTCTTGAGCGATGCGCTCTATGCCGAAGTGACAAGCGCGGCGCCCTATGCGGCGCTAGCGCGGGCGGATTTCGATGCCGTCGTCGATTTCGTCGCCACCGGCGGCTATGCGCTCAAGGCCTATGAGCGTTTCGCGCGGATCAGGCAGGGCAAGGACGGCCGCTGGCGCATCGCCCATCCCAACGTGGCGCAGCGCTACCGGCTCAATGTCGGCACCATTGTCGAAGCCGACATGCTGAAGGTACGACTGGTTCGCTCGCGCGCCGCGAAAATGATTCCGCGCGGCGGCCGGCTGCTCGGCGAGGTCGAGGAATATTTCGTCGAGACCATCGTGCCGGGCGATACCTTCGTATTTGCCGGGGAAATTCTCAAATACGAGACGATTGTCGAGGACGAAGTGTACGTTTCGCGCTCGGCTTCCGAAGATACTAAAGTGCCGGCCTATGAGGGCGGCAAGTTCCCGCTCTCGACCTATCTTGCCGATCGCGTGCGCGGCATCATTTCCGATCCGCGCGCCTGGCGGCAACTGCCGACGCAAGTGTGCGAGTGGCTCGAAATCCAACAGTGGCGCTCGCAAATGCCGGGCCGCCGCGAGCTGTTGGTGGAAACCTTCCCGCGCGCCAACAAGCGTTACTTGGTCTGCTATCCATTTGAGGGACGGCTCGCGCACCAGACGCTCGGCATGCTGTTGACGCGCCGCCTCGAACGCGCGCGGCTGCAGCCATTGGGCTTTGTCGCCAACGAATATGCGCTTGCGGTCTGGGGCATCGGCGATGTCGCGACGCGCATCGCTCGCGGCGAGCTCTCGCTGGCCGTGTTGTTCGACGAAGACATGCTTGGCGACGAGCTCGAAGCCTGGCTCGCCGAATTGGCGCTGATGAAGCGGACGTTTCGCAATTGCGCGATCATCGCCGGGCTGATCGAGCGGCGCTTTCCCGGTCAGGAAAAATCGCGGCGGCAGGTCACCATCTCGACCGATCTCGTTTACGACGTGCTGCGCGGTCATCAGCCCGACCACGTGCTGTTGCGCGCCGCGCGGGCCGACGCCGCCACGGGCTTGCTCGACGTGCGCCGGCTCGGCGAAATGCTGTCGCGCATCAAGGGCCGAATCGTCCATAAGGCGCTCGATCACGTCTCGCCGCTGGCGGTTCCGGTCATGCTGGAGATCGGGCGCGAGGCGGTCTATGGCGAAGCGGCCGATACGCTTCTTGCCGAGACCGAGGCCGAACTGGTGAAGGAGGCGATGCAATGAAGGGCGGGTCGCCGCGATTGCAGCCATTTCCTCCCTCCTCCCTTGTGGGCGAGGGAGGGGAAGCGCGAGCGGGGCGCGCGGAGATTACGCTCGCCGGCATCACGCTCGTCGCCGATCCGGCCGGCGCGCTGTATTGGCCGGACGAAAAGCTGTTGGCGGTCGCCGATCTGCATCTGGAAAAAGGCTCCTCCTTCGCCGCGCGCGGCGTGTTGCTGCCGCCTTACGATACGGCAACGACCTTGGCCCGGCTCGCCCGGCTCATCGAGCGCTACGCGCCGCGTCTTGTCATCGCGCTCGGCGACAGCTTTCACGATGGTGGCGGCCCGGCGCGGATGGACGGCGTCAGCCGCGTCGCGCTGAAAGCATTGCAGCACGGACGCGATTGGGTCTGGATCGCCGGCAATCACGATCCCGCTCCCGCCGACAATATCGGTGGCCGATTTGCCGATATTTTGGCGCTCGGCGCGCTGGCGTTTCGTCACGAACCCTCATCGCAGCCGAGCGAAGGCGAAATCGCCGGCCATCTGCATCCGCTGGCGCGCGTCGCGCGACGCGGGCGCGCGGTGAGCCGCCGCTGCTTCGCCAGCAATGGCCGGCGGCTTCTCATGCCGGCCTTCGGCGCTTATGCCGGCGGCCTCAATGTGCGCGATCGCGCCATCGTATCTTTATTCGGCGCGCTGTCCTTTACCGCGCACATGCTGGGCGCGGGACGGCTCTACGCCGTGCCCGCCGCGCGCTGCCTCGCCGATTGATCTTTAGTTGATCCTGGATTCCGCGGCCGCGGGTTTGCCGGCGGTCGGCCGCGCCTTCGATTTCTCGGCGTGCTCCGCCAAGTCCCAGCCGCCCGGCGGCGCCTTGACGTTGATGGCGTCTTCCGGCTGCGGCTCGGCGGACCACTTCGCCACCGCAAGTTTCGCCGCCGCGAGCGCCTGCGCATCGAGGTGCGTAGCGACTTCGTCGCGCTTCTTGGCCGCGTCGCTGTCGCCCTTGCCGGCCGCCAGCGCGAACCACTTGTAGGACTCCGCGTAATTTTGCTCCAGGCCGATGCCGCGCGCGTAGAGGATGGCGAGATTGTATTGGCTGTCGGTGACGCCGCGGTCGGCGGCCTTGCGAAACCATTGCGCGGCGGTGCGGTAGTCGGCCGGGCCGTTGATGCCTTCGGCATAGAGCACCGCGAGATTGTGCATCGCCTTGCCATTACCCTTCGCGGCGGCGGCGGCGTAGAGGTCGCGCGCCACGGCGAGATCTTTTTTGACCGCGATGCCTTTCTCGTAAAAGCCGCCGAGACGGAATTGCGCCGGCGCCAGTCCCTGCTTGGCGGCGAGCTCCAGCCAGCGCACCGCCTCGCCGTCGCTTGCGGGAATGCCATGGCCTTCGGCAAAACGCGTGGCGACCTCGAACTCCGCTGCTGCATCCCCGGCAATAGCGGCGGCGCGCAATTTCGGCCCGCCGATCGTTGCCGGCAGCTTTTCGACGACCATTGCGGGCGCTGACGCTGCCGGAACTTGCCCCGACGCGATGCTCGCCGGTGGCTGTATTTGTGCCGGCTGTACTTGTGGCGGCGGCGGTACGCGACGCGGCAGCGAGCCGGTGATGTCGGCCCAGTCCGGCAACGATGATTGGCGTTGCGGGGTTGCGGGCAGCGTTGTGGGAGCTGCGGCGGACGAGGCGTTGGGCGTTGTGCTCGGCGGCGCAGCCGGTATTGGGTTCGATAGTGCGTCGGGGGCCTTGCCTGAGGTCGCAGCGGGCGGCGCGTTCGGTGTCATGCCGGGCGCTGTGGGGGATGGGCCGGGAACCGGCAGGACCAGCGGCCCCGATTGCGGCTCAGCCTTGGGCGAATCCGCTTCCGGCAAAACTTTTGGCGGTGCCATTTGTTGCGATGGCGCGGACGGCGGAGCCGCCGAACTGTTGTTTGGAGTTGCGCGGTCCTGGAACATGCGCAATGCGACGTGCAGGAATACGCCGGCAATCAGCACCGCGGCTCCGGCAACGAGCAGCTTGCGCAGACGGGACGGTTTCTCCGATTGCGCCACTTGGATCGTAGCGCGTTCGCCGCGCGCGTGGCGCTCGGGTGGCGCGGCGGCGGCAGCCTGCGCCGCGCGGCGTGCGGCAGCGATGAAATTCGGCTTCGCACCCTGCTCGGAAATGACGGGAGGTTTGGCGAAGTCGACGGCGGCTTCGGATGCCGCGATGCGTTCGGCGGCCGATGTAAATGCGCGCGGGCCGCCGGCTGAGCCGGGCTCAAGCGGGTGATCGGGAGGCAGATTCGGATCGATCGGCTGCCGGGGCGCGCCGCCGCGGCGCCCGGCAATCTCGGCATTTGCCGGCGCCGGCGCCGACTCGGCAGCCGGCAAGATTGCAGACACGATTGCAGACGCGGGCTCGGGCGTAGGTTCGGGCACGGCCGCCAGCTTGGCTGCACGAGGGGGCTCCGATTCGGGCGCCGGCTGCGTTTCGCTTGACGCTTCCGCTCTGGATGCGCCGTCATGCAGGCCGCTTTCGATCATGGCCAAACGATCGACCACGTGCTCGACGGCGCCGTGGACCGCTTCGAGCGAATCCTGCGTGTGCCGTTCGCTGCGCTTGATTTCGGCGACGTCGCGCTCGATGGTGTCGACAGGCTTGCGCATTGCGCCGACCGTCGGCGCGCTGCCGCCGCCGCGGATCTGGTCGATATGCACCAGCAAATCGGCGATGCCGCGCTCGACCGCTTCGAGATTGCCGAGCCGCGCGTCGGACGCATCGAGCCGTTTGATCAATTGGGCGATGCGGTCTTCCAGCGTGCCGAGCGCGGCGTGATCGGTATGGGTCAGCTGCACCCATTCGAGCTTTTCGATCAGCCCGGAAAGAAGCTTCTCCAGCTCGCGCGGCACCGCGTGACCCGCTTCGCTCGAAGCGCTGAGCGCATTGGCCAGCGTATCGATGCGACTTTCCAGCGCGGACACCGCCTGTCCGCTTGCCGCGCTATTGGCGACGCCGTCAACCTTGGCGGCCAGCAAACGCACATCCTCCGCCACCTTGGTCAGCGTATCGTTGGAGGCGACGTGGGAAACGATACCGCGCAGCGCGCCGATCGCCGTTTCGAGTTGCTGCAGCGCAGCCGGGTCTTCCTTGGCGATGATCAGATCGACCTTTTGCGAGAGCGCCTTCACCGCGTCGTCGAAACCGACCAACTTCTCGGCGGGCGTCAAGTTGCGCAGCGCGTCGCGAACTTCTTTCAGACCGCTCTCGAGCCCGGCCAGCACGCCCAAATCGACGCCGGCTTCGCGGGAATGATCGAGCCGCTTTGCCAGCGCCTGCACCTCGATTTCGAGCGATTCCACGGCGCGGCGCGGCAGGGCTTCCGTGATTTGCTCTCGGATTTCCGTAAGGTCCCTGCGAAATGACTTGATGACTTTTTCCAGGTCGCTCGACGGCCGCAGCGATTCGATCTGCGTCGTGATGTAGCGCAGCTGGTCCTCCAGATTGCTGATATCGACGGGAGGCTCCGACATATGTTGCACGCCGGAAGGTAACGGCGGCGGCGCCGCAGGCGCCGCCGGTTCCGGGGGCGCCGCAACAGCAGCGATTGGAGCGACCGTATCGTCGCCGTAAAGCTGGCGTTGCCGTTCGGCGATCTCGGCGACGGCGTTGTCGACGGACACCAACGGTTTATGGCTCGGGGCACGATGGCCGTGACGCGGGGGCGGCGGTTGCTGATATCCCCGCGCGCGCTGCGCGGGAGCTCCGGTAAGCCGCGGCGCATCGGTTTGCGCCATGCGTTCGAGCTGCTGGGTCAGCCGATCGAGGCGGGCGTGGACTTCGCCAAATTCCTCGCGGGCCAGCGCGGCTTCGCGCTCGATCTCGACTTCGCGCCGGAGATGCCGCGGCGGCGGCTCGTGATCGTCATAGCGGGGTCTGCGCCGGCGCTCGCGGCGATCGTCACGACGTGACTCACGGCGGATATCGTCCCGCCAGTCGTCCTCATCGTCATCGTAATCAGCGGACCGCATCGGCTCGCCGTAATCGTCGTCGTCCTGGCGGATGACGTTGTTCAGCCATTCCCCGACCGACATGCCGGAGCGGCGCGCGGCGTCGCGGGCGGCTTCGCGCGTTTCTGGACGGAGGCCTCTCAGGTTCCACGGACCGCCAGATTTCATTTGCGCGCCAAGCCACTCCGGGAGGAAAACGAGATGGCCCTGTTGTGAGCTGGGGCTCGTTAACAGACGAAGCGGAGGGCGCGGTCTTGTGTCCTCGGCGCCGACTCTTCCGGATTAGCGTAAACAACCCGTTAATGCGCCGGCGGTGGGGATTCCGCTGGGGTTCCAGGGGGCCGTTCTGCAACGCAGAAACCCCTAAATGGCGGTCGTGATGCCGTCGTGAATCAGCTAGTTTATGGCTATGCGTCGATCCGCCAGCGGGCGGACGCGGGGGAGGGACATCATGCCGAGCTACAAGGCTCCCGTCGACGACGTGATGTTCCTGTTGAGCGACGTGTTCCATATCGATCGCTACAACAACCTGGCCGGCTTTGCCGAAGCGACGCCCGATCTCGTCGAGGCCGTGCTCGCGGAAGCGGCAAAATTCGCCGAACAGCTGCTCACGCCGCTCAACCGCGTCGGCGACAAGGAAGGCTGCCGCCGTCACGACGACGGCTCGGTCACGACGCCGACGGGATTTAAGGACGCTTATCAGAAGCTGACTGCCGGCGGCTGGATCGGAATCTCGGCGCCCGCCGAATTCGGCGGCCAGGGTCTGCCGATGGTGCTGGCGCAAGCCATAAACGAGTTTCTCTGCTCGGCGAACATGGCATTTGCCATGTATCCCGGCCTCACCGAGGGCGCCATCGCGGCGCTGCACGCGCATGCGTCGCCGGAGCAGAAAGCGCTTTACCTGCCCAAGCTCATCGCCGGGCAGTGGTCCGGCACGATGAATCTGACCGAGCCGCAATGCGGCACCGATCTCGGTCTCGTTCGCACTCGCGCAACGCCGCAGCCGGACGGCAGCTATAAGATCTCCGGCACCAAGATTTTCATCTCCGCCGGCGAGCACGACCTGGCCGAGAATATCATTCATCTCGTGCTCGCCCGCATCGACGGCGCGCCGGCCGGCACGCGCGGAATTTCGTTGTTCATCGTTCCGAAAATCCTGCCCGATGCCGGCGGCGGACTTGAAGCGATCAGGCTCGGCGCGCGCAACGCGGTGTCGTGCGGCTCGATCGAAGAGAAGATGGGCATCCACGGCAATGCCACCTGCGTTATGAATTACGACGGCGCCACCGGCTGGCTGATGGGCGAAGCCAATCGCGGCTTGCAGGCGATGTTCACGATGATGAACGAGGCGCGGCTCGGCGTCGGCGTGCAGGGTTTGGCGCTCTCCGAAGTCGCCTATCAGAACGCCGCCGCTTACGCCAAGGAGCGCCTCGCCGGCCGCGCCTTGAGCGGCGCGAAATTTCCGCAGCAACCCGCTGATCCGATCATCGTGCATCCGGACGTGCGCCGCATGCTGATGACGATGCGCGCCTTCAACGAGGCCGCGCGCGCACTCGTGCTATGGGTCGCGCTCAAGGCCGACGTCGTGCACCGCTCCGAAGACGCCAAGGAGCGGCAGGCGGCCGAGGATCGCTTGGGCCTGATGACTCCGGTGATCAAAGGCGTGCTCACCGATCAGGGCTTTGCCAACACCGTCTCGGCGCAGCAGATATTCGGCGGCCACGGTTACATCGCCGAGCATGGCATGGAGCAGTTCGTGCGCGATGCGCGCATCGCTATGCTGTACGAGGGCGCCAACGGCATTCAGGCGCTCGACCTCGTCGGCCGCAAACTGCCGAAGGACGGCGGCCGCGCTTTGCAGGCTTTCTTCGCCGAAGTTACAGCCTACATTAAGGAGCGCGGCGCGGATGCAAGCATGGCGTCTTTTGTTTCCCCGCTCGGCCAGGCGTTTGGCGAACTGCAGCAGGCGACCATGTGGTTCTTGCAGAATGCACTCGGCAATCCCGATAATGCCGGCGCCGGCGCGACCGACTATATGCACCTCTTCGGCTTGGTCGTGCTCGGCTATATGTGGTGCCTGATCGCCGAGGCGGCTAAGACAAAAGCGAGTGGAGGAGACGGCATGGCGAAACGGATGGCGGAGCGGCTCACGACCGGCCGCTTTTTCATGGAACGGATGCTGCCGGCCGCGACGACGCATCTGGCGCGCATCAAGGCCGGCGCTGCGTCAACCATGGAATTGCCAGCCGAGGCCTTCTAGCTATTCGATAGAGTGTTCTTTGCGTCTGCGGTGAAGTTTTGCGAGGAATTCATGCCCGACGCCTTCATCTACGATCACGTGCGCACCCCGCGCGGCCGCGGCAAAGTCGACGGCTCGCTGCACGAAGTGACAGCGCTCAATCTTGCCAGCCAGGCGCTCGGCGCCATCAAGAGCCGCAATAATCTCAATACCGCTCTGGTCGATGACGTCGTCATGGGCGTGGTCGATCCGGTCGGCGAGGCCGCCGCCGATATCGCGCGCACCGCGGCGCTGGTGGCCGGATTTGGCGACAGCGTGCCCGGCGTGCAGATCAATCGCTTCTGCGCCTCGGGCCTCGACGCCGTGAACTTCGCCGCCGCGCAGATCATGTCCGGACAGCAGGAATTGGCCATCGGCGGCGGCGTCGAATCGATGAGCCGGGTCGGCATCGGCTCGGCCGGCGGCGCCTGGGCGATCGATCCTTCGATCGCGGTCGCGCATTATTTCCTGCCCCAAGGCATTTCCGCCGATCTGATCGCCACCAAATATGGATTTTCGCGCGACGACGTCGACGCCTATGCCGTGGAGAGCCAAAAGCGTGCTGCGATGGCGTGGGATGAGGGCCACTTCAACCGCTCAGTCGTGCCCGTGAAGGACGTCAATGGGCTGACCATTTTGGCCAAGGACGAGCACATGCGGCCGGGCACGACCATGCAGTCGCTCGCCGCGTTGCAGCCGTCGTTCGTGCAGATGGGCGAATTGGGCGGCTTCGATGCGGTTGCCATTCAGGCGCATCCTGAGGTGGAATATGTCAATCACGTCCATCACGCCGGCAATTCCTCCGGGATAGTCGACGGCGCCGCGGCAGTGCTGGTCGGCAGCAAAGCGGCCGGGCAGAAAACCGGTCTGAAGCCGCGCGCGCGTGTGCGCGCTTTTGCCAATATCGGTTCCGATCCGGCCTTGATGCTGACCGGTCCGATCGACGTCACCAAGAAAGTACTGAAGACCGCCGGCATGACGCTTGCCGACATCGATCTCATCGAGATCAACGAGGCCTTCGCCGCGGTGGTGTTGCGCTATCTGCAAGCCTTCGATCTCGATTCGTCGAAGGTCAATGTCAACGGCGGCGCCATCGCCTTGGGCCATCCGCTCGGCGCCACCGGTGCGATGATCCTCGGCACGCTCATTGACGAAATGGAGCGGCGCAACGTTTCGACCGGACTGGTCACGCTGTGCATCGGCGCCGGCATGGGCACCGCCACGATCATCGAGCGGGTGTGAGCGAATGCCCAAGATCGATATCGCAAAAGTGCCGGCGCGGCCGATCGCGTCATACCCGAAGGAGTTCGCCGGCGTGATCTCCGGCCGGGAGAAGCAGCGCATCGGCGACGCGGCCGGGCTTACGCAGTTCGGCGTTAACATCACGCGCATCAAGCCGCATTCGGCGTCGGCGCTGCGCCATGCCCACGACAACGAGGACGAATTCATTTTCATGCTCGAAGGCGAGCTGGTGTTGCACGAAAACGACGGCGAGATCGTGCTCAAGCCGGGCGACGCCGCCGGCTTCAAGGCCGGCAGCGGCATCGCGCATTGTCTGATTAACCGCACCGATCGCGACGCCGTCTATTTCGAGGTCGGCACGCGCGCGAAGAGCGAACGCGTGCACTATCCCGACGTCGATTTTGTCATGGAGCGCGACGACAACGGCCGCCGCTTCTACCGCAAGTCCGGCGAACCGATCGGGGAATAAGGTCCATGCCGAAGATCGACGTCGCCAATCTTCCGGTCGATACGCGCACGGGTTACCCGAAACCGTTCGACCGCGTCGTTGTCGGCCGCGAGCGCAAGCGGCTCGGCAATGCGGTCGGTCTCGACCAGTTCGGCGTCAATCTGACGACGCTGAAGCCCGGCGCGGCGTCCGCGCTGCGGCACTGGCATGAGAACGAGGACGAGTTCGTCTATGTCCTCGCCGGCGAGGTCGAGCTGATTGAAGACGAGGGCGCCTGCGTCCTCAAGCCGGGCGACGCGGCCGGTTTCAAGGCCAACACCCGCAACGGCCATCACTTGGTCAATAGAACCGAGGCTGACGCGGTCTATTTGGAAATCGGCACGCGCGCGAAACACGAACGCGCCCATTATCCGGACGTCGACCTGATGGTCGTCCGTGACGACAACGGCATGCGCTACACCCACAAGAACGGCGAACCGTATGGCTGAGAGCAAACCGACTTACACCAATTTCACGCTCGACATCGACGGCGACGGCATTGCGCTCGTCACCTGGAATGCGCCGGGGCGCACGATGAACGTCATCGACGTGAAAGTGATCGAAGAACTCACCGCCATCGTCGAGGAGCTGGCGACCGACGGCGCGGTTAAGGGCGTGGTGATCGCTTCGGGCAAGGACACGTTCTGTGCCGGCGCCGATCTCACCATGCTGGAAGCCTTGAGCCGCACCTTCGCCGATCTTGCGGCGTCGCAGGGTGCGGAAGCGGCGAATGCGAAGCTGTTCGAAGAAAGCCGCAGGCTGTCGCTGCTGTATCGCCGCATCGAGACCTGCGGTAAGCCGTGGGTCGCGGCGATCAACGGCACCGCCGTCGGCGGCGGTTTCGAGCTGACGCTCGCCTGCCATCACCGCATCGCCGCCGACAATGGGCGAACCCGGCTCGGTCTGCCCGAGATCAAGATCGGTCTGTTCCCGGGCGCCGGCGGTACGCAGCGCGTCGCGCGCATGCTGCCGCCCGCCGACGCGCTGCAATTTTTGCTCAAGGGCGATCAGTTGCAGCTCAATCGCGCCAAGGCGATGAAGCTCATCGATGCCGTGGTGCCGCAGGGCGATCTGATCAAAGCGGCGAAAGACTGGATCAGATCGGGCGGCACGGCCAAGGCGCCGTGGGACGTCGACGGCTTTAAGTTGCCGGGCGGTCCGGTCTATTCCAAAGCCGGCATGATGGTGTTCCCGCCGGCGAACGCCATTTACCGCCGCGAGACCTACGACAATTACCCGGCCGCGCGCGCCATATTGCAGGTCGTCTATGAGGGCTTGCAGTTGCCGATCGATCAGGCGCTGCGGGTGGAATCGCGCTGGTTTGCGAAAATTCTTCGCTCGCCGGAAGCGGCGGCGATGATCCGCTCGCTGTTCGTCTCGATGCAGGAGTTGAACAAAGGGGCGCGGCGTCCGGCCCTGCCGGCGAAGCCCCTAAAAAAGATCGGCGTGCTCGGCGCCGGATTCATGGGGGGCGGCATCGCTTATGTCAGCGCGCTCGCCGGGCTGGAAGTTGTGCTGATCGACCGCGATCCGGAAACCGCGGAAAAGGGCAAGGCGCATTCGCAGAAGCTGATGACCGATCAGGTCAATCGTGGCCGCGCCACTGCCGCCGACCGTGAAACCGTGCTTGCGCGCATCCATCCGACCGCCGATTTCGTCGAGTTGAAGGACTGCGATCTCGTCGTCGAAGCCGTGTTTGAGGATCGCAAGGTCAAGGAAGAGGTCATTTCGCGCACGCAGAATGTGCTCGGCGAGCAGGCGATCTTCGGCTCCAATACCTCGACACTGCCGATCAGCTCGCTGGCGGCTGCGTTTATGGATCACGCTCGGTTCATCGGCATCCACTTTTTCTCGCCGGTCGAGCGCATGATGCTAGTCGAGATCATCATGGGCAAGGAAACCGGCGAAGGAGCGCTGGCAACCGCGCTCGATTACGTTCGCGCCATCCGCAAGACGCCGATCGTCGTCAACGATTCGCGCGGCTTCTATACGTCACGGGTGGTCGGGACCTACATCCGCGAAGGCCATTTGATGCTGACCGAAGGCGTGCCGGCGGCGATGATCGAGAATGTCGGGCGCATGGCCGGCATGCCGGTCGGACCGCTGGCGCTCACCGACGAGGTCGCCGTCGACCTAGCCTGGAAAATCCTCAAAGCGACCGAGGCCGATCTCGGCGCGAAGATGATCGATCTCAAGCAGAAGGCGCTGCTCGAGGAGATGGTGGACAAACGCGGACGCTACGGCCGCAAAAACGGCAAAGGCTTTTATGATTATCCGCAGAACGGGCCGAAACGGTTGTGGCAGGGGCTCGCCGATCTACAGCCGAAAAAGCTCGATCCCGACACTATCGATATCGCCGTTTTGGAGCACCGGTTGTTGGCGATCCAGGCGCTCGAATCCGCCCGCTGCATCGAGGAGAAGGTCGTCACCGACGTGCGCGAAGCCGACGTTGGCTCGATCCTCGGATTCGGTTTTGCGCCTTTCACCGGCGGCACGATTTCCTATATAGACGGCATGGGCGCACAAACTTTTGTCGATCTATGCAACGGCCTCGCCAAGGATTACGGCGAGCGCTTCAAGCCGTGCAAGCTGCTTAACGACATGGCGAAGAAGGGCGACACATTCTATCGCCGTTTTCCACCGCAGCTGCGCAAGGCGGTCGCCTAAACGTCATGAGCGCCGCATTGCCCTCCCACGCGTACCGCGTATAAGGTCGCGGCCGATTTTTACCGGGACCCTGCATGGCGCGTGATCAAGTCGACCTGACGCCGATCGAGCGGCGCGACGATCTCGTAAATTGGCTTGCCCAGGGCG
Organism: uncultured Alphaproteobacteria bacterium; assembly: GCA_963780925.1. Taxonomy (GTDB): domain Bacteria; phylum Pseudomonadota; class Alphaproteobacteria; order Rhizobiales; family Xanthobacteraceae; genus BOG-931. The sequence goes on along the minus strand of CAWAEV010000014.1, from coordinate 18,068 downwards.
CCAAACCCAAATCGCAATTCCGTATCGGTACCGAGCACGAGAAGTTCGCTTTCACGCTGGAAGGCCACCGACCGGTGCCGTATGAGAGCCGCCGCGGCATTCGCGCGCTGCTCGAAGGCATGCAGCATCTGCTCGGCTGGCAGCCGATCATGGAGGGAGCGGACGTTATCGGCCTGTTCGACGTCACCGGCGGTGGCGCGATCTCGCTCGAGCCCGGCGGCCAGTTCGAGTTGTCCGGCGCTCAGGTCGAATGCGTGCACCAGACCTCCAGCGAGCTGATGGCGCATCTGGCGCAAGTGCGCGAAGTGGCACAGCCGCTGCACATCGGATTTCTCGGCATCGGCATGACGCCGAGCTGGACGCGCGCCGAAATGCCGAAAATGCCGAAAGGCCGTTACAAGATCATGACCGCTTATATGCCGAAGGTCGGCATGCTCGGCCTCGACATGATGTATCGCACCTGCACCGTGCAGACCAATCTCGACTTCGCGTCCGAAGCCGACATGGTCAAGAAGCTGCGCGTCTCGATCGCGCTGCAGCCGGTGGCGACGGCGCTGTTCGCCAACTCGCCGTTCACCGATGGCAAGCCCAACGGCTATCTGTCGTTTCGCTCGGAGATCTGGCGCCACACCGACAATGCGCGTGCCGGCATGCTGCCTTGGGTTTTCGAGCCGGGCATGGGCTTCGAGCGCTGGGTCGACTATGCGCTCGACGTGCCGATGTATTTCGTCAAGCACGGCGACGAATACGTGGACGCCTCGGGCCAATCGTTTCGCGACCTGTTGGCCGGCAAGCTGCCGGCGATGCTGGGCGCGCGCGCCACGATTTCCGATTGGGCGAACCACCTCAGCACGATCTTTCCGGAAGTTCGGCTCAAGCGCTACCTGGAAATGCGCGGCGCCGATTCCGGCTCGCTGCCGAATTTGTTGGCGCTGCCGGCGCTGTGGGTCGGCATTCTCTACGACGACGTCAGCCTCGATGCGGCGTGGGATCTGGTCAAAGACTGGACGGCCGAAGATCGGCAAAAGCTGCGCGACGCCGTGCCGAAACAAGGTCTGGCGGCGGCGGTTCGCGGCCGCGCAGTGTTCGACATCGCGAACGAAGTTCTCGAACTGGCGCGCGCCGGCCTCATACGCCGCAAGTGCCTCGATGCCGGCGGCCAGGACGAAACGTCTTATCTTGAAGTCCTGGAAGATCGCCTGGCGCGAGGCACCACGCCGGCGCAGGAGCTGCTTGAGAAATTTCACAATGGCTGGGGCGGCTCGGTCGATCCGATCTATGCCGAAGAGGCCTATTGAGGCGGCACCGGGTTCCTGAATTCGCGCAAAATCATTGATCGATGTCGTAAAGGCGCTTGGCCTCTTCGAGCGCCGTATCGCAGCCGGCGGCATCGCCCGCGGCGTCCGCCTTGCGCGCGCGATCTAGCGCCGCGTCCGCTTGCGCATTGGCAACGTGCTCGGCGTGCTCGACGTCGCGCGGCGTCGGTTGACGATGAAGCTGGGCACCGAGTGTTTGCGAAAAAGTCGGGCCGGACTTCGGACCTACCGGCGTGACCTTGATTTGCTGCTCGAGCGCGGCGATCTGCGCCGTGCAGGGACCGCTGTGAGCGACGCCGGACCTTGCGAACAGGGCGACGGTCGCGGTGCACAGAAAGAGGCCGCGCGCGAGGATGTTGCCGCGATATCTGCCGGTCCGCGGAGCAGGGCTGCTCATGCCGGCCTCCCAGACTGCAGAATATCCCATTTCGAGCTCCGGGTTCCATAGCAGTTTCGAAGCCTGCTTGTTTCGCGACGTAGACAGGCCGCGGCTTCCCGATGCCGGAATTTACTTTTTGTTCATCACGGTAGGAGCATGCGAAGGGCGGATTTGCTGGCTAAAATGCCTTCGATGCCGGTAACCCAAGGGGTTTGATTCTATTTTTACGTCTCCTCGGCAGAATTCGGCCTATGACCAAAAGCTTGACCGCGGAAGTGCAGCGCCACCATGCCGAACGGCAGCTGTTCGGCGCCCGCCGCGCGTTGGCTCATCTCGTCGAAATGTACGATAGCGGTCAGTGGCGGCACTATTATAAAAAGGAAGAAGCGTTCGCCGAGGCGGTGCGCGATGCGCGGCAAGTGGTTGAGCAGTGGACTGACATCGTCAACCAGGTTGGCGGCGGAACGATCTAGCGCCGCGCAAGCCGCGGCGCGGCAGCCGATCGCAGCGCGGGCTATCGCGAAACTCCCATGCGACGCTACGTCGACCGGTGCAGTGCAGTGCGCCGACGAGTGGCTCAAGCGACCGCCCATCGCCTAGACTTAAGCCGTGAACGAGACCATGATCCGCCCGAACACGAACGCGGCGGGAGGATGGCGTGCTCGAGCATTATCACAATATCAATTCGGTCTGCGCCCAGAAGGTGCGTATCGCGCTCAACGAGAAAGGCCTCCAGCCCAAGGAGCATCTTCTCACGCTCCGCGGCGATCAATTCGATCCCGCATATCTCAAGCTCAATCCGAATGGGGTCGTGCCGACGCTGGTGCACGACGGCAACACGATCATCGAATCTTCGCTGATCCTGTATTATCTCGATGAGGCCTTTCCCGCTCCGCCGCTGATGCCGAAAGAGCCGAAACTTCGTCACCGCGTGCGGCTCTATAACAAGCTGATCGACGAATATCTGCACAATTCCTGCATGATCCTCACTTTTGCGACGGCGTTCCGACCAAATTTTCTCAAGCTGCCGCGCGAGGCCTGGCTTGCCGAAGTCAATAAATCGCCGCTGAAGCGCCGCGCGGAATACAAGCGCAGCGTCATCGAGCACGGGCTGGATTCGGAATTCGTCATCGATGCGATCAATCAACATAAAAAATTGTTGGCATGGATGAACGAGTCGCTGCAAAGCGGCCCGTATCTTGCCGGCGCGAACTTTTCCAATGCGGATTGCGCGGTCGTGCCCTATATCCTGCGCCTCGAACTTCTCAAGCTCGCCGGCATGTGGGATCGCCAGGCGGCGATCCGCGATTGGTGGGCGCGGATGCGGGAGCGCGCTTCGGTCAAAGCCGCGATTTTCGATCGCATGTCCGAGAGCGACTGGGCGCCGTTCCGCAATCTCGTACCCGATCCGTGGCCGAAGGTGGAACTGCTGGTGCAGGCGGCCTAAGCGCCGCGAGCGGGCGCGCAAAGTCCGTCTCACCAGCGTTAAGGCTTGGCTCTCTCATGGCATCGGTCGTCAATGCTGCCCTTGGCGCGCTGGTGGCGACCGCATTCTTTACCGCCTTCGGCTATGCGATTGGTCGCCACGTCCTGCCGCGCGTGCTCGCGCTCGGCGCGGCGCCGGTCGTCGGTTGGGCGCTGTTCAGCGCCGTGACGCTGCCGGTCCTGACGCTGGTCGGGTTTTCGGCGCCTGCGGTCTCCGGCATGGCCGCGCTTTTTCTCATCGTCAGTGGCGGCGCGCTGCTAACGCAAAGCACAAACGACGATGCGGTGCGAAAGCCGAGTATCCCGCCATGGACCTACGCGCCGGCCGCGCTCCTCGCTCTCGTGCCGGCGAGCGCGATCGTTCCGAAAATTTCCGCAGGCGGCGTGCATTTTGCGGACCCCATATTCGATCACGCCAAAATCGCGGTCATCGATGCGATGACGCGGCAGGGTCTACCTCCGCCCGATCCGGTGTTCGGCGCAATGGGCGCACCGGGTCGGCTGGCCTATTATTACCTTTGGCATTTCAGCGCCGCGGAACTGGCGCTGCCGCTGCACATCAGCGGATGGGAAGCCGATATCGGCCTGACCTGGTTCACCGCTTTCGCGTCGCTGACCTTGATGATGGGTGTTGCCGTCTGGCTCAGCGAGCGATCGGGCGCCGCAATCCTGGTCGTCGCTCTTGCCGCGGGGGCGTCGCTGCGCACCACGCTGAGCTTTTTGTTCGGCAGCTTTTCGCTTGAACCGTTCATGGCGTCGCCCAACGGGTTTGCCGGCTGGTTGTTCCAGTCCGCCTGGGTGCCGCAACATCTGATGTCGGCGTCATGCGTGGTCGCGGCCCTGGTGCTCATCGTTCATTTCGTGTATCGGCCCAGTCCCGCGCGCGTCCTGACCCTGGTCCTGATCGTTGTTGCCGGCTTTGAAAGCTCGGCGTTTGTCGGTGGGGTGACGGCCGCCGCCGCGGCTTTGGTGGCGGCGCCAATCCTGTTCGCTGCCGTAAGGCCGGAGCGGCGCACGGCGGTTTTAGGCGGCTTGGCGGCCGCCGCCGTCCTTGCCGCATTGATTGCCGCGCCGTTCATCCGCGACCAAGCGGCCACGCTTACCGCGCGCGGCGACCGTAGCCCGATCGTCATTGGCCATTTCGCCGTGCTCGGCGATTTGTTTCCGCACACGCTGCGCCGTGTGCTCGATCTGCCGGCCTATTGGCTCATTCTGCTGCCGCTCGAATTTCCGGCGACCTTCGTCGCAGGCCTGATCGGGCTCGTTGTAACGCAGCGGACGCTTGCGGTGGGGCCGGAAAAAACCGCCGTTGCGATCTTCATCGCGCTGGCCGGCGCGGGCCTCGTCGTCTCGTGGCTCCTGGTCAGTACGGTCGGCGACAACAACGATCTCAGCCTGCGCGCGGTCTTACCAGTCGCCGTGGTGCTGATCATTGGCGCAGCAGCGGGAACGATGCGTGTACCGCGACGGGTGCTGATCGCCGCCACAGCGATCGGCGGACTTGTCCTCAGCCTGCCCGATACCGTCGGGATGACCCGGTACAACATTGTCGGGTCGCCGGCAGCGGACGCGCAAGCTTTTGCGCAGGCGCCCGATTTTTGGGCCGCGGTCCGCCGCTATGCGGCGCCGACCGCGCGCGTCGCCAACAATCCGTTGTTCCTGCAGGACCTCACGCCATGGCCGGCGAACATGTCCTGGGCGCTCTTGGCCAATCGCAGCTCGTGCTTTGCCGGCCGCGAAATGGCGCTCGCCTTCGCGCCATTGCCGCCGGATCGCCGCGAAACGATCAACGCGCAATTCATTCGCGTGTTCGCGGGGCAGGGCGCGCCCGCCGATGTCGACGATATGGCGACCAGATTTGCCTGTGACGTCGTGGTCGTCGTCCCGCAAGACGGCGCCTGGAACAAGGATCCGTTCGCCGCGAGCCCCGATTATCGCCTCGCGGAAACGCGCGCCGGCAGGTGGCGCATTTACGTGAGGGCTGTTCAATAGAGCCTTGTCGGTTTTGATGGGATCAAAACCGGGCTCTAGCTTTTTGGTCGAGCATGATCTCTTCTGAAAACCAGTATCCACTTTTCGGAATCGTGCTCTAAATCCCGGCGAACCAGTTAAAACCCTGTTTGCTCCAGAACGTCTCGCGAAAATCGTTGGTGACTTCGATCGCCTTGATCCATTTGGCGTTCTTGTAGCCGAGCTTGATCGACGTGCGCAGCCGCAGCGGATAGCCGAACGGGTCGGTGATGACGTCACCTGCATATTTGGTGGCGAGGATGGTCTGCGGATGGAGCGCCGACGCCATGTCGATGCTTTCGGTATAGTCGTCGGCGCAGATGAAATAGACGTATTTAGCGGTCAGATCGGCGCCGATGCGTTGCAGAAAAACGCGCAGATTCGGCCCTGACCATTGTCCGATGTAATCCCAGCCTTCGACGCAAACATGCCGGATGATGACTTCCTGCTCCGGCAACTGGTAAATCTGCTGCGCCGTCCACGGCTGTTTATTGGCGATGCGGCCGACAAGTTCCAGCTTCCAGGTCGCGCCGTCGACCGGTTTGACGTCCTCGATATCGTAATAGGCGTTAAAGCGCGGCGGCTTGACCACCTGCAACGGCGAGAACGTCGGCGCCAGATGGTTCGGCCGGAATATCGTCTCCTGCACGCCGTCGTTCCACGCCGACACGGTGCGCAGGAATGATTGCACGGGAGGTTCCTCGCTGACGTCGCAGCCGGTCAACAGACCGAGCGCGCCGAGGCTGACCGCGCCGCGAATGAGGCCGCGACGATCGATATCGGCGACCGAAGGCCGGTCCGCTGCCAGCAGGCCCTGGCCGGCCGGTTTGCCGGATCGGAAGATGGACGGCGTGGGAAATCGGATCGGCATTGGGTCACCGCATCATGGCGTGGCTTTGATTTCGGGAGCGGCGGGCGCGGCGCGCCGCTTGCCGTCATCGACGACGGGTCCGCCGGTCAGCATGGCAACGAGGCTCTGTGGCACCAGCAATGCCAGCGACACATGGACAAGGATGAACGCAACGATGGCGGACATGCAAAGGAAGTGCACGAGCCGGATGGTCTGAAAGCTGCCGAACAGATCGGCAAGCGCGGAGAATTGTATCGGCTTCCACAACGCCAAGCCGGAAATCACGATCAAAACGCCGACCAGCATGACGCCGAGATAGAGGACCTTCTGCACCGCGTTGTAATGCGTCAGATCGTCGTGACGCAGGCGAAAACTCAATGCCTCACCGATCGTCACGAAAAGTTCGCGCACGGAGATGGGGAATAGCTTTTGCCGGAAGCGGCTCGTCGCGATTCCATAGGTGAGATAAGCAAGCCCGTTGAGTACGAAAATCCACATGCCGAAGAAGTGCCACTGCAGTCCGTACTGCGCCCATTTGCCGATGACGATCCAGTCGGGGAAATGCAGAATGCCGAAGATCACATCGTCGTTATAGATCTTCCATCCGCTGCCGATCATGATGAAAATGGCGACGGCATTGATCCAGTGCATGATGCGCAGCGGCAGCGGGTGAAGGCGCGGCCGTGACGCGTCTGAAGTAACGGACGACGTTGACATCGGGAATTCCGTAATGGTGACTTTCAGACACTACGGTTACGGTATTTGCGAGGCAAGGCGGACCGCTTCACAAAATCGCGCGGAATTTTTGATCGGGAGGAACGCGGATGCGATTGCAAATTGATGCGCTCGGTCTGGCGATTGTCTGCGCCAGTGGTCTCGCGATGCCGGCACAACAGGCGCATTCGGCGATTGTCGATCGGCCATTTGTCGTGGCGCAGGCGATGATTCCGCCGACCGGCATGGGCGCGGAAGACAAGGCCATGGCGGCGCAGGATATTGCGGAGGAGGAGCGCATGCGGCGGCGGTTTCCGCAAGCCGTGCGCGTCGGCGATCTTATCGGTCTGCCGGTACTTGACGACGATAGCCGTACGCTCGGCCATGTACGGCAGGTGGTGCGCACGGCGCAGGGCAAAATCAAACTGATCGTCGCCTATGGCGGCTTCCTCGGTTGGGGCACGCGACTAGTCGCGGTGCCGATCGCGGTGGTGGGAATTCTAGGGCGACAGCTAGCGTCGCTCGATATGCCGCCGAAAGAATATGCCGCCGCGCCGACGTGGCGGGATGCGGGCGATACGGCCGTCCCGAACGACGACAGCATCCGCATCGCGCTGGCCCGCCGTTGAGAGGCGGTCCGCTCCGATCACGACTTTGTGAGGCCGATAACTTTTTGGTGTTTCGACACTTGGTAGCTCTGAGGCGGAAGTGATTGGCGCTTGGCCACCGGCTTTGGCAAGCAAGACATATTGCGTTGCTGGATTGATTACAGGGGGCATCGCATGGATCGCGTGCGTCGATTTAGCGGCAATTCGGATTCGACGGGCGCCGGCGCTACGGCGTCCTGCGGCATTGCATTCATGGCGAAGGCCTCGGCGCCTGGGCGCGCCAAAACTCGTTTGGTGCCGCCTTTGACCTTCGATGAAGCGGCCGCGCTGAACACCGCATTTCTGTGCGATGTGGCCGACAACGTACTGCTCGCCGCCCGTCACGCTGCGCCGTATGGCGGGATTGCCGGATACGCGGCCTTCGGACCCACCGACGCGGAGAATTTCTTCCGCCGCACCCTGCCCGGCGCGATCGGATTGATCGCCGCTTGGCTGCCCAATTTCGGCGATTGCCTGCTGCACACGGCGCGCGAGCTTTTTTCGCGCGGACACGGCTCGGCTGTGGTGCTCAATTCCGATAGTCCGACTTTGCCGACCGCGCTCTTGATCGAGACCGCGGCGTGCCTGGCGCAGCCGGGCGATCGCGCCGTCCTCGGCCCCTCCAGTGACGGCGGCTATTATCTGCTTGGCCTGAAGGCCGCGCACCGCCGCATGTTCGAAGATATCGATTGGAGTACGGCCCGCGTTGCCGACCAGACGCTGCAACGCGCCCGCGACATCGGTCTCGAGGTTCATAGCCTGCCGGTCTGGTACGACGTCGATGACGTCGACGGCTTGCGCCGGCTCAATGCCGAACTGCGCGGCGAGGACGAACGCCGGCACGACGTTCATCCTCCGCACTATGCCGTGCAGACGGCAAAACTGATGAGCCGGCTGGCGCGGGATCATGACTTCGGCGGCCGGATCGATCGTCTCATGCAGATCGAGGCAGCGCGTGCTTGAGGCGGGTACAATCCAGCCAATAAACCACGGGGCGAAACGCTGATGCAAAGGGCGGCGACAAAACGGGCGATCGACCCCCAGCGCTATTTCGAGGGCGTGACGGCAGACAACGAAATCCCCGAGCACGAGCCGGTTTGTCTTTATCTGGAGACGACCAACCGCTGCAATCTCCTGTGCACGACTTGCCCGCGCACCTACGAGGAGCTCGAGCCACCCGCCGACATGAGCTGGGAACTGTTCACCTCGATCGTCGATCAGATTCCGCAGTTGCAGCGCGCCGTGCTGCACGGCGTCGGCGAGCCGATGCTGGTCAAGCATTTGCCGCGCATGGTCCGCTACCTGAAAGATCGCGGCAGCTATGTTCTGTTCAATACCAACGGCACGGTGCTCAATGAGAAAAACGGCCGCGCGCTGATCGCCGCCGGGCTGGACGAGTTGCGCGTCTCGTTCGACGCGGCGAACGCCAAGTCCTATCTCGCCATTCGCGGCAAAAACTATTTCAATCGCATCCTGAAAAACGTGCGCGCCTTCCGCGAGCTGCAGGAGCGCGAGGGTCACCTCAAGCCGCGGGTTTCGGCCTGGCTCACCGGTTTGCGCGAAACCATCGAGGAGTTGCCGGACTTCGTCCGGGTCGCGGCCGAGACCGGCGTCAAGGAAGTACATTTGCAACGGCTGGTTTTCTTCACCGACAACGCCGTAGGATTAGCTCGGCCGGATCAGGCGCTGTACGAGCAGCTCACGACCGCCGACGCCGTCCATATCGACCGCGCCGCCGCGCTTGCCCGCACGCTCGGCATCGAATTCAGCGCCTCGGGCGGCGCCTCGGAGCCCGGCGTCAGCCTCAAGCGCGGCGATAACGGTTCGGCTGGATCGGGTTCGCCCTGGTCGCTGTGCCGGCGGCCGTGGACGGTGATGTATTTCACCGCCAACGGCCGCGCCTTGCCGTGCTGCATCGCGCCGTTCTCGCAGCGCGGCTACGAGAATTACACGCTCGGCGATGCCACCCAACAGAGCTTGCGTGAAATCTGGACCGGTCCGGCCTACGCCAATTTCCGCAAAGCGCTCAAATCGAACACGCCGCCGGAGGCTTGCGCCAGCTGCGGATTGCGCTGGAGCTTGTAGCAATGCCGCCGCAGGCGGCGCGTGTGGCCGTCGTTATTCCGACCTTCAATGAAGCGGAATCCATTGCTGCGGTCGTCGCCGAATTGCCGCGCGATATTGTCGGCCGGGTGATCGTGGCCGATGGCGGCAGCAGCGATGGTACGCAAGACCGCGCGCGGACCGCCGGCGCCGCGGTCATCGAGGTGGGCCGCGGCTATGGCCGGGCTTGCCTCGCCGGGGCGCGGGCAGCCGACGACGCCGACATCATCGTCTTCATGGACGGCGACGGCGCCGACGATCCGGCCGCCATCGCCGCGCTAGTCGCGCCGCTGCGCGCCGGGGATTTCGATTTCGTCATTGCCTCGCGCGCACGCGGCGAACGCGAAGCGGGCAGTATGGCGTCGCATCAGCTCCTCGCCGGATTCATCGCCGGCTGGCTGACGAAGAGCCTGTACGGCGTGCGCTACACCGACATGTGCGCGTTCCGCGCCATCCGCCGCGATACTTTGCTGGCGCTAGGCATGCGCGAGATGACCTACGGCTGGAATCTCGAAATGCAAATGCGCGCGGCGCGCGCCGGCCTTCGCGTCCTCGAACTGCCGGTCGCCTACCGCCGCCGCCTCGGCGGCGAGTCGAAAGTCGCGGGCTCGTTGCACGGCTCGCTTCGGGCCGGGTTGAAAATCATCTCGACCTTCGCCCGCGTGGCGATGGAGCCGATGCGGCCATCATCTTAAAGTGAGAAGTAAGCGAGCTTAAATCGCCACTTTGCGCAGGAAGTCGTCGACGCTGCCGCGCAGGCTGTCCGCGGCTCTCTCGACGGCGGCAGACGCCGTCAGCACCGTATCCGCCGAGCTCTGCATATCGGCAATGGCGCCGGAGACGCGCTCCAGCACGGCAACCACGGATCGCGTACCGACCGCCGCCGCCGCCACGTTGTTTGAAATTTCGCCGGTGGCCGCATTTTGCTCTTCGATCGAACTCGCGATCGCAGTGGTGAATTGCCGGATCTCCTCCATGCGGCCGGTAATACTGCCGATGGCGCACACGGCGCTTTGCGTCGAGGATTGCACCGCCGCGATCTGCGACGCGATGTCGTCGGTCGCCTTGGCGGTCTGCACGGCGAGCGCCTTCACTTCGGCGGCGACCACGGCAAAGCCCTTGCCGGCCGCGCCGGCGCGCGCCGCTTCGATCGTGGCATTGAGCGCCAGCAGATTGGTCTGTCCGGCCACGCTTTGAATGAGCTTGACGACGTCATCGATCTTCTGCGCCGCTCGCGCAAGGCCGGCGATGATCTCATTGGTCGATTGCGCCTCGGTCGTCGCCGCGCGCACCACCTCGGCGGCGCTGACGACTTGGCGATTGATCTCGGCGATCGATTTCGACAATTCATCCGCCGCCGCCGCGGCGCTCTCGACCCCGCCGAAGGCGTCGTTCGACGTGCGTACGGCGCCGGCGGTATGGGCGGTCGTGTCGCTCGATGTCGCCGAAAGCGCGGCGGCGGTCGATTTCATCGCCGTGACGTTATCGGTGACGGTTTTGAGTACGCCCTCGACGCTGCCCCGAAACCAGGCGATGGCGTCCTCGATGACGGCGCGGCGCGATTCCTGCTCGCTCAACAGCGCGCTTTTTCTTTCCGCGGCCCGCCGCGCCGTAATGTCGTGATGCGTTCCCAGCCAATAGGCGCCGCCGGGGATGGCGCGATTGACCACGGCGACGGAGCGGCCGTCGGCCAGTTCGGATACGAAGCTCAAAGTCTTTCCGGACGCCATGAGAGCCAACAGCTCGGCGCAGTACTGCTCAGGATCGCGGTCGAGACTCCCGGTCGCAAACCGATGGCGAACGATGTCGATGAGCTTGGCGCCGGGTTTCACGATATCCGGCGACAGTCCATAGATTTCCAGGTAGCGATTGTTGCAGACCGCGACGCGCCCGGCGGCGTCGAACATCACCACGCCCTGGCTCATATTGTTGAGCGCCAGAGCCAGTAGGCGGTCTTTGCCGCCGTATCGTCGTCGGAGCAGGACTAACGCCCCTGCCAGCAAACAGACGACGCATGCGGCCACGACAACAAGCATCGCGCGTTTCCGCCCTGGGATTATCCACCGTGCCCATTACCTAGCCAACAGCAATTTACGTTTCGTTAATGAACTGGTTTTGCATCCGTAAAAATGCCGGAACGCCAATGCTTCGAGCACAAACGATTGGCGCCGCAAGCGATCCGGATGCGCGAATCAGGCCGCGAGGATTTGCTTGTCGGGGTCGAGCCAGAACGCCCACACCGCGGAGCCGATGACCAATAACGCGGCGGCGACGATGAACGGCGCCTGCCAGTTGCCGCCCTCGGCCAGATAACCGAACACGATCGGCGACAGCGCACCGCCGAAATTACCGGCCATATTCATCATGCCGGAAACCGTCCCGGAATATTTGCCGCCGGTATCCATCGGCACCGCCCACGACGGTCCGATGGTGAATTCGAGAAAGAACATCGACGCCGTCAGGCCATAGACGGCGATATAGGCGTCTTCCGTCAGCGCCGCCGGCACGATGCACATCGCGCAGCCGAGCAAGCCTGTGATCGCCACCACGCGCCGCCCGATCTTGGCGCTGCCGGAGACCTTCAGCAGCCAATCGGTTGCAAGTCCGCCCACGGTATCGCCGACGACGCCGGCCAATAGCGGCAGCGACGCAAAGATCCCGACCTTGATCAGCGTGAAATGGCGGACCTCGATCAGGTAGGACGGCAGCCAGCTCAGAAAAATCCACAGACAATAAACATAGGTGAAATAGGCGAACATAATCGCCCACATATTGCCGGAGCCGATCAGAGTGCCCCACGGCACGTTGGTCTGTTTATCCATCGGCGGCGGATTGATCTCGCCGTTCGGGCTGCGGCCGCGGATGAGTTCGAGTTCTGCCTTGTTCACCGAGCCGTGCTCTTCGGGCAGGTTGCGGTAGCTCAAGGCCCACCACAAGGACCACAACAGTCCGACAGCGCCGCAAACATAGAATACCGGCCGCCAGCCGAACTGGCTCATGATCAGCACCACGATGGGCGGCGCAATTGCCGCGCCGAGGCGGCTGGCGCTGTGGGTGACGCCCTGCACCAAGCCGCGTTCGCGCCGCGGGTACCACAGCTGCATGGCGCGCGTCGCGCCGGGAAAGGCGCCGGCCTCGCCGACGCCGAACAGGAAGCGAACGGCAATGAAGGAAGCGCCGCTAAAAGCCGCGGCAGTGGCCGCAGTCATGATCGACCAATAGGCGACGACGCCGGTGAGCACGCCGCGCGCGCCGAACCGATCGGACAGCCATCCGCCGGGGACCTGGAACAGCGCATAGGCCCATACGAAGGCGCTGAAGATGAAACCCATCGTGACCTTGTCGAAGCCGAACTCCTTGCTGATCAGGGGCGCCGCGGTCGAGATGTTGACGCGGTCGAGATAGGTGATGAGGTACATCGCGCTGATCAGCAGCAGGACATACCAGCGCCCGCGACTCGGGTGTCCGGATGCAGCATCGGCCATGGTTCCACTCCCTATTCGTGTGTTATTGCCCGGCTTGGTATGGCAAAGCTGCCTGCTCGGGCCTTGGCGGCAAGCGCGCCGGCGGCAGCGGAGCTATAGTAGTGTGCCATTGCCTCGGGACCGTCCAATGATCAAGCGTTACAGCGACCACGCCGCCAACGAACGAACCTTTCTCGCCTGGGTGCGCACCGCCATCGCGGTGATGGCCTTCGGCTTTGTGATCGAAAGGTTCGATTTGTTCATCCAGGTCGTTGCACCGCAGATAACGCAACGGCAGATCAGTCCGCATGGGCAAATATTTGCCAACGTCGCCGGCCTCGCATTCATCGCCATCGGCGTCGCCATGATCGTCATTGCGGGTTTGCGGTTTGTGCGGACCGCCAAGGACATTGAAAACGATAACGAAGTGCCGGGCGCCGGCACGCGTTTCGATGTGGGACTTGCCGTGCTGATCGGTCTGTTGGGCGTCTCGCTGTTTCTCTACCTGTCGCGCGCGGTGTTGCCGGCGATTTAACGTGCCGCCGCAATCCGGTTGCGCGCGGATGCTAGCGAAATAGGAAGTGAAAAAACCGATGCTTGCGATCGACCACACGCAGAATAACGGTACTGCCGAAGTCCACGTCGGGGATAAGTTTCAGGTGCAGCTCGCCGAAAACCCGACGACGGGATACCGTTGGCATTTAAAGTCATTCGGCGACCCGGCGCTCCGCGTCATCGACGATTCATTCGCGGCGTCGCAAGGTGGATACGGTGGCGGCGGAATGCGGCATTGGACGTTCATGGCCGATCATCCGGCTGTCGTTCCATTGTGCTTCGAACTCAAGCGCAGCTGGGAGCCGCAGGCTGCGGAAATTTTCAAGATATCAATCGGAGTGACGGCCCGATGATTCGACGTCGGGCCGTCCTCGATACCGACGGACAAACCGCCGGTTCATTCGACCACGCGAATGGTCCAGAAATCATTCGCGAGGTTGTTATCGAGCAAATAGGCGTAGGGCATGTAGAAGTATCCCGCGAGACCCCACCCCGAGCCCCATGAGTTGCGGACGATGAACATGTTCTTCGTATCGTCGTAGCCGACCGCGAGAACGGCGTGACCCCCGAGTGTCTGCTCGCTGGCACCTGGAATGGGTACGATGCCGCTGCGCGCAACTTCGTCGGATTCGAAGCTTGGATAGACGGTGAATCCGAAAACGAATGGATAGCCGGACGCCAGGCAGCCCTTCATATCGGCGAGGTTTTGATCCACCGATTGATAAGTCAAAGCCTCGTGCTTGATGGCATCGGCGTAGCATTGCGGGTCCGGCTCGATCGCCGCCTTGGCGCCTGCAGCAAACGTCCCGTCGGGCTGTGCAGACGTTCCGTCGTAGGTCCCTCGGCTTCCGGACAGTCGCCCTGGCTGGCGACACTCTTGATGCCGTCGCGGATATACGCTCCCGCATCGGAGCCGACGGTCCCCTCCATGCTGCGCTCATTATAATAGGCGCGACGGGCCACAGTAGCCAAGATCGACTTACTCTCGGTTGAACAACCGTGGGTGTCAATAGAGTTGTGCGCGCCTCTTGCAGCGAACGGTAAAGATCGATCAGGCAGCGCTAAAGACCAACAAGAAAGCGCTCAACTACAACTTCGAGCCTTCACAAAGCTGTCGCACGCCGTGCCGTCTCACCGGCGGCCGCGGCCCTCGCCGCGTTGACGAGTATTAAGACCTCGCCGGCGTGTCCGGCGCGACTTCCTCGGTGATCACCTTAAAGCCCGCCAGCGTGCAGGGGCCGAACGAGGTCACGATCGCAACGTCGGTGGCGTCGCGCCCGCGCGCCATCAGGATGCGTCCGATGCGCGGCATGTTGTGGCGGGCGTCGAAGGTGTACCAGCGGCCGCCGAGATAGGCTTCGAACCAGGCGGAAAAATCCATCGGCGTTTCGTCAGGCGGCACGCCGATGTCGCCGAGATAGCCGGTGCAGTAGCGCGCCGGCACGTTCATGCAGCGGCACAGTGCGATTGCCAGATGGGCGAAATCCCGGCAGACGCCGCGCCGCTCGCCGTGCGCCTCCCAGGCGCTTTTGGTCGGGCTGGCGTGCTCATAGCCGAATTTGATGCGATCATGGACGTAATCGCAGATTGCCGTCACCACCGGCCAGCCTTTCGGGACCTGGCCGAACAGCGACCACGCTGTGTTGGACAGGCGATCGGTCTCGCAGTAGCGGCTGCCGAGCAGATAGATCAGAACCTCCACTGGCAGGTCTTCGAGCGCGTGCTGCTCCGCCTGCGGCGCCGTTGCGTCCGGCTCGCCTTTGTCCGCCACCACGAAGTCCGCGGACATGGTCAGCCGGCCGGCGGGGGCGCGGATCACGTGGCAGAAATTGCCGAAACTGTCGTGGTAGGTGTTGGGCACGATCGGCGGATCGAGCCGCATGCGATCGAGCGTGATGAGATCGGCAAAGCGCGACGGATGGACACTCAGCGTCATGATCATTGGCGTCGGCTGCGGACAATCGTAGGAAATCTCATAGCCGGCGCGAATCTTCATCGCTGACTTCTTCAGTTTGTGGCCGCCGATTCCCGTTCGATGTCCAAGGCAGACGTGCTGACTTGTGTTGCGGCGTCCATCGCTGAAATACTATGCATTTCTCGGGCCAGATATCGTTCATGTTTGGCCAGTCGTGAGCATCAATGAATGAACTGACTAAGACGCTATTGGCTGCGGACGAGCCCGGGCCGGTGACGGTTTACGACGCCGACGGCAAGTCGCCGTTCCTGTTGGTCGCCGACCACGCCGGTAATTTGATCCCGCGCGCGCTCGGCCGGCTCGGTCTCGTCGAGGCGGAATTGCAGCGACATATCGCCTGGGATATCGGCATTGCCGGGCTCGGCCGTCTGTTGGCGGACGCACTCGACGCAACGCTGATCCAGCAAAATTATTCGCGCCTCGTCATTGATTGCAATCGCCCGCTGGATGCGGTGTCATCGATCCCAGCGATCAGCGAATCGACGGCGATCCCCGGCAATGTCGATTTGGCTGAAACAAACAAGACGGCGCGCGCGACCGAGATATTCCGGCCCTATCACGACCGCATCGAAGCCGAGCTGGAGCGGCGGCGACAGGCTGGCCGCGCCGCCGCGCTGATCTCGCTGCACAGCTTTACGCCGGTCTTCAAGGGCGTGGCGCGGCCCTGGCATGCCGCCGTGCTGTACAATCGAGATCCGCGTTTTGCCCATCGCCTGATGGCGCTGCTGAATGCGGAAAAGGAATTTACGGTCGGCGAAAACGCGCCTTACACGGTAAGCGACGCGACCGACTACACCATTCCGGTGCATGCCGAGCGCCGCGGCTTGCATCACGTGTTGATCGAGATCCGGCAGGATTTGATCGCGGACGAAGACGGCCAGCGCGAA
Source organism: uncultured Alphaproteobacteria bacterium (assembly GCA_963780925.1). Lineage (GTDB taxonomy): Bacteria > Pseudomonadota > Alphaproteobacteria > Rhizobiales > Xanthobacteraceae > BOG-931. The sequence continues at coordinate 1,683 of CAWAEV010000014.1, read as the reverse complement.
TGGGCACTGCGCTTGGCGCGCTTGCTGCCGCTCGCGTATCGGGATTTATGAGAGAGAATAATAATGAGTGGTGCCCAGGGGCGGCGTCAGACTCTTTGCAGTTTTCAATAGCTTAGCCCGTCCCACCTTCGCCGGTCGTCCCATTGAGTCCCAATGGATATTTTTAAGATTGTCCCACCGATTTTCGGCCGCGTCGCATGTCTGTATCTCCCTGATAAGCGGACATCAACCAGCACAGTCGGCATGTCGGCTAAGGGCCGATTGTGTTGCAAAAGTCGAAAGTTGCAGGTCTCCGAATTTTTCGCGAAAACACGAGACGGGAAGCAATCGCCAATTCGTATAACCTCAATCGCGTTACCGAAGTCGCCCGTGTGTTTAACGTGAGGCGATGAGATCCCTCACATCTTTACACGAAAGCCGCGCCTGTAGCCCGCAGAATATTTGATCATCAGTGCAAAACGACTTTTGCAACACAATCGGCCAGCAGGAGACATTTTGCGCCGCAGAAAACAGCAAGCCTTTTCGCCGTCGGACCACCGTGAAGTCTGTCACAGACCTGCCGATTAGGGCGTGATATCTTTCCCTCATTGCAGCGGACATGACCCCATTTGGGACGGGGCAAATGGCAATCGACATCGGAAGACGGCAATTCATTTCCGCGCTCGGCGGCATGACAGTCGCATGGCCGCTCGTAGCGCGCGCGCAGCAGCCGGAACGGGTGCGGCGGGTTGGCGTACTTTTGGGTGGCGCTGCGAGCGATCCCGACTTTCAGTCGAACGTAAGGGCCTTTGAAGAAGCGCTGCGAAGCCTGGGATGGACGTCAGGCCGTGACATTGTCATCGACTATCGCTGGGTTTCCGGAAATGCCGCGCTTGCGCGAGAATTCACGAGAGAGTTGCTTGGCATGTCGCCGGACCTGATCGTCGCCGTTGGTCTCGCTCCGATCGCGGCGTTGCGCGATGCCACACACACGGTCCCTGTCGTGTTCGCGCGGCTGTCCGATCCAGTCGGGCTCGGCTTTGTAACCAACTTGGCGAGGCCCGGCGGCAACGTGACGGGTTTTACCAACTTTAAGTCTTCAATAGCGGGAAAATGGCTGCAGACGCTGAAGGAGATTGCCCCCGAGACCGTTCGCGTCGCGGTAATGGCCAACCCGGAAGTGTCGCTCCTCGACAGCTATTTCCGTTCGATTGCGTCAGTGGCAGGAGCACTGTCAGTCGAGCCAGTTCAGGCACCTGTTCGCAACCAGGACGACATTGAACGCGCAATCGCGGCAGCAAACGGTAAGCCCGGCGGAGGAACTCATCGTACTTCCCGACGGTTTCACCATTAGCAACGCCACCACAATCATTGCGCAGGCAGCGAAATATCGCTTGCCGGCAATTTATCCGTTCCGCTTCTTCGCCAGCGACGGTGGGCTCGTCTCTTACGGGGTCAATACCAACGAAGAGCTTCGAGGGGCGGCATCATACGTCGATCGTATCCTGAAGGGTGAAAGGCCCGCCGACCTTCCGGTGCAGGAGCCGACCAAATTCGAACTCGTCGTCAACCTCAAGACCGCCAAGGCACTCGGCCTCACGGTGCCGCAAACTTTGCTCGCCACTGCCGACGAGGTGATCGAATAAGCGCGTCGCGACATTTGTTGCAGCGCAAGTTGATAGCCACCGCGATGACCGCTCTGGG
>CAWAEV010000013.1:0-4787 GCA_963780925.1 uncultured Alphaproteobacteria bacterium | reverse complement strand
ATATTTCGATTGTGGGGAAGGGATGACGCGTAGCGGAACTTTCCTCGCCGCAACGACTTAGCTTTTGTTTGTACGGTCCGAGCTTATTTAGCCGAGGCCGAACGATGCTATGGTCAAACGGGCAATATCGAGTATTTTAGAGTCCCCCGCGCGAGGCTCTCCGTCATGACAAGTGCTGGAACGGGCGAGGCGAGACTTCCCGCCTTCGGCGCGGTTCTGGGCGCAGCAACCTACACGCTCGAACTCGCAATCATCGCCGTGGGCTATTGCGGCTTTGGCGCTGCCGCGCTGCTGCTGCCCGCCATTAATCCGGCGGCAACACCGGTATGGCCGCCGACCGGGGTGGCGTTCGCTCTTATCCTGCTGCGCGGCTATCGAGTCTGGCCCGCGATTGCCTTCGGAGCTTTTTCCGCCGACGTCATTTCTTCCGGTACGATGGTAGGTTCTTCCGGCGCGATGACGGGCGGCGCGCTATTGCAGCCGGGTTCCATTGCGTTCGGGGTCACGCTCGCCGCGTCAGCCGGGGCATGGCTGATTAATCGTTGGTCGTACGGTTACAAAACGTTTGTGACTCCGCTTCGCATTGCGAAGTTTGTGTTCGTTTGCTTCGCCCCGACCGTGATGATGAGTTCAGCGATCGCCATGGCGGGCCTGGTTCTCGCCGACGAATTTGGCTTTGCGGGTTCTGTTCCGGCCGTTTCGCTTAGCGCGCTCTTTGCCGGCTCGGTCGGCACTTGGACGACATGGTGGCTGGCGGACGCAGCCGGAACCGTGCTTATCGTGCCCGTCATCGTGCTGTGGGCGACGACGCCGCTGCGTCCAGTTTCCAAATCAAATATGTTGGGCGCGGCCGCGATCGTTATTGCCGCGGCCGCAATCGGTGTGGTTGCTTATAGCCCCCTATTTGGCGGCGATTTTGTTGGCCTGTTGCGCCATCGCGGCATGCTCGGGTTTCTGATCTTACTCCCTTTGATGTGGGCCGGATTGCGCGGCAACCAACGCGACGCAGCGACCGCTGCGCTGGTTTTTTGCGGTGTGGCCGCGTGGGGCCTTTCCGCCGGTGCCGGCCTACCTTCAACGGACGCAAACGGATCGCTTCTCCTACTGCTGGCGCTCGCCATCGGGACGTCGGTGGCGTCTCTCATTCTGGGCGCGGCGATCGCGGCGCATCGCGACGCCCAGGCAGGATTGCTTGCGGCACAGGATCAATTGAAGCGTCAATTGGCGCAGGTCCAACTGGCGTTCAACAGCGCCAAACGGCACTTCCAAATCTTCATCGAGGGCGTCGCCGACTATGCCATCTTCGTGCTCGACACGTCCGGACACATCGCCAGTTGGAACTCCAGCGCACAGCGCATTATCGGCTATAAGTCCGACGAAATCGTCGGCAAGCATTTCGGCATTTTATATCGGCCGGACGAGCGCCGCGCCGGCGAGCCGAATCGCGCGCTCGAATTGGCCATCCAAAACGGTAAGCACGAAGTGGAGGGCTGGCGCATCAGGAAGAACGGCACGCCGCTTTTCGTGACCGGCGCGCTCACCGCGATGCGTGACGACAATGGCAACCTAGTCGGTCTCGCCAATATCATCCGCGATGCAACCGAGCGGCGTGATGCCCAGGAGAAGCTGGTCGAGGCGCGCGAACAGCTGGCGATGGCGCAAAAAATGGAGGCGATCGGCAAGCTGACCGGAGGCATCGCGCACGATTTCAACAATCTATTGATGATCATCGGCGGCAACGCGCAAACCTTCAAGCGCCTGCTCGATCCGAAATTGCCGCGGGCCATCGAAGCCATCCAGATGGCGGCCAAACGCGGCGAAAGCCTGACGCGGCAATTGCTGACTTTCTCCCGCCGCCAGCATCTCAGCCCGACGGTTGTGGATTTGAATGCCGGCATCAGGAATATGCGCACGATGATCGAAAGCTCGCTGCGCGGCAACATTGTGTACAACGAAGATATCCGTCCCGGCATCTGGCCTGTCAAAGTCGACCTTGCCGAATTGGAACTGGCGATCGTCAATATTGCGGTCAACGCTCGCGACGCCATGCCAAACGGCGGCGTGTTCACCTTGACCGCCGGCAACGTGACGACAAGCGACGAAGCCGGTGGCGATCGGCGCAATGACGCGTTCGTTGCGATCGAGTTCAGCGACACCGGAATGGGTATCCCGCCGAACCTGCTGTCCAAGATCTTCGATCCATTTTTCACGACCAAAGAGGTCGGCAAGGGAACTGGGCTCGGTCTGTCGCAGGTCTATGGATTTGCCCACCAGGCCGGTGGAACTGTGCAGGCGCAAAGCAACGTCGGACGAGGCACGACGATCGCCATTTATTTGCCGCCCTGTGCCGACAAGGACATCGCCAGGGAGGAAATTTCCGAGATCGACGCGGCGCATTCGCAACGGCCGATGGTTCTCGTCGTCGACGACAGCGCCGAGGTCGCGGAGGTGACATCGTCGCTGTTCGAGCATCTCGGTTATGACACCGTCTATCGCGACTCGGCCGAAGCGGCGCTGAAATGCTTGGCTGAAGGCACCAAGGTAGATCTTGTGTTCAGCGACATCGTCATGCCGGGGACGATCGACGGCGTCGGCCTGGCGAGCGAAGTGCGGTCGCGCTATCCGCATTTGCCGGTAATCCTGACGACCGGTTACAGCGACGCCGCTCAGGCAGCGCCGCCCGATTTGCGGATACTGCGGAAGCCTTTCGACACCGAGGCGCTGAAAGGCTTTATCCAGGATGCGACGGACGTGCGTTCGGCACCCTAGGCCATGATCCGATCGAATTGAATCGGATCATCGTCTAGATGTGGTTGTTGGAGCATGATCTTTTCCGAAAGCCGGTTTCCACTTTTCGGGATCATGCCGTAAAGATCGAGGCGCCGACTGCCACGGGAATGCGGCGCGCTGCGTCAGCGGCGCAAGCCGAGCAGACAGAGATATTCCCAGGCCAGCGTGGCGCCGGCCAGCGCCGTGATCTCGGCGGTGTCGTAATCGGGCGCCACCTCGACCAGATCCATGCCGATGAACTGCAATCCCGTGAGCCGCCGCAGGATCGCTTGGACCTGCCAGCTTGCCAGTCCGCCGATCTCCGGCGTTCCGGTGCCGGGCGCGAAGGCCGGATCGAGCACGTCGATATCGATGCTGAGATAGACCGGCGCGTCGCCTACCACCTCGACGATGCGCTCGACCACGGCGGCGGGACCGGTCTCGTGAACGGATTGCGCCGTGATCGTCACCACGCCGCGCGCCGCGGTCCAATCGTGAACCTGCCGCGGCACCGGCGATCGGATGCCGATCTGAATCATCCGGTGCGGATCGACGAGGCCCTCCTCGACCGCATGGTAGAATACCGAGCCATGGCCGTAAGCCTGGCCGAAATTGTCGGGCCAGGTGTCGACGTGCGCGTCGAAGTGAACGAGCGCGGGCGGGCCTCGCCGCTTCGCCAGCGCGCGCAACAGCGGCAGCGTGATGCTGTGATCGCCGCCGAGCGCGACCAGGTGCTCGATTCCGGCCGCCGCTTCCTCGATCAGCTTAAGGCTGCCGACCAGATCGCCCAGCGCGATGGCGAAGTCGCCGACATCGGCCAACGGCAGCTTGGTTGGATCGATCCAGCGCTGCGGATGCGCGCCGTCCACCAGCATCCGGCTGGCGCGACGGATGGCGCCCGGCCCGAAGCGGGCGCCGCTGCGGTTGGTGGTGCCGAGGTCGAGCGGAATTCCGGCAATGCAGATCGGCGCCGCGCGGTCGCTGCGGCCGATGCCGAGGAATGTCGGCGGGATCGCATAGGTCGCGGTCCCAGTTCCGGTCCCAGTCATGGCTGCATCGCGGCAGGATTGGCAAAGCGCAACACCGCGGCGGCGACCGCGCAAGTCCAATCGCCGTTGGCCGCGCCTTCGGCCGCTGCGGTCACCGAAAGGCTGTCGACGATGAGATCGCTCATTTCATAAACGCGCTTACGTTCGTCCCAGGCCGCGTCGGGATTGAACTCAACGCCAAGCGTGGAGGCCAACATGGTCGCCGCCAGATCCTCGACATAGTCTCCGATCTCCGCCTCCGCCATGCCGAAGGCATGATGCTCCGAGATATAGCCATATTGAGCCGGATCTTTGGGGCGGGCCAGGCCGATCCCGGCGGCGATTCGGCGGCCCCGCTCGTTAGTCTCCGCCCGCGCCATAACGCAGAACGTGATCTCGCCCGGACTCAAAGTGGCGATCCCGGCCGCCGGCGTGATCAATTCGCAGCCCGGCGGTAGAATCGAGGAGACCGTCACCAGATTTTGCTGCTCGATATCGGCATCGCGCAGCGCGTATTCGAATGCGTTGAGGAGGTGGCGGTGAACGCCGATGCCGCGGGTCAGAAAGACGCTCTTTGGAAAAGGAAACATTCGCGCCTCTCACCGCCTACCGCGCGCCGTCATCATCGACGGCGTCGCTGCTCCACCGCATATCACGGCTGGCATCGCGGATTTTCGTGACCAGGCTGTGACGCGGGATCGGCCAAGCCATTTCGCCGTGGCTTTTGCATTGACCGACACCGCGGCATTGCGCGAAACGTGCGTCTTGCGGCAGCGGCCTCAATGCGCGGTGCCGAAGCCGACCGTGAGCCGCACGCGCAGCGTATCCTCGCCGATGGCGATCGGCACCGCCGCCGCCGGCGCGAACAGTCGCGTCGCCGCTAGCGGCGTCGGCGCGTAGGCGGAATCCTCGGTGATCCAGGCGACGCTGCCCAGGGTGAGCCCCCCGGCTTGCGCGTAGAGTTCCGCCTTGCGGCGCGCATCGGCGATC
>CAWAEV010000012.1:0-9266 GCA_963780925.1 uncultured Alphaproteobacteria bacterium | reverse complement strand
GCCCGGCGGCTGCGATTGCCTCAGCGCATGTCACGCCGACCGGCAGATCGAAAGCGGCGCTTGCCGGAGAGCTCCGATCGACGACCACGGCATCGATGTCCGCTCCGGCGACGATCGCCGCGAAGTGATCGGGATCGGCGTCGAGCGGCAGGATAGTGAGACTGCGCGCGATGCCCTCCAGCTCGATCAAAGCGAGCGCGGTGGTGAGCTGGCTGCCGGTGGCGACAACAACGGATTTGCCGGCAAATTCCGCGAGCCGGCCGCCGAGAACCGTGCCGCCGGCAAGATCGGCGATGCGGGCGCGCCCGTCGCGATCGAAGAAGAATTGCTCCGCCGAGCCGATGTAGTGCCGCAGCGGCTGCGCCTTAATGTGCGCCATTTTCGTAGACTTTCACGAAATCGCCGAAAGTCACGGGAAACAGCGCGTCTTCCGACGCCGTGAACGGATCGATGCCGAGTTTGTCTTCGAAGCGGGCGACCAGCACGGCAAAGCCGAGCGAGTCGAGGCCCGAATCCAACAGCACGAGATCTTCGCGCAACGGCGCCAGGATCTTGCCGTGCTCGCAGGCGATCTGCTCCATCTGGTCCATTATGGTTAATTTTACCGACATGGTTCTTTCCAACATCGCGCCGACACCTACGGTTTGTTCATTTCGCGCCGATATATTCCAGCAACGATTACGATCAAGTTCACGAACGGGACGTGGTCAACGCGAATGGTTTCCGCTTTGCCGGCACTTCGCTGCCGACAGATCGACGAGAGCGATGTTCCCGCCGTTACCGAACTGCTGCGGCGCGGATTTTCGAACCGCAATCGTCAGTTTTGGCACCGCGCGCTTAATGAGCTGACGCGGCGTGAGCCGCCGCCTGGATTGCCGAAATACGGTTACCTCTTGGAAACCGGTGGCGCACTCGTCGGCGCGATCCTGATGATTTGCTCGGCCATGCGCGCCGGCGATCGGCTCGTGCCGCGTTGCAATCTGTCGAGCTGGTATGTCGAATCGGCATTTCGGGCCTATGCGCCGCTTCTGGTTTCGCAGGCGCTGCGGCACAAGGACGTCACCTATATGAATGTCTCGGCCGCGCCGCATACCTGGCCGATCATCGAAGCGCAGGGCTTTGCGCGCTACAGCGAGGGCATCTTCGTCTGTGTCCCGGCATTGCATCGGGCGTCCAGCGACGACACAGTCGAGGTAGTGGGCACGGATTCGCCCTCGGCGATCGCCGTCGATGCGTACGAGCGGGAAATCCTTCTGCAGCATGTCGAACACGGTTGCATTAGCCTGTGGGCCGTGAGCGCCGGACGCGCTTATCCGTTCGTATTCCGCCCTCGCCTGGTCAAGGGCTTCATAGTCTGCGCGCAATTGATCTACTGCCGCGATATCGCCGACTTCGCGCGTTTCGCCGGACCGATCGGCCGCTATCTCGCGCGGCGCGGCCGCGCCATCGTCATTGTCGACGTGAATGATCCGATACCCGGTCTGATCGGAGTATTCCGCCGCGGCAGCAAGCCGAAATATTTCAAGGGCCCGCAGCGCCCGCGGCTCGGCGATCTCGCCTATACCGAATACGCCATTATGGGCGTGTAACTTACTTTTGGTCCGCTCGTCCCCGCGAAAACGGGGACCCAGCCGGATTCCCGCTTACGCGGGAATGAGCGGAATGGAGTTAGACCATCAGCGCTTGGCGCACCCGCGTCGGCCATTGCGCAAACTCGACGCCGTGCGTGGCAAACAGCGCCAAAGCCAGCCGATCGACGCCGAAGGCGACGCAGCCGGTATGGGCGGTCGCGCCGGAGGCGGTGCGTAAATTCCAGGTCGCGCCGAAATGATCGCGGTGATTGTTAAAACTCATGCACGCCGTCGGCTGCTCTTCCGAATGCACCGGGATGAGCAGTTCGAACTTCAACTCCTGCTCGACCTGGTTCATCGCCATCAGCTTGCCGCCGCGGCCGAAGAACGGATCGCTGGCCTGCTCGATACGATAGGGCAGAGCCAATTGGCCGGCAAAACCCTCGGCCCGCTTCATCCACCGCGCGCGGAAATCCTGGATTTGCTCAGGATTACCGATGCAGACATATTCGCGCATGCGGAAGGACTGCAGCCGGTCGAGCATTTTCGACGGTTCGCGCCGGAAGCAGTCGCAGGCGACGTCAAAGACTAGTCCGCCGGCGGACACGCTGCCGCAGCTCGCCACCAAAGGATAGACCGGATAGCAGGCGGCCGGACTGAGAACGAGATCGGCGGCCGCCAGCGCGTCCGTCCAATCCTCGCCAGCTTCGTAGCACTCGACGCTTGAGCGGATATCCGCCTCGGCGCCGGCGAGACAGCTCACGCAGCCGAGGAAATGCGGGAAGCTCTTCAGGTAGCCCGATTTCTCCAGTTGCCGGCGGCTCATCACCGGCGGAAACCGCAGCACTTCGGCGTCCGGCGCGCGGTAGCGCGAAATCAGCGCGGCAAGCCCGTCGACCACCTGTTCGAACACGGCGGTACGCGCGTAGACGCCGTCGATACCGGTCGGCAACAACAGCGCCTCGGCGATCGAATTGAGCGAATGCGTCGGCCTGGTCGGTTGCTTGAATGCAACGTTCATTTTGTTCACGCCTCTTTTTCTAACGTTTGGGGCCGCGATGAATTCAGCCGCAAAGCGAGTCCGGAGCGCCGCTCAGCAGCGAAGCCGCTGCGATATTGGCAAGGATGCGGTCGTTGCTGATCATGATCGGCGACGACAGGATATCGCGCAGATGGCGGCCGACGCCATGAGATGATGGTTGCGGAAAGCCGCGAATTTTCGCGTTTACATTTGGGAAAAATTCACCGTGCTGGATCGCATCGACTCGTCGACGCCGGATCGCATCGCTGCGCTGGTGCGCCAAATCCTCGCCAAGCGCGGGCTCGACCGTTCGGTGGACCATGACGCGGATCTAAGCGAGGCCGGCCTGTCGTCGCTCGACACCGTCAACCTCGTGCTCGCGGTCGAGGCCGAGTTCGCGGTCAAGATCCCGGACCGGGACATGACGCCGGCGAACTTTCGCACAATCGCCCGGATCGACGGGTTGGTCGCAACGTTGCTGAATAAATCGCACGCTTAGACCGTCCGCCGAGGTCGCGCAAATTTGCCGGATATTTTGCGGCGCAGTATGTTTGCTGCATCATCTCGTGCTGCGCGGAAGCCAAATCCGGAAAGCCCAAATCCAGCCATGCCAAAGACCGTGTATTATGCCAGCGTCGGCGCGGTGCTGACGCGCTACGATCTCGACGTCGACGGCGCCGCTTTGACCGCGCGCGATGCGGTGACGCTGCCGGCCAATATTCAATATGCCTGGCCGCATCCGTCGCGGCGAACGCTTTACGTGGTGTCGAGCAGCGGCGGACCCGGCACTGCCGGCGACAAGCACTATGCCAGCGCGCTCGCCATCGATCCGGGAACGGGAGCCTTGCGTCTGCATGGCGAGCCGGCGGCATTGCCGTCACGCCCGATCCACGCCAGCGTCGACGCGAGCGGGACCTATCTGCTGACGGCCTACAATACGCCGAGCAACGTCACCGTTCATCGCATCGACGCCGACGGTAGGATCGGTGCGCCGGTGGTGCAGCCGGGCGATCTCGACACCGGCATCTACGCCCATCAAATTCTCGCCGCGCCGGGCAACCGCACGGTGATGCTGGTCACGCGCGGCAATAATGCGAGCGACGGCAAGCCTGAGGATCCCGGCGCGATCAAAACATTCCGCTTCAACGACGGCGTGCTGACCAACCTCGCGTCCATCGCTCCCGGCAACGGGCCTGACAAGGGCTTTAGCTTCGGCCCGCGGCATCTCGACTTTCATCCGGACAAGCCCTGGGCCTTCGTTTCGATCGAGCGGCAGAACAAGCTCTGCGTCTACGCCCTCGCCGACGACACCGGCCTTGCGCGAGCGCCGCTCTTCGTCAAGGAGACGCTGTCGGATCCCAAAACGGCCGTCCCGCAAGGCGCCGGACCGATCCACGTTCATCCCAACGGCAAGTTCGTCTATTTGACCAACCGCACTTTTCCGGCTTCGGGGCCCGGCGCGAGAAAAGTCACGCCCGGCGGCGAGAACAGCGTCGCCGTGTTTGCCGTGGATCAAACCACGGGCGAGCCGAATCTCATCCAGAATCTCGACGGCCGCAGCCTACAATTGCGCACCTTCGGCATCGATCCGACCGGCCGGCTGCTGGTGGTCGCCAGCATCATGTCCGCGGCGGACGGCTCGCTTCCCGCCGGCATTTCGGTGATGCGCGTCGGCGCCGACGGCAAGCTTACCTTCGTACGCAAATACGACGTCGACGTCGGCAACGCGCAGCAATTCTGGAGCGGCATGGTCACGCTGGGATAATCGCCGTTATCAGGTATCAACCGTGTGCCTTCTTGCTTCAGTCGGCCGGCTCTCCATTTCGAAGGCAACAAAATCCCTTCAGGATAAGGTCATAACGCCATGTCGATCCGGCCAGTGAAAAGCATCGTCACCTCGAAGCCGACTATCGAAGGCGCCGGCGTCAAGCTCAATCGCGCCTTCGGTTTCGGCGCTATGTCCGAATTCGATCCGTTCCTCCTGCTCGACGATTTCCGCAACGACCGGCCCGACGATTATCGGGCGGGTTTTCCGTGGCATCCGCACCGCGGCATCGAGACCATCACTTATGTGCTGGCGGGCAGCGTCGAGCACGGCGACAGCCTCGGCAACCGCGGCAATCTCGAAGCCGGCGACGTGCAATGGATGACGGCCGGGCGCGGCATTCTGCATCAGGAAATGCCGCAAGGCGACGCGGCGGGCCGCATGCACGGCTTTCAGCTCTGGGCCAACCTGCCCTCGTCGCTGAAAATGACGGCGCCGCGCTACCAGGACGTCAAAGCCGCCGCAATCCCCGAGATCGTCGATGACGACGGCACCCGGGTGCGCGTCGTGTGCGGCGATTTCTGGGGCCGCCGCGGCCCGATCGAAGGCGTCGCCGCCGATCCGCGCTATCTCGATATTTCCGTCCCGCCCGGCAAGCGAAAAACCCTGCCGGTGGAAGTCGAGCGGCATGCTTTCGCTTATGTGTTCGGAGGCTCCGGCAATTTCCATGGCTCGTCCGCGCCATTCGGCGTCTTGACCGAGAAGACCGATGGCGGCAGCGAGACCGTAAGGCGCGAGCAGACCGGCAACCGTTCGCTCGTGCTGTTCGATCGCGGCGACGAGGTTACCGTCCAGGCCGGCGAGCAAGGCATCCGCTTCCTCCTCGTCTCCGGCAAGCCGATCGAGGAGCCGGTCGCCTGGTACGGGCCGATCGTGATGAATACCCAGACCGAATTGCAGCAGGCCTTCGCCGAGCTGCGCGGCGGCACGTTCATCAGATAACCTTCTGTCCTCGATGTGGCCGGTAGGGGCGGGTTTGAAACCCGCCCCTACGAATTACGATGCCGCAAATCGACGCAACACGATCTTCCCAAATCTGCTATTCTCCCCGCGCCGGAAAGCGCGTGCGCCACCGCAAGGCCGACACGCCAGCAAGCAAAAATTTGCGCCATCAGGGAGGGAAGACATGAGGAAGCTCTTTGCCGTTTTCGCAACCGTCACCGTGGCCGTATTGCTCACCGTGGCGGTTCGCGCCGAGGATTATCCGACCCGGCCAATTACTTTCGTCGCCGTGTTCGGTCCCGGCAGCGCCAGCGACACCATCTGCCGCATCATCGCCGATCCGCTCGGCAAGGCGCTCGGCCAACCCGTCGTGGTCGAGGATCGTCCCGGCGCCGACGGCGCATTGGCCGCGCTCTACGTGCATCATCAGCCGGCGGACGGCTACACGCTGCTGATGGGGACCAATTCGCCGCTCTCGGCCGATCCGTTCCTACACAAGGATGTGGCCTACGATCCGGTGAAGGATTTCGTGCCCGTGACGCGGGTGGGAAGCTTTACGCTGATGTTGGTGGTCGATCCGAAACTGCCGATCCATTCGATCAAGGAACTGGTCGCCTATGCCAAGGCCAATCCCGGCAAGCTGTCGTTCGCCAGCGGCAACACCGCCGGCATCGTCGCCGGCGACACGCTGGCGAAATGGGCCGGCATCAAGATGCTGCACGTGCCCTACAAGAGCACGCCGCCGGCGCTCGAGGACATCATCGGCGGCCGCGTGTCGATGATGTTCGCCGACTTCACCACCGCGATCCCGCATGTCCAGGCCGGCACGCTGCGCGCGCTGGCGGTGACGCGCATCAAGCGCAGTTCATTGTTCCCGGAACTGCCGACGATGGACGAGGCCGGCATCAAAGGCTTCAACATCGACGCCTGGGCGGGCCTCGTCGCGCCGGCCGGCACGCCGCCGGAAATCGTCACCAAGCTTAACGGCGCGCTGCGCAAGATCATCGATAGCCCGGATGTCCAGCAGAAATTCAAAAACGTCGGCTTCGAAGGCTTCTCTTCGACGCCCGACGAGCTCGGCGACTACATCAAGGCCCAGCTCGTCGAGTGGAAGAAGATGGTCACGGACGCCAATATCCAGTCGGATTGAAGTCTTTCCTGCCCCGCGCGGGGCGCCCCGCCGCGCTCGCGCGGCGGGGACCCCGTTGCGGGGAAGGGGACCATCCGTAGCGCGTAGCGCGAAGGATGGTGGAAGGGGCGTCGGACTCAACGCTTCTCCTGCTTCGACGACGAAGCGCCGAGTCAGAGGCCCCCTCCACCACCCTTCGCTCGCTGCGCGAGCTTGGGCGGTCCCCCTCCCCCGCTGCGCGGGGGCGGATGAGTCATCCCGTTCTCGCAGCGCGATCCGCGCGCGAGTATTGTCAAACAGCGATGTCATTCTCCTCGTCACCACCGGGCTTGACCCGGTGGACTATGCTGAAGTGCGGCGACGAAGCAGAGCGGAACGCCTGAACCAGCCTCTTCGCCGCATGGATTGCCGGATCAAGTCCGGCAATGACGAAGTAAGAAAATAAGAAATAAGGGAAGCGGAACGCCGGCAAACGCGGGTAACACCTCCCGCACGCAAACACGGCGCGCGGGTCGCGCCACGGAAGGAGCGGCTTGCGCCGCCCTTCCGCTCTCGGGCGCGCTCGCCTGCCGGCGTTCCACCACGGCTCTGCCCAAGGGCTGTGTAGCCCCTTGGTGCGATCCGACCCCTTCGTGGGCAAACCGTCCAAGGGGCGGGGGTCACTCCGCCGACGGCTAAGCCCACATCCAGCGACGCACCTCGCATGCCGGTCATAGTGCCGGCAGGCATGATGCCCGGACCGCCCGGGAGCAAAGCTGATGAGGCTTCGCCCGCGGGCACCGCACTCGCCCCTGGCGCCCGGCATCACCCGGACGGCGTCCCTTCAGGGCGAGTTTGATTCGTCAGCTTGTAACTGAACGAGAGACACTTGTCAAGCGAAAGACACTGATGTAGTGACCAAGAGCGACCCCAGATGGGCATGTTCTTGATTTGTTCTTTTCGACGTCTTATGGAATAATCAACTTAAATCACGCAGGAGTAGAGGCGCTTATGGGCGCTCGATCGAAAATCGAATGGACGGATTCCACATTTAATCCGTGGGTCGGCTGCACCAAGATAGCCAGGACCCGAGGCGCGCCTTCAGCCTGTGATTTCTGCTACGCGGAAAAATGGGCGAAGCGAAGCGGTCAAGTGTCGTGGGGGAACCATCCTCGGCGTCGAACAACGGACGCTTATTGGCGTAATCCGATCGCTTGGAATGAACGGGCCAAAGTTTTCCAGACTAAACATGGTCGGAGACAACGGGTTTTCTGCGCGTCCCTTGCCGATGTGTTCGATAATCAAATCGACCCCTCGTGGCGTTCGGACTTATTCAACCTCATTCGCACATGCGATCAACTGGATTGGCAACTGCTTACAAAGCGGCCGCAAAATATCCGAAGGATGCTGCCACGTGATTGGGATGGCGGATACCCCAATGTTTGGCTCGGTACGACCGCAGAAGACGCTCGCGCTTACCGACAGCGCGTTCCTCACCTTCTTAAGGTGCCTTCGGTAGTTCATTTTGTTAGCTACGAGCCGGCTATTGGCCCTCTCGGACCCCTAGAAATTGATGGCCTGCTTCCTGACTGGCTGATTATTGGCGGTGAAAGCGGCGTTAGGTCGGACCTAATTCGATATACCGATCCGCAATGGGCGAGAGATGCCATTGCGCAATGCCGGAGGCTAGGCGTTGCATCATTCCTAAAACAATGGGGGACCTACAAGAACAACCCGTATGTGGTCGAAGGCTTTCACTCCCTGCAACAGGCCATGCAATTCGACCCCCCAGAAAATGGCAAAGGCGGTGGGAAATTGGATGGCCAACTCTGGCGTGATTTCCCCATCGAGAACGCCAAGGCGAATTTTATGCTCGCTGCTAGAGAAAGACGCGCCGACAATGGCTCAGAGAAGCGAGCATTATTCGCTTGATGAACAAGGGCTGCTCGTCGAAAGCGTCGGTCCTTGGGCAGTCGACAAGCTGAAGATCGTTACCGACTATATTCAAGCGTCCAGCGCCGCACGCCGTCGCTACCTTGGCTCGGGAGCCGCGTACATCGACGTGTTCTGCGGGCCAGGCCGATCCAAGATTTGTACGACTGGAAAAACCATTGATGGAAGTCCTGTGGCAGCATTCAAAAAAGCCGGAGCATCGTTGGCGCCCTTCACAGTTATGCACATCTCGGACGCTGATCCAGAACTGTTGTCTTCAGGGGAAACGCGTCTGATCAAACTCAAGGCACCCGTTAGGGTGACCCCTGGGCCTGCTAGCTCTGCAATGCCCAAAATTGTGCAACAGTTAAATGTGTTGGGATTGCATTTCGCTTTTCTCGATCCACACAATCTAGGAGCACTATCGTTTGATCTTTTCGAAAGTTTAGCGAGACTCAAGAGAATTGACGTCATTGTTCATGTCAGTCTCGCGGATTTACGGAGGAATGCGAATTGATACACATCGGCAGCACACGACCAATTTGATCGGCTTGCTCCCGGTTGGCGAGATCACATTCGGACTGACATCAACCAAGGGGCACTGCGCGCCGCGATCATTCAATATTGGTCCGCTAAAGTCGAGGCGTTGGGGTTACCAAGGGCCACGCATTGTGAACTCATCACTGCCACACAAAATCAACAACTCTATTGGCTGATTTTTCTTGGTAAGCATGATCTCGCCCACTCATTGTGGTCGAAGATCAGCTCGTCTGCGAAGGCTCCCGGATTCGACTTCTAAAAAGTCGTGAGCCGCATCCTTCGAGGCCCGCGTTGCGCGCCGGCGCCTCAGGATGAGGTCTTACTGAG
>CAWAEV010000011.1:0-189712 GCA_963780925.1 uncultured Alphaproteobacteria bacterium | reverse complement strand
GGCGGGACTCCAGCGGTCCCGCCTGTGTCGCCCTGGCATTACGATTTGCGCGGGCGGCTCTTTTTCTGCTCGTTGCGAATCCGGGCGCGAGCCAAAGCGGGCGTTCGCTCGGTCGCAGCGGGCTTACCTGTCGGTATGGCCGCCTGCTTTGTTGCCGCAGCGTTAGTGCGGTTCGGACTGTGCGACATCGGACCCCACCAGTTCGACAACGTATCGTCGCCCCACACCTTCGGCCGCTGCGGCCGGTCCTGATGCCACGGCCGCGGCTCGAAAAAGCCGAGCTCTTCATCGTGCATTTGATCCATTTCACAGAAGAACTCGATCACGACGCCGTCGGGGTTCTTATGATAGATCGCGATGTTATGCCCGATAATGTGGCGCAGCGGACCCCAGCTGAGCTTGATATTGCTTTTGGCGAGTAGATCGCCGGCGCGCTTGATGTCCGACCAGTCGCGCACTTCGAAGGCAATGTGATGGATCGCGGTCTTGGCGTCGCGCAGGAAATTCACGGTATGGTGGTCGCGGCTGCAGCGCAGGAAGGCGAAGAAGTCGCCGCGCCAATCCGACACCCGAAATCCCAGCGTGTCGCAATAGAACTTCACCATACCTTGCACGTCGGGGCATTGATAGGCGATGTGGCCGAATTTCAGCGGCATCACGCCGGTAAACGTGGCGTCGTCCGGCGCGAAGCTGCAATCGGCAAAGATTTCGAGCGTGGTGCCCTTGGGATCCTGGAAAGCTACGGCCTCGCGGATACCCGGCGTGATGTCGCTTCGCCGTTCGCTTTTGATTCCGACTTTCTTCAGCCGCGCGACGATTTCGCCTGGATCGCTGCCAGGCGCGATCTGGAACGACAGCCGCGGCGCTTCGACGGCGTCGCTGCGCTCGAGCACGATCGCCTCCAGCCCGGATTTGGTAGCCAGCACCGCCCGGCCTTTCTCACGCGCGACCAGACTTAAGCCGACGATGCGCGTGAAGTAGTCGACCATCCGCTCAAGATCGGGAGTGGTGAGCGTCGAATGGCCGGCACGTTTGATCTGCAACATCGAACCTCTCCAGAGATTTCGTCGCTTAGGCCTGAGCGCGCACGCGCCGATCGCTCTCGATCGCACCCAGTTCGTGCGCCCGCACCGCGATCTTGAGCTCGCCGAGAACTGGGCTCGAACGGCACACGATTACGTCGCCCGGCTTCACCGGGCTCACGCCGTCCGGCGTTCCGGTGTAGACCAGATCGCCCGGATAAAGCGTATAGAACTGCGAAGCGAATTCGATGAGACGCCGGCAATTATAGATCAGCTGGCTGGTATTGCTGTTTTGCCGGACCTCACCGTTGACCTCGATGCTGATTGGGATCGAATCCGGGTCCGGGATTTCGTCAGCTGTTACCATCCACGGCCCGAGCACCGCATAACCGTCGATCGATTTCCGAAAGCTGCGGTCTTCGCGGCCGCGCACCGTCATGTCGAGGCCGAGGCAATAGCCAGCGACGTGGTCGAGCGCCTTGGCCTGCGGGATGTCGCTACCGGCCTTGCCGATCACCATCACCAGCTCGACCTCGTGATCGTTGCGGCGGTCCGGAAACCGAAGCGGAATGCCTTCGGACGCGCCGACCAGAGCGGAATTTGCCTTCAGGAACATTCCGGCTTCGAGAATCTTGGAAGACTGCGCGCTCACGATCTGCGAGCCGGGCTGCTGTGCGGCCTTTCGCATCTCCTCGATATGCGCCTGGTAATTGGTCGGCGCGCAAGTGAGCTTGCTCGGCCTCGCCACCGGAGCGAGCAATTTGACTTGCGCGATCGGCTGGCTCGGCGCCTTGTTGGCCATGCGCTGGATCCGTTCGCGCCATTGTGGGAGCGCCGCGACGACCGCATCACCCTTCATCGCATAGGGCGACGACTTTCGGATTTCCGTCTGCGCGTCGGTGACGTCGTGCACCAAGTCCCCGCGCACGACGCCCAATCGGTCGTCGTCGTAGCGGCAAAGCTTCATATTCTGCTCCTTGACCGTCCCTGGCTGTTGCAATCGTTCGTTCGTGCGAACAGTAGCAAGCAAACGCCGGATGGGCAAAGGCGCGCGGCTTAGCCGTCCGTTCAGTGAGTCAGGGCAGCATCGAGCGTCGGCACATTGCTTCCGGCAAGCCTGCAAGTCGGTCGAAATCGCGCGTTGTCACGTGGCGTTCAGCGCGTCTCGCGGCCCGAAAATCCGAACGTCACCGTTGAAACGCAGAGAATGCTCACGGCGGCGGACAGCAGAAAGACCATGCGCGGCTGGCCGTTGTCCATCAGCATGCCGTAGACGATCGGGGCGATGCTGGCTCCGATATTGAAGCCGGTGCTGACGAATCCGAACACCAAACCGTAGGCCGTGGGCGGCGTCACGGCGCGCACCAGCATGTCGCGCGATGGATAAGTGACACCGACACAGAATCCGCTGAAGCCCATAATCAAAATGAGCAACGCTGAAGGGAAGTTGAAAAGTCCAACAAGCGCGGTGACGATTCCGCCCATGGTCAGGCCTGACGCTGCGACCGACGCGTGGTGGCTGGTGCGAGCGGCGAGGAAACCGCCGGCCAACACGCCAAGGGCATTCATGGCCAGGAGCGCGGTCAGTGCGGTGTTGGCGATGGCGGCCGGCGTGGCGTGCAGCGCGCCGAGCGCGACGACGAGATAGGTGTTGAGCCCGCCGCCCATGATCGAGGTCAGGATGAAATACCCGAGATTGAGCAGGATCGCCGGGGTGATCAAAAGACGCCAGCCGGTATCGACAACATTATTCTTGCGCGCTTTTGCGGCGAGCTTGGCGGCGTGTGTCGGGTCTGCGGCGGGCTCCGGCTGCGCAATCAGCGCCATGAGAACGAGGAAGCCGAAAACTGAGGCACCGATATAAGCGCCGCGCCAGCCGAACATGCTCTGCATGTAAAGCAGCGTGACCGGCGCGATGGCCGAGCCGACCATGCCGGCGAAGGTGTGGAACGAGAAGACATGGCTCAATCGTTCCGCCGGGGTGTGGTGCGAGAGCAATGAATAGTCCGAAGGGTGGTAGACCGTGTTGCCGAGCCCGGCGACGCCGTACATCGCGATGAAGACCCAATATTTATCGACGATGCCGGCGACGGCAAAAGCGCCACTGCTCAAGGCGAGGCCCACAATCAGCACCACGCGAGGGCCGATGCGGTCGACGAGGAAACCGACCGGCGTCTGCAACAGGCCCGAAACGACGTTGAAGACCGTCAGCGCCAGCGCCAGCTCGGTATAGCTCACCTTGAAATCGTTGCGCACGAACGCCAACAACGGCGCCAGCATGAGCATGTAATAATGACTCATCATGTGCGCGCCGCAGACGGCGGCAATGAGCCGCGACTCGGCAGGCCGGATCGAGCGGACGGAAATCGTTTGCGTCATTGCTGGCGGGTCGGCTTCGCGTCCTCAATCGCCCGCCAGATGCGGAACGGCGTCAGCGGCATATCGACATGACGGATACCGTAATCGGCGAGCGCGTCGATCACCGCGTTCATCATAGACGTCAGTCCGCCGGCGCAGCCGGCTTCGCCGCAGCCCTTGACGCCGAGCGGATTGGTCTTAGTCGGCACCGGATGATTGCCCAGGTCGAACAGCGGCACGTCTGCCGCACGCGGCATCGCATAGTCCATGAAGGAGCCGGTCAGCAATTGCCCATCGTCATCATAGACCGCCTTCTCCATTAGCGCCTGACCGATGCCTTGCACCACGCCGCCGTGCAGTTGGCCGGCGACAATCATCGGATTGACGAGCGTGCCGAAATCGTTGACGCAGCAATATTTGAGGACTTCGACGGCGCCAGTGTCTGGATCGATCTCGACCTCGGAGATGTGGCAGCCGTTGGGAAAGGTCCAGGCGCCGGGTCCGTCGCTGACATGGATGACATCGAGCGATTGCGGAGCTTCGGCCGGCAGATTGAGACCGTTGTGCAGTTTTTGCGCGATCTCCATGATGGAGATCGAGCGGTCGGTGCCGACGATGACGAATTTGCCGTGGTCGAAGGCAATATCGGACGGAGCCGCTTCCAGCACATAGCCGGCAAGCTGCTTGCCCTTTTCGATGACTTTGGCGGCGCCTTCGACTATCGCGGTGCCGCTGTGCATGATCGACTTCGAACCGCCGGATCCGCCGCCCATCACGATGCGGTCGCTGTCGCCCTGCACCAGGGAGATCTTGTCGAAGGGAATGCCAAGCTGTTGGCTTAAGACCTGCGCGAAGGGCGTCGCATGCCCCATGCCGAAATCGAGCGTGCCGGTGGTCAGCGTCACCGTGCCGTCGGCATTGAAGATAATGCCTGCGGATTCTTTAGCCGGTCCCGCCGTGACTTCAAGGTAATTGCCGATGCCGAGACCGCGCAGCTTGCCGCGTTTGCGGCTCTCGCGCTTGCGTCGCGCGAAGCCTTTGCTGTCGGCAAGCTCCAGCGCCTGCTTGGTCAGCGCGGCGAAGTCGCCGCAGTCGTAGGTCGCGGCCGATGCAGTCTTACGCGGAAATTCACTCGGACTGATGAGATTGCGCCTGCGCAGAGCGATACGATCGATGCCCATCTCGGCCGCGGCGGCGTCGATGAGCCGCTCCATGTAGTAGTTGCCCTCCGGCCGGCCGGCGCCGCGATAGGCGGTCACCTGGACGGTGTTGGTGAAGACGCATTTGGTGGAGACCTCCATCAGCGGCGTGCGGTACATGCCCTGCATATTCTTAACCGCATTGGCCGTTCCCATGAACGGCCCGAATGGAGCGAGGAATGCGCCGACATCGGAATAGCTCGTCAGCCGGACGGCCAGAAAATGTCCATCAGCATCGAGCGCCAGTTCGCCGACAACATCGGCGGCGCGACCGTGACCGTCGGAGACAAAGCTTCCCGAACGCTCGTCGGTCCATTTGACCGGACGGCCAAGCGCGCGTGCGGCATGCAGGAGACAGACGTATTCCGGAAACACCATCGCCTTCATGCCGAACGAGCCGCCGACCTGGCCGGTCAGGATGCGCACGTTCTTGGCATCGACACCCATCGCGTCGGCGATATTGGCACGCATGCCGAAGACGCCTTGCGAGCCCGCGTGCAGCGTAAAACGATCATTCTCGTAGGCGCCGACCGCCGCCCGCGGCTCCATGCAATTGACGACCAGCCGGCTGTTGGCCATCTTCAATCGCGTGACATGCGCCGCTTTGGCGAACGCCGCATCGACCGCTGCGGTGTCGCCGTGGTGAAAGTCGAGCGCGACATTGCCCGGCACATCGTCGTAGATGAGCGGCGCGCCGTCGTGGGCGCCGGCTTCGGCCGTCGTCACGATCGGGAGCGGTTCGATATCGAGCGTAACCGCTTCGGCGGCGTCTTTCGCTTGCGCTACCGTCTCAGCGATGACGCAAGCAGCCGGGTCGCCGACATAACGGACTTTATCCACCGCCAGCGCCTCGCGGCGCGGTTTTCGTAGCGGCGTGCCGTCGCGGTTCGGCAGGCCGACGATACATTTGAGCGTGCCGTAGCCTTTCATTTCGGTATTGCTGTAGACGGCGAGCACGCCGGGCATTTTCCGTGCGGCGTCCATGTCGATCGAACGGATCTTACCGTGCGCGACGGTGCTGCGGACCATGACCATATAAGCCTGGCCGGGCAGGCTGACGTCGTCGGTATAATGGCCCATGCCGCGCAATAGCATCGGATCTTCGACGCGCGGCACCGACTGCCCGACGGCGAATTTGGCGGTCGCCAATTCCTCCGCCGTTAATCCGTCCGCTCGGGCTTTGGCAGGCTGTTGCAAATTCATGACGATTTAATCCTGTAGCGCCTTGTCGCGGTGATAATGGACTTACCAGACCGCGGCAACTGGGCGCGGAACATGGCTCATAGGCGGCCACGGCACAGTATTGCCCTGACGCCCGCCCCTGTTAAAGTTTGCATGATTTAGGGTTGGACAAATAGCCCGCAGCCGTCGAGCCAGAGGGGGCTCCGGCGCGGCAGGAAGGCTTTGGATGAACGACGAGGCTCCGCCGCTGGGCGGCCTCGACGCCAACGGCGCCTCGCGCAATCGGTCTGAGCGGGGTGCTCGCTGGGGTCGCCGGACGCCGTATGGCATTCGTCGCGATAGCTATCGCGACGACGGGCGCGTGCCAGTCCAACAGCATCTCGGCGCGACCTATGCCGCGCTCGATCTCGGCACCAACAATTGCCGGCTCCTGATTGCCCGACCGACCGCCGACGGCTTCCGCGTGGTGGACGCATTCTCCCGCATTATCCGCCTCGGCGAAGGCGTGGCTGCGTCCCGCCGCATCAGCGAAGCGGCGATCACGCGCGCGGTCGAGGCGCTGCAGGTCTGTCGCGACAAGATGCGCGCACGCGGCGTGATGCGCGCACGGCTCATCGCCACGGCGGCTTGCCGCGCTGCCGAGAACGGCGAGGAATTCCGCAGCCGCGTGGTCAGGGAAGCCGGCTTGGAACTCGAGATCATCGATTCCGCGACCGAGGCGAGGCTCGCCGCGACGGGCTGTACCGAACTGTTCGATCCGGCGGCATCGGGCGTCATCCTGTTCGATATTGGCGGCGGGTCGTCGGAATTGGTCCGGCTTAATAGGCGCCCGGGAAACGGCCGGCGCGGCCCGCCGACGCCCGATATCGTCGGCTGGGCCTCGCTGCCGATCGGCGTCGTCACGCTCGCCGAGCGTTATGGCGGCAAAGTCGTGTCGCCCGATATCTACGATGCCATGGTGGAAGAGGTCGCCGCTTTCGTCGATCAGTTTGCGGCCGATCACCGCGACCTCGACGGCTTTCACACGCTCGGCACGTCGGGCACGGTAACGACGATCGCCGGTGTGTATCTGCGGCTGCGGCGCTACGATCGGCGGCGCGTCGACGGATGCTGGCTCTCGGACGACGAGATTTCGCGCGTAGTCGCCGAGCTGATGGCGATGAGTTTTGACGAGCGCGCGGCCAACCCTTGCATCGGCGCCGAACGCGCCGACCTTGTGCTCGCCGGTTGCGCCATCCTCGACGCCATCCGCCGTGCCTTTCCCAGCCCGCGACTGCGCGTCGCCGACCGCGGACTGCGCGAAGGCATGTTGGTCGAAATGATGCGCGAGGACGGCGTCTGGGGAGAAGCCTGAACGCTCATGGCGCGGCTCAAGGACGAAAAACGCCGCACGCTGTCGTCGCGCACCTGGCTCGAACGTCAGCTCAGCGATCCTTACGTGGCGCGCGCCAAGCGCGAAGGCTTCCGCTCGCGCGCGGCCTATAAGCTGGCCGAAATCGACGACAGGTATAAGGTGCTCCAGCCCGGCGCCAGCGTGGTCGATCTGGGCGCCGCGCCGGGCGGCTGGAGCGAGATCGCCGCGCGTCGCGTCGGCGGCAAAGAGGCAAGCAAGGGTCGCGTGATCGCGCTCGACATTCTCGACCTGATGCCGATCCCCTGCGTTGAATTCTTGCGTCTCGATTTTCTCGACGCGGCAGCGCCCGCACGCCTTAAGAAACTGCTCGGCGGCAAGGCCGACGTCGTCCTCTCCGACATGGCGGCGAACGCCACCGGCCATCGCCAGACCGATCACCTGCGCATCATGGCGCTCGCCGAAGCCGCAGCCGCCTTCGCGCGCGAGGTGCTCGCCCCAGGCGGCGCGTTCCTCTGCAAGGTGTTGCAAGGCGGCACCGAGGCGGCGCTGCTCGCCGAGCTCAAGCGTGATTTCGAGAGCGTCAAGCACGTCAAGCCGCCGGCGAGCCGCGCCGATTCGGCGGAGCTTTATCTGTTGGCGCGCGGATTTCGCGGCTGAAGCGGGCGCGTCTAGCGCGCCTTGCCCGGTGGTCCCGTCTCCACCTCTCTGCGCCCCGAAAGCTCGGCGCCGGCGTCTGGAGCGAGGCGATAGAAGATCAAGGCGGCGCTGGCTGCGAGCAACGAGACAAACAGGAATGCCGGCGGAAAGTCGTTCACGCCCATCGTCGTCGAATGCTTCAGCCGCAGCGTGATCTCGACGACCAGCGCGCCGACCGCGACGCCGGTCGATAGCGACAATTGCTGCGCGGCCGCCACCATCGCAGTGGCGCGGCTCATTCGCGGCGGATCGAGCTCGGCATAGGCAATAGTATTGATGCTGGTGAATTGCAGCGATCGGAAGAAACCGCCGGACAATAGGATCGCGATCATGGCCGCGTACGGCATGCCGTGCACGAAAGTGGCGCAGGCGGCGAGAAAGGCGCTTGAGATCAGCGCGTTGTACAGCAGCACGTTGCGATAGCCGAAGCGGTTGAGCACGCTGGCGACGGCGGCCTTCATGAACATCGAGCCAAGCGCTGTGGTAAACGTGATGAGGCCCGATTGAAACGGGGTGAGATCGAAGCCGATCTGCAGTAGCAGTGGCAGCAGGAACGGCAGCGCGCCGATGCCGAGCCGGAACAGGAAACCGCCATAAATGCTGGCGCGGAAGGTTGGCAGTTTGAGCAGTGACAGATCGAGGATCGGCGCCGGCGTGCGATTGGCGTGGATAACGTAGGCCACGGATGACAGCGCGCCGACCCCGAGCAGCGCTGCGACGATGCTGGTCGGCAGGAAATCGAGCCCTATGGCCGAAAGGCCGAAGGCAAGCCCGGCAATGGCGAGGCCGGACAAAACGAATCCGACATAGTCAAACGGAGCGCGGTGTTCGACATGGACATTGGCGATAAAGCGCGACGCCAGTGCGATGCCGAGCAGGCCGATCGGCACGTTGATCAAAAAAATCCAGTGCCACGACGCATAAGTGGTGATGAAGCCGCCGAGCGGCGGACCGCAAATTGGGCCGATCAGCGCCGGCATGGTCACAAGCGACATGGCATTGAGAAGGTGCTTCTTATCGATGCTGCGCACCATGATGAGGCGGCCGACCGGCGTCATCATCGCCCCGCCCATGCCTTGGAGGATACGGGCCGCCACGAATTCTTCGAGCGAGTGCGATGCGGCGCAGCCGATCGAGCCTAAGACGAATATCCCGATCGCGGTGCGGAACACGTTGCGGGCGCCGAGCCGGTCGGCGGTCCAGCCGCTTGCTGGAATAAAAATTGCAAGCGACAGCAGGTAGGACGTGACCGCGAGCTTCAAGGCCAGCGGATTGGTGCCAAGCGCCCGCGCAATCGCCGGCAACGAGGTCGCGATCACCGTCGAGTCCATGTTTTCCATGAACAGGGCGGTGGCGACGATCAATGGGACGATGCGATCGTAGGGCGGTGTTTCTTCCATTGCGGCTTTCGGTCGGTGACGCACCGCGCATGCGGCGCGCCGCTCGATATCATGCCAACCGTTTAGCCGCTTCCTCGACCATGCTCACGTCGGAATATTTCTTCGCATCGATGTCGTCTTTGAGGAACCCGACCTGCTTTTGGAGCTGCAAGTTGCTCTGCAGCGCGCTCAAATTCGGCATGCCGTTGGGGTCGCGATATTGATCCTTGTCGGTAAAGGCCCACTCCATGCGCGCCGGCGGCGCTTTGTTGAGGCGCGCAACGATGGCGACCGCCTCTTCGTGATTTTTCGGATCGCTGTACCAGCGGATCGCGCGGATCGTGTCTTCGAGGAAATCGACCAGCGCCGCGCGGTTCTGTTGGATGAACGGCGTGCGCGCGGTCCACATCGTGAGTTGCGTGACGCCGAATGCGTCTTTTTGCGTGAACAGGCTATGCGCCATCGTATTGAGATCGGGATCGAGCGAGAATGGCGGCACCGCGCTGATCAGGTCGGCCTTCTTCTCGGCCAGCATTGCGCGCATGGCGGGGAAGGGGGCCTCGACGATGGTGTAGTCCCGGTTGGCTTCGAGACCGCTCCGGCGCAGCACCGCACGCATGGCGATGTCGACGGCGCTGCCGATGACGTTGGTGGCGAGCACCTTGCCCTTGAGGTCGGCCACGGTTTTCACCGGACCGTCCTTGAGCACCATGAATTGATTGGTCGCGTGGCCCGCCACGCCGTCTTCGATCTCGTCGCAGATGACGCGCAGATCGTCCATATGCGCGTTTTGGATGGCGAGACCGAACGACGAGAAGGCGAGCGGGCCGATATCGAGCTCGCCCGCGGCGAGCGCGGTGATGACCGGCGGGGTGCCTTCGAACCGTGTCGCTTCGGCCACGTAGGACTGGCCGAAATGCTTGAGGATGTTCTTCTTCTCCAGCACCAGCGGGGCGAGCGAAGCCGGGATCACGACCCAGCCGCAACGGATATTGACCGGCGCGGCCCGGGCGATGCCGGGCGCCGCCAGTGCTGCGCCTGCGGCGATGCCGCCGAGGTTGAATTGACGACGATCTATGCACTTTTTCACGGCGATTCCTCCGAGTTATCGCCCCTCTTGTCCCTTAGGGGCCTATCAATTGCAGTCAAAGCGTGCTATCGACCGCCGCCAACCCAAAAGCGGGTCATCGAGTTGGCCGAGGGACCTTCAGTTCCGCCGTCCGCGACGTATTCACCCCGATGCGATGGCCTGTCATATCGGGCCATGCGGAGTTGGCAATGGCAACGACTTCAAGAGACCTACCGCGCGAAGCATACACCTTCGATGACGTGCTGTTGAAGCCGGGACTATCAGATGTCTTGCCCTCGGACGTCGATATCCGCTCGCGCATCACGCCCAACATCCAGCTCAACATCCCGATCGTCGCCTCGGCTATGGATACCGTGACCGAAGCGAACATGGCGATCGCCATGGCGCAGGCCGGCGGTATCGGCGTTCTGCACCGCAACCTCGAACCCGATGCCCAGGCCGTGCAAGTGCGCCAGGTGAAGAAATTCGAATCGGGCATGGTGGTCAATCCGGTGACGATCCATCCCGGAGCCACGCTCGCCGACGCCTTGGCGCTGATGCAGGAGTATCGCATTTCCGGCATTCCGGTGGTCGAAGGCGGCAATGGCCAGCAAGGCAAAGCGCCCGGCAAGCTCGTTGGCATTCTCACCAACCGCGACGTGCGCTTTGCCACCGACAAGCGGCAAAAAGTCTCCGAGCTGATGACCAAGGATCGGCTCGTCACCGTGCGCGAAAGCGTCGACCAGGACGAGGCGAAACGGCTCCTGCATCAGCATCGCATCGAGAAGCTTCTGGTCGTCGATGCCGATTACCGCTGCGTCGGCCTCATTACCGTGAAAGACATCGAGAAGGCGGTGGCCAATCCCAATGCCTGCAAGGATGAGCAGGGCCGGCTTCGCGTCGCCGCCGCCACGTCGGTCGGGGAAGCCGGTTATGCGCGTAGCGAAAGCCTGATCGACGCTGGCGTCGATCTCATTGTGGTCGACACCGCGCACGGTCACTCCCAGCGTGTGCTCGACACCGTGACCCGCATCAAGCGGCTGTCCAATGCGGTGCAAGTGGTCGCAGGCAATATTGCCACCGCCGAAGGCGCCAAAGCCCTGATCGATGCCGGCGCCGATTCGATCAAGGTCGGCATCGGGCCCGGCTCGATCTGCACCACGCGGATCGTTGCCGGGGTCGGCGTTCCCCAGCTCACCGCGATCATGGACGCCGTTGAGGTGGCGCACCGGGCGAATACGCCGGTGATCGCCGATGGCGGTATCAAATATTCCGGCGACCTCGCCAAAGCGCTCGCCGCCGGCGCCGACTGCGTCATGATCGGCTCATTGCTCGCCGGCACCGACGAAACTCCGGGCGAGGTGTTTCTCTATCAGGGCCGTTCCTATAAGACCTATCGCGGCATGGGCTCGGTCGGCGCCATGGCGCGCGGCTCTGCCGACCGTTATTTTCAGCAGGAGATTAAGGACACGCTGAAGCTCGTGCCCGAAGGCGTCGAGGGGCAGGTGGCCTATAAGGGGCCGGTTGCCAATGTCGTGCATCAGCTCGTCGGCGGCTTACGCGCGGCGATGGGCTATGTTGGCGCGAAGGATCTCGCCGAGTTCCATGGCAAGGCCGAGTTCGTGCGCATTTCGGGTGCCGGCCTGCGCGAAAGCCACGTCCACGACGTCACCATCACGCGCGAGAGTCCGAATTATCCGAGCCGGGGATAAATGATAGCCGCGGCCGACCCGTTCGCGAAAATACGCACCGCGACGAACATCCATCGCGCGCGGCATGGCTGCAACGCCTATCCGTACGACAACGGTCCGCTGTTAGCGGCTCTGGCGGGCGCGGCCAATGCCCGGCGCATTCTGGAATTGGGAACCGCGCTCGGCTACACGGCTCTGTCGTTCGCTTCGGGCGCGCGTGACGCGACCGTCGATACCATCGAGCGCGATCCGGAGCATGTGCAGCTCGCCCGCGACAACATCGCCGCCGCCGGCATGGATCACCGCATCACCGTACATGAGGGCGATTTCGCCGCGGTGCTGCCGACGCTCGATCCCGGCTATGACGTCGCCTTCTTCGACGGCGGCACGCCGGTATCGGCGCTGCATAAGACGCTGCGCGCGTTGCTGCGCACCGGCGGCACCCTGATCACCGCCAATCTCAACCATGGCGGCACCGCCGATACGGTGCGCAAGGCGCTGTTTGACGGGAAATCGTGGCGCAGCGCACTGGTCGACGAGGATGGCGAGACCGCGATCAGCGTCAAGCTGTAGGGAGACGTTGCGATGACCGTTCAGGCGATCCTGCTGCCGTTATTTGTCGAAGTGGTCCTGACCTTCATCCTGTTCTTCTGGATGGCGCGGCTGCGCACGCGCGATTTCACTGCCGGATTGGTGAAAGCGGATGACGTCGCGTTGCGTGAGCCGAATTGGCCGAAGCCGACGTTGCAAGTCGCCAACGCGTTCGCCAATCAGCTCGAATTGCCGGTTTTGTTCTACGTTCTCACGATCCTGGAATATGTCACGCACCTCGCCGGTCTCGTTTTCGTGGTGCTGGCCTGGATCTTCGTCGTGTTCCGTTATCTGCATGCCTTTGTCCATGTGACCAGCAATAATGTGTCGGTGCGCGGGCCGCTGTTCGGCATCGCAGCCTTCGTGCTCGCGGCCATGTGGGTCATGTACATCGTGGAAGTGCTGACGGCGCCGCGGCCGACATAAGGAAAAGCCATGCCGCTCGATTTTTGCCACCCGACCGCCCCGCACAAAAAGCTGAGACTGCCGGAATGGTACGTCTCCAGCCTGATGATGGATCGCGCGCTCGATGCGATCTGCCGGCGCGTCAAGAAATTCGACCGCACACACGATATTCCCTATCTCGCCGGCTACAGCCTCGACGGCAAGACGATCTACATCGATCGCCACATGCCGCGCAGCTTCAAATTCCGCAGCCGCACCATCGACACCGACCGCTTCCTCATCCTGCATGAGGAGGTCGAGAAGACCCTGATCGATCAGCTTGGGCTGCACTACCTTCACGCGCATCAGATCGCGACGCGCGCCGAGGAGGCGGCCGTCCGCGCCGCCGGCGTCGAATGGCGCGCTTACGACCGGTTCATGCAAAAGCATGTCAAAAGCATCGGCGACGAACGGTTGAAGAAGGTGCCGAAGGATCTCGATCTCAAGCCCTATCGCGACGAGCACGATGACGATCTGCTGCGGCGTATGCTGGCCAGCGTCAAAGCCGGCCGAGCGCCGAAGGGCATCCACGTCCAAGACTTGGCCGAAGCGATCCAGGAATTGCGCAAGCGCGTCCGGCGGCATGAGACGCCCGGCGCCGATCGTGCCGCCGCCATCCAGCGCAAGATGAAATAGTGACTCCCGCGGCACGCCTTTCAGCAGCCATCGAGGTTTTTGCCGACATCGAAGCGCGGCGCCGTCCGGCGGCCGATGCGCTCAAGGATTGGGGTCTGTCGCACCGCTTTGCCGGCTCCGGCGATCGCGCCGCGATTGCAGGCCTCGTCTACGATGCATTGCGCCGAAAATCGTCATCGGCCTGGCTTATGGGGGAGGCGACGCCGCGCGCGGTGCTGATCGGCATGCTGCATCGCGAGCGCGGGCTCGATGTCGCGGCGATCGAAGCGCTGTGCAGCGGGGCGCGCTTTTCGCCTGCGCCCTTGAGCGATCAGGAGAAGGCGGCGCTCGTCAGGGGTATTCTGACTGCCGCGCCGGCGCATATCGAAGGCGATTATCCGGAGTGGCTCGATCCGTATTTGACGCGAGTATTTGGCGACGAGCGGGCCGCCGAAGGCGTCGGACTGGCAAGCCGCGCACCGCTCGACTTGCGCGTCAACACGCTCGCCGGCACGCGCGAGGACGCGCTGCCGGAACTTGCACATCTTAACGCCGAGCCGACGCGATGGTCGCCCGTCGGCATGCGCGTTCACCTTGCGGCGGATGCCAAAAGCCCGGCGATTCACGCCGAGCCGCCATTTCTGAAGGGTCGTATCGAAATCCAGGATGAGGGCTCGCAGCTCGCCGCGCTCCTGGCCGGCGCCAAGCCCGGCGAACAGGTCGTTGACCTTTGCGCCGGTGCCGGCGGCAAGACGCTGGCGCTTGCCGCGGCGATGGAGAACCGCGGCCAGATTTATGCGACCGACACCGATAAGCGGCGCCTGGTGGCGATCCATGAGCGTCTCGCTCGCGCCGGCGCACGCAATGTCCAAGTGCGCACGCCCAAGAGCGTGGGCGACGTGCTGGCCGATCTCGCCGGTCGTGCCGATCTGGTGCTGATCGATGCACCGTGCACCGGCACCGGCACTTGGCGGCGCAATCCCGACGCCAAGTGGCGCATTCGGCCCGGTGCGCTGGCCGAACGCATAAAACAGCAGGACGCCGCGCTCGAACGCGCGGTCGCGCTGGTCAAGCCGGGCGGCCGGATCGCCTACATCACCTGTTCGATGCTGGCGGAAGAGAACAGCGACCGGGTCCGCGCCTTTATCGCCCATCACGGCGATTTTTCCGTGGAAAAGCCCGCAAACGTCATCAACGCGCTAGGCGAGCGCGCCTATCTTTTTGCCCGTGCGGTGCTTATCTCGGACGAAGGTTTGCTGATGACGCCGCGCCGCACCGATACCGACGGTTTTTTCGTCAGCATGCTGCGGCGTTCCGCATGAGGTGGCCGCCATAAAAGCCGTCATGACACAGCAAGATTCGCAATCCCACGACAAGATTCTCATCGTCGATTTCGGTTCGCAGGTGACGCAGCTGATCGCCCGGCGCGTGCGCGAAGAAAAGGTCTATTGCGAGATCGTGCCGTTCCAAAAGGCGGGAGCCGCGCTCCGCGAGATGCGGCCGAAAGGCGTCATTCTGTCCGGCGGTCCCGCTTCGGTGCTCGATAAAGACGCGCCGCTGGCGCCGCAGGCGATCTACCGGGCCGGGGTGCCGGTGCTCGGCATCTGCTACGGCGAGCAGGCCATGGCGGCGCAACTCGGCGGCAAGGTCGAGGGCGGCCATCATCGCGAATTCGGCCGCGCCGAGGTCGAGCTGACGACGGCGTCGGCGCTGACCGACGGCGTCTGGGAGGTCGGCCAGCGCTATCCGGTGTGGATGAGCCACGGCGACCGCGTTACCAAGCTGCCGGACGGCTTTGTCGCCGCGGCCACCTCGGCCAACGCGCCGATCGCCATGATCGCCGACGACGCGCGCAAATTCTACGCCACGCAATTCCATCTCGAAGTCATGCACACCCCGCACGGCGCCGCGCTGTTACGCAATTTCGTGCGCAAGGTCGCGGGCTGCACCGGCGACTGGACCATGCGCGCGTTCAAGCTGGAAGCGATCGACAAGATCCGCAAACAGGTCGGCAAGGGCAGGGTGATTTGCGGGCTGTCCGGCGGCGTCGATTCCGCCGTTGCGGCCGTGCTCATTCACGAGGCGATCGGCGAGCAGCTCACCTGCGTCTTCGTCGATCACGGATTGCTGCGGCTCGGCGAGGCCGAAAAGGTCATGGCGCTGTTTCGCGGCCACTACAATATCCCGCTTATTCATGTCGAGGCGGCAGACACTTTCCTCAACGCGCTCGAAGGCGTCGACGATCCGGAAGCCAAACGCAAGACCATCGGCAAATTGTTCATCGACGTGTTCGAGGCTGAAGCGAAAAAGATCGCGAATGATGGAAAAGGTCTGGCCGAATTTTTGGCGCAAGGCACGCTCTATCCCGACGTGATCGAGAGCGTATCGTTCACCGGCGGCCCATCGGTGACGATAAAATCGCACCACAATGTCGGCGGTCTGCCCGAGCGCATGAACATGACGCTCGTCGAGCCGCTGCGCGAATTGTTCAAGGACGAAGTGCGCGCGCTCGGCCGCGAGCTTGGCCTGCCGGACGTCTTCGTCGGCCGCCATCCCTTCCCGGGCCCGGGCCTCGCCATCCGCTGCCCCGGCGCCATCACCCGCGAGAAGCTCGACATATTGCGGCTCGCCGACGACGTGTTCATCGAGGAGATCCGCCGCGCCGGCCTCTATGACGACATCTGGCAGGCCTTCGCGGTGCTGTTGCCGGTGCGCACCGTCGGCGTCATGGGCGACATCCGCACCTACGATTACGTCGTCGGCCTGCGCGCGGTCACTTCGACCGACGGCATGACGGCGGATTTCTATCCGTTCGACATGGCGTTTATCGGCGCGGTGGCGACGCGGATCATCAACGAGGTCAAGGGCGTCAATCGCGTGGTGTACGACGTGACGAGCAAGCCGCCGGGGACGATCGAGTGGGAGTGAGGCCTATTAATCAGGAATAAGGTCGAGTTGCGGAGAGTCACATGCCGTGTGCGATCTGGGGAACAGAGGCCCAAACCTTAGAAAAGGGTGGCGACTTCGAGGTGTTTGATTTGCCCAGAGCCGGTGGCAAATACTGGGTATCTGGAACGGCCTTCGGACAACTGATTTCGCTTACTGATAACGCAAAATTGCTGCTGACTACTTGGCTGTGTGAGCAGCGTCATTCAGGCATTGATATTCCGCAAATCGAATCGAATGTATTGGACCTGATCAAATCGCGTCGCAGATTATCGGTTTCAAAAAGAATTACTGATGCGCTGATGTTTCTTGGGCGAAATATTCCGCGGTTAGGTGAGTCAATTTCGATCGGCGGGAATAGCCACGATACCATGCGTTTTTTACCCGAAACGGAATCACGTACGCTCCAAGAAACGTCAACGCTGATCACAATGCTTCGCGATATGCAGCTTGTTCAAGGAGCTTTTTCGCAGGCCGGGTTTGCAAACGTACAGCCCTCGGTTAAGGGGTGGCATGAGTTGGAGAAACTCGACCGTCCTCATACCGATTCGTCTCAAGCATTTGTTGCTATGTGGTTTGACCCATCAACAAACGATGCATTTATTAGCGGCATTGCACCGGCGCTGAACGACATGGGTTACAAGCCGGTGAGGATCGACAAGAAGGAACACAATAACAAAATTGACGATGAAATAATCGCAGAGATTCGAAGATCACGTTTTCTCGTTGCTGATTTTACTTGCAAGCCGGGACACGCGCGCGGAGGGGTCTATTACGAGGCCGGATTTGCTCGAGGGTTGGGCATCCCCGTGATTTGGACGTGCAAGGATACCTTCACTTTGACACTCGGCAATATGCACATCTTGTATGGAAGAGCCCGGCCGACCTCTATATCCAATTAAAGAATCGTGTTGGGGCAACCATTGGCGATGGACCGCTTCCAAAAATCTGAATTTAGTGGAAACAAGGATGTTTTGTGATTGCCATGCCCATCACCATCTACGGCATCAAGAACTGCGACACGATGAAGAAGGCGCGTGCTTGGCTCGACCAGCACGGCGTCGCTTACGCATTTCACGATTACAAGACGGCCGGCATCGAGCGCGAGCGGCTGGAGCGGTGGGAGAAGAAGGTCGGCTGGGAGAATTTGCTCAATCGCGCCGGCACGACGTTTCGCAAGCTGCCGGATAAGGACAAGACCGCACTTAACGCCAAGAAGGCGATGGCGCTGATGCTCGCGCAGCCATCGATGATCAAGCGGCCGGTGCTCGATCTCGGCGGCGGCAAACTGCTGGTCGGATTTGCTCCGGAACTTTATGCCAAATCCGTGAGCACGCGCGCCTAGCGACTAATTGGGGTGCAATTTTTTCTACTACTGGTCGCGAGTGCAAAGTTCCATTGCCACATTCGTGGCGAAAAAATCACGGCGCGGAACTTTCGAATTGCAAAATTGTTGAGAGCAAATCGGTGGCCACTTTGCTGCCACCGATCGACCATGCTTTGCCCGCCAAGCTGCGGCTCTCTACCGCACGGCGCGGGCAAAAATCTCGCTCGGTCGTCGGGGACTGAATCTGGGACGTGAATTTCGGGGGCGAGTATCTGCGAGGTTGGAGGTTGAAATGAAATTGCGTGCGTTCGTTGGCGGCTTCACGCTGGCCGCCGGCACTGTGGTCTGCGCGTATTCAGTGCAAGCCGCCGATCTACCGATGCGTCCCGCGCCCGCGCCCGTAGCGCCGGTTGCCTATGCGCCGCCGGTCTATAACTGGAGCGGATTTTATATCGGCGGCCATATCGGCGGCGGCTTCGAGAATTCGAAGTGGACCGATCCGTTTACTGGCGCGAGCGACACATTCAACCACGGCGGCTTCCTCGGCGGCGCCCAGATCGGCGTGAACACGCAATTCAATTGGCTTGTTCTCGGCCTCGAAGGCGATTTCAGCTGGACCAGCCTGATTAAGGGCACCGGCGCCGACTCGATCGGCGACACGCTCACGACCAGTCCGCAGTGGACCTCGACCGTGACGGGACGCATCGGCGCGGCGTTCGACCGCCTGCTGGTCTATGGCAAGGGCGGCCTTGCGCTTGCGGACGATAAGAGCACCTTCACGCCGGTCGGCGGCGGCACCGCAACCGATACGCTGACGCGCGTGGGCTGGACCGCCGGCGCCGGCCTCGAATATGCACTGACGGACAATTGGTCGGTGCGCGCGGAGTACGATTACCTGGGCTTTGGCAGCAAACAGCTGAGCTTTACGGCGCCGCCGCTCGGCGCGGTAACGGCGAACGCCAATCTCAATGTCCAGGAAGTGAAGGTCGGCTTCGATTACAAGTTCGGCCCGTAATTAACCAGCGAATGGCGAGTAGCGAATAGGAAAGGCGAGCGTCTTTCTGGACTTGCTACTCGCTATTGGATTTTGATCTTGGCCGCCGCGATTACCGGCGTCCAGCGCGCGATGTCGGCGTCGATCCGCGCGCGGAATTGGGCCGGCGTATCGGGGATCGGCTCCATCAATTGCGTCGTCAGCTTTTCGCGGATCGCGCGCGATTCGATCGCTTCGGTCACCAATGCGCGAATGCGTTCGATCGTGTCGTTTGACAGTCCGGCCGGCGCGATAAGGCCCATCCAGGCATCGGCTTCGACGTCGATGCCGGCTTCCTTCAGCGTCGGGATATTGGGCGACAACGCCGAGCGTGCGGCGGTCGTCACGGCGAGGATCTTCACCTTACCGGAACCGAGCTGCGGTACGACCGAGATCGCCGGCAGGCACACCATCTGCACGTCGTTTCGGATCAGCGCCGTCATCGCCGCCGGTGACGAGGAATACGGGACATGGACGAGTTGTGTGCCGCTTTTGAGCGCGATCGCCTCCATGGCGAGCTGCGACAGCGAGCCGGTGCCGATCGAACCGTAGGCGTATTTGTCGGGATTGTGCGCGATCAGGTCGACCAATTCCCGCGTCGTATTCGCGCCGAGGCTGGTATTGACCGCAAGCGCGCTCGGCTGCGTCACCAGCATGGTAATGAGCGCGATATCCTTCTTCGGATCGTAGGGCAGACTGCCGAACAACAGCGGATTGATGGCGAGCGGACCGCCGATGCTAATCCCGATGGTCGACCCGTCGGGCGCGGCCTTGGCCACGGCATCGGTGCCGGTATTGCCGCTGGCGCCCGGCTTGTTCTCGACGATGAATGGCACCTGGGTCTTGTCGTGCAGATAATCGGCGATCATGCGGGCCACCAGGTCGGGCGTCGCGCCGGCGCCGAATGGCACGACGATCCGCACCGGCGCGGTCGGCCATTGCTGTGCGGCCGCTGAAACAGTGCAAAACAGGACGGCCAGTGCCGCCAGAAAGCCGCGCTTCATCGATTTCCCTCTGCGTTTCCCACCCGTTGCGTAAGACGTATCATGCTGCCGAAGGAATTCGAAGCGGAGGGGGATCGTGCGCGCCACGACGAAATTGCGGGCATTGCTGACATCGGGCCGCATTGCGGTCGCCCCAGGCGCATTCGACGGGCTGTCGGCCCGGCTGGTCGAACAGGCCGGTTTCCCGGCGATTTACGCAAGCGGAGGCGCCATCGCGCGCTCGGCCGGGTTGCCGGACCTCGGGCTTCTCTCCGTGAGCGCGATCGTCGAGCGGCTGGTTTCGATGGTGGACGTCGTTGCGGCGCCGATTATCGCCGACGCCGATACTGGATACGGCAACCCGCTCAACGCTCAAGCCGCCGCCCGCGCCTTCGAGCGGGCCGGCGTCGCCGCCTTCCATCTCGAGGACCAGACCTTCCCGAAGAAGTGCGGTCATTACGACGATAAGAGCCTCGTGCCGGTGGCCGAGATGGTGCAGAAGCTCAAGGCCGTGCGCGATGCCTTGCATGACGCCGACTTTGTCGTCATCGCGCGAACCGACGCTATCGCCATCGAGGGATTTTCTGCCGCCATGGATCGCGCCTGCGCCTATATTGCGGCGGGCGCCGACATGATTTTTGTCGAAGCGCCCACTTCGGAAGATGAAATCGCCGAGGTCGCGAAGCGCCTGCCGGGATGGAAGCTCATCAACATGTTCGAGGGCGGCAAGACGCCGCTTGTTCCGGTGCCGCGGCTGGAAGCTTTGGGCTATCACGTCGTCATCATCCCGAGCGACACCCAGCGCGCCGCCATCAAGGCCATGCAGCGCGTGCTCGCGGCAATCGCCCGTGACGGCAGCGCCGCGTCGCTGCGCGGCGATATGGTCTCGTTCAAAGAGCGCGAAGTCCTTATCGATACCGCAGCCTATCTCGACCGCGGCAAGCATTATGGCGCATAAGCGCGCCGGCGCGGCGTCATTGACAATAGGTCCGCGCTCGCCATGATCGCCGCCCGGACGTGACAGGCGAGGAGCCGATCATGGGACTTGCCGAAGAAATCCTCGGTCTCGTTATCTTTCTCGGCGCGCATGTGTTTGTGACGATGCGCGACCGGCGCGCTGCGCTGGTCGCCCGGATCGGCGAGTGGCCGTATCGCGGCCTGTTCTCGGTGGTCGCGATCGTCGGCATTCTGCTCACCGCCTATGGCTTTGCGGACTATCGCGCGGCGGGCATGATTTTCGTGTGGTATCCGCCGGCCTGGACGCGCCACATCGTCGTCGTGCTGATGTGGCCCGCCAGCATTATGGTCGCCGCCGCCTATATTCCCGGCAACATCAAGCGGGTGCTCAAGCACCCGATGCTGGTGGGGGTCAAAACCTGGGCCTTTGCGCATCTGTGCGCCAATGGCGATCTCGGAGGGATCATCCTGTTCGGAGCGGTGCTGGCTTGGGCGGTGTACGACCGCATCACGCTGAAGCACCGCGCCGATCCGGGCGCGCCGCCAATCCCGGTGGGTGGCACCAAAAACGATATCATCGCCATCGTCGTCGGCACGATCATCTATCTGGCGCTCGGCTTCGTATTTCATCCGATCGTTGTCGGCGTGCCGGCATTCGGCACGCCGGCGCTTGGACATTGACGATGTCGGTGCAGGATCAAATCCGGCGGCTGACCGCGCCCGACATCCGCGCCCGCAAGGGCGGCGATCCGATCGTGTGCCTGACTTCCTATCACGCGCACACCGCGCGTTTGGTCGATGCTTATTGCGACGTGATCCTGGTCGGCGACTCGCTCGGCATGGTGATGCACGGGCTCGAAACCACGATCCCGGTCACGCTCGACATGATGATCCTGCAGGGGCATGCGGTGATGCGCGGCTCCAAGCGCGCGCTGGTCGTCGTCGACATGCCGTTCGGCTCCTACGAAGCCTCGAAGGAGCAGGCTTTCACCTCGGCGGCTCGGGTAATGAAGGAAACCGGCTGCGGCGCGATCAAGATCGAAGGCGGCCGGCGCATGGCGGAGACCATCGCGTTTCTGGTCGAGCGCGGGGTGCCGATCATGGGTCATGTCGGCTTGACGCCGCAGGCGATCAACGCGATCGGCTCGTTCCGCGCGCAAGGACGCGACGAGAGCGATTGGGCGCCGATCGAAGCGGACGCGCGCGCGGTGGCGGATGCCGGCGCCTTTGCCGTCGTACTTGAAGCGATCGCCGAGCCGCTTGGGCGCCGCATCACGGCGCAAGTCGCGATCCCGACCATCGGCATCGGCGCCAGCGTCGCCTGCGACGGCCAGATCCTCGTCTTGGAAGATATGCTCGGACTGTCGCCGCGGGTGCCGAAATTCGTCAAACGCTTCGGCGAGCTCGGCCCGTCTATCGAGCAGGCGATCAAGAGCTATGCGGAGGAGGTCCGCGCGCGAACCTTCCCGGGACCGGACCACGTCTATCCGATGCGCAAAGCCGCCGCTGGGTCTGCAGTAACCAAGCTCCCGGAGCGCGGTAAGGGGCCGTCGCCGGCCTAAAGCCTACACTGGTACGCGTTAAACCATGAGGGATCGCCGCAGGCGCGCCGCCGCATTTTGCCTTGCTCGCGCCACATCATTACACTAGTTGCGACAAGGCTTTACGGGCGCCAAATGCCGCCGGGGCGGGGTCGGCGCGGGCCCTCCGCACCCAAATTCCCTGGGCGAATGCAGGTGCCGGGGCTTAAGACTAGGCTGGGGACGGGTTTACGTGACCGACATATTCAACGAAGTCGATGAGGAAGTCCGCCGCGAACGGCTCAAGAAGCTGTGGGAGCGCTACGGCGTTTACCTCATTGGGCTGTGCGTTCTCATTGTCGTCGGCGTCGGCGCCTGGCGCGGCTGTGAGTGGTGGCAGGGCAAGCAAGCGGCGCAGTCGGGCGCTGCGTTCGAACAGGCCGTCGAGCTGGCCCAGGCCGGCAAACATCAGGAGGCCGAAGCGGCCTTTGCCAAGCTCGCCAATAGCGGCACGGCCGGGTATCGCATCCTTGCGCGATTACGCGAGGCCGCCGAACTCGCACCGACCGACCGCGCCGCCGCCGTCAAGGCTTATGACGAGATCGCCGCCGACAAGAATGCCGGACAGATCATCGCGGATTTGGCGACGGTGCGCGCTGGTTACCTGCTGGTCGACACGGCGCCTTACTCCGAGCTTCTGGGGCGGCTCGAGCCGTTGACGGCGAATGACCGGACATTCCGCCACACCGCGCGGGAGATTTTGGCGCTGTCGGCCTGGAAGGCCGGCGAC
This sequence comes from uncultured Alphaproteobacteria bacterium, assembly GCA_963780925.1. GTDB lineage: Bacteria > Pseudomonadota > Alphaproteobacteria > Rhizobiales > Xanthobacteraceae > BOG-931. The sequence continues at coordinate 166,556 of CAWAEV010000011.1, read as the reverse complement.
ATGACTGCGGCGCGGAAGTGGACCGACATGATCATGGCCGATCCGCAGACCCCGGCCGGAGCGCGCAGCCGCGCGGAGGTTTTGAGCGAACTCATCGCCGCGAGCAACAAGGGCTGAGCGGATGACGATCTGGTGCAACTCGTCGCTGTGCCGTGCCGCCGCCGCGCTCGCGGTCATGCTTGTTCTGGAAGGCTGCACGCCGGGGGGTCAATTCGACCCGACAACACTCCTCAACAACGACATGTTCGACAGCAAGACGAAACTGAAAGGTCAGCGCGAACCGCTATTTCCCAACGGCGTTCCCGGTGCGACCACCGGGGTGCCGGCGGATCTGGTGAAGGGCTATCAGCCGCCTCCCGATCAGACGGACGCCGATGCCGATGCGCAAAGCGCGCCGGCTCCGGCCGCAGCGGCAAAGCCGGAGGAAAAGCCGAAACCCAAACCGAAAGTCGCAGTCGCACGGCCGCGAACGCGGTCCGCGGTAGTCGAAAAACCGCCGGCCTCGACACCGACGCGGATCGACATCGGAGCGAAGGGTGCGCCTGCGCAGCAGCCCGCCCAGGCGGCTTGGCCGAATCCGCCGCCGCCGACCGCGCCATCGCCGCAATCGGGACAGTTCAGCTGGCCGGCGGCGCCGCAGACGGCCCCGGCCCAGCAAGCCGCGCAGCCGTCGCAATCGGTCTGGCCGGCGCCGCCGTCGACCGCGCCGGCGCAGCCTGCGGCTGCGTCATCGGCCGCACCAAATCCGCAATCGGGACAGTCATTCGATTCGATGTGGCCGAAACCCGCCGCGGGCAACGCGTCCACTCAATAGGTCCGAAGCTTGGTGCGGCAGGACCGGCCGCTGACGGCGTTCCATCATGCGTAAATGATCTTTGTGAGCGGACCCGCCGCTGCGCTTGGCGGGTATTAGGATGATATACAGCGTCTCTCTTCGAAGCTCGGACCATGTCCTTCACTGTCGCCATTATCGGCCGGCCGAATGTCGGCAAATCGACGCTGTTCAACCGGCTCGTCGGCCGCCGTCTGGCGCTGGTCGACGACCAGCCGGGCGTCACGCGCGATCGGCGAGAGGGTGACGCGAAGCTCGGCGATCTTTCTTTCAAGGCGATCGATACCGCCGGCCTCGAAGATGCCGAGCGCGAAAGCCTCTCGGGACGAATGCAGGCGCAGACGGCGGCGGCGATAGGCCAGGCGGATGCGGTTCTTTTCCTTGTCGATGCGCGGGCCGGCGCAACGGCGGAAGACCGCGCCTTCGCCAATCTCGTGCGCAAGTCGGGTAAGCCCGCGATCCTGGTCGCCAACAAAAGCGAAGGCCGTGCCGGCGTGGCGGGCGCGCTTGAGGCCTATGCGCTCGGTCTCGGCGAACCGGTCGCGATCAGTGCCGAGCACGGCGAGGGCTTGGCCGACCTCTACGATGCGCTGCGCACTGCGCTGCCGGAAGCGACGGCGGAGCCGGAGCGCGAGGATGTTGCCGTCAGCGATCTCGCGCAACAACCGATCCGCATCGCCATCGTCGGGCGGCCCAATACTGGCAAATCGACGCTGATCAACCGCCTGCTCGGCGAGGATCGGCTTTTGACCGGTCCCGAGGCGGGCATTACGCGCGATGCGATTGCCGTCGATCTTAACTGGCAAGACCATCATTTCCGTATTCACGACACGGCCGGCCTGCGCCGCCGCTCCCGGATCGAAGAGAAGCTGGAAAAGCTTTCGGTGGCGGATGCGCTCAATGCCATCCGTTTCGCCGAGGTGGTCATCGTACTCGTCGACGCACAGACGCCGTTCGAAGAGCAAGATATCCGCATTGCCGACCTGGTCGAGCGGGAAGGGCGCGCGGTCGTCATCGCGGTCAGCAAATGGGACCTGATCGAGGCGGAGACCGGCGCGCTGTCGCGATTGCGCGGCGCGGTCGATCGCATGCTGCCGCAAATCAAGGGTGTGCCGGTCGTCGTTCTGTCGGCAAAGAGCGGACAGGGCATTGATAAGCTGATGGAAGCGGTCTTGACGGCGCACGCGGTGTGGAATTGCCGGGCGCCGACCGCGGTGCTCAACCGTTTCTTGGCGGAGGCGATCGCAACGAATCCGCCACCCGCGCTACGCGGCCGCCGGCTGCGGCTCGACTACATCACCCAGCCAAAATCGCGACCGCCGACATTCGTTCTATTTTCATCGCGCCCCAGCGAGCTTCCCGAGACTTACCGGCGCTATCTGATCAATGGCTTACGCGAGAATTTTGCGCTGCCGGGCACGCCGATCCGCCTCACCATGCGGGCGAAAGCCAATCCTTATGCCAGGAAAGAAACGACGCCGCTAACATGCGTGTCATCGCGGGAGAAAGTGGTAGCAATCCAGTCTTCGGAAAATCTGGATGCTTCACTGCGCTCGCAATGACGAAACATTCACACCGGCGGCATGAAATCCAGGAGCTTGCCGGCGCGATAATCGTAAAGCTTGCCGGTTGCGGGGAAGCTCGGCAGGCACAGATCGACGATTTTTTCCGCAACTTGCTCCGGCGTCGGCAGCGTCATCGGGTCTTCGCCGGGCATGACCAGGGCGCGCATCCGGGTGCGCGTCGGGCCGGGATTGAACAGATTGACCCGCAGCGGCGTCGAGGTCGTCTCGTCGGCATAGGTCCGCGCCAGCGCGTTGAGCGCCGCCTTCGACACTGAATATGGACCGGCATAGGCGCGGGCACTCGTGGCGGCGCCGGACGTGATGAATACGGCGCGGCCGGCCGTCGAACGCTTGAGCAACGGATCCATGGCGCGGATCAGGTGCCAATTGGCGGTGACATTGACCGCCATGACCTCATCCCAGTTCTGCGGATCGACGTGATCGAGCGGCGAGCGCTGGCCGACCACTGCGGCGTTACCGACGAGCACGTCGAGCCGCTGGTAGCGCTCGTTCAGCGAGGTGGCGAGCCGGTAAATGCCGGGGTAATCGCGCACGTCGAGCGGCACCAGCGTCGCCGTACTGCCGGCCGCGCGCACCGCGTCGTCGAGCTCTTCCAGCGCGCCTTGCGTGCGTCCCACCGCGACGACATGCGCGCCGGCACGCGCCAGCAGCAGCGCGGTGGCGCGGCCAATACCGCGCGAGGCGCCGGTGACGAGCGCGATGCGATCGACGAGCGGTTGCGTCATGCTCAAGAGGCTTACGGGTTCTTGTAGGTATCAGAACCGAATTATAGCTTTTTGATTGAGCATGATCTTATTCGAAAATCGGTACCCACTTTTCGAGATCAAGCTCAGCTCGCCTCGGCGAGCAACGAGAGCTGGCGGGGCGTCGCGTCTTGGGCGGTGCGGTCGGTCAGCGCGGTCGGGTATTCGCCGGTGAAACAGTGGTCGGTGAATTGCGGCCGCAGCGGATCGCGGCCTTTCTCGCCCATGGCGCGGTAGATGCCGTCGACCGAAAGGAACGCCAGCGAATCCGCGCCGATAAATTTGCGCATGCCTTCGAGATCGTGCGTGGCCGCCAGCAGCTTGTCTTGTTCCGGCGTGTCGATGCCGTAGTAATCCGGGTGCGTGATCGGCGGCGAGGCAATGCGGAAGTGTATTTCGCGGGCGCCGGCGTCGCGCATCATCTGCACGATCTTCACCGACGTCGTGCCGCGCACGATCGAATCGTCGATCAGCACGATGCGCTTGCCGGCCACCACGGCGCGGTTGGCGCTGTGTTTGAGCCGCACGCCGAGCTGGCGAATGTGCTGGGTCGGTTCGATGAAGGTGCGTCCGATATAGTGGTTGCGGATGATGCCGAGCTCGTAGGGAATTCGCGATTCCTGGGCATAGCCGACCGCCGCCGGCACCCCGGAATCGGGAACCGGAACGACCACGTCGGCGGAGGCCGGCGCTTCGCGGGCGAGTTCCGCGCCGCAAGTCTTGCGCACGTTATAGACGCTGCGACCGCCGATCACGGAATCGGGCCGCGAAAAATAGATGTATTCGAAGATACAGGGCCGCGGCGGCATCGCCGGGAACGGTTTGTGCGAATGCGCGCCTTCCTCATCGAAGATGAGGACTTCGCCGTTTTCGACATCGCGCACAAATTGCGCGCCGATGATGTCGAGCGCGCAGGTCTCGGACGCGAGGATGGGGCAGCCGTCGAGCTTACCCAGCACCAGCGGCCGGATGCCCAACGGGTCGCGGGCGCCGACGAGCTTCTTGTTGGTCAGGCCGACGAAGGCATAGGAGCCTTCGAGCATGCGCAGCCCCTCGATGAAGCGATCGACGAAGCGATTGCGATGCGAGCGCGCAACGAGATGCAAGATCACCTCGGTGTCGGTCGTGGACTGCATCATGGCGCCTTCGCGCACAAGCTGGCGCCGCAATGTCAGGCCGTTGGTGAGATTGCCGTTATGGCCGACGGCAAAGCCGCCGGCGTTCAATTCGGCAAACAGCGGCTGCACGTTGCGCAAAATGGTTTCGCCGGTCGTCGAATAGCGCACATGCCCGACCGCCGCATTGCCGGGCAGGCGATCGATCACCTCGCGCCGGGAGAAGGCGTCGCCGACCAGACCGAGGCGACGTTCGGAGTGGAAGCGCTTGCCGTCGAACGAGACAATCCCGGCGGCTTCCTGGCCGCGATGCTGGAGCGCATGCAGGCCGAGCGTGGTAATGGCCGCGGCGTCGGGATGGCCGAAGATTCCGAATACTCCGCATTCCTCACGGAGCCGGTCCGCGGCAAGATCGAGGAGGTCGGCTTCAGTCATGAGTTCCGGCCCTCCAGCCTGTCGAGCTCGCTATGCTGCTGATCGGGGTTTGCATCCGGCGTCTCGGTATCTCCCGGGTGCGGCTTCTTCAGCTTATTTAAAATGGTGCTTTCGGGGTCTTCCGGCAACATCGAGATCAGCCATTGCCCGGTGCCGGCCAGGACGACGCGCGATTTGGCGCTTTTGACCCATTCGGGCTGGCTGCGGTCGGGAACGAGCCAAGTGAAGAATTGGAAGGCGACCACCACGATGATCAGCCCGCGGCCGAGCCCGAACAGGAAGCCAAGCGTGCGGTCGAGCGCACCGACGCGGCTGTCGAGCACCATATCGGACACCTTTATGGTTAATACCGAGACAACCAAGAGCGTGATCAGAAATACGCCGCCGACCACCGCGACCGCGGCGACGATGTCGCTGTTAAAGTACTCTTTGGCGTAAGGCAGCAGCTTGCCGTAGGAGTAAAGCGTCGCTGCGGCGGCCAAAATCCAAGCGGTGATGGAGAGTACCTCCCGCATAAAGCCGCGCACCATGGCGAGCAGCCCGGAAATCAGCATGACGACGATCAGTACGATATCGAGCAGCGTAATCGGCATTGGTTACCAGTCCGCTCGCCAGCTAATGCCCGCCCCGTCCAGTTCCGCGGGCTGTATAGCCGGGCTCCGGCACGCCGTCACCCGTCTTCTCGGACGCTCAACAAGATCGATCGTGGTCCAGGCTGCGACCGTCATAAACCGATTGCGAATTTAGAGCTTTCGGACGCGTGGTACCCGGGAAACAGGCACCCGAATTGTTGCTAGACATCCTGCCGGCCGACACGACGGAGGGCCGGCATCCCGTCACGGGCGATATCGGCGACGAGATTGGCAAGCATGCCGATGGCGGACAGCGCGAAGCCGTCCGGAGCCTCATTGTGTGCCGCCTCAGGGAGGATTGCCTTGGTGAAACCGAGTTTCTGCGCCTCTTTCAGCCGAGCCGCGGTTTGCGCCACCGGGCGCACAGCGCCGGACAGCGAAACCTCGCCAAAATAGACGGCGTCGGCGGGGAGCGGCGCCCGCGCCAGCGAAGACACCAGCGCCGCGGCAGCGGCGACGTCGGCCGCCGGTTCCTGAATACGCAAACCGCCAGCGACGTTGAGATAAACATCATGGCCCGACAGCCGAACGCCGCAATGCGCCTCGAGCACTGCCAGCACCATCGATAGCCGGGCAGGGTCCCAGCCGACGACGGCGCGGCGCGGGGTGCCGAGCGAGGTCGGGGCGACCAGCGCCTGGATTTCAACCAGGAGCGGCCGGGTCCCCTCAATCCCCGCGAAGACCGCGGTACCGGGGCTGCCAAGATCGCGCTCGGACAGGAATAGCTCTGAAGGGTTCGCGACTTCGTGCAGGCCCGCGCCGGTCATCTCGAATACGCCGATCTCGTCGGTGGGGCCGAACCGGTTCTTGATGGCGCGCAGAATACGGAATTGCTGCGAGCCTTCGCCTTCGAACGACAGGACGGCATCGACCATATGCTCGACGACGCGAGGGCCGGCAATCTGACCGTCTTTGGTGACGTGGCCGACCAGAATCACCGCCGCGCCGGTGCGCTTGGCGAAACGGATCAGCTCTGCGGCGGAGCCGCGAACCTGGGTCACGGTACCCGGCGCCGCTTCAAGGGCTTGGGTCCACATGGTTTGAATTGAATCGATGACCAGAAGCCGCGGGGTCGCGCCTTGCGACAGTGTCGCCACGATATCCTCGACCGAGGTTTCGGCAGCGACCTCAACCATCGCGTCAGCAAGCCCGAGCCGCTCGGCGCGCAGCCGCACTTGCGCCGTAGCCTCTTCGCCGGAAATATAGACGGCGCGATGCTTGCTGCGCGCGAGCGCGGCCGCTACTTCGAGCAACAGCGTCGATTTGCCGATGCCGGGATCGCCGCCAAGCAACAGGACCGAGCCGCGCACCAGGCCGCCGCCGGTCACGCGATCGAATTCGGCGACGCCGGAGGCAAGCCGCGGCGCGTCATGCGCCTCCCCTTTAAGGGCTTCGACGGCGAATAGCCGCCCCTTGCGGGAAGAGCGCCGTGGTCCTTCGGCGCCTTCCTCGACCAGCGTGTTCCATTCGCCGCAGGCTTCGCACTTGCCGGCCCAGCGCGAGAACGCCGCCCCGCAATTCTGGCAGATGAAGTTTTGTGCGCGTGCCGCCATCTCAGGCCCCGCGATAGACGAGATGAGACCGCAGGCCGAGGCGGGTGAGAATTTCGTAGCCGATCGTGCCGGCGGACGCGGCGACGTCGTCGAGGGTGATATCCGCGCCGATCAACGTCGCCAAGTCGCCGCGATGCACCGCGGTGTCGGGAAGTTCGGTAACGTCGATACAGAGCAGGTCCATGGAAATGCGGCCGACGATGGGACAACGCTTACCGGCAACGATCGCGGCGCCGCCCGGCCGCTCGTCGGTGCCGCTGCCGGCGCGTAACAGGCCGTCGGCATATCCGAGCGCCACTATGGCAATCCGCGAGCTGCGCTTTGCGGTCCAGGTTGCGTCATAGCCGACCGTCTCGTCGCGCGCGACGCTGCGTAACTGCAGGATGCGGCCGGTCAGCTCGACGACGTTCTTCATCGGATTGGGGCGACCTGGAGTTGGATTGACGCCGTACAGCGCGGCGCCCGGCCGCGCCAGGTCGAAATGCGCCGAATCGGACAGGAAAATGCCGGAGGAATTGACGAGCGAAGCCGGGACGCCCGCGTAAAGCGTACGGAGCTCGCGAAACAGCTGGATTTGCTTGGCATTGAGCGGATGGTCGGCAAGCTCGGCGCAGGCGAGGTGGCTGAGCAGAAGTGCAATGCCGTGATTTTCAGTCTGCGCGCGCGGAGCAAGCGCCGCCGCCTCGTCCGGGGTGATGCCAAGCCGATGCATGCCGGTGTCGACTTGCAGCGCCGCGCCGCCCTGCCAGGCATGGGCGCCGACGAAGGCGTCCCATTCGGCAAGCTCGGTCGTTGAGTTGATCACCGGCCGGGCATTGATGTCGATAAAGCCTTCGCCCCAATCGGGCGTGAAGCCGTCGAGTACGTAGATGGTGGCGTCGCGCGCCCGCGAACGCACCGCTCTCGCTTCGGCGAGATCGGCGACAAAGAACGTCTTGCAGCCCGCTTGCGCCAGCGTCGCCGTTACCTGCTGCAAGCCGAGACCGTAGGCATTGGCCTTGACGACGGCGGCGCATTCGACGGTGAGGAGCCGGTGCACCAGCGCACGCCAATTCGCTTCGATCGCGGCGAGATCGATAGTCAGCGTGCCGCCGGTCTCCGGGGTCATCGGGCCGGGGTCCGCTGGGGAAAGCCGTTTTGCGCGTGCCAAAGCCGCCTCCATGACCGCGTTATGGCTGGCATAGCGGCAGCGGTAAAGCGGGGCGGCGGCAGGCCGCCTAAAAATCCGGCCGATGTGTCGAATTGAGGTTGGCAAAGCGCGTCACGGCGGCGTCGAATTGCAATTCCACGGTGCCAGTGGGGCCATGGCGCTGCTTGCCGATGATCACCTCGGCTTTGCCGTCGACGCGGTTGCCTTCAGCTAGCCATTCCTCGAATTTCTCGCGGTTCGACTCCAGAGGCTTGCGCATCTGGTGATAATATTCCTCGCGGAAGACGAATAGCACGACGTCGGCGTCCTGCTCGATCGAGCCTGACTTCGCGCAAGTCGGAGAGTTGCGGGCGCTTATCGTCGCGCTGTTCGACTTGTCGGGACAATTGCGACAGCGCCAGGATCGGAATGTTGAGCTCCTTGGCAAGCGCCTTGAGCCGGGTTGTGATCTCGGTGATCTCCTGCACGCGATTTTCACTGGAGCGGCGGCTCGAGCCCTGCAGCAGCTGGACGTAGTCGACCACCAGAAGATCGAGCCCGCGCTGCCGCTTCAAACGACGCGCTCGTGCCGCCAGTTGGCCGATCGAGAGACCGCCGGTCTCGTCGACGTAAAACGGCAGGTTTTGCAGCTCGATCGAAACATCCTTGATTTTCTCGAAGTCGCCCTCGTCGATGCCGCCGCGCCGGATCTTGTTCGACGGTATGCCGGTCTGTTCGGAGATGATGCGGGTTGCAAGCTGCTCGGCCGACATTTCGAGCGAGAAAAAGCCGATAATGCCGCCGTTGACGGTCGCCATATGGCCGTCGGCGCGGACCTCGCCCTGCCAAGCCTTGGCGACGTTGTAGGCGATGTTGGTCGCGAGCGCGGTTTTCCCCATGCCCGGCCGGCCGGCAAGGATGACCAAATCGGAGGGCTGCAGCCCGCCCATCCTGCTATCGAGGTCGGTCAGGCCGGTCGCCAGCCCGGACAGGCTGCCGTCGCGCTGATAGGCGCGCGCCGCCATGTCGACGGCCGTGGTGAGCGCTTGGGCGAACCGCTGAAATCCGGAATCGTACCGTCCGGTCTCGGCGATTTCGTACAGTCTGCGCTCGGCATCCTCGATGTGGCGTACCGGCGTCGAGTCGACCGGCGCGTCATAGGCCAAATTGACCATGTCCTCGCCGATCGCGATCAGGTCGCGGCGGATCGAGAGATCGTAAACGGTGCGGCCATAGTCCTCGGCATTGATGATGGTCGTCGCCTCGGCCGCAAGCCGCGCCAGATACTGGTTGAGCGAAAGCCCGGCAATGTCGACGTCGGCAGGCAAGAACGTCTTGAGGGTCACCGGCGTCGCAAGCTTGTTGGCTCGGATCAGGCCGCCGGCAAGCTCGAAGATGCGCTGATGGATTGGCTCGAAGAAGTGCTTCGGCTCGAGGAAGTCCGAAACGCGATAGAATGCCTCGTTATTGACGAGGATAGCCCCGAGCAGCGCTTGCTCGGCCTCGATATTGTGCGGCGCGACGCGGAACGTCGGCTCCGGCGGCGCCTGCTTGCGTGCGGTCGAATCGAATACCGGCATGATCGATCAGAAGAATCGTCGGCTGTGGCCGATTTGCGGCATATGGCCGAAATACGGCGAGTGAAGAATTTGGGTTGTTACTCAACATCGTGGATCACTCAACGACAGCGGCACATTGCGCATTCGCAACCGTTACGCAACCACGCTTCGTCGATAGTCGAGCGGCGGCGCAATGGGAAATCCTCATTGCAGCTGTCCCCGTTACCCACCGGATGTGACGGAGCAAGTCGAAAGCCGCTACACGGCACTTGACGGACGCGCTTGTGGCGTGGACCGCGCCGACTACTCGCCGGCGAGTTGCAGCGGTGTGGAATAGCCGGCTTCGATGCCGCGCAAGCGCGCCTCTTCGCGCGCGATATAATCGCGCGTCGCCGGCGTCAGGCCCTTCCGCTTAGCGATCTGGATCTGGAATACGACCATATCGGCCTCGCGGAACGCCATTTCGGAGCAGGCGAGGTAGAATTCCCACATCCGCACGAAACGCTGGTCGTAGAGCCGCACCACCTCGTCACGATGGGCGAGGAAGCGCTCGCGCCACGCCTTGAGCGTCTCGGCATAGTGCAGCTGCAAAACTTCCACGTCGGTGACGATGAGTTTCGCGCGCTCGATCGCCGGGAGCACTTCCGAGAGCGCCGGAATATAGCCACCCGGGAAGATGTATTTGGCGATCCACGGATTGGTAATGCCCGGCGGACTGCTGCGCCCGATCGAATGCAGCAGCATGATGCCGTCGTCGGCAAGAAGGTTGGCGCATTTGCCGAAGAAGGTTTCGTAGAATCCGACGCCGACATGCTCGAACATGCCCACCGACACGATGCGATCGAAGTGGCCGTCGACGTCGCGATAATCCAGGAGCCGGAACGTCGTCTCCTGCGTGCGGCCGCGCTCGAGCGCCCGGTTTTGCGCGCGCTGGAATTGCTCCTGCGACAGCGTGATCCCGGTGACGCGCGCGCGGGCAATTTCGGCGAGATAGAGCGCAAGGCCGCCCCAGCCGCAGCCGATATCGAGCACAGTGGCGCCGGGTTTCACGCGCAATTTGGCCGCGATATGCCGCTTCTTGGCGAGTTGCGCATCGTCAAGCGACAGATCCGGTGAATTGAAATAGGCGCAGCTATATTGCTGATCGCCGTCGAGGAACAGCGAATAGAGCCGGCTGTCGAGATCGTAGTGGTGGGCCACATTGTGGCGGGCGCGGGACCGCAGGTTCAATTGCTGCAAGCGGCGGAACAGATAGCGCACGAGCCGCGACACTGCCCAATTCGGCGCGGCGACTGGCTCTTGACCCAGCAGGACCGCAAGCACGTCCGCAACCGAGCCTTGTTCGACCACAAGGCTGCCGTCCATATAGGCTTCGCCGAGCTTAAGCTCGGGGTCCATCAAGACCGCGCGTTGCGCCATCGCCGTGGTGAAGCGCACCGCGACGGAGGGCGCCCTGCCATCCCCGAAGGTATATGTAGACCCCCCCGCCGTCGTGACCGTAATAGACCCACGGCGGATATACCGACGTAAGAATATGAACAGCAACCGATCCACGGCCGCCTCCACGCTTTACAAAGCCCTTGCGCAGCCTGCGACGATTGGCGCTTTTTCCGCCTTGGCGGCCTTTCGGCCGCTTCGTCAGCCCGTTGCGCGGGCGAGGTCTTCTTGGTTGCCGTCATTAAAACAAAATCCTCCGTAACCAGCAATGCCGCAAAAGTGTTATGGGCGGCTGCCGAGCCACGCTCGCAGTTGTCCGCCGTTAGGGTAAGGCTACCGGGGTGAGCATGATCATCAAGCCGCTAAGACTTGGGGAGGACGGCGTGTGCCGGCGACTTGCGCCAGTGTTCGGGCTCGTTGCGGGCTTGGCCCTGGCCATATTTCCTGCGTTGGCGCAGGCCCAGGTCAATATCGACCAGGGCAAGTCACCGGCCGAAATCTACTCATCGGATTGTGCAACCTGCCACAAGACCCCGCGAGGCCTGGCCGCCGGCAAGAACAGCCTGACGCTTTCGGCGTTTTTGCGCGAGCACTACACGGCGAGCCGCGATCAGGCCGCAGCGCTTGCCGCTTATGTGCTCGGCGCCGGCGGCGCCGAACCTGCCCCGAAGCAAAAGCCGGATGTGGAGCACGCCAGGGCCGAGGAGCCCAAGGCAGGCGAGCCCAAAACTGCGGCCCATCCGGTACGGGCATCGGCGAAGCCCGAGGAGGAGAAGCGGCCGAAACAGGAAGAAGCCAAGCGCGAGGACCATCCGGCAAGCCCGGCGAGCAGGGAAAAGCCCGACGTAACGCCGGAAACGGCAAGCCGCGAAGGCAAGCAGGAGCCGGAAAACGCGACGCCCGCTACGCACGAGCCTGCGCCGGTCGCGGCAGCGCCCGCCACGAGCGCGACCCCAGCTGCTGCCGAGCCGCCAAGCCCAGCAACAAGCCCCGAACTCAGTCCGACTGCAAGTGCTGCGACCCCGGCGGAAGAGCAGCCGAGCGCCGGTGCGACCGTGCCGCGCGACAAAATCCCGGACTGAGAAGCGGCCGAGCGATCCGATCAGCTCTTTTTGGACGCCGGCGGAGTTTCGGCCGCTTCCGCGTTCTCATCTTCGTGCGATGCTTCGCCGGCTCCGGGCTCGAAGAATTCCTCCGCCGCGATGACCGCGGCTTCGGCTTCCGTCGTCTCGCGTATCTGCGTCACGTCCTCGCCGCGCGCAATGCGAGCTGCCTCGTCCTCGTTGCGGGCGACAATGATCATGATGGTGCTTTCGACCTCGGGATGCAGGGAAATCGGCACTTTGTGCTGGCCGATCGTCTTGATCGGCGTATTGAGCGCGATTTGATTGCGATTGAGCCGGAAACCGGCATCGCCGATCAGACTGACAAGGTCGCGTGGCGACACCGAGCCGAACAGCTGACCCGCTTCCGAAGCTTGCCGTAGAACGGTGAAGCTCTTGCCGTTGAGTTTCTCCGCAACTTGCGCCGCCTCGGTCTTGAGCGTGAGCGAGCGTGCTTCAAGCTCGCCCTTCATGGTCTCAAAGCGAGTGCGGTTTTCGGCTGTCGCGCGCAATGCTTTGCCGCGCGGCAGCAGGAAGTTTCGCGCAAAGCCGTCCTTCACGCGCACGACTTCGCCCATCTGACCCAGTCGAGCGACACGTTCGAGTAAGATCACTTCCATGTCAGCCTCCTCAGCGGATCACGTAGGGCAGGAGGCCCAGGAACCGCGCGCGCTTGATCGCCTGAGCGAGTTCGCGTTGCTTCTTTGCGGAGACGGCGGTGATGCGGCTTGGCACGATCTTGCCGCGCTCCGAAACGAAGCGTTGCAGCAGCTTGACGTCCTTGTAGTCGATCTTGGGTGCGTTGGCGCCCGAGAACGGGCAGCTTTTGCGGCGGCGGAAAAACGGACGGCGGCCGCCAGCGCCTTGCGGTGACATCGCCATGTTCAAACCTCCACCGGGCTATCGGAATCGTCGGAGCCCTCACGCGGCCGTCGATCACGATCACGCGGACGGTCCCCTCGGTCGCCTCGATCAAATCGGTCACCTCGATCAAATCGGTCGCCTCGATCACCCCGGCGATCGTCGCGGTCACGATCGCGCTCGGCGCGGCGCATCATGGCGGAAGGGCCTTCCTCGAGCGCGTCGACCCTGATGGTCAAATAGCGCAGAACGTCTTCGTTGAGACGTTCCAGCCGCTCGATCTCGTTGATAGCCGGCGGCGGACCATCGATATCCAGCAGCGTAAAATGCGCCTTGCGATTTTTGCGCAGACGGTAAGAGAGCGATTTCACGCCCCAGTATTCGGTCTTTTTGACCGATCCGCCGAGGCCTTCGATGACGCCCTTTAATTGCGCGGTCAATTCCTCGACCTGCTGCGCGCTGGCGTCCTGGCGCGCAAGATAGACGTGTTCATAGAGCGGCATAGATGCCCTTTCCTCAGTTGCCTTGCTCGCCCAGGCGCGAAGCCCCTCGAACCCTTCGGGAAAGGCTCGAATGCTCTGAAGGCGGGAACACCGGACGCCGGACCACCAAGTATCTCTGCAAGTACAGTTACAGGTACCCTTGCAAGTATTTTGGGGTCTTACCGCGCTTTAGGCTTTCGGCGCGGCCGTCCGTTCAGCCCCCGGCCGGGGTCGAGCGGAAGGCGGCCTTATACGCGGCAGGGCAAAAAAGGCAATAGATCAGGAAATACGGCCGTGACGCTCCGCGTTCTGGATCAGCTCGGCAAGCCGTACGGCGAGTTCGACCCCTTCGCGCAACTGCTTGGTGCCGGCGCCATGGGTTGGCACCGACCCGCGCAGCTTTTTCATCCCCGCCAGCAGAGCCTCGAGGTTTTGCTCAAGGAGCCGCTGGCGAAATGCCGGGTCCGAACGCGCGCGAGAAAGGTCGGCATCGGTCACCGGTGAGAAGGGGCTCATAAGGAGGCGCTCGCGCTGAAATCCGGAGCAATATCGGCGAATTTGCCATTTTAACGAATTGCCGTTGTCGTTTTATTACGTCATCCACATCCTTGACATATCCGTCATCCCGGTATCTTTCGCCCCTTCCCGGTACGGCCAATTCGAGTTTTCAGGCGGGCTTTGGACATATGGCGGCGGCGTTTGTGTTTCCCGGCCAAGGCAGTCAGGCCGTCGGTATGGGCAAGGCTTTGGCCGAGGCATTTCCGTCGGCGCGACGGGTCTTCGAAGAAGTCGACACGGCATTGGGCGAACGGCTCAGCGACATCATCTGGAACGGGCCGGCCGATGCGTTGACGCTTACTGAAAATGCCCAGCCCGCCCTGATGGCGGTCTCGCTTGCGGCGCTGCACGCGCTTGAGGCGGAAGCCGGGGTCGATCTCAAGCGCGACGCGATCTTCGTTGCCGGACATTCGCTTGGCGAATATTCGGCGCTTGCCGCCGCTCGGGCATTTTCGATTGCCGATGCGGCGCGGTTGTTGCGCATCCGCGGCCGCGCCATGCAGAAAGCGGTCGTCGTCGGAGCCGGCGCGATGGCGGCGCTGATCGGTCTCGAACTGGACGAGGTCAAAGCGATCGCGGCTGAAGCGGCGAGCATCGGTGTTTGTGCCGCCGCCAACGACAATGGCGGCGGGCAGGTTGTCTTGTCGGGCGCCAAAGCCGCGGTCGAACGCGCTGTGGAACTGGCAAAGCTTCGTGGCGCGAAGCGGGCTATGATGCTCGCGGTCTCCGCACCGTTCCATTGCCCGCTGATGCAGCCTGCCGCCGACGTCATGGCTGAAGCGCTGGCGAAAGTTTCGGTCAAGCCGCCCGTGGTCCCGCTGGTCGCGAATGTTTTGGCGCGCCCAGTCAAGGAGCCCGCAGAAATCTTGCATTGTCTGGTCGAACAGGTCACCGGTACGGTTCGTTGGCGGGAGTCGATACTCTTTATGGTGCAGTCGGGCGTGACCGATTTCTACGAAATCGGTGCCGGCAAAGTGCTCACGGGCTTGATTAAGCGTATCGCGGATGCCGCAACCGCCTCGGCGATCGGCACGCCCGACGACCTGACCCGGTTCACCGCCGGGCGCGCTTGAGCTATTTCTGGTTGGCAGGCCAGGAGATCGAATGTTCGAGCTTACCGGAAAGACCGCGCTCATTACCGGGGCCACCGGCACGATCGGCGGCACCATCGCCCGCACCCTCCACCGTCAGGGCGCGACCGTCGCCATTTCTGGAACGCGGCGGGAAATCCTCGAGCAACTCGCGGGCGAGCTTGGGGATCGCGTCCATGTCATGGCGTGCAATCTCGCCGATCCGGTCGAGACGGAGGCTCTGGTGCCGCGGGCCGAAGAGGCGATGGGCCAGCTCGATATCCTCGTCGCCAATGCCGGCATGACCAGAGACAATCTTCTCGTGCAATTGCGCGACGAGGACTGGGAACAGGTCATCGCCATCAATTTGTCCAGTACATTCCGTCTCGCGCGCGGTGCCGTGCGGGGAATGATGCGGCGCCGTTTCGGCCGAGTTGTCGCGATCACCTCGGTGGTTGCGACCACTGGCAATCCCGGCCAGGCCAACTATGTCGCGGCCAAAGCCGGAATTACCGGGATGATAAAGGCGATGGCGCAGGAATATGCCAAACGCGGCGTGACGGCCAATTGTGTTGCGCCTGGGTTCATTGTCACCCCGATGACGGAGAAGCTCAACGACAAGCAGCGGGAAACGATTGTCGCGAAAATTCCGGCAAACCGCGCGGGCACGCCTGAAGAGGTGGCGGCCGCCGTGGTGTTTCTCGCGTCGAACGAGGCTGCCTATGTGACCGGCCAAACGTTGCATGTAAACGGTGGAATGGCCATGATTTGAACGCGATAGGATCGGCAGCGGCGGCATGCGGCCGCGCTGGTCAACGCATTTGAAGTGTGGTAACCGAACCGAAATTGGGCTGGGGAGCCGGGAATGCCGGAGTGCGGGGCGAAACTTCCGCCTCTGATCGGTGTCGACCCAATTGAGTTGTCCGCCCCTGTCGGCAGGTTCGATGAAGAACTTGGACGGGTTCACAGCTAGGTCGATCGGGTCGCGTTGAAAGATGAGGTTGGAACGATGAGTGATATTGGCGAACGGGTGAAAAAAATCGTCGTGGAGCATCTTGGCGTCGAGCCGGACAAGGTGACGGAGAACGCCAGCTTCATCGACGATCTCGGCGCCGACAGCCTCGACACCGTCGAGCTCGTCATGGCTTTCGAGGAAGAATTCGGTTGCGAAATTCCCGACGACGCGGCCGAGACTATTCTGACGGTAGGCGACGCTATTAAATTTCTTGAGAAAAACGCGAAGAGCTGACCGTCGGCGAGGCCCGGCAGCTATTGCATGGATTGCGCGATCTGCGAGAACTGCACATCATCGTGTGCGGGCCGACGATATTCGAGCATATTCTTGAGCGGAGCGCGCGGGTTAGCCTAGGTTCCTGCCTTTGCCGGGAGTGTCCTTGATGCGACGTGTCGTCGTCACAGGTCTTGGATTAGTGACGCCGCTGGCTTGCGGGATCGAGGAAACATGGCGGCGTTTGCTGGCCGGCGACAGCGGGATCAAACGCATCGAAAAATTCGATGTCTCTGATATCGCCTGCAAGATCGCGGGCCAAGTGTCGCGCGGCGACGGTTCCGAAGGCAGCTTCAATGCCGACGATTGGATGGAGCCCAAAGAGCAACGCAAGGTCGACGACTTTATCCTGTTTGCGATGGCAGCCGCGACGCAAGCGCTCAATGATGCCGACTGGCACCCGCGGGAATATGACGATCAGGTGGTCAGCGGTGTTCTGATCGGTTCCGGGATCGGCGGCGTCGAAGGCATCGCGGAAACCGCCCTAGTCCTGCGCGACCGTGGTCCACGGCGGGTCTCGCCATTCTTTATCCCAGGCCGGCTCATCAATCTCGCCTCGGGGTACGTGTCGATCGCGCATTCGCTCAAAGGCCCCAACCATGCCGTGGTCACCGCTTGCTCGACGGGGGCTCACGCCATTGGCGACGCCGGCAGGCTGATCGCCCTTGGCGACGCCGACGTGATGGTCGCAGGCGGTACTGAATCGCCGGTCAACCGCATTTCACTCGCCGGCTTCGCCGCGTGCCGCGCGCTGTCGACCGGTTTCAATGACACACCCGAACGCGCATCGCGGCCCTATGACCGCGATCGCGACGGATTTGTCATGGGCGAAGGGGCGGGGGCCGTCGTGCTCGAAGAGTACGAGCATGCCAAGCGGCGCGGCGCGCGCATTTATGGCGAGCTGATCGGCTACGGGCTATCCGGCGACGCATTTCACATCACTGCACCGGCCGAAGATGGCGATGGCGCGTTTCGTTGCATGACCGCCGCTACCCGCCGCGCCGGCATATCGGCCGACGATATCGACTACATCAATGCCCACGGCACTTCGACCCCGCTCGGCGACGAGATCGAGCTCAAGGCCGTCGAGCGTCTGGTCGGCAACGCCGCCGGCCACATTGCGATGTCGGCGACAAAATCCTCGATCGGTCATCTGCTCGGTGCAGCCGGCGCAGTCGAAGCGATCTTCTGCCTGCTCGCGATGCGCGACCAGATGCTGCCGCCGACTATCAACCTGGACAATCCCTCGGTCGCGACGGCGATCGATCTTGTGCCGCACAAAGCCCAAAAGCGGCCGGTCAATGTCGCGCTATCGAATTCGTTCGGATTTGGCGGCACCAATGCCTCCCTGGTTTTCCGCCGGATGGCGTGATAGTGCGAGCCAACACCGTTTCGCCATATTTGCTTCGCACTGGCCTGCGATCCACTGCAGATCTGGCCCGTGGTCGCAGCTACGGGGGAGGCGGCAGAATCTCCGAGCGCTCGATTCCGACGGGCCAAGCATCCATTCAAAGTCGACCATGCAATTTGTAAACTCGGGTTTGCGGCCGTGACAGGTTCTGACGTTCCGCCGGGCGGCGAAAAGGCTGCGCCAAATTCACGGACGACCGTCGAGCGCGCCGCGGCCAAACCTGCGCTGCAACCTGCTCGACCGACGGCGCCCATTCCCCCAAATCCGTCGAAGCCCGCGGCAATGCGCCCAGCTAACGCGCCTGCCGCAGCTCCACCGAGCCGTTCGACGCCGCGCCCGCAATCAATCGGTGAAGCTCTGCTTGGTCGCGATGCGTCCGCCACTGCGCCAACATCCTCACCAAGCCGCGCATCCGTGCCATACTCGCGCGAGCCGGGACGAGGGTCGTCGGGCGCTGCCGATCCTTATCCGCCCATTGAGGGGCGGCCGGCGAATGGAAGTGGCATGACGGGCGCGGATACCAATCGCACCGATCCCAAGCGCATCGTGCCGCGTAGCCCGCGAACGGCAATCGAGCCTGACAAGGTCGAAGTGCCGACTCGCCGCTCGGCGACCGCGCGGCATCCTCTCGTTGTTATCGGCAACGCCATCATCAGCATTTTCGTGCTCTTGGCGGTCTTGGCCGGCGTCGTGCTCTTCGTCGGCGCCCAGCGCTTCGAGGCACCCGGTCCGCTGCCGCAGGATCGCATCGTCAACATTCCGCACGGCTCCGGCATTCGTGATATTGCCGATGTTTTGGCCCGCGAAGGCGTGATCGATCAGCCCTGGGTGTTCGTCGGCGGCGTGCTCGTGCTTAAGGCGCGGGAGGGTCTCAAGGCCGGCGAATACGAGTTTAAGGCGCATTCCAGCCTGCGCGACGTCGTGGCGACCATCGTCGAGGGCAAAGTGGTGGCGCACCAGGTCGGCATTCCCGAAGGGCTGACATCCCAGCAGATCGTCGCGCGACTATTGACCGACGACGTGCTGACCGGCGACATCAAGGAAATACCGCCCGAAGGCAGTCTGCTGCCCGATACCTACAATTTCACGCGCGGGGTGACCCGCGAGCAAATGATCCAGCGCATGCAGCAGGCGCAGCAACGCGCGCTGCAGGAAATCTGGGAACACCGCTCTGGCGACCTGCCGCTCAAGACGCCTGAGCAGCTTGTTACGCTTGCCTCCTTGGTCGAGAAAGAGACCGGAAAATCGGACGAGCGCTCGCGCGTGGCCGCGGTATTTGTCAACCGGTTGAAACAGAACATGCGGCTGCAGTCCGATCCAACGATCATCTATGGCCTGGTCGGCGGGAAGGGCACGCTCGGCCGGCCGATCATGAAAAGCGAGATCACGCAGCCTACGCCGTACAATACTTACGTCATCAATGGACTGCCGCCCGGGCCGATCACCAATCCGGGCCGCGCCTCGCTCGAAGCGGCCGCCAATCCGGCGCGCACGCGCGAACTCTATTTCGTTGCCGACGGCACCGGCGGCCACGTCTTCGCCGAGACTTACGAACAGCAAGAAAAGAATGTTGCGCGACTGCGGCTGATCGAGACCGATCAAAAGGATCAGGTCCCGATCGACGACCAAATGAATTCGCCGCCGCCGACGCAGGGCGCGACGGCCAATTCCGCCGCCCCGCCGTCGTCGTCGCCGCCGCCGCTGCGCGGCTCGTCGAAACCGCGCCTTCCGGCCGGCCATTGATCGCAGCCGCAGGCTCAATCGACCGCAAGTGAGCCAGTGACCGCGGCTTGTTCCGGTGACTTGTTCCCGTGAACTGCCACCGATAAGTTCGGCGCGATTCTTTTTCGCTATTTTTGCCGGGGGGGTCGAAGTCCATGGCGCTTTCGAGCATGACCGGATTCGCTCGCGGCCATGGTGTGTCCGGCCCCTATAGTTGGGCCTGGGAAATCAAATCGGTCAACGGCAAGGGGCTCGATCTGCGGCTGCGCATGCCGCCGGGATGGGATGCCATCGAAGTGCCGGTGCGGATGCGGGCTGCCGAGGCCCTGACCCGCGGCTCTATTCAAGCCAGCTTGACCGTCGACCGCGGCGGCGCGCAACCGGTCGTCCATGTCAATGCGGCGGTGCTCGACGCAATTTTGGCGACGATGAAACAGATCGCGCCGAGGATCGAGGCGTCGCCGCCATCGCTTGACGGCTTGCTCGCGCTCAAAGGCGTGATCGAAGTCAGCGATTCAGAGGAGCGGGAAGACGAGCGACGCAGCGCCGAAGCCGCGGTCACCGCGGGATTTGCCGAGGTGATTGGCGCGCTCGGCGAGATGCGCCGCCATGAGGGTGCCGCGCTCGGTCGCGTGCTCACCGCGCGATTGGGCGAGATCGCTGCGCTGGCGGAGCGCGCCGAGCGTGCTCCTGGACGCCGGCCTGAAGCGATACGGGCGCGGCTCGCCGAACAGATCGCAACACTGCTGGCGCAATCCGAACGCTTCGATCCCGACCGGCTGCATCAGGAGGCGATCATGATTGCGACCAAGGCCGACGTGCGCGAGGAGCTCGACCGCCTCGCCGCGCATCTCGCCCAGGCGCAGCATTTGATCGAACAGGGCGGACCGATCGGCCGCCGCCTCGACTTCCTCGCCCAGGAGCTCAACCGCGAAGCCAATACGCTGTGCGCCAAGGCCAACGATGTCGAACTCACTAATATCGGGTTGGAGCTCAAAGCCGCGGTCGAGCAATTCCGCGAGCAGGTTCAGAACGTCGAATAGGCCGGGCTGGTGGAAGAAAAATGGCGCGCACGGGGCAGAAACGGAAGCGAATTGCGCGGCGCGGCTTGATGTTGGTGCTGTCGTCGCCGTCCGGCGCTGGGAAGACCACGCTGTCGCGGCTCTTGTTGCGGGCGGATCGCAGGATCGATTTATCGGTATCGGTAACGACGCGGCCGAAACGGCGTGGCGAGGTCGATGGGCGCGATTACCATTTCATCGACCGCCACCGCTTCGATGCCATGGTCAGAAAGGGCGAACTGTTGGAATGGGCCGAAGTATTCGGCCATTGCTACGGTACGCCGCGGCGCCCGGTCATTGCCGCGCTGCGGGCCGGCCGCGATGTCTTGTTCGACATCGATTGGCAAGGCACGCAGCAGCTACGCGAAAAGGCCCGCGACGATCTCGTCAGCGTGTTCATCCTGCCGCCGTCCGTTCTTGAATTGGAGCGCCGGCTCAAGCGCCGGGCGCAAGACAGCAAATCCGTCATTGGCTCACGTATGGCCAAAGCCGCCGGCGAGATGAGCCATTGGCCGGAATATGACTACGTCATCGTCAATCGCGACAAGGCCGAGGCCTTCGCCGAAGTGCGGGCGATCCTGGCGGCCGAGCGGCTCAAGCGCGAGCGGCAGATCGGGCTTTCCGACTTCGTGCGCGCGTTGCAGGCGAGGCTTAAATAACGCCTTCAGTCGTTAACACGGTGCGCCCGACCACGCGTCCCGCGCGCAGATCGTCGAGCGCGGCTTGCGCTTGATCGAGCGGGCGCTCATGCGTCGGAATAGTGGCGAGCTTGCCGCTGCGCGCGAGGTCGATGAGTTCACGCGCCTCGGCGAGCGTGCCGGTCAGCGTGCCCTCGATTGTCATCGCTTTGATCACGATCATGGCGGCCGCTATCGAGAAATTACCGCCGAGCAATCCCGTCACCACGACCTTGCCGCCGCGGCCGAGCACTCCGGTTGCGAATTGCAGCGACTTTTCCGAGCCGACGAAATCGCAAACCGCAAGCAAGCCGCCGGTCGCAGTCATCACTGCGCGGTGGGCCTGCGGATCGGACGGATCGAAGGCTTGCGCGGCGCCGGCCGCAAGAGCCGCGCGGCACTTCGCGGCGTCGATGTCGGCGACCAGCGGTGGTTCGCGAAATAACGCGCGGGCAATGGCGAGGCCCATCATGCCGACCCCGCCTAGTCCGACCAGCAGCACCGGGCCGCGCTCGGCCCGGCTGCCGAGGTGCCTGAGCGCCGAAAAGGCGGTGAGGCCCGAGCACATCAGCATCCCGGCAAAGTCCAGCGACAGCGGCGCATAGTCGATAAGGTAGCGCGGATGCGGGACCAGAACGTGGGTGGCATATCCGCCGTCGACGGCGATGCCGAGATGCCGATGCGTGGAGCACAGATTTTCGTCGCCGGCGCGGCACGCGGCGCAGGTGCCGCAGCCGATCCATGGATAGACTGCGACGCGGTGCCCAAGTGTCGCGCCTTCGGCCGCCTCGCCCGCGGCTGCAATGACGCCGGCGATCTCGTGTCCCAGCGTGAAGGGCAGGGTGCGGTCCTTGGTGATGTCGAGCCGCTTGTCGCCGCCTAGCGCAAAATAACCGTCCTGCAGATGCAGGTCGGAGTGGCAGACGCCGCAACACTCCACACGCACCAGAACTTCAGTGCCGCGCGGAGTTGGCAGATCGGAGAGGGTCTCACAGAGCGGTTGGCCGTAGGCGACAAGGGATTGGCGGTGAAATTTGGTCATTGCGGCTTTTGCCTCTCAAGCACGAAGACCGCCATCATGCCCGATGATTGGGGGGTGCGGCGAGGGCCCGCGCCAGCGCGACATAGCCGGCGACGGGAATGTCCTCGGCCCGCGCCGTCGGGTCGAGACCGGCCGAGGCGATTAGGCCCAAGGCATCGCTGCCGAGCGATCGCAAGCTCTGGCGCAGCATTTTGCGCCGTTGACCGAAGGCGGCCTGGCTTGCCTCGTTCGAGCAGCTTGCGCTCGCAAGCGAGCGGCGCCGCGCGCGGCACGATACGCAGGAGCGAGGATGTGACTTTTGGCGGCGGGACGAAGGCTGCGGCGTTGACATCGAACAAGATCCGCGCTTCGCAACGCCACTGCACCAGCACGGATAGTCGCCCGTAGCTCTTCGACCCGGGCGCCGCAACGATGCGTTCGGCGACCTCGCGCTGGAACATCAGCACAGCGGCATCGAACCACGGCGGCCATGGCTCGATGGAGAGCCAGTTGACGAGCAGAGCCGTCGCGATGTTGTAGGGCAGGTTGGCGATAATACGCACCGGGCCGGGCGCAAGCCGTGGCCTCGGATCGAAGCTGAGAGCGTCCGCCGCAACGATATCGAGCCGGTTCGGATAGAGTGCGGCGATCTCCTGCAGAGCAGCAATTGCCCGCTGGTCGCGCTCGACGGCAATGACCTGCGCGGCGCCGAGCGCCAGCAGCGCGCGCGTTAGCCCGCCCGGCCCGGGGCCGATTTCGACGACGGTCACTCCGGCAAGCGGTCCGGCCGCGCGGGCGATGCGGGAAGCGAGGTTGAGGTCGAAGAGGAAATTTTGCCCCAGCGACTTTTTCGCGACAAGACCGTGTCGGCGGATCACCTCGCGCAATGGCGGCAAGCTATCGCGAACGTCGCTCACGATGCGGCGACAGGCACCGCTCGCGCGGCGCTCGATGTCGCCCCGGCGAGCCGTGCCGCCAGCCGTACTGCGGCAACCAGGCTGGTCGGATCGGCGCTGCCGGTTCCGGCAATATCGAAGGCGGTGCCGTGATCCGGCGACGTGCGCACGAAGGGCAGTCCGAGCGTGACATTGACGGCGTGATCGAAAGCAAGCGTCTTGATCGGGATCAGCGCCTGGTCGTGATACATGCACAGCGCCGCGTCATAACTCGCGCGCGCGCGTTCGTGAAACATCGAATCGGCGGCGAGCGGACCTTTGGCGTCGATCCCCTCGGCAACAAGGCGCGCCACCGCCGGCGCGACGATCATGCGATCCTCCTCGCCGAGCGTGCCCCCTTCGCCGGCATGCGGATTGAGCCCGGCAATCGCCAGCCGCGGATGCGCGAGCTTAAACCGCGTGGCGAGGTCATGCGCGACGATGCGTCCGGTTTCGACCACGAGCTCGCTCGAAAGGTGCTTGAAGATTTCGCGGAGCGGCAGGTGGATCGTGACCGGCACGACCGCGAGTTCCGGCGACCACAACATCATCACCGGCCGCAGCGCCGCGCCGGTCGCCTCCTGTACCAAGGTAGCCAAGAACTCGGTATGACCGGGCTCGGCAAAGCCCCAATTGTAGAGCACGTTCTTGGCGACCGGGTTGGTGACGACGGCCGCCGCCGCGCCCGCCATGACGTCGGCGACCGCGCGGCGGATCGAAGCCACCGCGGCGGGTGCGCTTGATCGATCCGGGTGGCCCGGTTCCGCCGTAACAGCGATATCGAGAGGCAACACCGGCAGCGCCGAATGAAATGCCGCCGCAGCCGACGTCGCCGTCACGTTGGCGACGGGAACTTCGAGCGCAAGCTTGGCGGCCCGCCGCCGGAGAAATCCTGGGTCGGCGACGACGTAGAAGGGCGGTAGGTCAAGCTCCGCGCGCCGCCGCCAGATCGCGAGAGTCAGATCGGGGCCGATCCCGGCGGGTTCGCCGAGCGTCAATACCAATGGTCGCACGAGCCTGCATCCATAATACAATCCGCAATAGACCTGCGCCGGATATGATCCGGGGTGGAAAGCGGTTGTCCGAAAAGATCACGCCTCACGAAACTGCTCTATTTGTATTCGATCATCGCTTGGCGCCGCAAATCGGCAAGGTAGCGCTTGGCCTTGGCGCCGAACTTCTTCTCGAACATCTCGTCGCGCAATTTCCGCGCCTCCGGGGTATCGGTCTTTGACTCCTTTCTGGAGCAAACGGCAAACATCTGGATGCCCTCGTCCGTCTGCTCGGGCGGCGTCAGATGGCCGATTTCCGTGTTGTCGAGGATGTCGCGGAGCTGCTGGGGCAGGTCTGCCGAGGATTTGGGGACGGGGTCGCGGACTGCGACTTCCGGCAGTCCCTGAGCAAAGGCAATGCCGTCGGTGCAGCTGGTAAAGCGCCCGCGCAAAGCGTCGGCGTCGCGTTTGCGGGCCTCGTAGGCGGCTGGCGGAGAGCCGTGCGGCACCACGAGGATGATCGGGCGCATGATGTACTCGTAACCCACCTCGTCTTTTTGGCCAGGCTGGTGCAGCTTAAGCTCTGCTTCGACATCGGTGTCCGGAATTTCCAGGCTTGCCTTGTAGCGCCCGCGCACCAGACTGGTCCAGGCGATCTGAGCCTTAAGCTGCAGTTTGAGGGTTGCCGCGCTCGCGCCGCCGCTCGCAAGTATTTGCGATAGTTTCGGCGGGTCGACCCCCATATGGCTTGCTATGTTGGCGAACGCACTGTCCACGTCCGCGTCCTTGGGCACGATGTCGTAGCGCTTTGCCTCGCGCAATTCGAGGATTTGGTCGATGAGGCTGTCGATCGCTTCCTGCCGGGTCGGCGGTTTGTGGGTGCTCAGCTCCATGAATTTTGTACGTTGCTGAATGTCGAGCGACGTAATCGGCTCGCCATCGACCAGCACCACGACCTCTTCTTGGGACCGGGCAATCGAGGCGATGGCGAGGACGGTTGCTGCGGCGAGCACCGCCGCCAAAGCCCTGCGCCGGGCGCTGACTGCAATATGCGACGTCACTGTTCCCTCTCCCTCCAGGGCAGGCCCTGCCGGCTTGGCCGATCTGCCCCCAAAACTTGGCGACACCAATTCATGGACTCGCGGCGGAATTTAGAAAGAAGAACCCACCGGTGCCAAGGCATCGGGCCCGAGCGTCCGCAAGCTGAATTGCAGCATGACCGTGCTATCCCTGACCGGAGTTGAATTCGCAATGGCAGTATATGTGTATCCGGTGAGCCAGTTCACGGACAACATGAAGCAGTCGTCGACGTAGCCAAGTCCGATGCGCGACTGGTCGATTTGATCGCTGGCAATATCGTAGCGGGCCGAGCCGAGGACGATCCAGTTCTCCGTCAGCTTGACCGATGCGCCGGCGAGCACGCCCTCACGGCGCGTCAACAGGCCGAGTAGGGGCTGCGCGGCATAATCGCCGTACAGCACCTGCAGCGTCCAGCGGTCGAAGCTGGCGCGGCTTTCGAACTCAAGGCGCTGCGGCGTGAACGTCGCCTCGTCGAAACGCCCACGCGCGGTGAACGAATAAACCTGATTGGGTTGATAGGTTACGCGGCCAACATAGTCCGAGACGGTCTTGTCGAGGCCGCTTTCCAGCCCGGTATTGGTTATGTCGGGAGCCTGGAAGGAGTTCTGGCCGAACAGCTGATAGGACTGCCCGAACAGCACATTGAGCGCGCCCGCCCGGTTGACCTGGGCGGTGTATTGCAAGCCGGCATTCACCCGGCTGCCGCCCTCGACGCGATCCCAGCCGGAGAATTTATCGATCGCGAACAGGTTCGAATTGTCGAACACCAGGCTCTGCGAGTCCTCGTTTGGAAACCTTCCGATGCCGGTTTCGTTCGGCCGCAGAATCAGCTGGGCGATCGGTTCGATCGTCTGCGTACCCCACGGTTCCACGTCAACGAAGGGGTAGCGATATTCGACGCCCGCCGTCGGCATGGCGCGTGCGAACTCGCTTTGCCCGGTCGCGATGTAGTTGGCAACGCCGGGCTCGTTGTCAACGTTGAGTGAAGCCACATCGCCACGGAACTGAAAGAACGGCATGATCATCTGGCCGTTGTCGGTAACCACCGTGCGCCGCCAATTCAACTCGGTGGACGCGCGCGAGTAGTCTCCCGGTATGGCGCGCAACAGGCAGCTCGCCGGGACTGCGGTATCGGCGCTGGCGCAGGTTCCGAGCGACTGAGCGGTCTGCGTGATCGACTGAAATTCAGCTTGCTGCCGGCTCAGGCTGGTCAGGTTGACCTTGTAGCTGAATTCACCGCCGAGCACCGGTTGCGCCAGTACGTTGGAATAATCGAGAACGGGGTGGATGATTGGAATTTGCGCTTGGACGTCCTGTTCCGAGAAGCCGTAGTAGTAGATCGAGCGGACGTCGAAATAGCTGCGTTCGCCGGCGCCGCTGAGATAGAGCTGCGAAACACCTTGGGATGCGACTCCGGTTTGGAACGGATCGAATGCGCCGCTGAATTGTCTGAGCTGATAGTCGAACAAGAACTGGGTATCGGTTACCAAGAGGCCGGTCCATCCCCACACCCATTTGTCGCTCAGCGCGAACTGGCCTGCCGTCTGAATAGCGCCGCGGAATGATTGCGAGGTCAGGCTACCCGCTCCGTCGCGACTGGCAAAGTATCCAGGATCCTGCTGGAAAATGCCGGCAGCTCTGATCGAGTAGGAACCGTCAAGCAAACGATGCCGCCATTCGCCTTCGAGCAACGCGCCCTGCTTGGTCGTCAGCAACGTGCTGAAGGTAAGGTCGTAATTTGGCGCAAGCGCCCAAAAATATTTCGGCTCAACGCCAAAGCCGTATTGCGAGGTCTCCGAGAGGCTGGGAAACAGAAATCCGCTTTTCCGCTTCACCGTTGGGTCGGGCGCCGACATGAACGGGACGTAAGCCAGCGGCACGCCGAAAAATTCGATGCGAGCATCCTCGAAATAAAGCATCTTCTCACCCTCGTCGTGGATGATCCGCGCCGCCTGGACCTGCCAGAGCGGCGGTTTTTTGGGATCGTCCCTGCAGGGTTCGCAAGCCGTGTAGACGCCGTTTTGCAGGACTGTGTAGTTTCCTTTTGCGCGATCGGCGCGAGCCGCCGCAAAGCGGGTGTCGTCGGGCGTTTCAAGCCGCAGCGAATCGACAAAGCCGTCGCGGAAATCGTCGGTCAGATCAATGGTCTGACCGTAGGTGATCTTGCCATCCGCCTCGGTTAGCCGGACGTTGCCCTGGGCACGCAGACGCTTGGTCTTTTGGTCGTAGATGACCTGATCGGCCTCGATCGTGGCGCCGCCGTAATAGATCTGAACGTTGCCGACGGCGGCGACTGTGTTGTTGGTGTAGTCGTACTTGATCTCCGTCGCCTGCACGAGCATTGGCGCATTGGATTGCGGCGCCGGCTTTTTCGGCGGCGGCGGCCGGGGCGGAAAATGCATGAGGTTGCCGCCTTGCTGGGCGAACAGCGGCGCGGGCAGCAGCGTCGATCCGATAGTAAACGCCAGCAGCGCAGCGAGCGCCGTCGCACCAACGCCAACGCTACTACGCATGTCGGGACAGAGTGGGCTACGCGAACTCGCCACTATCCGTCCTCCTGGAACAACAACGCGACGAAACCGGTCAGGCCGCCGATAACAACCGGAATCCACGCCGCGGCCGCTGGCGGCATGAGTTCCGCTCTGCTCATGTCGTCCGTGATTTTCTGCAAGACGAACAACAGAAATCCGGCGGTGATGCCGCTTAAGACCATTTTCTGCACCCCGCCAAAACGGAAGAAGCGCAGGCTTACGGAAGCCGCGAGCAAGACCATCGCGGCGAGCAGAAATGGGCGTGCCAGGAGCTCTTGATATTGCAGGCGATAGCCGGCCGCGCCGAGGCCGGCGCGATCCGCCAGCTCAATATAGGTGGGTAATTCCCAGAACGGGACGGTCTCGGGCGTTGCGAAGCTTTCACGCACCTGTTCAAGCGTGAGATTGGTGGCGACACGGTAGCTGTCTTCGACATCCGGCGCTTTGCCGCTGGCATAGATGCGCGTGTCTTGGAGCTGCCAATACCCCCTCTCCAAAGTGGCGCTTTGGGCCTCGATCCGCTGCTGAAAATGGCCGGCGCCGTCGAAGGTGTAGATGGTGACGCCGCCGAGTTGTGCGCCTTGCTCGCGGCTGGTGCTGGCGTTGATGATGGCCGCGCCGTCGGCGCTTTTCTGGCGGACCCAGAACCCGCTGGTGCTCTCCTGCAGCGCCGACATGTTCTCACCCAACATATCGGTTTCGAGACGCTTCGAGCGCTCGTGCAGCATTGCGGCGACGGGGTTGTAAACAGTGGTGGCGATCGTGCCGAAGATGAAGGCCGCGATCATGGCGGGCGCAACGAACTGCCAGGCGGAAACGCCGGCCGAGCGCGCGATGACGAGTTCAAGCCGCCGCGACAGCGTCAGGTAACACGACATCGCACCGACCAGGACCGAGAACGGCATGATGCGTTCGGTGAGCTGCGGCACGCGGTACATCGAAATTTTGGCGAGCACCCATGCCGTGGCGTTCGGCCAGTCGGCGCCGCGGCGCATCAGCTCGACGTAGTCGATCATCGCCGCCAGAGCCACGACGCCGATGAAAGAGCCGACGACGGACGTGAGAAACCGCATTCCGAAATAGCGCGACAGCGTGCCGGTGATCATGGGCTGCCTCATCAGCTTGTCGCCCGTGCGATGCGTTCACCGATCGTGGTCGCGAGCCTCGACACGGCCGCCGCCGGCTCCACGGCCTGGCCGCGCGAGATTTGCCACAAGCCCGCGGCGATCGCGCCGAATATCGCGACATACTGCACGGCGAGCACGCCGGGCACGCGTACGCCGACGATCACGCTGACGAAGCCGACGAGCCGCAGCAGCGATACCGCCCCGATCATTCCCAACAGCGCCAGCGTGCGGCTTTGCCGCGTGGTCTGCGGCGGGCCGAGAAACGCGAAGGCAAGGATGACGAAGGCGAACGGATAGAGCGGGGTCGTCAGCCGATCATGCAGTTCCGATCGATATTGGTCCGGCTGTGACGCGTAGAGCGTATCGTCGGCACGCGGCCACATGAGCTCCCAGAGGTATTTCTCGCGTACGGTGTAGACGACGTTTTGCGTGGCGCCGGCGAATTGCGACAGGTCGAACGGGTAACGATCGAAGGTCACGATGCGCGGATCGCGCTGACCGGCTTCGAGACGTTGGATGCTGCCGCCTTGCAGGACCAGGAACGAAGCCTTGTCGTTCTTCACGATCTCGCCCTGCTCGGCGAGATAGGTAGAGTGCACATTGGGATCGCGACGGTCGTCGACGAAGATGCCCACCAGAAGGCCGTTCGGCCGCCGGTCGGCGATGTGGAAGGTGAGATTGCCGCCCACCGTCGTGAAGCGCCCCGGCTGCACGATATTGGTGAGGATGTCGGCGCGCACCTGCGCGCCCCAGTCGCGCAATTCACGCAAACTGCGCGGTGAAACGTAGGCGGCGATGACGGCGACCAGAAGCGAAACAGCCAGCGCCGCGGCAAGGAACGGCCGCAACAGTCGCCACGGCGACACGCCGGCCGCGTTCATCACGATGATCTCGGAATCCGAAGAGAGCTTGTTGAGGACGTGCGCCGCGGCCATGACCAGTGCGATCGGCGCCAGCATCATGATCAAGAGCGGGACGATCATCCCGGTGATGCCGACGAAGACGAGCAAGGTCTGGCGTTGGCTCGTGATCAGGTCGAAATCGCGCATCGCCTGCGTGAACCAGATCACGACAGTCAGGCTGACGAGGATGATCAGGAACGCGCCCATGGTGGCGCGAAACATGTAGCCGCCGATCGACCCCATCGGACTGAACTTCCCCGCTGCCGGCTCATCCGCTAACCGCGTCGGCCCGCCGCCGCCGCTTCCCGAGAGCCGCTCTCCCCAACGCGGGTATTTTCATGCTTTCACAAAGTGGCTTCGCCAAGGCAAAGCTATTGAACATGCACACTAAAGCGTTAATACGGGCGTTTGATAAAGGCGGCGCGGCGAGCGCCCGGTTTTGGCGCAAAAGGCTGCTTTGCACGGCCGACCCGTCCGGTTCATAAGTTGGCTACCATAACCACCCGCGGCCATCCCGGCCGCCAAGGATCGAGCCAAAGGAACGCTCCATGGCCGCCGCACTCAAATTCGGCTTCACAACATTCGCCCGTCCGCGCGGTGTTCTTGTTGTGTTCTGCGAAGACAATCTGAAATTCGGTCCGGCAACGCAACGCGCGCTGTCGCCGCTCGGAGAAGTCCTGCGGCGGGCGGCCGCGGCGGATCGCTTTACCGGCAAGAACGGCGCGAGCCTCGACATCGTTGCCCCTTCCGGACTCAATGTTCCACGGCTGGTGGTCGTCGGTATCGGCAAGGAAAGCGAGTTGAAATCGCGCGATCTCGTCAAGCTCGGCGGTATCGCCATGGGAAAGCTGCCGATAGCCGCGGCAAGTGCGACGATTTTTGCGGAATTCGGCTCGGGCGCGCTCAAGGCCGGTCAGGTCGCCGATTTGGCGCTCGGCGCGCGGCTGAGCGCCTATACGTTCGATCTCTACAAGACCAAGCGCAAGGAGGACGAAGAGCGACCAAGCAAGATCGAGCTGAACTTCGCCTGTGCCAGTCCGGCATCGGCGGAAAAGGCTTGGGCGCGGTACGCGGCGATAGCCGACGGCGTCGTGCTCGCTCGCGATCTCGTCAATGAACCGGCCAACGTGCTCTATCCGGGCGAGTTCGCGCGGCGGGCGTCAGGCTTGAGCAAGCTGGGGGTTGGCGTCGAAGTGCTCGACGTTGCGGCAATGCGCAAGCTCGGCATGGGCGCGCTGCTCGGCGTCGGCCAAGGCTCGGCGCACGAGTCCAAGCTTGTCGTCATGCGCTGGAATGGCGGCAAGCGCGGCGTCGATCCGATCGCGTTCATCGGCAAGGGGGTCTGCTTCGACTCCGGCGGCATCTCGATAAAGCCGGCACAGGGCATGGAAGACATGAAGGGCGACATGGCGGGCGCCGCCTGCGTCGTCGGCTTGATGCACGCGCTCGCGGCGCGCAAGGCCAAGGTCAATGCCGTCGGCGCCATCGGTCTGGTCGAGAACATGCCTGACGGCAAAGCGCAACGGCCGGGCGACATCGTCAAGACGATGTCCGGGCAGACGATCGAAATCATCAATACCGATGCCGAAGGCCGTCTCGTCCTCGCCGACGTGCTGCATTACGTCAACAAGCGCTTCAAGCCGAAATTCATGATCAACTTGGCGACGCTGACCGGCGCTATCATCGTGGCCCTGGGCCAGGAATATGCCGGCATGTTCTGCAATGACGATAAGCTGGCCGACCGGCTGACCAAGGCCGGCGAGACGATCGGGGAACGGGTGTGGCGGATGCCGCTCGGGCCCGAATACGACAAGATGATCGACTCGAAGTTCGCCGATATGAAAAATGCCGGCGGCCGCTGGGGCGGCGCGATCACTGCGGCGCAATTGTTGCAGCGGTTCGTCAACAAGACGCCGTGGGCGCATCTCGACATCGCCGGCACGGCGATGGGTTCGCCGCAAACAGATATCAACAAGAGCTGGGCTTCCGGCTGGGGCGTGCGGCTTCTCGAACGGCTGGTCGAGGATTATTACGAGCGGTGAGGGCGCTTGATGACCGAAATTCTCTTCTACCACCTCAAAGGTCAGACGCCGGAACAGGTCTTGCCGGCATTGCTCGTGAAGTCGCTTGAACGCGGCTGGCGGGTCGTGGTGCAGGCGTCCTCCGATGAGCGCGTCGAGGCGCTCGACGCCCATTTGTGGACGTGGCGCGACGACGCCTTTCTGCCGCACGGCACTTGGCGCGACGCCGAAGCCGCCGAGCAGCCGATCGTGCTCACCGTTAACGAGGAGAACCCAAACAAGGCGAGCGTGCGCTTTCTCGTCGACGGCGCGAGCATGGCAGGCGATGCCGGCGGCTATGAGCGCATTGTGCTGCTTTTCGACGGGGAGGATCCCGACGCGCTCGAAGCGGCGCGGGCGCGCTGGAGCGAGGCCAAAGCCGCGGGTGCCCAGGTCACTTATTGGCAGGCCGATGAGAAGGGTCGCTGGCGCCGCCAGGGCTGATCCCGATCAGCTTCCAAGCTGGCATAAGTAAGTTTCATATCTTATTGATATTGTTCATCTTTACATGGCTTAATCATAAGCCTCTGCTGGGGGTTCAATCGCGCGTTTTCGGCACTATATTTTTTGCTCGGTCGCCAATTTGGATGCTATAGTTCCTTGCATGAACAAACATTCAGTGAAAAAGAAACGGCCCGCCAAAGCGAGCACCAAAACGAGCCGAAGCACGGCGGCGCGTAAGGCGCCCACGCGTGCCGTCGCTGCCGTTCGTAAGCTTTCCGCCACGCGGCAGTCGGCGCGAAAGCCGGAGTCGCTCAGCGCTGCGAGAGTGACCGCTGCCGAGGTGACGACCATAACGGTCGCGCAGGTGACGGCGTTGGCTCCGGCGCTGAAGACCCACAAATATCGCGTTGGTCAAACTGTCTTTTACACGTCGAGCCCGATCAGCCGGCCCGGTGCCAGCGGCAGCTACAAGGTGGTTCGGCTATTGCCGTCCGATGGCGACGATTACCAGTACCGGATCAAGAATCCCGGCGAGGCCTTCGAGCGCGTCGCCAAGGAAAGCCAGCTCGAACTTGAGCATTGATCGGTCCGCTGTGCGGCTGGCGCCTGACGCCATGCCGCGCCATACTCCCGCCTCGGCAAGCGGCGTAATTATTCGTTTTGGGGCAGTTGATGTTCGGCGTTGATCCCGACATCGGTAACTCGGCGCTGCGCTTGTGGGTCGCGGCCGGATCGGCGGCGTTGCTTGTTTTCATTTGCGCGCTGGCATTCGATTGGACCCGCACGCGAACGCTGGCGCGCGTCGGTGTGGTTGTCCTTGGCGCCGTGCTGGGCGCGACCCTGGCCTGGGCGTTCCTCGATGCCGCATCCGTCCGCGATCGCGGCGCGGAGCGCCGCGCCCTCGAGGCGCGTGCGGCGGAACTCAATGCTGAAAGTCTGGCGCCGGGTTCTCCGTTGTCCTGCCTGAATGGTTTGGCGGGCGGCGATGTCGAGGCCGCTTGCGAAAAGGCGCTGTTTGCCGCGCCTTCGACCGTGGCGAGCGCCACATCTTATGTCGCGGCGCGCTTTGCCTTACTCGCCGACATGGTCGCCTATACCAAGCGGGGCGGCAGCGGCATCAATAGCGTGTTGCTGCCGCTGCGCCACTCACTCGAGACCGATCGCTTTGGCTTTGTCGCCCACACACTTGCTGTCGCCGACCGCTGCAGCAGCGATCATTGCGAGGCCCTGGCGCTATTGGACAATCCCAGCCAGGTGCGCGCAAACTTGAGCGGGCAAACGCTGGAACGCTATCTCGATCATTATCTGACCGTCTGGGCGAAGCCGCCCGAAGTTCCGGTCGCCGACGCGACGTCCGTATCGACCGGTCAGCCGCGCATGTCGCCGCCGCCGCATAAAATCGTCGATATCGACTTTCCCAGCGCCGCTTCGATCCCGGCGATCAGCATTATGAACCCCGAGCCGCCAGGGCCGCCGGGCGCCGCTGCCGTCGCGGCCGCAACTGCCGGGGAACCGAAGGCTCACGAAGCGCCGGCTCGCGAGGCGTCGGCGCCGCCGATGCGGCGAGGGCGCAAGCAGGCGGCAAGCCCGCCCGCGCCGGCCGCTGCTGCCGCGCAGCCGCAACCGCAGCCGACGGTGGATCCGGTCTGGTTGCCGGGAAGCGAGCCGAACGCGCCGGCTGCTGCCGCCGCCGCCGCAGCGACGGCGGCGAGTGTTACGCCTGCGCCGGCGGGGCCGGTGCAGCTCGGTCCATTTCGGCCGCCGCCGCAGGCGAGCGCTGGAGCAGCGCGCGCGCAATGAGTTGAAAGCGTCCGCGTTAGGCGATCTGATGCGCCCGCTATGTTCCGCTCGGTCCTCATCGCCAACCGCGGCGAAATCGCCTGCCGTATCGCGCGTACCGCCAAGCGCCTCGGCCTGCGCACGATTGCGGTCTATTCCACCGCCGATGTCGGCGCGTTGCACGTGCGGTCATGCGATGAGGCCTATTGCATCGGCGGCGCCGAGCCGCGTGAAAGCTATCTCGCGATCGAAAGCCTGATCGCGGCGGCCCGGAAGGCCCGTGCCGAATGCGTTCACCCGGGCTATGGTTTCCTGTCCGAGAATGCCGATTTTGCCGAGGCCTGCGAAAAAGCCGGCATTGTCTTCGTTGGACCGCCAGCTGCGGCCATTCGCGCGATGGGACTGAAGGACCGCGCCAAGACACTCATGGAAAAGGCCGGTGTGCCGGTCGTGCCGGGTTTTCACGGCGAACGCCAGGACGCCAAATTCCTCAAGGAGAAGGCCTACGAAATCGGCTATCCGGTGCTGATCAAGCCGGCCGCGGGCGGCGGCGGCCGCGGCATGCGCCGGGTCGATAAGCATGCCGATTTCGAGACTGCGCTCGAAGGCGCCATCCGCGAGAGCCAGTCGGCATTCGGCTCGGGCCGGGTCCTTATCGAGAAATACATCGCCGCGCCGCGGCACATCGAGGTCCAAATCTTTGCCGACCGGCACGGCAATGCCATCCATCTCGGCGAGCGCGACTGCTCGCTGCAACGCCGCCATCAGAAGGTGATCGAGGAAGCTCCGGCGCCCGGCATGAGCGCGCAATTGCGCGCGCAGATCGGCGCGGCGGCGGTCGCGGCGGCAAAGTCGGTGGACTATCGCGGCGCCGGCACCGTCGAGTTCGTCGCCGACGGCAGCAAAGAACTGCGGCCCGACGGTATCTGGTTCATTGAAATGAATACCCGGCTTCAGGTCGAGCATCCGGTCACCGAGGCGGTCACCGGTCTCGATCTCGTCGAGTGGCAATTGCGCATTGCTGCCGGCGAACAGCTGCCGCTCACGCAAGTTGAGGTCCGCTTCGATGGCCACGCCGTGGAAGCGCGCGTCTATGCCGAGGATCCGGAGCACGACTTTCTGCCGTCGACCGGCCCTATCGTGGCGCTGGAATTGCCGAGCGATATCCGCGTCGACACTGGCGTCCAAGCGGGCGCGCCAGTCACGCCCTTTTACGATCCGATGATTGCCAAGCTCATCGCGCAGGGGCCGACGCGGGAGGCGGCGCTCGACCGGCTCGTTCACGCGCTTGAGCGCACGCTCGTCGCAGGCGTGCGCAGCAATGTCGCGTTCCTGTGGAACTTATGCCGCGTCGACGAATTCCGCCGCGGCAAAGTCGATACCGGCTTTATCGACCGCAATCTGGCGCGGCTCGGCGCCGTGCCGCAGCCGCGCGACAATGCGGCGGCCGCGCTCGGCGTCGCGCATTTACTCAACACCGCGGCCACGAAGGAGGCCGCGAGCGACGAAGACTCAACCGAACCCGAGTCGCCTTGGGAGAGGCGCGACGGCTTCCAGCTCGGCGGCGTGCGTGCGATCGCCATCCCGATCGTGATCGACGGCGAGAACGCCGACGCCGCCATCACCTATGCCGGGGCCGGCGCGCGCGTCGCCGTCGACGGCACGGCGCCGGCGATCGACGGCAAGGTCTTCGAGGCGGCACATGAGGCTTATGTGGTGCGGGCGGGCCGTCAAACCCGCGTTCGCATCCGCGATTTCTCCGCTCCGACCGCGGCGGCGAGCGCCAGTGACGGCGTTATCAAGGCGCCGATGCACGGCAAAGTGCTGGAAATTCTCGCCGCCGTCGGCGATCGCGTCGCGTTCGGTCAACGTCTTGCCGTGATCGAAGCGATGAAGATGGAACACACGCTGCGCGCACCGTTCGCCGGCGTTGTGACGCAGGTTCCTGTGCGTAGCGGGGCCCAAGTTGTGGAAAGCGCCCCGGTCATGGTGCTAGAGCCCATCACGGAAAGTCGGGACGATATAAAGTAAGATTATGCCGCTTCATC
This sequence comes from uncultured Alphaproteobacteria bacterium, assembly GCA_963780925.1. Classification (GTDB taxonomy): domain Bacteria; phylum Pseudomonadota; class Alphaproteobacteria; order Rhizobiales; family Xanthobacteraceae; genus BOG-931. Next base: position 130,383 of record CAWAEV010000011.1, on the reverse strand, counting down.
TCATCAAGCTTTGCGTCGGGGCAGACTCGGTTCGCGACCTCGAGGACTGGATCAAGCAAAAGCTCAAAGCCAAGCGTAAAGCCGGCGAAAAGCCCGAGCACATCCACCGCACGCGCATGGTGCCCAAGCGCGCCGCCGAACTCACCGACGGCGGTTCGCTCTATTGGGTCATCCGCGGCGAGGTCATGTGCCGGCAGCGCATCCGCGATGTGCGGCCGTTCCGCGACAAGGACGGCATCGGCCGTTGCGGCCTCGTGCTCGATCCCAAAGTCGTCCTGGTCGAGCCGCGGCCATATCGTGCCTTTCAGGGCTGGCGCTACCTGGCGGCGAAAGACGCTCCGCGCGACCTCGACAAAGCGGTGAAAGGCGCCGCCGCCATGCCGGAAACGCTGCGCCGCGAGCTGCGCGAACTCGGTCTGATGTGAGCCGGGCGCGTGCCCGCAGCGCCGGGTCCGGCATGACGCCCGGCATGGCGCTCGCCAGAACGATCACGTAAAATCCGCCTAACCGCGATTGTACGGTTTGGAGCAATAAGAATGATCATCGGCAGTGAGAAGGACGTCACCAAGGCAGTGCTCAAGGAGTATGAGCGCATCAAAAATCCGCGGCTGCGCGAGATCATGGCGGCGCTGATCCGCCACCTGCATGAATTCGCCCGCGAGGTGAAGCTGACCGAGGAAGAATTCCAGGCCGCCATCGCTTACTATCGTCGCGCTCGGCAAGCGCACCACCGACACGCACAACGAAGCGGTGCTGATGTCGGGATCGCTCGGCTTCTCGACCCTGATCTGCCTTCTCAACAACGGCAACCGCGGCCAGACCGAAACCGACGCCAACTTACTCGGCCCGTTCTGGCGCATGGATTCGCCGCCGACCAAAAACGGCGACTTGATCGTGCGCTCGCCGACGCCGGGCCCGGCGCTGTTCGTCGATGCCTGGTTCCGCGACACCGCGGGCAAGCCGATCGTCGGCGCCGAGGTCGACGTCTGGCACTCGTCGACCGAAGGGTTTTACGAGAATCAAGATCCGGTCCAGGCCGACATGAACCTGCGCGGCAAATTCACCACCGATAAGGACGGCCACATCAATTTCCGCAGCGTCAAGCCGGCCGGCTATCCGATTCCGATCGACGGTCCGGTCGGCGAACTGTTGCGCGCCGCGGGCCGGCACAATATGCGACCCGCGCATCTGCACTTCCTCACCTACAAGCCGGGCTTCAAGACGCTGATCTCGCAGATTTACGATCCCGAGGACAAAAACATCGACACCGATGTGCAATTCGGCGTCACTCATCACTTGATCGGCAATTACATCCGCCACGACGAGCCGCGCGCGGCCGCGCCGGACGTCAAGCCGCCGTGGTATTCGATCGAGCACAGCTTCGTCATGGAGAGCGGCACGGCGCGCCTGCCGCGGCCGCCAATTACCGGAAAGGCGCAAGGCGAGCGGCCGGAGATTCCGCATCTCGAAGCGGTGTGATTTATCTCCCCCCACAAGGGGGAGGGAAAAACAAAGACTGGGGGAGGAACAAAAAATGCGACGTCGAACACTGCTCAAAGGCATGGCCGCGACCGCGGCGAGCGGCTTGCTTGCCCGGTCCGCGGCTGCGGATAACGTCCTTAAAATCGGCATCAGCATGCCGATTACCGGGGCCGGCTTTAACGCCGTCGGCCGCCAGCTGCAGGCGGCGCTGAAGCTTTACATGGCGCAGCACGGCGATACGGTCGCCGGCCGCAAAATCGAGCTGATCATCCGCGACGACGGCGGCGCTGCCGATACAGCGCACCGGCTGATCCAGGAAATGATCGTCAACGACAAAGTCGACGTGCTCGGCATCGGCATCACGCCGACCGCGCTCGCCATCGCGCCGCTTGTGACCGAGGCCAAGAAGGTGACGCTGGTGATGAGCTCCGGCGCCTCGATCACCACTGCTAAATGTCCGTATTTCGTGCGCGCCGGCTTTCTGCTCAGCCAGCAATCGTGGATCCTCGCCGAATGGGCCGCCAAGAACGGCTCGAGCCATGTCGTCACTCTGGTCAACGACTGGGCGCCCGGCATCGAGGCGGAAACCGCGTTCAAGACCCGCTTCACCCAGGTCGGCGGCGCGATCGTCGAAACCATCCGCATTCCGCTCGCCAATCCCGACTTCGCGCCGTTCCTGCAGCGCATCGCGGATCTGAAGCCCGACACCGCCTTCATCTATTTCCCCGGCACCCAGGCGCCGATCTTCGCCAAGCAATTCGCCGAACGCGGGCTTGCCAAATCCGGCATCAAGATCATCGGGCCGGGCGACCTCACCGACGACGACGATCTCAACGCCATGGGCGATCAGATGCTCGGCATGATCACCGCCGGGCCGTATTCGGCCGCGCATAATTCGCCGCTTAACAAGACCTATGTCGCTGGAATCGAGCAGGCCAACCACTTCCGCCCGGATTTCGTCTCGCTCGGCGGCTATGACGGCCTGCACCTGCTCTATGAGGCGCTGAAAAAGACCAACGGCAATTCCGACGGCGACGCCTTGATCGCGGCGATGAAAGGCATGGCGTGGGAAAGCCCGCGCGGCCCGATCTCGATCGACGCCGCGACGCGCGACATCGTCAACAACATCTACATCCGCAAGGTCGAGAAGATAAACGGTCAGCTCTGGAACACCGAGTTCCAGACTTTCCCGAACGTGAAAGACCCGATGAAGAGTGGGTGAACTCGCTAGATTGGAAGATTATCGATTAAGCGTGTCATCCCGATCCGCGCTGCCACCAAGAGCCGGATCGGCTCGCCCACGGCTGCGGCGAGTGGCGCCAGCGTGTCGGCGTGACGTGCTTCGAGGTAATCAATCGCAAAGCCGGCGTGCGTAATCGCGGCACGGCCGTCGTCGAGCACCGCGGCAACCGGGCCGCCGGCCTTGATCCTATCGGCGCACTCCTTGAGCACGCGATAAAGCGCCGGCGCTGCGGCGCGCTCGTCCGGCGTGAGGTAGCGGTTGCGCGAAGACAGCGCGAGGCCGTCTTTCTCGCGCACGATCGGCGCGCCGACGATGCGGGTCGCAAGCCCAAGATCGCGGGCGAGCCGGCTGACCACTTTGAGCTGCTGGTAATCTTTCTCGCCGAACAGTGCGAGATCCGGCTGGCATTGGATCAAGAGTTTGGCGACCACCGTCGCCACGCCGGCAAAGAAATGCGGGCGGTAGGCGTCTTCGAGGCCGACCGCGGCCGGGCCCTCGGGCACGATGCGGGTGGCAAAGCCTTCCGGGTACATCGTCTCGACCGCGGGGACCCAGACCAGATCGGCCTTCAACTCCTTAAGCGCCGCAAGATCGGCGGACCAGGTGCGCGGGTAAGTGCTTAAGTCTTCGTTCGGCGCAAATTGCGTCGGGTTGACGAAGATCGAGACGATGACCCGGTCGGCGCGGCGTTGCGCGATGCGGACTAGAGAGAAATGCCCTGCATGCAATGCGCCCATGGTCGGCACCAGCGCAATTGTGTGGCGGCGTGCCTGCAATTCGGCGATCGCGTGTCTAAGCTTGGGCAAAGTCTTGATGACGCGCGGATGACGTTTCGATTTTCTGTGATTCATCTTCGTCAGTTGCAGCGCGAGCACACCCGTTACGGTTTCGGCGGCGCACGCGCGGTTAATGATTAACTTCGGCAAGCCGATGCTGTATCTTGACCGCACGCGTTGCAACTCGGAGAAATGTGAGTAACCCAAGGGTCGCGTCTGTCATGTTGATGCAGGCTGATGTCGGCAGGCCTTTCTCGGCGCATGTGATCGTTCTTGGTAACGAAAAAGGCGGCTCCGGCAAGTCGACCACGGCCATGCATGTCGCGGTCGCGCTGCTGCAGGCCGGCCAGCGGGTCGCCACCATAGACCTCGATTCCCGGCAGAAAAGCTTCACCCATTACATCGACAACCGACGCGATTGGGCGCGGCGCGCAGGCATAAAATTCGAAATCCCGGCGCATTATTGCGTCGCCCGCGGCTTCGGCATGCGGCTCGACGAAATCGAAGCCCAGGAATTCTCGGCCTTTGCCGAGGCCATCAGCGCGGTCGAGCAAACCCACGACTTTATCGTCATCGATACGCCGGGTAACGATTCCTACCTGATGCGGCTTGCCCATTCGATGGCGGATACGCTGATCACCCCGCTGAACGACAGCTTTGTCGATTTCGACGTACTGGGCACCATCGACCAGAGCACGTTCGAAGTGGCCGGGGTCAGCCATTATGCCGAGATGGTGCGCGAAGCGCGGCGCCAGCGCCGGCTGGTCGATGGCGGTCTCACCGACTGGATCGTGGTGCGCAACCGGCTCTCTACGCTTGGCTCGCGCAACCGGCGGCTGGTCGGGGAGGGGGTCGAGGGCCTGGCCCGGCAGCTCGGCTTCCGCGCCATCGACGGCTTTGCCGAGCGCGTCGTTTACCGCGAATTCTTCCCGCGTGGCCTGACCGCGCTCGATGACCTCACTGAGGATACGCTCGGCGCGCGGCCCTCAACCTCGCACGTGACCGCCCGCGACGAGGTGAAGATCCTGATCGATGCGCTCCGCCTGCCGATCGACGAACGCGGCAAGCGCCGCGCCGCGGCCCGCGCCGAATGGATCGCCGCCGCCGGCAAGCCGCTCGAGACCCACGATCTGTTGGCGGATTGAGGCCATTGCGCGCTCTGCCGCCCAGCGCCACCTTATGGCCGATTCTTGCGGCTTTAGGGTCCCTTCAATGAGTAAAGACCGCGCGCCGGCGCCGACGCGTCATCCGGCCAACCAGCCAAGTGAACCTCCGGCGGCTTCCGGACGCACGGAAATCGATCAGTTTCTGCAACGCGTCAAAACCCTCGGCCCGGCGGCCGAGCCTGGCCGGCGCGGCCGGCTCATATTTGCGCTCGATGCTACGATGAGCCGGCAGCCGACTTGGGACAGCGCCTGCCGGCTGCAGGCCGATATGTTTCGCGAAGCGGCCGCCGTCGGCGGGCTCGACATTCAGCTCGTCTATTATCGCGGCCTGGCGGAATGCCGCGCCTCGCCCTGGGTCGCCGAGGCGGGGCGGCTCGGCGCGCTGATGTCGCGCATCGATTGCCGCGGCGGCCACACCCAGATCGGCAAAGTGCTGGCCCATGCGCGGCGCGAAAACGACGACCGCAAGGTCGCGGTGCTGGTCTTCATCGGCGACGCCATGGAGGAATCGCTCGACGATTTATGCGCGGCCGCGGGCGAGTTGGGCCTGCACAACGTCAAGGCGTTCATGTTCCAGGAGGGCTACGACCCGGTCTGCGAACAGGCGTTCCGCGAAATCGCCCGCCTCACCGGCGGCGCCTTTTGCCGCTTCGCGCCGGGGGCAGCGCACGAACTCGCCGAGCTCCTGCGGGCGGCGGCGGCCTATGCCGCCGGCGGCATGAAAGCGCTTACGGACCTGAAGGCGCGGCAAAGCACGGGCGCCGTCAAGCTGCTTGAGCAGCTGAAATAGCCAAGCTGCATAGAAGCCATGCCCGAAATTCTCCTCGGCATCGTCGTCCTTGTCCTCGGCCTTTGGGCGGTCAATTCCTTCTCCAAGGCCGACCCCAAACAAGCGGCGCGGGTGCTGCGCGCGATCGGCGGCGCCGCGGCTTTGATCTTCGCCGGATTTCTGTTGCTGCGCGGCGAGATCGGGGTCGCCGTGCCGGTCGGACTGTTCGGCCTCGGCTTGCTCGGCTGGGTTTCGCTGTGGCCGGCGACATTCGGCGCGCGCACGCAGAAAAGCGCGGGCCAGACCTCGCGCGTGCGCACCGACTATCTCGAAATGGAGCTCGACCACGACAGCGGCGCCATGCATGGCCGCGTTCTCAAGGGACGGCTTGCCGGCGCCGCGCTCGATAGCCTCGACCGCACGGCGCTTATTAACCTCCGGGGCGAGATCGATACCGACAGCCGCGATCTACTTGCAGCTTATCTTGACCGCCGGGAGCCCGGCTGGCGTGAACACGCGCAAGACGATGCGGGTGCGGGTGGTGGGCCGCAGCCGTCGCCCGGCGGCAAAATGACTGAAGAGGAAGCTTATCAGATCCTTGGCATTCAACCCGGGGCGAGCGCGGAGGACGTCACTCGCGCTTACCGCTCCCTCATGAAGAAACTGCATCCCGACCAAGGGGGGACGACGTATCTTGCGGCCCGCGTCAATGAGGCCAAGGACGTTCTTCTTCGCCGCCATCGCTGAGGTACTCCGAACAACAAAACCTCGCGTGGCCTCCCGTCCGTGATTGACGACGCTGCCCCGCTGGCCGGGGTCTAGATGTAATTCGAAAAAGTTAAGACAGTTTTCCCGGCCCGCTCATGCCGAGAAGAATCAATCCTTCAGCGCCATGCACTGGAAGTCGCTGCGCTTGAGCTCGCGGCAGGCGGCCTCGGCCGATGCCTGCTTGTCGAAGCCGGCGAAGCGGGCGCGGTAAAGCGCCTTGTCGCCCTTCTGGATGCGCTCGGTAAACGGATCCTTGGCGGCGAGTGCGGCGTGCAGTTTGAGCTGCGCGTTGCTCAAATGCTGCTTGGCATCGTTCTCGTCGTCGAAGGCGCCGATCTGAATGAGCCAGCCGCCATGCGCATGAATCGGTCCGGTCGGTATGGCGGTTTCGAGCTTGGCGGTTTGCGCGTCGGCAATCTCGGCGCGGTCCGGCTCAAGTGGCGCCTGGTCGACTCTGGTGGCGACTGGGGGAGGGATTTGGGCCGGCGCGGCCGGCGCGATCGTTATTGGCGTGGGTTTGGCAGGCGCAGGCGGTGCGGCTTGCAGCGCCGGCGCTGGGACTTTGAGATCGTTTGTCGGCGCCGCCGATGCGACCACGGTCGGCCGCTGCTCAGTTGCTGCGGCTGGGATTTGCGAATGTTCGCTCGGCTGAGAGGCAGCGACCGGCGGCGCGGGAGATACGACAGGCACCAGCATCGGCATCGGCGCCAGCGACGCCGTCTGCACTGGCACCGTCCGGTAGGAGATCGTTCGCACCAAAACCGGCTTGATCGGAGCGTCGGCGCCGGCGGCTGGGCTATTTGTGCTTGCCGTCGGCGACGGATCGGCGCGCGATGTGAAGGACGTCGACGTCAGCTTGGTAGACGTGAGAGGAGAATTGGCGAACGCGATCGGTTCGTTGTGATGGATGTTGGCGTCGGCGATCATCGGCGCGGTGCGATGCAGCGCGGCTTCCTTGATGTGGTCGGCGATCAGCTCGCGCATTCGCGCGTCGCGTTCGGAAGCGCTTGGACCGCCCATGACCACGGCGACCAGGTAGCGTCCGTCGCGATGCAGCGAGGTGAGCAGATTGAAGCCGGAGGCGCGGGTAAATCCGGTCTTGATGCCGTCGACGCCTTCGACCTCGCTCAAGAGGTGGTCGTGACCGCGGATCGTTTCGCCGTGAAATTCGAACGCCTGGGTTGAAAAGTACTTGTAGTAGCGCGGGAAGCGGTCCTGGATTGCGCGGCCGAGCAGGGCCTGGTCGCGCGCGGTGGTGATCTGATCGTCGTCCGGCAGGCCGGACGCATTAACGTAAGTGGTGTGGGCCATGCCGAGCGCGTGGGCCTTTTGCGTCATCAGCTTGGCAAACGCGTCCTCGCTGCCGCCGAGATATTCGGCGATGACGACGGCGGCATCGTTGGCGGATCGGGTGACGATGCCTTTGATCGCGTCCTCGACCGTGATGGCCTGCCCGGGCTTCAGCCCGAGTTTGGTCGGGTCCTGCTCGGAGGCATGGTCGGAAACCGAAAGCGGCGTATCGAGTTTGAGTCTGCCGGCGTCAAGACGCTCGAACAGCAGATAGAGCGTCATCACTTTTGTCAGGGAGGCTGGGTGTCGCAACTCGTCGGGATTGGACGCTTGCAACACCGCGCCGCTATTGCCGTCGACGACGATCGAAGCGAACGGCGGGTCGTAACCTTCCGCGCGGACGCGATGGTGATGGGCGTAAACGCGATGATGATGGCGCGCGACGGCGGCATCGCTGTTGATGGTGAGAGCCGTTGCGACCGCGGCAATGCCCAACAGGCAGCCCCGAAGCCCTTTGCGGGCTCCGATATTCACCCATGCCATTGCGCACCCCGTCCCTGAACGCGCCTAGCCCCCGAAAGGCCGCCCGTTTTTGCACCTTTGGGCGTGTGCTTCCCCCACCGAACAGCAGCCGGCTTGCGGCCGCTTACGCCAATGAGAGAGGCATTTCCCTGACGCAAACGTTACCCAACGGTCAAGCACGTTAGGCGAACGCCCTTGCGAAAGGGTTAAGTCCCCGCTACGCCACTATTTTGTGCATGCCGCTGTAACCTGTTGCAGATTTTTGTGCACTGCACTATAATATCATTGATGCTGCAAACGGCCTTTTCAAGGCAACGGGTCCAAGCGGCGTTAACCATTCAACACAGGCCGGTCGCCCCGGGGAGCCATCATGACAACCGAAGAGATGCAGAAATTTGGCAAGGACAGCATGGAGACGATGATGTCGTCGTTCGGCGCGTGGTCGAAAAACGCGCAGGCCATCGCAGTGGAAATCACCGACTACTCGAAGAAGTCGATCGAGGATTCCGCCGCCGCCTGGGAGCGCCTCATGGGCGCCAAGACCCTGGAAAAGGCGATGGAGGTGCAAAGCGACTATCTCAAATCTTCGTACGAGGATTTCGTCGCCGAAGCGACCAAGCTCGGCGAGCTCTATGTCGATCTCGCCAAGGAAGCCTACAAGCCGTTCGAAGGTGCGCTCGCTAAAGCTTCGATGAAGTAAAGACCGCGCCGATCGCGCGGTGTCGGCGACACTCTGGAGCATGATCCCGAAAAGTGGGATATCGGTTTCCCGCCTTCGCGAAGCCCGCTTCGGCGGGCGAAAGGAAGGTCGGAAAAGATCATGCTCGAACCAAAGGCTAGCCTTTGGGGGGAAGGGCTGACTCGATCGCGGTGGCGATGCGGGCCAAAAGCTGCTCGATCCGGCTGATGCGGAAGGCCAGGTGTTCGAGCGCATAGGCCGCGCGCTTGTCGGCCGAAGGCATGCTTTGGGCGTCGTAATCCGGCACGAACTTCTGCTCCAGTTCGCGTACCAGTCTCGCCTGCCGGGTGAGGTCGACCATGGTCACCTCCTGTCACACTTGCTGGTGCATTTTGCGGGATCAATAGCCGAGGCGGCGGCCTGCACCAATCGATACGTGCTGGTGCTGCACCGCGGCCGGCTTGGCTACGAATTGTTCGCGGCTCCGCATAAATGCCGGGTTCGCCTTGCGCCGGCCAACTCGCGGCATATCTCACGGCCTCTGCAACGCCGCAACACCGTAAGAATGTGACGGAATTCGCGGGCATCCCCGCCGCGTCAACGCCTGCCGCCAACGCTCTCGATTTGGCACGAAAAGCGCATTAGCTTTATCATGCTGTGTCGGGAGTCCCGAAAGCCGGCGCGCGCTTGGATTGCGCCAACCGAAGGTCCGGAAGTCGAACGAACCAATGTCGCCGCTTGACGTTACTATCGCTGTACGACCGGCCCGCCTGGCCGACGACGATCGCAAGCGCAAAAGCGATGGCGGTCCCGGTACTGCGGTCATTACCAAGACGAAGCCGCAGACCAAGCGGCCGAACCTCTATCGGGTTCTCCTGCTCAACGACGACTACACGCCGATGGAATTCGTGGTCCACGTCCTGGAACGGTTCTTCAACAAGGATCACGAATTGGCGCACCGGATCATGATGCATGTGCATCAGCATGGCATCGGCGAATGCGGTATCTTCACCTATGAGGTGGCGGAAACAAAAGTGACGCAGGTTATGGACTTTGCCCGCAAACATCAGCATCCTTTGCAATGCATCATGGAGAAGAAGTGATTCCGGGGGAAACTTCCAATACAAATGAAGAGAAGTTGAAATGCCCACGTTCTCGCGCAGCCTAGAACAGTCGCTTCACCGGGCGCTGGCTCTCGCCAATGAGCGCCACCATGAATACGCGACGCTGGAGCATCTGCTGCTGGCGCTGATCGAAGATCAGGATGCTGCGGCGGTGATGCGGGCGTGCAACGTGGATTTGGAAAAGCTGCGCCGCAGCCTCATCGCCTATCTCGAATCCGAATTGGACAACCTGGTCACCGACGGGGCGGAGGATTCCAAACCCACCGCCGGCTTCCAGCGCGTCATCCAGCGCGCCGTCATTCACGTGCAGTCTTCCGGCCGCGAAGAGGTCACCGGGGCGAACGTGCTGGTCGCCATTTTCGCCGAGCGCGAGAGCCACGCCGCCTATTTCCTGCAAGAGCAGGACATGACGCGTTACGACGCGGTCAATTACATCAGCCACGGTATCGCCAAGCGGCCGGGCATGTCGGAAGCACGTCCGGTGCGCGGCTCCGACGAGGAAAGCGACAGCAAATCCGGCGACGAGCAGAAGAAGAAGGGCGACGCGCTCGACGCCTATTGCGTCAACCTCAACAAGAAGGCGCGCGAGGGCAAGATCGATCCGCTGATCGGCCGCGAGTCCGAGATCAACCGCACCATCCAGGTGTTGTGCCGCCGCCAGAAGAACAATCCGCTGTTCGTCGGCGAGGCCGGCGTCGGCAAGACCGCGATCGCCGAAGGCTTGGCGCGCCGCATCGTCCACGGCGAAGTGCCCGACGTGCTGCGCAACGCGACGGTGTTCGCGCTCGACATGGGCACGCTGTTGGCCGGCACGCGCTATCGCGGCGACTTCGAGGAACGGCTCAAGCAGGTTATCAAGGAGCTTGAGGCTTATCCCGGCGCCATTCTGTTCATTGACGAGATTCACACCGTGATCGGCGCCGGGGCGACCTCTGGCGGCGCCATGGACGCTTCGAACCTGCTGAAGCCGGCCTTGGCGTCGGGCACCGTGCGCTGCATCGGCTCGACCACCTATAAGGAGTACCGGCAGTATTTCGAGAAGGATCGCGCGCTGGTGCGCCGCTTCCAGAAGATCGACGTCAACGAGCCGACCATCCCCGACGCCATCGAAATCCTCAAAGGGCTAAAGCCCTATTTCGAGGATTATCACAAGCTCAAATACACCAACGACGCCATCAAGGCGGCGGTGGAACTCTCCGCGCGCTACATCCACGACCGCAAGCTGCCGGACAAGGCGATCGACGTGATCGACGAATCCGGCGCGGCGCAGATGTTGCTGCCGGAAGGTAAGCGCAAGCGCACGATCGGGCTCAAGGAGATCGAAACCACGATCGCCACCATGGCGCGGATTCCGCCGAAGGCGGTGTCGAAGGACGACGCCGAGGTGCTGCAAAACCTGCAAGAGACGCTCAAGCGCGTGGTCTATGGCCAGGACAAGGCCATCGAAGCTTTGTCCGCCTCGATCAAGCTTGCCCGCGCCGGCTTACGCGAGCCGGAAAAGCCGATCGGCTGCTATTTGTTCTCCGGTCCGACCGGCGTCGGCAAGACCGAGGTGGCGAAACAGCTTGCCGCGACGCTCGGCGTCGAGCTGATCCGCTTCGACATGTCGGAATACATGGAGCGCCACACCATATCGCGGCTGATCGGCGCGCCGCCCGGTTATGTCGGCTTCGACCAGGGCGGGCTCCTCACCGACAGCGTCGATCAGCATCCGCATTGCGTCCTCCTCCTCGACGAGATCGAGAAGGCGCATCCGGATCTGTTCAACGTGCTCCTCCAAATCATGGATCACGGCAAGCTCACCGACCACAACGGCAAGCAGGTCGACTTCCGCAACGTGATCCTGATCATGACCACCAATGCCGGCGCCGCCGACATGGCGAAGGCCGCCTTCGGCTTCACGCGCAGTAAGCGTGAGGGCGACGACATGGAGGCGATCGTAAAGCTGTTCGCGCCGGAATTCCGCAATCGGCTCGATGCCATCATCACCTTCGCGCATCTGTCGCCCGCAGTGATCGCCATGGTGGTCGAGAAATTCGTCCTCCAGCTCGAGGCGCAGCTCGCCGACCGCGACGTTACCATCGAGCTAAGCGACGAAGCCACGCAATGGCTGATCGCCAACGGCTATGACGAGCTGATGGGCGCGCGGCCGATGGCGCGCGTGATCCAGGAGCACATCAAGAAGGCGCTCGCCGACGAGGTGCTGTTCGGCCGCCTCAAGAACGGCGGCCACGTGCGCGTCGTCGTCGTCACCGACGATGCGGGCAACTCAAAGCTCAACTTCGAATATCCGGACGGGCCGGTAAAGCCGCGGCCGGAGAAGCTGCCCGAGCCGCGCCGCGCCAAGGCCAAGCGGCGCTCGTCGCCGCGGAAGAAGCCGCCGGGCTCCGGCGGCCCCGGTGGCGACGAGCCGCCGCGCCGCGGCACGGTGCCGAAGGTGCCGCTCGTCAAGGTGTAATCGGTTCAGCCGGCGGGTGAAGTCACCCGCCGGTCCCTTTTCAGTTCTCCCGCAAACCAGATCGCCAGCACCGGCAAAGCCGCCGCAGCGCCGAGAAAGAGCGGCACCGCGCCGAGCCGGTCGATGACCAGCGCGCCGGTGGCCACTCCCGCGGTCTGGCCGACAAAGATGGCCGAGGAGAACAGAGCCACGGCGGTGCCGCGCGCTTGCGGCGTCATCTGCGTGGCGTTGGTCTGCAAAGTGTTGTGCAGCATGTAGAAGCCCAGGCCGATCGCGATGGTTGCGACCGGCGCCAACCACCAAGCAGGTGCGATCGAAAGCACGATATAGCCCGCCGCGATGGCAAAGCCTCCGGTGATCGGCGAGGCGGGCTTGGCCGAGCCGGTAAACGAATGTTTTGACCAGCGCCGCGTAGATGAGACCGCCGATGCCGAAACAGCCGACGCTCAAGCCGATGAGTGTGAAGCTGATGCCGAAGTGCGCATGCAGATAAGCGCCGATATAGGCGAAGGCGCCCCACAACAGCGCGTTCTCGATGAAGGCTGCGAGGATGACGATGCGGGCGAAGGGCGTCGTCAGCACGGCGGCATAATCGGCGACGAAGCCGCGCGTGGTCTCGAGCGGATGGCTCGGTTCGCGGGTCAGCGGGTTGGTGACAAGCTCATAGACGAGCCCCGCCGTCGCCAAAGCGAAAATGCCGGACAGCACAAAGAACACCTTGCGCCAGCCGACCAGATCGCCGAGCACGCCGCCCGCCGCCTGACCGAACAACTGGCCGAGGATTTGTCCCGTGAGGTAGCGCCCCAAGATCGGCTGGCGCTGCGCGTAAGGCGTCACGTCGCCGACATAGGCCATCGAAATCGGGATGATCCAGCCGGCGGCCGCGCCGGTCGCCAGCCGCGTCAATGCGAGCTGCGGCAGCGTGGCCGCGACGCCGCACAGCGCCACCAGGACCGTGCCGATGGCGCACATCACCGCGACCGCGCGGTATTTGCCGAGACGGTCGCCGAACGGGCCGATGACGAGCTGGATCGAGCCATGGGCGATGGCATAGGAGGTGACCACCATGGCGGCAGCGCCGACCGTGGTGTGGAAGTCGCCGGCAATCTGCGGCAACAGCGAATCCGTTATCCGCACCTGCGCCTGGCTGGCGAAGCCGGCGACCGCGAGCAGCATGATCGCGCGCCGCGGCGTCGGGCGCGGCAGCGATGCGGACGATGTGATCGAGGCGGGCACGTTGAATTAAGGAGCCGGTGAAAGGGTGTGGCGTTGACAGCCCAGGCGGGCCGGGCTTTCTACCCCGCCAAACGGCGAATACGAAATGATTGAAAACAGATACCAGCCCGGCGCGGTCGAACCGTGCATCTACGAAGCTTGGGAGAAGGCCGAGGCTTTCCGTGCCGGCCGGCCGGAGCGGGCGGCGGCCGAACCGTATTGCATCGTCATTCCGCCGCCCAATGTCACCGGCTCGCTGCATATGGGCCATGCGCTCAACAATACGCTGCAGGACATTCTCTGCCGCTTCGAGCGCATGCGCGGCAAAGACGTGCTGTGGCAGCCGGGCACCGATCACGCCGGCATCGCCACCCAGGCCGTGGTCGAGCGCCAGCTTATGGAACGGCAGGAATCGAGCCGCTCGATCGGCCGCGAAGCCTTCATCAAGCGGGTGTGGGATTGGAAGGCAGAATCCGGCGGCACCATCACGAGCCAGCTCAAGCGGCTCGGCGCCTCCTGCGACTGGTCGCGCGAACGATTCACCATGGACGAGGGCCTGTCGCGCGCGGTGATGAAGGTGTTCGTCACGCTCTATCGCGAAGGCCTCATCTACAAGGATAAGCGGCTGGTCAATTGGGACCCGAAGCTGAAGACCGCGATCTCCGACCTCGAAGTGCAGCAGGTCGAGACCAAAGGTCAGCTCTGGTACATCAAATATCCGATCGAGCATCATCCCGGTGGGTACATCGTGGTGGCGACGACGCGGCCGGAAACCATGCTCGGCGACGTCGCGGTCGCGGTGCATCCGCAGAACGAGCGGCTTAAGCATCTGGTCGGCAGACACGCGATCCTGCCGCTGGTCGGCCGGCACATTCCGATTATCGCCGACGAATACGCCGATCCCGAAAAAGGCTCCGGCGCAGTGAAAATCACGCCGGCGCACGATTTTAACGATTTCGAGGTCGGCCGGCGCCACGATCTGCCATTGATCAATGTGCTGGACGTCGAGGGCCATCTCGATCTGAAGGACAATGCCGCCTTTCTCAAAGACGTGCCGCCGTCGGCCGAGCTCGACGCGACATTGGCGGAGCATGGCTTCGATCGCTTCGCGGTGCGCGAGAAAATCGTCGAACGGCTGGAAGCCTCGGGCCTGATCGAAAAAATCGAGCCGACCACGCATGTCGTGCCACACGGCGACCGCTCCGGCGCGGTGCTGGAGCCGTTTCTTACCGATCAATGGTACGTCGACGCCAAGACGCTGGCGCAGGATGCGATCGCTGCGGTGCGCGCGCGCAAGACCGTGTTCGTGCCGGCGCAGTGGGAAGCGACCTTCTTCAATTGGATGGAAAACATTCAGCCGTGGTGCGTGTCGCGGCAAATCTGGTGGGGCCATCAGATCCCGGCCTGGTACGGCCCGGACGGCAAAGTATTCGTCGCTGAATCCGAGGACGATGCGGTCGCCGACGCGCTCGCGCATTACACCGAGATCGAGGAGATCACGGTCGAGGAAGGCCACGACATCGCCGCCGATCCGGGGCGGCGCGCCCGCTTCGCGCGCGAATACATCAAGCGCGACGAGGACGTGCTCGATACCTGGTTCTCTTCCGCGCTGTGGCCGTTCTCGACATTGGGCTGGCCGGACGAGACGCCGGAGCTCAAGCGCTTTTATCCGACCTCAACGCTGGTCACCGGCTTCGACATCATCTTCTTCTGGGTCGCGCGCATGATGATGATGGGGCTGCACTTTATGCGAAAAGAGCGGCCCGACGCTCCGTTAGAAAAAGTAGTGCCGTTCCGCGACGTCTATATTCACGCGCTGGTGCGCGACGCCTCCGGCGCCAAAATGTCGAAGTCGAAGGGCAACGTCATCGATCCGTTGGAGTTGATCGACGAATACGGCGCCGACGCTTTGCGCTTCACGCTCGCCGCCATGGCGGCGCAGGGCCGCGATATAAAACTTTCGGCGCAACGCGTCGAAGGCTATCGCAATTTCGCGACCAAACTCTGGAACGCCGCGCGTTTCGCCGAGATCAACGGCTGCGCCCGCGATCCCGATTTCGATCCACACCACGCCAGGGAAACGCTCAATCGTTGGATCGTGCACGAAGCCGCCAAGGCCGGGCGCGACGTGACGGCGGCGATTGAAGCCTATAAGTTCAATGATGCGGCCGGCGCGATTTACCGTTTCGTCTGGAACGTCTATTGCGACTGGTATCTGGAACTGATCAAGCCCGTGCTGACCGGCCCCGACGGTGACGCCAAGAGCGAAACGCGCGCGGCGGCCGCCTGGGCGCTCGACGAAATTCTGAAACTGCTCCACCCGTTCATGCCGTTCGTCACCGAGGAGCTGTGGCGCGTCACCGCCGAGCAGGGCGTCAAGCGTGACCACTTGCTGGCGCTGGATGCCTGGCCGCAGCACGACGGTCTCGGTGATGCTAAGGCGGAAGCTGAGATTGGCTGGGTCATCGATCTTATTACCGCGATCCGCTCGGTACGTGCGGAGATGAATGTCAACGTGCCGCTGCCTCTCGTTATGATTAGGGTAGGCGATCATGTTTGGGAGAGAGCCCAGCATTGGTCTGAGTTTATAAAGCGGATGGCAAGAATTTCGGACGTTAGCAGGGAGCCTGTATCTAAGCCGGGCACCATCCAACTTGTCGTCCGAGGCGAATCCGTAGGCTTGCAGCTTTCGGGCTTGGTCGATCTCGCCGCCGAGCGCGCGCGGCTTGCCAAGGAAATGGCCAAGGCCGACGCCGACATCGCCCGTATCGACGCCAAACTTGGCAATGCCAATTTCGTCGCGCGGGCGCCGGAAGAGGTGGTCGAGGAAGAAAAAGAAAAGCGCGAGGAGGCGCAAGCGCGCAAGGCCAAGATCGCCGAGGCGCTGGAGCGGCTGAAGGGAGCTGCCTGATGTTCGGCGCGGCTTGAGGGCATCGCATTGAGAATCTTCCTCGCCGGCGCGACAGGCGTCATCGGACGTCGACTGACGCCGCAGCTCGTTGCTGCCGGCCACGACGTGACCGGCACGACGCGTTCGGCGGAAAAGTCCGAGGCGCTGCGCGGGCACGGCGCGCAAGCGGTCGTCGTCGATGTCTTCGACCGTGCCGCCTTGCACGATGCCGTCGTGCAAGCCCGTCCCGAAATCGTCATCCATCAGTTGACCGATCTGCCGCAGGTGTTCGACCCCGAGCGCCGCGGCGATGCGCTGCGTCGCAATGCCAGATTGCGCATCGAGGGTACGGCGAACCTCGCAGCGGCAGCACTCAGCGCGGGCGCCCGTCGGCTGATCGCGCAAAGCATCGCCTTCATCTACGCGGACGGTCCCGAGCCGCACGCCGAGGACGATCCGCTCGCCGCCGCCGAAGGCGACGATCTCAACGCACTGACCTCGCGTGGCGTACGCGCGCTCGAGGACGCGACGCTCACGACGCCAGGCATCGCCGGCATCGTGCTGCGCTACGGTCGGCTCTACGGCCCCGGCACTTGGTTTGAGTCTGCCCAGGGCCGCGCGTCGCTTCATGTCGACGCCGCGGCGCAAGCGGCGCTGCTGGCGGTGACACGCGGCTCGTCCGGCGTCTACAACATTGCCGAGGACGATGGCGCTGTTGCGATCGACAAGGCGCGCCGGGAATTGGGCTTTGATCCGGCTTTCAGGCTTCCCGCTTAAACGGCTTACTCAGAAACCGCGAACCTCTCTCGCCAAAGCGCCACGGCAGGTCCGCCGCCTTGGTGATGCCGATACGGGGGCCGGCTACGATCTCCACCTCGCCTTGGCGCGCGAACAGCTCGAACGGCGGTCGGTCGAGCGCCAAACCGTAATGGGCCGCCGTGATGCCGAGCGCCACGCAGAGCCGGCCTGGGCCGGAGCACAGCAAGCGCACATCGGCCACCCCGCGCCGCCGGCGCATGGCCGGGAGGCCAGCCGTCGGCTCGATGGCCCGGAGGAGCACGGCGCTGGCCGAGCCTTTGGCCTCGCAGACGAAGTTGAGGCACCAGTGGATGCCGTAGGAGCGGTAGACATAGGCATAGCCCGGCGGGCCGAACATCACCGCATTGCGCTCGGTTGGGCCGCGAAAGCTGTGCGCCGCCGGATCGGTATGGTGGTAGGCCTCGACCTCGACCAGCCGCCCGCCCACGCCGTTAACGAGGAGCGTCACGCCGATCAGATCGGGCGCAACCTCGTGGACGGAGCGGTTGAAGAAGCTCTTGGTCAGTCGTTTCGGCACGTCACATCGTTGCCGCCGCGCGACGTTTGGTAAATCGCCTATTAACCGGAAGGGCCTGCGGCCGGTGAATTTGTTGCTCCGCGGCAACAGCAGTGGAACATTTGCTTATACCGCACTGCACCCACGCCCAGCGCCGCTTTTTAGCCATAGGATTTCTCGACATCGAGGGCCGACGACCGATCCAAAGGATTCAAGCCGTTTTGGATTGCAGGTCGTTGCGTACTTCCGGCCTTTCTTTGTTTGGGCCGGAGGAAAGGGCGAAGGGGCTTACGTTAGGCCCGCTGAAGTATGGACGCCAAAACCGATCTGAAATCGCGCCTGCCCAGCAGGCACGCGACCGAAGGCCCCGACCGTGCGCCGCATCGCGCGTTTTATTACGCGATGGGGCTGACGCGGGAGCAGATTCATCAGCCATTCGTCGGCGTCGCCACCTGCTGGAACGAGGCGGCGCCGTGCAATATCGCGCTGATGCGCCAGGCCCAGGCGGTGAAACTTGGCGTCGCCGCCGGCGGCGCGACGGCGCGCGAATTCTGCACCATTACCGTGACCGATGGCATCGCCATGGGCCACGAGGGGATGAAATCGTCCTTGCCGTCGCGCGAAGTCATTGCCGATTCGGTGGAATTGACGGTGCGCGGCCATTCCTATGACGCCCTGATCGGGGTCGCCGGCTGCGACAAGTCGCAGCCGGGCATGATGATGGCGATGTGCCGGCTCAATGTGCCGTCGATCTATATTTACGGCGGCTCCATCCTGCCCGGCACGTTTAAAGGCCAGCCCGTCACCATCCAGGACGTCTATGAGGCGGTCGGCAAACACTCGATCGGCGCGATGAATGACGCCGATCTGGAAACGCTGGAGCAGAACGCCTGCCCGTCGGCCGGTGCGTGCGGCGCGCAATTTACCGCCAACACCATGGCGACAGTCTCCGAAGCGATCGGCCTGGCTTTGCCCTATTCGGCCGGCGCGCCGGCGCCTTACGAGATTCGCGACAAATTCTGCTTTCTGGCCGGCGCGATGATTACGGATCTTATCGCCAGGAATATCCGCCCGCGCGACATCGTCACCCGCAAGGCACTGGAGAACGCGGCAGCCGTCGTCGCGGCGACCGGCGGCTCGACCAATGCCGCGTTGCATCTGCCGGCCATCGCCAACGAATGCGGCATCAAGTTCGATCTGTTCGACGTCGCCGAAGTCTTGAAAAGAACACCGTATATCGCCGATTTGAAACCGTCCGGCCGTTATGTCGCCAAGGACATGTTCGAGGCTGGCGGCGTTCCGTTGCTGATGAAGACGCTGCTCGACCATGGCTACATGCATGGCGACTGCCTCACCGTCACCGGCCGCACCATGGCCGAGAACCTGAAATCGGTGAAGTGGAACGCCGATCAGGCCGTCATCTATCCGGCCAACAAGCCAATTCTGCCGACCGGCGGCGTCATCGGCCTGAAAGGCAATCTCGCACCCGAGGGCGCCATCGTGAAGGTCGCCGGGATGGAGCGCCTGCAGTTCTCCGGTCCAGCGCGCTGCTTCGACGGCGAGGAAGCCTGCTTCGAGGCGGTCAAGCACAAGAAGTACAAGGAAGGCGACGTGCTGGTCATCCGCTACGAAGGTCCGAAGGGCGGTCCCGGCATGCGGGAAATGCTGTCGACTACCGCGGCGCTCTACGGCCAGGGCATGGGCGGCAAGGTCGCGCTGATCACCGACGGCCGCTTCTCCGGCGCCACGCGCGGCTTCTGCGTCGGCCATATCGGCCCGGAAGCGGCAGTCGGCGGCCCGATCGCGCTGATCCGCGACGGTGACACCATCAAGCTCGATGGCGAGAAGGGAACGCTCGACGTCGAGGTGACGCCGAGCGAGTTCGAAAAGCGGGCGAAGGACTGGAAGCCGCGCGGAAGCGAATTCACGTCCGGCTATTTGTGGAAATACACCCAACAAGTGGGACCGGCCCGCGACGGTGCGGTGACCCATCCGGGCGCGACGGCTGAAAAGGCGTGTTATGCGGATATCTAGCGCACGCATTGCCGCCGGCGGAATGGTGGCGAGCCTTTTCGGCGCAGGCTGCCTCGCGCTCACGCTCTCGGGGTATGGCGGCGGTCTGGCGCCGGAACCGGCGTTTGCCTTCGACGGCACGACGTCACCGGCGACCGCATCGCTGTCGCCGAGCGACGGCTTGCGCGCCGGCGCGCATGCGCCGGAAGCCGGAGCCAAGCCGAACGCTTTGACGGCACTGCAATATGCAGCCGAGCAGGGCGAGCCGGTGGCGCAATGGAAACTCGGCCGCATGTACGCCAACGGCGACGGCGTGCCGCGCGACGAGCTGCGCGCCTTCAACTATTTCAGCCAGATCGCCAACACCCATCCGGACGAGGTGCCCGGCACGCCGCAGGCGAGCTTTGTCGCCAATGCCTTCGTCGCGCTCGGGCATTACTATCTCAACGGCATTCCGAATTCGCGAATCGAGGCCGATCCGGATCGCGCGCGCGAAATGTTTGACTACGCCGCCACCTATTTCGGCGACGCCGACGCGCAATTTGAGCTGGGCCGGCTTTACCTCAACGGCAAGCCGAGCGATCCGCACCAGGCGGCGCGGTGGTTCCTGTTGGCCGCGACAAAGGGCCATTGCCGCGCCGAAGTGGCGCTCGGCGATATGCTGTTCCGCGGCCAAGCCGTGCCGCGGCAGGCCGCGCGCGGCTTGATGTGGCTCACGCTCGGCAAGGACTGCGCCGGCAACGACGAAAGCTGGGTCAAGCCGCTCTACGACACCGACTTCCAGCACGCCAACGACGACGAACGCGCCTTGGCGCTGGTTTATCTGGAAGATTGGCTGAAGGGCCGGCGGGATTAGCAGAGTCTACTTCGCCGCAATATCCAAATCGATCCACACCGGGACGTGGTCGGACGGCTTTTCCCAGGTCCGCACATGGCGGTCGATGCCGGCGTCGCTGAGCCGGTCGGCAGCCGCCGGTGACAACAGCAGATGATCGATGCGGATGCCGTTGTTCTTTTGCCAGGCCCCGGCCTGATAATCCCAGAAGGTGTAAAGGCCGGGATCGTCGCTGGTCGCGCGCACGGCGTCGGTCAGCCCGAGATTGACCAGCGCACGGAACTCGTCGCGCGTTTTCGGCAGAAACAGCGCGTCGCCGGTCCAGGCCTGCGGATTTTTGGCATCGGCTGAGGTCGGGATGACGTTGTAGTCGCCGGCCATGATCAGCGGCTCCTCCAGTAACAGCCGATCGCGCGCGTAAGCGGCGAGCCGTTTCATCCAGCCGATCTTGTAGGTGTATTTTTCGGTGTCCGGCGGATTGCCATTGGGCAGATAGATGCTGGCGACCCGCAGCGCGCCGTGCGCCGTCGACACCACGCCCTCGATGAAACGGGCGTGATCGTCCTGAGCGTCGCCGGGTAGGCCGTTCTTGACCTCATCGAATGGAAATTTCGACAACAGCGCGACGCCGTTGAATGTCTTCTGCCCGTGCACCGCGACGTTATAGCCGAGCGCCTCGAATTCCATTCGCGGGAAGGCGTCGTCGATGCATTTGGTCTCTTGCAGGCAGACGATGTCGGGCTTGCGCTCGGCAAGCCAGGTCAGCGCCGAATTGATGCGCTGTTTGATCGAATTGACGTTCCAGGTGGCGATGCGCAAGGAAGGTCTAAGGAGTTAGAGCGCGAAACTTGTTCCACAGCCGCACGAGGCGGTCGCCTTCGGATTATTGACCTTGAACGACGATCCGATCAAATCGTCGACGAAATCGATCTCCGATCCGGCCATATAATTGAGCGAGACCGGATCGATCAGCACCGTGGCGCCGCTCTTTTCGATTACGACGTCGTCGTCGGCCCGGCTCTTTTCGGTGTCGAACTTGTACTGGAACCCTGAGCAGCCGCCGCCTTCGACCGAGACGCGCAGCATGGTCCCGGCGGCCTCCCGGCCGAGAATTTCGCCGATCTTTCGTGCTGCCCGTTCCGTTACGGTGACGTTATCAGCCATTTTGGCTCCGAAATGGGAATGCGCCGATTGCAACGTTCTCAGCACGATAGTTAAGTGCGCCGAGAGTCAACGTCAATTGCCGGCCTGGCCGAGTTCAAGGCCATCGTAGGAAATCGAGTTCAAAATCATGGAAGTTGCGACCACGCGTGCGCCCTATGCATGCGACCCGGCCCACAGCCGCGGCCGGCTCCATGCCGAGCCTGCCAGTAAAAGCCGCAGCGCCTTTCGCCGCGACTGCGACCGCATCATCCACTCGACCGCCTTCCGCCGCCTCAAGCATAAGACCCAAGTGTTCGTCTTCGACGAAGGCGACCATTACCGCACGCGGCTCACGCACACGCTCGAAGTTACGCAGGTGGCCCGCGCGCTCGCCCGCCGGCTTCGGCTCGACGAAGATCTCGCCGAGGCGCTGGCGCTCGCCCACGATCTCGGCCATCCGCCGTTCGGCCATGCCGGCGAGCGCGCGCTTGACGCCTGCCTGGCGGCGTTCGGCGGCTTCGACCATAACGCCCAGACCCTGCGCATCGTCACCGCGCTGGAGCGCCGCTATCCGAACTTCGACGGCTTGAACCTCACCTGGGAAACGCTGGAAGGCCTGGTCAAGCACAATGGGCCGCTGACCGACCGTAACGGCGCGCCGCTCGACCGCTATCGCGAACACGGCGTACCGAGCACGATCTTGGATTACGACAAGCGGCAGGCCCTGCAATTGTGGAGCTTCGCCGGCGTCGAGGCGCAAATCGCCGCCTTCGCCGACGACATCGCTTACGACGCCCACGACATCGACGATGGCTTGCGCGCCGAGTTGTTTCACATCGACGACATCGCCGCGGTGCCGCTGCCCGGTCGGATCGTCGCCGGCATTCGCGCGACCTATCCGGACCTCGACGATCATCGGATTATCCACGAGCTGATCCGGCAGCTGATCGGCCTCCTCATCGATGACGTTGTTACCGAGACCGGGAGCCGGCTTGCCACGCTCGGCCCGCGCTCGGCGGACGATGTGCGCAGCGCCGCCTCGCCCGTTGCGGGCTTCTCGACTGAAGTGGGGGAGGCGGATCGCGCCATCAAAGCTTTTCTCAAGCCGCATATGTATCGCCATCCGCGCGTCATGGGCGTGATGGACCAGGCGGCCGGCGTGGTGCGCGACCTGTTCGCCCGTTACGAGGCGCATCCCGGCGATTTGCCGGCGGAGTGGCAGGAGGGATTCGCCGGGCTCGATGAGGCGTCGCGGGCGCGGCGCATTGCCGATTTTATCGCCGGCATGACCGACCGCTTTGCGCTCGCCGAGCACGGCCGGCTCTTTGACTCGACCCCCGAATTGCGTTAGGCGCGCGGCGCGCTCATGGATACGAAAAACATTTTTGCCGAGCTTCTGACGCGCGTTCGCGGCGCGACCGATGAATTGGCCCGCTTGGGCGTATTGCCGGCCGGCATCGATCAGTCGCGTATCACCGTCGAGCCGCCACGCGATCCAAGCCACGGCGACGTTGCTACCAATGCGGCGATGGTGCTGGCTAAGGATGGCGGCAAGAAGCCGCGCGATCTCGCCGAGGCGATCGCAGAGAAGCTTCGCGCTGACGAATTTGTCGCCAGCGTCGATGTGGCGGGGCCTGGCTTCATCAATTTGACGCTTAAAGCCGGTGCCTGGATCGACGCCTTGCGTGGCACCGTCCGGCTCGGGTCCGATTATGGCAGAAGCGAGCTTGGCGGCGGCGTGCCGGTGAACGTCGAATATGTCTCGGCCAACCCGACCGGGCCGATGCATGTCGGTCACGGCCGCGGCGCCGTGTTCGGCGATGCGCTGGCCAATCTGCTTGCTTTCAGCGGCTTCGCGGTTACGCGCGAATATTACGTCAACGATGCCGGAGCCCAGGTCGATGCGCTCGCGCGCTCGGCCTATCTGCGCTACTGCGAAGCCTTAGGCGAAGATATCGGCGGCATTCCCGAGGGACTTTATCCGGGCGAGTATCTCAAACCGGTCGGCGCGCTCATTGCCAAGACATTCGGCGCGACGCTGAAAGATAGTCCGGAAGTCGAAAGACTTTCCGTCGTTCGCGCCATCGTCCTCGAACAGATGATGATTTCCATTCGCAAGGATCTCGCCGCCTTGGGCGTGAGCCAGGAGCATTTCTTTTATGAGCGCACGCTGATTTTCCAGGAACAGCTCGGCGCCAACTCGATCGATTACATCGCTCGAACTATCGATTGGTTGCGCGAGCGCGGTTACATCTATCAGGGCCGTTTGCCGCCGCCGAAGGGCGCGCCGATCGAGGACTGGGAAGACCGCGAGCAGACGCTGTTCCGCTCGACCGCGTTTGGCGATGACGTCGATCGTCCGCTGATGAAGTCCGACGGCTCCTACACTTATTTTGCGTCGGATATCGCCTATCACGCCAACAAGATAGGGCGCGGCTTTCGCACGCTGATCGATGTGTGGGGGGCCGACCATGCCGGCTACATCAAGCGTCTGCAGGCGGCCGTCGCCGCGCTGAGCGACCGCAAGGCCGAACTCGACATCAAGGTCGTGCAGCTGGTGAAGCTTATGCGCGGCGGCGAGCCCGTCAAAATGTCGAAGCGGGCGGGGGAGTTCGTGACCTTACGTGAAGTGGTGGAAGAGGTGGGGCCCGACGCCGTCCGCTTCATGATGCTGTTCCGCAAAAACGATGCCGTGCTCGAATTCGACCTCGCCAAGGTGCTGGAGCAGTCGCGCGACAATCCGGTGTTTTACGTTCAATACGGTCACGCCCGCGCGCAATCCATATTTCGCAATGCGCGCTCCGCCTTTCCCGACCTGCCGGCGGACATAACTGCCCTGACCGAGGTCGCTAATCTCGAACGGCTCTCCGACGCGGCGGAACTCGCTTTGATGCGTCGAATAGCGCTTTATCCGCGCGTCATCGAGGCCGCTGCGACGGCTCACGAACCGCACCGAATTGCCTTTTACCTGTATGACTTAGCGAGCGAATTTCATGCGCTTTACACGCAAGGCACTGCCGCGCCTCATTTACGCTTCATTATCCAAGATGATCGACAAGTGACCGAGGCCAGGCTTGTGCTCGTACAAGGCGTGGCCACCGTACTCGCGTCGGGTCTCAACTTGCTGGGGGTCGCGGCGCCAGATGAGATGCGGTAATTCCTGCGCCCTTCGCCGTGACGTCCGAAGTTAAGCGAGCGCAGATCGGGACAGAGTTCGCGACAAGCTTTGTAACGCGTAACGCCTGAATTCGGGGGCGAATCTTATGGCCGACAACGATTTCCGTTCTTACCGCAGCCGCGACGCGATGGCGCCTCGAAGCACGGCTACGCCGGCGCGCTCGCACTCCGACGATCCGCTCGCCGAATTGGCGCGCCTGATTGGTCAGAGCGAGCCGGCGAGCGACGCACGAGGCGGTTCCTCATTCGAGGAGCCTGCCGGCGGTCTCGATTGGGCGGCTGAGGATCGTTACGCCCAACAGAACGAACCGGCCGACGAGAATTACGATGCGCGCGCCGACGAACGCTACGCGCCGGTGCAGCGTACCGACATTCTTCCGTCGTATCGTCCCGGCGCATCCTCCTATGACAACGCCGATGATCCGCACCCTGGCAAGCAGTTTTCGCCTCCGGCGCGCAGCTTTAATGGCGCCCGCGATTATGGGCTGCCGGAGCGGTCACGTTTTCAGGATGAACAAGAGCCGGTGGAATCCTTAGGCCGGCAGCTGCCCGGCTTCCCGCCGCAGTCACCCGATGAGCGCGATTATGACGACCCGGTGCAACAAGGCGCGGACGATCAAGCTTACGCGCTGGAGGACTACGAAGAGGAAGCTCCTGCTGGGCGCCGGCGCAGCGGTTTTGTCGTCGTAGCCGCGGTCCTGGGGCTGGCCGTGCTCGGCACCGCCGGTGCGTTTGCTTACCGCGCCATGTTCGGCAGCTCGATGCTGCCCTCGCTGCCGCCGATCATCAAGGCGGAGGACGGGCCGAACAAAATCGTGCCCAACAAGCCGAAATCGAACGCGTCCGATCTAGCGGATGCAAGTGCGCCTTCGGGCGAAAAGCTCGTCTCGCGCGAGGAGCAGCCGGTCGACATGCCGGCGCCGGCAAACCCGGCGCCGCGGGTGGTCTCGACCATTCCGATTTTCCCCGATCCGAATTCCAGTCAAGCTGGAGTTCCGAGCTCCGCGCAAGGTGCAGGTTTGGCATCGGGCGGGCCGGCTTTCCCTGCTGCGCCAGCGAACGCAATGCCAGCGTCCCCTGCGCCGGCGCAAGCGAATGTTATCCCGACTTCGCCGGCGCCGTCGATTTGGCCGCCAGCCCCGCCGGTAGCGCCCGCTCCGGCCGCGGGCGCGGCGTCCGGCACGCCGGCTGCATCGTCGACCGCGCCGAGAAAGATCCACACGGTGATCATTCGGTCCGACCAGCTCGGGGCGGCAACTGCCGCTGCGTCGTCGACTGCCGCGCCGGCCCAGCCACAGCCGCCGGCGCCTGCTTCCGCTCCGGCACCGGTGCGAACTGCACCTCCTCGCGTTGCCGCACAGCCGGCCGCAAGGCCGATGCCTGCGCCGCGGGCTGAGGCCAACGGCCCGCTCTCGATCGTTCCCGATCAGGGCGGCGCGGCGCCGGCTCCCGCGCGGGTCCGCACGGCGATGGCGCGTCCGACCGAGCTCAATTCGACAGAGCGTGCCGAGGCGGCGCCGTCCGCCGGCGGTGGCTATACGCGTTCAAGTTACGTCCCAGCGCAGCGAGGCGGGAGCGCAGGCAGAGTTCCGTGCGCTACGGGCCAAATTCCCTAGCCAGCTTGGCGGCCGCGAGCCGATCATCCGCCGTGCCGATCTGGGCGCGAAGGGGGTCTATTACCGAGCGCTGGTCGGTCCGTTTGCCTCGATGGACCAGGCGGCCGGGATGTGCTCGAGCCTGAAAGCCGCCGGCGGCACTTGCATCGTCCAACGGGATTAAGGCGGGGATTCCAGGGTCTTAACGCTTGACCCTCACGCGCGGCGCAAGCTAAGCGGCGTAGTGCGCAATCGCTGCAAAGTAACCCGATTGGCGTTCCGGATTTTGCTCTGATGCGCGCCTTTATCACCAGTGTGGCGGGACCTGCGCTGACGGGCGAGGAACGGCAATTCCTCAAAGACGCCGAACCGTGGGGCCTTATCGTCTTTCAGCGCAATGTCGTGAATCCCGCTTCCTTGCGCCGGCTGGTTGACGATTTTCGCAACCTGGTCGGCCGTCAGGCGCCCGTCTTGGTCGATCAGGAAGGCGGCCGGGTGCAGCGGCTGGGGCCGCCGCATTGGCCGAACTATCCGCCCGGCGCCGCCTATGGCGCGCTCTTCGATCGCAATCGCGAAGCCGGGCTGGCCGCCGCCCGACTAGGCGCGCGGCTGATCGCGGCCGATCTCGCCGCCGTGGGCATCGATGTCGACTGCGCGCCGATCGCCGACGTGCCTGTTGCGGGAGCCGATCCGATCATCGGGGATCGCGCCTACGGTGCGACGCCGGAAAAGGTGGCTGCCATTGCCGGAGCATTTGCGGCAGGTCTGATGGAGGGCGGCGTCCTGCCGGTGCTCAAACACATCCCCGGCCATGGCCGTGCCACAGCCGACAGCCATGAAAGGCTCCCGGTGGTCGGAACCGACCGCGCGACGCTCGAAGTCACCGATTTCGCCGCCTTTCGTCCGCTGGCGGGCCTGCCGCTGGGGATGACCGCACATGTTGTGTTTTCCGCCATCGACCCGGTCGCGCCGGCCACGACTTCGGCCACTATAGTGCGGCAGGTGATTCGTGATTCGATTGGCTTTTCGGGGCTCTTGATGAGCGACGACGTTTCTATGGGCGCGTTGTCGGGCTCGCTTGGCGAACGCGCAAAGGCAGCGCTTGCAGCAGGTTGCGATATGATCCTGCATTGCAACGGCAAGATGGCCGAAATGCTTGCGGTCGCTGCCGTGGCGCCCCAACTGGCGGGCGAGGCTGCGCATCGGGCCGCCGCCGCGCTAGCGCTGCGAAAGCCGGCCGCGCCGGTCGACATTGCCGCGCGCCGCGCCGAATTCTCCAAGCTCATGGCGGGCTCCTGGCAGCCCGCATCGGGTTCCGCATGAACGCCGAAGATCAGTTCGAAGCCGAGCTTTCCGAGCGCGTCGCCGACGAGCCGGCGCTCGTGGTCGACGTCGAGGGCTTTGAAGGCCCGCTCGACTTGCTGCTGACGCTGGCGCGGCAGCAAAAGGTCGACCTCGCCAAGATTTCCATTCTCGCGCTCGCCGACCAATACCTCGCCTTTATCGAGGCGGCGCGCAAAATGCGGCTCGAACTCGCCGCCGATTACCTGGTGATGGCGGCGTGGCTCGCCTATCTGAAATCGCGCCTGTTGCTGCCGGAACTGCATCCTGCCGAAGGCGTGAGCGCCGAGGACATGGCCAATGCGCTGGCGCAGCGCCTGCGGCGCCTCGAGGCGATCCGGAAATTTGCCGAGCAAATGATCAATCGGCCGCAGCTCGGCCGCGACGTTTTCCAGCGCGGCCAGCCGGAGCCGATTGCCGAAATCAAGCGGCCGGAATGGTCGGCGACGCTATACGACCTGCTCTCGGCCTATGCCGGGCGGCGGCAGACCCAGGCGAGGTCCTTTGTGCGCCTGCCCAAGCGCACGGTGTGGTCGCTCGCCGAAGCGCGCGAAGCGCTCGAACGGCTGGTCGGCCAGTCGATGGACTGGAGCCCGCTCGACCAATACCTCATCGACTATCTGGTCGATCCGTCGCATCGGGCGACAGTGCTGGCTTCGAGCTTTGCCGCGGTGCTCGAATTGGTGCGTGAAGGCCAGTTTGAAGTGCATCAGCAAGGCTCGTTTACGCCGCTCTACCTGCGTAAACGGCAGAACGCAGCGGGCGGCAATGGCGCCGAGGGCAAGGTTGCCGAAGGCGAGGCTGTCCGAGGAATGGCAGCCGATTCGGGGAATGGGTAAGAGGGGACACGGAGCAATGGGGAAGGTCGCGGAAATGCGAGTGATTGTCGGCGACAAAGATGAGCAGCAGGACCGCCGGGGAGAGCGCGCGGAGGAATTGCGCATCCTCGAGGCGCTGCTGTTTGCCGCCGAGGCGCCGCTCGACGAGAAGGCGCTCGCGGCGCGCCTGCCCGCCGGAATCGACGTGCGCGCGCTGCTGACGCAATTGCAGCGGGAATACGCGCCGCGTGGCGTCAATCTGATCCGCGTCGGCGGCAAGTGGGCGCTGCGCACCGCCAACGATCTCGCCTGGCTGTTGACCCATGAATCCGTAGTGACGCGAAAGCTGTCGCGCGCCGCGATCGAGACGCTCGCCATCGTCGCCTATCACCAGCCAGTGACGCGCGCCGAGGTCGAGGAAATTCGCGGCGTCTCTACGTCGAAGGGCACGCTGGACGTATTGCTCGAAACCGGCTGGGTGCGGCTGCGCGGCCGGCGCAAGGCACCCGGTCGCCCGGTGACCTATGGCACCAGCGAAACATTCCTGTCGCATTTCGGGCTGGACGTGCTGACCGATCTTCCCGGTCTCGACGAGCTCAAGGGCGCGGGCTTGGTTGACGCCACGCTGCCGGCCGACTTTTCGGTGCCGGTTCCCTCCGACGATTCGGCGCTGCGCGAGGACGAAGAACCGCTCGAACCGGAAGATTTGCACCTCGGGCTCGCGCCGCGGACCGAGCGCACCGAGGAATAAAGCGCCCGATTATCGATCTTCCGCCATTGTGCTGCACTAGACAGCGCGGATGGCCATTCACCCTGCGGCGTGACGGCATTCCCGTCGTGCTTGTTTTTGCCGGCCCCGACGCCTAGTTTCGGCTAAAATCGGCATCTCGCCGCAGGCGCGCGCCATTGTAAGCGTATGGCGGACGGAGGATTTTATGGGTTCTTTGAGCATCTGGCACTGGCTGGTCGTCGGCGCCGTCCTGCTGTTGGTCTTCGGCGGCCGCGGCAAGATTTCGGATATGATGGGCGATGTCGCCAAAGGCATCAAAGCCTTCAAGAAGGGCATGGCCGACGACGACACGGCCGAAACCGCCGCCAAATCCGACGCGCCGATCAAGACCATCGACCATCAGGCGCCTGCCGACATCAAGCAACGCGCCGAATCCGAGAGCAAGGTCTAGCGCAGGGCCTCTGTTGTCGCGCGGTTCGCGGCCGCCAATGGTTCCTTGATTTCGCAGG
Organism: uncultured Alphaproteobacteria bacterium; assembly: GCA_963780925.1. Lineage (GTDB taxonomy): Bacteria > Pseudomonadota > Alphaproteobacteria > Rhizobiales > Xanthobacteraceae > BOG-931. The sequence goes on along the minus strand of CAWAEV010000011.1, from coordinate 100,525 downwards.
CTCGAGCGGCGGCCGTGGCGGAGAGGGATGCCGCGGCGGAGAATCTCCCATGTTCGATATCAGTTGGACCGAATTTCTGCTCATCGGCGTCATCGCGCTGATCGTGATCGGGCCGAAAGAGCTGCCGACCGTCATGCGCGCGCTGGGTCAGTACACGCGCAAAATCCGCAGCATGGCGTCGGATTTCCAGAACCAGTTCCAGGAGGCGATGCGCGAGGCCGAGATGACCGACCTGAAAAAGCAGGTCGACGAGATGGCGAGCGATATTAAAAACTACGACCCGCTCAAGGACGTGCGGACCGATCTCGAGACGGTGGGCAAGGATGTTGAGAAATCGCTCAGTCCGCCTTCCGAGCCGAAGCCCGCCGAGCCGTCGGCGGCGGCTCCGGTCGAACTGAAGCCGGAGGCTGCTGCCGCGCCGGCCTTGCCGCAGCCTGACGCCGGAATTCCGGTCGATACCGCTCCGGCGCCGGAGCCCGTCGCCGCCACTGCCGAGCCGGTGAACACCGAGCGAACCTGATGGCTCAAATCAGCCGCGAAGACGAGGACAAGGAGATCGAGGCCACCAAGGCGCCCTTGATGGATCACCTGATCGAGCTGCGCTCGCGACTGATCAAGGCGGCCGCGGCCTTCGTGCTGGCGATGGTGGTCTGCTTCTTCTTCGCCCGACACATCTACAACATCCTCACCTGGCCCTACATCTGGGTGGCCGGCGCGGCGAACGCGAAGTTCATTTACACCGGCCTGCTCGAATACTTCGTCGTGCAACTCAAGCTGGCGGCGTTCGGCGGCGCCTTCATCGCGTTTCCTGTGATCGCGACACAGATTTATATGTTCGTCGCGCCTGGCCTGTACCGCAACGAGCGGCAGGCGTTCCTGCCCTATCTGATCGCTACGCCGATCTTTTTCGTGCTGGGAGCGCTCGTTGTCTATTTCGTCGTCTGGCCGATGTTGGCGCGGTTTTCGCTATCCATGCAGCAGACCGGCGTTCCAGGCGAGGCGACCATCGAGCTGTTACCCAAGGTTGAGGATTATCTGTCGCTAATGATGAAGCTGATGCTCGCCTTCGGGATTGCCTTTCAGCTGCCAGTCATCCTGACGCTGCTCGGCCGTGTCGGCATCATCACCTCCGATCAGCTCAAGGCCAAGCGCCGCTATTTCATCGTCATCGCCTTCGTCATCGCCGCGGTGCTCACGCCGCCCGACGTCTTGAGCCAGATGTCGCTGGCGCTGCCGTTGCTCGCCCTCTACGAGGGTTCGGTGTGGTCGGTGCGGATGGTCGAAAAGCGCGCGGCGGCCGAACGCGCCGCGGCGGCGGCCGCTCAGGCCAAGCCGGCGGAGTGATTTACGCGTATTGTTGCGACCGTTGATTCGTCATGCCCGGGCTTGACCCGGGCATCCACGTCTTAAGCGCTGAAGCGACAAAGACGTGATGGCCGGAACAAGTCCGGCCATGACGTGGAAGAGAGCGCTACCTGATGCACGACATCCACGCCATTCGACAAAATCCTGTTGCGTTCGATCAACTGCTGGGACGGCGCAACCTGCCCGACGAAGACCGCAAAAGGTTCTCGTCGGAGCAAATCACATCCATCGATGAGCGCCGCCGCACCATCATTCGCGTGCGTGAAACGCGCAGGCACGCCGTAACGCGCTGTCAAAGGAGATCGGCCGAGCCAAAGCTAGAAAAGGATGAGGAAGAGTGCCAGAGGCTAATGGCGCAGGTTGCAGCACTGACAAAACGTCTATTGCTCGATGGAGGCGCAGAGCAGAAGGCGGCGGAAAATGAACTAAATAATTTGCTCGCGGAGATTCCCAACCTACCTCTTGAAGAAGTGCCAGATCGGCAAGACCGCCGACGACAATGTCGAGCATCATCGCTTCAGCTCAAGGCGCGCTTATGCCTTCGCGCCGAAACAGCACTTCGATCTCGGCGATGCGCTCGGGCAGATGGATTTCGAGATTGCGGCCAAACTCTCCGGCGCGCGTTTTGTCGTGCTGAAAAAAGGCCTGGCGCGGCTTGAGCGCGCACTCGGGCAATTCATGCTCGATGTGCACACGAGTGAACCGCATAATTATACCGAAGTGTCGCCGCCAATTCTTGTTCGCAGATGAGGCGATGTTTGGCACGGCTCAATTGCCTAAGTTTCAGGACGACCAGTTCTCCGTTCGAAGAGCGGGGACGTGGAGCCGGCCGCCAGAAAGATTTGCTGAGCACTCGATGCGAATGACAGGTTTTGACCTAGGTCATGCATTTCAAAGTCTGGCGGAAAATGCTGATAGATTTAACGTGATCTCAATCGAAGCGCTGGCGGATGCCATTCTGGCTCATCCCCACCGCCGAAGTTCCGCTGACCAATCTGGTCCGCGAATCGATCGTCGACGAAGCGCAATTGCCGATGCGGCTCACCGCCTGCACGCCATGCTTCCGCGCCGAGGCGGGCGCCGCGGGCAAAGATACCCGTGGCATGATCCGGCAGCATCAGTTTACCAAGGTCGAGCTCGTCTCCATCACCACGCCTGAGCAATCCAAGGACGAGCACGAGCGCATGCTGGCATGCGCCGAGGAAATTCTGCGCCGACTCGATCTGCATTATCGGGTGATGACGCTTTGCACCGGCGACATGGGTTTTGCGTCACAAAAGACTTACGACATCGAAGTATGGCTGCCCGGGCAGAACATGTACCGCGAGATTTCGTCCTGCTCGGTGTGCGGCGAGTTCCAGGCGCGGCGCATGAATGCGCGCTATCGCAGCAAAGAGGGCCGCAATGTCCGTCACGTGCACACGCTCAACGGCTCCGGCGTCGCCGTCGGCCGGGCGCTGATCGCGGTGATGGAAACCTACCAGCAGGCCGACGGATCGATCGCCGTGCCGGAGGCGTTGCAGCCCTATATGGGTGGGATGAAAGTGATCGAGAAATAAGGGGAGGGATGTTAGCGTGCGCATCCTGGTCACCAATGACGACGGCATTCATTCGCATGGCCTAGACGTCTGCGCGGATATCGCGCGCACGCTGTCGGACGACGTGTGGGTGGTGGCGCCGGAGTACGATCAGTCGGGTGTCGCGCATTCTCTTTCATTGAACGATCCGTTGCGGTTGCGCGAAGTCGCCGAGCGCCGTTTCGCGGTGCGCGGCACGCCGACCGACTGCGTCATCATGGGAGCGCGCCATGTGCTCGACGGCAAAGAAATCGATCTGGTGCTGTCGGGCGTCAACCGCGGCCGCAATGTCGGCGAGGACGTCATCTACTCCGGCACGGTCGCCGGCGCGATGGAGGGCGCCGTGCTCGGCATTCCTTCGATCGCGCTGTCGCAAGCCTATAAATCGCGCAGCGGCCAGCCGCCGTTTTGGGACACGAGTCTGCGCTATGCGCCGGACATTATCCGCCGCATCCTCAATGAAGGCGTGCGGCGCGACGTACTGATGAATATCAATTTTCCCGACTGCCGGCCCGAGGAGGTCAAGGGCATCGCGGTGGCGGCGCTGGGCCGCCGCCGGCAGGAGCGGCTCCATATCGATGAGCGCAAGGACGGCCGCGGCAATCCCTATTACTGGATCGCCTATACGCGGCAGAACGCATTTAAATTCGAGCATGGCACCGATATCGCAGCGCTCGAGGACAACTTTATCGCGCTCACCCCGCTGCGGATCGACATTACCGACGAGCCCACGATGACGGGGCTTGCCAAGCTTTTTGAAAAAGGGGTTTAGTTTAACTCACGGCTCGGGCCAGCGCGGCATCGATAGCTTGCGCCAGCGCCTCGACTTGGAACGGCTTCTGCAGCGTGGGACTTTGCCGATAGGCTTCCGGCACGCCGCGCTGGCCATAGCCGCTGGCGAAGACGAACGGCACGCCGCGCGCCACCAGCACCTCGACCACCGGAGTAATCGACTGATTGTTGAGATTGACGTCGAGGACGGCGACGTCGAACTCGGCCGCTTTGGCGAGCGACAGGGCTTCCTCAATGCCGCCGGCTTCCGCCGCAACGGTATGGCCGAGGTCGGTCAGCATGCCTTCGAGCAGCATACGGATCATCAATTCGTCCTCGACCAGGAGGACGCGCTTGCCGCCGGCCGTGCCTGGCACAGTACTTGGCTCAGATGTCATTTCGTCCCCGTGCTGCGCCATAACGCCGGGTGGCGCCGTCGGTTCCATCCTCGGCACGACTTCTTGCGGCTCATGGACGAACCGCCGTCACTGGCCGGCGGCAATCGCAGTATAAGCGATCATTGCATAGTGGTAAAAAGCGGCATGAATCGCGCATAGGCGAGGGCACGGTGGCCGCAGTTCCAGCAGCGGACGACGTCGAACGCATGGAGTTTCAGCTCGCGCTGCGCCGGCGCGGGATCAGCGACCAGGCTGTGCTCCGCGCCATGGACGAGGTGCCGCGCGAATATTTTGTCGCCCCGGGTTTCACCGAGAGCGCCTATGCCGACCAAGCCCTGCCGATCGCCTGCGGGCAGACGATCAGTCAGCCCTTCGTCGTCGCCTACATGACCGAAAAGCTCGAAGTCGAACCGCAGCACCGCGTGCTCGAAGTCGGCACCGGCTCGGGCTACCAGGCGGCGATCTTGGCGCGCTTGGCGCGCGAGGTGGTGAGCATCGAGCGGTATCGGACGCTTGCCGATGCGGCGCGCGAGCGGCTCAAAACGCTGGGCTACGCCAATGTGACGATCCGCTCCGGCGACGGCATGGCCGGCGCGCCGGATTTGGCGCCGTTCGACCGCATCATGGTCACGGCCGCCGCCGAAGAGGTGCCGGAGGCGCTCGCCGCTCAACTCGCCGAAGGCGGCAAGAGCAAGATGATCCTGCCGGTCGGCCCGCGTAACGACGCGCAATACCTCGTCAAGCTGACGAAACAGCCTGGCGGTGCATTAACCCGTGAAAATCTCATTGCCGTGCGCTTTGTGCCGCTTTTGCCGGGTCAGGCACGCGAACTGTGACCGCGAAAACACTTAACAACGCTAAGTAACAATCCGCGCGACACTTAAAGGCCTGTTTACCGCAACGTTGTTTATTCGCTTCTCCTTGTATTGCGTTCGAGTGAGTAACCATGTGTGCAGCGCGTCGGTCGGCCCCATGGCCGCAACTGGTTGCCATTTCATTAATTGGAATCGGTGTCGCGAGCTGTAGCGCGGATTCCGGCCGCTTCGGCGAAGGCTTCGGTCCCTCCAGCTCAACCTCCGCACGCAGCGACGTCACCGGCTCGATCCCGCAGACCGCGCCGGCAAGCCACGTTGACAGCCGGCCATTGCCTAACCTTGCCAGCGCCGATAACGGCTCGTCCGGCGGCGGCCGCGGCATGGGCTCCTATCAGTCTGGCGGCGAAGTCACCGGCTCGATCGCGGCGCCGCCGCCGCAGCCGACCTGGACGTGGAACGGCGGCACCGCGGTCACGGTCCGGCCGGGGCAAACCGTCGAAAGCATCGCGCGGGAGCACGGCGTGCCGGTATCCGCACTGATGGAAGCCAATCACATCACCAGCGCTGCCTCGGTGCAGCCCGGCGAGCATCTCGTCATCCCGCGCTATCGCCCGGCCACGACGGCGGCGATGCCGCCGCAGACGCGGATGGCCTCGACCGCCCCGGCAGTGACCGCGCCCTATGTGCCGCCGCGCGGCGGCTTGGTCGCGCCCTCGGGCGTGCACGTCGTGGCGCCCGGCGAAACGCTCAACAGCATCGCGCGGCTCTATGGCAAGCCGGTCATGGTCATTGCGCGAGCCAATAACATCCCGCCGGACACGATGGTGCGGGTGGGCGAGCACATCGTCATTCCGGAGATGGGCGAGCGTCCGGCGCCGGTTGCGCCTCGCGCCGAGGCGCCGGTGGCGCCGCCCAGCACTGTCGCGACCATCGAGTCGCCGCATAGCGCGCGGGTCGCGACGCCTGCACCCACGGCCGAGGATAACCCGGTCAGAGCGGCAGATACCGCCAGCGCCATGCCGAGCTTCCGCTGGCCAGTGCGCGGCCGCGTCATCGCCGCCTTCGGACCCAGGCCGAACGGCTTGCAGAACGACGGCATCAATCTCGCGGTGCCCGAGGGCACGCCGGTCAAGGCGGCCGAAGACGGCGTGGTCGCTTATGCCGGCAACGAGCTCAAAGGCTACGGCAATCTGGTGCTGGTGCGCCACGCCAATGGCTTCGTCACGGCGTATGCCAATGCCAGCGAAATTCTGGTCAAGCGCGGCGAGACCGTCAAACGCGGTCAGGTGATTGCCAAGTCCGGCGAGACCGGCAACGTGACGTCGCCGCAACTTCACTTCGAAATCCGCAAGGGCGCGACGCCGGTCGATCCGGCGCAATATCTGAGCGGGGCGTAGTTTAGTTCTCCGTCTTCACGCCTGATCGTCCAGCCAGATCCTGCACATATTGCCATGCCACGCGGCCGGAGCGCGCGCCGCGCGTCGTTGCCCATTCCAGCGCTTCGCGGCGCAACTCGGCGCCCGCGAACGGCACACGGTAATGGGCGATATAGCTGTCGACCATGGCGAGATATTCGTCCTGGCTGCAGCGGTGGAAGCCGAGCCACAGTCCGAACCGGTCCGACAGCGAGACCTTCTCCTCGACCGCCTCGCCGGGATTGATCGCGGTTGCGCGCTCGTTCTCCATCATATCGCGCGCCATCAAATGACGGCGGTTTGAGGTGGCGTAGAAGATGACATTCTCGGGCCGGCCCTCGATGCCGCCTTCGAGCATGGTCTTGAGCGATTTGTACGAGGTGTCTTCGGCGTCGAAAGACAGGTCGTCGCAGAACACGATGAAGCGTTCGGGCCTATTGCGCAGACGGGTCATCAGTTCCGGCAGTGACTCGATGTCCTCGCGATGAATCTCGATGAGTTTCAGCCCAGCGGCCGGATGCGCGGCGCCGATCGTGGCGTGGGTGGCCTTGACCAGCGACGATTTCCCCATGCCACGCGCGCCCCACAACAGCGCGTTGTTGGCCGGCAGGCCGCGGGCAAAGCGCTCGGTATTTTCGACCAGGAGATCGCGCACCCGATCGATGCCTTTCAATAGCGACATGTCGACACGGTTGACGCGGCGAACCGCCGTGAGTTTGCGACCTTCGGGGTGCCAGACGAAGGCCTCGGCCGCGGAAAAATCGAGCGCCGCGGGCGCGGCCGGGGCGAGGCGTTCCAGGGCACCGGCGATGCGCGTCAAGAGAAGAGCGCCGTCATTTCCGGAAAGTCGGGCGTCAGGTCCCGAACCGGCGGTCTTTTTTGCCGCTTTTTTCTTGGAACGCGGAGGATATTTCGCCATATTTGCACCGGGTTGCGGCCATCCCCTTAGCGGGGCTGCGGCATGCTCGCAAGCTTGCTCAAGTGCGCCCGCAACATTGCAATTGGGCCAACGGCAGCTATAGTCCGCGCGATTTTGCGCGCAACAGCGGCCCTTCATCCCGGGCGGCGCGCTTCACTGCCCGCCCCCTTGGAGGAACAATGTTCATTACGCCCGCATTTGCGCAAAGCAATCCGCTCAGCGGCCTATTCGGCGGCGGCGACTCGGCCGGCATGATCACGTCGTTCATGCCGCTTATTCTGATCATCGTGATTATGTACTTCCTGATCCTGCGTCCGCAGCAGCGCAAGGTGAAGCAGCACCAGGAGATGATCAAGGCGCTGCGCCGCGGCGACACCGTGATCACGAATGGCGGTCTCATCGGCAAGGTCACCAAAGTGGTGGACGACGATCAGGTCGAGGTCGAAATCGCCGACGGCGTGCGGGTGCGGCAGATGCGCTCCATGGTGAGCGAGGTGCGCGCCAAGGGCGAGCCGGTCAAGGACGACAGCGCGAGCTGATCGCGTTCGTGAACTAAGGAAATTCGAAGTCCATGTTGTTTTTCACGCGGGGGAAGGCGGCGGCTATTGTGATCACGGCTCTGGTCGTGTGCCTGCTCGCGGTGCCGAATTTCTTCTCCGAAAGCGTGGTCCAGCATTGGCCGAGCTGGGCGCAGCGTCACATCGTGCTCGGTCTCGATCTGCAAGGCGGTTCGAGCCTCCTCCTTGAAGTCGACACCAACTCCGTTCGCAAGGAGCGGCTGCAGGCGCTCGACGAAGACGTGCTGCGCGTGTTGCGCGAGGCGCGCATCCCGTTCACCGGCCGCGCCATCCGCGGCGACCACGTCGAAGTGCACATCACGCGCTCGACCGACGTCGATAACGCGCTGAGCAAGTTGCGCGCCTTGTCACAACCGATGGCCGGGTTTCTCGGCAGCACGGGGCAGCACGACGTCGACGTCAGCGAAAACGCCGGCCTGATCGCGCTGGCGCCGACCGAACCGGCGGTCACCGAGCGAATCCGCCAAGCCGTCGATCAATCGATCGAGATCATCCAGCGACGCGTCAACGAGCTCGGCCTGGTCGAGCCGAGCATCCAACGCGAGGGCATCGACCGTATCCTGGTGCAGGTGCCGGGCTTGCAGGATCCGACGCGGTTGAAGGAGATTCTCGGCAAAACGGCTAAGCTCGATTTCCGCATGGTCGATCTATCGATGACGGCCGAGCAGGCGGCGGCCACGCACCCGCCGGAGGATTTGGAAATTCTCGACGGCCAGAATCCGGGCGAGAAATATCTGATCGAGAAACGCGTGCTCGTTTCCGGCGCCGATCTCATCGACGCGCAAGCGAGCTTCGATCAGCAGACCAGCCAGCCGGTCGTCAACTTTCGCTTCAATTCGTCCGGCGCGCAAAAATTCGCCCAGGCGACGCAAGCCAATGTCGGCAAGCCTTTTGCAATAGTGCTCGATAACAAGGTGATTTCCGCGCCGGTGATCCGCACGCCGATTCTGGGCGGTTCGGGAGAGATATCCGGCAATTTCACCGTGCAGTCGGCCAACGATCTCGCGATCCTGTTGCGCGCCGGCGCCTTGCCGGCCCCGCTCACGATCGTCGAAGAGCGCACCGTCGGGCCGGGATTGGGGCAGGATTCGATCAATGCCGGCGAGCATGCCGCCTATGCCGGCGCGGCGCTCGTCGTCGTCTTCATGCTTGCGACTTACGGCCTGTTCGGTCTGTTCGCGAATTTGGCCGTTGCCATCAACGTCGCCATGATTTTCGGCGTGCTGTCGTTTCTCGGCGCGACGCTGACACTGCCGGGAATCGCCGGCATCGTGCTCACGGTCGGCATTGCCGTGGATTCCAACGTCTTGATCTATGAGCGCATCCGCGAGGAGGTGCGCGCCGGACGCAGCGCGATCAACGCCATCGACGCCGGCTTCTCCCGCGCGCTCGCCACCATCCTCGACTCCAACATCACCACATTCATCGCCGCAGCGGTGCTGTTTTATATCGGTTCCGGACCGGTGCGCGGCTTTGCCGTGACGCTCGGCGTCGGCATCCTCACCACGCTGTTTACGGCCTTCACGCTTACCCGGTTGATCGTGGCCTATTGGGTCCGCCTATGGCGGCCGCGCACGGTGCCAATCTGACGCAAGAGATCATGGTCAAACTGATAAATCTCGTTTGAAAGAAATCCAGTGCGCCTCCTTCGCATCGTTCCCGACGATACCAAATTCGATTTCATGCGCTTTCGGCGCATCAGCTTTCCCATTTCGGCGATGCTGTCGATCGTCGCGATTTTGCTCTTCTTCTATCACGGGCTGAATTTCGGCATCGATTTCATCGGCGGCACGCTCGTCGAAGTGCAGACCAAGGCGGGGCCGGCGGACCTCGCCAAGATGCGCGCGACCATCGGCTCGCTTCATCTCGGCGATGTTCAGCTGCAGGAGTTCGGCGCGCCCAACGACGTGTTGATCCGCATTTCTGAGCAGCCGGGCGGCGACCAGGCGCAGCAAGCGGCGATCCAGAAGGTGCGCGACGCGCTCGGCGACAGCGTGGATTACCGCCGCGTCGAAGTGGTCGGACCGAGCGTATCCACCGAGCTATTGTCGTACGGCACGATCGGGCTGGTGCTGGCGATCGTAGCCATCCTGATCTATCTCTGGTTCCGCTTCGAATGGCAGTTTGCGCTCGGCGCTATGATCGCCAACGTGCACGATTTGGTGCTCACCGTCGGCTTCATGTCGCTCACGCATATCGATTTCGATCTGACCAGCATTGCAGCCCTGCTCACCATTCTCGGCTATTCGCTCAACGACACGGTGGTGATCTACGACCGCATCCGCGAAATGCTGCGCCGCTATAAGCGGCTGCCGATGCCGGATCTGCTCAACGCCTCGGTCAATGCGACGCTGTCGCGCTCGATCGTAACCCACGTGACGGTGGCGATGTCGCTACTGGCGCTGCTGTTGTTCGGCGGCCAGGCGATCCACAGTTTCACCGCGACCATGATGTTCGGCGTCGTGCTGGTCGGCACCTACACGTCGGTGTTCATCGCCTCGCCGATCCTGATCTATCTCGGCGTCGGCGCCGGACGCATGGGCGGGGCGGAAGAGCCCGAGCCGCCGGCCGTGCGCTCGGCGGCTCCGCCGGCCGTGGCGAGGCCAGCGGCGCCATCGTCGCGGCGCGCGCGGGCGCGCCGTTAGCGCCCCGTGGAACGGCCCCATCTGCCACGCCAAGCGCCGATCGACGCGCATGGCGGCGGCGGGTTCCGCTTTGCCGGCATGTCGCATCGCGGCTCGCTGCTTTGCCTTCCGGACGGCATCTGGGCCTGGCCGATTGCAGCGCCGATGGCGCTCCGCGACGACGTGCTCGACCTTGTGTTCGCTCGCGCCGATGCATTGGATTTTTTCATTCTCGGCACCGGCGATGCGCCGTGGCTGATGCCCGAATCATTGCGGCTGCGCTTCCGCGAGGCCCATATATCGGTCGACGCCATGACGACCGGACCGGCGCTGCGGACCTACAACGTGATGCTGCTGGAAGGCCGGCGCGTCGGCGCGGGACTGATCGCGATCGAATGATGTTAAGCTTCCGCGATGCAGGATGCTTTCGCTTATTGCGCGGAGCTGGTGCGGAGCGCAGATCGCGATCGCTATCTCGCCGCACTGTTTGCACCGGCTGAACAGCGCGAGGCGCTGTTTGCGCTCTATGCTTTCAATGTCGAGGTGGGGCGGGTACGTGAGGCGGCGCGCGAGCCGCTGCCCGGAGAAATCCGCCTGCAATGGTGGCGCGATGTGCTCGGCGGCGAACGAGGCGGGGAGGCGGGCGCCAATCCGGTCGCAGCGGCGCTGCTTCGCGCCATCGTGCAGCATCAGCTCCCAACGAACACGCTCTTTGATCTGATCGAAGCGCGCCGCTTCGATCTCTACAATGAGCCGATGGCACGGATTGCCGATCTCGAGGCTTACGCGAAGACGACATCTTCAACGGTGATCGACCTCGCGGCGAAAATTCTCGACGTTGATGCCCAGCTAGCCGTGGACTCTGCCGGATTAGCCTATGGTATTGTGGGCCTTATGCGCGCATTCCCGCTTCACGCCGCGCGCCATCAGCTTTACGTGCCGACCGAGCTCCTCAAACGTCACGGCGTCCGGGCCGACGATGTCTTTGTTGGCCGATCGTCCACTGGGCTGAATGCGGCGCTCGCCGAATTACGGACACTGGCGCGGCATCATCTCGCTACGGCGTGCCAGCGTTTGCGGGCGCTGCCGCGAGCGGCGGACCCGGCATTTTTGCCCCTCGCGGTGGTGTGGTCGGCGCTCGATCGTCTGGATCGCAGCGATGCCTTCGCGCCGGCGGAGATTTCGCCGTGGCGGCGGCAATGGCTGATCTGGCGCGCGGCGCGGAACCCATCGCGGATCGCGGGGTGATGTTGCGCGGACAGATCAGTCCACTTTGATGTCGGCGCCCTTGATCACCTTAGCCCACTTCTCGGTGTCGGCGACGACAAATTTGCCGAATTCGGCGGGCGTCATCGCCTTCGGAACGCTCCCGACATTGGCGAACTGCGCCATGATCTTCGGATCGCTGAGGCTCGCCGTGATCTCGCTATTGAGCTTGCCGACGATCTCCACGGGCGTGTCTTTCGGCGCGACCACCCCGTTCCATACGATTGCCTCGTAGCCCGGTACAAATTCGCCTACGGTCGGGACGTCCGGCAGCGCCTGCGAGCGCGTGTCGCTGGTCACCGCGAGGGCGCGCAGCTTGCCGGCTCTGATTTTGTTGGATCGTCGTAGGAATCGGGCTGAACACCACTTGGGCCCGTCCGGCCAGCAGATCGGGCACGTAACTCTCGCGATAGTGCACGACCGTCATGGTGACGCCGGTCATCGTCATGAACAGCTCGCCGGCCAGGTGGACGGAGCTTCCCTTGCCGGCCGTCGCCATATTGATCTTGCCGGGATTAGCCTTGGCGAACGCGATGAACTCCGGAACCGTCGCAGCGGAAAACGATGGAGCGACCGTCATGACGAGCGGCGTTCGGGCGACGCTTGCAACTGGCACGGTGTCGCGGATGAAATCGAAATTGAGCTTGCTGTAAAGCGTCGCATTGATGGCATTCGACGACGTGGCCATCAGAAGGGTGTAGCCGTCGGGACGCGCCCTCACGACCGTCTCGGTGGCAACATTGGTACCGGCGCCCGGCTGATCCTCGACGATGAATTGTTGCCCGAGCCGCTGCGAAAGCCATTGACCGAGTACGCGGGCGAGGATGTCGGTCAGGCCGCCGGCAAAAAAGCCGACCATCAGACGCACCGGCCGTGTTGGGTAGTCGAGCGCCGCAGCGCTCCATGAAAAAACCGGGAGCGCCGCAGTACCCGCTACCAGACGCAGAAAACTCCTCCGTGGAAGTCGCATGGCATTTCCCCGCGAGTTGGAGCACAGAAGCCGGTTATTTTTCCGGTTATTTTTAATGGCCGCCCGCCGCAGGATACACCAATTCGATGGCTGCGCTCAGGCGGCGATTGACCGAGTAGGGCAGGGATCAAAATGCAAACCGGTCGCGCAGATTGCGCCGGTCGGCGACGATGCGGCCGACGACCGCGCGCTCGGCATCGGTCTTGAGCAGCGGGTCGATCAGGTCGAGCTGGTTCATCGCCACCAGTTCGAGAATCTCGCTGCGCACCTCGCCCTGCGCATTGCGCGGCAGCGCTTCGGCGACCTGCAAATGCTCGGGCTTCGCGTCACCGAGAAAGTCATTGAGCTCGCGGTCGCTCGCGCTGCCCTCGACAAAAGCGTACAGCCCGGTGCCAGCACGGCGGTCGGGATAGGGGACGATGGCGACGTCGCGCACTTGCGGATGCATTCGCAGCCGCGCCGCGATGACGGGAGCCTCCTGCACGAACCGCACGCCGCGACCCTCGCGGTCGGTAAAATTCAAGCCGCGCGTAATGGCGTAATAGACCTTCTTTCCCGTCGCCATCCAGGCGCGGGTGATGAAGCTTTTGCGCGCCAGCACTCGGCGCTCGGCGGCGGTGAGGGCGTCAGGCGCATAGCGACGTTTGTGCTTGAGGAGATGCCGTAAATCTTCGTAGCGCGCGAGCCGGAAGAGAGCGTTGCCGCGGCGAAAGCAGGCGGCGAGCTGGAAATCCGTGAGACAGGCGCGGCCGTTGCCGTACAGCCAATTCTGTTCCTTGGCGAGATCGTTGTGGGACGATGCCGGCGCGATGGAGTTTGCGCAAGGCCGCCTTGGCGGAACGGAAATAGGCGGCGTCGCCGTAGGGCTTGGCGATGTGCAGCGGCACGCCATCGATCCAGCCGCGCACCAAGATGTTGCGTCCGGCAAAGAGCAGCGGCGGCGCGATGCCGAGCGGGCCGGCAATCGCAAGCGCGCGACGTTCGCGGCGGAACAGCGCGTAGGCCAACGGTCGGCTCCACCAGGGCACGCCGTCGAGCCGCCGCAGCACGGCTTCGACCTCGCCGGTCTCGGCGCGAAAGCGGCCGCGCTCGATGGTGGAAAACACATCGCGCTTGAGCACGACGCCGGAATGCCAGCGGTCGCCGAGTTCGGCGGGAGTGTCGGTCATGCGCGCTTCTAGCACGGCGCCGGTTACTCCGCCGCTGCGGGCAGGGCGCTGGCGAGCCAAGCGTCAAGGTCGTTCAGCGCACGGGCGCACAGCAGACGCTTTTTGGCGACCGCTTTGGCCGGTCCGCGCAGGCGGCTCCCGTCGGTGTCAGTGGTCGGCATCCGCGCAAGCGGCGGGAATAGCCCGAAATTGACGTTCATCGGCTGAAACGAGCTGGGACCTTCATCGATGGTCTCGATATGGCCGCCGGTGATGTGGCCGAGCAGGGCGCCATGCGCGGTGGTTGGCGGCGGCAACAGAATTTGCTCGCCGAGTCGTTCGGCTGCGGCGAAGCGGCCGGCCAGGAGACCGATCGCCGCCGACTCGACGTAGCCCTCGCAGCCCGTGATCTGTCCGGCAAAGCGCAGCCGCGGCATCGCTTTGAGCCGCAGCGTCGCGTCAAGCAGTTTCGGCGAATTAAGGAAAGTATTGCGGTGTAGCCCGCCGAGTCGGGCGAACTCGGCCTTGCCGAGGGCGGGGATGGTCCGGAAGATGCGCACCTGTTCGGCGTGCTTCAGCTTGGTTTGGAAACCGACCATGTTGAACAAACTTCCGAGCTTGTTGTCCTGGCGTAGTTGCACCACGGCGTAGGGTTTAAGCTCGCGCCGGTTCGGATTGGTCAAGCCGAACGGCTTCATCGGGCCATGGCGCAGCGTTTCGCGTCCGCGCTCGGCCATCACTTCGATCGGCAGGCAGCCGTCGAAATACGGCGTCGTCTCGAAATCGTGGAACGCAACTTTGTCGCCGGCGAGCAGTGCGTCGACGAACGCGTCGTATTGTTCGCGCGTCAACGGACAATTGATGTAGTCGGCGCCGGAGCCGCCGGGTCCCGCCTTGTCATAGCGCGACTGGAACCACGCGATATCGAAATCGATCGAGTTGCGGTGAACGATCGGTGCGATGGCATCGAAGAACGACAGCGCCGCTTCACCCGTGAGGCTGCGTATCGTCTCCGCGAGTGCTGGCGAGGTCAGCGGACCGGTGGCGACGATAACGCTGTCCCATTCCGCCTGCGGCGCTGCGATTTCGCTGCGGTCGATCGCAATCAGCGGCTCGGCTTCGAGTGCCGCGGTGATCGCGCCCGCAAAACCATCGCGATCGACAGCGAGCGCGCCGCCGGCCGGCAGTTTGTGGCGGTCGGCTGCGCGCAACACCAGCGAATCGAGCCGGCGCATTTCGGCATGAAGCAGGCCGATCGCGCTGCCCTCGGCATCGTCGGAGCGGAATGAATTGGAGCAGACCAGTTCGGCGAACTGGTCGGTCTTGTGCACGGGAGTTGCGCGGGTCGGCCGCATTTCGTGCAGCACCGCCGGTAGGCCGCGGCGCGCAAGCTGCCAGGCGGCCTCGGAACCCGCAAGACCGCCGCCTACAACATGAACCGGCCGCAAAGAGTGCACCATGGCGCCCAAATTAGGCTCCCGGCGCCAAAGGGACAACACGGCGGGACGAAGGAATAGCTGCGCGGTGTTAGTGCCCATCGGCCAAGACGCAGGGGAACTCTTGCATGCTGGACGTGGTCAGGTCTGCTGCACGCCAAACCGAGGCATTGGCGGGGTTCGACGTCGAAATTCTCGCGCTGACGACGGCCAATCCGCCGTTTCAATTGCCTCAGGCCGAAGCGGCAGCGCGCGCCAGAGAGCTCTTTCCGCACCTCAAACGGCTGTGGCCGCTGTACGACAATACCGGAATTGACCGTCGCTACAATTGCGAGCCGATCGAATGGATTTGCAGCCGCACAGCTGGGAAGAACGCACCGCCTCATTTCATAAGCACGCGCTCGATTTGTTAGAGCAGGTGACGGTCAAGGCGACCGAGGCCGCGGGCGTCGCGCTTGACGCGATCGATATGATCGTGACCAACACAGTCACCGGGCTTGCCATTCCGAGCCTCGACGCCATGCTCCTCAACAGGTTGAGGCTCGCGCCGAGCATCGAGCGCCTGCCGATGTTCGGCCTTGGCTGCGGCGCCGGCGTGGCCGGACTTTCTCGCGCCGCGCGTCTCACCCATGCGACCGATGGCGCTCATGTGCTGTTCCTGACGGTCGATCTCTGCAGCCTGTGCCTACGAGTCAGTGATCCAAGCCCGGCAATGTTCGTCTCCACCGCTCTGTTCGGTGATGGAGCAGCGGGAATGCTTCTGCACAACACGAGAAACGGCTCGCGCGCGGGCCCGCGAATTCTCGCCGGCGGCGAACGGTGCTGGCGCGACACCGAGCACATCATGGGATGGGACATCAAGGCCGACGGCTTCGGTATCGTGCTCAGCTCGGAACTGCCCGCGCTCTTGGAGCGGTAACTCGCACCGGCCTTGCATGATTTTCTCAATCGCCACGGATTTCGTCTCTCGGACTTCGGTGGATTTCTGTTTCATCCCGGCGGCCGCAAGCTCCTGGAGACGGTGGAGCAAGCCCTCGGCCTGACGCGCATGCAACTTAAGCATTCATGGGATGTGTTGCGCCGCTACGGCAATATGTCTTCGGCGACCGTGCTGTTCGTGCTCGAACAAGCGATGCAATCCGGTGCACGCGGTCCGCATCTGCTTGCCGCGTTCGGTCCGGGCTTTTCCGCTCACTTCGCCGCGGTCGACCTGTGATCGACTTCGGCTGGGGCGCGCTATTGCTGTCCTATCTCACGGCCCAGCGCGTTGGCGAATTGTGGTGGGCGACACAGAATGAGCGGCGGCTGTTCAAAGCCGGCGGTGTTGAATTCGGCCGGAGCCATCTCATGCTGATCGTCTTGCTCCACGCGGCGTGGATGGCGGGATTGTGGGGGCTCGCCTACGACCGCCCGGTTCAGCCGATATTTTTGGCGCTGTTCGTCGTCGTGCAGATCGCGCGGTTTTGGGTTTTGCTCACGCTGGGGCGGCGCTGGAGCATTCGCATAATCGTCGTCCCGGGCGAGAGGCTGGTCGCGCGCGGCCCCTATCGCTTTCTCCGCCATCCGAACTATGCCGTGGTCACGACCGAGATTGCGCTTGTTCCCCTGGCGCTCGGCCTGCCGATCTATGCGCTGGTATTCTCAGCGCTCAATGCCGGGGTGCTCGCCATCCGCATTCCGGTAGAAAACGCAGCGCTCACGGCAACGGCCTTCGATCGGCGTAGCTACTAGGCTCAACCGTGAGTGTGCGCGCCTGTTGGCTCAAATAGGCCGCTCTGCTATAGGCGGGCACTGAATTCTCGCCTATATCGAGGCTAAATAGGGCAGGCTGCAGATGTCCGTTGACGCCGATACCGTCCGCCGTGTTGCGCATCTGGCGCGGATCGCGGTCGCGGAGGACGAGGTGGAAAATATTCGCGGCGAGCTCAACGCCATTCTCGCCTTCGTCGAGCAGCTCGCCGAGGTGAATGTCGCGGGCGTCGAGCCGATGACCTCGGTCACGCCGATGGTGATGAAGATGCGCGAGGATAAGGTGACGGACGGCGGCATTGCCGATGCCATCATCGCCAATGCGCCGGAGCATGAGCATCACTTCTTCGTCGTACCGAAAGTGGTGGAATGATGTGCCTCGCCTGCGAACAGGACGCCATTTGGCTCGCTTATCTCGACAGTCAGGGCTTGTTGAAGCCCGACGATCCGGCGGCCGTTGACGCGCTGTTTTCGGCATTCCCGGTGCAGCCGTTGCCGGTGCAGGCCGATTGGGACAAGCCGACGCCTGAGGCGCCCGCCCAGGGCGTAGCAAATCCCGCTGCCAAAAATCCATTTTCCTGCGACGATCCCACCGCCGAATGAGTGATCTTACTGCGCTCACGCTGGCGCAGGCGCGCGACGCCCTGCGCCGGAAGGAATTTTCCGCCGTCGAACTTGCCGGCGCGCACATCGATGCGATCGCGAAGGCGCGCGCGCTCAACGCGTTTGTGCAGGAAACGCCGGAGCGCGCGCGCGGTATGGCGCGCGCCTCGGACGAGCGGCTTGGGAAAGGCAAGGGCGGACCGCTGGAGGGCGTGCCGCTCGGCATCAAGGATTTGTTCTGTACGGAGAGCGTGCGTACCACGGCCTGCTCGCACATCCTGGATAATTTCGTCCCCACTTACGAATTGACCGTCACCGCCAATCTGTGGCGTGACGGCGCGGTGCTGCTCGGCAAGACCAATAATGACGAGTTCGCCATGGGCTCGTCCAACGAGACGTCCTATTTCGGCCCCGTCGTGTCGCCGTGGCGCCGGCGCGGCTCCGACGCCAAGCTGGTGCCCGGCGGCTCGTCCGGCGGTTCGGCGGCGGCGGTCGCGGCCGGATTGTGCGTCGGGGCGACCGGCACCGATACCGGCGGCTCGATCCGCCAGCCGGCGGCGTTCTGCGGCATCGTCGGGATGAAGCCGACCTACGGCCGCTGCTCGCGTTGGGGCATCGTGGCCTTTGCCTCCTCGCTCGATCAGGCCGGGCCATTTGCCCGCACCGTGCGCGACTGCGCCATTCTGCTGCACTCGATGGCCGGTCATGACCCAAAGGATACGACCAGCGTCGATCTGCCGGTGCCCGACTATGAAAAGGCGATCGGCGGTTCGGTCAAAGGCATGCGCATCGGCATTCCGCAGGAATACCGCATGCCGGGAATGGCCATGGAAATCGAGGCGCTGTGGCAGCAGGGCGCGCAGTGGCTCAAAGATGCCGGCGCCGAACTGGTCGACATTTCCCTGCCGATGACCAAATACGCGCTGCCGGCCTATTACATCGTGGCGCCGGCCGAAGCATCGTCCAATCTCGCCCGCTATGACGGCGTGCGCTACGGCCTACGCGTACCTGGCCGCGACGTTATCGACATGTATGAGCGCACTCGCGCCGCCGGCTTCGGCAAGGAAGTGCGCCGGCGCATCATGATTGGCACCTATGTGCTCTCAGCCGGCTATTACGATGCTTATTATCTGCAGGCGCAGAAGGTGCGCACGCTGATCAAGCGCGATTTCGAAAAGTGCTTTGCCGAAGGCATCCACGCCATCCTGACGCCGGCGACGCCGTCGGCCGCCTTCGCGATCGGCGAAAAGGGCCGCGCCGATCCGATCGAGATGTATCTCAATGACGTGTTCACGGTGACCGTGAACATGGCCGGCCTGCCGGGCATTTCAGTGCCAAGCGGGCTCGATGCGCAAGGCCTGCCGCTCGGCCTGCAACTGATCGGACGGCCGTTCGAGGAAGAAACGCTGTTCGCGCTCGGTGCGGTGATCGAGCAGGCGGCGGGGAGTTTTAAACCAGAGTCCTGGTGGGGCTGAACCCACGTCACGATTGCTGTCGATCATGAGCCCGTCGGCTTTCAGGCGCAGCCTATCGAGTAAACGTCCGCCGGCGGATCTCTCCCTGGCGCTTCAGGCGCTGTGGTGGGCAGGCAAAGACGACTGGGACAAGGCGCATAAGATTGTGATGGACGAGGACGCTGCGGACTGCGCCTGGGTCCATGCTTACTTGCACCGCGTCGAAGGCGATCTCGACAACGCTCGCTATTGGTACCGGCAGGCGCGCCGTGAAGCGACAAGCGGCGAACTGGCGGCGGAATGGTCGGCGATTGCCGCTGCACTTCTAACAGCCTGAACGGCCGAATTGGTTACGGCATGCATGCGCCGGGCGCTGGCGTTTGCATCTCAGTTCGCGCTGGTTCCGCCTGGACAGCATTGCCACGAGGTGGCATCAAGCCGGTGACCGATCGGCAAACGGGCGGCCAGCAATGAAAACTTTTCTACTGCGATTGTTTACCTGGTGGAATGGCCAGACCTTCGGCACGCAGTGGTGGACCTGGCTTTACGGCGAATTCGTCGGCGAGGACGAATTCGGCAATCGCTACTTCCGGACCAAGGGCGGCAAAATCGATCCGGCGCTCGGTCTCGAGCGCCGCTGGGTGATTTACCGCGGCATTGCCGAGGCTTCGATGGTGCCGCCAAGCTGGCACGGCTGGCTGCATCACACCGTGGATGTTCCGCCGACGCAGGAAAAAGCGAGAACGTATTCGTGGGAGAAGCCGCATCGGCCTAATCTGACCGGAACGCCGGCTGCGCACAGGCCGAGCGGATCGACGCTGGCGCAGGGCCGGCGCCCCAAAGCGACCGGCGATTACAAGGCATGGAATCCGAGCGGTCAGTAATCCGGTAGCAAGACTGGCTTGCGCCTCCGACTCCGGATGTCTGCCTCCGGTGGCCGATTCCTGATAGGCTGAACCCTGTTTTTGCCTTATTCGACATGTTAACGGGGCGCGGCGGAAAAACGCCTCCAACCAGACCGCGCATAGAATTCATGGTTCGAATCGCCGCACTCATTGTCGTGATCGGCGCGACGCTTGCCGCTTCACCGGTTGCGGCCCAGTTCGGCAGCCCTTTCAGCGATTCGCCGCCGCGACCGCCGGCTGACGTGCCGAACGGGGGATTTCCGGCGCAGCCGCCGCCAGTTCAATATCCCGGTCAGTACCCGTCGCAGCAGCAATATCCGGCGCAGCAGCCGTATTCGCAGCCACAGCAATATCCGCCGCAGCAATACCCGGCACAGCGGCAACCTGCGCCTGCGCAAGCGCCGGTGGCACGCGGGCCCTCCGGCATCCAGGCGCAGCCGCTGCCGCCGCCTCCCGGTGCAACGCTTGCTCCCGCCAACGCCAATCGCGGTAGCGCGCCTGCGGCCGCACAGCCTCAGGGCGCCGCCGCTTCGCCGGCGCCGGCCAACTCGGCAGCGCCGCAACAGTCCGATACTTCGCCGGGGCCCAGTTCACCGGGCCAGGAGGACGATACGACCGTCGTCGACACGCCGACCGAAAAGATCGAGAACGGCCGCGCGGTATTTGCCGGTCTCGACAAGATCACTGGCCGCACCATCAAATTCGATGCGGCGGTCGGCGAAACAGTGCAATTCGGTGCGCTGCAAGTCACGGCCCGAGCCTGCTACACGCGACCGCCGACCGAGCCCACCAATACCGACGCCTTTGTCGAAGTCGACGAGGTGACGCTGCAGGGCGAGATCAAGCGCATCTTTACCGGCTGGATGTTCGCGTCGAGCCCCGGGCTGAACGCCGTCGAGCATCCGATCTACGACGTCTGGCTGACGGGATGCGAACAACCGTTGACCGGTCCGGTTGCGGAATCAACTCCGATGCCGCCTCCGCCGGGCACTCCTGGACCGGAGCCGATAGCTGCACCGCTGCCCCCGCCGGCTTCAGCGCGCCAAGCCCAATCGCCGCGGCGGCCTGTCAAACCGCCGGCAGAGGAACCCGCACCCTCGACGGACGACTAGAGCATGATGCCGAAAATGCCTGCCGCGGACTTGATCCGGGGTGGGTACCGGGTTCCCGCCTTCGCGAAGCTCGCTTCGGCGGGCGAAGGAAGGTCGGAAAAGATCATGCTCAGTCAAAAAGCCGGAGCTCGATTTTGATCATCCCGCGGCGAGCCGCGCCAGCGCGGCTTCGCCGGAAACCGGTCGATCGAGCGCGAGCGCCCCGAAATCACCCTCGCCGACAAGCGCCGCGTCGAGCAGCTTGTGATAGACCGGCCGTGACACTTCAACGGCGCCGAAAGTCCGCAGATGGTCAGTGACGAATTGGGTATCGAGTAGCCGGTAATGACCGGCCTTAAGTCGCGCCACTAGATGCACGAGTGCGATTTTGGAGGCGTCACGCGCACGGTGGAACATGCTCTCGCCAAAGAAAGCGCGGCCGAGACTGACGCCATAGAGGCCGCCGACCAATGCATCCCCGTCGTAAACTTCGACGGAATGGCAATCGCCGCGCTCGTACAGCTTGCGGTAAAGATTGCGGATGCGGGCATTGATCCAGGTTCGAGTCCGTCCGGTCGATGGCTGTGCGCAACCGTCGATGACCGCGTCGAAATCGCGATCGACGAGCACGGCATATCTGGTGGACCGTATCGTGCGCGCCAGCCGGTCAGGCACATGAAATCGATCCAGCGGAATAATTCCACGCCGTTCCGGTTCGATCCAGTAGAGCGCCGGGTCCTCGGCGCTCTCCGCCATCGGGAAAATGCCGCAGGAATAAGCCTTCAGCAGCACCTCGGGCGTGATGTCGATGAACGCAGATTCGCGGCTCGCCATGCGGTTCGTTTAACCGGCTCCTGCCCCAAGGTTCAAGAGGCGGCACCAATGCCGCCGGTACGCGGCGGCTGCGCGTCGAAATCCTCATCGATGAGGTCGACAAAGTCATGCTTGACGACAATGTGGAACTGCCGCGCGTGCGCTATCGCCGAATTGGGACAGGTCGTTAACGGACCGCAAAGCATAATTCCCTACGATTTTCTTTAGCTTGAACACTTCCACGCGATTGGCGTTACGCGTCCATGGACGCAAAGGGATTGGGTGGAATGTCATGGAACCAAGCGCGAGAGTGAGTGAGTCGATCCACGTTCTATTTGTTGAGGACGAGTTCCTCATCAGCGAATGGGTGTCGCAATCTCTGTCGGAACAGGGATTTGACGTGCGGACAGTGACCAACGCCGCCGATGCCTTGGCGCATCTCGTCGCTCTGCCGGTGGACGTCCTGTTCACCGATATCAATTTGCCGGGCGGTATGGACGGTGCGGCCCTGGCGCGGCGCGCCCGTGAAATGCAGCCCCGGCTGCCGGTCGTGTACGCCTCTGCGCGGGCCATGCTGCTCAAGCAGGATGCGCGCGTTCCGGGCTCGATTGTGGTGCCGAAGCCTTATGAACCGGTACTGGTAGGACGGCTCCTTGCCGCCGCAATAAAGGCGGCCACGGCGGCAGTCCCGGTTTGAATTTGCGCTATTCCTCGATCCCGCCGCGGGCGAGAAACTCCTCGAGCCAATGGATGTGATAATCCCCGTCGATGATGTCTTTGTCGCGGGCCAGCGCGCGGAACAAAGGCAGCGTGGTCTCGATGCCGTCGACGACGAATTCGTCGAGCGCGCGCTTTAGGCGCATCAGGCATTCGCTGCGCGTCTTGCCGTGAACGATGAGCTTGCCGACCAGCAAATCGTAATAGGGCGGGATCGTATAGCCGTGATACACGGCGGAATCGACGCGCACGCCAAGCCCGCCGGGCGGATGGTAATGCACGATCTTGCCCGGTGAGGGGCGAAACGAAACCGGGTTTTCGGCGTTGATCCGGCACTCGATGGCATGGCCGTGGAATTTGACGTTCCCCTGCGTCAACTCAAGATCGCTGCCCGCCGCGACGCGGATTTGCTCGAGGATCAGATCGATGTCGGTGATCATTTCCGTCACCGGATGCTCGACTTGAATGCGCGTATTCATTTCGACGAAAAAGAATTTGCCGTCCTCGTATAAAAACTCGACCGTGCCGACGCCGAGATATTGGATCCGGCGCATGGCGTTGGCGACGGTTTCGCCGATCTCGTCGCGGGTACCGGCATTCAGCGCCGGCGAGGGACCTTCTTCCCAGACCTTCTGGTGACGGCGCTGCAGCGAGCAATCGCGCTCGCCGAGATGGATGACGCGGCCCTTGCCGTCACCCAGCACCTGGATCTCGATATGGCGCGGCCGTTCCAAATATTTCTCGAGATAGAGCGTGTCGTCGCCGAATGCGGACTTTGCCTCGGCGCGAGCCGACAGCAGTGCGCCGGCAAGCTCGCTTTCCTCACGCACGACCCGCATGCCTCTCCCGCCGCCGCCGGCCGCCGCCTTGAGCATCAGCGGGTAGCCGACGTCGCGGGCGAGACTATACGCGGCCGCATCCGTGCCGACGTCGCCGTCGGAGCCGGGAACGACCGGAATGCCGAGTTCTCTCGCGGCGCGTTTGGCGGCAATCTTGTCGCCCATCAGCCGAATGTGCTCGGGGCGCGGTCCAATGAAGTGCACATTATGTTCGGCGAGAATTTCGGCGAACCGCGCATTCTCGGAAAGAAAGCCATAGCCGGGATGCACGGCATCGGCGCCGGTGATTTCGCAAGCGGCGAGCAACGCCGGGATGTTGAGATAGCTGTCCTTGGCCGCCGGTGGGCCGATGCAGACGCTCTCATCGGCCAGGCGCACGTGCATGGCGTCCTCGTCCGCCGTCGAGTGCACCGCGACGGTGGGAATGCCGAGCTCCTTGCAAGCCCGCAACACCCGCAGCGCAATCTCTCCGCGGTTGGCGATGAGAATCTTGTCGAACATCAGCGGGCTCAACTCGGCGAAGGGCGAAGGGCGAGCGGCGAATAGGGACTAGAATGAAACCGTGACATCATCCCTACTCGCCATTTTTTGCCTCACGCTATTCGCATCATTCGATAATCATCAGCGGCTCGCCGTATTCCACCGGTTGGCCGTCTTCGACGAGAATTTGCAGCACCGTGCCGGAACGCGGCGCCGGAATCTGATTCATCGTCTTCATCGCCTCGATGATGAGAAGCGTCTCGCCGGCCTTCACCAGGCTGCCGACTTCGACAAAGGGCCTCGCCCCCGGCGCCGGACCAAGATAGGCGGTACCAACCATCGGCGAAGCGACCAGCCCGGGATGCTGCATCGGATCGGGTCCCGCCGCGGCCGGCGTCGCAGTAACTGGCGCGCCAAACGGGGCTTCCGAAGCTCGTGCTCGCCCCGCGCCGGTGTTGCCGTGCCGGGCGACGCGGATCGACACGCCGTCCCGTTCAAACTCGATTTCGGTGAGGCCGGTCTCGTCGAGCAGCTTCGCCAGGTCGCGGATCACGTCGTGATCGACGGTTGGCACATTCGCTGTTGGCGGACTCCCCGGGTTGCGCGCCACGATCACTCCTTGGCGTCAAGCATCGCGGCGAGGCCGGTGATGGCGAGCGCGTAGCCGTTGATGCCGAAACCGCAGATCACGGCGCGGGCGGCCTTCGAGACGAAAGAGTGCCGGCGGAATTCCTCGCGAGCATGGATGTTGCTGATGTGCACTTCAATCACGGGCGCCGTCATGACCAGGAGCGCGTCGAGGATGGCGATGGATGTGGAGGTAAACCCCGCCGGATTGATCACGAGCCCTGCCGCCTTCTTGGCGTGTGCTTCGTTGATCCAATCGACGATGTCGCCCTCGTGGTTCGATTGGCGGAACGCGACTTCAAGGCCTAGTCGCTGCGCCGTCGTCTGGCACAGCTTCTCGACGTCGGCCAGCGTGGCGCGGCCGTAGATTTTCGGCTCGCGCGTGCCGAGCAGATTCAGATTGGGTCCGTTGAGGACGTAGATGGTTTTCGCCATTGGTGCGCGCTGAGCCGGCTCTCATCGGCGTGGGCAAACGTCCCACGCCGGTTCGTTATAGGGAAGCCTCCCGCAAAGGGGAAGCCGGGGGAGGGCGGCCAGGATGCCGCCGCGGCGGCCGCTCGGCAGGGGATTCCACGCTTTGTCGAGCGACGGGCGGGATGAAGGACGCAGTCTACTCTGGCATAGTTTTGAGTTTCGATTTCAGCTCGTCAAGCCCGACGGCGCCTACCACTACCTCATCGCCGACCACATAAGTGGGCGTACCGCTGACGCCGAGCGCGTCGGCGAGATTCATGTCCTCGTCGATCGTCGTCTTCACCTCGTCGCTGCTCATGTCCTTCTCGAGCCGGGCCATATCGAAGCCGACCTCCTTGGCGACGGCGAGCGCGCGCTCCTTGTTGGCCGGGCCGCGGCCGCCGAGGAGCTTCTGGTGAAACTCGATGTATTTCTTTCCGGTCGGGTCCTGCATGCGGGCGGCAACGGCGACGTGAGCGGCCTCAACCGAGCCGGGACCGAGAACCGGAAATTCCTTGAGCACGAATTTGAGATTGGGATTGGTCTTCAGCAGCGTCAGCATGTCGGGCAGCGCACGCTTGCAGAAGGCGCAATTATAATCGAAGAACTCGACGACCGTTTCATTGCCCTGCGGATTGCCGAGCACCACTTGGTGCGGCGAGTTAAAGAGCGTGGCATTGTCCTTTGTGATCGTCTCGCGCGCCTTGGCGGCATCCGCTTGCTTCTGCTGCTTGTCCAGCGCGTCCATCGCCTCCTGCAGCACTTCCGGATGCGTGACGAGGTAGCTCTTGATGATGCCCTCGATTTCGAGCCGCTGGTCGGCGGAGAAGGATTGTGCCGCGGTGGGTTGCGCCGCTGCAGCCGGCTGCGTCATCGCAGGAGCCGGCGTTGACGGAGCCTGCGCCTGTGCGACAGGTGACAGCAGCGCCATGGCTGCGATCGGAAGTGCTATGCGCAGGGTCGGGATCATGTCGGTTGTCCTTTTTACGTTCAATTTCCTATGCCAATCAGTGGATTGGTCTTCAAGTTTTTATTGAAGGCGACGATATCGTCGGCCCGCACCCAGCCCGGCGAGCCGACGGGAAATCTCTGCTTGGCCCGTTCGGCAAGTTCGCGTGCGGTCTTGTTGTCGCCGCGCGCGAAGGCCGCCTGGGCTGAGGCGAGATCGGCGTCGGCGAAGTCGTTCTGGCGGCCGTATGCCATCGCCAGCGTCGTGTAGGCGTCGCCATCCTCCGGCTCCTTGATGAGAGCGGTTCGAAGCAGCGGAATCGCCTCGTCGGACAGCTTGGCGTTATTGGTGGCGACCAGCGCTTGTGCCAGCAAAATCTGAATGAGGGTCGGCGTAGGGGCGAGCGCCACCGCGCGGCGCAGCGGTGGTATTGCCTCCGCCGGATGGCCGCCTTCCAACAGCGCCTGGCCCTTGAGCTCGTAAAAATAAGGATCGTTGGGCATCGCCGCGATCATGCTGTCGATCTGCGCGATAGCGCTACGCAGGTCGCCATACCGGTAGGTGGAAATTGCCCGCGCGTAACGGGCCGGCATGCTGGTGTCGGTTGCCGGGTAGCGGCGCAGCACCACGTCCGGGCGCTGGGTGAAGCCATAGAGCTTGGCCCGCATCATGTCGTGGCGGAATTGCAGTTCGGGCGGATCTTTCTTGTCCCAATAAGGTGACGCCTTCGCCAACTCCGCGAGAGCGGCCATGCGTTCTTCCGGCGCCGGATGGTTCTGCAAGTAAGGATTGGCGCCGTGCGCCTCGAACAAGGATTCGTCGGCAAAGCGCTTGAACGTATCGTACATGCCCTTCGCCGATTGGTGGCTTGCGGTCAGGAAGCGCACGCCCGCGCGATCGGCCGATTCTTCCTGGGCGCGCTGGTAGGCGAGCAGCGTGCTGATCCCGAGCGACTGGGGGGCGTTAAGGAGCGCCCCGCCGACATTGCCCATGTCGATGTTGCCGGAATGCGCGCCGGCCGCAATCGCGCCGGCGCCCAGCAGCATGCCGACGATCATCGCCGTCTGCACATTCGCCAATTCCTGGCGCATTTTGGAGAGGTGTCCGCCGACGATGTGGCCGCATTCGTGGGCGAACACGCCGATAAGCTGATTGGGCGTGGTCGATTGCATCAGCGCACCGGTATTTACGAAAATGCGGTGTGCATCCATGACGAACGCGTTGAAGTCCGGGTTGTTGATGATGACGACCTGGACATTCTGCGTTGTAAGACCCGCGGCCTTGAAGATTGGCGCCGTGTAGTCGCGCAAAAGCTGCTCGATCTCGGCATCGCGGATCATCGGGATGCCGGCATTGGTCCCGGTTTGTGCATGTACCGGAATACTTGCTGGTATGCTTGCCGGAATACTCGCCAGCGCGACGGCGGCGGCGACGGCAATTGCGCGCGAAGCTGGCTTCGTCGGACCCACCTTGCTAGGAGATCGAGCGGCAATCATGTCAGGTAAGGTTTCGGCCCCGCGGTCCCCCGGAGCGCAAACTATGGGTCGAACGGGTTAGGGTCAACACGAGGCCGGCGCGTTGCCAGATCACAACGACGCCTCACGAAACCCGCCGAATGCGGCATCAACGGGGCGGGGTGCAGGCGATGTCCGGGAGCGCGAATTAAGGGCGCTATGATGCTTGAAAAGGCAAAAGGCCTACTGCAACCGTCGGCACGCAGCGGCGTGCCGCCCTTTATGGTCATGGATGTCATGGCCGCTGCAGCGCGATTGGAGGCAAAAGGCCGCCGCATCGTCCATATGGAAGTTGGGCAGCCGGCCGTGGGCGCGCCGGCGACTGCGATCGCCGCGGTGCGCGCCGCACTGTCGGGCGGTCCCCATGGCTATACCGAGACTTTGGGCATTGCTTCGCTGCGCCGTCGCATCGCGCGTGCGTATTTCGAGTGGCACGGTCTTGACATCGATTCGGAACGAGTCGTCGTTACGACCGGTTCCTCGGCCGGCTTCATGCTGGCTTTTCTTGCCGCTTTCGAGCCGGGCGATCGCGTTGCGGTGGCGCTGCCCGGCTATCCGCCCTATCGACACATCCTGACCGCGCTAGGCTGTGAGCCGGTCTTCATCGAGACCGGCGCCGCCAGCCGGTGGTCCATCACCAGCGAGAACTTGCTTGCGCAGCATCGCGTGCGGCCGCTCAAGGGTATGGTGGTCGGTTCACCCGCCAATCCAACCGGAACCATGATGCCCGCGCCGGCGCTCGCCGAACTGATCCGCAGCGCCGAAGATGCCGGCATCGCCGTCATCTCGGACGAGATCTATCACGGCCTGGATTATGCATTCGCGGCGCAGAGCGCTGCGACGCTGTCGAGAAACGTCATTATCATCAACTCGTTTTCCAAATATTTTTGTATGACTGGGTGGCGCATCGGGTGGATGGTGGCGCCGCCGTCGTTGCTTCGCGCGATCGAGCGGTTGCAGCAGAACCTCGCGATCTCGGTCCCGACCTTGTCCCAGATCGCTGCCGAAGCCGCCTTCGACGGCCGCGCCGAATTGGAACTAATAAAGCACGGCTACGAAGACAATCGCCGCATCCTGCTCGAAGGGTTGCCGCGCGCCGGCCTCGATTCATTTCTGCCGGTCGACGGAGCGTTTTATCTTTACGCCGATATATCGCGCTTCTCGGACGACAGTTTCGATTTCGCCAAACGCATGCTCGAAGAAGCGGGCGTGGCGGCGACGCCGGGCGTCGATTTCGATCCGCTCCACGGCCGAAGGTTCCTGCGGTTGTGTTACGCCGGGACGCGCGAGGAAATGCGCGAGGCGGTCGAACGGATCGGCCACTGGCTTAAGGGATAGAATTGGCGCGAGCGATGACGAGCGGTGAGTTGAGTCAATTGGATGGCGCTCTCGTGCTGTTCTCCGGCGGCCAGGATTCGACGGTATGTCTCGCCTGGGCGCTCGAGCGCTTTGCCCGCGTCGAGACCATCGGGTTCGCCTATGGGCAGCGCCATGCCGTCGAGCTCGACATGCGTCCGCGCATCCGTGCCGCGCTCGCGGCGCATTCGGCGCGCTGGCGCGACCGGCTCGGCGAGGATCATATTGTTCGCATTGACGCGCTGGCGGACGTTTCGGAGACGGCGCTCACGCGCGACGTGGCGATCGAGGTTTCCGAATCGGGACTGCCCACGACATTCGTGCCGGGCCGCAATCTCGTGTTTTTTTGCTTTGCCGGCGCGGTCGCCTATCGGCGCGGCATCAAGCACATCGTGGCCGGCATGTGCGAAACCGACTTTTCCGGCTATCCGGATTGCCGCGATGACACGATCAAGGCGATGCAGCTGGCACTGACGCTCGGCATGGACCGGCGTTTCGTCATCCACACGCCGCTGATGTGGATCGATAAAGCCGGCACCTTTGCCCTGGCGCGCGAAATCGGCGGCGACGCGCTGATCGAACTTCTTCTCGCCGAGACCCACACCTGCTATCTCGGCGACCGCGAGCACTGGCACGCTTGGGGTTTTGGCTGCGGCGTGTGTCCTGCCTGCCGGTTGCGGGCGGATGGCTATGCAAAGTGGAAGGCTGCATCATGACGACTGAACGACGGCGCGAACGGGAAGGGGTGATCTTCCTCGTCCTGTTTGCGCTCACCATCCCCGCGGCCAATTGGCTGATCGGCCACGTCGGCACCGCGTGTATTCCGCACGGCCCGTGTGTGCTGCCCGTGGCGCCCGGCCTGATGGCGCCGTCGGGGGTGATGATGGTCGGCATTGCGCTTGTGCTGCGCGACCTTGTGCAGCGGCGACTGGGCATGGTGATGTCGGCACTGGCGATCCTGTTCGGCAGCGCGCTATCGGCGATGCTGGCCCCGGCCGCGCTGGTGCTTGCCTCCGCCATCGCGTTTCTGCTTTCCGAATTTGCCGATCTTGCCGTCTATACGCCGTTGGCGCGCCGCCGGCTTGTCGCCGCCGTGGTGGCTTCGAGTCTGGTCGGCCTGGTCGTGGATTCAATTGTGTTTCTGTGGCTCGCCTTCGGCTCGCTCGATTTTCTCGCTGGGCAAGTCGTGGGTAAGGCTTGGATGGTGCTTCTATCGATTCCTTTCGTGGCTTGGCTGCGCCGCCGCGACGAGCGGCTCGGCATCGTGCCGGCGTGACCGTGACCTGATACGAGGCGAACGATGAGCGATACTTTATTCGATATTCTGCGCAAGGTGACCACCGCAACGATCACCACGATGCTTTTGAAGAAAGGCATCCGGCGCTGCTGGATGAACGATCCAAAGCCGCTCGTCGCCGGCGGAGAGCGGCTTGTCGGTCCGGCTTTCACCTTGCGTTTCGTGCCGGTGCGCGAGGATTTGGCGACGCCGGAAAGCTGGGCCAGCCCGATCTCGACCCGCGCCGCGATCGAGGCCATGCCGGAAGGCGTCATTGCCGTCGCCGACGCGATGGGCGTGCCGAGCGCCGGCATATTCGGCGACATCCTTTGCGCGCGCATGAAAAAGCGCGACGTCACGGCGCTGGTCACCGACGGCGTGATGCGCGACCTCTCGGGCGTGCTCACCAGCAAGCTGCCGGTGTGGTGCGCGGGCATCGCCGCGCCGGCGTCGGTCAACGGCCTGACCTTCGTCGGATGGCAGGAGCCGATCGCCTGCGGCGGCTGCGCGATTTTTCCCGAAGACGTGATCGTGCTCGACGACGATGGCGCGGTTGTCATTCCAAAAGCCTTGGTGGAATTCGTTGCGCACGAAGGCGCCGAGCATGAGCTTTACGAAAGCTGGGTGTTCACCGAGGTCGAGAAGGGCGTCAAGCTGCCCGGTCTCTATCCGCCGAATGACGACGCCAAAGCGCGCTATGCAGAGTGGCGTAAGAGTAAGGTGTAGGTCGGATTTCGGCTCGGCCCGGTACGCCGGCATCACCGCTCCCGGTGGTTGCGCGCCGCGCCATCCGGGCTACGGAGCGTGAATGTTTTTCATCCTCTCCAAAACGCTCGGTTTCTTCGCGGTGCCGTCGAATGTCCTGATGGCGATCGGGCTCGTTGGCCTAGTCTTGCTGTGCACGCGATTTCGGCGGGTTGCCAGCTGGCTGGTCGTGACCAGTCTCGTGCTTATCGCCTTTGTCGGTTATTCGCCGCTCGGCCGGATGCTCATCGTGCCGCTGGAGGATCGCTTTCCCCCCTGGAATCCCGCACAGGGTCCGCCGGACGGCATTGTCGTCCTCGGCGGTGCGATCTCGCCGGGGTTGTCATTGGCGCGCGGCGCCATAGCGCTCAACGATTCGGCCGAACGCATCACCGCCGCGGTTGAGCTGGCGCGGCGTTATCCCAATGCGCGCATCATCTTTTCCGGCGGTACGGCGTCGCTGTTCAAAGGGGCGCTGGAGGCCCCTCTCGCCGTGAAAGAATGGGAGGCACTCGGCGTGCCGCATGACCGCATCACCGCCGAAGAGCAATCGCGCAATACGATCGAGAATGCCGTGTTCTCCCGGCTTATCGCCCAGCCGAAGCCCGGCGAACGCTGGCTCCTGGTGACATCGGCGTTTCATATGCCGCGTGCGATTGCCGCGTTTCGGGCCGCCGGCTTTCCCGTCGAAGCCTATCCGGTCGATTGGCGCACCCGCGGCCCGATCGATGCAACGGCGCCTTTCCTTTCAATGATCGGCGGCCTGAGGATGACCGATTTCGCCGTGCACGAATGGGTGGGCTTGCTCGTTTATCGCCTCACCGGCCAAACCACGGAACTTTTCCCGGCTCCGTAACCGCGGTTGCCGGCGCAACCATTCATTTACCGATCCTTCATTGCTGCGGCTCGATACTTTGGTTTTGCACTCCGTCCTTTGGGGAAGGACCTTCATGACCTCGACCGATATGCCTGCCGCGCTGGACCAGCAGCCGGCACCAGCCGGCGACCAGGTTCAAGCCGCGAGGAGCGCTTGGGCGGAAACCGCGCTGACGGCGCTGTTTGCCGCGGCCGCTATTCTCTTCGTCTCGTTTGTCGCGGTCGTCACCGGGCTCGTCTGAATCGGTTGTCTCGTTTCCTCACCGACTAGTACCTGGATTTCGCGCAAGCGAAATCCAGGTTACAAGCGGCCATGACTTTGCATCTCATCATCGGCAACAAGAACTACTCGTCGTGGTCGTTCCGGCCATGGCTGGCGCTGAAAGTCGCCGGGATCGCGTTTGATGAAACGGTAATCTCGCTCGAAGCGAGCGATTTCAAGGCGCGCGTTACCGTCTTGAGCGGTGCTGGGCGGGTGCCGGTTCTGGTCGACGGCGACGTGCGCATCTGGGAATCGCTGGCGATTCTGGAATATCTGGCGGAGCGATTTCCTGCCGCCGGTCTGTGGCCGAAACTTCCAGGCGCGCGCGCTCATGCCCGCGCCATCGCTTCCGAAATGCATGCCGGTTTCCTGCCGCTGCGGCGGCATTTGCCGATGAACGTGGCGCGGCCGGTCAAATCGCGCGCACTCGATGCCGGCGCAGCAACCGATGTGGTGCGCATCGATGCAATCTGGAGCGAGTGCCGCGCCAAATTCGGCGGTCCGTTTTTGTTTGGTTCATTCGGCGCGGCAGACGCCATGTATGCGCCGGTGGTCTGGCGGTTTCACACTTATGCGGTCGAGGTCGGCGCTGCCAGCCGCGACTACATGCGGGCCATTATGAATTTGCCGGCGTGGTCGGAGTGGCGCGATGCGGCGCGCCGCGAATCCTGGGTGCTACCGCACGACGAAGTCGATTGGCCGGAAGTCCCGCGTGAATGATTGCAGTGTCAACGACACAGGTCAGCCGATGCGCTGTGCAAGCTCTTCCAGCAGCGGCCGCTGATAGGGGAGTATCTTCACCATCGCGATCGGCAGCGTGAAATAGGCGACGCGGTCGATTTCCGGGAAGCTTTGCTGCCGGCCCGATCGCGGCGGCCACTCGATCTGAAATTCGTTGCTGGCAAAGCGTGCGAGATCGAAGTCGGCTTCGAAAGCAAAAGCGTGGACGATCTTCCCGCTCTTTTGGATAACCGGAGAAAGCGCGATCAGCTCGGCATTGTCGGTCAGTCCCTCGGGGGTCAGGTTTGTCTCCTCGGCGAATTCGCGCCGCGCCGCCGCGATCAGCGCATCGCCCGGCTCGACCAGGCCTTTCGGTATGGTCCAAACGCCATCGTCTTTTTTCGCCCAGAAGGGCCCGCCGGGATGCGCAAGTAGGACTTCGAGTCCGTTCTCGCGCCGGTACGCGAGCAGCCCGGCGCTGACTTCTTTGCTGCGGCGCATCGGCGCAGGCCCCGGTTAAAGTGCGGCTCTCTACCGCAGTCCTTGCTAAATCGGCCCCTATTTGCATGATTTTGTCACGATTACGCCGACAATGCCTACCGCTCGCGCGTGCTTTTTACAGCGCGTTGTGAGAAGGGGTACGCCGAACCAATTGCCTGCACGGGAGCCAACGCCAATGCGATATCGCTTTATCGCCACTCATACCGCTTTTGTTGCCGCTTTTCTCGCCGCTTTCACGCTGGCGCCAGCCGTTAGGGCCGACGACGCGCCCAAGGACGTCAAAGGCCTTTATCTTATGAGCGATTATCCGGCGGTGACGCTGCGCCCGGGCGAAACCTCGACGATCAGTCTGCGATTGCAGAATTATGACATGATGCCGGAGCGTTTGGCGCTCTCGGTGTCGGGTGTGCCGTCGGGCTGGACGGCGACGCTTCTAGGCGGCGGCCAGCCGGTGGCTGCGGCGATGCCGGCGACGGATTCCAGCGTTTCGCTCTCGTTACGGCTCGATGTGCCGAAGAACGCGGCCATAGGCACGCAAACGCTCACCGTTGCCGCTACCGGAAACTCGACGAATTTGCAGCTGCCGATCGCAGTGACGCTGGCGAAGGACCTGCCGGCGAAGCTTTCCGTCACGCCGCAACTCCCCGAATTGCGCGGCACGTCGAAGTCGAGCTTCGAATATCAGCTCAGTATCAAGAACGACAGCGGCAAGAAGCTGACGGTGAGTCTGTCCGCGCAAGCGCCGCAGAATTTCGACACGTCGTTCACCGAGCAATACGGCACGCAGGAGCTTAACGCGGTGCCGATCGACGCCGGCCAGAGCAAGGACGTGAAACTCAAAATCACTCCGCCGAATACGGCCGCGGCCGGCGACTACAAGGTCACCGCACGAGTGGCCGCGGAGGACGCTTCGGCAACCACCGATCTCGGCCTCGACATCACCGGCCAGCCAAGGCTCGACGTCAGCGGCCGCGAGGGCCTGGTGTCGACCCGCGCGTCGGCCGGGCAACAGACCTCGGTGCCGGTCGTCATCACCAATACCGGCACCGCGCCGGCGGACGACGTCGAGCTTTCCGGCTCGGCGCCGAGCGGCTGGAAAGTCACCTTCGATCCGAAGACGGTCGACCGCATCGCTCCGAACGACAATAAAGAGGTGCAGGCCTTGATCACGCCGACCGACAAGGCGATCGCCGGCGATTATGTGACCACGATCCGCGCCGCGGCGCGCGGCGAGTCGGCCTCGACCAACTTCCGCGTCACGGTGACGACCTCGACTATGTGGGGCATCGCCGGCGTCGGCATTATCGGCGTCGCGCTTTTGGTCATGGTCGGCGCAGTGGCCAGGTTTGGCCGCCGATGAGCGAAAGCCCCATGAGCCAAGACACGGTTATCGAGGCCAAAGGCCTCACCAAGAACTACGGGCCGGCGGTTGCCGTCGACCACATTTCGTTTTCGGTCGGCCGTGGGGAGATTTTCGGTCTGCTCGGCCCGAACGGCGCCGGCAAGACGACGACTATCCTCATGTTGCTCGGTCTGACCGACATTTCGGAAGGCGAGATCAGCGTGCTCGGCTTCAATCCGGCGCGCGAGCCGCTTTCCGTCAAGCGGCGGGTCGGCTATCTGCCCGATACTGTTGGCTTTTACGACAATCTCACCGCGGCCGATAATCTGCGCTAC
Source organism: uncultured Alphaproteobacteria bacterium (assembly GCA_963780925.1). Taxonomy (GTDB): domain Bacteria; phylum Pseudomonadota; class Alphaproteobacteria; order Rhizobiales; family Xanthobacteraceae; genus BOG-931. Next base: position 65,637 of record CAWAEV010000011.1, on the reverse strand, counting down.
ACCGCACGGCTGATCGGCTTTCGTTTCGCAGAGCGCGAAAAGCGTATCGCCGAGGCACTCAATCGGGTCGGCCTTTCCGATTGCGCCGACAAACGCGTCGGTACTTTTTCCCGCGGCATGCGTCAGCGCTTGGGCCTGGCCGAAATCCTGATGAAGGGCGCGCAAATCGCGATCCTCGACGAGCCGACGTCCGGGCTCGATCCGCACGCCACCACCGAGCTCCTCGGCATTATCCGCGCCTTCAAGACCGAAGGCGTGTCGGTGCTCCTGTCCTCGCATCTGCTCGAGCGCGTGCAAAGCGTGTGCGACCGCGTTGCGCTGTTTTCCGCCGGACGCATCGCGTTGATGGGGTCGGTGCCGGAACTCGGCCGCCAGGTGCTCGGCGGCGGGTATGTGGTCGATATCGAAGCCGACGGCGCCGGACTTGCCGAGCGGCTCGCGCTCATCCCGGGCGTCAGCGGAGTCGAGAAAACCGGTATCGGCAAGCTTCGCCTGCACGCCGATCGCGACGTACGGCCGGAAGCCGCGGTCGAAGTCGTGGCGATGCATGGCCGCCTGAAATTCCTCGGTGTCCAGGAGCCGAGCCTCGAAGCGATCTATACCCGCTACTTCGAAGCTCAGCCCGAGGAGGTCGCCAAGGAAGGAGCGCGCCATGCAGCGTGAAGGCTCGGCATTTTCCGGGCTCGGCGTGGTCATGCTCAAGGAGCTGTCGGACCACCTGACCTCAGTGCGCATGCGCGTCTTGGAATGGCTCGTGGTGCTGGTGGCGTTGGCGGCGCTGTACGGCGCGATCCAGCAGATCAAGGACACCACCGCGGAGGATCCGTTCCTGTTCCTGCGGCTGTTTACGACGTCGCGCGATCCGCTGCCGTCGTTCGTCTCGTTCCTGTCGTTCCTGGTGCCGTTGATGGCGATCGGGCTCGGCTTCGATTCCGTCAACGGCGAGCACAACCGGCGCACGCTGTCGCGCATCCTGTCGCAGCCGATCTACCGCGACGCTTTGCTGTTCGGCAAATTCCTCGCCGGACTGATGACGCTTTCGATCAGCCTGGTCACCCTGTGGCTTCTCGTCATCGGGCTTGGGCTATTGATGATCGGCATTCCGCCCGGCGGCGAGGAGATCGCGCGCAGCTTCGTGTTTCTGCTGGTGACCATCGTCTATGCCGGCGTCTGGCTGGCGCTGGCTTTGTTGTTCTCGATCGTGTTCCGCTCGGCCGCGACTGCGGCACTGGTCACGCTCGGCCTGTGGCTCCTCGTTACCTTCATTTGGCCGGTGCTGGCCGGAGCATTCGCGCAAATGATCATCCCTCCGGACCCGCGCTACATGGCGCTCGGCCTGCAGACGCCCGGAACAGCCGAACTCGAGCAAATCCTGGCGCGGCTGTCGCCGTCGACGCTCTACGCCGAAGTCGTCGTGGCGTTGCTCGATCCGACTACGCGTGCGCTCGGACCGATCTATCTGAGCCAGCTGCAGGGCGCGGTGCTCGGCGCGCCGCTGCCGCTCGGCGCCAGCGTCTTGATCGCCTGGCCGCAGATCGTCGGTCTGGTGGCGACTGAAATTCTGCTGTTCGTCATTGGCTATGTGATCTTCCAGCGCCAAGAAGTACGAGCTTAGGCCAAGTCAGCCGTTGCGCCCACGCGCGCGGCATAGTGAAATCCTCTTGGCGAGGGGGGATTTCATGGCCGCCATCACGACGAGCGTCGATACCGCGTCGAAGGAATTCCGCGCCAATCAGGCGGCCATGCGCGCGCTCGTCGCGGAGCTCGAAATGCGCCGCGCCAAAGCCGCCGAGGGCGGGCCGCCGCGGGCACGCGAGCGCCACCTAGCGCGTGGCAAGCTTTTGCCGCGCCAGCGCGTGTTGGCGCTGCTCGATCCCGGCGCGCCGTTTCTGGAACTGTCGCCGCTCGCTGCCGCCGACATGTATGACGATGACATCCATGGCGCCGGCCTCATCACTGGCGTCGGTCGCGTCAGTGACCGCGAATGCGTCATCGTCTGCAACGATTCCACCATCAAAGGCGGCACCTATTATCCGATGACGGTGAAGAAGCATTTGCGCGCGCAGGAGATCGCGCGCGAGAACCGGTTTCCGTGCGTTTATCTGGTCGATTCCGGCGGCGCCAACCTGCCGCATCAGACCGAAGTATTTCCCGACCGCGAGCATTTTGGCCGCATCTTCTACAATCAAGCGACGCTGTCGGCTGCCGGCATCGCCCAGATCGCCGTGGTGATGGGCTCCTGCACCGCGGGCGGCGCCTATGTGCCGGCGATGTCGGACGAGACCGTCATCGTGCGCAATCAAGGCACCATTTTTCTCGGCGGCCCGCCGCTGGTGAAAGCGGCAACGGGCGAAGTCGTCAGTGCCGAAGAACTCGGCGGCGCCGACGTGCACGCCAAGAAATCCGGCGTCGCCGATTATCTTGCCGAGAACGATCGCCATGCGCTGGAACTGTGCCGCCGTATCGTCGGTAATCTGAATACGAAAAAGGTCGTCGACATTCCGCTCGCAAAACCCCACGAGCCGAATTATGATTTAAGCGAGCTCGACGGCATCGTACCGGTCGATCTCAAGAAGCAGTACGACGTGCGCGAGGTGATTGCGCGGCTGGTCGATGCTTCCGAGTTCGACGAGTTCAAGGCGCTGTACGGCACAACGCTGGTCACCGGCTTCGCCCATATCCACGGCATTCCTGTCGGCATTCTCGGCAACAACGGCATTCTGTTCTCGGAGAGCGCGCTGAAGGCGGCGCATTTCATCGAACTGTGCTGCCAGCGGCGCGTGCCGCTGCTTTTTCTGCAAAATATTTCGGGATTCATGGTCGGGAGCGATTACGAGGCCGGCGGCATCGCCAAGGACGGCGCCAAGATGGTGACCGCAGTCGCCTGCGCGCAGGTGCCGAAGATCACGGTGATCATCGGCGGCTCGTACGGCGCCGGCAATTACGGCATGTGCGGCCGCGCCTATGGCCCGCGCTTTCTGTTCACCTGGCCGAATGCGCGCATTTCGGTGATGGGCGGCGAACAGGCGGCGAGCGTGCTCGCCACCGTGCGCCGCGACAATATCGAGGCCGAGGGCAAGAAATGGTCGCAGGTCGAGGAGGAAGAATTCAAGCAGCCGATCCGCGAGCAATACGACGCCGAAGGCAATCCCTATTACGCCACCGCACGGCTATGGGACGACGGCATCATCACGCCCGGCGAGACGCGGCGCGTGCTGGCACTGTGCTTCTCGGCGGCGCTTAATGCGCCGATCCCGGAGACACGGTTTGGGGTGTTTAGGATGTGAGAGTGATTTTCCAACAATAATTGACGTGAAGGCTGTACAAATCATGTCCAAAACCATCGAGCACGTTCATTGGCCGGACGCACCGGACCTGTGGATGCCTTATGCGCCGGCGATCAAAGTCAAGGGCGGCACCACCGTCTATCTCGCCGGCGTCACCGCGGCGCCGGTTTATCATCATCATCCGCATCGGCCGGAGGAGTTCGAACTCGATGCCGCGCGACATGGCGGGGCAGGCGAGGGCGACGCTGGAGAATCTCAAGCGCGGGCTGCAGGCCGTCGGCGCAACCTTTGCAGATATCGTCACCGCCGATCGTTTCGTGACTGACCTGACCGATCAGGATGCGCTCAACCGGGTCTGGGGCGAGTATTTTGGCGACGCCAAGCCGACGACGACAACGGTTCAGGTGGTGCGACTTGCCACGGACCCCCGTTGTCTGGTGGAGATAAACGCCATCGCGGTCATTGATTGAGAGGAATGGTTATGCCGGATTATCGAACAGCACTCATCGTCGGCGTCGGATCGGGGCTTTCCGCCTCGCTGGCGCGGTTATTTGCCAAGAACGGAATGAAGGTGGCGCTCGCCGCGCGCCGTGCTGACAATCTGAAGGCGTTGGTGCAGGAGACCGCTGCAAGGGCCTTTGCCTGCGACTCCACCGATAGGGCACAAGTCGCAAAACTCTTTGCCGACGTCGAAGCGGCGCTCGGGACCCCGGACGTCGTCGTTTACAATGCCAGCTACCGGACGCGCGGCCCCTTCGTCGAGCTCAACCCCGACGAGGTGGCGAAGTCGATTACGGTCACCGCCTTCGGTGGATTCCTGGTGGCGCAAGAAGCGGCCAAACGCATGGTGCCCAAAGGCCACGGCGCCATCCTTCTGACCGGCGCTTCCGCGAGCGTGAAGGGCTATGCCCAGTCGGCGCCGTTCGCGATGGGCAAGTTCGCACTGCGCGGGATGGCGCAAAGCATGGCCCGCGAACTCTCGCCGCATGGCATTCATATCGGTCATGTGGTGATCGATGGCGGCATCAAGAGCGACCGCCGTCCCAATCCGCCGGACAAGCCCGACAGCATGCTCGATCCTGACGCTATCGCGCAAAGCTATCTGCATCTCTTGCAGCAGCCGCGCAGCGCCTGGGCCTGGGAGATCGAGCTGCGGCCATGGCTTGAAAAGTTTTAATGCTCGAAAAGTTTTAATGGCTCGAAAAGTTCTGATGGCATGATGTCGAGAACGTCCGCCAGACTAATTCTGCCGATGATCGCAGTCGTCGTCGGCGCGACAAGCGCCCAGGCGCAATATCGCCGCAGAATTGAGCGCGAGCCCAAGCAAGTCGAGCGTCCGGCGCCGCCCGTGCCGGCCGATAAACGCGACCGGGTCGTCACCGCGCCGGGCGCTTTCGCCGGCCGGTCCTATTGGCTGGCGCTGGCGCAGTGCGGCGGCATCTATTTCAAGCTCAATGTGCTGTACACCGACATCGCGGTCCACGCGCGCGCGGTCAAGCCGGATCCCAAGGTCAACACCGAGTACACAAAAAAGCTCAATGAGGCGATCAATACCGCGACCGTGTTCTTTGACGGCGCCAATCATTTCCTGATGAACGATCGCGGCATTGAACGCGACGACGCGGTTCTCATCTACGACGGGCAGTCGCGCGCTGCCGGCGATCGGGCCAAGACCATCGACGAGGCATTGGCTGCGGCGCGATCATGCCCCGCGCTTTACGCGGCTTGCAAGCAAGCGCATCCCAAGGAATGCAGCGAGGAGCTGGCGCCGCTGAGCTGAGGCCGTGCAATGAATAGTTCCGTGAAAGTCATCGTTGCGATAGTGACTGCGGCGATTTCGCTTGGCGCGCTTGCGGTGCGTGCGCAGGACAACGCCGCAGCGCTCCGGCCCACGGCGGCGCCGCAAGACGAGCCGTATCTGCCGAGCCTGCCCGAAATCATGGCGCACCAGCAGGAGCGCCATATCAAACTATGGTTTGCCGGCCATGCGGGGAACTGGCCGCTCGCCGATTACGAGATCGGCGAATTGAGCGACGGCTTCGACGATGTCGGCAAAATGCTCGGCGGCGATATCGTGAAACAGCATGTCGGCGCTCCGCTTGACGCGCTGCAAAAGGCGGTCGACGGCAAAAACAGCGCAGCCTTCGCTGCCGCTTTCGATAGTCTCAGCGCCGGCTGCAATGCCTGCCACCGCACGCTCGATCACGCGTTCATTGCGATCGCGCGCCCGACTGTGCTGCCCTACAGCGATCAGGTCTTCGCACCGCAGAAATAGCTTCGTCTGCGGCGCATTTGGCATGGCCGCGTCAATGCGCCGCGGAAACCCGCCGACACAGGCCACCTGACATAGACCCGGCACATTTGGCGCCTAAATGCGCGTCAAGATAGGCGGAACAACAGGAGGCCAACCATGACCTATCGCGTTTATTCCGGCCCGCGCGGCTCGCAATCCATTTCGCCCTTGGAGAAGGATCGCCATCTGTTTAAGGAGTTCAATTCGCTCGACGAAGCCATGAGCTGGTCGCGTCACATCAACAATGGCGGCCGCGTTGCATTGCTGATCGAGGGCGATGACGGCACTCGGCTGACCAAGCAACAGATCGTGACCGCTCTGAAAAATCCGGACACGGAGCCGTCGGCCGAAGACGCGGCGTAGCGTCGTTACGAAAGTTTCACGACGACGTTGCCCAAGACCTCGCCCTGTTCGACCGCTTCGTGCGCGGCGGCAATGTCGGCGAGCGGAAGAGTCGCACCGATATTGGTGAGTAGCGTGCCGGCAGCGACGGCGCGTTCGATCCCAGCCAGCGCGGCGGCGCGCTCGGCCGCATCGAGTTCGTAGACGTAAATAAATCTCAGCGTGATGGCGTTGCGCAAAAAGAAGAACAACGGAACTTCAAACTCCATGGCGCCCGTTCCGTAGACGACCACCACGCCGCGTGGGCGCAGTACCTGGGGAATGAGCTTGGCGTTGGCGGCGATGTCCAATTCGACGATGGCGTCGACGCCTTTATTGCCGGTGATGGCCATCACTCGGTCGCCGACCTTGTCCCGCTTATAGTCGATGGTGTGGTCGGCGCCGGCGGCGCGCGCCGCATCGGCCTTTTGCGGTGAGCTGATGGTGGTAATGACGGAGGCGCCGGCGGCCTTGGCGAATTGCACGGCATAGTGGCCGACCGCGCCCGCGCCGCCGGCGATCAACAGCGTCATGCCGGGCGCGGCGCCCGAGACCGCGATGGCGTGATAGGCGGTCATCGCAGGAATGCCGAGGCAGGCGCCGACTTCGAAACTGGTATTCGCCGGCAAGCGCACCGCTTGCGGCGATGGCAGCGTGACATATTCGGCGCAAGTGCCGAAGGCGCGCGCCCATTGGGCGTTCCATACCCACACCCGCTCACCCAGGCGCGACGACGGCACGTCATCCCCCACGATGTCGATTTCGCCCGCGCCGTCGCTGTGCGGGATCACGCGCGGATAGGCGATCTTGCGGGTCGAGCCCGAACGCGCCTTGACGTCGGAGGGATTGACGCCGGAGGTTGCGATTTTGACGCGGACCTCGCCCGGGCCGGGACGCGGCGTGTCATTTTCGCCGAGCTTGAGCACCTCGGCTGCAGGTCCATTGCGCTCATAAAACGCGGCGCGCATTTTGCTTCTCTCCCTCCGAGCGGTTGCAGCTTGAGTCGAAGGTTACCGGAAGCGTTGCCGCGGGTCACATCCGATCGCAGGAATTCGCGATAAGGCCATGATTCCACGCTAATTTTCGGCTTCTCGACAGAGTCGGGTGGAACCGGCTTTGTCCTTGTATTACGGAGCAATACCGCCATACTGCGCGGATTGCGTTTGTCGCGGCACGGGGTGGGGTTTCTTGGAACAGCAGCAAAACATCGTCGCAAGCGCGTTGGCCGCGAGCCCGTGCAACGTGCTCATGATCTATCCGCGCTTTATGGCGGATTCGTTCTGGAATTTCTCGGAAGCTTGCGAACTGGTTGGGGCGCGCTACCCCGCGATTCCGCTCGGCCTCATCACAGTGGCGGCGTTATTGCCGAAGTCCTGGAACGTGCGGCTGGTCAACCGCAACACCGAAGAGCTTGCCGACAGCGATCTCGATTGGGCCGACATGGTAATGACCGGCGGCATGCTGTTCCAGCAATCGGATTCGTTGGAACTCATCGAAATGTGCCGTGCGCGCGGCCTGCCGGTCGTGGTCGGCGGCCCCGATGCGACCTCCAGTCCGCACCGCTATGAGAGCGCGAATTTCCGTGTCCTCGGCGAAGTCGAGGACATCATCGGGAAATTCATCGCGGCCTGGGAGCAGGGAAGCCGCGAGGGCATGTTCGTGGCCGAGAAATTCCAGGTCGACGTCACCAAGACGCCGGTGCCGCGCTTCGATCTGTTGAAATTCGAACAGTACCTTTACATTGGCGTGCAGTTCTCGCGCGGCTGTCCGTTCACCTGCGAGTTCTGCGACATCATCGAGCTTTACGGCAGGTCGCCGCGCACCAAGACGCACGATCAGATGCTGGCCGAGCTCGAAGCGCTCTATCGGCTGGGCTATCGCGGCCACGTCGATTTTGTCGACGATAACCTCATCGGCAACAAGAAGGCGATCAAGGCATTCCTGCCGACGCTCGAAAAGTGGATCGAGCAGCACGATTATCCGTTCGAATTCACCACCGAGGCCTCGCTCAATCTCGCCGACGACGGCGAATTGCTGGCGATGCTCAAACGGTCGAATTTCTTCGCCATTTTCGTCGGCATCGAAAGCCCGGACACCGAAACGCTGATCGCGATGCGCAAGAAGCAGAATACGCGCCGCAGCATTCCGGAAAGCGTGCACAAGATCTATCACGCCGGCATGTTCGTAACGGCGGGGTTCATCGTCGGCTTCGACACCGAACGGGGCTCGGTCGCTGAACCGATGATTGAACTGATCGAGGAGTCAGCGATCCCGATCGCGATGGTCGGGCTGCTCTATGCGCTGCCGAATACGCAGCTGACGCGCCGGCTGGCGCGCGAAGGCCGCCTGCATGTCGACCACGATTCGGCGCCCGCCGGCAAAGGCGATCAGTGCACCGCCGGCGTCAATTACCAGACCAAACGCTCGCGCCTCGAAATCCTGCGCGATTACCGCCAGATCCTCGACCGGATTTACGATCCCGACGCCTTTTGCGGCCGCCTGGAGCGGCTCGCAGCCATGCTCGATTGTTCGGACCGCCGCAAGGAACTGCCCGAGGGCGATATCAGGCGCCGGCTCTCTACCATCAACATGGTGCATGAACTGCTCTCGCGCCTGCCCGAAGGCCGCGAGCGATTCTGGAAAGCGTTCACCACCTGCATGTCGAAGAACCCGCAGTCGGTCCGCGCCATCGTCACGCTGATGGCGTTCTACCTCCATGTCGGGCCTTACTCGCGCTACGTCATGAAGCAGATCGATCGCCAGATCGAAGATCTCGAAGCGGGCCGCTTCGTTGCGCCGAAACTGTTGCCGGCGGTCGAGCCGGAACGGGTCGCGGTGAACGCCTAACCCTCTAGCGACGCCAGCGCCGACAAATCGGGCACGACCTGCAGTGGCGGATGGTCGGCATATTCGTCGGGCATGCCGGCGCGGTTGACCCAGAGCGTGCGGAAGCCGAACGCCGCCGCGCCCATCACGTCCCAGCGGTTCGACGACACAAACACGATCTCCCGCGGAGCGAGCGCGAAGCGGTCGGTGACAAGCGCATAGACTTCGCGCCGCGGCTTATACATGCGCACGGCGTCGACCGAGAGCACAGCGTCAAGGATCGGCGCCATGCCGGACGCCTCCACGGCGGACTTCAGCATGGCGGGCGCACCATTAGAGAGGATCGCGGTGGACAGGCCGCGTGCTTTAAGTGCGGCGATCGCGTCGCGCGCGTCCGGATAAGCATCGAGCTTCTGATAGGCTTCGAGAAGTCGCGGCCGCAACGCGCGGTCGACCGACGGCACGCGCGCGAAGGCGTAATCGAGCGCGCGCTGCGTCAGGGTCCAGAAATCGACGTATTGGCCGGAGAGCGTCAGCGTCCAGCTGTATTCGAGCTGCTTGAGCCGCCACAGTTCCGAAAACCGTTCCGCGTCCGGACCGGCCGCGGCGCGATGCCGGGCAATGGCGGCATGGACGTCGAACAGCGTGCCGTAGGCATCGAAAACATAGGCTCCCGGCGTGACGTTACTCATGGGCAAATTTCCTTCGGCAACCAATTCCAGGATCTTCGGCCTCTTAATAGTGCGTTTTATCGATCCCCGGCACCGTGAGCAGCGAAGAAATCGAGCTGCCGCGAATGTCGTATACGCGCGCGTAGGCCACGCCGTCGCGCACGATTTCGAATAGCAGGGGCGCATCGAGCTTGGCGCAGTAGAACACGCCGAGCTGCATGGCGAAGTCAGCTCCCTTGGGATCCCAGGTGGTCGAGAACTGCGGCCCGAGCGCGACCACGACAGGCGGATGCGGGCCGCACACCGCAACCGTCCACTTTTCATGAGGCGATGTCTGGTGGTGCTCAGCGATGTAAGCGAGCAACCGCCGCGACGCCTGGGTGAGCGATAGTCCCCAATAATCGAGCATGAAGTCGGCCTGCGCGCCGCGCACGCCGCCGGCGACATGATTGAAGTCCGTGTATTCGTAGGGATGCAACCTGACCATGTCGACGATAGGAGATGCGATGCCGCCAATGAATGCCAGGCCGCCCGCGGCCATGGCGCTGGCGCCATACTGCCGCAGCCGCGGAGCAATCCATCCCGCGGCAAGACCGCCAAGCGCGGCGAGGGGCGGGACTACGAACAGCAAATGGCGGATGCCGTTATAGAGGTAAGGCCGTACGACGATTGTGACCAGAACCGGGAGAATTGCGGCGAGCAGGACTGTAACAAGCGCGGCACGGCGGCCGACGGTGCTGCGGTCTTTTCGTCCTACTACGACGATGCTGCCGATAGTTCCGTAGATGCCGAGCGCAAGCAGCAGCTCCGGCAGTGTGAGCGCAACGAGCGTCGGCACATAGCTCCGCGGCATTTGCGTGATCGGGATCAAACGACCGTCGAACAGCTCGCGCCACGGCTTTTCGAAGTCATGAGAAAAATAAGCGGCCGCCCGAATGGGATTGAGCGGCGCGAGCACGCTCCACGGCCAGACCAGGCCCATGACGAGATAGGCGAGGATGGCGCCGGGAATGAAAGCGGTCAAAAACGAGGCGCATTCGCACAAGGCGGGCTTGAGTGCGATTTCGCGCGATCGCACGAAAAGAAGAAACATCAATGCCAAGAGCACGTCCACGACCGCGAAACCGCCGAGGACGCGTGAGCCGACCGCGAGCCCGACGCCAAGACCGCAGAGCGCAATCGTTGCGGGGGTCGCGCGCGGATATTCGTCGAACGCGCGCACAATCCCGAGCAGCGCCAGCGCCATCACAGTGGCAAACGGTCCGTCCTTGGAATTGATGAACATATGCCCGAAGTAGAGCGGGCAGGCGGCCAGCAGGAGGAGAGCGGCCAATCCGGCGAGTGGGCCGCCGATGCGCCGCCCTAGCCGCCAGGTCACGAACAGGCCGATAAGACCGATCGCGGCGCCCACGAGCCGGCGCGTCGCGAACAGGCCGAACGGCAGGACTTTTGCTGTGAGCGCGGCAATGAGATCGAAGCCGCCGCCATACATGTAGACATTGACAAAGGACAGCGCGCGTTTGTCGGCAAAGCCGGACGCGAAAAGCGACGCCAACAGGTCGCCATATTGGGATTGGGTATAGTCGTCCCAGCCGAGACCGTAATCGCGAAACGTAAAGGCGGCGATCGCCGCGATCAGCACCAATACGGCAATCGCCAACGCATCGAGACCGCGCGCGTCAGCAATCGCTTTTGAGCGAAAGGGAAGGGAGTCCACGGCAACGTGTTGCACGATCGGCCCGGCGTCAGATCGGCGCTTTTCGGCGCCGCCAAGTCATGAAGCGGGAATCCGATCCGAGCAATGCGTCAAATGTGCAGCGACACGAAAAGGCGGGGCACGAATGCCCCGCTTTATGCGCGGCCCGCAGTCGCGCGCGCCTATTTCATGGCCGCTTCGTACATCTCGGCCACATAATCCCAGTTGACCAGATTATCGAAAAACGCCTTGAGGTAATCGGGACGCCGATTGCGATAGTCGATGTAGTAGGAATGTTCCCAGACGTCGCAGCCCAGGATAGGCTTGGCGCCATGCACCAGCGGGTTTTCACCGTTGGGGGTTTTCATGATGGTGATCTTGCCGTCTTTGACCGCAAGCCAGCACCAGCCCGAACCGAACTGCGTGACGCCCGCCTGAACCAAATCTTCCTTCACTTTGGCGAGCGGCCCGATATCGGACGTGATCTGCTTTTCGAGCTTGCCGGGAAGCTTGTCGCCGCCGCCGCCTTTCTTCATCCACTTCCAGAAATGGATGTGATTGAAATGCTGCGCGGCATTGTTGAACAGGCCGGGGATCTTGCCAAAGGTGCCCTTCACGACTTCCTCGACCGGCTTGTTTTCCCATTCAGTGCCCTTGGCCAGATTGTTGCCGGCGGTCACGTAGGCCTGATGGTGCTTGTCGTGATGGAATTCGAGAGTCTCGCGCGACATATGCGGCGTCAGCGCGTCGTAGGGATAGGGAAGCTCGGGCAGGGTGAATGCCATTGGTCTACTCCTCAATGTGAAGCCGAAACGGCGGGTATCAGGCGCAGGTGCAACCGTCAGAGAAAGCGAATGGTTCCTCTAAATAGGACCTTCGCAGGGGTTTGGGCAACGGCTGTGGAGCTCTCCAGTCAGAGCAGCGCGTCTCATCCGCCCGGCCAAGCTGGACAGCCATCATCGGATAAAAATCCTTGCGCGGCTCAGGCAGCGCCGTCACAATACTGCCTTGAAGCGGGCTTTTGGCGCGTGCAGCTGGAGCCAGGGATAGGCGTATGTACTTGCTTTTGTTGGCATTTGGTGGAGCGTTGAGCGTCGCCGGAATATTGTTGGCGGCCACCGGCGTGTCGATCCACGACCGTACTTTCGACACGGCAATCGTGACGCCCGGCGTAGTGGCGGCGGTGGGTGGGCTCCTGCTGATCGGCCTCGGTCTGGCGCTGCGCGTCTTGCAACGGATCGAACACGCGCTTGCGCAGCGGTATGTCGTAACGGCGCGGGAGCCGGGTGAACCAGCGCAAATTCCCTTGCCGAAGCCGGCGCTCCATCCGCTTGCCGCGGCGCCACCCGTGTCGGCCCGCGCAAAGCACGGTGACGATTTGCCGGAAAAGACCCCCGCTGTTGCTCGGCTCGAAACCGCACGGCTGGTCGAAGAAACAGAATTTTCGTTGTCGCCAATCGCGGCGCCGGCACTGCCGACGAGCGTTGATGTTGCGATCGCTGAGGCCGAGAAAGCACGTCCGGCAAAGCGACAAAATGGTGAGGCGCCGGCACGGCTTACGCCACGGCTCGACATAAGTTCACCGCCGCGGAGCAGAGCCGGCCGGCCTGACGGCCCGTCGTTCGATGCACTTTGGCCGAAAGGGCAGCGGCCGATGCGAGCCGCGCCGTCAGCTCTCGCGCAAGCGACCGCCGCCGAACCGGGTCTTAATACCGAAGCGCCCGTAGATACGGCTCAAGCTCTCGCGCCGGATGCGGCGCCAGAGATGGAGCCGGCGGTGTCGGTACTCAAATCGGGCGTCGTCGACGGCATGGCCTACACCTTGTACTCCGACGGCTCCATCGAAGCGCAGTTGCCGCAGGGCACGCTCCGCTTCGGTTCGATCACCGAACTGCGCAACCACATCGAGCAGAGCGCGTAACCGCGCGTCCCGGCGGTTTTTGCTGTGTCAGGCGATTTCGACCGGCGCATAAGCGCGGTTTCCAAATAGCAATGCAATATATATTTTCAACTATAAGCAATCGGCCTTGCTATATCGCTGTTTTATTGCCTTTATTCTCTGGGACTAGTATATTTTAAGTTGATGTCGAGCATTTCACGACTCCCGGCACGAGATCCGACCATGCCAGAGAATTCGGGTGACAGCGTCTATATCGAACTCGCCGCCAACATCGTCTCCGCTTATCTGAGCCATAATTCGGTTCCGAGCGGCGAAATTCCTGGTCTCATCAGCCAAATTTACGCGGCCTTGAAGCGCGTATCGGGCGGTCAAACGGCGACCGCTGCGGAACCGCCCAAGCCAGCCGTACCGATCAAGCGTTCGGTGACACCCGAATACATCGTTTGCCTGGAAGACGGACTGAAATTCAAATCGCTCAAGCGCCATCTGCGCACGCGCTACAATCTGACGCCCGACCAATACCGCGAAAAGTACGGTTTGCCGCCTGACTATCCGATGGTCGCGCCCAACTACGCGGCCGCGCGTTCCAAGCTTGCCAAAGATATGGGGCTCGGCCAGCAGCGTCGCCGGCGCCGCGAGCGCGGCTGAAACTTTCTACCGCGTCGGTATCAACGCTGCAGGACGCCGACCGCGCGATTGGCGAAGCTGAGCCGTTCCGACATGACCGAGACGATATATCCGAGGAGCGCTTGACTGAGCGCAGGCTCTTCGCGCTTGATGCGCTCGTAGTTCTCGGCCGTGAGTTCGTAAAGCACGCTGTCGGCCTCTGCGGCAACGGTCGCGCTGCGCGGCCGACCAGTGATCAGTCCCATTTCCCCGATCGTGGTATGCGGCCCCAGGCTGCGCACGCGCATCGTTCGCCCGTCGCCCATATCGACGACGATGCCGATGCGTCCCTCGAGGATGAAATGCATGGAAGCGGCCGGATCGCCCTCCCGGGCGATGATTTGGCCGGCCGGCACTTCGAGACGCCGGCAATATTCGGCCAAGCGGTCGGCAGTCGCGACGCCGCCCAGCGCATCCGACCACCAGGCCCGCAACGACCGCTCGCCGTCGGCGGCGGTACGATGCGCTTCGATGATGTTCTGCTCGCAGAATTCGAGCGCGCGGTCGAGATCCGATGCGACGACGACGTCGTCGGAAACGAAACGGGCGGCGCGAAAAGCGCGGTCCAGGTCCGGCTTGAGATTGACGAGCACGAGCCGCGTGCCGCAGGCCGCCGCCGCTTGCTTGATCTGCGCAAAACTGTGCGTCGCCGACGAATCGATGCCGGTGACGAGGCGAAAATCGAATATCAAAAAACGGCAACTCGGTTGCGCCGACAACAGCGTCTTGACATGCTGATAGAGCCGATTGGCCGAGCCGAAGAACAGATAGCTCTGCAACGTCATGCCTTGAATCTCCCGGCCGTATTCGGCCAGGAGCGACAGTTCGTACGGGCCACGATCGAGCGAAGAGCGGTATTCCGAGCCGTCGAAATTGAATTTGATGGCGTTGACGCGGCTCGCGCTCAGCGCAAAGGTGGCGCAACCGATCACGATCCCGATCAGCACGCCGGCGATAAAGCCCGAATAGATGATCAGGACCGCGATGGCGATCAGCGACAGATATTCGATCAGCAACAGGCGCCGCGACGACAGGATCAGCCACTGATAGACGAGGTCGGCGCCGAGATAGAACAGGAGCCCGCCGAGAATATATTTCGGCACATAGCCGAGAAACGACGGACCGGCGAACAGCACGGCCGCCGAGATCGCAGCCACGGTCACGCCGCCGATACGGCCGGTGGCGCCGGCGGTGCGGACCAGCATAGACCGGCTGAACGAGGTGCAGCTCACATAGCCGCCCAGCGCCGCGATCGCGACATTGGCAAGCCCGAGCACTTTGAGATCGCGTTCGATATTGGCTTCGCTCCGAGTCGCGATCTCGAGCCCGGTCGTGTTGAGCAGGAAATTCGTAACGGTCACGAAAATGACTGCGAGCACGTCGCCCGCGAGCGATGGCAGCGACGACCACGGGAAGCCTTGCAAGGCTGCGAATTTCCACGGCGGCGTCAGGCCGGCCGCCGGCTGCAGCCCGAACAGCCAGCCGTTGTCTTGTGCGACGGCGATTGGCGTGCCGGTCGCGAGCAACACCAGATATGTCACCGCGAGCGCGGTCAGCAGCACGCCCGGCAGGATGATCGGATTTTTGGAGCGACGCAGCAGCACATAGAGGGTGATTGCGACGATCACGCCGGCGGCGATCTTGGTCCAAATCGCGGCGTCGCCGAAGGCTCCGATATTGGCGAGCGTCGGTCGCTGATCCGCGACGACTTGGACCGCGCCGGTGATCAAGAGCCAACCGGTCGCGCCGAGGAATCCGCCAATGACCGGGTAGGGCACAAATCGGATTGCACGCCCCGCATGGGTGAAGCCGAGTATGCAGAGCAATAGTCCGGTCAATGCGGTCGCCAGCGCCATGGCGATCAAGGCCGGTTCGAGCAGATCGGTGCCGCCCGCGGCCACGAGGTGCTGCACGAGCGTCGCGACCAATGCCGCCAGGACGACCGAGATGGAGCTGTCGGGGCCGGCCACGGCGAACGGCAGCGAGCTGCGCAGCGCCACAATCGAGCCGCCAATGGCAGCCGACAGGAATGTCACCGCGATGCCGTAGGACAGCAGATGCACGAGCGGACCCGTGAAGATGAGCGCCGCATAGGACAAGCAATAAGCGATGGACAGGATGCTGCAGACTGCGCCGGCAAAAACGTCGGTCAGGCCTGCGCGGAGTGTGTAAATGTTCAAGGGGAAGCCCCTACGCCCAATGAGACTTACAATACGATTGCCGGCGCGGCTTGAATACCCGCGCATGACGCGCGGTCAGCGGCCAGGCAAAGCGTGCAGGTCAGGCAGCCGTCGCCAGCGCCGCGCGTGCGTCGCAGCGGATACGCTCGACCATGGAGCGGAAGCCGTTCGAGCGTTGCGGGGTCAAGTGCTCCCGCAGCCCCAGTTCTTCGAACAGCTTGATGGCGTCAAGTGCGAGAATGTCGCTTGCGCTCTTGCCCGAATACATCGCGAACAGAATAGCGATTAGCCCGCGCACGATATGGGCGTCGCTGTCGCCGGCGAAGATCAGGATCGGGCCGCCCGCGCCGTTCGGACGCACCGTGGTGTCGAGCCAGACCTGGCTGGCGCAGCCCTGCACTTTATTGGCGGCGTTATGAGCGGCTTGCGGAAGTGCCGGCAGTTCGCGGCCGAGCTCGATCAGATAGCGGTAGCGGTCATCCCAGTCGTCAAGGACCGAGAAATTGCCGACGATGTCCTCGATGTCAGCCATTGCGCCAGGGTGCCCAAAATCCGATCTCAGAGCCGGATCGTTCCCTACTATATAAGGTGCTCCGCGCGACAGGTCGACGTGTTCGGCGCGGGCCGATACGCGCGCGACGCGTGAATTCGCGCCTCATCCGATCGAATTGGGAACAGGGAAAGGTTAGGCCGAGTGCTTGACGCTCTTGCGCGGCATCGGGGCTCGCCAAGCGGGAATCAGGTCGGCCGGGGTGAGCGTATTTTGCGAGGCCTGTTCCGCGGACGATTTGCCGGCAGGCGTCATGCTGCCACCGGCAAGCGAGCCGGTGACCTTGGGCGATTGGGTGGTCGGCTCCTTGGACGATTCCTTGGACGCTTCCTTGGACGCGAGAGTTTCGGTCAGGAAATCATAAAGCATCTTGGCGCCGGCCTGGGCCTTGTAGCCCAGTTCCGTGGCCACATGCGAGCCGACGGTGCAGGCGTCGGGCTGACGGGTGCAGAATTGCCGCAGATCGCCGACGGTGGCGGACGCGGCCGAAATGGCTTGCGACGCGTTGACCTCGGTTGCCGGCGCGGCTCGCTCCGAAGAGCCGCTGGGCAACAGGATCAGCACCAGGCCGAGCCAGAACGCCATGCGCAACAGAAAGAACATGAGACCCACATCCGCGGCATAGCTTGCCGCACCTGGGGGAAAGCTAGCAGGCAGCATTGAAGGCGGCGTTCGCTCGCCCGGTACGTTTTTGCCCATAATCGAACAGAATACGCCGCAAATTTTCGAATAATTGGAAAAAATATAGTTTAGCTAAAATTTTAGCGAACGCGCGAGACCGCGCTTCTTGCCGCGATTTCGGAACCGCAAAAGTGCAGCAACAGCGGGCCGGATTTGCCGCCGCATTTGCTGCAAACATTTGGCAACCGTGCGCGGCAACGGGAGATTCACCATGATGGGGATTTACCGGCGCGCTAATGCGCCGTCGCGATCGCACCGCGCCCCATGCCTTAGCTTTCGCTTAAGCGGCCTCTGACACGATCCGCGCCACAGAAAAAGGGGAGCGCGTCTCGCAAAGCCGGGCGTGCGTCGGGAACGTGGGCCTGTTCGCGCCAATACGCGATTATGTCGAAACGCTGGTGCATCCGTCGGCGCAACAGGATGTGCTGACGGCGGCGCGGCATCGCGCCTTTATTGCGCCTCGCCTTCTCGGCAGCATGGTGGCGCTGGCGTCGTTTCCGGTCTACCTCCTCGTGCGCGGCGCTCCGAGCGCCACCGAACTCTTGATATTTGCCTGGCTGATCGCGCCGATTCTCACCGCTTATTTTTTGTCCCGCACCGGCCGCTACGAGAGTGCCCATGTACTGTCTTCGCTCGCGCTCACCGGATTGGTGACGGCGCTTGCCGCGGCCACCGGCGGCATCGCATCGTTTGCCGCCATCTGGCTTGTGGTCGTGCCGCTCGAAGCGGCGCTTTCGGCGTCGCGCCGCGTCGTTGCCACCGCCTCGACCTTCGCTCTTGCCGCTGCCGGTCTGCTGATGCTGCTCGGAGCCGAACACCTGTTGCCGCCGCCTAGCGCGAGCGCACCCGAGGCGCTGGCGACGCTCGGCATCGTTTCGGCGGGGCTCTCTGCGACCGGCTTGGCGCTCGGCGCCGAAGCTTTGGCGCGGACCAGCTTTTGGCTGCTTTATGCAGAGGAGGACCGTTACCGGCTCCTGGCGCGCAATATCGCCGATGTTATTACGCGGCATGGCCGCGACGGCGCGGTGCTGTTCGTGTCGCCGGCCGCCGAATCCTTGTTCGGATCGCACACCGGGCAACTGCACGGCCATGGCCTATTCGAGCGGGTCCACGTCGTTGACCGTCCGGCCTATCTGACCGCGCTGGGCGACGCCGCCGCTCTCGGTGAATCGCGTTCGGTCGAGTTCCGCGTTCGCCGCGAAGGCATGGATGCCGAAGGCCGGCCGACGACGGAATTCGTCTGGATCGAGATGCGTTGCCGGCCGTTGGAGCAGACGAGCGGCAAATCAAGCGGTGAAGATCGTCGCGAGGTCGTCGCGGTATTGCGCGACGTGACCGAACGCAAATTGCAGCAGCAGGCGCTTCTGGACGCACACGCCGAGACGGAGCGCGCGAACGCCGCCAAGAGCCGTTTCCTCGCCACCATGAGCCACGAGCTACGTACGCCGCTTAACGCCATCATCGGCTTTTCGGAAATGCTGATGAAGGAGGAGGCGTTGGCGCTCGATGCCAGGCGCCGCAAGGAATATGCGGGCCTCATCAACGGATCCGGCCATCACCTCCTGTCGATGGTCAACGGCATACTCGATATGTCCAAGATCGAGACCGGCAATTTTGAGATCACGCCGGAGCCTTTCGCGCCGGCGCATGTCGTCGCCGCCTGCTGCGGCATACTCGCGCTGCGGGCGCGCGAGGCGGGCGTGCATCTCGAAAAAGTGGTGGCCGACGATCTGCCCGAGATGATCGCCGATAAGCGGGCGCTCAATCAGATTCTGCTCAACCTGTTGTCCAATGCGATCCGCTTCGCCGATCGCGGCGGTGCGGTCACGATCAGCGTGCGTGCCGAGGCGGCACACGTAACGTTCGTCGTCGAGGATAATGGCGTCGGCATCAGTGATGCAGATTTGGCGCGGGTGGGCGAGCCGTACTTCCAGGCCGGCAGCTCCTACGACCGGCGCCATGGCGGCACCGGCCTCGGACTCTCCATCGTCAAAGGACTGGTGCAGCTGCATGGCGGCGAAATCGCCATCCGCAGCCGTGTCGGCGAGGGCACGCGCGTTACCGTGCGGCTGCCGCTCGATTGCGAAGGGTCACGGGCCGGGAAAAAGATCGTCGCACCGATTGTCGCCGGCGTCATGAGCTATCTGCCGGCCAAGATTACGCCGCCGCCGGTCGGCGCCGTAATCGCACGCAAATCCGTTCACGACATCCCGGTGAAGAAAAGTGCGTAACCGCCGCATTGCTGATCGCCTCTTCTACGCGCGCGCCGCGGGCGTCGGCGGAGCATTGGCCATTCGGCTGTGGGTCAGAGCCACGCGACGTCCAGTGGATCTATTCGCCATCCTTGCCGCGGTCGCGGCGAGCACCGTCATCATCGTCAATGCGGTTTTCCTGCAGTCGGGTTCACATCCGGCGCCTTTCTTCGCCAATCCGAAGTCTTCGCAGGTCCCCGCCATTGATGCGCGATGGCCGGCGCCGCCGGCGATTCCGACTCGTGCCGCGGCGACTGCCGCCCCGCCGCAACCGGTCGCCTTAAGGCGCGACGATCCGATCGCCGACTTGATCGGCCCATCGCCCCGCATAGCAGCAGTGCAGCGCGCCTTATCCGATTATGGCTACGGTCAGATCGAGCCATCCGGTATTCTCAATGAGGCAACCAGTGCCGCGATCGAAAAATTCGAGCGCGAGCGCAAGCTGCCCGTTACCGGAGAGGTTTCCGATCGCCTGGTGCGCGCGCTGTCCGGGTTGGTCGGCCGCCCGCTGCAATAACGACTTCACTCGGTTTGCGGCGTCGCGCGGTTGGAGGCATATCTCCTCGGCCGAGGAGATATGAGCCGACGATGCGTCTCAAATCCGCACTCTGGGTTGCCGCCTATTTGCGCCGTTGTCACGTTGAGGGCGCGTTCGCGGTCGTGCGCCGGCGCGGCGCGGAAGAGGCCGGCGCCGTATTCGTGCGCGTCAGCCGGCTCGACGGCACGTCCGACCTGTTCGGGCCGGCCCCGCAAAGTGCGGTCGATACCAGTCGTGGCGCCGACCGCACGTTTACGGCAAGCCTCGTCCAGCAGCCGGCGCCGGATGCGGCGGTCGAAGCCAAGCTCGAGCGCGAGATGAAATTCGATCCCGATCTCTGGATTGTCGAGGTCGAGGATCCCGCCGGCCGCAACTTTCTCGATATCGTGAGTTAAGAAACCTCGCGGCGTTCGCTGGACCGCTGTGGCGCCGGCGCCCGGCGCACCGCCACGGTCGCGGTACGAGCGCGGGCGCGGGCCTCATCGTTCCACGCGAGCGGCCGGTGTTCCACGGCGGCATGGCCGTGCCGATGTAGTGCCTGCCAGATCGCGACCATATGTTCGGCGGCTCCGATCGGCAGTTCGTCATACAGAGCTGCGAGCGCGTGGACGCGTTCCACCGAATGGCCGACGGTCGTATTGACGAACAGCAAGATGCGATAGACCACGTCGCGCGGCATGGTGATCGCCTTGGCGGCGATCACGATCGGCTCGCCCAGTACGTCGCTTCCGATGCGGCGCGCTTGCGCGCGCGGAATTTGCAGTGAATGCGCAAGATGTTGTGCGAAGCCCTCGCGGTCGCGAGCGAGTGCCGCAGCTTCCAGCTGCTGCCCGGCAGTGGCGTCGCGAGCGAGCTGGACACGGCCCGACGGCATCGGGGCCGCAATTTCGAGGTTGAGCAGAATGAGACGCCGCTCGTCCGCGCTCGCGGCGAAAAAGAGCTCGTTGAGTTCGCTCGCTATATCGGTCGCGATCAGATCAGGCGCTGGCGGGGTCTCTTGCTCATGTACTGCGGATTCGGAAAGCTCGATTTCCCGGATTGCCACAGCCGGGGTCACCGGGATCACCGGCGTCGCCGGTTCGCTTGTTTGCACTTTGCGCGCCAGCGCCGGATGCGTGCGCACATGCGCCGCCACTTCGGGCAGATCGGCCGCCAGCTGCTGGATGACCCGCGACGGCGGCGAAAGATGGCGCGCCAGCCGGCTCGCCACCGCCGCACGCGTCGCTATGTCCACCGCATCGAGCAGCCGCAGCGCCAGCTCGGTGTAATGCCGCTCCTCATCGGGCGTGTGCGTCAGCTTCTGCACGTAGAGGTCGGTGAGGACGCGCAACAACGTCGGCCGCATATCGACCCCGCTGCGCAGTCCGAGAAGGGTAAGGTTGTCGAGGCTCGGCAGGCTTCCGCTTTCCATAACGCGTGGCTCGATCGTAACAGGTTCCCTGAGGGCGAATTTCGGCGTTAGCCTAAGTTGTGCGCGTTAGCGGAGCGTTAACCTTGCATGCCGCTTAATCATGGCGATGCCGATTTCCGCGCATCGGGGCAGAACGCCTCCTTGCCGGCGGCGGAGGAAAGCGGCTGGTGGGCAACGTTATTAAATTCCCGGACGAGGGGCGCATTGTGCGCTTCGGCCGCGATGTGGCGGACGAGTCCGCAACGATCATCATTCTGCCCGTCATCCGGATCGAGCGCTACGCCGATCCGCGCGCCGAGGAGGCCGAACCCCATACGCATCCGCCGGCGGACAACGGCGGCCGCCGACGGGTGAGGCGCCGCTGAACGGGCTTTGGCAATGTCGCCGCGCGCCCGCTGCCGATGCGATCGAAGGGCGCCTTGTCTTGCCGTCCTTGTCCTGCTCGTTCTTTCCGGCTGCACCAGCATCGGCGATTTCGGCAGGCTGAGCGACCCGCTGGTCACCGATGGCATTCATGACTGGGTCGGCGAGCAGGCTGCCGCCAGCGTCGGCGCACCGATCTCTGCCGACAATCTGACCGACGACGAACACACGCTCCGCGACCTCGCCTTTCCGCTGATCGAGCCGCCTTACGACCGAATCCGCTGGGATGCGGTGGTTTACGAATACGGCACCAAGCGATCGTTCCAGCGCGAACTGTGGGCGTTCGATCCGATCGCTTACTACCGGCACCTGCAGGCGGAAATGCTGCGCTCGAGCGCAGCGCGTTACAATCAACTGATCGACGACATCCGCAACGACATCGTGCGCGTCGGGCCCTTTTTTGTCGTTGCGCGGCGCGTGATCGATCTCGACCGGCGGCGCGAGGCGAGCATGGCGCAGATCCCCGATCTGACGCCCGCCGAGCGGGTTAACGCGCAAGCGCGCATCGGGGAGAACAGTTTGACGGTCGCCTGGGTGGACAAATCGCTGAGCCAACGTTGCGCCAGCTATCGCTTCGCGCTCGAGCATCTCGCGGTTGCCGAACCGCAGCCCGTTGCGGCCGACGCAGACCAGGTCCTTACCGAATTGCAGCAACAGATCGCGGCGAACCAGGTGGTGGTCGTGGCGCCGCGCTTCGCCGCCGTTCCGACCGCGGTGGCGGCCGCCAAATAATTTCAAGTAGTCTCACAAGTAATTTAATCTACTGCACCGGTTGGATGCCGCAGGTCGCGCCGGCCAGCGCTTGGCGCGCCATCGGCATCAGGCCGGGTTCCGGCGCCAACGCGCGCAACAAGATCAGGCCCATCGTCGATGGCGACTCGATGATCAGGCGGTCCGCGGCGGTCACGTCTTCATCCTCGGGAAGCGCCGCATGCTGCGCGGGTGTCATGAGATCGAGTTCAATGGAGTGCCGGCCGGCGGCGCGGTCATTGATCGCGTAGTAGGCGATGCTCTCGCGAGTATAGAACGTGACCGACGTATAGGCCTGGCTCACCGGCGCAATGAGCTTAAGCGATCCGCTGGTCAGGTCGTAGCGGCATGCCGCGGCGGCAAATGCCGGATCCATGAATGGCATGATCGCTGTCTTGGCGGTCGGCGCCGTGAGCGGCACCACGGCATTGACGGGCGTGAGTGGCGCCAGCCGGGAGTAGGCATCTTGCGTCGCGGTATGCGGCATCGCCAGCACCGTCGACAAATGCACGATGCCGCCAAGCAGGATGGCGGCGAGAATCCACAATAGGCCGCGGATCATGAGCAGCCCTTTCGCACGATCGCCGGCATCGGACCTTCCTTCGTCGTCCGCGTGGCCACGCCAATCGGCGTATCGTAAAGCCGCCACACCAACACGAATTGCTCAATCCCGCCCGTGGGCAGCCAATTGCCCGGCCGCGCCAGCGGCGCCACCGTGATCGTGAACCGACCATCGATGTCGCGCACAATTTCCTCGCTGGTGAAACCGTGGCGATCGATCGTATTGGCGACAAGCCGGCCCGCGGGATCGTACAGCGCGACCGTCCAATAGCGCGCTGGCGGCGTCATGCCGCTGACGGTGAATGCGCAACGACCGTCCAAATTCTCGCCGGCATCGTCGGTGTGGGCATAGAACGCAATGCCATCGCCCATTCCGGTTGGCAATTCGCCGCTGCGCGCGATACCGGCGCGCGCATAGGGATCGATGTCGACCGACCCGCTTTTCGGCCATGCCGTCCACGCGCCGATGGTCAACGCGCCGAAGGCGACGCCGCGCGTCAGCGTAAACCACGTCGCACCGAGGCCCAAAGCGGCCGCGATCAACAGCGTCAAGCACGAACCGAATAGAAGGCGCATGAGAAGACCAGATCGAACACGAAGCGAAGTCGGTTACGGTTTAATCGCCGCGGGGCGTAATGGCGGCATTGCGATCAGCCGCCGTCGCGAAAGTATCGGTCCGGTCGGCGCCGTCTTCTTTGCCGCCATCGCGTGCGCCGAGCGGTCCGAGCGGGCCGCCCTCTGCAGTACGCGCACGATCGGCATCATCCAACATATGCTCGACCTGGACGAGCGCATCGGTCCCCTTGCGCGTCAGCAGCACGGGGTGCGGCACCTCGTTGCCCTTGAACGACGCGTCGGCCACGGTCGGCGCATGCGAGGGCGGCGGCAAACCAGGGAGCGGCCGCAATTCGATGCCCTGATGCGCATACGCCATGATGTTGTGCCACGTCATCGCCGGCAGCGTGCCGCCGGTCATGCGTTTGGTGGGCGAAAAATCGTCGTTGCCCATCCAGACCGCGCCGACGAAATTTCCGGTGTAACCGACAAACCAGCCGTCGCGCCAATCGTTGGTGGTGCCGGTTTTGCCGCAAGTCGGAACGCCGTCGAGCTGGGCGCGCCGGCCGGTGCCGTTTTCGACCACCGAGTTCATCATCTTGATCATATTAACCGCCACTTCCGGGCTGATCACCTGTCTCGGTTTCGGTCCATCGCGATCGAAACGCCACACCAATTGACCGGAATCGGTGCGGACCTCGAGCGCAGCATGGGGCACCACGGCGCGGCCGAGATTGGGGAAGGTGGCGTAGGCGACGGCATGTTCGACCGGGTAAACTTCATCGGCGCCGATCGGCAGCGAAGGCGTATCCGGCAACGGCGAGTGGATGCCGAAATTGCGCGCTGTCTGCACGATCATGGCGCGGCCGAGCTTGGGATTGCCTTTGCCGAGCATGATCGAAAGCTTGACCGGAATGACGTTGATCGAATGCGTGATCGCTTCAAGCAGCGTCACCGGACCGGAATAGCCGCCGGAATAATTATGCGGACACCAGTTGCCGATGCAGACCGGTGAATCCTCGACCACCGACGACGGCGTGAAGCCGTTCGCCAGCGCGGTGGCGTAGACGTAAGGCTTGAACGAGGAGCCGGGCTGACGCAACGCGTCGGTCGCGCGGTTGAACTGGCTTGCGCCATAATCACGCCCGCCGATCATGGCGCGTACCCCGCCATCGAGATCGGCGATCACCGCTGCAACTTGGCTGGCGCCGTAATCGCGTCCGTACTGGCGCAGTTCGGATTCGACCTCGTGCTCGGCATAGCGCTGCAGATTGCTGTCGAGCGCGGTGCGCACCACGAAAGACCGGGCGGTGACCGATTTCGGGAATGTCTCGACCAGCCTTCGCATCTCGTCGAACGCCCAATCGAGGTAATAGTTCGGCGCGTCCTCGGCGGCGCGATCGATCGGCGTCGCCGGGTTGCGCCGCGCGCCGTAAACCTGACCCTCGGTCATGAAGCCGTTGTCGACCAGATTATCGAGCACGACATTGGCGCGCGCGCGGGCTGCCGGCAGATTGACCAGCGGGGAGAATTTGGTCGGCGCCTTGAACAGGCCGGCGAGCATCGCCGCTTCGGCCAGCGTCACGTCGCGGACCGATTTGCCGAAATAATATCGCGCCGCGGCGTCGACGCCGAAGGCGCCGCCGCCGAGATAGGCGCGGTCGAGATACAGTTTTAGAATCTCATTCTTGCTTAGATGCGCCTCGAGCCACAGCGCTAGGAACGCTTCGTTGATCTTGCGCTGATAGGTGCGCTCGTTGGACAGGAACAGGTTCTTGGCAAGTTGCTGGGTGATCGTGGAGCCGCCTTGCACGACGCCGCCGGCCTCGGTGTTGGTGACAAACGCACGGAAAACGCCCTGCACATCGATGCCGTAATGGTCGTAGAAGCGGCGATCTTCGGTCGCCAGCGTGGCTTTAATCAGGTTGTCGGGCATTTCGTCGAGCGGCACCGACTCGGTGTGCTTGATGCCGCGGCTGCCGATCACATTGCCGTAACGGTCGAGAAAAGTGACTGCGAGTTCGGACTTTTTCAGCCAGTCGTCGTCTGACGTCTGATGGAAGGCGGGAAGTGCGAGCGCCAGCATGAGAAATAGCCCGCCAGTCCCCAGCGTCGCCATTTCCGAAAGCGGCTCGATAAGCAGCCAGCGGCGCCAGCCGGCGACGTGGGCGCGGTCCATGAATGCCGTGAAGCGCTCGTAGATTTCGCGAGTCCATTTGCCGCTCTGGAACACCGCAAAATCGATGCGCGCGTCGATATCGAGCAGCAGCCGCTTGAATCTCGGCCGCCAATCGTCGCCCGGGTCGGGGAACATATCGGTCACTTAAGCGCGCTCCGAAAACCGACGATCACGTTTGGACCCACAACAGTTGCCTTTGTAGCCGACGGTGATTTTGCCGGCCAACGTTTAGTTACGCCGCGCAGTCACACTGGGTGTAGTTGACCTCGAGGCGGCGGCCAATTCGCTCGCCTCGACAGGGTGAATGGAAATTGGGGGTAAATTTGGCATAGGGTGGCGTCGGCGGAGAACACCATGGCAACCAACGGCGGCGGCGCGGCAGAAGTTCCATTCTGGCGGCGCAAGTCATTGGAGAATATGACAGATTCGGAGTGGGAAAGCCTTTGCGACGGCTGCGGCAAATGTTGCCTCAATAAGCTCGAAGAAGAGGAGGGGGCGGCCGAGACCTTCTATACCGATGTCGGCTGCCGGCTCTTGGACGGCCAAACCTGCCGCTGTCGCGATTACGCGCACCGGCTCGAACTGGTCGACGATTGCGTCCACCTGACGCCGGAAACCCTCAAAACCATCAATTGGCTCCCGCCGTCATGCGCTTACGTGCTGCTCGCCGAGGGCAAGGACCTGTACTGGTGGCATCCGTTGGTCTCCGGCGATCCCGAAACGGTTCATATCGCCGGCGTCTCGGTGCGCGGCCGAGTGGGCGCATCGGAGGTCGATGTTCCCGATGAGGATCTTGAGGAGCACATCGTCAGCTGGCCGCTCAAACTGCCGAAACGGGCGCGGCGAAGGTGAGCTCCGCGAGCAACGATAAGGACGGATGCACCCCTGGTCTGCGTCGGCGACGGTTGCAAAGGCATGCCGCGCCGGCCAACTGATGCCGGCACCCATGCTTAAGACATGACCAGCGAAATCGTCTCAGAACCCGCCCACAGCATCGGTCCCGAACTGGGGACCGCCACGGCGGATGGTGCGCATGTCCAGCAGCATACGGGGCCGCTCGATCATGCTACGGTCCGCGCGATCGTCGCCGGCATCATGTTGGCGATGTTCCTGTCGGCGCTCGAACAGACCATCGTCGCACCGGCATTGCCGGCGATCGGCAAGAGCCTTGGCGGCATCGACGATCTGTCGTGGGTGGTGACGGCGTATCTCCTTGCCGTGACTGCAACGACGCCGCTGTTCGGGAAACTCTCCGACATTTATGGCCGGCGGCGCGTTCTGCTCTGGGCGATCGGCATCTTCATCGCCGGCTCGGTTGCCTGTGCGCTGGCGCAAGATATCTGGATGCTGATTCTCTCGCGCGGGCTGCAAGGCATCGGCGGCGGCGGTCTATTGCCGATTGCACAGACCATCATCGCCGACCTGTTGTCGCCGCGCGAGCGGCCGATCGTGCAGGGTCGCACCTCGATCATGTTCATGAGCGCCAGTATTCTCGGCCCGGTGCTCGGCGGGTTGCTCACCGACCACCTGCACTGGTCGCTGATTTTCTGGATCAACCTGCCGCTCGGCGCCGTGGCTCTATTCATGACCGAGCGCGCGCTGCGCCGCCTGCCGCGCCACGATCGGCCGCATGAGCTCGACGTCATTGGCGCCTGTTTGATGCTCGGCGCCACGATTGCGCTGCTCTTGGCGCTGGCTTGGGGCGGCACGCATTATCCGTGGACGTCGTGGCGGATCCTGACGCTGATCGCCTGCTCGGCGGCGCTATGGGCATTGTTCGCGATCCGGCTGCTAACGGCGCGCGAACCGTTCATTCCACTGGCGATCCTGCACGGCCGCGTCACCGCAACGATTACCTGTGCCGCCTTCTTCTCGATCGGCACCATCATCGGCGTCACCATCTACACGCCGCTCTACTGCCAAACGGTGCTCGGCGTTTCGGCGAGTTTCTCGGGCCTGGTGCTGATCGCCTATATGGGCGGCGCAACACTCGCTTCACTGGTCACTGCCCGGCTGATGATCCGCCTGACGCACTATATGCGGGTGCCGATGGTAGGGCTGATCATTGCGGTAACGGCGCTCGCTACCCTTTCTGTCGATCCAGCGGGCCACTCGATCGGTACAGTCGTGCTGCTCATCTTTGCTGTCGGTTGCGGACTCGGGCCGATGTATCCGGTGAGCACCATTGTCATGCAGAACGTGGTCAAGCCGCATCAACTCGGCACCGCGACCGGCACATTGAATTTTTTCCGCACGCTGGGCGGCGCAATCATCGTTGCACTGTTCGGCGCTATCGTGCTCGGCGGTGTAAGCGATAGTTCAGGAGTTATGACGCTGGAAAAGATCGCGGCGGCGCACACCGATTTGGCGCCGGCGTTTCAATGGGTCTTCATCGCCGCGGCGGTGTGTCTTTCGATCTCATTCGTTTGTCTGTTCGCCGTCGAAGAGCGGCCGCTGCACGGGCCGCTGCGGCTTAGCGAAAGCGCCACGGAGTAAAAATCCTCGTTACGGCGGAAGCGGCGAGCCCAGCGCCCGCGCCGTATCGACGATCCAGGCGCGGTAACGAACGAGCGGGGTGATGCCGGTAAGCCCGCCGCAGCCGGCGGAAAGTTTCGGGCCGGTCGACCAGCTGACGACGCCGATAATCGCCAGCGTGCCATTGGTGTTGCGAAAGGCCGGCGCGCCGGAATCGCCGGCGCAGGCGCCGAGGCCTGGAGCCTGCCCTTTGGTGCTCGGATCGAACAGGCGGATTTGCAAGGTGCCGGGTACCCCGGTGACGACTAATGTCGCCGAACGAACCGTACCGCCGGTGCGACCGTCACCGCGCACGGTGACGCCGTAGCCCGCGACCACGAGCGGGTCTCCGACGGCAACGGGCGCGCCTTCGCCGGCGAGCGGCACCGTCGGGATGCGCGGCGGCAGCGGTTCGGCGAGCTTGATCAGCGCGACGTCCGCTGTCGCCAGATGAGCGAAAAGCCGCTTCAGATCGAATTGCGGATCGCGCTCGATGCGCACGATGTCTTTGAGCACGGGGCGTTGCCCGGGCCCGCTGGCCACGAGCTTGTAGTCGGCGCCAGGTTGCACGCAATGCGCCGCGGTCAGCAAAAGATCGCGCGCAATTGCGGTGGCGGTGCAGGCGGTCCCATACGAGCCGAGGATCATAACGACGGAGCGTCCGACGCCATCCGCCGCCGCCGGCGCCCCGCCGACCATGGCCAAAACGGGCGACAAGCCTGCCGCGACGGTAAAGGCGACCGCTTGCGCCACCACCGCGAGGGCGAGAAACCGAAGCTGTCGCCCGGGCCTCACGTGGATCATCGAGTTCTCCTCCTGCCGCCCCCCGGCCAGAATAGCCGGAATTTTCGCGCTTCTGCGCCGGTTCGCCCTAAAACAGCCGTTCAGGCGGGGTTCACTACACGGCGTTTACAATACCCAGCATGGTTGCCCCGGAGCGATTTGCCCTTGCCGCTCTTCTTACGCTCGCTCTTGCTGGCGCCCCAGTCCGCGCCGACGACGCCGCGCACCCTGTGCATGCGGACGCGGCGCATCCAGCGCATACCGACGCCGACCACCCGGCGCATCCCGAGGCCGAGCACGCCTGCCTCAATCAGAAAGAGCGCCGGGCCGAGACCGAAAGCGGCAGGCTTATCCGTCTGTCTAGCGCCATGCGGACAGCCAAGCACCGGATGCCAGGGACGGTGGTGCGGGCGCGGCTATGCCATGGTCATGATGGGCTCGTCTACGTGCTGACAGTTCTTGCCCACGATGGCAAAGTGGCTCAGATCGCTGTCGATGCCATGAAAGGCACTTTCGCCGGCGACCGCTAAGCGGAGTTTTATTTGCGCCTTCTTGTTGTCGAAGACGATCCCGATCTCAATCGGCAGCTGGCGACCGCGCTCACGGATGCCGGTTATGTTGTCGACCGCGCCTTCGACGGCGAGGAGGGCCATTATCTCGGCGAGAGCGAGCCCTACGACGCTATTATCCTCGACATCGGCCTGCCAAAGATGGACGGCATTTCAGTGCTGGAAGCCTGGCGCCGCGCCGGCCGCGCCATGCCGGTCCTCATCCTCACCGCGCGCGACCGTTGGAGCGACAAGGTGCAAGGTTTCGATGCCGGCGCCGACGACTATGTCGCCAAGCCTTTCCATCTCGAAGAGGTGCTCGCGCGGGTGCGGGCCCTGCTGCGTCGCTCGGCCGGCCACGCCAAGAGCGAATTCACCTGCGGTCCGGTCCGCCTCGATACCCGCACCGGCCGCGTCGCGGTGGAGGGCAATCCGGTCAAGCTCACCTCGCACGAATACCGGCTGCTGTCGTATCTGATGCACCACACCGGCCGCGTCGTGTCGCGTACCGAACTCGTCGAACATCTTTACGATCAGGATTTTGACCGCGATTCCAACACCATTGAAGTTTTCGTCGGCCGCATCCGCAAAAAGCTCGGTGTCGACGTGATCCAGACGGTGCGCGGCCTCGGTTATCTGCTGACGCCCCCCGATGCGCGCTAACTCGCTCGCACTGCGCCTGTTCATTTGGGCGACCGGCTGGACGGTGGTTATCCTCATCATCACCGGCGTGGCGCTGTCCACGCTCTATCGGCACGCCGTCGAGCGCGCCTTCGACCGCCGTCTCGACGTCTATCTGCGCACTTTGGTTGCCGATGTCGCCTCGCCCGAGGAAGGCGCCGACAAATATCCGCAGTCGATCGGCGAGCCACTGTTCGAATTGCCGCTGTCGGGCTGGTACTGGCAAGTCACGCGGCTCGACACTCAGATGCCGGAAATACACGCGTCGCGCTCGCTGTGGGACTCCAGTCTGCCGCGGCTGCCCGACGAGAAATCGTCAGCCGATGCCGAATATCGGCAAGGCTATGCGAAAGGTCCCGAAGATCAGGAGCTACGTCTCGTCGAGCGCGATATCGATCTTGGCACCGACGGCCGTTATTTGATTGCGGTGGCAGGCGACGCCTCGGAGATCGACGACGAAACCGGCAGCTTCGAGCGCACCATCATCATAACGTTTACGGCACTGACCCTGGCGCTGCTGCTGACTACGGCGCTGCAGGTCCGGTTCGGGCTGGCGCCGCTCGCGCGCATTTCCGAGAGTCTTGCCGCGATCCGCTCCGGCCGCGCCGAGCGGCTGCAAGGCAAATTCCCGGTCGAGATCGCTCCGCTCGCCCGCGAGACCAACGCCCTGATCGACGCCAACCGCGAGATCGTCGAGCGGGCGCGAACGCATGTTGGCAATCTGGCGCATGCCTTGAAGACGCCGCTGTCGGTCATCGTCAACGAGGCGGCGGCGCGCGGCAACGATCCGCTCGCTTATAAGGTTTTGGAGCAGACCGACATCATGCGCGATCAGGTGGCGCGTCAGCTCGAGCGCGCGCGGCTCGCCGCCCGCTCCACCGTCGTCGGTACGTCGATTGAGGTTCCCCCGGTCGTCACCGCACTCGCCCGCACCATGGAAAAGCTCTATCGCGCGCGCGACATCGCCATCGATGTCGACGTGCCCGAGCATGCGCGTTTTCGCGGCGAGCAGCAGGACCTCGAAGAGATGGTAGGCAATCTGGT
This sequence comes from uncultured Alphaproteobacteria bacterium, assembly GCA_963780925.1. Classification (GTDB taxonomy): domain Bacteria; phylum Pseudomonadota; class Alphaproteobacteria; order Rhizobiales; family Xanthobacteraceae; genus BOG-931. Next base: position 34,267 of record CAWAEV010000011.1, on the reverse strand, counting down.
CGACAACGGCTGCAAATGGGCGCAGTCGCGGGTGGCGATCGAGGTGATGGCGGATCAGCCGCAGTCCGACGGCGCCAAGCCGCGGGTGCGCATCATCGTCGACGACGACGGTCCAGGATTGTCGCCGGCCGAGCGCGAGCAAGTAGCGTTGCGCGGCCAACGGCTCGACGAGACCAAGCCGGGCTCCGGCCTCGGGCTTTCGATCGTGGTCGAGCTGGCAGGACTTTACGGCGGCGTGCTGACGCTCGGCACCGCACCGATCGGCGGCTTGCGGGCGGAACTGGCGCTGCCGGGCGGCTGAGTGCTAGATCGAGCGGTTGACGCCGCCATCGACGACGATCGTCTGGCCGGTGAGGTAGCCGGCTTGTGGCGAACAGAGATAGGCGCAGAGATCGCCGATTTCCTTCGGCTGTCCCATTCGGCGCACAGGAATGGTTTCGCAGAAGCGCTTGAATTGCTCGTTGGGCGTTATGCCCAAACTCTTGGCCCGAGCGGAAAGTATCTCGGTGAGGCGATCGGTCATGATGGGACCGGGCGCGATATTGTTGACGGTGATGCCGTACGGCGCGAGATCCGACGCAATGGTTTTGGCCATGACCGTGACGCCGGCGCGAACCGAATCCGACACGACAAGATCGGTCATCGGCTCTTTCACGCCGTAGCCGGTCAGGTTGACAATGCGGCCGCGTCCCGAGGCCTTCAGAGCCGGCAATGCTTCACGTATGAGGCGAACGGCGCTCATCAAATTGAGCTGGTAGGCAATATCCCAGTCGCCATCGTCGGCCTTTTCGAAGGGAGCGGTCGGCGGCCCGCCGGCATTGGTGACGAGGCAATCGAGACCGCCCAATGCGGCAATGGCCTCGGCCACAACCCGCTTCACCTCCGCAGGCCGCGAAACGTCGGCTGCGGAATAACCGGCGGCGCTGAATTCCGCCGCCGCTCGCTTGAGTTCTGCCGCGTTGCGCGAACAGACGAAGACGTGGGCGCCTTCGTCGGCCAGTGCTTTGGCGCAGGCCTTGCCGAGTCCCTTACTGGCGCCGGCAATAAAGGCCTTGCAGTCTTTCAAACCGAGATCCATTGGGAAGCCTTTCGACGGCTGATTTCACGAGGCGAGTTACAAAGATCAGCTGGACTGAGCAGTGCGCCTAGCGGATTTTGTAGAGCGCATGCAGCCGGTTGCGGGTGAACGGCCTCACCAAGCTGGGCCAGCGCCCGGCTTCGCCAGCCTTCGCCCATGCGTGGCTCACCAAGACATGAGGGCCGTCGATCTCATAGAAAGCGCTATAGCGCGGGCTGGCCTGCTCGATCCGCCTTTCCTCGCCGCCGATGCTGATGACGAACGGCTCGCTCTCGATGCGGGCGGCGGCGTGCACACCCGGCACTTTTAAGAGATTGGGCACATGCTCGGCGTCGTACACCTCGTTAAAAAGCGCCTCCTTGTCGGTGTCCACATCCATGCTGGCGACGAACAGATATTTGGAATTGATCGGCATCGAACCCTTCCCTCGCTACGGCTCCCCAGCCGGCCAGTCCACAGTGCTTGGCCGGCCCTGTCACGTGTGACGACTGGCGGTTGCCAAATAGGCATGCTCCAGCCGGTGCGGCAGATCGGCCTCGTTTGTTCTGGCTTCCAGCATGATCGAGCCGCGCGCAAGCGCATAGACGCGATCGGCGAGCGCCAGCGCTTTCTCGATCAACTGCTCGACCAGCAACACCGCGGTCCCGGCCTCGCGCAGCCGCTGCACCACCACGAGCACGCGATCCACCAATACCGGCGACAGGCCGGCGGAAGGCTCGTCCAGCATGAGCAGTCGCGGCCGTCGAACCAAACCCTGCGCCACCGCCAGGATCTGCTGCTGGCCACCGGAGAGCGCAGCCGCGCGTTGGTGGCGCTTGGCGGCGATTTCGGGGAAGAGCCCGAGCACCTCCTCGACGCGTGCGGCGCGCTCGCCGCGCGGCAGGTCGTAGGCCGCCAGCAGCAGGTTGTCGAGCACCGCAAGCTGCGTGAACACGCGATGTCCCTCGATGACATGTGCGAGCCCTGCTTTGACGGTATCGCGCGGACTGGCGCCAGCGAGATCTCGACCTCCGAAACGCACGCTTCCCGACCAGGGCAGCAGTCCCGACACCGCGCGCAGCAGCGTGGTTTTGCCGGCGCCGTTGGGGCCGAGCAGCGCCACCACCTCGCTCGCGCCCACCGTCAGGTCGATGCCGCGCAGGACGCCGATCTTGCCATAGCCGGCAGAAAGGCCGCCGATGTCCAGCAGCGGATCAACCGCCGAGATAGGCATTGACGACCTCCCGATGCGAGCGGATTTCGGCTGGGGTCCCGGCCGCCAGCATCCTGCCGAGATTGAGCACGGTGACGTGGTGGCAGATGTCGAAGATCAGATCGGCATGATGCTCCACCAACAGCACGCCGGTGCCGGCCCGGGCGATCGCCAGGAGCAGCGCGCCAAGCCGCCCGATCTCCTCGGCTGAGAGTCCGGCCGCCGGCTCGTCGAGCAGCAGGAAAGCCGGGCGCAGCATCAAAGCGCGAGCGATCTCCGTGAAGCGCAATTCGCTGTGTTGCAGTCGATCAGCTCGCACAGGGGCGAGCCGCTCCAGCCCAACCGCCGCCAAGGCCAGCATGGCGGTGTCGCGCAGCACGACTTCGTCGCGTCGATGGCGCGGCAGCGACAGCAACGATTCAACGAATGTGCCCTCGCCGTCGATGGTGCCGCCGATCATGACGTTCTGAAGCACCGACGCGGAGCCGACAATGCGCGGGGTCTGGAACGTTCGCGCAATCCGCATGTGCGCGCGCCGGTGCCGCGCGAGGACCGGCAGCGCGGCACCGTTCAGACTAACCGCGCCGCGCTGCTGCGCGTAGTAACCGGAGATGACATTCAGTGTCGTGGTCTTGCCGCTGCCGTTAGGGCCGATCAGTCCATGCACTTGGCCCGACCGGATCTCGAGGTCGAGACCGTCGATCGCATGCACCCCGCCGAAGCTCAGCGCCACCTGTTCCAGCGCCAAGGCGCCGGCATCGGGCGGCGCGCCGAGCAGGCGCTCGATCAGGTCGGGCCGCGGGATGATCGCGCGGTCGCTCTCGAGAGGACGGCGGTTCTTGAAATCCAGGATTTCGGCAATTCCGCCCGGCATCGCAAGCACGATGACGAGGAGCAGCACCGCATAGAGAAACGTGGACCACGCGACCAGCGGCGCCGCAAATTCCGGCAATACCGTAAGAAGAATCGTGCCCAGCAGCGGTCCTAGAATAGAACCGCGGCCGCCGATTAGGATGGCGATGAAGAACAGGACGGACAGGTCAAAAGTGAACGCATCCGGTGTGATGTAGGATTGCAGTGAGGCGAACAGGCCGCCGGCGACCGCGGCGACGGCGCCGCTGAACACGAATACCGCTGCCAGCAAAGCAGGTTTTGAGATGCCGCTGGCTTCGGCAGCGACCTCCGCGTCGCGGATTGCGGTGAGTGCGCGGCCGAAGCGGCTTGCCGCGACATTCGCCGTCATCCAGGTACAGATCGCCGCCAAGCCGAAGCAGAAATAATAGAAGCCCCATAGGGAGGAGAACGGTTGCGGGAAGATCGGTCCGGCAACGCCCACTCCGCCGCCGGTAACGCTCTGCCAAGCCAACGCCACCTGGGTGACGATCGTGGCGAAGCCAAGCGTCGTGATGGCGAAATAGAAGGTGCGCAGCCGCAGCGCCGGCAGTCCGACGATCAAGCCGAAGACGCCGCCGATCACTGCCGCAATCACGAGCGCCAGATAGGGTGGGAACGCCGGCGTGACGTTGCCGGCCGCGAGAACGCTCGTGGTGTAGGCTCCGAGCGTGAGCAGCGCCACCCAGCCGATTGCGATCTGGCCGGCGAACCCAACGACCAAGTTGAGGCCGGACACCAGCACCCAATAGACGCAGGCGCGGGTCGCGATCACGCCCCAATAGCCGCCGCCGAACAGCGGGAATGCGACGCCGAGAACGAGCAGCGCCAGGAAGGGCAGCGCCGCACCCCAGGCGCTTGCGGAGCCGAGCACGTAGGCGCGGCTCGGCTGCAACTGTGCGGCTGGCATTTCCATTTAGACCCTGCGTTGCAGGACCACGCCGGCGAGCCCTTCGGGACGCGCCAGCAGGACGAGGATGAAAACGGTGAAGACCGCCACCGAGGCAAAGATGCCGCCGACCAGGAAGTTGGCGGCCTGCTGAAACAGCCCAAGCAGGAGGCCGGCGACAACGGCGCCGCGGTTGCTGCCCATCCCGCCCAGCGCGACGGGGACGAAGCCGTAGAAGGTCAGGAGCGGCGCATTGCCGAAGAAGGCAAGGAGCATCTCGCCGCCGGTAAGGCCAGCGAGCGCGCCGATCGCGCCGGCGAGCGCATAGCTCGTCATGCGCAAGCGGCGTTCCGGCAGGCCAAGCGCGCGCGCCGCATAGGTGTCCTCTGAGATCGCCAGAAAGGCATGGCCCATCAGCGTGTGTCGATAAAGCAACTCCAAACCGACGATCACCACGACGCAGGCAAGCATTGGCAGCCAGAACTGCTGATCGAAACCGCCACGGGCGATGTCGAAGAGCCGCGGAAACGGGCGCGCATCCGTGCCCCACTCGATCGCGGTAAACTGCTGGATCATCAGCGCCAGCGCGAGCGTGGAGAGGACGTAGAGATGTTGGTCCAAGCTCTTGAGCACCGGCCGCACGGCGACGACCTCGGTGACGATGCCGAAAATCGCGCCGGCGGCCAGTACCAGGAGAAGGCCAGCCGCGACGGGCACGCCCATATGAGCAATAAACAGCGCGCCCAGCACGCCGCCCAGCATGCCAAGCGTGCCAGCGGTGAAGCTGAACACGCGCGAGGCGGAGAACATCACGTTATAAGTGATGCCGATCAGTGCGTAGATGCAACCGATCGCCACCCCAGTCGAGACGATCGATTCGACCATCGGATCAGGCGCTATAGCCCGGAGCCAAGTTGAACGCGCCGTCTTTGAGCGAATTGGCCTCGACCATCACCACTTCTTCGTCCGGGTAGCCGTTGTGCTGCTCGGGGGTGAAGGAGATGTCACCGTAGACGCCCGGGAATCCATTGAGTTTGTTGAGATAACCGACGATCTGCGCCGGTTCGGGGCCGACATTCTTCATTGCTTCGGCGATCATTCTTGGAGAATCGTAGCCAAGCGCGACCCACCACAGCAGCGTGTCGCCGAGGTCGATCTTGGCGCTCTTCAAACGATCGAGGAAGGCGGTAGTGCGGTCCGAAAGCTTACCCCCCGGGGCGTAACAAACCGTGCGGAAATTGTTTGGATAAACCTTCGCCCAGTATTCGGGTTTTTCCAGCAAGGCCTTGGTCTGGCCGGAGCCGAGCGTGGTCTGGCCAACGATCGGCACGTCCCAGCCCATGTCGCCGCGCGTGTTGATGATGCGGGACAGGAAGCCGGCATTCACGCTCCAGGGCATGATCGCTTCGGCGCCAGCGGATTGCATGCGCAACAGCTCGGGCTTCAGATCCGGATTGGCGGCATCGACGTTGCCCTGATAGACGACGTCGGCGCCCTTGGCCTTGAGCATCGGCACATAAGCGTTGACCGAAGCGGTCCCGTAGCCGGTGGTATCGCTGATCACGGCGACCTTCTTGCGCTTGAGCACGTCCAGCACGTAGCGGTTCGCGGCGCCGCCGATCTGTTGGTTGGTGGGCGCGTTGCGAAAGCACATCGGATATTTTTGCGGGTCGGTCAGACTATCGACCCAACAGGGATGGACTTGTGGGGTGTTGGTCCGTGCCAGTAGCGGCACAACGGCCAACGACTCGCCGGAATTGACTGGGCCGAAGACAACGCTCACTTTTTGTCCGCGGGTAAGCTCGGCGGCTCCATTCACCGCCTTCGTCGGGTCGCTCTGCGTGTCGCGGGTAATCAGTTCGAGCTGCCGCCCTTTGATGCCGCCGGCAGCATTGATTTCCTGCACTGCCAATTGAATTCCGCGATTGATCCCGATGCCGGTGGACGATGAGGGACCCGTGAGCGCCGGCAGATAGCCGACTAGGATCGGTTCATTTGCGGCGATGGCAGGCTTGGCAAGGCCGCCAGCGATGGTAGCCGCGCTGGCAGACGCCAGCATTTGACGACGCGTCATCGACATTTTGATTTTCTCCCTGAGCTGGTCTTGAATGACTCCCGAAGTTCGTTGCGTTTCTTGAGGAATTAAGAGGCATTATAGCCTTGGCTTGATGGTCCGAAAAGCACTCTGGTTCTCTTTCGGGCGTGGGATATTTCCCAGGATGTTTCGCCGGATCGCGCGCGCTAAGCGTCGTGGGCGGTCGCGTGGAATTTCGAAGTCTCGAGTAATGAGCTTCTTTTAGAAGGAACGAAGGCGATGGAACTCGGGCTTGCAGGCAAGACGGCGCTGGTCACCGGCGGGAGCAAGGGAATAGGCCTTGAGACGGCTCGCGCGCTGGCGCGCGAGGGCGCCAAAGTTCTCATCTGCGCGCGCCGGGAGCCGGCGCTTGCCGAAGCGGCGCGCGACATCATGCAGACCACCCAGGCGAAGATCGAGACGCATCCGCTCGACGTGACCAAAATCGAACAGATCGAAACGATTCCGCGCATCGTGCGCGAAAAACTCGGCCGCATCGACATCCTCGTCAACAATGCCGGCACCGGCACCTACAAACCCTTTCTCGAAGTGACCGACGCGGAGCTCGTCGACGGCATGGCGATCAATTTCTTCGCGCAATTCCGCATCTGTCAGCGGATAGTGCCGATGATGATCGCACAAGGCGCGGGCCGGATCGTCAATGTGAGCGGCCAAACCGGGATCATGACACTGAATCCGCCGTTTCTGTCCTCCTGCACGGGCCCTGCGAAATCGGCTGAGATCAGGTTTTCCAAAGTGCTCGCCAACGAGCTTGCGCCGCACAACATCCGCGTTAATTGCGTGATACCGGGCTTCATCAACACGCCGGAGCGGTTCGCCAAATGGGAGCGGGAAATGGCCAAGCGTAAGCTCAGTCCCGAGGAAGCTGAAGGCGAGCGCGCGTCGTGGTCGAGCAATCAGGGCATGCGCGATACGCGCTGGGGCAAGCCCGAGGAGATCGCCAATCTTATCGTTTTTGCCGTTTCAGACGCGGCGAGTTATATCAACGGCGCCGAGCTCGTCGCCGATAATGCCATGGATAAATCCTAGCGCGTCACCTCAGGCTCAAGCATGAACCGGAAATCATCGGCAGCATCGGCCGGTTTGTTTCTCGCTTGCGCCATCGGCTCGGCGATGGGCCAGCCCACCGGGCCGCCTGCCGATTACGAGATCAACACGGATTACACGGCCACATCTCCGGACGGCACGACCACGATTGAGCAATATGCCAAGACCAACGCGGCCGGCGACTACACTTGGCAGTTTTGGGCGCGGCACCAGAACAAGCTGACCATGCTCGAACCGGAGCAGCCCGATTATTCGGCGGGTTTTCGGTTCACCAACGACTCGCAATGGGTCGTTCGCATGCAAAAGACTGGCTCGGGAGAGCAAAGCCTGTACTTATACAAATTGGGGCCGCAGGGTTTTGTTGCTGCGACGTCGAAGCCGCTCGACGATCTGGCATGGGCATATTTCAAGAGCCGTTCCGATTACCGCAAGGTCCACAAGCCGGATTTCCATTTTAACGCAGGTCTCTTGAAGGGTGTGGACGACAACTATCATTGGATGGGTGAGAATTGGCCCGACAGCCGCTACCTGGTCATTTCCCTGTCCGGTGACGTGTTGCCCACCAGTCATCACGGCCAAATCCGATCGATCCGCGGCTGGCACTGCCGGTACGACCTGCAAACGGGCAAGTTCGACGTGCCCGCGGATTTTGCCGCCAGCAACGCCAAGGCCATTGCTCCTGAGACGGAATAAAAGCCGACCGCTGCCGGCCGGCGCCTTTTATCAATCAAGCCGCACGAACAACGTTGATGCGCGACGGTCCGGTCTTGGCGTCCGCAAGGATCATGTCCGCGCCCTTTTCGCCGATCATGATCGTGGCGGCGTTGGTATTGCCGGAAACGACCGCCGGCATGATCGAAGCATCGACCACGCGCAGACCGGCAAATCCGCGCACGCGCAAGCGTTCATCGACCACCGCTTTCGGATCCTGTCCCATGCGGCAGGTGCCCACGGGATGATAGGTGGTGGAGCCGCGGCGGCGGATGAAATCGAGCAACTCGTCGTCGTTGTCGCATTGCGCGCCCGGCTCGATCTCCTCGGCGATATATTTCGCCATCGCGGGCGCCTGAAAGATGCGGCGCATCACGCTGACGCCGGCCGTGATGGTCTCGCAGTCCTTTTGGGTCGCCAGATAATTCGGATTGATGGCCGGCGCCTGCCGCGGGTCGGCTGATTTGATGCGCACATAGCCGCGGCTCTCCGGCCGCAGCAGCACGCAATTGCCGGTTACGCCTGGGAACGGATGCAGATCGCCGCCGATGGTCCCGGCCGAGAACAGCGAAATCGAGCATTGCGAATCCGGCGTTGTCGAGGTTGGCAGCGCGCGCACGAAAACCGCGGACGAGACCGCGGGCACGGCGAGGTAGCCGCGGCGCGTAAGAACGTAGTGCGCGCCGTAAGCAAGTTTGGTGGCCCAGTTGCGCGTCACATTATTGACGGTGGTCGTCTCCTTGCAGCGCAAAATGATGCGGCCGGAGAAATGGTCGTTGAGATCGTTGCCGACGCCCGGTGCATCGGCAATCACATCGATTCCGTGCGATTTGAGTAGCGAGGCCGGGCCAAGCCCCGAAAGCTGTAACAGTTGCGGCGAATTAAAAGCTCCCGATGCGACGATCACCTCGACATTGGCCCGCGCGCTGCGTTTGTCGTTGCCGGCAAGATAGTCCACGCCGGTCGCGCGCCGGCCGTCGAACACGATGCGCGTGGCGAGCGCTCGCGGAACCACCTTGAGATTGGCGCGGCGGCGCGCCTGCTTCAGATATCCTGCCGCTGTCGATGACCGCACGCCGTTGCGCATCGTGGTCTGATAATAGCCGGCGCCTTCCTGCACTGCGCCGTTGAAATCGTCGTTGCGCGGATAGCCGCATTGCACGGCCGCCTCAACGTAGGCTTGGGCAAGCGGATGCCGGTCCCGCAAGTCCGAAACCGCGAGCGGCCCGCCGGTTCCATGAAATTCATCCGCGCCGCGTTCGTTGTCTTCTGCCTTGCGGAAATAGGGTAGGACGTCGTCAAAGCTCCAGCCGGCATTGCCAAGCTGCCGCCAATGGTTGAAGTCCTCCGCTTGTCCGCGGATATAGATCAGTCCGTTGATCGAACTCGATCCACCGAGAACTTTGCCGCGCGGCGCGATGACCTGGCGGTCGTGGCAACCGGGCTGCGGCTCGGTCGCGTAGCACCAGTTGTAACGGCGATCGGTGAAAAGCTTGCCAAAGCCGAGCGGAATATGAAGCCACGGATGCCGGTTGTTGGGGCCCGCCTCCAACAGAAGCACGCGATGCCGACCCGACACAGTAAGCCGATCGGCTAGAACGCACCCAGCGCTGCCGGCTCCTACGATGATGAAGTCGAACGCCTCTGAATTCGGCACGCGCTTTCCTCGGTTACCCCCACAATTCCTTTGACGCGATTCTTGCTCCGTCGCTGAGTGCCTTTAATTTCGCCCAGACGATCGAGGGGTGGATTTCCTTCGAGCCGGCAAAAGTGGCGAAGCCGCAATCGGAGCCGGCGATGACATTGTCGCGCCCGACGACGCCGGCGTAGCGGACGATGCGCTCGGCGACGAGCTCGGGATGTTCGACCAGAATCGTCGAGTGCGAGATCACGCCGGGAATCAAAATCTTGCCATCCGGCAGCTTGACGTTCTTCCACACTTTCCATTCGTGTTCGTGGCGCGGATTTGCCGCCTCGAAGGAATAGGCGCCGGCGCGGATCTTCAAGATAATATCGACGATATCTTTGAGCTCCATGTCATGAATGCGCGGGCCCATATTGATGCCGTAACAGGTATGGAAGCGGATTTTCTCCGGCGGGATGTCGCGCAGCGCATGATTGAGCGCCTCGACGCGAATTTCCGCCCATTTGCGGCAATCGGCGATGCTCGCTTCGGGATGGATGATGTAATAGGTGACGAGCCGCGGATCGTCGATCTGCACGAGAAAGCCCGCATCGACGATCGCCTTGTATTCCTCGCGCATCGCCTCGGCGATGGCAAAGACGTATTCTTCCTGCGACTTATAGTAAGCATTCTTCTGCCAGTCCTCGATATTGGACGGCGAGATGGCCGGCATGAAGACTTCCTCGGCCTTTATGCCATTGAGCGCGGCTTTGAGGTTGTCGATGTCGCGATTGAGCGGGGTGTGGCCTTTGTAGGTGATGGGTCCGGTGCAGACCATATGGGTGTGCGACGATGCCGGGTGGGTCTGCGCATAAAACTCCGGAAATGACCGTCCCTCGCGCGACGTCATCCATTGATTGCGCGGACCGGCCAGCGTGTCGATCTCGTAGCCGCCGAGCCGCTCGTTGATATAGCTGACGAAGCTCGGCTTGCCGTATTCGCCGTCGTCGATCACGTCGATGCCGAGTTCCGCCTGCTTATGCACGATCTCGCTGACCGCATTGCGCAAGCGCGCGGCATTGACGGCTTGATCGAAGGCCTTGGCGCCGCCGGTCTGGACGAGATCGAGCAGGTCGGGCGGCCTTGGCAGGCTGCCGGCATGCGTGGTGAGGATGCGATCGGTGCTGTGTTTCATGGCTCTGCTCAATCGAGCGTGACGTGCGCTGACGTGATCACGTTCTTCCAGCGCTCGGTTTCTTCCGCAAAATATTTGGCGGTGTCCGCCGGCGAGCCGCCGATCGACTCGGCCGAGAGGTTGGCGAGGCGCTTTTGGATCTCGGGATCGTGGAGCGCTTGGTTGACGCCGGCATTGATCTTGTCGACCACGGCGGCGGGCGTGCCCGCCGGCGCCACGAAGGCGTACCAGGCCACAGCTTCAAAGCCAGGCAGGGTTTCGGCGATGGCCGGCACGTCGGGCAAACTCGCCATGCGCTTTGCCGACGCAACCGCGATGAGCTTCAGCTTGCCGGCTGTGACGAGCTGCAACGAGACGCCGAGATTGTCGAACATACAGTCGACGCTGCCGGCGACGAGATCGTTGAGCGCCGGCGCCGAGCCGCGATAGGGCACGTTCTGCAGCTTGGCGTGCGCCATCATCTGAAACATCGCGGAAGTGAGCTGCGAGGTGGTGCCGTTGCCCTGCGTCGCGTCGGTCACTTTGCCGTCGTTGGCCTGGACGTAGGCGATGAATTCCTTGACGTTGCTTGCTTTGACTTTGTCGGGGTTGACCACGAGCGCATTTGGCACGCGCGCCATGACGACAATGGGCACGAATTTAGTCGGATCGAAAGCAAGGTGCGGATAGAGATTTTGATTGATGACCAAAGGCGGCGGCGGCGATGCCAGCAACGTGTAGCCGTCGGGATCGGATTTGGCGACGACCTCGGCGCCGATATTGCCGCCGGCGCCGGCACGATCCTCGACGACGACCGGCTGGCCCCATTTGCGCGACAGCCAATCGGCGAAGATACGCGGCATGACATCGGCGGTGCCGCCGGCCGGGAACGGCACCACGATTTTCACCGTGCGCGCCGGATAGTCCTGCGCCAGTGCCGGCGGGGCGAGATGGAATGTCATCGCCAGCGCAACGCCCGCAAGCACAAGGCTGCGCCGCCACGAACCAGCGCCGCTCATTTTCAGGATCATCGTTGTGTCCGTGATTATTGCGAAATCGGCGCAGACCATAGCCAATGCATAATCGAGCCGCCAGCCCGCCAGACGGGGCGTCACGGTCCGGCAATACGCACCGGCTATCTAGATCGGCGCGGCGCCGCTTGCGCGGGCGCGACGCTTGTGATCGTGCATCGTTCTTGCGTCCGTAGGCTGAGTTTGGTCTTCTGTTGCCGGGGGAGGGGAGCGGCTTTGCTTACGAGAACTCGGGAGAATCTGAAAATGCGTGCACCGCATTTGGCAGTTACGGTGGCGTTGCTTTTGGCCGTGTCCGGTTCATTGGCCGGTTGCGGCAAGGGCCCGCAAGGCGATACAGGGCCGGCCGGTCCGCAGGGTCCCAAAGGCGACGCCGGTCCCGCAGGTCCGGTAGGTCCCCCCGGACCGCCCGGCCCGGCCGGGCCGCAGGGCCAAGCGGGTCTGCCGAGCCCGAGCATCCGGGTCGTCAAATCGGATTGCATATCGGGCTGTACCGTGCAGTGCCAAGACGACGAAGTTCTGGTGACGGCCTATTGCGGCCCGACCCGGAATCAAGCGCAGTTCTTGGGCGAAAGAGGCGCGTCCTGCGGCCCGGCGGGGTCGGCCTCCAATACCCCGCTGGTCGCGGTCTGCGTCGGCTCGCCAAAATAGCCGCTAAACTTATAGCGGTGGCGGCATGACTGGCCGCCACCATTTCGTTGTTTAATTCGGACCCGCTCACTGGTCCGCGCCGGTCGCCGCCGAGACCGCGGCCGGCTTTATCGCATTGAATTCCTGATGGTTTGCGTAACGCCTTCTTAAGCGCCGGCCTATTAAAACGTTAACGGTAAAGTCCAGTGCAACGGTCTTTCGCCTATGACGAGCGATGGTCCATCCATCGAACGGCTGCGGGAATATCTCCGGACCCTCAAGCCGGCGGCGCGGTCGATGCTTGTCCAGGAGCTTGAGCGCAACCTGTTACGCGGTGAAGAGAGCGCCGGCAATGAAATGGTGCTCCAGGAATTGCGTCGCGCCATCCGCGCCGACGCCCAGCCGGTGCCGCGAATCGGCGATGCTGCACGATTGTTCTTCGCGCCGCTCGAGCCGTTCTTGATCGATACCCGCGCCGATCACAAGCGCATTGGCCGTATCGCGCGCGTCTCGCTCGAACCGATCTGGTCCTGGATCGGCCGCGATCTCATGCCTGCCGAAGCCAAGGCGCTGAGCGAGGACATCAACCGCGCCTTACTCGCTGACGATCGCACCAAAGTCGAGCAGTTGGTTCGTGCGCTGCATGAGCGCGCCATTTTGCGCATGAAGGACGCCGTCTCCGGAATCGGTTCCGACGAAAGGGCGCGCCGGCGGCTTGCGGTCCAGGTCGGCACGCCGCGAGCGATGGAAGATCTGAGCACGATGATCGCACTATTGTCGCTACGCGACGCGCTTGCAGATTTTGCCTGGCGGCTGCCCAATCACATCCGCACTTTCGATCGCGATGAGATCGATACGGTCACGAAACAAATCGATAGCGTGGTGGCACAGTCGTCGGTCGAGACCGGCGGGATGCGTAAATCGGAATTTTTCCTCTACGGCCTCATTCTGGTGATGAACCGGCTTGCGGCGCCGTGGCAGCTCATTCGCATCGCCACCCGGGCCGCCGAGAGCGACGATACCGCCCGCGTTGCCGAAACTCCCTTTGCCGCCGCGGTCACCCTTGTGCTGGGGGAGGCTGAGAACATGGTCGGAGAATTGCGCTCCGAACTTCGGGCCGGACGCCCAGTCGTGTCGATGCTCAAAGCCATTCACGACGCGGCGCGCGGGCTGCGCTCGGAAATGGATCTGTCGGTCGAATCGGCGTGGAGCCGCCAGCTGACGGCGATCCGCGCCGAAGTTTCGAGCCTGCTGAAGGCCGAGATCGAGGCGACGCCCGGCTTCGTCCGCCGCCTGTTGCGGCCGCGCCCGGCCAAGGACATCGTCCCGGGCTCGCTGCTCGACTCGATCGACGTCAACGAAGCCGAAATGCGGGTCGAATTTGTCGGCGCGTGCCGGCAATACGCCAGCGAGCTCGCCGTCAACGAAGTCACGACGCGCGCTCACTCCGAGTTGACGCTTTACCTGGAGACCGGCACCAAGGTTCTCCTCGATTCGCTGCGCCATGCCGGCGACGGCGATCGGCCGTTCCGGCAATCCCAGGTCGAGGCGGCGATCCGGTTTTGCCGAACCGTGTTTGGCTCCGAATACGCGGGTCTCCTCGCCAAGGCGGCCGAGGTCGCGGTGCAGACTGGAACTGCCGAGCGCCGGCCGGCCCGGGCATGAGCGCCGGGCCGCGTCCGGATGCGGCGCGGGCGCAATATCGAGCCGGTGGAGTGCGAAATTGCCGCGCCGTGGTTCCCATTGCAGCCGCATTCGCGCCGTGTTGTAACGGCGCGGCGCGTCGGCCGCTTCCAGGCCGCAATATCGCGTGACGGCCCGGTCCGGCGGATGGACAGCGCCCTTGGAGCGCTGAGGCCAAGACTGCTGAGCCAAAACTGCTGAGAACGACAGCCTAATATGACCCCTTGAATCAATGGTGCTTTGGCTCATTTTTGCAGCGATGACCGCTGCGGCAGTCTTTGCCGTGGTGTGGCCGCTTGGACGGAAACCTGACGCCGTCCGCGGCGGTAGCGATCGGCTCGTCTATCAGGACCAGCTCCAGGAGATCGACCGCGATCGCGCCGCCGGCCTGATCGGGGAGGCGGAAGCGGAATCGGCTCGCGTCGAAATATCGCGTCGGCTGTTGGCCGCGGCGGACGCCGAGGCGCCGGCTGCGGCCGCGCCCGCATCGTCGATGCCTTGGCATCGCCGCGTCGCGGCGGTTGCGGCAATCGTCGTGGTGCCGGCTGTTGCGCTCGGATTTTATCTTAAGCTCGGCTCGCCGGACGTTCCCGACCAGTCCGCCTTCGCTCGCACTGATGCTGTGGCGGGCCATCAATCGATCGAAACCCTTGTCAGTCAGGTCGAGGCGCATCTTGCGAGCAATCCGAATGACGGTGCGGGCTGGGAAGTGTTGGCGCCGGTCTATCTGCGGATGGGCAGGGCTGACGACGCGGTCACGGCGTGGCGCAAAGCGATTGCGCTCAACGGCGAAAGTCCGGCCCGCGAGTCAGCGCTTGGCGAGGCGCTGGCGGCGGCCGCGAACGGCGTGGTTACCGATGAAGCCAAGCAGGCCTTCCTAAAGGCAATCGCCGGCGATCCGAACGACGCCAAAGCCGGTTATTATCTCGGGCTGGCGGACGAGCAGGACGGCAACGCCGCCGTCGCCGCCGCCAAATGGCGCGCTTTGTTGGAGCGCGCGCCGCCCGATGCGCCGTGGGCGGATTTCGTGCGCGCGGCGCTGGCGCGCGTCACGGCCGCGCCGGCCGCTGCGAATGGGCCTACGGCCGGCGACGTTGCGGCTGCGGATTCGATGAACGAGGCGCGACGCACCGAGATGATCCGTGGAATGGTGCAGCGCCTTGCCGACCGGCTGCATGCCGATGGCAGCGACGTGGAAGGCTGGCTGCGCCTGGTGCGCTCCTACGCCGTACTCGGCGACCGCGACAAAGCGAAGGACGCCGCTGCCGACGCCAAGCGCGCGCTGTCGGATCATCCCGACGAGATCAAGCGGATCGACGACCTGGTCAAAGATCTCGGTCTGGCAGGCTAGATGAGGCGGAGGCAAAAAGAATGACGCGCAAACAACGACGCCTTACTCTGATCGGCGGCGGCCTTGCCGTACTGGCGATTGCGGTCGCGCTTATGCTCAATGCGTTCCGCGATTCGATCGTGTTCTTCAATTCGCCGAGCGACGTGGTGGAAAAGCACGTCGAGCCCGGCACGCGCATCCGGCTCGGCGGCTTGGTCAAAGATGGCAGCCTGGTGCGCGGCAACAATCTCAGCGTCCGCTTCGAAGTAACCGACGGCAAGACCGAAATTCCGGTGACCTATCGCGGCGTCTTGCCCGACCTGTTTCGCGAAGGCCAGGGCGTCGTCGCCGAAGGCGCGCTCGACGGCGGCGGCGTGTTCAACGCCGACACGATCCTTGCCAAACATGACGAGACCTATATGCCGAAGGAGGTCGCCGACGCCTTGAAGAAGTCGGGTCATTGGAAGGACGATTACGCGCAACGGGCGGCGATGCCGATCGGCGGAGGCAGCAAATGATCCCTGAACTCGGCCACTACGCATTGATGCTGGCGCTGGGGCTGGCGCTCATCCAAGGCATCATGCCGATCGTCGGCACCCGCACCAATGATCCCGTTCTCATGAGCATCGCCGCGCCGGCGGCGCTCGCGCAATTTGCCTTCGTCGCCACCGCGTTTACGGCGCTCGGCGTCAGCTACGTCACGTCCGACTTCTCGGTGCTCAACGTTTACGAGAATTCCAATACGCAAATGCCGCTGATCTACCGGCTCACCAGCATCTGGGGCAATCACGAAGGCTCGATGATGCTGTGGGTTTCGATCCTGACGTTTTTCGGCGCCTTGGTGGCGGCGTTCGGGACCAATCTGCCGGTGGTGCTCAAGGCCAACGCGCTCGCGGTCCAGGCCTGGATCGCCGCGGCCTTCGAACTCTTCATCCTCGTGACGTCGAATCCGTTCGTGCGCATCCCGAATGCGCCGTTCGAGGGCCAGGATCTCAATCCGATCCTGCAAGACCCTGGTCTCGCCTTCCATCCGCCGATGCTTTACCTCGGCTATGTCGGCTTCTCGATCGCATTTTCCTTCGCCATCGCCGCTTTAATTGAAGGCCGCATCGACGCGGCGTGGGCGCGCTGGGTGCGGCCTTGGGTGCTCGGCGCCTGGATGTGCCTGACGCTCGGCATCGCCGGCGGCTCGTATTGGGCCTATTACGAACTGGGCTGGGGCGGGTTCTGGTTCTGGGATCCGGTCGAAAATGCTTCCCTGATGCCTTGGCTCGCCGGCACGGCGCTGTTGCATTCCGCCGTGGTCATGGAAAAGCGCGGCGCGCTCAAAGTATGGACCATCCTGCTGGCGATCCTGACCTTCTCGCTGTCGCTGATCGGAACCTTCCTGGTGCGTTCGGGCGTACTCACCTCGGTGCATGCGTTTGCGGTCGACCCCCGACGCGGGATTTTCATTCTCGGCATCCTCATCGTCTTTATCGGCGGCGCGCTGGCGCTTTACGCCTGGCGCGCGCCGCTGCTCAAACAAGGCGGCCTGTTCGCGCCGATCTCGCGTGAAGGGGCGCTGGTGTTCAACAATCTGTTCCTGACCACTGCTTGCGCCACCGTGCTGGTCGGAACGCTCTATCCGCTCGCGCTCGAAGCGCTGACCGGCGCCAAAATCTCAGTTGGCCCGCCGTTCTTCGATTTGACGTTCGGCCCGCTGTTTATTCCGCTGATGGCGGTCATGCCGTTCGGGCCGCTGATGGGCTGGAAACGCGGCGATCTGTTGGGCGCCGCGCAACGGCTGCTCGCGGCGGCGATGCTCGCGGCGGTGGCGACCGCGGCGGCATTTGCGCTCGAACACGGCGGCCCGGTGCTGGCGCCATTCGGCGTCGGCGTTGCCGTCTTCGTGATGGCCGGCGCGGTGACCGACATCGCCGAGCGTACGCTTTTTGTGCGGGTGCCGTTCCGCGCCGCGCTGCGGCGCGCCCTGGGATTGCCGCGCTCGGCCTGGGGTACGGCGTTTGCGCATTTCGGTATCGGCGTGACGTTGATGGGCATCGTCGGCGTCACCGCATGGGGCAGCGAGCGCATCGCCGAGATCAAGCCCGGCGCCAGTCTCGACATCGCGCATTACCGGGTAACTTTCGACGGTACGTTCAATCGTGCCGGGTCGAATTATCGCGACGTCGTCGGCCGCTTCACCGTGCATCGAGCTGAACGGAGAACTGATCGGCAATATGCAGCCGAGCCGGCGCGCTTTCCCGGACCGTAACATGGCGACCACCGAGGCAGCGCTGATGTCGCGCGGCGTCAATCAGCTTTACATCTCGATCGGCGATCCGAATAAGGACGGCAGCGTGCCGGTGCGGGTTTATTTCAAACCCTACGTGCTGATGATCTGGCTCGGCGCTGGGATCATGTTCCTTGGCGGCGCTCTGTCGCTCTCGGACCGGCGGCTGCGCGTCGGCGCGCCGCGCCCGGCCAAGGCGAAAGCCAAGGTAGGCGCTGTACCGCAACCGGCGGGGTGAAGCGGTGAAATATCTGTACGCGCTCATGCTTCTCTTCGCGCTTGCCTGGTCGTTTCCGGTCCGCGCGGTGCAGCCCGACGAAATGCTGTCGGATCCGAAGCTCGAAGCGCGCGCCCGTGCCATCTCCCAGGAATTGCGCTGCCTGGTCTGCCAGAACGAATTGATCGACGAGTCGGAGGCGCCGCTCGCCCACGATCTGCGCGTTCTTGTGCGCCAACGCATCGAAGCGGGCGACAGCGACGCGCAAGTGATGAACTTCATCGTGGCGCGCTACGGCGAATTCGTGTTGCTCAAACCGCGCCTGGAATGGCGTACCGCGCTGCTGTGGGGCACGCCGCCCGGTCTCTTGTTGATCGGAATCGTCATGCTCCTGATCGCGGCCCGACGCCGCCAAGGCATGCGCGCCGCCGCGGGCACGGCGAATCTGACCGCGGCCGAGGAAGCCCGCATCGCGGAGCTGCTGCGCGGCGACGAGGCCATGACCGGCGATTGATGCGACGCTCTACTGTGAAGCTACCGGGGGAGCATCCTTGCCGAACACAAATAACATATTGATTTGAAATTATAATTTTCCCGCATCGGAACATTACAAACTTTTAATGTGGCCGACAGAGCGCGGTAAGGCTTGCCGCCCCATGTTCCGCGCAACGCAGCTTCCGTCGCGCGACGGAACAATCGTTTTTTGGAGACACGGAATGAACGGCAATTCCCTGCAATCACGCCGCATTCTATCGGCGCGGCGCGTTGCGCTTCTGGCCACTACGATCGCCGGAATCGGTGCGGCAACATTGGTGCTGGCGCCGAACGCGAGCCCTTTTGCGACCGTGGCGCAGGCGCAGAATTTGAGTGAAAAGGTTCAGCAGCTCCCGCAAAGGCCGGTTGGTTTCGCCGACATCGTCGAAAAAGTGAAGCCGGCGGTGATTTCAGTGCGCGTCAAGATCGATCAGCCGGCCAGTTCCGGCGGCAGCGACGACAATCTTCCTTTCCCGCCTGGCTCGCCGTTCGAAAAGTTCTTCCGGCAGTTCGGTATGCCCGGCATGCCGAACGGCCATGAGATCATCACCGGTCAGGGCTCCGGCTTCTTCATTTCCAGCGACGGCTATGCGGTGACCAATAATCACGTGGTCCAGAACGCCGAGAACGTTCAGGTCACCACCGATGACGGCAAGACCTATAAGGCCAAAGTCATCGGCACCGATCCGCGCAGTGACCTCGCTTTGATCAAGATCGACGGCAAGGACTTTCCGTATGTGAAGCTCGCCGATGCGCCGCCGCGCGTCGGCGATTGGGTACTCGCGGTCGGCAATCCGTTCGGGCTCGGCGGCACGGTCACCGCCGGCATCGTCTCGGCTCGCGGCCGCGACATCGGCGCCGGCCCCTATGACGATTTCATCCAGATCGACGCCCCGGTGAACAAAGGCAATTCCGGCGGACCGACTTTCGATGTCGACGGCAATGTCATCGGCGTCAATACCGCGATCTTCTCGCCGTCCGGCGGCTCGGTTGGCATCGCCTTCGCTATTCCCGCCGACACGGTCAAAAGCGTGATCGCGCAGCTTCGCGACAAGGGCAGCGTCACGCGCGGCTGGATCGGTGTGCAGATCCAATCGGTCACGCCCGACATCGCCGACAGCATGGGATTGAAGCAGTCGGCCGGTGCGCTCGTTTCCGAACCGCAGAAGGATAGCCCGGCCGCCAAGGCCGGGATCGCCAGCGGTGACGTCATCACTTCGGTCAATGACGAGCCGGTAAAGGATGCCCGCGACTTGGCGCGCAAGATCGGCACCATGTCGCCCGGCACAACAGTCAAGCTCGGCACGATCCATCAGGGTGCGGACAAGACCGTGACCCTGACGCTCGGCACCTTGCCGGCCGAGAAAGAGGCATCGAACACGCCCGCTCACGAAGATGCCGGAAGCGAAATGCCGAAGCTCGGCCTCACGCTTGCGCCGAGCAACAAAGTATCGGGCGCCGGCGGCAACGGCGTCGTGGTCACTGCGGTCGAGGAGGGTGGCGTCGCCGCAGACCACGGCTTCCAGGTCGGCGATGTCATTCTTGACGTGGGCGGCAAGGCGGTGGCGACGCCGGCCGACGTCAGCAAGGGACTCGACGAGGCGCGTTCGTCGGGCAAGCACACTGTGTTGTTCAGGGTGAAATCGAGCGACGGCACGAAGTTCGTGGCGCTGCCGCTCGGCAACGCCTAGCGCATGATCCCGAGAAGCACGCCTTCGGACTTGATCCGTAGTGGCGCCGGTTTTCGGAACGGATCACGCGCAAACAAATGATGGAGCCCGGTTCCGGCTTAATCGGCGGGCTCTAAAGGAAAGGGGCGATCCGCCGGCATCCGTCGCCCCCGCTGGCGGGCGTACCCTGGGGACGGGTCGCAAGACCCGTCCCCGCCGAATACCAACTCTACCTCCCGGCATCCGTCGCCCCCGCCGGGGTGGAGTAGGTAAGAGGGGGTGGCGGGCAATCGCTCGCTACCCCCTCGCTTTATTGGCCCGCCCGCGGCCCGGGCGTGGCCACTCTGTGATCCCGATGTTATGGCTTGGCTCCCGGGGTCGGCGCGGGACTATTATATAATCGGTGGTAGACACACGCTCTTTGAGTGCGGCGACTGAACATGCGTCTTCTCATCATTGAGGACGACCGCGACGCGGCCGATTATCTGGTCAAGGCGTTCCGCGAGGTCGGCCACGTCGCCGACCAGGCCGGCGACGGCGAGGATGGGCTGCAGCTTGCTCTCGACGGCGAATACGACGTTCTGATCGTCGATCGCATGCTGCCGAAGCGTGACGGCCTGTCGGTCATCGGCGCTCTGCGCGCCAAGGCGGTCGAGACACCGGTCCTGATCCTCTCGGCGCTCGGCCAGGTCGACGACCGGGTCAAGGGGCTGCGCACCGGCGGCGACGACTATCTCGCCAAGCCATACGCCTTCTCCGAGCTTCTGGCGCGCGTCGAAGCGCTGGCGCGGCGGCGCGGCAGCCGCGGCGAGGAAACCGTCTACCGCGTCGGCGATCTCGAGCTCAACCGGCTGTCGCATGAGGTCAGCCGCGCCGGTCAGGAAGTGCAGCTGCAGCCGCGGGAATTCCGCCTGCTCGAATATCTGATGCGACACGCCGGTCAGGTGGTCACCCGCACCATGCTGTTAGAGAACGTTTGGGATTATCATTTCGATCCGCAGACGAACGTGATCGACGTGCACATTTCGCGATTGCGATCTAAAATCGATAAAGGCTTTGCGCAGCCTCTGCTGCATACCGTGCGCGGTGCGGGCTATATGATCCGCGACGGCGCTCGCTAGTTCAGTTGCGCGTTGCGTGTTTTGAGAACGAACGGGAGATCGCCATGACGCCGAGCAATGCCGCGCCGTTTATCGCGGCCCGTGATTTCCTGCTGCGCCATCGCGAGGACTACACTGCCGCCTGTCGCGATTTCCAATGGCCGAAACTCGAGCGCTTCAACTGGGCGCTCGACTACTTCGACGTCATGGCGCGGGACAATCCCGACCCCGCACTTTGGCTGGTCGATGAGGACGCGGGCGAGACCAAGCTTTCCTTTGCCGCGCTCAGCGATCGTTCGAATCAGGTCGCCAATGCGCTGCGCGCCCTGGGCGTCCGCCGCGGCGACCGCATCCTGGTCATGCTTGGCAACGTGGTGGCGCTGTGGGAGTGCATGCTGGCGGCGATGAAGCTCGGCGCCGTCATTGTACCGGCGACGACGCTGCTCACCCGCAACGATCTCGCCGACCGCTTCGCCCGCGGGCGCGTGCGCCATGTCATCGCCAGCGCCGATGCGGCGGCCAAATTCGCCGACCTGCCTGGGGATTACACCCGCATCGTCGTTGGCAAGGAAATGCCCGGCTGGGTCTCGTACGAGACAGCTTATCAAGCGTCTGCGGAATTCACGCCGGACGGCGACACGCGGCCGGACGATCCGATGCTGCTCTATTTCACCTCGGGTACCACGGCGACGCCAAAACTCGTCGTGCACAGTCACCAGAGCTATCCGGTCGGCCATCTGTCGACGATGTATTGGCTAGGACTGCGGCCGGGCGACGTTCACCTCAACATTTCGTCACCGGGCTGGGCCAAACACGCCTGGAGCTGTTTCTTTTCGCCGTGGAACGCCCAAGCGGCGGCTTTCATCGTCAACCAACGCCGCTTCAATGCCCGCGGCCTGCTCGACACTATCGTGCGCTGCAGCGTCACGACGTTTTGCGCACCGCCGACCGTGTGGCGGATGCTGATCCAGGAGGAGCTTTCGGCCTGGCCGGTCCGCATTAAGGAACTCATCAGCGCCGGCGAGCCGCTCAATCCCGAAGTGATCGAGCGGGTCAAGGCGGCCTGGGGCATTACTATCCGCGACGGCTACGGCCAGACCGAGACGACGGCGCTGGTCGGCAATACGCCGGGCCAGAAACTGAAAGCCGGCTCGATGGGCCGACCGCTGCCGGGCTACCGCGTCGCGCTCCTCGATGCCAGCGGCGCGCCCGCCAAAGAGGGTGAGATCTGCCTCATGCTCGAGCCGCGGCCGACTGGCTTGATGCAAGGCTATCAGGGCGACGACGGCGGCATACGCACGCAGCGCGAGCGCGTCTACCGCACCGGTGACGTCGCCGCAGTCGACGACGACGGTTATTTGACCTATGTCGGCCGCGCCGACGACGTCTTCAAATCCTCTGATTATCGCATCAGCCCGTTCGAGCTTGAGAGCATTCTGATCGAGCATCCGGCGGTGGCCGAGGCTGCGGTGGTGCCGTCGCCCGATCCGCTGCGGCTTGCCGTGCCGAAGGCGTTCTTGGCGCTGGCGCCGGGACAAAAGCCCGATCGCGATACGGCCTTGTCGATCTTTCGCCATTGCCGCACCGCGCTCGCACCGTTCAAGCGGGTGCGGCGGCTCGAATTTGCCGAACTGCCGAAGACGATCTCCGGCAAGATCCGCCGCGTCGAGCTGCGGCGGGCCGAGGCAGCGAATCTCGACGCCGGCAAACGCACGGCCCTCGAATTCTGGGAAGATGATTTTTCCGATGACGAACTAAGCTTGCAGACCGAGAAGACACGGTGACCGCGCTCGGCAAACTTCTGCGCACCACGGCGTTCAAGCTGACGCTGGTTTATCTGGCGATATTCGTTCTGTTCGCGGCGTCGCTACTGGGCTATTTCGCGCTCAATACCCGGCGCTTGATCGACGAGCAGATCACCTCGACCGTCAACGGCGAAGTAAACGGACTGTCCGAACAATACGAGCAAGGCGGCATCCGGCGGCTGGTGATCGTGGTCGATCTGCGCTCCCGGCGCCCGGGTTCGAGCCTTTATCTGGTGACGACGCCGACCGGGGAGGGGCTTGCCGGCAATGTCGGCTCGCTCGAGCCGGGCGTTCTCGATCACCCCGGCTGGCTTGAGACCAATTATCGGCGGCTGGAATCCCCGGAAGGCAGCGATCACCGCGCCTTGGTCCGGGTCGTCCAGCTGCCGGGCGGCTTCCACTTGCTGGTCGGGCGCGACCTCGAGGAACGCGAGCGCCTGTTCGGCATCATCGCCCATGCCGGGCAATGGTCGCTGGCGCTGGTCATCGTGCTTGGGCTTGCCGGCGGATTCTTCGTCAGCCGCCGCGTGCTCAAGCGCATCGACGCCATGACCGATACGGCGCAAACCATCATGCGCGGCGATCTCGCCGGACGCTTGCCGGTCGCCGGCACCGGCGACGAGCTCGATCGCCTCGCCGATCACCTCAACGCCATGCTCGAGCGTATCGAGGCCTTGATGCGGGGCTTAAAGGAAGTATCCGACAATATCGCCCATGATCTGAAGACGCCGCTGACCCGGCTGCGCAATCGTTGCGAGCAGACGTTGCGTCATCCCACCGGCGACGCGGCCTATCGCGACGCTTTGGAGTTGACCATCGCCGAATCCGACGATCTCATCCGCACCTTCGACGCGCTGCTCATGATCGCGCGCGCCGAATCCGGCCAAGCGCGCGACAACATGATCGAATTCGATGCCGCCGAAATCGCTCGCGATGTCGGCGAGCTCTACGAGCCGCTGGCGGACGAGAAGGGGATTTCGCTCAAGGTCGAGGCCAACGGCGCGGCGCCGGTGCGCGGCAATCGCGAACTGGTCAGCCAGGCGCTGGCCAATCTCGTCGATAACGCCATCAAATATGCGCGGCTTGACGGCAAAGTGAATGGCACGCCCACCGAGGTGCTGATCAAAGCGGGCAACGAAGGCGACCGCATCACGCTGAGCGTGGCGGATCGCGGGCCGGGCATTCCCGACGCCGATCGCGGCCGTGTGGTGGAGCGTTTCGTGCGCCTCGAACAAAGCCGCTCGGAGCCGGGCTCGGGATTGGGCTTAAGCCTCGCCTCCGCGGTGGCGCGCCTGCATGGCGGCGAATTGAAGCTCGAGGACAATCATCCCGGACTGCGTAGCACGATTGCGCTGCCGCGTGCGGGACCGGCGGGGGCGGGATGAAACGGCCTGCGCGCGCAAAGCGGCCGCGGGAACAACGCCAGAAACAGGATGAAGGCGCATTGGTGCGGCGGCTTGGCGGCGCGTTGCCGTCGCCTACGGCACATGCGTCCGCGCGCGTCGCGGGCTTCCTTGCAAGCCTCAAGGCCAACGCCGCCGGCCGGCGGCTCAAGGCTATCGTTCGTGCGCATCCGCCATTGGCCGGTCTTCTCGGCGGCATCGCCGAGGCGGCACCTTATCTCTGGGACCTTGTGCAGGCGGACCCTGCGCGCTTTGTCCGCTTGCTCGACAGCGACCCGGATGCGGCGCTCACAACATTGCTAGCCGAAACGAAGGGCGCCGTCGCTGCGGCGCATGCGCAAGCCGCCGTGATGCGCCTACTGCGCCGCATGAAGGCGGAAGCCGCGCTTTTGATCGCGCTCGCCGATATCGGCGGCGTCTGGCCGGTCGCGCGGGTCACCGCCGCACTGACCGACGTCGCCGACACCGCGCTCGCCGCCGCGGTGCATTTTCTCCTGGGTGAGGCGGTCAAACGCAAGAAGCTTGCGCCGCCGGATCGCAAAAATCCCGAGGAAGCGAGCGGCTACATCGTGCTGGCGATGGGCAAAATGGGCGGCCGCGAGCTTAACTTCTCGAGCGACATCGACCTGATGGTTTTCTTCGATGCGGCTGCGGCAAAGCTCGCCCCTGACGTCGAACCGGCGCCGTTCTACGTCAGCGTCACGCGCGATCTCGTCAAGCTTCTGCAGGAGCGGACCGCAGATGGTTACGTGTTCCGGGTCGATTTGCGGCTTCGCCCCGATCCGTCGTCGACGCAGATCGCGATTTCGACCGACGCGGCGCTCGATTACTACGAAAGCCGCGGCCAGAATTGGGAGCGCGCCGCGCTGATCAAGGCGCGCGCCTGCGCCGGCGATCTTGCCGCAGGCGAGCGATTGCTTCGCGATCTCGCGCCATTCGTTTGGCGCAAGTATCTCGATTACGCGACCATCGCCGACGTCCACGAAATGAAGCGGCAAATCCACGCCTATCGCGGCCATGGCGAGATCGCGGTCGAGGGCCACAATATCAAGCTCGGCCGCGGCGGCATCCGCGAGATCGAGTTCTTCGCGCAAACCCAGCAGCTGATCGCCGGCGGCCGCCACGGCGAACTGCGCGGCCGCAGCACCGTCGCCACCCTTGCCGTTCTCGCGGCCGACGGTTGGATCGATGCCGCCGCGCGCGATGAGCTGACGGCGGCGTACAATTTTCTGCGCCGCGTCGAGCACCGCTTGCAAATGATGAATGACGAGCAGACTCATACGCTGCCCGCCGACTCAGCCGCGCTCGACGATTTTGCCCGCTTGCTCGGCTTTGGCGGCCGCGCCGAATTTGCCGATGCGCTCGTTGTCCATTTGCGCAATGTCGAGCGGCACTATGTGTGGCTGTTTGAACGCGCGCCGGAGTTTCTGGCCAGCCAGCAGCAGCTGTTATTTGCCGATGGGCCGGCGCAGGCCGAGACGCGCGAGCGATTGGCGCAGCTGGGCTTTCGCCGGCCGCAGGAGGTCGCGGCTGCCGTGCAGAATTGGCGCAGCGGCCGGTACCGCGCGTTGCGCGGCGGGCAGGCGCGCGACAATCTCGCAGCACTCATCCCCGTCATCGTCGATCAATTCTCCCGGGCGGAAAATCCGGATGCGGCTTTTGCGACATTCGACCGGTTCCTCGCCGGACTGCGCGCCGGCGGGCGTTTTTTCTCGCTGCTACGACAGAATCCGGAATTGATCCGCTTTGTCGCGCTCATTCTTGGCACCGCACCGCGGCTCGCCGAGATCCTGGCGCAAAATCCGCACTTCATCGATCCGTTGGTCGAGCCGCGCTTCTTCGCCTCGTTGCCGGACGAGACGCGGCTCGAAGCGGCGCTCGCCCGGGCGTTGGAAGAGAGCCGCGGCTACGAGGCGGTCCTCGACGCCATCCGGCTGTTCGGTCAGGAGCATATGTTCCTGATCGGAGCCCGGGTGCTTTCCGGGGCGATGTCCGCGGAACAGGCCGGCGAGGCTTTCGCGCGGCTCGCCGATGTTCTTCTCCGCGCGGTGCATCAAAAGGTCAGCGACGATTTCGCCGCGACCTATGGCCGTATCCGTGACGGCGACAGCGCAATCGTCGCGCTCGGCCGGCTCGGCGCCAGGGAAATGACTGCGAACTCCGATCTCGACTTGATCGTGATTTACGATTTCGACCACGAGCACCCGAGCTCGGACGGCAAACGGCCGCTCTACGGCGCGCAATATTTTGCCCGCTTCACGCAGCGCCTGATCAGCGCATTGACGGTGCAAACCAATTACGGGCGCCTCTATCAGGTCGACATGCGGCTGCGGCCCTCGGGCCGGGCCGGTCCGGTCGCCACCCAAATCGACGGCTTTAAAAGCTACCAGGAGAGCGAGGCGTGGACTTGGGAGCACATGGCGCTCACTCGCGCGCGGGTGGCTTCGGGCGCGCCCGATTTTTCGGCAAAGATCGCGGCGACGATCGGCGACGTGCTGCGCCGTAAGCGAGACGCGCGCATCATTGCCGATGACGTCGTCGAGATGCGTGCGGTCATCGCCAGAGAAAAAGGCGATGCAAATGTTTGGGACCTCAAATATGCCGCCGGCGCATTGATCGATATCGAATTCATCGCGCAATATCTGCAACTGCTTCACGCCGCAGCGACGCCGGAGATTCTCGATACCTCGACGGCGCGGGCACTGGAAAAGGCAGCGCGGCTTGGCGTGCTAAAGCCCGAGGACGCCGACGTGCTGCGCCCGGCGGTGCGGCTGTTTCACGATTTGACGCAAATCCTGCGGCTCTGTCTGCCGACCGCGTTCGATTCGAAAACGGCGAGTGCCGGCGTGCTCGAACTTCTCGCACGCGCCGCCGACCTGCCGGATTTTCCTGCGCTGCAGGCTCATGTCGAGGAGACGCAACGACAAGTGCGCCAATGTTTCGTGCGGATTTTGGGCAAGGAGCCGTAAGTCACGCCCCAAGCAATTCAGGCTGAAGCGTAGCGGCAACTTCCGCTCTTTCCGCACCCACCGGCGCCCTGGTCTGCACTGGCAGGCGGACTACGACCATGGTGCCCTGGCCGAGCTTGGAGCGGATGCGCATGACGCCGCCGTGCATTTCCACCAGCGATTTGGCGATGGCGAGGCCGAGGCCGGAGCCCTGATGGCGTTTGGTCAATTGACTCTCGACCTGCTCGAACGGCCGGCCGAGCTTGCGCAGCGCGTCCTTGGGGATGCCGATGCCGTTGTCGGCGATGGCGATGGTGACTGTGTCGCCGCGCCGGCGCCCGCGCACCGTCACCGCGCCGCCATCCGGGGTGAACTTCACGGCGTTGGACAACAGATTGAGCGCGATCTGCTTCAACGCGCGGCGGTCGGCACTGAGTTCGATGTCGGGGTCGACCTTGGCATCGAGCGTCAGTTGCTTTTCGCCGGCGCGCGTCGACACCACCCGCAGGCAGTCGGCGAGCACGGGCTCGAGCGCCATCGCTTCCGGCGTGAGCCGGATGCCGCCGGCCTCGATCTTCGACATGTCGAGAATGTCATTGATGACGTCGAGCAGATATTCGCCGCTCTCGCGGATGTCGCGGGAATATTCGGTGTATTTCTCGGCGCCGAGCGGCCCGAACATTCTCGATTCCATGATCTCGGAGAAGCCGATGATGGCGTTAAGCGGGGTGCGCAACTCGTGGCTCATATTGGCCAAGAATTTCGACTTCGCCGCATTGGCGTCCTCGGCGCGGGTCTTCTCCTCGGCGTATTTTTCCGCGAGATCGGCAAGTTCTGCGGTTTGCAATTCCAGTGCTCGGCGGGACTTGCGCAGATCGGCGATGGTCGCGATCTGGCGTTTCTCGCCTTCGATCAGCTTCTGCTCGTGCTGCTTGATCTTGGTGATGTCGGTTCCGACCGAGACGTAACCGCCGTCCTTGGTGCGGCGTTCGCTGATATGCATCCAGCGCCCGTCGTCGAGTTGCGCTTCGAAGGTGCGCGCGCCGCGCGGCTCGACGCCGTCATTGGCGACGGCGGTGCGGATGATCGGCTTGCGCCCGGCGGCGACGATCGCCTCGTAGCTGGTGCCCGCCGCCACGGCCTCGTCGGGCAGGTGATGCAGTTCCTGGAAGTTCGAATTGCACAGCACCAGGCGATTGTCGGCGTCCCACAGCACGAATGCTTCGGGAATGGTCTCGATAGCGTCGCGCAGCCGCAAATCGGCCTCCACCGTCCGCTCGACCAGGCTCTTCTGCTCGCTGGTATCGACGGCGATGCCGATGAGATGCGGGCCGGCTTCGCCGTCCTGGCGCGCCAGTTCGCAGCGCACCCGTAGCCACAACCATTTGCTGTCGGCATGGCGCATGCGGAAGGCATGGTCGATCGACTGCACCTTGGCGTCGGCGAGCTGGGTCGCCAGTTCGTATAAATTGATGTCGTCCGGATGGACGAGCGCATTGACTTCGCCGAAGGTGAGGAGGTCGTCCTTCTGCGGCAAGCCGAGAATGTCGTACATCGAGTGCGACCAGAATATACGGCCGCGCGCCAGGTCCCAATCCCACAGCCCGCAGCGGCCGCGGTTAAGCGCGGTATCGACACGGCTCCGCACGGTGTCGTGGATAACGTCGGCTTCGCGCGCGCGCGTCGCCTGCCAATGGAACGCAAAGCCGAGGATCAGCACCACGAAGCCGGTCGTGGCCGATAGTGTCGCCGTCAGCGCGGTGGTTGAGCGCCAATCGGCGAGCGCGTCTTTGCGGCCCTGAATGACGGCGAGGAGGCCCACCGGATTCTTCAACGCCCGCACCGTAGCGAAGGCGGTTTCGCCGTCGGGCAGCGCGATCTCCATGGTGCCGGCCGCGGCGCCAAACGTGGTCAGCGGCTGCGACGGGCCGAGCACGTCGAGGATTTGGCGTCCCAACAGCTGCGGTTCGTTCGGCAGGGCGGCTACGATCGTGCCGTCGCCGTCGGCAACCAGGATGCGCCGGCCGGCGCCCGCCGCCCAGACCGGCAGGGCTTGCTGCAGCGCTTCGGAGCTGCGCGCCAGATGCATGCTGTCGCGCGGCGGGCGATCGAGCACCGTGGCGAAATGATCGGCGAGCGCCTCGATGGTCC
Organism: uncultured Alphaproteobacteria bacterium; assembly: GCA_963780925.1. Classification (GTDB taxonomy): domain Bacteria; phylum Pseudomonadota; class Alphaproteobacteria; order Rhizobiales; family Xanthobacteraceae; genus BOG-931. The sequence goes on along the minus strand of CAWAEV010000011.1, from coordinate 4,789 downwards.
GGGTGGCGTCGAACACGACCTGACGGCGGTGCTCGAGCACTTGCACCGCAGCGCCGACGCAGATCGTCACCATGAAGGCGACGATGAGAACCGGAACGGCGCGCCGTAACAGCGGCTCGGCGGTCAATAGGCGCCGATAAGCGGGATTGGCGATCGATTGCGCCAGCCCCTTGATCGAATCGGAACGTAGAGACGCACTCGCCGCATCGGCGCGCGCCATTGCCTGCCTCCGTTCGGATTATTCCGTCCACCGCCATCGAAGAGGTGTGCCGCATCTCTCCGAATCGTCATCAATAGAATCGATGCGCGTTGATTTGTCGAGAGTCCGGAGTCAATATTTTTTAAGAATTGTCCCGAAGTTTTTTTGCAGTGCGGAAAAGGCCATCCGACCTTTCCCCCGCCATCGCGCGCACGCCTGTCGCCGCATCCGCGACCTAAAACAGAGTCAGATCAAACACGTAGAACGTCGTCTTTGCGAGTGGCGGCGGGTTTGGCCCGAAGTCCAGCGAGCCGGGCCAGATCGCGTCTCGCGGTGACGGTGCCCGCGGTCAGCTTTCCGCCAGTGTGCGCGCTACAATGTCGTGGAGGTCTGGCGACAGCGCCGGCGCGGCGGCGACGCGGCGAAGCGCGGCTTCGGCTTTGGCGCGGCGTTTTACTTCGAGCGCGCGCCAGGAGCGAAAGGCACCCATCAAGCGCGCCGCCACTTGCGGATTCTTCGGATCGAGCGCGAGGACGAAGTCGGCGACGAAGTCAAAGCCCTTGCCGTCGCCGCGGTTAAATTGGGTGTGGTTGGCTTGCGCGAACGAGCCGATCAGCGCCCGGATGCGGTTGGGGTTGGTGATCGAAAAAGCCGGATGCTTGGTCAGCGCGCGGACGCGATCGAGCGTCGCCGGCTCCGGGATCGCCGCCTGCAGCGCCAGCCACTTGTCGATGATCAAGGGATCGGCGGCATAGCGTTTGTAGAAGTCGTCGAGCGCGGCAGCGCGTTCCGGCCGGTCTTGCAGCGCCAGCGTTTCCAGCGCGGCCATGCGGTCGGTCATATTGTCGGCGTTCTGGTATTGAGCAAACGCGCGCGCGATCGCCGCCGGTGTTTCCGTCATCGCCAGCATATCGAGGCAGATATTCTTAAGCGCGCGCCGCCCGGCGCTTTGCGCATCCGGCCGGTAGGGTCCGGGCGTGATCATCCGCTGATAAGTATCGGCCAGCGGCACGCCGTGCCGGTTGCCGATCGCCGCACGCAGCTTGCGGCGCGCAGTGAAGACGGCATCGGGATCGACGTCGCCGCCGATTTCGCGCGCAATATCGGCCTCGCTCGGTGGCGACAGCGTCAGCGCGATGAAGGCCGGCTCGAGCTTGGCGTCGTTGAGAATGGCGCCGAGCGCGGCCATCAAGCCGTCGTCCTGGCGCAGCGGGCCGCCGGCACGCACCGCCGCGACATTGGTCTTGAGCAAAGTCATGGCCAAAGTCTGCACCGCCTGCCAGCGGTTGAACGGATCGGAATCGTGTGCGGCGAGGAAGCGCAAATCGTCCGGTTCGAGCGGCAGTGCGAGCTTGATCGGCGCGGCAAAGCCGCGATTGAGCGACGGCACCGGCCGCTCCGCGATGTCGGTGAACAAGAAACTCTGGCTCGGTTGCGTCAGTTCGAATACTCCGCGATCGAGCGGCTCGCCATTGAGCACGAGCGGCAGATCGCCGCTGTTCTTGCCGACCAGCCCAAGCGCGAGCGGGATTACCATCGGCTCTTTTTTCGGCTGACCCGGCGTCGACGGCACCGTCTGCGTGATGTCGAGCCGGTAGGTTTTTCCGCGCGGGTCGTAATGCGGCACGACTTTGACGTCGGGGGTGCCGGCCTGCGAATACCAGCGCATGAACTGCGGAAAAAAATCGCGCCGGCTCACGTCGGCGAAACATTGCACGAATTGCTCGATCGTCGCCGCCTGGCCGTCGTGGCGCGTGAAATAAAGGTCCATGCCGTTGCGGAACGTGGCGGGGCCAAGGAGCGTGCGGATCATGCGCACCACCTCGGAGCCCTTTTCGTAAACGGTCGAGGTGTAGAAATTGTTGATCTCGCGATACACTTCGGGGCGCACCGGGTGGGCCAGCGGCCCGGCATCTTCGACGAATTGATGCGCGCGCAAACTCCGGACGTCGCTGATGCGCTCGACCGCACGCGAGCGCTGGTCGGCGGTAAATTCCTGATCGCGGAATACCGTCAGCCCTTCCTTCAGGCAGAGCTGAAACCAGTCGCGGCAGGTGATGCGGTCGCCGGTCCAGTTGTGGAAGTATTCGTGCGCGATCACCGCCTCGATGCCGGCATAGTCGGCATCGGTGGCGCTCGACGGCGAGGCCAGTACGTATTTGTCGTTAAAAACGTTGAGCCCCTTGTTCTCCATCGCGCCCATATTGAAGGCGGAGACGGCGACGATCATGAAAATATCGAGATCGTATTCGCGCCCGAACGCGGTCTCGTCCCAGCGCATGGCGCGTTTGAGACTGTCCATAGCGTAGGCAACGCGGTCCTCTTTGCCGGGCTCGACATAGATGGCGAGCTTGACTTGGCGTCCGGACATCGTGGTGAAAGTGTCCTCGACGCAGCCGAGATTGCCGCCGACCAGCGCGAACAGATAGGACGGTTTGGGGAATGGATCGTGCCAGACCGCAAAATGCCGCGACGTGCCCGGCAGGTCGCCGTGGCTGACGAGATTGCCGTTGGAGAGGAGAACCGATGCCTCTTTCTTGTCGGCCTCGATGCGCGTGGTATAGACCGCCATCACATCCGGCCGGTCGAGGAAGTAAGTGATCCGCCGAAATCCTTCGGCCTCGCACTGCGTGCAATAGGTCGCCCCAGCGCAGTACAGCCCCATAAGCTGCGTATTGCCGGTCGGGTCGATGACGGTTTCGATTGTCAACTCGAACGGCCGGTTGGGCGCTTGGGCGATTGTCAGCCGGTCCGGCGCGGCGACGAAATCTTCCGCCGGTAGCAGCTTGCCGTCGAGCGCGAGCGAGCGAAGTTGCAACTCCTCGCCGTCGAGCACCAGCGGCGCCGGCGTTCCGGCCGCGTTGGGTTTGATCCTGAGCTTGGCGCGAACCGTCGTCGCCGTGGGATGCAGCGACACGTCGAGATCGACGGTTTCGATGAGCCAATCGGGCGGACGATAATCTTGCAGGCGGACGGAGCGGGGTTCTTCGATGCGCATGATGGGCCGTCATGTAGAGGCTTTGCGCGCCGATTGAAAGCGCCACGGTTATGGCTGGTTCCGCCCGGGCTCGGCGTGGCCGATGACGCGGTGGATGGTTGGGAAGCGCCGGCGCAACCGGCGTTCCAGCGCGTCGACCAAGTCATGCACTGCGGCGACCGACAGCGCCGGATCGACGCGGCAATGAAAATTGACGATCTCGCCGCCAGGCGTTTCGCGCACGCGCACGTCATGCACCTCGGCGAGGTCGGGGATATCGACGGCAAGCGATGTCAGGACTTCGCGCACTTCGACGATCCGCGCCGGCGCAGCGTCGCGACCGGACAGCACATCGGCGAGGAGGGGTTCGATGTGGGTTTCGACCTCGACGTCCGGTCCGAGCTCATCGCGCACCGCCTGTTCGAGTCGGTCGGCGATTTCGTGCGCGGCGCCGAGCGACTGGGTGCCTTCGACTTCGAGATCGGTCGAGACCGATAGGCGTCCCGAGACCGTCTGGACGGCGACGTGGTGAATGGCAAGTCCAAGGTCGCGCGCTATCACCATAACCTGTTCGCGCACGGTTTCATCGTCGAGCGCGCGCGGCTCAGTGGTGATGGTGATTTCGGCGGCAGGCAGCTCGGCACGGATGGCGTCGGTCAGCTGCCGCTTGATGGTTGTGACGCGGTCGAGCGGCAGCGTGCGGCTCACGGCGACGCCAAGCTCCACGAACAGCACCGCGCCGGCCGGCCGCGCCCGCACCCGCTCGACCGCGACGATGCCGGAGACGTGGCGTGCAATCGCCGCGACGCGATCGCTCACTCCGGCCGGCGCGGTGTCGGTCAGCGTATCGATGGTGCGCCGGCCGAGCCGCCAGCCGGCAATGCAGATGAACACCGCAACTACAATCGCCGCGGCGGCATCGGCCCATGCGTAGCCCAGCGCCACCCCGCAAAGCCCGATCAGCACCGCAACCGACGACCACATATCGGAGGAAAAATGCAGCGCATCGGCTTGCAATGCCTCGCTCGACGTCGCCTTGGCGACACGGTTGAGCGTGCGGGCGCGGAAAAAATCGACCGCGATCGAGCCGCCGATGATGACGAAAGCCGCGGCCGTCGCCTCGACCGCATGCGCTTGCGCGCCGAGAAGCCGCTGCGCGGCCTCGAAGATCACGACGGCCGAGAGCACGAACAGCAATGCCGTTTCGGCAAGCGCGGTTACGCTCTCGACTTTGCCGTGGCCAAATTGGTGTTCGGCGTCGGCCGGCTTGTCGGAAACGCGGACGGCAAAATAGGTGAGCAGCGTCGCCGAGAGGTCGATCAAAGAATGGCCGGCTTCGGACAGAATCGCGAGCGAGCCGGTGAGGAGCCCGATCACGGTCTTCGCCGCCGTAAGCCCCGCCGACGCGGCGATCGATCCGAGCGCGGCCTTTTCCTTAGCGTTCATCGGTGGCCCCTTGCCAGGAGGGGGTAACGGCGGCATGAGGCAGCGTCAATGCGTTCGGCACGGCATATGCGGCGGTCGATTTCCTGTCCCGAAAACGCTACATAGACGAAAGGAAATATTGGAATGCAAACTTGCAATTAAATCGCCGCTTCTCCGTCGCCCCGATG
>CAWAEV010000010.1:0-24911 GCA_963780925.1 uncultured Alphaproteobacteria bacterium | reverse complement strand
AAAAGATGCTGCGGGCGCCGGACTCTACTCCTTCGCCCGCTCGACGTAGCTGCCGTCGGCGGTCATCACCACGATCTTGGTGCCGGTCGTAACGAACGGCGGAACCATGGTGCGCACCCCGTTCGACAGCACGGCCGGTTTGTAAGACGAAGCTGCGGTCTGGCTCTTGATGGTCGGCTCGGTCTCGACCACTTCGAGCGTGGCCTTTGGCGGCAGTTCGATGGCCACCGGGTTGCCTTCATGGAGGCTGATCGTCACCTCCATTTCGGGCTGCAAATACGCCGCCTGATCGCCGATGATGTCGGCCGGCAGGGCGACCTGGTCGTAGCTTTCCATGTTCATGAAATGGAAGCCGTCGCTATCCTGATACATAAATTGGTGCTTGCGGTCCTCGACGAAGGCGCGCTCGACCTGGTCGGTGGTCTTGTAGCGCAGCGAGACCTTCACGCCGTCGGCGATGCGGCGCACGTCCATCTGGGTAACAGGCGTGCCCTTGCCGGGATGGATGTTCTCGACGGCCATGATGACCCCGAGTTTGCCGTCGATTTCGACAATATTGCCTTTTCGCAACGAGCTGGCGATGACTTTCACGGTTTCCTCTATCTTGATGGCCTAGATTCGGGCTGCAACATACCGATCCTGAGCGTCACCGCTAGTTATTTCCTCAAAGGCTCATAAACAAGGACATGCCGGCCATTCCGCCCCGTTCCTCGCCTTTTTGGGCCCCGCACGTTCATGCCGACCGCCGGCCGATCCTGTTGGCGCGGGGCCGGATCGTAGCGGCGCTGCGGGCGTGGTTTTCCGGCCAGGACTTTGTCGAGGTCGACACCGCCGTGCTGCAGGTCGCTCCGGGCAACGAAATTCATCTGCATTCCTTTGCCACCACGCTTGCCGCGCCCGATGGTACGCCGTCACGGCTCTATCTGCGCACCTCGCCGGAATTCGCCTGCAAAAAGCTTCTCGCAGCAGGCGAGCGGCGCATCGTCGAATTCGCCAAAGTATTTCGCAACCGCGAACGCGGCGCGCTGCACCATCCCGAATTCACGCTCGTCGAATGGTATCGCGCCGGCGAGCGTTATGAGACTTTGATGGGCGACTGCATTGCCCTTCTGCGAACCGCCGCACGGGCAGCAGGCACGCGACAACTGACCTTTCGCGGCCGCTCCGCCGATGTCTTCGCCGAGCCTGAGCGGCTTTCCGTCGCGGAGGCCTTTGCGCGTTTTGCCGGCATCGATCTCTTGGCGACGCTGCCGGACGGCGTGCCGGACCGCGAGCTTTTTGCGGGCGCTGCGGCTGCGGCGGGCATCCGCATCGGCGATGACGACACTTGGGGCGATATTTTCAGCCGCGTGCTGGTGGAGCGGATCGAGGGCAAGCTCGGCATCGGCCGCGCCACCATTCTCGACGAATATCCGGCCGCGCTTTCGGCCCTGGCGCAGCAAGCTGACGATCCGCGCGTCGCCGAACGCTTTGAGCTTTACGTCTGTGGCGTCGAGCTTGCCAATGGCTTCGGCGAACTCAACGACGCCGCCGAGCAGCATCGCCGCCTGGAACGCGAAATGGCGGAGAAACAGCGGATCTATGGCGAGCGCTATCCGATCGACGAGGATTTCATCGCCGCATTGGCGCAGATGCCCCCTGCTTGCGGCGTCGCGCTCGGCCTCGACCGCCTGGTCATGCTAGCGACGGGAGCTTCACGCATCGATCAGGTGTTATGGACCCCGGTTGGAGGCGGATAGCGCGAATCAGAATGTCATCATTCCGAATGGCCCGGGATGTCTCGCACGAGATGGCCAAAACGGTTGCCGCCGCCGTGCTCGGCGCATCGCCCGGAAAAACTTTTGCCAACTGGCAGGCGGTCTGCAGCCATCAGGCTACGCGCCGTCGCTTTGACGCGCGTGCCGTGGCGGCCGGGCGGGCAGACAGAGTAAGGCCCATGGCGCGGACGATGCGCATGACGGTGCCGAATTCGGGATTGCCGGTTTCGCCGAGCGCCTTGTACAAGCTCTCACGGTTCAAACCGGCGTTTTTTGCAATCTCGGCCATGCCGCGCGCCCTGGCAACAACACCAAGCGCATCGCGCACGAAATCCGCATCGCCGGTTTCAAGCGCCGCCGTAATGTAGGCGACCTGCCGTTCCTCGCTGTCGAGATAGTCGGCGGCATTAAATTGTGTCGTGTTCGGCATCACTCTTCCTCCGCTAGCGCCTGAGCGCGCTTGATGTCTTGCCGTTGCGTGCGCTTGTCACCCCCGCAAAGCAGGATCACAATTTCTGCTCCGCGATGCACGTAGTAGATGCGATAGCCGGGGCCGTAAGCGATCCGCATTTCCATGACGCCGCGGCCGACGCTTCTCGCGTCACCGGGATTTCCTTGCTCCATCCGGCGCAGACGAGCGACGATCCGTGCAGCGGCCTCGGCATCCTTCAGACGGCGCAACCAGTGCGAAAATTCCGCGGTCTGGCGCATTTCGATCATCAAGTGGAATGTAGTCCATAGACGACAACTGCGTCAAGCCGCGGGCGGCGCGGCGTGCCGCAGCGATGAGGGCAGCCGGCGGCTTGGGCGCTTCGAGCCTCTTGACGGCGGACCGCATGGCTAGCGCCTGCGGACAGTGACATGCCAAGCCTTGCTTCGGAGCGGCTGCCTCACGCATAACGGCTTGAACTCAGACAGAGAGGCCGGCCATGACGGCAGCCGCTAAAACCTTGCATATGCCCTCGGAGCTCGTCGCGGCACAATTGGCGAGCCACGATCGGCGCGCGGCGCTCGAAAAAGTTGCCGCGCGTTATGCGGTCGCGATCACGCCGGCCATTGCCGATTTGATCGATCCGTCCGATCAGCACGATCCGATCGCGCGGCAGTTCGTTCCCGATCTGCGCGAGCTGGAATCGCGGCCGGAGGAATTGAGCGATCCGATCGGCGACGCGGCGCATAGCCCGGTCGAAGGCATCGTGCATCGCTATCCCGACCGCGTGCTACTCAAGCTCGTCAATGCCTGCGCCGTCTATTGTCGCTTTTGCTTTCGGCGCGAGACGGTCGGGCCGGGACGGGGAGGGCTGTCCCGTGCCGCGCTCGCGACCGCGCTCGACTATATCCGGCGCAACCCTCAAATCTGGGAAGTGATCCTGACCGGCGGCGACCCTTTGGTGCTGTCGCCGCGGCGTCTCAAAGACGTGGTGACTGGGCTTGCCGCGATCGAGCACGTCAAGGTGATCCGCGTGCACACGCGGGTGCCGGTCGCGGCGCCCGAACAGGTGTCGCCGGCTTTGGTGCGCGCGCTACGCAGCAACAGAGCGACGTTCGTCGTTCTGCATGCCAATCATCCACGCGAACTGACAGAAAACGCCCGCGCTGCCATTGCGCGTTTCATCGATGCCGGAATACCGATGCTGAGCCAATCCGTGCTGTTACGTGGCGTCAACGACGACGCCGAAACGCTCGGCGCGCTGTTGCGGGCGCTGGTCGAATGTCGGGTCAAGCCCTATTACCTGCACCACGCCGATCTGGCGCCCGGCACGGCGCATTTGCGCACCGGTATCGCAGAGGGCCAAAACCTGATGCGCGCGCTGCGCGGCCGCTATTCGGGCCTCTGTCAGCCGGCTTATGTGCTCGATATTCCCGGCGGCTACGGCAAATCGCCGATCGGGCCGAACTATTTGAGCGCGGATTGTTCGACGATCGAGGATTTCAACGGACGGCGGCACGCCTATCCGCCGCGATCCGCGGAGTGATTACGCCGCTTTGGAAAAGTACACCGCCGTCTCGAATTGGTGGCCGCAGGCTTCGCACGACCAGCTGTGCCGCACGCACCGCTCGTTGAGGTATTCGGACCAGTCGGGGGCGAGCAGCCATTCGCTGCATTGCGGGCAATTGTTCTTGCTGGACGTGGCCAAGTGCGCTCGTGCCGCCGTGTCGGCATGCAGAGTCATGATTTTTCCTCCCTGAACCGCCTCTCTCCGCCCGGCGAAAAGGCTAGGGGCAGTCTGTGGCGTCGCCGTGACGGATATTGGTCTGCGACGTGGACGTTGCGGGGAAAAATTCCGGTTATGAAGCAACGGTTGCGTGAATTGTGCGCTGCATCAGGAGGGAACCGTCGCTTTTGATTAGCGTTTTACTCATGCGGCGGTTCGATCGAGAGAACGTGGCGAAGCCCGCGCGCCCGCGGGAGTTCGATGATGTGGGTCATTGTCGCTATGAGCTTGGCGTTCGGCAACTCGCCGAAGGTCACTGTTATGCCCGGTCCGGAATACAAGACCAAATCGGACTGCATCCGGGCAGCGCACGTTCACGCCGATTTCGACTCGGAGGAGGGTGGTGTGCAGTTCTCATTCTGCGTTCCGAAGGATTCCGTGCAGATCGGCCGCTCAAACCCGGATATCGACAAGCACGATGAGCAGTGAACGGCGGCTCGCGGAGCCTGGTGGTCCAATTCTAACATTCGCATCCCGTTTCGGCACGCTCTCATGCGAATGTTAAATCAAAGGACCACTAGCAATTATTAGTCCTAGTGGAGCTTTCGGATTTGACATTCGCTTCACGCGTTAGCGGCTGGGTGGGTAGCGAATGTCAAATCCGCTCCACTGGCGCGGACCAACTAAGCGGAAAAGCGCGTGGCAATCTCATTAAGTGGCGGCCGCGGCCGATCTTCGGGCGGTCCCGGCGGCCGGCCGATATGAATGAAGCCGGCGATGCGCTCGTGCGGCGCTAAGCCAAGCGCATCGAGCGCGTTGCGATCATAAGCGTACCACTCGGTGATCCAGTTGGCGCCGTAGCCGAGCGCATGCGCGGCGAGAACGAGATTCATGGCGGCGGCGCCGGCGGACAGCACTTGCTCCCATTCGGGAATTTTCGCATGCGGGGCGGCGCGGCTCACCACCGCCACGACCAGCGGCGCGCGTGCAAATCGCCGTTGCTCGGCCTCGACATGTTCGGGTTTGGCGTCGGGGTATTTGGTGCGGAACGCGGCCGCGATGGCGGCGCCGGCTGTGTATCTCGCGTCGCCCTCGAACACGATAAAGCGCCACGGCGTGAGCTTGCCGTGATCCGGCACCCGGGACGCGATCGTCAAAAGCGTGTCGAGTTCGGCGGCGGATGGGGCAGGGCCGCCAAGTTCGCCAGCCTTGAAGGAGCGCCGGGTCGTCAAGAGTTCGAGAGCATTGGACATCAGGTGCTTTTGATATGACGGGGTGCTTGATGGTGATGGCGCGCCCTACGGGACTCGAACCCGTGTTACCGCCGTGAAAGGGCGATGTCCTAGACCGCTAGACGAAGGGCGCGGATTGAGCGCGATGGCGCTCGGAGCCGGAAAACGCGCGACATATAAAGTGCTTTGCCGCGAGCGGCAAGGAAGCCATCTGCGACGTCATGGCCGGGCTCGTCCCGGCCATCCACGTCTTTAGCTTGTCGCCGCCCAAGACGTGGATGCCCGGAACAAGTCCGGGCATGACGGAAAGGCGTCACCATTTGCCGATATTGGGCATCGACACCCACGGCTCCTTGGGCGGCAGCGGCGAGCCCTTTTGCAAAAGCTCGATCGAATGCTTATCGGGCGAGCGCACGAAAGCCATGTTGCCGTCGCGCGGCGGCCGGTTGATGGTGACACCTGCCTTCATCAGTCTCTCGCAAAGGGCATAGATGTCGTCGACCTCGTAAGCGAGGTGGCCGAAATGGCGCGCCTCGCCGTAGTCCTCGGTGTCCCAGTTATAAGTGAGTTCGACGAGCGGCGCCTGCCGGTTCGCCGGGCCGTTAGCGACCAGTTCGTCGTCGGCCGGCGCCTCAAGGAATACCAGCGTATATTTGTTCTTGTCGTCGACCCGGCGACGAACTTCCTTCAGGCCGAGCTTGTTGCAATAAAAGTCGAGCGCATTGTCGAGATTGCGCACGCGCAGCATTGTGTGCAGATACCGCATGATGGAAACCTCCGCTGGTCGGTCATTGGCCGCTGGGCCGGCAAAAGTCGATAACAGCCGATAAGAGCCGGTGGGTAATGTATGACGAGGCCGGGTGGGGATGAAGCGTGGCTATGAAGAATGATCTTGCCCGTTCGCGATAATGCCATAGCGCGGCTGCAGGAGATGGTCCACGAGGCTGGCATCATCATACCGTTCACCGGAGCGGGCATATCGACCGAATCTGGCATTCCAGACTTTCGCTCCCCGGGCGGGCTGTGGAGCCGGTACCGGCCGATCCCGTTCGACGAGTTCCTCGCCAGCCAGGAGGCGCGTAACGAGTCTTGGCGGCGGCGCTTCGCCATGGAGGAGCAGTTCGGCGGCGCGAAGCCTGGACGCGGCCATCGCGCAATCGCCGGCCTCTACCGGTCCGGCAAGGTGCCGGCGGTCATTACGCAAAACATCGATAATTTACATCAAGCCTCGGGGATTGCGCCGGAACACGTCGTCGAATTGCACGGCAATACGACCTTTGCCTTATGCCTCGATTGCAATGAGCGCTACGAACTGTCGTGGGTGCGCCGGCGAATGGACGCTGCGAACGGCTGCGCGCCGGATTGTCCGGCTTGTGGCGGCTTCATCAAGACTGCGACTGTCTCGTTCGGTCAGGCCATGCCGGATGCCGCAATGCGGCGTGCCCAAGATCTTGCTCAATCGTGCGATTTGTTCCTGGCGATCGGCTCGTCGCTTGTGGTCTGGCCTGCCGCGGGCTTTCCCTTGATTGCGAAACGCAATGGCGCGCGGCTCATCATCGTCAATCGCGAGCCGACCGAATTCGATGAGATCGCCGATCTGGTCGTGCACGAGGATATCGGGACCGTCCTCGGACCCCTCATTATGCACCACTGAATAAAATCCGCTTTGTGCACAGGCCGTGACGCTTTTACGCCAGTGTTGCATTTTTACCCTTTCGCGTCGGATTGTCGGTGTTATCTTCGATTCAAGAGATTCGTGATGCGCCCGCAGGGCGCCAGCACAACAGCGGCGGCCACGGCGTCATGGCGTCGGACGGGATCGAACCAAAATCCACCAAACCGGGTCTCGGACCCGATGTTGCGCTTCCTGACGAAGCCGCGCGCGTCATCGAGGTATCCGGGGTCATCAAGTGGTTCGACGTTGCCAAGGGTTACGGCTTCATCGTTCCGGACAACGGCATGGCCGACGTGCTCCTGCACGTCACCTGCCTGCGTCGCGACGGGTTTCAGACCGCCTATGAAGGATCGCGGGTCGCTTGCGAGGTGTTGGTCGGCCCCAAAGGCCTGCAGGCCTTCCGGGTTCTTTCCATTGACGAATCGACGGCGATCCATCCGGCGCAGATGCCGCCGCCGCGAACCCATGTTACTGTGGCGCCCACAAGCGGTCTCGAACGGGCACAGGTCAAATGGTTCAATCGGCTCCGCGGGTTCGGCTTCCTGACACGGGGGGAGGGGACGCCGGATATATTTGTCCACATGGAAACCTTGCGCCGCTTCGGCATGACCGAACTGCGGCCCGGTCAGTTCGTCCTGGTGCGCTTCGGGCCGGGACCGAAAGGCCTGATGGCGGCCGAAATACGCCCCGAGAGCGGTCCGCTCGGTCCGGCCTCGCACTAGCGCTACTCGCCGTCGTTCGCTCAACGCGGCTCATCCGGGCCGCCGGCCTTGCCGCAATCGTGCTCGTCGCCGGCTGCGCCCTGCCGGCGGCTCAAACGCCTGCGAGCGCGGCAGCGCAAGATACGATCGAGATCGTGACGAGTTCCGGCGTGCATGCATTCTCCGTCGAGCTTGCCACCAACGACGCCGAACGCGCTCGCGGCCTGATGTTCCGTAAATCGCTGCCGGAGGGGCACGGCATGCTGTTCGATTTTCAGACCGAGCAACCGGTGCAGTTTTGGATGCGCAATACCTACATCGCGCTCGATATGATTTTCATCCGGGGCGACGGACGCATTCTCAACATCGCGCAAAACACGACGCCGCTGTCGGACGCGCTCGTTCCGTCCGCGGGTCCGGTCCGCGGCGTGCTGGAAGTGATCGCCGGCACCGCGCGGAAGTTTCACATCGCGCCGGGCGATCGGGTAACAGGCTCGTTTTTCGGTAACCACTGATTTGCGGCAAGGCGGCTCGGCTTGCTGGGCGCAAGGGAAACAGCTATCCAATGCCGCGACCGGCGGGGTATAGCGCAGCCTGGTAGCGCGGGAGTTTTGGGTACTCCAGGTCGCAGGTTCAAATCCTGCTGCCCCGACCATTTTTAGCGATGGCAGGCCCATGACCGCCCGAATCTATAAACCAGCCCGCACGGCGATGCAGTCCGGCACCGCCAAGACCAAGGAATGGGTGCTGGATTACGAGCCCGAACAGCCGCGCGCCGTCGAGCCGCTGATGGGCTGGACCAGTTCGGGCGACATGAAGCAGCAAGTGCGGCTTTGCTTCGACACCAAGGAAGAGGCCATCGCCTATTGCGAGCGCAACGGCATCGCCTACGAGGTATTCGAGAGTAAGCCGCCGAAGCGGCAACGCATTTCCTATTCCGACAACTTCGCCTATACGCGGCGCGGCGCCTGGACGCACTGAGCGCGCGACGCGCTCCCTAAGCCGGCCGTTTTTCCATCCCGCGCGATGCGGTCACAGCGGATCGCGTCTGCGAGCCGGTACGCTGGCGTAGCAGCGACACGAAACGTGCCTCCGGCATCGGCTGGCCGAGCAGGAAGCCCTGGCCGTAGTCGCAGCCCATGCTGACCAGAGCCAGCGCATCGGACGCCTTCTCGATGCCGATTGCCACGGCGACGCTGCCGAAATTGTGCGCGAGGTCGATGACCGTCTTGCACAATGGGGCGTTGACCTTGTCGGTACCGCAGTCGGTCACGAAGGCGCGGTCGAGCTTGAGCTCGGCAAACGGCAATTCCTTGAGCCGCACCAGCGAGGAATAGCCGCGGCCGAATTCGTCGATCGCAAGCTGGACGTCGAGGTGCTCCAATCGTTTGGCGATGTCGTTGGCAAGCGCCAGATCGGTAACGATCTGTTCTTCGGTCACGTCGATGATCAGCCCCGGCCATTTCTCGAATTGCGGGCGATAGGTCTGCACGATATCGGCGACGGCAAGCTTCACCAGCGCGTCGACGGGGATATTGACCGCCATTCGCAGATTGACGCCGAGCTTGGCGAAATTGGCGGCGGCGGTCAGCGCCCTGGCGAGTGCTAGTTCGGATATTGCGATCAGGCTGGATTCCTTGGCGCCGGGCATGAACGCGCCGGGCATCAGGATGCCGAGCGTCGGATGGCGGGCGCGGGCAAACGCTTCGGCGCCGACAAGCTGTTTCTTGCGCAGATCGATCTTCGGCTGGTACCAGAATTCGATCCAGTCCTTGGCCAAGGCCTCGTCAAGATCGATGCGCCCGGCGACCGTCGGCGGATGGCCGAGCTTGAGGTCTTGCAGCAATTTGAGGATCGCGTTGGTCTCGAACGGCTTGCGCAACACCGGCAGCATCTGCAGGCGCTGTTGTTCGCCGATGCTCTTGACATGAGCGAGCACGGCCGAGCCGCGACTCGACATCAGCTGCACTCGCCCGCGATAGTCGCCGTTGCCGAGGGCGACCACGCAGGCGATCGCTTCGGCGGATTCCAGCGGGATATCGAGAAAGATCAGATCGGGCGTACGGTGCAAGAGCGCCCGGCGCAGTCCCTGACCGTCGGCGAATTCCTCGGTATCGATGCCGGCGCCGTGCAGAATCAGCGACAGAAAATGCCGGATGCTGCCGTCGCCGTCGATGACGAAGCACAACGGCGTGTGCGCTGTGCCGTGCTCGCTAGGCGCCATAGCTGCGGTGGAAGGTGGCTGCGCCGGTTTTGCGCTCATGGTCTTGGTCGGTGCGGCGGCCGCGACAGGGTGAGGCGCCCTTAATGGGAGGCCGCATCATTGATGCAAATCATTAATCTGCGGTTTCGAAGTCGCCAACCGCAGCAGAACCTATTGCGGTCGAGTCCCGCGTCACACGTCGTAGCCAGCGGCTGACGCGGCTTGCGCCGCCCTTTTCCGCCCGACCGCCGGGTAATACTGTGCCCAGCAGGAGCTTGCCCCGTTGTTCGCCCGGCGTGGGAGCGACAGGCGAACGAATGCGGGAAGAAATGGACGAGAGAAAATGAGCGGCAAACGCCAAATGAGACTCGGCGCCTTCTTCAATCCGACCGGCCATCATGTCGCCTCGTGGCGGCATCCCAGGGCCCAGGCCGACGCCGGCATCAATTTTCAGCATTACGTCGAAATCGCGCGCACGGCAGAGCGTGCCAAGTTTGACCTTGTCTTCCTCGCCGACAACATTTGCGTGCGCGACGCTAACATGGAGGCGGTCAGCCGTTCGGCGCAGTACGTCGCCAACTTCGAGCCGATCACGCTGCTCTCCGCGATATCAGCCTTGACCTCGCGCATCGGCCTCGTGGCAACGGCCTCGACGAGTTACAACGAACCATTCCATGTCGCGCGCAAATTCGCCTCTCTCGACCATTTGAGCGGCGGCCGCGCGGGCTGGAACCTCGTGACTTCCGGGATGGAGGCCGAAGCGCTGAATTTCAACCGCGACGTCCATTACCAGCACGGCGAGCGCTACGATCGCGCCCGCGAATTCGCGGAAGTGGTCGTTGGGCTGTGGGATTCCTGGGACGACGACGCCTTTATGCGCGACAAGGAGTCGGGCCACTTCTTCGATCCGAAGAAGCTACATCGCCTTAACCACAAGGGCGAGCATTTCTCCGTGCGCGGCCCATTGAACATCCCGCGCTCGCCGCAAGGCCGCCCGGTGATCGTGCAGGCCGGCGGCTCCGACGACATGATCGCAGTCGCTGCCGAATTTGCCGAAGTAATCTTCTGCGCGCCGCTGACGCTCGAACAGGCGCGGACATTTTACGCGGCAATCAAAGGCAAGCTCGATCGCCATGGCCGGGCGCCCGAAGAGATGAAGATCATGCCGGGGCTGAGCGCAGTGGTCGGACGCAGTGAAGCGGAGGCCGAGGAGCGCTACGAATATCTGCAATCGCTGATTCATCCGATCGTCGCCCGGGAAATCCTCGCAACCGTGCTTGGCGGCGTCGATCTGTCGCCCTATCCGTTCGACGGTCCGCTGCCGGAAAACCTGCCGTTGTCGAATGCGAGCCGCAGCACTTTCGCCAACGTCACCGAAATGGCGCGCAACGAGAATCTGACCATGCGGCAAGTGGCGATGCGAGTCGCCGGCGCGCGGGCCAAGGCGGTGATCCGCGGCTCGCCGGCTCAGGTCGCCGACATCATGGAGGAATGGTTTAAAAAGGACGGCTGCGACGGATTTAACGTCATGCCGCCGTTCCTGCCCGGCGGGCTCGACGATTTCGTCGAACTGGTGATTCCGGAATTGCAACGCCGCGGGTTGTTCCGCAGCGAGTATGAAGGCAAAACATTGCGCGAAAATCTTGGGCTCAAGCGGCCGCGCCAGCCGGTATGCCGAGCCTGCTGAATGCGCGCAGCGGCCACGTTCGGCATCGGGAGGCTAGCCTTGATCAGCGTGAGACGCCTCGGGCACGCGACGCTGACCACGCCCGATATCGAGCGCCAAATTGCGTATTACACCGAAGTAGTCGGCCTCACTGTCGTCGAACGCGCGAAGGACCGCGCCATCCTCGCCTGCAAGCTTGGGCTTGAAGCGATCGCGCTCGAGCCCGGTCCGGTGAATGCGCTGTCGCGATTGTCCTTGCAGGTCGCTCCCGGAACCGATCTGACAATCGTCGTGCAAGAGCTTGCGAGGCACGGCGTCAAAAGCGAGCGGGCGAGGGGGATTTCGCCCGGCATCGCCGAGGCCGTCGTGTTCCGCGACACCAAAGGCACGATCGTCGAAGTCTTCGCCGACTACGTCTTTGCCAAGGACGACGGCCGGCAGGCCGGTGTCATGCCGCTCAAGCTCGGCCATGTCGCCTATCGCGTTGACGACGTACAGAAAACCGTAAAATTCTATTGCGATGTGCTCGGCTTCCGCGTCTCCGACTGGCACGCCGACCACTTCGCCTTCCTGCGCTGTAACACCGATCACCATACGGTGAATTTTGTCTATGACGCACAGCCGCAGCTCCACCACATTGCGTTTGAAGTGAAGGATTGGGCGGAAATCCAGCGCGCCGCCGAAATCCTGGCGCGCCACGACATCCGTCTGGTCTGGGGCCCCGGCCGCCACATCATCGGCCACAATGTCGCGATCTATCACCGCAACGCCGACAAAGTGCGGGTCGAATTCTTCTGCGAGATGGACCAGATGAAGGACGAGACGCTGGGCTATTTCGATCCGCGGCCGTGGCACCAGGACCGGCCGCAGCGACCAAAAGTGTGGCCGGAGGGGACGCTGCGCAACTATTGGGGTTTTGGCTCGGAGCCGGTAATCCGCGGCTATCAAACGGTCGAGTAGCGATTCTTGCACAATAAGGCGTGTCCGAACACGAGGTCGTGAGCGCGCCGCGTTGCGCCGTGGCGACAATTGTGATTGGCGCGTGTCTCCGCAAATGACCTAAGAGCAATTACCTAAGACTTGACCAATAGACTTGGCCAATGGCGTCCAAGCGCCGGGCGCCGTCGGAGGAAACAGATGACACGCATTAAGATCGCAAAATCATTGATGCTGGGAGCGTTACTGTGTGTGCCGCTCTTCGCATTGGTTACCCGGCTCGCCCAAGCTGCCGAGCCCGCCGTCGCCATTCCGCCGCCGACGCTGGATGCCAGCGTTCCGGCCGATGGCGGCCTGCAGACCGTGGTGCTGGCGGGCGGCTGCTTCTGGGGTGTGCAGGCGGTCTATGAGCATACCAAAGGGGTCACCCAGGCGGTGTCCGGCTATGCCGGAGGCCAAAAGGACACGGCACATTACCAGATGGTCAGCACCGGACGGACCGGGCATGCCGAATCGGTTTCGGTGACGTTCGATCCGCGCCAGATTTCCTACGGAAAAATCCTGCAGATCTATTTTTCGGTCGCGCACAATCCGACCGAGCTCAACTACCAGGGACCCGACGAGGGTACGCAATATCGCTCCGCCATCTTCTATGCCAATGACGAGCAGAAGCGGATTGCGACGGCCTATATCGCGCAGCTCGGGCAGGCGCACGCCTTCGATGCGCCGATCGTGACCAAGCTCGAGCTGTTATCGGGATTCTATCCGGCTGAGGACTATCATCAGGACTTTGCCGTCACGCATCCGAGCTACCCCTACATCGTCTTCAACGACTTGCCGAAGGTGGAGAACCTCAAAAGCATGTTCGCGGACTACTATCGCGATACTCCGGTTACCGTTTTGGCGTCGAACAAGCCGACGCAGTAAGTGAACCCGGCTTTCCGGCTAGGCAAGGTTCCCACGAGCGCCTCAATCGGCGCTGCACTGCATCAAAATGCCGGACCGGGTTGTGTGTAACCATTTGCCCTGTAGCCACGCGCCGACCTCTGCGTATATCCTCGATGCGGAAGACGGGCCCATAAGCCCGTTCCGCAAAAACGAGGAAACCGGGGAGGTACGCTATGGCTATGGCAACGACAGTTGGGGGATTGCCCGAAGCTGAACATAGCGCGCAGCTGCGCAAAGCAGTGATCGCGTCGACAGTCGGCACGGCAATCGAGTGGTACGACTTTTTCCTCTATGGCACGGCGGCAGGCCTGGTTTTCGGCAAGCTCTATTTCCCCAATGAGTTGGCGCTCGCGGGAACGCTGGCCGCGTTCGGAACGTACTTCATCGGCTTCGTCGGACGGCCGATTGGGGCTGCGATATTCGGCCATTACGGCGATCGCATCGGCCGCAAAGCGACGCTCATCGCAACGCTGTTGTGCATGGGACTGGCGACCTTCGCCATCGCCTTTGTTCCGACCTACAGCTCGATCGGCATCTGGGGCGCGGTGCTCCTGACGGTGCTGCGCGCGATCCAAGGCATCGGCGTCGGTGGCGAGTGGGGCGGCTCCGTCCTGTTGGCCATGGAATGGTCGCGCACGCACGGCCAGCGCGGCCTCGTCGCTGCGTGGCCGCAATTCGGCGTTCCCTGCGGCCTCCTCCTGTCCACCCTCGCCGTCATGGCCTTCAGCAGATGGGCCGGCGACGATTTCTTGACCTGGGGCTGGCGCGTTCCTTTCGCGCTGTCGATCATCTTGGTCGGCATCGGCTTGTGGATTCGTCTCGGTATCCTCGAGACCCCGGTATTCCAGAAACTCCTGGACACCAACAAGATCGAGAAGGCGCCGATCGTCGAAGTCATCAAAAAGCAGCCGAAGCAGATCATCCTTTCGGCCTTGCTGCGGTTGTCCGAGCAGGCGCCGTTCTATGTCTTCACCGCCTTCGTCTTCGCCTATACCGTCGGCACCCTGAAGATGGACCGGAACTTCATACTTTCCGCGGTGTTGGTTGCGGCCTGCGTCTCGTTCTTCACCATCCCGATCTCCGGACACCTGTCTGACAAGATCGGGCGGAAGAACATGTATTTGATCGGCGTCGTGACGATGGGCCTGTTCGGCTTCCTGTATTTCGGCATGGTAGATACGGCAGTTCCGGCATTGGTCTTCATCGCCGTTGTGCTGTCGCTCATTCCACACGACATGCAGTATGGACCGCAGGCGGCGCTAATCGCCGAGTCCTTCACCCCTCGATTGCGCTACAGCGGCTCCTCGCTCGGCTACCAGCTGGCATCGATCATCGCCGGCGGTCCGGCACCGATCATCGCCACTGCGCTGTTTGCCGCGTACGGATCCGGCTATGCGATCGCGGGTTATATCGCAGTTCTTGCCGTAATCAGCTTCATATCAGCCGCAATGATGCCGGACTTCACCGGCAAGGACATTTCGGATGACGCTTATAGTGAGGATTAGCGGCTGAACGCCGCGCCGGGCGGACGCGCCAGCGTCCGCCATGGGACGAGGACCCGTTGAGCCCGCTTCCGGTGCCCGGAAGCGGGCTTTCCTTTAATGGCTAGAGCACCAGGCCCGTCTGTGGATCGATCAGGTGCATGCGGTCCATGTCGGCGTAGAGCCGCATCGATTCGCCCGGGCCGGTGACGCTGCCGGGGTCGACGCGGCCGCAGATTTCCTGGCCGTCGACGGTGAAATAAACCATCGTCTCCATGCCCATCGGCTCGACCACGTCGAGCGTTGCCCTAAATTCGCAATTCGCGTCGCGGTCGTTGCGCCGCGGCTCGGTGATGTGTTCGGGGCGCAGGCCGAATATCAGTTCCTTGCCGGTCAGCGACTGGAAATGTGCCGATTGCGCCGCCGGCACCGGCAAGCTGATCGTGTCGGAAATGCGCACGCGCAAGCCGACACCGTTCTGTTCCAGCCGGCAGCGCATGAAATTCATCGCCGGCGAGCCGATGAAGCCGGCAACGAAGCGCGTCTTGGGGTGATGGTAAAGATCCTGCGGAGCTGCGATCTGCTCGATCACGCCGCCGTTCATGACCACGACGCGGTCGGCCAGCGTCATGGCCTCGACCTGGTCGTGGGTGACATACACCGTCGTAGTTTTCACCAACTGATGCACACGTTTGATTTCGGTGCGCATCTGCACGCGCAGCTTGGCGTCGAGGTTTGACAGCGGCTCGTCGAACAGGAACACTTTCGGATTGCGCACGATGGCGCGTCCCATCGCTACGCGCTGGCGCTGACCGCCGGACAAGGCCTTAGGCTTGCGGTCCAGCAGCTCGGTGATGTCGAGAATGCGCGCGGCATTGTCGACGCGCCGTTTAATCTCGGCCTTGGGAAATTTGCGCAGTCTCAACCCGAATGACATGTTCTCGAATACCGACATATGCGGGTAGAGCGCGTAATTCTGGAACACCATCGCGATATCGCGATCCTTCGGCGGCAGATCGTTGACGATTTCGCCGCCGATATAAATGTCGCCAGCGGTGACTTCCTCGAGACCGGCGATCATGCGTAGCGTGGTCGACTTGCCGCATCCCGAAGGACCGACCAGTACGACGAATTCGTTGTCGGGAATATCGAGGCTGATGCTGCGCACCGCTTCGATATCGTCGAAGCGCTTGATCACGTTGCGTAACGCGACTTCGGCCATTGTGATAAAACCCTTTTCAGCCCTTGGTGGCGCCCGCGGTCAAGCCGGCGATGTAGTAGTCCATCAGGAACGCGTAGATCACGAGCGGCGGTGCGGCGGCAAGGAGCGCGCCGGCCATCAGCATGCCCCATTGATAGACGTCGGCGCGAATGAGGCTCGTGACCGTGCCGACCGTGAGAACCTGCTGGTCCGAACTGTAGAGGAAGGCCATCGGATAGACGAAGTCCGCCCACGATACGGTGAAGCAGAAAATCATCGCGGCGATGATGCCGGGCAGTGCCACCGGGATGAAGATCTTGGTGAGCATCTGCAAATGGCCGGCGCCGTCGATCAGCGCCGCCTCGTCGAGTTCCTTGGGGATCGACTGGAAATAGCCGATCATGATCCAAGTGCAGAACGGGACGGTTAAGGTCGGATAGACCAGTACCATGCCCCAATAGGAATTAAGCAAGCCGACCGCGCGCACGATCTGAAACAGCGGGATGAAAAGCAGCGATTCGGGAACCAGGTAGGTGAGGAAAATACCGGTGGCGAGAATTCCCGATCCCCAGAATTTCATCCGTCCCAGCGAAAAGGCGGCAAGAATGCTGACCGTCATCGTGATGCACACTACGCAGACCGTTACGATGACCGTGTTCTTGAAGAAGATCAGAAAGTCCGTATTCCAAAGCAGCTCCCGGAAATGACTGAAGGTGATGCCGTCCGAAATGAACCAAGGATTGGTCGCCATGTGGGCGACCTCGGCGTTGGTCTTTAACGAGGTCACCACCATGTAGTAGGGCGGCATCAGGAAAAAGATGGCGAAGAGAACGAGGAAAAAATAAGAAGCGAACAATGCCCAGCGCCGGTTGCGGGTCAGGCTCGAACGGCTTCTGGCAAAGACTCCGGTGGATCGGGTCGAGATGGTGGTGGCGGTCATGCGCCCACCTCTTGCCCGCGCTTGCGCACCCCGCGAAGAATGAACATCGCCGCAATCGCGAGAATCGGAAACATGAATAGCGAGATCGATGCTCCAAGCGGAATATCGCCGGAGCGAATACCGGACAGGAAAGCATAAGTCGCGAAGACGTGCGTTTTATTGCGCGGCCCGCCGGACGTCATGATCTGCACGATATCGAAATTGGCGAAGGTCACGATCAGCGAAAACAGCACCGTGATCGAAATGATATTGCGCATCATCGGCAGCGTGATGTGCCGGAATTTTTGCCAGGCGTTGGCGCCATCGATCGCGGCGGCTTCGTACAGCTGCTCGGGCACCGATTTCAGCGCCGCCAAATACATGATCAGGAAAAACGGCGCGCCGTACCAGACGTTCACCAGGATGACGCAGAAGCGCGCCCAGCCGGGCGAACTCAGCCAGGGGATCTCATCGAATCCGAAGCTTTGCAGCATGTAGTTGAATGCGCTGTGGGTCGGGTCGAACAGCCACCACCAGCCGAGCGTCGACAAAGCGAGCGGCATCACCCAGGGAACCAGTAGCATGCCGCGCCATTTGCGCTGGCCTTTGGCGGGCAGGTTGTTGATGAGATGGGCGGTGATGAGGCCGATCAGCGCTTTGAAGAACACGGCGGAGAGGGCGAAAATGGCCGATTGCT
This sequence comes from uncultured Alphaproteobacteria bacterium, assembly GCA_963780925.1. Taxonomy (GTDB): domain Bacteria; phylum Pseudomonadota; class Alphaproteobacteria; order Rhizobiales; family Xanthobacteraceae; genus BOG-931. The sequence goes on along the minus strand of CAWAEV010000010.1, from coordinate 7,339 downwards.
GGACCACCATCCAAAAGGTGTCGCGGCCGAGCAGAAACGTAAAATTGCCAAGACCGATGAATTTGACCTGCGTCCGGTTGAGCGTCGACAGATAGACCGAGTAGAAGCCCGGATAGACGATAAGACCGGCAACGATGACCAAGAGCGGCAGGCACATAAGAAACGAAATCGTGGAACGACGGCGCATCAGGCCGTGAAGGCTGGCACGCTGGCGCGTGAAAACGCGCGGTGGCGCGAATGGGATGGATCGCTGTACCGCATCGACCATGGATCGTCTCCCCTAAAATTGCACGTGCGCGGTGCCAGCGCGAAGGGTCATGGCGCCGGTCCGCTTGCGCGAACTGGCGCCACGACTTTCCGAATGTACCCGCCCTAGAGCGTCAGGCGCGCAAATAGCCTTCCAGCTCGCCCTCGGCCCACTTGATCACGCTGTCGATCGACTCTTTGGACTGCGCGACCTTGGCAACCATGATGGTATGGACCGACTGGTTGTAGATTTGCGCACCGACAGCGGGCCGCGCCGGATAGCCGGTGACGCTGGGTTCTTCGTCGTCGCGCGGCGGATAATTGTAGGTCGTTCCGACCGGCGGGCCGACAGTGTTCCAAGTGTCGAAGTCGTAGAAGCTCTTGAACGACGGCAGGTCGTAGCCCTTCGAGGCGGCGACGAGCTGGCGAGCGGAATCCTTGAGCGAGATGTAGTGCAGCAGATCCTTGGCTGCCTGCTTGTTTTTCGAGAATTTCCAGATGCCGTAGAAGAACGGCAACTGCCCGGCAAAGCGTCCCTTCGGTCCGCGCGGCATGCTGTGATGCCAGATCTGTTCGCCGACCTTCGGATTGTCGCGCACTGCGACCGCCCAGGCGCTCGGCGGATTCATGATCGCCGACCCCTCGCCGGAAATGAGCCAGCGATTGTTGCCGGCGTCGTCCCAGGCGTAAGCGTTCGGCGCATTGAACGGCATCAGTTTGGCGAAATACTCCAATGCCTGGCGCGTCGCATCGGTGTTGACCGTGATGTTGTCCTTCTCGTCGACCATCATCGAACCGAAGGCGCGGAAGATCGCGCCGGTGGCATCGATCGCGTCGCTGGTCTGTCCCATCGCCAGACCGATGGGATGGCCGGCTTTGAAGAGCTGCTCAGCGGTCTTGAGGTAGAGATCGTAGTTCCAGCTGTCGAGCGCGGCCTGGTCGCGCGGTTGACCTCCGACCGGGAACATCTTGGTCAGATCGATGCCGCAATATTGCTTGTACAGATCGATGCGCGAAGCGGGCGGCTTCACTTGGCTGCCGACGGTGGTGGGAAGGGCGTACCAGACTTTGTCGTGCTGAGCGAGATATTCGGCGACCGGGCTGATCGGGCCGTAGTCCTTGATCAGCGCATCGACGATGTCGCCCACCGGTTCAAGTGCGTCGCGATGCACTTGGATCTGCCAGGCGCGGTGCGACATCATATCGTGACCGGCGCCGGCCTGCGCTTCGGCGCTCGCCGTGAGCAGGTCCTTGTCTCCGATCGAGGTGATAAAGTCGATGTGTACATCGACCTTGTTCTTCTCACCCCATTCGTTGCAGAGCTTGATCAGGGCGTTGTTGGCGCCGGGCACCCAATGATCCCAGACGCCGAGCGACAACGAACCGGCGGCATAGGCGCCCCTGACATAAGGGGCGGCGAGGGTGGCGGCGGAGCCGAGCGCGGCCGACTTGAGCAGGCTGCGGCGTGAAAGCTTTGCTTGGGAAACTTCGCGTGATTGCGAAAGCAGGCGTGAGTTGGTCATGGAATCCTCCCTGTCGACGCCATAATTATTGTTGGTCTTGGTTGGCGTGAGAGAAAACATACTCTCATCGCGCGAAGCCGGCTAGTGTCCCGATTGTAGCGATCAGGTCGGGTCGGCGACTTTGTGGGCAGAATTCCGCCAGCCGGGGGCGGGGCCAGTCGATTTGACGAATGAAGTGGCGACCCCGGCAGGATTCGAACCTGCGACCTTCAGCTTAGAAGGCTGTTGCTCTATCCCCTGAGCTACGGGGCCGCGGAAGCCCGATCATATAGTAAAACCTGCCCCCAAATGCCGGGTAAATCGCGCCTTCGGCGGCGGTAAGCGCGACGATGGGTCAAGTTTTGCAACGCTTATTCGGCCTTGACCCCGACACGATCATTCCCCACGTCGGCGCGGGGGCAGGAAACCGATGGCAGCGCTTCCCCGCTGAGGTGCAATTCACTATTGTCGGCTGGCATTTAGGACCACATGCCGAAAGCCGTCCGCCCGGCTCCGATGCGGGCTTTGGACCGGTGCTCGGACAAGATAATGCGTCAACGATAAGCCGCTTATGAGCACGACCAGCAGCTGGGGATCGCGGTCCGGCTGGCCCGCCAAGGGCTTAACCGCGCTGTTCGATTACGCCGCAAGCTCGCACCGGCGGGCGGCGGCCGTGCTGGTGCTCATCGCGCTCTTCGCCTTCCTGCCGGGTTTTTTTCAGATTCCGCCGGTCGATCGCGATGAGGCTTATTTCGCGCAAGCCACCAAGCAGATGATCGAAACCGGCGATTATGTCGATATCCGTTACCAGGACGACGTGCGCTATCGAAAACCGGTCGGCATCTACTGGATGCAGGCTGCCGTGGTGAACACGGCGAGCGCGCTGGGGCTGCCCAATGCGGATACCACCATCTGGCTCTACCGCGTGCCGTCCTTGCTCGGCGCCATTGGCGCCGTGCTGGCGACCTATTGGTGCGCGCTCGCCTTCGTCAGCCGCCGCGGCGCCGTGTTGTCCGCTTTGATGATGGCGGCCTCGACCATTCTCGGCGTCGAGGCGAGATTGGCCAAGACCGATGCCGTGCTGCTCTTCACCGTCATTCTCGCCATGAGCGTATTGGCGCGCGTCTATCTTGCCCCGCGCCGCGACGAGGCTTCGCCGAGGCTCGGCCTGCTCGCGGTATTTTGGACGGCGATTGCGGTCAGTATTTTGGTCAAGGGTGCGCTCATATTGATGGTCGTCGGATTAGCCGCGGCGACCTTGTCGATCCTCGATCGCTCTGCGCGCTGGCTGTTGGCGCTGCGGCCGTTGCCGGGCATTGCCTGGATGTTCCTCCTCGTCCTGCCATGGTTCATCGCCATCTACTGGCGTGTCGGTAGCCAATTTCTGGTCGCTTCCGTCGGCGAGGACATGCTCGCCAAGGTCGCAAGCTCGCAAGAAGCCCATGGCGCACCGCCGGGCCTCTACGTGCTTTTGTTCTTCGCCACCTTCTTTCCGGCTTCGATGTTGGCGGGATTGGCGGCGCCGGCGGTGTGGGCGGTGCGCCGCGAGCCTGCCGCGCGCTTTCTTCTGGCCTGGCTGGTGCCGTCGTGGATCGTGTTCGAGCTGGTGGTGACCAAGCTGCCGCATTACGTGCTGCCGCTCTATCCGGCGATCGCCATTTTGATCGCCGGCGCGGTGGAGACACGCGTGTTGTCGCGACGGGTGTGGCTGGTCCGCGGCATCATGTGGTGGTTCCTGGTGCCGGTGATCGTCAGCGTGATTGCGGTGATCGCCGCGGTTGTGATCGATCGCGATCTAGCGTTGCTCGCTTGGCCGTTCTTCGCCGCGGCCATCGTCTGCGGGCTCTTTGCCTGGCAACTATACGATGCCGACGGCGCCGAGCGCGCGTTTATGCGCGCTACGGCCGCGTCGGTACTGATGGCCTTTGGCATGTACGCCGTTATTGTGCCGTCGCTGACGCCGGCGTTTCCCTCGGTGGCGCTCGTGCAAGTGCTGCATGAGTTCGGCTGCCCGCATCCGGTCGCCGCCTCCACCGGCTACCAAGAGCCGAGCCTGGTTTTCCTCGCCGGCACCAATACCCGCTTCACCGATGCCGACGGCGCCGCCGATTTCCTGCGCGGCGGCAGCTGCCGGTTCGCCTTTGTCGACGCGCCGCAGGAGCGCGAATTCGCGCTACGCGCCGAGGCGATCGGCTTACGCTACGACCGTGGGCCGCGCATCGAGGGCTACAACATCAGCGTCGGCAAGCCGATTACCATTGCGGTGTTCCAATCGGCAGGCGCGCCGTGAATGGGCCGAAGGCGCCGCCCGACGAAATGGCAGTGGTACGCGGCGCTGATCCCGCTCGCGGGCTACGCCCGATCGAGCGGCTTTGCCGCAATGCGCTGAAAAATCTCGAGCGTTGGACTCTCGCTGTCGCGCCGCCGCCGCCGGCCAAGATGCTGCGGCCATCGCTGCCTGCTATCGCCGCCACGGTGGCGACGCTCTATGTGGTCGTCGCTTCGATGTTCGCCGTCGATGCGGCGGCAAGTCATTGGGCACGCCATGAGCCAGGCCGGATTCGGGACGCGTTCGAGAACATCACCAATTTCGGCCTGTCAGGCTGGTTCCTCATTCCGTTCGCCGCCATCGTGCTGTGCTTGGCGGCGCTGGTGTCGCCCGCGCTGTCCCGGGTTTCGCAAAGCGTGCTCACGGCGCTCGCCGCCCGCGTTGGATTTTTGTTCCTGGCGATCGGCGTGCCCGGCCTATTCGTCGCCATCGTCAAGCGCCTGATCGGGCGGGCGCGGCCCTATGTCGGCGGCGGCGGCCACGACGATCCGTTTCTCTATATGCCGTTCGTATGGCGGCCCGAATATGCCAGCATGCCGTCCGGCCATGCTACGACGGCGGTATCGGCTGCAATTGCGATCGGCGCCATATGGCCGCGCACGCGCCTCGTCATGTGGCTCTATGCGCTCATCATCATGGTGAGCCGGGTCGCGGTGCTGGCGCATCATCCGAGTGACGTTATTGCCGGCGCGTTGACTGGCGCCGCGGGCGCCTACTTGGTGCGGCGCTGGTTTGCGGCGCGGCGGCTGGTCTTCTGCGCGCGCGATCTACGTGCCTATCCGGGGCCGTCGTGGCAGCGGATCAAGGCGGCGCTTGGCGAGGCCATCCGCGTCGCCTAGCGCTGCCCAGAATTTCCATGCGATTGAACCCAAGCCGGATGCGCCTTAGAAGCTTGCGCCATGTCAGAAGACAATTTGCAAAGCCGCGGGCGCGAAGCTTTACCCGCAATATCGGTGGTGGTGCCGGTGCGCAACGAAGCCGGCAATATCGCGCCGCTCGTTGCCGAGATCGCCGGCGCCTTGCACGGTAGCGCGTTCGAGATCGTCTATGTCAACGACGGCTCGGCCGATACGACAGAACAGGAATTGCGCGGCTTGATGTCGGAGCGTCCGTATTTGCGGCAAATCCGGCACGAAAAATCCTGCGGCCAGTCGGCTGCCGTGCGCACCGGCGTTGCCATGGCGCGTGCCCCGATCGTGGCGACGCTCGATGGCGACGGCCAGAACGATCCGGCGTTCATTCCGGCGCTTGTTGCCGCGCTCGAAGCCGGCGCGCCGCGGATCGGGCTCGTCGCCGGTCAGCGCGTCGGCCGCAAGGCGACGGGATTTAAGAAATTGCAGTCGCGCATCGCCAATGCCGTTCGTAATGCCGTGCTCAAGGACGGCACGCGCGATACCGGATGCGGACTGAAAGCGTTCCGCCGCGATTTGTTCTTATCGCTGCCTTATTTCGACGGGTTGCATCGTTTCTTGCCGGCGCTGGTTCGCCGCGAAGGTTTCGCCATCGGCTATGTCGACGTGGTCGACCGGCCGCGCGCCCACGGCACGTCGAATTACGGTTTCTGGGACCGGCTGTGGATCGGTATTCTCGATCTCGCCGGCGTGTGGTGGCTTATCCGGCGCCGAAGGCGCGTTCCGCAATCGCAGGAGATAACCCTTGCTCATTGATATGTCGCACGCGGTCGGGGCCTATCTTACGGATGTCTTCGTCACCAGGCTGGATTGGTGGGTGATCCTGGGTCTGATCGCCCAAGGCCTCTTCACCATGCGCTTCGTGGTGCAATGGATTGCATCCGAGCGCGCCGGACACAGCGTCGTGCCGACGGCGTTTTGGTTTCTGTCGATTGGCGGCGGCCTCTTGCTGCTCGTCTATGCGCTTTACCGCAAAGACGCGGTATTCATCGCCGGCCAGGCCTTCGGCGTGTTCGTCTATCTGCGCAATCTCTATTTCGTCTTGCGCGACCACAGAGCGACGACGGTCGTCTGAGCAGAGATTATGTTGCCGCGGCGAGCGCGGCAAAGCCGCGCTCGAGATCGGCGGTAAGGTCCTCGACCGCCTCAAGCCCGATATGGAAGCGCACCGTCGGTCCGCCCGGTTCCCAGCGCGTCGCGGTGCGCAATGGCGCGCAGTCGAACGGAATGGCAAGGCTCTCGTAGCCGCCCCACGAAGCGCCGATGCCGAACAGTTCCAGGGTATCGACGAAGGCGTGATAGGCCTTTTTCGGCACCGGCTTGAGCACCATGCTGAACAGCCCCGATGCGCCGGTGAAATCGCGCTTCCAGATGGCGTGGCCGGGATGGCTCGGCAGCGCCGGATGCAGCAGGCGCAAAACCTCGGGCCGGCCTTCGAGCCAGCGCGCCACCGCGACGCCCGATTCATAATGGCGGTCGAGCCGGATGCCTAGGGTGCGCAAGCCGCGCAAGCCCAGATAGACATCGTCCGGTCCTTCGCACAGGCCGGTCAGACGCACGGTGTTCTTCAGCGCCGCCACCGATGCCGCATTGGCCGAGACCGTGCCAAGCATCACGTCGGAATGGCCGCCGATATATTTGGTGCCGGCCTGGATGGCGAGATCGACGCCGTGGTCGAGCGGCCGGAAATAAAGCGGCGTCGCCCAGGTGTTGTCCATCAGCACCAGCGCGCCTTTGGCGTGAGCGGCCTTGGCGATCGCCGCCACGTCCTGCATTTCGAAGGAGAGCGAGCCCGGCGATTCCAGATAGACGGCGCGTGTGTTCGGCTGAATCTGCTCGGCGATCGCGCCGCCGATGCTGGGATCGTAATAGCTGGTGGTGACGCCGAGCCGCGAAAGTATCTGTCCGCAGAAATTCCGCGTCGGCCCGTAGGCGCTGTCGGTGACGAGCACATGATCGCCGGCATGCACGACCGACAGCAAAGCAGCCGAAATCGCCGCAAGCCCCGACGGCAGCAGGGAGACTCCTGCGCATTGCGGCCCTTCCAGCTCCTGCAAGGCGAGTTCCAGCGCTTCGGTGGTCGGGGTGCCGCGGCGGCCATATTGGTAACGCGCGCGATGCGCGAGGAAATCCTCGGCATTCGGATAGAGCACGGTCGAGGCGTGATAGACGGGCGGATTGACGAAGCCGTGGTAGGAACGGGGATCGCGCCCCGCCGTCACTATTTTTGTCGCCATGCGACTAGATCGCGGCTGACCGTTGTTTCCCTCATCGTTCATGGTTCTATCTCGGCACTATCTCGGCTCGAATTCGCAAAACAGCGTTGCTTGCGCATTACCTCGGGATTGGCC